>CAVYHT010000001.1:0-27858 GCA_963768355.1 uncultured Alphaproteobacteria bacterium
ATTCGGGTGTGCGCTGGATCCTGTCGGGCGAGGCCTGGTTTCGCGTCCTGTTCGAGAAGGACATTTTCGACGGCACGGTCAGTCTGGCGGACGCGAACCTGTCGATCTTCTGGCGCTCGGCCAAGCTGTCGTTGGCGACCACGCTGATCACCTTCGCGCTGGGCCTGCCGACCGCATGGTTCATCGCGACGCGACCGCCCAAGGCGCGGGCGATCTGGTTGTTCCTGATCACCATTCCGTTCTGGACCAACCTGCTGATCCGCACCTTCGCGATCATGGAAGTGATCCGCAATCAGGGCCTGTTGAACACCGCGCTGATCAACCTTGGTCTGATCGCCGAGCCGATCCAGATCCTGTATACCGATACCGCCGTGCTGATCGGCATGGCCTATGTCTATCTGCCGCTGATGGTGCTGCCGCTTTTCGCCGCCATCGACCGGTTCGATTTCAAGCTGATCGAGGCCGGCTACGACCTTTATGCCTCGCGCTGGCAGATCCTGCGCCGGGTGATCATTCCGATCATCAAGCCGGGCATCGTGGCGGGTTGCATCCTGGTGTTCGTTCCAAGTCTTGGTGCCTATGTGACGCCGCGCGTGCTGGGCGGTGGCAAGAACATGATGATCGGCAATTTCATCGAGTTGCAGTTCGGGCAGGGGCAGAACTGGCCGCTGGGTGCGGCCCTGTCGATGGTGCTGCTGGTGATCGTGCTGGGGGCCTTGCTGATCTATACCCGGATCTCGTCGGGGGATGATGCGCATGGCTAAACGGCGCAACTTCGATGTCACGACCCTGCCGGGGTTCACCACCGTCGCGGTGCTGGCGTTCGTGCTGCTTTATGCGCCGATCGTCACGCTGGTGATCTATTCGTTCAACGGGGCCAGTTCGGTCAACATGTGGGGCGGCTTTTCTCTGCAATGGTACGTGCTGGCGGCCAAGAACGAGGCGGTGCAGGGCGCTGCTGTGCGGTCCTTCATCATTGCGGCCTTCGCTTCTGTCATTTCCACGAGCGTGGCGACGATGGCCGCGCTTGGCACCACAAGGCGCGGGCGGTTCAAGGGGCAGACAGTGATCTATGTGCTGATCAACCAGCCGCTGATGGTGCCAGAGATCGTGACCGCCGTGGCCCTGCTGATCTTCTTTTCCTCAATCAAGATCGCGACCGGTTATACCGGGCTTGGCTATCTGATCCTGGCCCATGCCGCGTTCTGCGTGCCGTTTGCCTATCTGCCGATCCGGGCGCGGCTGGAGGGGATGGATACCACCATGGAAACCGCTGCCGCCGATCTTTACGCGACACCCTGGCAGACCTTCCGCTATGTGACGCTGCCGTTGCTGATGCCGGGCGTGTTGGCGGGGGCGATGCTGGCCTTCGTCATCTCACTTGACGATGTTATAATCACCGAGTTTGTGAAATCCGCAGGGCAGGACACGCTGCCCACCTACATGCTGGGCCAGTTGCGCCGCGCGCTGACGCCCGAGGTCAATGCGATCTCTACCGTACTGCTGGCGCTGACGGTGCTGATCCTGACCGCGTTTTTCCTGATCACCAAGAAAGCGGGACTGAACCCGCGCCCAATCCCAACCAAGGAGAGTTCGATGAAAAAGCTACTGTTTGCAACCACCGCCCTGATGGGCAGCGCGCTGATGGCGCAGGCCGAGGGGCAACTGAACCTTTACAACTGGGGCAACTACACCAGCCCCGAAATGATCGAGAAATTCACCGCCGAAACCGGCATCAGCGTTACCATCACCGATTATGACAGCAACACCACCGCTCTGGCCAAGATCGAAGCTGGCGGATCGGGGTTCGATCTGGTGGTGCCGTCGGCCAATTACGTGCCGGTCTTTGTCGAAAAGGGCCTGTTGGCCGAGCTTGATCATTCGCGGCTGTCCAATATCGGCAATATCGCCCCGGAATGGGTGGACGTCGCCTGGGACCAGGGCCGCAAATACACGATCCCGTGGCAGTGGGGCACGACCGGCGTTGCGGTCAATACCTCTGTCTATGGCGGCGATCCCAACACCTCTGACATCTTCCTGAACCCGCCGGAAGAACTCGTCGGCAAGGTCAATGTCGTTCCCGAGATGAACGATGTCATCGCGCTGACGATCTTCAGCGTCGGCGGCGAGGCCTGCACCGAGGATCTTGAGGTGCTGAAACAGGTCCGCGACAAACTGATGGCCGCCAAGCCCAGCTGGATTTCGATGGATTACGGCACCACCGACAAGCTGTCGTCGAACGATCTGGTGGCAACGGTGAACTGGAACGGCTCGACCATGCGGGCGCGGCTGAACAACCCCGACGTGGTCTATGGCTATCCGAAAGAGGGATACCCGCTGTGGATGGACTCGGTTGGCCTGCTGGCCGATGCGCAGAATGTCGATGAGGCCTACAAGTTCCTCGACTTCATCATGGTTCCGGAAAACGCCGCGATGATTTCCAGCTTCGCGCGCTATGCCAACGGTATTGCCGGGTCCGGCGAATTCATGCCCGAGGAAATGAAGACCGCGCCCGAGATCGTGATCCCGGCGGAATTCGTGGATGCCGGTCGGTTCCTGCCGACCTGTCCGCAAAGCGCAACCGAACTTTATACTGCGATCTGGACCGAATTGGTCAAATAAGTTGGCATTGGCAGGGTCCGCGAGGGCCCTGCCAATTGCAGATCATGTCTGGCGGCTGCTGGGGCGGCGTCTGGCTGCATGTCCATCTTGCAACAGGTGGACCCCGGACAAAGGACTTTCGCTGGCGGGCAGCGGATGTTTGCGCTAACTTGCGGCTTCTCTGCCCTGCAACCCAAGCGATTCCTTATGCCAAAAGATATGCCAAGTTCGATTGAAACCAAAGCCATGCGCGCTGCGGTGTCCCGCCATCTGACCTATTCACTAGGCAAGGACAAAAGCCACGCCACGCTTTATGACTGGCGGATGGCCTTGTCTTTGGCTTTGCGTGATCTTGTCGTCGATCCGTGGTTCGCCAGCACGCGGCGCACATACGAGCAGAAGGGTAAGCGGGTCTACTACCTGTCGATGGAATTCCTGATCGGTCGCTTGATCGAGGATGTGGCCGTAAATCTCGGGGTCGAGGATGTGGCGCGCGAAACCATGGCCTCGTTCGGTCAAGACTATGCCGCCGTTGTTGCCAACGAACCCGATGCCGCGCTGGGCAATGGCGGACTTGGTCGGTTGGCGGCTTGCTTTCTGGACAGCCTCTCAACCCTCGGCATTCCGGCCTATGGCTACGGCATCCGCTACGAGCACGGGTTGTTCGAGCAGCATTTCGAGGATGGTCGGCAGGTCGAAACCGCAGAAAGCTGGCTTGCACAGCGACATGCTTGGGAGTTTGAGCGGCCCGAGGTCAGCTTTACCATCGGCTTCGGCGGGCAGGTTGTCGCGGATCCGGACGGCGCGCGATGGGAGCCGGCTGAAACCGTGATTGCCTTGGCCTATGATACACCAATTGTCGGCTGGCAGGCGAAATGGGCCAATACCTTGCGCCTTTGGGCGGCAAAGCCGACGCGGATTTTCGATCTGGCCAGCTTCAACCGCGGTGAATATCTGGCCGCGACCGAGCCAGAGGCGCTGGCCCGCACGATCTCTCGCGTGCTCTACCCCGATGACACGACCGACACCGGCAAGGAACTGCGGCTGAAGCAGGAGTACTTCTTCACTTCGGCCTCGATCCAGGACCTGCTGCGCCGGTTCCAGTCCGAGGGTCACGATCTGCGCGACCTGTCCAGCCATGTCGCGATTCAGCTGAACGACACCCATCCGGCGATAGCTGGACCCGAACTGGTTCGGTTGTTGACCGACACCCATGGCATCGGAATAGACGACGCCATCGGGATCGCGCGGGCGTGTCTGGGCTACACCAACCACACCCTGTTGCCGGAGGCATTGGAGCAATGGCCCGAGGGTCTGTTCCGGCGCATTTTGCCACGACACCACCAGATCATTGCCCGGATCGAAAAGGCGCATCTTGCCGCCAGCGGCAGCGATGTCAGGATCCTGCAGGACGGTTCGGTCAAGATGGGAGAGTTGGCCTTCGTCATGGCGCATCGCGTCAATGGCGTGTCGGCGCTGCATACCGATCTGGTCAAGGAAACGGTCTTTTCCGACCTGCATCGGGCCTACCCCGAGCGGATCGTCAACCAGACCAACGGGATCACCCCGCGCCGCTGGCTGCATTCATCGAACCCACCGTTGCGCGATCTGATCACGCAGACGATTGGCGCCGGCTGGCAAGACGATCTGGAACGGCTGCAAGATTTGCAGGCACACGCGGATGATCGCGGTTTTCAACAGGCTTTCCGAGCCGCGAAACACCAGAACAAGGAACGCCTGGCGACCTGGCTGCAGGCCCGGAACGGCGCGGCGATAGACACTTCTGCGATGTTCGACGTCCAGATCAAGCGCATTCACGAGTACAAGCGCCAGTTGATGAACATACTGGAAACCGTGGCGCTTTGGAACGACATGCGCGACAACCCGTCAGCCGACTGGACGCCGCGCCTGAAGATCTTCGGTGGCAAGGCAGCGCCGGGCTATGTCGTGGCAAAGGAGATCATTCATCTGATCAACGACGTCGCCCACGTTATCAATGCTGACCCGACCACCAAACACCTGCTGCAGGTTGTCTACCCCGAGAACTACAACGTCACGATGGCCGAGGTGCTGATCCCTGCGTCGGACCTTTCGGAACAGATCTCGACCGCCGGCAAAGAGGCGTCGGGCACCGGCAACATGAAATTCGCGCTGAATGGCGCGCCGACCATCGGCACGCTCGACGGCGCCAATGTCGAGATCAGGGACCATGTCGGGGCGGAAAACTTCTTTCTGTTCGGCATGACCGCAGCCGAGGTTGTTGCGCGCCGGGCGGAACCGGATTTCGCGCGCAAGGCCATCGAGGCCAGCCCCCGGCTTTCTCGTGTGCTGGACCAGATCGTGCGCGGGGAGTTCTCGCCAGACGAGGCCGGGCGTTATGGTGGGCTGGTGAAGCGGCTTTACGAGCATGACTATTTCCTCGTCACTTGCGATTTTGACAGCTACTTTGAGACTCAGCGATCGGCAGACGCGGCCTACCGGGACACCGATGGCTGGACCCGTATGGCGATTTTGAACACGGCAAGGGTCGGCTGGTTTTCGTCTGACCGAACAATCGCGGGTTACGCCCGCGAGATCTGGGATACGAAACCCATTGGCGACGGTTGAAGGTCGAAACACAACAACTGGTCGTTTGAAGGGACAGGGAAGCTTGATTAGTCCGGAAGACGCAAAGGCTATCGTTTCAGGGCGCCACCATGATCCGTTCGGGCGGCTAGGGATGCATGCACGTGACGGCAAGCTGGTTGTTTGCGCATTTCAGCCAGGGGCGGAAAGCGTCGAGGTGCTTGACGCGAAAACCGGTCGCAATGTTGCGGCGCTGGATCCGGTCGACGGGGCGGCGGGCCTGTTTTTCGGGCCTATGGGTCGGCGCAAGAAGCGGTTTGACTATCGGCTGCGGATGACGCGTGGCAGCGACAGCTGGACGACGGATGACCCCTATCGCTTTGGCCCGGTGCTGGGCGAGCTGGACGAATATCTGATCGGAGAAGGCGCGCATCGCCGCCTTTGGGAAGTCCTTGGGGCGCACGTCATCCAGCACGAGGGTGTGGACGGCACGCATTTCGCGGTCTGGGCTCCGAACGCCAGCCGGGTGTCCGTTGTGGGGGATTTCAACGGCTGGGACGGTCGGCGGCATCTGATGCGCCGCCGCGGGCAGACCGGTGTGTGGGAGATTTTCATCCCCGGCATCGGCGAGGGTGAGCCCTACAAGTACGAATTGCTGGACGGGCACGGCCATCTGCTGCCGCAAAAGGCCGATCCGGTCGGATTTGGCGCGGAGCATCCGCCCAAGACAGCGTCGGTCGTGCGCCGGCTTGAGGGGCATGACTGGACCGATGGCGGCTGGATGTCGCGACGCGCGGCCTTGCAACGGATCGACAAGCCGATCTCGATCTACGAAGTGCATCTGGGATCCTGGCGGCGGGTGCCGGACGAAGGTAACCGGCCGCTGTCCTACGCTGAACATGCCGAACAGCTGGTCTCTTACGTCAAGGACATGGGCTTCACCCATATCGAGCTGATGCCGATTTCCGAGTTTCCGTTCGACGGATCCTGGGGCTATCAGCCGATCGGTCTGTTCGCGCCGACCATCCGCCACGGCACGCCGGAGGAATTCCGCGCGCTTTGTCGAGGCCTGCCATGCCGCTGATATCGGCCTGATCCTGGACTGGGTGCCCGGGCCATTTCCCGGAAGATCGAACACGGGCTGGGCCTGTTCGACGGGACCGCGCTTTATGAACATGCCGACCGCAAGGAAGGATTTCATCCGGACTGGAACACGCTGGTCTACAATTACGGGCGCCGCGAGGTTGCCAATTACCTGATCGCCAATGCGCATCTACTGGCTGCGCGAACATCACGTCGACGGGTTGCGCGTCGATGCCGTCGCCTCGATGCTTTACCGCGATTATTCGCGCAAAGAAGGCGAATGGGTGCCGAACATTCACGGCGGCCGCGAAAACCTGGAGGCGATCGCCTTTCTGCAACACATGAACGAGGCGGTCTATGCGCGACATGCCCGGCATCATGACGATGGCCGAGGAATCCACCGCCTTTCCCGGCGTGTCGCGCACCGACCGATCACCGGCGGTCTGGGATTTGGCTTCAAGTGGAACATGGGCTGGATGAACGACACCTTGTCGTACATGGCCGAGGATCCGATCCACCGCAAATACCATCACCACAAGATGACCTTCGGCCTGCATTACGCATTCTCCGAGAACTTCATCCTGCCGCTCAGCCATGACGAGGTGGTGCACGGCAAGGGTTCGATCCTGTCCAAGATGCCGGGCGACGGGGGCCGAGAAGTTCGCCAACCTGCGCGCCTACTACGGCTTCATGTGGGGGCATCCGGGCAAGAAGCTCTTGTTCATGGGCAATGAATTCGCCCAAGGCACCGAATGGAACCATGACGGCAGCCTCGACTGGCATCTGCTGGATCACGACTGGCACCGCGGTATGCAATCGCTGGTCCGCGATCTGAACGCGCTTTATGCAGAGACCCCTGCGCTTCACGAGCTGGACTGCAAGGCCGACGGCTTCGAATGGATCGAAGGAGACTGCCGGAGACGAAAGCATTCTTGCCTGGATCCGCCAAGGGACCGCGGACAGCCCGCCGGTGCTGATCGTGTCCAATTTCACGCCGGTCGAGCGCCGGGCCCGCCGGATCGGCGTGCCCGAAGCGGGGCGCTGGATCGAAAGGCTGAACACGGATTCCGAACATTATGGCGGGCAGGGTCGCGGCAATCTGGGCGGGGCGACCAGCCAGCAGGTTGCCGCCTCGGGGCGGGCGCATTCGATCGACGATCACCTTGCCGCCGCTTTCGACGCTATTCTTTGAGCTTGATCGCTCGTCCGGGCAATCGGCACCGTAATATAACAGGGAGGAACTGCACATGGACCAGCAACCGGAAAGGCTGGCCCAGCAAACCATGGCGTTTGTTCTGGCCGGAGGACGCGGCAGCCGATTGATGGAACTGACCGACAAGCGCGCCAAGCCCGCGGTCTATTTCGGCGGCAAGAGCCGGATCATCGACTTTGCGCTGTCCAATGCGGTCAATTCCGGCATCCGCCGCATTGGCGTGGCGACGCAATACAAGGCGCACAGCCTGATCCGCCATCTGCAGCGCGGCTGGAGCTTCTTTCGCGCCGAACGCAACGAGTCGCTGGATATCCTGCCGGCATCGCAGCGGCTGGATGAAGAGAACTGGTATCAACGGCACCGCCGATGCGGTGACCCAGAACATCGACATCATCGAGAGCTACGGCCCGAAATACATCATCATTCTGGCCGGCGATCATATCTACAAGCAGGACTATTCGCTGATGATCCAGCATCATGTGGATAGCGGCGCCGACGTCACGGTCGGCTGCATCGAAGTCCCGCGGCAGGAGGCCAGCGCGCTTCGGCGTGATGAAGGTCGACGAAAACGACCGCATCCTCGATTTCGTCGAGAAGCCCGCCGATCCGCCCGCCATGCCCGGCCATCCGGATCAGGCACTGGCCAGCATGGGCATCTACGTCTTCGAGACGGACTATCTGTTCGAGTTGCTGCGCGAAGGATGCGCAGGATCCCGAATTCGAGCCATGATTTCGGCAAGGATATCATCCCGGACATCGTCAAGAACGGCAAGGCGATCGCCCATCCCTTCAGCCGGTCCTGTGTGCGCAGCGGGCTGGAAAAGGAGCCCTACTGGCGCGACGTCGGCACGGTCGATGCCTTCTGGCAGGCCAATATCGACCTGACCGATTTCACGCCCGAGCTCGACCTCTACGACAACAGCTGGCCGATCTGGACCTATTCAGAGCTGACCGCGCCGGCGAAGTTCATCCACAACGAAGAAGGTCGACGCGGGCTGGCGCTGTCGTCAATGGTGTCGGGCGGGTGCATCATATCGGGCTCTCAGCTGAACCGGTGCCTGTTGTTCACCGGCGTTCGGACGCATTCCTTTTCAAGCCTCGACGGGGTGGTGGCCATGCCCTATGCCGATATCGGACGCAATGCGCGGCTGACCAATGTCGTGATCGACCGAGGTGTCAGGATCCCCGAGGGCCTGGTGGTAGGCGAAGATCCCGAGCTGGACGCCAAGCGGTTTCGGCGGACCGAAGGCGGCATTTGCCTGATCACCCAGCCGATGATCGACAAGCTGGACTGACGGTATGAAGGTTCTTTTCGTCGCCTCCGAATGCGCGCCCTTCGTCAAGACGGGCGGGCTGGCCGATGTGATCGGCGCGGTGCCGAAAACGCTGGCCGGCGCGGGTGTCGCCGTCAAGGTTCTGCTGCCCGCCTATCCGCGCGCTTGGCGGCCTTGTTGAAGGACGCAAAGCCGGTCCTGGAATTCGGCAATCTGCATGGCGGTCCGGCGCGGCTGGTCTCGGTCCAGGCCGAGGGCTTGGACCTGCTGTTGCTCGACGCGCCGCATCTCTATGACCGGCCCGGCAACATCTACCTCGAACAGCGATGGGCAGTGACTGGCCGGACAACCATCTGCGTTTTGGCGCGCTGTCACAGGTCGGCGCGAAGGTGGCGCAAGAGGGCGTCGCAGGCTGGGCGCCCGATCTGGTGCATGTGCATGATTGGCAGGCAGGCCTGGTGCCTGCCTATCTGCGAATGGCTGATGGCACCGGCGCCGCCTTGTGTTCTGACAATCCACAACATCGCCTTTCAGGGACTGTTTCCGCCCTCGATCTGCTCGGCCCTCGATCTGAAGACCGATCTTTTCACATCAGAGGGCATGGAATATTTCGGCAAGCTCGGCTTCCTGAAGGCCGGCATCGCGTTCAGCGACAAGATCACCACGGTCAGCCCGACCTATGCCCGCGAATTGATGCTGCCGGAGTTCGGCATGGGACTGGAGGGGATCCTGCAGGCGCGGCAGGGGGATTTGACCGGCATTCTGAACGGCATCGACCTGGAGGTCTGGAACCCAGACGACGACCCGGCATCTGGTTGCGCCCTATTCGGCGCGCACGCGTGAAGCGCAAAGCAGCAAAACCGCGCAGAGCTTGAGGCACGGTTCGGCCTGACGCCAAATCCGGACGCACCGCTCTTTTGCGTGGTCAGCCGGCTGACGGCCCAGAAGGGTCTGGATCTTCTGCTGGAGCGTCGTTGCCCGCGCTTGTGCGGCGTGGCGCGCGGCTGGCGGTTCTGGGGTCGGGCGAAAAGGCGCTCGAAGCGCGGGTTCGTGGCGGCGGCACGGACGCTACGCCGGATCGGTGGGCGCGATCATCGGCTATGACGAGCCGCTGTCGCATCTGATGCAGGGCGGCAGCGACGCCATTCTGATCCCGTCGCGGTTCGAGCCTTGCGGCCTGACCCAGCTTTACGGGCTGCGCTATGGCACGTTGCCGGTGGTGGCCCGAACCGGCGGGCTTGCCGACACGGTGATCGACGCGAACGAGGCCGCGATAGCGGCCGGTTGTGCCACTGGCGTGCAGTTTGCGCCGGTGACCGCCGCCGCGCTTGATCAGGCGATTGGCCGGGCCTGCGATCTGTTCGGTCAGCCGAAAGCTGTGGGACAAGATGGTGCGCAATGCGATGCGCCACCCGGTCGGTTGGGATCTATCTGCGCAATCCTATCTTGATCTCTACCAAACCGCTTGTCACGGAACGGTCTGAATGAAACACGACGGCGCACCGAAACTGAAACTGCAAGCCGGCAGTTCACACCAGCTTGGCGCGCGGTTCGACGGCGACGGCACCAATTTTGCGGTGTTTTCCGCGAATGCGCAAAGATCGAACTGTGCCTCTTTTCGGCGGATGGCAAGACCGAGCTTGCCCGTCATCGCGCTGCCGGAACGGACCGGGCCGGTCTGGCACGGCTATGCGCCGGGGCTGAAGCCCGGCACGCTTTATGGGTTTCGCGCGCACGGCACCTATGCACCCGAGCACGGGCACCGGTTTAACCCCAACAAGCTGTTGCTGGATCCCTATACCCGGGAATTGCGCGGCGCCTGGACCAACCATCCCGCGACGCTGGGTTACGATCTTGCCTCCTCGGGGCAGGATCTGTCGTTCGATCCCCGCGACAGCGCGCCGTTTGTCCCGAAATCGGTGGTTTCCGATCCCAGCCTGTTCTCGGGAACATCGAACCAGGTCCGATCGTGACTGGGACGAAACCCTGATCTACGAAGCCCATGCCAAGGGGCTGACGCAGGAACATCCGGGCGTGCCTGAAAGTGTCAGCGGCACCTATGACGGTCTTGCCTCGGACGCCGATGCATAGAGCATCTGCTGAAGCTTGGTATCACCGCGATCGAGCTGTTGCCGGTGCACGCCTTTCTCGATGACGGCTTTCTGGTCGATCGGGGATTGCGGAATTACTGGGGCTACAACACCATCGGCTTCTTTGCGCCCGAGCCGCGCTATTTCGGGCCAGAGGGGCTGCTCGGCTTTCAGCAACATGGTGCGACGGTTTCACGCCGCGGGGATCGAGGTCATTCTGGACGTGGTCTACAACCACACCGCCGAGGGCGATCATCGGGGCCCGACGCTTGTGCTACCGCGGGCTCGACAATGCCTCGTACTACCGATTGCTTGCCGGCCAGCCGCGCTATTACGTCAACGACACCGGCTGCGGCAATACGCTGAACGTGTCGCATCCCTACGTGCTGCGCATGGTCATGGACAGCTTGCGGTTCTGGGTCGAGCAGATGGGTATCGACGGCTTCCGCTTTGATCTGGCAACGACCTTGGGCCGCGAAGATCACGGGTTTGACCGCAATGGCGGATTTTTCGACGCGCTGCGGCAGGATCCGGTGCTGGCCGGGGTGAAGCTGATCGCCGAGCCCTGGGATATCGGCCCCGGTGGCTACCGGCTGGGAGAGTTTCCCGCATGAATTCGCCGAATGGAACGACGGCTACCGCGATACCGTGCGCGCGGTTCTGGCGCGGCGATGCGCATAGCGCGCAGGATCTTGGCGCGCGCCTTCTGGGCTCTGCCGGACGAATTCGACAACGAGGGGCGGCGCGCCTGGTCCTCGGTCAATTTGCTGACGGCGCATGACGGGTTCACCCTGGCCGATGTGACGCGCTACAACGAACGGCACAACGAGGCCAATGGCGAAGACGGCGCTGACGGGCATCATGGCAATTACAGCGACAATTGCGGCGTCGAGGGCGACACCGACGATCCCGTGATCCTGCAAACGCCGCGCGCGTCGGCAGCGCAACATGCTGGCGACGCTGTTTTTGTCGCAGGGCACGCCGATGCTGCTGGCGGGCGATGAGATCGGCAATTCCCAGCAGGGCAACAACAACGCCTATTGTCAGGACAACCCGATCGGCTGGGTCAACTGGGCCAAGGCGGATCAAGCGCTGACGGATTTCGTCGCCCGGCTTTCGGAATTTCGCCGGTCGCACAAGTCGCTGCGGCAGACCCGGTTTCTGCATGGCGCCAAGCGGCCGCATGACGGATTGCCGGATGTCGAGTGGACCGATTTCAAGGGTGCTGCCCTGCACTGGAAATATCCCGATCTCTCGAACCTTTGCCTGACCGTGCGCTGCTCGGCAGAGGCTTGGGGGCACGAAGGCGATTGCGATACGGTGTTCATCGTCTTCAATCGCGAGGATCGCGATGCAGAGGTCATGTTGCCAAAGACGCCCGCCGGTCAGCACTGGGTCCGCTGCGTCGATACCGCGGCAGAGGACATGTTCCCGGCCTGCGAAATCAGCGACGCGACGATCGAGGTCAAAGGTGCCTCTGTCGTGGCGCTGTCGCTGAAAGACAACGGATTGGTAGCTTGACGGCAACCGAGGCCCTGACAGGACTGGCGCGGTGCTATGGTATCGTGACCGAGTATCAGGATCTGTCCGGTCGGGCCCGCCACACCTCACCTGATACGATCAGGGCTTTGCTGCGGGCGAACGGGCTGAGCCTCGACAGCGACGCGATGATCGCCGAGACTTATGCCGCGCGGCAGGCAAGCGAGGCGGCGCGCCGGTTACCGCGAGAAGTCGTGGTGAGAAGCGGAAAGCCCGTGAAGCTGGAGCTGCCGGGGGTAGCCGGCTGGCGTCTGGTCCCGGAGGCTGGTGACAGGATTGCGGCAGAGGGCCGAGGCAGCCCGCTGCACTTGCCGTCGCTGCCTTCAGGCATTCACAGCCTGACGGTTGAGGCCAGTCGCGGGGTCGAAGAAGTCGTTCTGATTGCTGCACCGGAATCCACGCCTTCGGTTGAGGATATCACTGGCAGATCGCGGATTTGGGGCATCAACGCCGCGCTATATGCCTTGCGGTCAGATCGCAATCTGGGGCTGGGGGACTATGAGGATCTGGCGCAGTTGGCAGAGCTTGCCGGGGGCTGTGGGGCGGGGTTTCTGGGGATCAACCCGATCCACGCGATCGGTTGGGCCGAGACCGAAACAGTCAGCCCCTATTCGCCGTCGCACCGGGGGTTTCTGAACAGCGCCCATATTGCACCGGATCGGATTGCCGGGCTTCCAGCGACAATCGCCAAGTGCGCTCTGTCGCGGCTGGACGAGGCTGACCTTGCCACCCTGAGGGGCGCGACGATGGTCGACTATGACGGCCACGCAAAGATGCACCGGGCCGCAATGCCGGCGCTGTTCGAGGCGTTCGAGACAGAGGCCAGTGGGGCCGCACGGTCGGACTTCGACCGGTTTCGCGCGGATCGCGGCAAGGCGCTGGAGGATTTCTCGCTGTACGAGGCCCTTAGTGAACAGCATGGCCCGGACTGGCGCGATTGGCCGGGGGAACTGCAATCGGTCGCCGGATCGGGTGCGGAAACCGCGCGCAAACGATTGGGGCCGCGCATGCGGTTTCATGCCTGGTTGCAATGGGTTGCCGATGCGCAATTGGCAGAGGCGCAGCGCCGGGCGCGGTTGGCCGGGATGGTGCCGGGGCTATACCTCGACCTTGCTGTTGGTTCCCGGCGCGGGGCAGCGGAGACTTGGTGCGAGGCCGGGTCGGTGGCCGCCGGCGTATCACTCGGTGCGCCGCCGGATCGGCTTAGCCCTGCGGGGCAGAACTGGAACCTGGCCGCCTATGCGCCGCGAGAAACTGATCGAGGGGCGATACGCCGCGCTGCGCCGGGTCATCGCCGAGACGATGCGCCATGCCGGGATATTGCGGATCGACCATGTTCTGGGCCTTAACCGAAGCTTCTGGGTGCCCGATGACGGCAGCCCGGGCGGCTATATCCGCCAGCCCTTCGAGTCGCTGCTTGCGGTTGTGGCCATAGAAGCGGAACGCGCCGGAACCGTCGTTGTCGGCGAGGATCTTGGTCTTGTGCCCGAGGGGTTCCGGGACGCGATCAACCAGCGCGGCTTCTATAGTTATTCCGTGCTGCAATACGAACGCGATGACGACGGGGAATTCCGCACCCCGGGGGCGTTGCAGCCGAAAAGTCTGGCGTGTTTTGGAACGCATGACACCCCAACCGTGAAGGGATTCTGGCAGGGCCGCGACATTGACTGGTGGCATCGGCTTGGCTGGATCAGCGAGGCAGAGGCGCTGGCCGCCCGCGCCGAGCGTGAGGTCGACAAGGCCGGGCTGATGGCGGCTGCCGGGAAAAGTACCGGGCCGGCCCAAACCGATCCAACGCGCGATCTGCACGCGGCACTTGCCGCCTCGCCTGTCGCGATGGTCGCGCTGCAGCTTGATGATCTGCTGGGCGAGGTAGAGGCGCAGAACCTGCCCGGCACGGTGCAGGAGCATCCTAACTGGCAGCGGCGGACCCGCACGTCGCTGGATGAGATCGGCCATGCGGCGGGGCTGGATCGGGTCAGCCGACTGATGGCGGATCGAAACGGACCGCGGGCGACAGCAAAAGAGGAAATGGCATGAAGATCGAAACAGTTTCCTGCACTCCCATCGAGGGTCAGAAGCCCGGCACATCGGGTCTTCGCAAGAAGACCCGGGTATTCATGCAGCCGGGCTATGTCGAGAACTTCGTCCAGTCGGTCTTTGACGCGATTGACGGTGCCAAGGGCAAGACCTTTGTCGTTGGCGGGGATGGGCGCTATTTCAACGCGGCGGCGATTCAGACGATCCTGAAAATGGCGGCAGCAAATGGTGCCGCACGGGTCATCGTCGGGCAGAACGGCATTCTGTCGACCCCCGCCGCCTCGCATCTTATTCGGCTGAACGGCGCCGACGGTGGGTTGATCCTGTCGGCCAGCCACAATCCGGGCGGCATCGATGAGGATTTCGGGCTGAAATACAATATAGCCAATGGCGGCCCCGCCCCCGAAAGCGTGACGGCGGCGATGCATCTGCGGACCAAGACGATCGACCGCTATCTGATCGCCACTGTGCCCGACCTCGATATCGCGACAATCGGCCAGCAAAGCCTCGGTGACATGGCGGTCGATGTGGTCGATCCGGTGACGGATTACCAAGCCCTGATGCGCTCGCTTTTCGATTTCGACAAGATCCGGCGCTCTTCGGCTCTGGTTTCACGATGCGGTTCGACGCGATGCACGCAGTGACCGGACCCTATGCAAAGGCCATTCTGGAAGGCGTGCTGGGCGCGCCGGAGGGCACGGTTCTGAATGCCGTGCCCAAGGAGGACTTCGGCGGTGGCCACCCAGATCCGAACCCGGTCTGGGCGAAGCCTCTGGTCGATCTGATGATGTCCGGCGATGCACCCGATTTCGGGGCAGCGTCGGATGGCGATGGCGACCGGAACATGATCGTCGGTCGCGGCATCTACGTGACGCCGTCGGACAGCCTGGCGGTACTTGCCGCCAACGCGCATCTGGCGCCCGGTTATGCCGATGGGCTTGCCGGTGTTGCCCGGTCGATGCCGACCAGCCGCGCCAGTGACCGGGTCGCGGAAAGCATGGGGATCGGGCATTACGAGACGCCGACAGGCTGGAAATTCTTCGGCAATCTTCTGGATGCCGGCCTGGTTACGCTGTGCGGCGAAGAAAGTGCGGGCACGGGGTCGAACCATGTGCGGGAAAAGGATGGGCTTTGGGCGGTGCTTCTATGGCTGAACATCATCGCCGAACGGGACGCCTCGGTTGCCGATATCCTGACGGCGCATTGGGGCGAGTTCGGTCGCGATTACTACTCGCGCCACGATTATGAGGCGGTGCCGTCAGACGCGGCTGAGGGACTGATGGCCGATCTGCGGGCAAAGCTGCCCGATCTGCCGGGGCAGAAATTCGCCGGGCTGACGGTGAGCGGTGCCGATGACTACGCCTATACCGATCCGGTCGACGGCTCGGTCAGCCGAAATCAGGGCCTGCGCATCACCTTCGAAGGCGACGCGCGCGCGGTGTTGCGGCTGTCCGGGACCGGCACTGAAGGGGCGACGCTGCGGGTCTATCTGGAGCAATACGCGGCACCGGGCGCGGATCACGGCCGGGACACGCAGGAGGCATTGAGCGCTGTGCGCGATGCGGTGGCCGAGATCAGCGAGATCGCCGAGCGGACCGGCCGAAGCAAGCCCGATGTGATGACCTGACAGTCCAGTGCTGACGGGCGTCGGTCGGGCCGGGCGCGGTCAGAAGATCGCGGCAGGCAGCCAGGTTGCGAGGGACGGCAGGATCCATACCAATCCGACACCGATCGCCTGCAGCCCGATGAAGGGTGCCACGCCGGCATAGATCTGGCCGGTCGTGACCTCTTTCGGGGCGGCGCCCCGCAGGTAGAACAGCGAAAAGCCGAAGGGCGGTGTCAGAAAGCTGGTTTGCAGGTTGATCGCGATCAGGACGCCGAGCCAGATCGGATCATGTCCCATGACGATCAGCGTCGGCGTTACCAGCGGCAGCACGATCACCGAGATTTCGACGAAATCGAGGAAGAATCCGAGAACAAAGATGAACAACATCGAAAACAGCAGTGCCCCGTTGGCGCCGCCAGGCATGTTGGACAGGATGTCTGCCACACGTTCCTCTCCGCCAAGACCGATGAAGACCAGCGAGAAGAACCCTGCCGACAGGATCGTCGCGAAGATCATCGCGGTCATGGTGAGGGTCGAAGTCCACGGCCTCGTGCAGCACCCGTTCGCGCAAGCCGGCCCGCAAGGCCAGAGCCACGGCAACCGCGCCGATCAGCGCCAAAAGCGCATAAGCCGCCCCGGCAAGGTAAGAGCCGAGGCCAAGATCGCTGCGTTGCAGCCGCACCGGGAACAGACCGGCAAAGACCCCGAGCGCAATCAGAGCGGCGGTGCCGATCACGATCAGGCGGGGGTTCATCCCCAGCCGGTGGCCGGCCATCAGAAGCGCTCCGACGGCGCCGACGGACGCTGCCTCGGTCGGGGTGGCGATGCCGCCAAGGATAGCGCCGAGCACCGCGAAGATCAGCAGTACCGGCGGCACGATGGCGTGGACTGACCTCGGCCCGGTCGGGCTTGGGCAGATCGGACGGGGCCGGAGGCATGGATCTTGGGCGGATCAGGCCCAAGGCGAGGATGTAGATCAGGTAGAGCGCCACCAGCAACAGGCCGGGAACGATTGCGGCGGCGAAGAACTGGCCGACCGAGAGCGCCTCGACCGAGAACTTGCCCTGTTCGTATTGCGCCTGCTGATAGGCGTTCGACATCACGTCGGCGAGGATGATCAAAAGCGTCGAGGGCGGGATGATCTGACCCAGCGTGCCGGCGGTGCAGACGATGCCAGAGGCGATGCGCGGATCGTAGCCAGAGCGCAGCATGGTCGGCAGCGCGATCAGGCCCATCGCCACCACGGTCGCGCCGACGATCCCGGTCGAGGCGGCCAGCAGCGCGCCGACCAGCACGACCGATATACCCAGTCCGCCGCGCAGCTGACCGAAAAGCGCGGCCCATCGTGTCGAGCAGTTCCTCGGCGATACGGCTTTTCTCCAGCACCGCGCCCATCAGCACGAACAAGCGGGATGGCGATCAGCACCTGGTTGGTGATCAGGCCGAAGACCCGCTGGCCGAGCGCGCCAAGCAGCGAGATATCCATCATCCCTAGCGCCCAGCCGAGATAGGCGAAGATGACCGCGACACCGGCGATGCTGAACGACACCGGGAAACCCAGCAGGATCGCCACCATCAGGGCGGCGAACATGATCAGATCAAGGTATTCGGTCATTCAGCGGCGCTCTCGGCCGACGAGGCCGATCAGCAGTGACACCGATTGCAGCATCACCAGAATGCAGAAGGCCGGGATCAGTGATTTCAGCAGGAACACCGCCTCGATCCCGCCAACCGAGATCGGGCCTTCGAGGATCTTCCAGGAATTGCGAACCGACGGCCAGGACCAGTAGAGCAGCGCCGTCATCGAGGGCAGTAGCAGGAATACATGGCCGAAGATGTCGATCCGCCGTCGGATTTCCGGGCCGGCCTTGGCGTAGAACACATCGACCCGGACGTGTTTGTCCACCAGCAGCGTATATCCCGCCCCCAGCATGAACAGCGTCGCATGCAGGTAGAGCACGCTTTCCTGCGCGGCGATGGAATTGACGCCGAAAACGTAGCGTCCGACCACGATGGCGAACTGGATCAGCACCATGAAGAGCGCCAGCCAGCGGATGACGCTGGCGGTGCCCCGATTGATGCCGTCGCACAGGTCTGCGATGCGTTCCATCTGCCCCTCCCGGCCCAAAATGGAGCGACGCGCGAGGAGACCCCGCGCGCCGGATCTGTCAGTAGCCCATCACGCTTGCGCGGGCATTCATCTGCCCGTTGTCGGCGTAGGTCATGTAACCGCCCACAGAGTCCCGGTAGGCGACGAAGCTTTCGGTGATCCGCTTGACCAGTTCGTCGTCGTTCTGGCGCAATTCGTCGATCACCTCGGCCGCAGCCTTGCCCATCGCCGTGATCACGTCCTCGGGGAACATCTTGACCTGAACGCCATGTTCTTCGACCAGCGCTTTCAGCGAGGTTGCGCGTGTTTGGTCGTGTATTCGGTCCAGACCGGGTTGTAGAGGCTTTCGCAGGCAATGCTTACGACCTGTTTCAGATCGTCCGGCAGCTCGTTGTAGACGGCGGCATTGACGCCGCATTCCTCTGCCGAGGAAGGCTCGCCGACGCCGGGCCAGTAGTAGTTCTTGGCCACCTGATAGTAACCCAGCGCCGAATCCGTCCACGGACCGATGAACTCGCCTGCATCCAGCGCGCCGGTTTGCAGCGCCTGGAACATCGCCGGACCACTCATCGCCTCTGCCGCCATGCCCATCTTGCTGGCCATTTCCGAGGCAAGCCCGGTGGTGCGGAACTTCAGGCCCTTGAGGTCTTCGGCCGAGTTGATTTCGTTCCGGAACCAGCCGCCCCATTGCGGGCCGGAGTTGCCGCAGAGGAACGGTTTGATGCCGAACCGGCCATACATCTCGTCATAAAGCGCCTGACCGCCGCCGTGATAGCAGCCAGCCGAACTGTTCATCTGCGCGCAGGCCGAACGGCTGCGAGCCGAACAGCAGGATGCCCTTGGACTTCGAGCCCCAATAGGCGGGCACCGCGTGGTAAAGTTCGGCCGTGCCTTCGATGACCGCATCGAATACGCCGTGACCGGGCACGAGTCTCGCCGGCGGCAAAGAGCTTGCACTTCGATCCGGCCGCCCGACAGCGTGGTGATCCGGTCGGCCAGCGTCTGCGCTGCGACGCCCGGACCGGGCAGGTTCTTCGGCCAGGCCGATGACCAGTTTCCACTGGCGCTTGTCCTGCGCGATCGCCGGGCTGGCCAGCGCCGTTGCCGCGGCACCCACCGCACCTGTCGTCAGAAATTTACGTCTTTCCATTTTCTCGCTCCTCCTTGTTGATTGGTCCTATCCCAGTATCGCGGGCAGCCTCAGCCCGTGTTCGCGGGCGCAGTCCAGCGCGCTCTTCGTAGCCCGCATCGGCATGGCGCCAGACGCCCGAGGCCGGGTCGTTCCACAGCACCCGTTCCAGCCGTTTGGCAGCCTCCGGCGTGCCGTCGGCGCAGATCACCACGCCGGCGTGCTGGGAAAAGCCCATGCCGACGCCGCCGCCGTGGTGGATGCTGACCCAGGTGGCGCCGCTGCGCGGTGTTCACCAGCGCGTTCAGAAGCGGCCAGTCGCTGACACGGCGTCCGAGCCGTCCTTCATCGCCTCGGTTTCGCGGTTGGGCGAGGCGACAGAGCCGAATCGAGATGGTCGCGGCCGATCACGACGGGCGCTTTCAGCTCGCCGCTTGCCACCATCTCGTTGAACGCAAGACCGGCGCGGTGCCGGTCGCCAAGCCCGATCCAGCAGATCCGCGCCGGCAGGCCCTGAAACGCGATCCGTTCGCGCGCCATGTCCAGCCAGTTGTGCAGGTGTTCGTTGTCGGGGAACAGCTCCTTCATCTTGGCGTCGGTCTTGTAGATATCCTCGGGGTCGCCCGACAGCGCGCACCAGCGGAACGGGCCGATGCCGCGGCAGAACAGCGGACGGATATAGGCGGGCACGAAGCCGGGGAAGGCGAAGGCGTTTTCCAGCCCCTCGTCCAGCGCCATCTGGCGGATGTTGTTGCCGTAATCCAGCGTCGGCACACCGGCGTTCCAGAAATCGACCATCGCGGCGACGTGCACCTTCATGCTGGCGCGGGCGGCCTTTTCCACCGCCTTGGGGTCGCTTTCCTGCCTCGCCTTCCACTCGGCCATGCGTCCAGCCCTGCGGCAGATAGCCATGCAGCGGATCATGGGCGCTGGTCTGGTCGGTGACCATGTCGGGCCGCACGCCGCGCCGGTAAAGTTCGGGAAACACGTCGGCGGCGTTGCCCAGCAGGCCGACCGATTTCGCTTCGCCGGCCTTGGTCCAGCGGTCGATCATCGCCAGCGCTTCGTCGAGGCTGTCGGTCTTTTCGTCGACGTAGCGGGTGCGCAGGCGGAAATCGATGCTGTCGGGGTTGCATTCGACCGCCAGACAGCAGGCCCCGGCCATCACAGCGGCCAAGGGTTGCGCGCCGCCCATGCCACCGAGCCCGCCGGTCAGAATCCACTTGCCCTTCAGGTTGCCGTCATAGTGCTGGCGGCCGGCCTCGGCGAAGGTCTCGTAGGTGCCCTGAACGATGCCCTGGCTGCCGATGTAGATCCACGACCCGGCGGTCATCTGGCCATACATCGCCAGACCCTTCTTATCGAGCTCGTTGAAATGGTCCCAGGTCGCCCAATGCGGCACGAGGTTGGAATTCGCGATCAGAACGCGCGGCGCATCGGTGTGGGTCTTGACGATGGCAATCGGCTTGCCGGACTGGACCACAAGCGTTTCATCGGCTTCCAGGTTCTTGAGGCTGGCGACGATGGTGTCGAAATCCTGCCAGGTCCGCGCCGCCCGCCCAATCCCGCCATAGACCACCAGTTCGTGCGGGTTCTCGGCCACGTCGGGATGCAGGTTGTTCATCAGCATCCGCAGCGGTGCTTCGGTCAGCCAGCTTTTGGCGTTCAGTTCTGGCCCGGTGGGCGGGTAGATGTCGCGGGTATTCTTGCGGGGATCGCTCATGCGGGCCTCCAGTCTGCAGGGTTTCGAGGATCGTCGGTCAGATGTGCCGCGCAGGCGCTCGGCGGTTGGTCGCGGCGTAAGTCCAGGGCGGGGCTTCGAGCATATAGGTCGATTGCGCCAGCTCCATCTGGATGGCGTGCAACCCTTCTGTCGGGCGACCATAGTGGCGGGTTGTCCAGCCGCCTTTGAAGCGACCATTCGCGACCGAGCGTGTAGCCCTCTGCCTGCCTGCAATATCCGGTGCACCGTCAGTTTCGATCGTCGCGTCGCAGGTCGCGCTGTTATTGGTGCCGATATTGAAATCGGGCAGGGTGCCGTCAAACAGGAACGGGATATTCGAGCGGATCGAGTGGCAA
Source organism: uncultured Alphaproteobacteria bacterium (assembly GCA_963768355.1). Classification (GTDB taxonomy): domain Bacteria; phylum Pseudomonadota; class Alphaproteobacteria; order Rhodobacterales; family Rhodobacteraceae; genus JAHEAO01. The sequence continues at coordinate 21,330 of CAVYHT010000001.1, forward strand.
TCATAGAGGATCGCAAAGCCATGCTGACGTCGAACCCGGTTCAGTTCTGCCTCAAGCGCGGCGTGATAGGGCTCGATGGTAGGCGCCGCGCTCCGCGCGATCTCTGCCGCGTCGGGTTCCTGACCGTCGCGATAGATCGGTTGCCGTCGAAATCGGTTAGCGGGCAAAGCCGGTGGTGTTCTGGCCGGGATAGAGGCTGGCACCGGCCGGGTCGCGGTTCACGTCGATGACATAGCGGTGGATTGTGGTTCGGACGGTGGTCACTCGCTGACCAGCCCGGCATAAAGGTCGTGAATGTGCCAGTCGGTGTCCGCAATGACCAAGCCCAGGTCGTTCAAGGCGCGAAGCACAACTCGGCCGGTATGTCGGTGCCGGTATGCGGCAAGCCCAGAACCAAAGGGCTGGCGCCGTGGCTGATTTCGAGCAAGCTCATTTGACGACGCCTTGAGCCTCGCTGAAGGTCGTCACAGCGCCCCCGAACATGCGCGACGTGCAAGCGGGTTGATGCCGATCCGGTAGGACAGCTCTGCCGGTTCTGTCGACATTCCAGATCGCCAGATCGGCACGCAGCCCGGCGCGATCATCCCGCGATCGTCCAGCCCCAGCGCGCGGGCCGCGTTGCGGGTCGTGCCCGCCAGCGCCTCGTCCGGTGTCAGGCGAAACAGCGTGCAGGCCATGTTCATCGCCAGCAGCAGCGATCCCAGCGGCGAGGAGCCGGGGTTCCAGTCGGTGCCGACGGCCATCGGTACGCCGTGGGCGCGGAACGCGTCGACGGGCGGCTTCTGGGTTTCGTGCAGGGTGTAGAACGCACCCGGCAGCAGCACCGCGACCGTTCCCGAGCGCGGCCAGCAGCGCTGGCGTCTTCCTCGTGTCGCATATTCCACGTGATCGGCCGACAACGCGCCAAACTGCGCCGCCAGGGCAGTGCCGCCAAGATTGCTGAGCTGTTCGGCGTGCAGCTTTGACCGGGCAGACCAAGTGCCTGTGCTGCCGGAAAACCCGCTCGATCTGGGCGGTGTAAAGGCGATGCCCTCGCAGAACCCGTCCACCATGTCGACAAGTCCTTCGGCATTGGCTGCTGCTAGTGCCGGAATGCAGACCTCGTCGATGTAGTCGTCGGATCCTGGCCTTTCGGGACTGCGTGCGCCCCAAGAAACGATGTCACGACCCGAACCGGGCGCTGTCGGGCAATCTCACGGGCGATCCGCAGCATTTTCAGCTCTGTGTCGCGATCCAACCCGTAGCCCGATTTGACCTCGATGACGGCGACGCCTTCCGCGATCAGGGCATCGACACGGCGCAGTGCTGCGTCCAGCAGGTCGGCTTCGCTTGCGCGGCGGGTCGCTTCGACGGTCGAGACGATACCGCCACCGGCACGAGCGATCTCTTCATAGCTTGCCCCGTTCAGCCGCAGCTCGAACTCTTTGGCGCGGTTGCCGCCATGCACGATATGGGTGTGACAGTCGATCAGCGCGGGCGTCACCAGCCGACCGTTCTGCGGGGCTTTTGGGATATCGGCGAACCGATCCGGCAGGTCGCTCTCGGGCCCGACCCAGGCGATCAGCCCATCGATAACCACGATCGCCGCATCCCGGATCAGCCCGTACCCATCGTCATCCTCGGCCATCGTCGCCGCTGCAATATTCGTCAGGATTACGCCAGGCTGCATCTGAAATCCTTGTATAAGAACGCTCTTAATATTAATATGTAGCTACTTATAAAAGTCAATGGAGTCGTGCCCGTGCAGATAATCCAAGCCAAACAAGCCCTTACCGGCGCGGGTTGGGTGCGTGACGTTCAGATTGCGATCGATGTCGGCGGACGAATCGAAAGTGTTTCTGCTGGGCGACAGGTGCCGACAGACGTGGTCGATATGCTGTTGCCAGCGCCGGTCAACCTGCACAGCCACGCGTTTCAGCGGGCGATGTCGGGGCTGACCGAAGCGCGCGGGCCGGATCCGCGCGACAGTTTCTGGACTTGGCGGCGGTTGATGTATCGGTTCCTTGATCGGTTGTCGCCCGATGATGTGCAGGCGATCGCGGAACTGGTCTTGATGGAGATGTTGGAGGCCGGATATGCAGGCGTAGTCGAATTCCACTACCTGCATCACGATATTGGCGGCAAGCCTTACGCCAGTCTTGCCGAGATGTCGGACCGGATCGTCGCGGCGGCTTTGCGCACGGGTATCGGGCTGACCCTGTTGCCGGTGCTCTATCAGTACGGTGGCTGCGATCATCGCCCGCTGACCGGTGGTCAGCAACGCTTTGGCAATGACATTGAGCAGTTCCAGCGGCTTCACGCAGCAGCGGCGAAGACCGTAGCCAGCGCCCATCCCGACTACTTGCTTGGCGTGGCACCACATTCGCTGCGTGCGGTCGACCAGCTAGGTCTGAACGCGGCGATTTCGGCTGCGGGGAACGGACCGGTCCACATGCATCTGGCCGAACAGGTCGCGGAAGTTGAAGAAGTGCAGGCCAATCTGGGCGCCCGACCGACCGAATGGCTGCTGGGCAATCATGACGTCAACCGGGATTGGTGCCTGATCCACTGCACGCAGATGACCTCTGCCGAGACAGGCGCACTCGCCCGGTCCGGCGCCGTCGCGGGACTTTGCCCGATCACTGAATCGAGCCTGGGCGACGGGATTTTCAATGGCACTGAATTTCTGGCCGATGGCGGCCTGATCGGCTTTGGATCGGATTCCAACGTTCATATCGCACTATTTGACGAGTTGCGGACGCTGGAGTATTCGCAGCGGCTGCGCGACCGGTCGCGGGCGGCGCTGGCGACGGCCGAAAAGACCACCGGTCGGGTTCTGTTCGAGCAGGCGGTCATCGGCGGGGCACAGGCGGCCGGCCGATCCTCGGGTCGGATCGCGGAAGGCTGCTGGGCCGATCTTGTCGCGCTGAGTACCGACAACCACTGGGTCTGCAACCGTCAGGGCGACGTGGCGCTCGATACGCTGATCTTTGGCGGGCATGGTCAGGCCTGCGTTACGGATGTCTGGAGTGCCGGGCGGCACGTGGTGAAGGGTCATCGCCATGTCGCCCATGACGATATCGTCCGGCGCTTTCAGGACACGATCCAGAAACTGGGGCAGGGGATTTGACTCGAAGCCCTCGGCATTCCTGGAGAGAGGTGCGCGAACGTATTCTGGCGCGGATCCTCGACGGCACCTACAAGCCCGGCGACAAACTGCCGCGGGACGAGGATATTGCCGCGCAGCTTGGCTGTGCCCGCAGCACGGTTCAGCGCGCCATGGGTGATCTGTCGGATGCGGGGATCGTCGAGCGGAAACGCAAGGGCGGCACCCATGTCAGACCGGACCCGGTGACACGCGCGACATTCGATATTCCGATCACCCGAAAAGAGGTCGAGCAGCGCGGGAGCGTCTATGGCTATCAGCTTGTCCGCCTGAGCGCTCAGGATGCTCCCCCGGTCGGTCGCCGCGAAGTTCGGCCTGTCCGGCACGTGCCGGACTGCTGCATGTCGAGGCGCTGCATCTGGCCGATCAGCGACCCTACATGCTTGAGGATCGCTGGATCTGCACCGATACAGTGCCGGAAATACTGAACGTCGATCTGGCCGCGCATAGTGCGAATGAATGGCTAGTCAGAAACAAGCCCTACAGCAGGTGCGATCTGAGGTTCTATGCGATGCAGGCCGATGACGAAACCGCCCGCAAGCTTGACGCGCCGATCGGTTCCGCGTTGTTCGTGATGGATCGGACAACCTGGATCGACGATGCGCCGATCACAACAGTTCGGGCCGCCACGGCGCCGGGTTATCAGTTGCTGACGCGGATCTGAACGGGATCGGTTGATGCTCGGGGGGCTCTGGAGGATTGCAGAGGGTCTGGCGGTCTTCCCGACCGCTCAGAATTCACTCATGATTTCGAGCCGTGCCGAGCATCCGCATCAGCGCAAATGCTACTACTGCCCTGAAACGGTTTCTCAGAACCGGATCGACGGTGTCAAAGACATCAGGTCCCGCGAGTAGGGTGCCACTGGCTTGGTAAAGAAGTCTTCTGATGCACCGGCTTCAACAACCTGGCCATCGTGTAGCACGGCCACGTCGTTCGACATTTGCCGGACCACCGCAAGGTTGTGGCTGATGAACAGGATCGTCAGGTTGAACTTGGATTGCAGATCCTTCAGCAGGTTCAGGACCTGTGCCTGGATCGAGACATCGAGCGCCGACGTCGGTTCGTCGCAGATCAGGAAACGTGGACGGGCGAGCAGGGCGCGGGCAACCGCGATGCGCTGACGCTGGCCGCCCGAGAACTGGTGAGGATAGCGGTCGATGCTGTCAGGTGCCATCTCGACTAGTTCCAGCATCGCAGCGGCTAGCGCGCGGCGTTTGGCGGCGTTAGGTTCAAGGTCGTAAAGCGCCAACGGTTCTGCAAGGATCGTGCCGATACGGTGACGGGGATTCAGCGAGGAGTAGGGATCCTGAAACACCATCTGGATCAGCCGCCGCGCCGGGTGGCCGCGAGGCCGTTGCCGGGCCGCGGGCAGTGGCTCGTCGCCAAGCAGCATAACACCCGAGGCGGGTTGGACGAGGCCGGTGACGGCTTTGGCCAGCGTCGATTTGCCGGATCCGCTTTCGCCCACGAGTCCCATGACCGAGCCCGGCTGAACCAGCATCGAGACATCATCGAGCGCGACATGAGGATCGGGCTTGCGCCAGAGGCTGGTGCGGGTGCCTGCGAAACGGACTGTGAGATTGCGGATTTCAAGGCCGAGGCCACCTTCCTGCACGCCCTGCAGCAGCCATTTCTCAGCGTCGATGCCGGCGGTCAGGGCAGGGGCGGCGGGCGTGTCATCTGCGAGAACGAGGAACCGATCGAGGCGGCGATCAAGGCGCGGGACGGCGGCCATCAGCGCCTTAGTATAGGGATGGGTGGGCTGGCCCAATACCTGCGGCGTATCGCCGGTTTCCATCACGCGGCCGCCGCGCAGGACGGTTACCTTGTCGGTGATCTGGGCGATCACGCCGATATCATGGGTGATCAGGATGAAGGCGATATCGCGGGTATCAGCAAGGCGGCGGATGAGGTCGAGCACCTGGCTTTGCACCGCGACATCCAGCGCGGTCGTGGGCTCGTCGGCGATGATCAGCTCGGGATCGGTGCAAAGCGCCAGCGCGATGACCACGCGCTGGCGCATGCCGCCCGAGAACTGGTGCGGATAAGCGGCAATGCGGGTGGCCGCGTTCTGGATGCCAATCTCTTCTAGAAGGTCGATGGCGCGTTTGCGGGCGCTGACGGTGCTGACATCGCTATGGGCCTGAATGGTCTCGATCAGCTGATCCTCGATGGTCATCAGTGGGTTCAGGCTGGTTTGCGGGTCCTGAAAGATCATCGAGATGCGGTCGCCGCGGATCGCGTGGGCCTGCGATGGCGTCAATGTGCAAAGATCGGTGTCGCCCAGCATCATCGCGCCGCCGGCGACAAAACCGGGCGGCTGCAACAGCCCGATGACCGCGGCGCCGATGGTGGATTTGCCTGCGCCGCTTTCACCAACAAGACCGTGGATTTCGCCCGGTCTGACCTGCATCGAGACATCCTCGATCGCGGTGAAATCGCCGTGGCGCGAGGGGAACTTGACGGTGAGATTCTGCACGTCAAGCATCAGCGCAGCCTCGGGTTGAAGACATCGCGCAGGAAATCCCCAAGGATGTTGATCGAGACGACGAGGGCGACGAGAAAGAGCGTCGGCACCCAAAGGATCCACCATTCGCCTGACAGCAGGAACTGCATGCCGATCCGGATGAGCGTGCCGAGCGACGGGCTGTCGGCGGGCAGGCCGATGCCGAGGAACGACAGCGTGGCTTCCAACAGGATGGCGGCGGCGAGATCGACGGTCATGATCACCAGAAGCGGACCGAGGATGTTGGGCAGGATGTGCCAGAACATCACGCGCAAGGGGTGCTGGCCCATGATCATCGCGGCCTGAACGTATTCCTTGTTTCGCTCGACAAAGGTCGAGGCGCGGGCGGTGCGGGCGAAATTGACCCAGAGCGAGAGGGCGATCGCTAGCGTCAGCACCACGACGCGCAGGTTTTCCAGCATCGAGGGCGGCAGCAGCCCGCGTGCGATACCGTCGATCAGCAGGGCGGTCAGGATCGCGGGCAGGGCAAGCTGCACATCGGCGATGCGCATGACAACAGCGTCGAAGCGGCCGCCGAAATAGCCAGCAGCAAGGCCAAGCCCGACGCCCAGAACGGAGGCGATCAGCATCGCCATAAGGCCGATCAGCAGAGATAGCCGCGCGCCATAAAGGATTGCCGAGACCATGTCGCGACCCTGATCGTCGGTGCCGAGCAGGAACCGCGGGTCGCTGCCCGGTTCCCAGATCGGGGGCAGCAGGCCGTCGATCAGGCTGAACGTCGTCAGATCGTAAGGGTTCGAAAGGGCGATCCAGGGCGCGAAAAACGCGCCGCCGAGGATCAGCACCGCAACCGCAGCCGCCAAGAATCGCCGCAGGGCTATGGCGGAAGGCCCAGACACCGTCGCTGTCCCAAAGGC
>CAVYHT010000002.1:0-47470 GCA_963768355.1 uncultured Alphaproteobacteria bacterium
CCATTGCCAATTGCTCGGGCCGGTGACGGGGCCTTTGGCGACGGGATCGCATGCAGTCGGCGAGGGCGATGAAATGCCGTATGCGCTGAAGGAATTCAACGATCAGTATGATCTGGAGCTGGACACCTTCCCCAGTGCCGAGGCGCAGGTCGCGGCCTTTGCCGATGATGTGGCCTATAATCATCACGATCTGCATGACGGGTTGCGAGCGGGGCTGTTCACCGAGGCCGACCTGATGGAATTGCCGGTGACCGGCCCGGCGTTCGAGGAGGTCGACCGGATTTATCCGGGGCTGGAACCAATGCGGCGGCGGCATGAGGCTTTGCGGCGGGTTTTCGGCGTTATGGTCGAGGATGTGATCGGAATCGCCGAGAACCGGCTGGCGGGCGCAGGCATAGAGACGGTCGACGATGTCCGGCATCTGGGCCAGCCGATGATCCGGTTTTCCAAGAAGCTTTACATGGAGTTGAAGTCCGATCAAGTCATTCCTGTTTCAACGGATGTACCGCGCCCCACGGTGATGGCCGAACGCGCGCGGGTGACGAAGGTGATCGAGGATCTGTTTCCGGTCTTCATGGCGCGAGCCCGAGTTGTTGCCCGAGGACTGGCGCGGCGATATCGACGCGGCGCGGGATGAGACCGGCCTTGCGCGGGTCGTGCTGGACTACGTGGCCGGGATGACCGACCGGTTCGCGCTGCAGGAACACGCGAGGCTGGGACTGGGGGGCGAGGTCAAGAGTGGGGGTTGATGGTGGATATGGGAATGGCGGCGCAGCGGGACAGGGCGGCCGTGAAACGATTGTCCGGCTTTGGCGCTCTAGCAAGCGATGGTGCAGTCATGCCGGTTGCCTGGACGGCTGGACAAGCTTTGGCGCGGCGAGTTTCGCCTCTGCTTCAGCCTGCAGGCGTCGGTAGGCTTCGATCACGATCGATCTGATCCAGATGCCACCGGCGTCGTTGGCAAGGCGTGAACTCCAGAAAAAGCGAACAAGAACCGGCCCCAGATCGACCGGCGGCTTCATCGCGATCAGGCCGTGGGCCTCCATGTCCCAGGCGAGCAAAACAGCCGGGAATGTGGCCAGAAAATCCGAACTCGCAAGCAGCGAGGCGATCCCGGCCGAATCGCCGATCATCGCGCTGACCCGCCGCGCCCCGGCATCGGCGGAGGCATGACCGGGAACGGATTGTGCAGCGACCGCGTGACATTGACCATGACATGCGGGTAGTTGCGCCAGGCGTCGATCCCCCAGTCCGTAGCCGCCGGGTGATCGCGCCGCGCGAAGGTAACCCAGGAAAACGGCTCCATGATCTGTTGATCAAGGCCATCCGGCAATCGCGGCTCTCCACCCAGATGGGCGAGGTCGATCAACCCTTCGCTCAGGGCCGGATACACGTCGTGATGCGCTGGCAGCCACTCGATCTTCACCTTCGGCGCTTCGGCTTCGATCCGTGCCGACACCTCTGCAATGACCTTGGTAAGCGTCGGCATGGCGATGCGAAACACCCGGTCGCTTTGCGCGGGGTCAAACAGGTGGCGCGGCGCGATCACGCGGCGAATGCTGCGCAGGATCGGCCGGACATCCTCGATGATCGCCTCGGCGAACGGGCTGGGATGCATCTTGCCGCCGACCCGGACCAGTACGGGATCGTCAAGCTGTTCCCTCAGCCTGCCAAGCGAATGGCTGACCGCCGATTGGGTGCGCCCGATCCTGTCCGCCGTCACAGTGACACTGCGCGTCTCCATCAAGGACTCGAAAACGACCAGCAAATTCAGGTCAACGCGGTTCAAATCAATTTTATTCATGGTCTATGAAATCGTTTCGTTCGACTTTTGAACGGAATACTGTCCATTATTTCCTCAACAGACACAGATCAAGCAAGGTTGATTGATCTAATTCATAGAGGGGTTGAGAGGCAATGGCACTTGAAATCATCGGCGCAGGGTTCGGTCGAACCGGGACCTATTCCCTGAAGGCAGCGTTGGAGCAGTTGAACTTTTGCCCCTGCCACCACATGTCCGAGGTCATCAATGACCCCAAACAGATCGAAGCCTGGTCCAATGTGGCGCAGGGTCGCCCCGACTATGGCGCGATCTTCTCGGACTTTCGATCGGCCGTGGATTTCCCGGTTTCGGCCTACTGGCAAGACGTGCTTGCCGCCATGCCGGACGCGAAAGTCATTCTTTCGCACCGCGAGGCCGAGGATTGGTATGGCAGCTTTTCCCAGACGATCCTGCCGCTGATCCTCGACAAAGAGGCATGGCCGAAAAATGCGGTTCCATGGTTCCAGATGATCGAGACGGTCATCATCGGCAAGGCCTTGGGCGGCTGCACCGACAGGGACGGCATTCTGAAGGCGTACCGAGCCAACGAAGCCGCCGCACGAGAACTCGAGGCTCAAGGCAAGGCTCTGATATACAGCGTGCGCGACGGATGGGACCCGCTTTGCCGCTTTCTTGGCGTCGACGTGCCGGATGCGCCTTTCCCAAAAACCAACGCACGGGCCGATTTCTTCGCTTCGGTGAAATCCGGGACGCAAGAGGCCGCTGTCTGACCCCACTCGATTCATCGGCAACGGGGCGTTCGGCATGGGCCGGGCACACACCCGGCTTGCCAACAGCAGGAAGGATCCTAGCCATGACCAACCCAGATGATGTTCGCCGCGCCTCGGTCGCATTCTACGATGCCCTCAACCGCATGGCGAATGGCGATGATACCGCAATGCAGGACGCGTGGATCAAGGGCGACGACGTCACAGCACAGCACCCCATCGGCGGGCGCGACGTCGGTTCCGATACCGTCCTGGCCTCCTTCAGCAAGGTCGCCGAAATTGCCGGCGGCGGCGACATACGGCTAAAGGATCAGTCGATCCACGCCGGATCTGACATGGCCGTCCAAACCGGTCTGGAAGTCGGAACGCTGATCATCGCCGGGCACGAAGCCCGCATCGAACACCGTGTGACTAACGTCTATCGGCGGCAGGGCGGGGCGTGGAAACTGGCGCACCATCATACGGATCTGTCGCCGAGCATGCTGGAGATCCTTGAACGGCTAACCGAAGCCGCATGACTCACGAACCGCAAGGGCAAAGCGGGCGCCTCATGCGCCCGCTTTGTGCTCGAACCGGTCATTCGAGAGTTATCTCTCGAACTACTGAAACCGACCGGACCTGACAGTTCAGCCGACCACGATCCCGCCTTAGCTTTCGCCCTTGCCCAGCTTGTCTCGCAGGCTCTTCAGCCCGGCAAAGGGGCGGGCGTCGTCATCGGTCAGTGGCGCGGCACCCGGTTCGGTGAAGATCGCCTGGCGCAGATGTGCGCCCTCGGCGCGGGGGTAGAGCGGCAGGGCGAGGGCGAGGGACTCGACCATCAGCGCGCCAAGGTCGATGGTGGCGGTCAGCGGTTCGACTGCTGTCGTCGTCGGGCATCTCGACCTCGCTGCCGGCGGTGAATTCGGGCAGGTCGGCGGTGTAGGTGCGGGCGACATCCTCGTCTATCCGGGTCATGACCGGGACCAGGGTCACGATGCAGGCTTGCGTGACGGTGGCGCCCAGATGCGCCGTCAGCCGCCAGTCGTGCTTGCCCATCGGGGTCAGTTCGCCCGCGAAGCGCAGTTTCTTCAGGCCGATCAGGTCAAGCTCTGCCGCGATTGCATCGACTCGCTTTGCCGTCGGGGGCGAGGGTCAAAGCTGGTGGGCTTGCGGGCCGGAAGGTCGGCGATGCGGACGATGTGGGACCAGGGCGGATTAGGTTGCATGGCGTCGGGCCCTCTTGATGTTCTTGAACAGTGGACGTTCCTTCTGTAAGCCGGATACGAGGCGGGGAACAACAAGGCAAGGGGTGGGAATGCTTAAACTGGCCGGAACCTTAAGGGTTTGTGCCGCGATTGCGATGGTTCTGGCTCGTGGCATCGTGCAGCGCGACGTTTCGCAATCACGGCTACGCTCCGTCGGACGAGGAACTTTCGCAGATCGTCGTCGGGCAGGACACCAAGGAAAGCGTGAACACGCTTGTGGGCCAACCCTCGGCCGGGGGTGTGTTGGACGGCGAGGCGTGGTATTACGTCGAAAGCCGGTTCCGCCATTACGCCTACCAGGCCCCGCAAGAGATTGAGCGCGAGGTTCTGGCGATCAGTTTCGACGGCAACGACCGGGTGGCCAATATCGAGCGATTCGGCTTGCAGGACGGCCGCGTCGTGACGCTGTCGCGTCGGGTCACCTCAAGTGCGGTGCGCGACACTACCTTCCTGCGGCAGTTGCTGGGCAACCTGGGCAATATCAACCTTGGTGAATTCCTGAATTAGGCTGGGTGGCGTCGCGCGCTGATGCGCCTCAGCTGTCCGGCTTGAATTCCAGCGCCACGCCGTTGATGCAATAGCGCAGCCCGGTGGGCTGCGGCCCGTCGGGGAAGACATGGCCCAGATGCGCTTCGCAGCGGTTGCAATGCACCTCGGTGCGTTTCATGAACCAGCTGTTGTCCTCGCTTTCGCCGACCATTTCGGCATCCTTGGGCTGCTAGAACGAGGGCCAGCCGGTGCCGCTGTCGAATTTGTGCGCTGATCGAAGACCGGCGCGCCGCAGCAGATGCAGGCGAAGGTGCCGGGCGCTTTGGGGAAATCATCATGCGTGAAGGCGCGTTCGGTGCCGTGTTTGCGGGTGACCTTGTAGGCCAGATCCGAAAGCTGGCTTTGCCATTCGGCGTCGGTTTTCACGATCTTGTCCATGTCGCGATCCTTTCCGGGGCTGTTCATGACCCTGTCATATCTTGTGTGACAGTTGGCTGAGGCAGCATAAGTAATGCGCCGACCGGGTTTCGCCAAGCGCCGGTCACGTTCGGGTGAAGAGTATCAGGGGATTGCCAATGCCGGTCTTTCGCAAGGGGCGCTACAGCGTTCGTTTCGCGCGGTCGGGTGGCGATCTGCAGGCGGCGCAGCGTTTGCGCGGGCTGGCGTTTCGGGCAGGCGATGGCGGCGTCGATGCCGACCGGTTCGATCCGCTGTTGCCGTCATCTGCTGGTCGAGGAGGTCGCGGGCGGGCGGCTGGTCTGCACCTTCCGGATAATGGCGCTGGCGGGCGGCGCGGAGATCGCGACAAGCTATTCGGCGCAGTTTTACGGGCTGGCGGGGTTGCGCGACTATACCGGCCGGATGATCGAGATCGGGCCGGTTCTGCATTGATCCAGGCGTGCGGGATCCCGACGTTCTGCGGGTGGCCTGGGGTGCGATGACCCGGCTTGTCAAGGCGGAGGGCGTCGATCTGTTGTTCGGATGCACGTCTTTCGACGGGGTCGAGGCGGCGGATTATCTGGATGCTTTCGCGGTGCTGAAGGCGCGGCATCTGGCGCCGAAACGCTGGCTGCCGGCGGTCAAGGCGCCGAACGTGTTCCGCTTTGCCGCGCGGCTGCGGCGCAAGCCCGATATGCGGACGGCGATGGCGAAAATGCCGCCCCTGCTGCGAAGCTATCTGATGATGGGCGGTTGGGTCAGCGATCATGCGGTGGTGGATGCCGAGATGAACAGGCTGCATGTCTTCACCGGGGTCGAGGTCGGGGCGATCCCGCCCGCGCGCGCGCGACTGTTGCGGGCGATCGCTGGATAAGGCGTTTCGGCCTTGCCCTGGGGCATCACGTAGCGGAATGCGCGTTCGAGCGTCAGCGAGAGGCTGGGTATTCCGATTCAGGTTCTGGCCAAAGCGCCATTGAATGACCTTTCTGCGAAAGATCATGTCTCCGGCGGGAGTGTTTTTTTGCGAAGAAGAAGCGGCATTGACGCTTGCCTGCGGGGGCATTAGCTGGCGGGCATGGCACGTGCTCCTTTATTGCAACTTTCGGGTATCTCGCTGACTTTTGGTGGCGATCCGCTGTTCCACGGGCTGGATCTGGTTGTGCAGCCGGGCGACCGGGTGGCGCTGGTTGGGCGCAACGGGTCGGGCAAATCGACTTTGATGAAGGTGATGGCGCGGCTGGTAGAGCCTGACGGCGGCACGCGGGTCGTGCCGCCGGGGATCACGGTCGGCTATATGGAACAGCATCCCGAGATGGCGGGCTTTGTCACGCTTGGCGATTTTGCCGCCAGTGGTTTGCCCGAGGGCGAGGAGTACCGCGTCGCGGTGGTGGCCGAAGGGTTGAAGTTCGATCCCGAAACGCCGGTGGCGACGGCTTCGGGCGGTGAGCGGCGGCGGGCGGCCTTGGCGAAACTGCTGGCCGAAGCGCCGGAACTGATGCTGCTCGACGAGCCGACGAACCATCTGGACATTCAGGCGATCCGCTGGCTGGAGGACGAGCTGCGCGAGACCCGCAAGGCCTTCGTGCTGATTCAGCCACGACCGGGCGTTCCTGCGGGCGCTGACACGCGCGACCCTGTGGATCGACCGAGGGCAGGTGCGGCGGCAGGAGCAGGGGTTCGAGGCCTTCGAGGCCTGGCGCGACAAGATCTGGGACGAAGAGGACGAGGCCCGGCACAAGCTGGAGCGCAAGATCAAGTCCGAAGGACGCTGGGCGGTGGAAGGGATCAGCGCGCGGCGCAAGCGCAACATGGGCCGGGTGCGGGCGCTGGCCGATTTGCGCGCCGAGCGGGCCTCGATGATCCGGCGGCAGGGCACGGCCGAGATGGCGCTGGATACGGGCCAGAAATCCGGCAAGCGGGTGATCGTGGCCGACGGCGTTACCAAGGCATTTGAAGGCAAAGAGATCGTTCGCGATTTCTCGTTGCAGATCGCGCGCGGCGACCGGATTGCTTTTGTCGGACCGAATGGCGTGGGCAAGACAACGCTGTTGAAGATGCTGACCGGAGAGATCGCGCCCGACAGCGGTACGGTCAAGCTGGGCACCAATCTGGAGATGGCGGTGTTCGATCAGGCGCGGGGCGGATTGAGCCCGGATCTGAGCCTGTGGGAAAACCTGACCGGCGATCCCGTTGATGGGCGTTTCGGGCAAGGCCGATCAGGTCATGGTGCGCGGCCAGCCGCGGCATGTGGTGAGCTATCTCAAGGATTTCCTGTTTTCCGACGCGCAGGTGCGCGCGCCGGTGCGCAGCCTGTCGGGCGGCGAAAAGGCGCGGCTGTCTGCTGGCCCGGATCATGGCGCGCGAAAGCAACCTGCTGGTGCTGGACGAGCCGACCAACGATCTGGACGTCGAGACGCTGGATCTGTTGCAGGAGGTGCTGGGCGATTACGACGGCACGGTGCTGCTGGTCAGCCACGACCGCGATTTCATCGACCGGGTCGCGACGATGACCGTGGCGATGGAGGGCGACGGGCGCGCCGTGGTCTATGCCGGCGGCTGGAGCGACTATCAGGCGCAACGCGGTGTGCGACAGGCCGCGCCGGCGGTGGAAAAGCCGAAAGCCGACAAGCCGAAACCGGCGGTGGCGGCGACCAAGGCGGTCTGACCTTCACCCAGAAACATCGGCTGGACGCCTTGCCCGCGCTGATTGACCGGCTCGAGGCCGAGATCGGCAAGCTTGGCGAACTGCTGTCGGATGCAGAGCTTTACACCCGCGAACCGGTGAAGTTTCGCAAGGCGAGCGAGGCGCTGGCGCAGCGCGAGGCGGCGCTGGCGGCAGCCGAGGACGAATGGCTGGACCTGGAACAAAAAGCCGCAGCCGACTAGGCCTTGTTTTGGCTCACAAACGTTAGACGAGATCGGTGGCTATCTGCCGAAGAACGCTCACAAAAATGTGTAATCCTTACATTCCTTCGGAACGCGCCCTACGTGAGCACCGTTGACCATGCATGCACGGTCCGATTTTGGACGTGTGGCTAGAAATGGAGACACGGAATGAGAATTCTGACGACAGCGAGTATAATCGCACTGACAGCAGCGCCCGCCTTTGCAGGCAGCCTGGATCAACCCGTGATGACCGCAACAGCCGATGGTGTCAGGCCGCACCGATTGCCGTCACCGGCGACTGGACCGGCGGCTATGTCGGTGGCCAGTTGGGCTATGGTAATGTCGAGTGTGGCGGCACCGATGGCGATGGCGCCTTTGGCGGTCTGCACGCGGGTTACCAGAGCGACATGGGCACTTTCGTGGTTGGCGGTGAGGTCGACTACGACTTCGCCGATATCAAACTTGATGGCGGCGCCGGCACGATCGACAACATCGCGCCGACTGAAGCTGCGCGGCGGCTATGACATGGGCAACGCCCTGTTTTACGCCACGGCCGGTGCGGCCTATGCCGATGCCGAGGTCGGTGGCACGAGCCTGAGCGACTGGGGCTGGCTGGCCGGTGTCGGTATTGACTTCAAGGTCAAGCCAAGCCGTGACGGTCGGTGGTGAGCTGCTTTACCACCAGTTCGACGATTTCGACAATTCCGGCGTGGATGTCGATGCGACGACGCTTGCGGCGCGGGTCTCGTACCACTTCTGAGACCGGATGGTCTGACGGAAAAGGGCGCCTTCGCGGCGCCCTTTTTCATGCGCGGGTCAGGTCGCGGAGCACGTCGAGGACGCACATCACATCCTCGCGCGTGCAGTCGAACTGGCCGACCTGCACCCGGATCACGAATTGGCCCGTGATGCCGGGTCTGGGTCAGGTAGATGCGGCCATCGTCGTTGATCCGGGTCAGAAGCGCCTCGGTTTCGGCGTCCGATCGCGGTAGCGGAAGCTGAACAGCGACAGCATCGGCTGGGTGGTGATCGTGAAGCCCGGCAGTTTGGCGATTTCGGCGCAAAGCTCCTGCGACCAGGCGACGTGGTTGCGGATGCGCTGGCGCAGGCCCTCGAGCCCGTAGGCGCGCAGCAGGAACCAGAGTTTCAGCGCGCGGAACCGGCGGCCGAGCGGCACGGTCCATTCGTTGAAATTGGTGATCTCGGACTGGCCGAGGGTTTGCAGATAATCGGGGCGCAGGCCGAGGGTGCGGACCTGTGGTTGCGGGTCGGCTAGGAACTGCACGGCGCAGTCGAAATTGGCACCGAGCCATTTGTGCGGGTTGAAGACGATGCTGTCTGCCTGATCGACGCCCTGCCAGAGCGGGCGGAATTCGGGGCAGATCATCGCGGAGCCGGCCCAGGCGGCATCGACATGGGTGTAGAGGTCATGGGATTTGGCGACCTCAATGCAGGTCCGCGATCCGGTCGGTGCCGCCGACCGAGGTGCCGCCGACGCAACAGGATGACGCCAGCGGGCAGCAGGTTGTCGGGACTTGTCCGCGCGGATCGCGGCGTCAAGCGCCTCCGGCGCGCATCGAAAGCGTGTCGTCGGTTCGGGATCTTGATCAGATTGCGTCTGGCCGATCCCGGCAATGCGGGCCGATTTGTCGATCGACGAATGGGTCTGGTCCGAGGCATAGAGCCGCAGCGCCGGCAGGCCCGACAGGCCCATCCTCGTTGCCGCGCCAGCTCAGCGCGCGTTCGCGCATCGTCAGGACCGCCGAAAGCGTGGCGGTGGTGGCGCTGTCGTGGATCGTGCCGGTGAAATGGCCGCCAAGGCCAAGCGCGTCGCGCAGCCAGCGGACCATGACCTCTTCGATCTCGGTCGCGGCGGGGGCGGTTTGCCAGAGCATCGCCTGTGCTGCGAGCGCTGCGGTCAGCTGTTCGGCCAGGATCGAGGCGGGGGCGGCATTGGCGGGGAAATAGGCGAAGAACCGGGGATGCTGCCAGTGGGTCATGGCGCCCGGCACGATGGCCTCGAAATCGGCGAAGATGTTTTCCATCGGTTCGGGCTGGTCGGGGGCCGAGGCGGGGAGTTTCGCGGCAGTCTCTCCCGGTGTGGTGTGGGCGCGGACCGGGCGGTCGCGCAGGGTAGTGTAATAGTCGCGGGTCCAGTCTGCCGCACGTTTGGACCAGTGGTTGAGGTCGTCTTGGTTCATGGCTGCGGGTGCCTTCGGATGGGTGCGCCGGTGGCGGGGTCGGGATGCCTCCGGCGGGGATATTTTCTGGACAAAGAATGGGTTAGGTCAGGAGTTTGTCGACCTCGGCGCCGCTGATCGAATGCGACAGCGGCGAGAAATCGCCCTGTGCCGAACATCGCCTTAGCGGCATCGTGGATCGCGCGGTGGGTGACGCGGGCCAGCGCCGAACCGAGCGAGATGCGCGCGACGCCCATTGCGGCAAATTCGGCGCGGGTCATGGCGGTATAGGGGCCGGCGGCCAGCGCGTTGACGGGCTTGCTCGGTGGCCTTGCAGACCCGCGCGAGGTCGTCGCGGGTTTTGGGCAGCGGGACATAGAGGCAATCGGCCCCGGCATCGTCGAAGGCGCGGATGCGTCTAAGCGCTTCGTCGATGTCATAGCTGTCCGTTCATCACGCCATCGGCGCGGGCGACGAGGACGAAATCACGCGGCAGGGCGCGGGCGGCAGCGGCGGCGGCGCGGATACGTTCGACGGCGAGGTCGAAGGCGTAGGCGCGATTTGTCGGCCGGAATGGTGTCTTCGATCGAGATGCCGGCAAGGCCCGCTTCGGCGGCGAGGCGGACGGTTTCGGCGACGTCATCGGGGCGTCGGCCAAAGCCGTTCTCGAAATCGCCCGAGACCGGAAGCGGCGTGGCGGCGACCAGATCGGCGGCATGGGCCAGCGCCTGATCGCGGGTCACGGTGCCGTCGGGCTGGCCGAGGGTGAAGGCATGGGCGGCCGAGGAGGTGGCGAGCGCTTCGGCGCCAAGGGCGGCCAGCATTTTGGCGCTGCCGATGTCCCAGGCATTGGCGAGGATGAAGGGCGCGCCGGGTTTGTGCAGGGCGCGGAAGGCGGGGCCGGGATCGTGGCGTCAGTCTGGGTCATGGCGATCTCTTGGCGAAGGCGACGAGGCGGGTGAGGGCGATTCGGAAGGCGTCGTCATCGACGGTCATTGCGACGCGGAGATGACCTGCGGCGGCCTGACCGAAGCTTTCGCCGGGCATGACGGCGATATGATGCGCATCGAGCAGGCGGTCGGCGAAGGCGTCGCCGGAAAGGCCGGTGGCGCGGATGTCGAGCATGATATACATCGCGCCGTCTGCGGGAATGGCGCGGACGACGTTCTGGCCCTTCAGCACGTCGAGCGCGATGCGGCGGCGGCGGCGGAAGGGTTCGGCGATCTCTTCTTCCAGTGCGCGGCCCTGATCCAGGGCGAAGACGGCCGCGTCCTGAATGAAGCCCGGGACGCCGTAGTTGGTGTGCGTGGCCAGGTTGCCCAGGTGCGCGATCGCGTCTTCCGGCCCGACGATCCAGCCGCAGCGGCTGCCGGTCATGGCATGGCTTTTCGACATCGAGCCGACGACCAGCGTGCGTTCGGCCATGCCGGGCAGGACGCGCGGCGAGATATGTTCGCCGTCCCAGACTTGGGTGTCATAGACCTCGTCCGAGATCAGCCAGAGGTCATGTTCGCGTGCAGGTCTGCGCGATGCCCTCCAGCGTCTCTGCGGGTATAGACCGACACCGGTCGGGTTGTTGGGCGAGTTGATCAGCAGCGATTTCGCGCCCGTTCGCGCGGGCTGCAATCTCGGCCGGGTCGGGCTGAAAGCCGCGTCGCGGCTGCGGGTCGGGACGGCGACCGGAACCGCGCCGACGGCGCGGATCGTGCCGGGATAGGTGGCATAATAGGGGTCGATGAAAAGCGCGCGGTCGCCGGGGTCGCAGACCGCGGCGATGGGCGGCGAAAAGAGCGCGACTGCCCGCCGGGCGTGATGACCACATTGTCGGCACGTTGTCGGAACGCCGGTGCGCTCGGCGATCCGGCCGCGCGACGGTCTGGCGCAGGAGTGCGGTGCCCGGAACGCTGGCATAGCCGGTGTGGCCCGCCATCGCGGCGGCATACATGGCGTCGAGAATCGCAGGCGCTGTGCGGATGTCATGCTCGCCGATGGTCAGTTCGGTGACGGCCGTGCCCTCTGCGGTCATCCGGCGCGCCTTGAGGAACAGGTCCCAGCCGTCAGAGCCGCCGCCGGTCAGCCCGGTTATGGTTCGTGAAAGGTGCATGTCGTCCTCCGTCAAGTTTGCGGCGGAAGGGGCCATGCGGCGCGGGAATTGTCAAATGACGGGATCGTGATGGGTTCCGATCACGTGGCGTCGGGTGTGTCGCCCATCAGGTAGCGCGGGCCCTGACCCTTTGCGGCGGCGGCATCCTTGCGGTTGTAAAGGTGGCATTGTTTGAGTGACAGGCAGCCGCAGCCGATGCATTTGTCGAGCCGGTCGCGCAGCGTGATCAGCCCCTCGATCCGGGCGTCGAGTTCGGCGCCGAAGCGGCGGCTGATCTTGGTCCAGTCGGCCTTGGTGGGGGTGCGGTTTTCGGGCAGGGCGGCGAACTGGGCGCGAATCTCGGACAGCGTGAAGCCAAGGCGTTGGGCGATCATCACGAACGACAGGCGCCGGATGTCGGCGCGCTCGTAGCGGCGCTGGCCGCCGGCGTTGCGATCGGGATGAACGAGGCCCTGATCCTCGTAGAACCGGATCGCCGAGACAGCGAGGCCGGTGCGCTCGGCGATCTGGCCGATGGTCAGGCCGTGGGCTTGCATGCAGATTTCTCCTTGACCTCAACTATGGTTGAGGAATTACACCGTGAGTCGAAGACAATGCAAGAGGAAAGGAATGATCATGGCAAAGGGCATGTTGGAGCATGTGAACATCACCGTGCGCGACCCCGACAAGACGGCTGCATGGCTTTGTCGAGCTGTTCGGCTGGCATGTGCGCTGGCGCGGCGAGGCAATTCATGGTGGGCTGACGGTGCATGTCGGGACCGATGATCAGTATCTGGCGGTCTATACCGGCCCCGGCGACAAGCCGCAGGTCGAGCCGAACAACAGCTACACCCAGCGCGGCGGGCTGAACCATGTCGGCGTGGTGGTCGGCGATCTCGATGCGGTCGAGAAGCGGCGTCGATGCGTTGGGGTTCACAGACCCATTCCCATGCCGATTACGAGCCGGGGCGGCGGTTCTATTTCCACGATGAGGACGGGATCGAGTTCGAGGTGGTGAGTTACGCTTGAGGCAATTGCGCCGCCCTGTCGGGCGGCAAGAGATTGGTTTTGCGAGGCCCTTCGGGGCCTCGCGCGGCCTCCGGCGGGGATATTTACGGACAAATAATGGGTCAGTCGGGGAACGGGGCGAGGGCGGCTTGCGCCTTTTTGGTCAGGCCTTTGCGGATGATCCGGTAGGCAGTGTGGAGGCGGTCGGTGAGTTCGGCCTCATCGATCTTGTCCCAGTCGATCAGCACCCAGCTTTTGTGGAAATAGGGCGCGCGGGTGGCATGGCCCACCTCGATCAGCAGCTGCGCGGTTTCGATATCCGGCGTCTTGACCGAGACGCCGGGCGTCACCGCGCCGATACAGGCGAACATCTTGCCGCCGACCTTCCAGGCGTCATGGCCGCCGCCCCAGGGGTCGGAGACCTCGGCACCGGGTAGCTTTCGGCAGATCGCGTTGACGAGGGCGCGTGACATGGGGTCAAGGATCGCGCGAAGGGCGTGATTGTTCAAGAGGCTTGGCAGCGGAGGGTCTTCGGTGGTAAGGCTTCGCGCATGACCAGACGTGCCGCCATCATTTGCTGCATTATCACCTGCTGACAATCGTCGCGGGCCGGTCACCTTTTCCCTGAAAGAAGAAGTTGCTAAAGCCCGCGGGACAGCGCCGTTTCGAGGACTCGTTTCATGACGATCAGGCTTTACAACACGAAGACGCGGAGCAAGGAGGAGTTCGCTCCTCTGGATGCTGACAATGTGCGGATGTATGTCTGCGGGCCGACGGTTTATGACCGGGCTCATCTGGGCAATGCGCGACCCGTGCTGGTGTTCGACGTGCTTTTCCGGCTGTTCCGGCATGTCTACGGCGCTGATCATGTGACTTACGTGCGGAATTTCACGGATGTCGACGACAAGATCAACGCGACGGCTTTGGCGCTGAAAGAGGCCGGGGCGGAGGGCTCGCTTGAGGATCTGGTGCGCGAGCGGTCGGACGAGACGATCCGCTGGTATCACGAGGATATGGACGCTTTGGGCGCATTGCGTCCGACGCATGAGCCGCGCGCGACTGAGTATATCGACGAGATGAAGGCGATGATCGCCGATCTGATCGAAAAGGGTCATGCTTACGCGGCGGAGGGGCATGTGCTGTTCGCGGTCGATAGCTGGAAAGAGCATTATGGCAAGCTGTCGGGCCGGTCGGTCGACGACATGATCGCGGGCGCGCGGGTCGAGGTGGCACCCTTACAAGCGCAATCCGATGGATTTCGTGCTTGTGGAAGCCGTCGAGCGACGATCTGCCGGGATGGGACAGCCCCTGGGGCCGCGGGCGGCCGGGCTGGCATATCGAATGCTCGGCCATGGCTTATGAGTTGCTGGGCGAGAGTTTCGACATTCATGGCGGCGGCAATCGATCTGCAATTCCCGCATCATGAGAACGAGATCGCGCAATCGGCCTGCGCCCATCCCGAGGGCGAGTTTGCGCGGGTCTGGATGCATAACGAGATGTTGCAGGTCGAGGGCAAGAAGATGTCCAAGTCGCTGGGCAATTTCTTTACCGTGCGTGATTTGCTGGAGCAGGGCGTGCCGGGCGAGGTGATCCGGTTTGTGTTTCTGAGTCACGCATTACGGCAAGCCGATGGACTGGACGCGCAAGAAGATGCGGGACGCCAAGGCGACGCTGACGAAATGGTATCGTCAGGCGGCGCAGGCCAAAGATGGCGGCGAGCCACACATGGCAGTCGTCAGCGCGTTGATGGACGACTTGAATACGCATGGAGCGCTGGCCGAAATCCATCAGCTTTCTCATGCGGACGATGTCGTGGCGCTGCGGGCGAGCCTTCAGTTTTTGGGGCTCATGGGTGACACTGTGCCGCAATGGGCATTGGAACGAACCGCCGATGAGGCCGTAGCGGCGGTGTTGGACGGCATCGTTGCAGACAGGCGCACGAGCGCGCGCGGCAAAGGATTTTGCAGAAGCGGACCGGCTGCGTGCGATCCTTGATGCAGCCGGCGTGATCGTCGTGGATGCGCCCGAGCGCACGACCTGGAGCCTGGGGCCGGATTTCGACGCTTCGAAGCTGGAGGGCGCATCGTGACCCGCGAATCGCTCTCGCTCTTCGACACCACCCTGCGCGACGGGCAGCAGACGCAGGGCGTGCAGTTCTCGACGCCGAAAAGCACCAGATCGCGGCGACGCTCGACGCTCTGGGCGTTGATTATATCGAGGGCGGCTGGCCGGGGGCGAACCCGACCGACAGCGAGTTTTTCGCCGACCCGCCGAAGACGCGGGCGACGTTCACCGCGTTCGGGATGACCAAACGCTCTGGCCGGTCAGCGGAGAACGACGATGTGCTGGCGGCGGTGATGAATGCGGGGACCGGCTCGGTTTGCCTTGTGGGCAAGGCGCATCCGTTTCATGTGGAAACGGCGCTCGGCATTCCGCTGGAGGAAAACGTCGAGAATATCGCGCGGAGTTTCGAGCATATCGTGGCGTCCGGTCGCGAGGCGCTGTTCGACGCCGAGCATTTCTTTGACGGCTACAAGGCGAACCCGGATTACGCGCTGGAATGCCTGCAGGCCGCCTACGACAGCCGGCGCGCGGTGGATCGTGCTGTGCGACACCAATGGCGGCACGTTGCCCGCAGAGGTGTTCGCGATCACCAAGGCGGTGATCGACAGCGGCATTCCGGGCGACCACGTGGCGATCCACACCCATGACGATACCGGCAATGCGGTGGCCAATTCGCTGGCGGCGGTCGATGCGGGCGCGCGTCAGATCCAGGGCACGCTGAACGGGCTTGGTGAGCGCTGTGGCAATGCCAATCTGACGACGCTGATCCCGACGCTGCTGCTGAAGGAGCCGTATCGCAGCCAGTTTCAGACCGGCGTGACCGAGGAGGCCTTGGCGGACCTGACCCACGCCTCGCGGCTGCTGGATGATATCCTGAACCGGGTGCCGCTGCGCTCGGCGCCATATGTCGGTGCTTCGGCTTTTGCGCATAAGGCGGGGCTGCATGCGAGTGCGATCCTGAAAGACCCCTCGACCTATGAGCATGTCGAACCGGGTCTCGTGGGCAATGCGCGCATTGTGCCGATGTCCAATCAGGCGGGGCAGTCGAATCTGCGGACACGGCTGGAAGAGATGGGCTTGCAGGTTGAGCGGGTCGATCCGGCGCTGGGGCGCATTCTGGAGGTGATTAAGGAGCGCGAGGCGGAGGGCTATTCCTATGATACGGCGCAGGCTTCTTTCGAGTTGCTGGCGCGCAAGGAACTGGGCCAGCTGCCGAATTTCTTCGAGGTCAAGCGCTACAAGGTGACGGTGGAGCGGCGCAAGAACAAGTACAACCGCACCGTCAGCCTGTCCGAAGCCGTGGTGGTGGTGAAGATCGGCGGGGCCAAGATGCTGTCGGTCAGCGAGTCGATGGATGAAAGCGGCTCGGATCGGGGGCCGGTGAACGCCTTGGCCAAGGCGCTGGCCAAGGATCTGGGGCCGTATCAGTCGGTGATCGACGACCTTCATCTGGTGGATTTCAAGGTTCGTATCACGCAGGGCGGCACCGAGGCGGTGACGCGCGTAGTGATCGATTCCGAGGACAGCAAGGGCCGGCGCTGGTCGACCGTGGGCGTCTCGCCCAATATCGTCGATGCGTCGTTCGAGGCGCTTCTGGACGCGATCAACTGGAAACTGATCCGGGACGGGGCAAGCCCGGCATGAGCCTGCAAGCCTGCGCCGAGATTGTCCGGCGGGGCGATCCCGACCGGTTCCTGTCGGCGATGGCGGCGCCGCCCGACGCGCGCAAGGTGCTGTTTCCGATCTACGCCTTCAACGTCGAGGTCGCCCGCGCGCCTTGGGTGACCGAGGAGCCGATGATCGCCGAGATGCGGCTGCAATGGTGGCGCGATGCCTTGGCCGAGATCGGCGCGGGCGGGGTGATCCGCAACCATGAGGTCGTGACGGAACTCGCGCATGTGTTGCCGCGCGACATGGTGCCGGTGCTCGACCGGCTGGTCGAGGCGCGGCGCTGGGATGTCTACAAGGATCCGTTCGAAGATGCGGCTCAGTTCGAGAGCTATCTGGCGGCAACCTCGGGCGGGCTGATGCAGGCGGCTTGCGTTGCTCTGGGGGCAAAGCTCGATCCGGGCGTTGAGGTCATTGGGCTGGCGCAGGGTTTGGCGAATTTCTGGCGTGCCGTGCCGAAACTGCTGGCGGCGGGCCGGGTGCCGTTGGTCGGGAAGAGCGGCGCGGACAGGGCCGATCTTGCACGACGGGCGCTTGGCAAGATGTCGAAAGCGCGGCGCGATGTGCCGCGCGACCGCTCGCCCGGCGACACGGGCCGCCTGGCTGGCCGGGCCGGTCTTGCGGCGCGTCATGCGTGATCCGTCAGCGGTTGAGGAAGGCAGGCTGGAACCATCGGATTTCACGCGCAAAGGCAGCCTGCTCTGGCGCGCATCGCTTGGTCAGGGCTAGAACCTCAGAACAGCCGGAAGTCCATCGGGCCAAGCACAGTTCCTGCGCCCGACGATGTTCCAACCGACGTCATAAGCGTTGTGACAATGAATAATGCAATCAAAGCAGCCGTCGTAAACCGCATGGTGACCCCCGTCATACCCATCGCATTGATACCAAAAAAGGCGGAAACGTGCAATCAATATGGCGGAAATATGGCCGTAGGGCAGTGATTTACGACAATATCGTGTGGGTGGACGGATTGATTCTATTGCCGGTTGTCGAATTCAAGACGACTTCTGGTCGGAGGGCAAGCCAGATCAGCGCGCCGCCGGCCAGCATCAGGAACGGCACCATCGCCATGTTGACGGCGGTCCAGCCTTCTACCGCCGTGCCGCCAGAGCAGTTCATCAACCCGCCAGAGGCCAGCGAGGCGATCGTGACGCAGCCAAACACGATCATGTCGTTCATGCCCTGAACCCGGCCGCGTTCTTCGGGCTGATGCGCCCCGGCCAGCATCGTCGTGGCGCCGATGAAGCCGAAGTTCCAGCCGATCCCCAGAAGGACCAGCGCGACGAAGAAATTCTCCAGACTCGACCCCGGCAAGGCCCACGACGCCAGCGGCGGCCAGGATCACCAGGCCGGTCGCCGACGATCTTTTCCACGCCGAAGCGGTCGATCAGATGGCCGGTGAAGAACGACGGCGCGAACATCGCCAGCACATGCGCGGTGACGACATCGGCGGCATCGGCCTTGTCGAAGCCGCAGCCCACGACCGCCAGCGGCGTCGAGGTCATCACCAGGTTCATCAGCGCGTAGGAGACCATTGCGCAGATGATCGCGACGGCGATGCGCGGCGTGCGCAGCAGTTCCAGCCGACTGCGGGCCTTGGGGCTGTCGGGCGCGTGGCGCGGGCGGTTTCGGGATGTCGAGGAACAGGAACAGCAGCGATCCGACGACGTTGATCGCGATGACGGCCAGATAGGTGCCGAGGAACGTCACCACCATCGCATCGGCGGTCAGCTTGACCAGTTGCGGGCCGATCACGGCCGAGACCAGCCCGCCCGCCATGACATAGGAAATCGCCTTGGGGCGGAACTCCTCGGATGCGGTGTCGACGGCGGCAAAGCGGTAAAAGCCCTGCGCCGACATGTAGATGCCGGTGAAAAGCGAGCCGAGCAGGAAGATCGGAAAGCTGCTGGTACAGAAGCCCATAGGCGCCGATCGCGGCCCCCGAGACTGCCGCCTGCGGCGCCAATGAAGAACCCCGCCTTGCGGCCAAAGCGCTGCATCAGGGCCGACACCGGCGTGGCCGACAGCATCGAGCCCAGCACGATCAGCGAGATCGGCAGCGTCGCAAAGCAGATATTCGAGGCCAGCGATTGCCCGGCGAGGCCGCCGACGACAAAGATCATCGGCATCTGCGCGCCCAGAAACGCCTGTGCCAGAACCAGGATCAGCACGTTGCGTTTCGCGCGGGTATCAGTCTGGGGCAGGCTGGCATCGGTCATGCCGTACAGGCCTACTTGCCGCTCGCCGGGAAGGAAAGCTTCAAAGCGCCGCAGTCAGACGGTGTCGATGACATGGGCGAAGGAGCCGCAGACGCGGCCCTCGAACAGGCCCATCGGCGGCAGGGCGTTGCCTTCGGCGTCCTCTGCTTCGAACAGCGGCGCGCCGTCAGCCTTCAGCGTGGTCGCGTAGTGGAATTCGTGGCCCTTGAACGCGCCCGTGAACGGATCCCGGTCTGCCGCGCAGGGTCCGATAGCCCAGGTGCAGTTTGCGGTCGGCAAAGCTGGTCTGAAGCGCCAGCAGTCCGGCCATCCTGTGGCTGTCGCCATTGCGCATCGGTCAGGGTTTCACCCAGCACCATGTAGCCGCCGCATTCTCCATATATATCAGTAGTGTTCAGAGGCATTTCCTAAGGCTTGCAAGGAAGGTCTTGCAGCCGGCCAGCCGCTCGGCATGCAGTTCTGGATAGCCGCCGGGCAGACAGATCAGATCGGCCTCGGGCACCGGGTCGTCGTTCAGCGGCGAGAAATAGGTGATCATGGCGCCGGCATGCTGCCAGAGTGCGATCTGGTGCGGATAGGTGAAGGCAAAGGCCGCGTCCCGCGCTACGGCCACCCGCTTCGGCCGGCACCGTGCCCGAGGGCGCGCTGTGAACAGGCTGGCGGCCTCGAACGGCGACGCGAGCCTTTGCAGCGCTTCCAGATCGACCGTGCGGCGGACAACCTCGGCGGCGCGGTCAAGAAAGGTGTCGAGGTCGTCGTGCTCTTCGGCCTGCACCAGACCGAGATGGCGCGAGGGCAGGGCAAGGGCCTCGTCGCGTGGGATCGCGCCCAAGTACCGGCAGGCCAATCGGGGCGCAGGGCGGCTTCGCAGCATCCGGCGGTGCCGGTCGCTGCCGACCCGGTTCAGGATCACTCCGGCGACCCTGACGTCGGGATCGTGCGACGCAAAGCCCTGCACCAGCGGGGCGATGGAGTGCGACATCCGCGCGGCATCGACGACCAGCACCACCGGCAGGCCAAGGATACGGGCCAGATCGGCCGTTGCGCCCTTGCCGTCCGGCGGCGCGCCGTCGAAAAGGCCCATCGCGCCTTCGATCAGCAAAAGGCCCTCGCCGGCGGCCAGCGACCGGATCCGCGCCGGCGTCATCGCCCAGGCATCGAGGTTGAGGCAGGGCGCGCCGCAGGCGGCCTCGTGAAACCGTGGGTCGATATAGTCCGGGCCGGATTTCGCGCCGCGCACCGGACCGTAGAGCGACCCGCTCTCGCAGCGCCCGCAAGCAGACCAAGCGTCACGGTCGTCTTGCCGCTGCCCGAGGACGGGGCGGCGAGGATCAGGCCGTGGCCCCGCATCAGGCGCTTTCGGCGGGCTTGCCGCGGCCCAGCGGATCGAGGTTGCGCGGCGCCTCGCCCGCCGCCAGCGCCTGCCAGTCGAGCACCTGCCGCATCAGCACCGAGCGGCCGACGCAGATGATCGCAGGCGGTTCGATGGCTGCGCGGCGATGTCGGCCTCGATCCGGCCGAGCGTGGTTTCGAGAACCCGTTGGCGCGGGTGGTGGCATTCGCGACCAGCGCCACAGGTTCGCTCGGCCGCCCGGCCCGCAGCGATCAGCGCGGCAGATATCTGGGCGATATGCTTGATGCCCATGTAGATCACGATCACCTGCGAGCCCTTTGAAATCGCTTGCCAATCCAGAGACGATGGGGTTTCGCCCGACTGGTCGTGGCCGGTCACGAAGGTCACCGACTGGTTCACGTCGCGGTGGGTGACCGGGATGCCGGCATAGGCGAGCCCGCCGATGCCCGGCGCTGATGCCGGGGATGATGCGGATCGGCACGCCGTGCTGCACCAGCGTCTGCGCCTCTTCGCCGCCGCGCCCGAAGACGAACGGATCGCCGCCCTTCAGCCGCAGCACGCGCTTGCCGTCGCGCGCCAGATCGACCAGCCGCAGCGAGATGTCGCGCTGTTTGGCCGAGGGTTTGCCGCCGCGTTTGCCGGCATAGATCGTCTCGGCGCCGGGTTGCGCCCAGTCCAGGATCGCGGTCTCGACCAGCGCGTCATAGACGATCACATCGGCCTGCCGCAGCGCATTGAGACGCATGCAGGGTCAGCAGCCCCGGATCGCCGGGACCGGCGCCGCACAGCCAGACCCAGCCGGGCAGAAGCTCGGGCCAGTCGGCATCGGGAAGAGGGATCGAGTCGGTCATGGCCCTTTATGCCGCGCGGCGCTGGATCGCGAAAGGTCGCATCACGACGCGAGCCTTGGTCTGCGTCACGATGCGATCAATTTGCGGCGCCTGCGGCATCAAGACCAAGCAGATACTGCCTGCGGCGCAATCCCCTCAGCCCGGCTCAAGATTGCCGTTTCGGTGCGGCCGTGCCGCCTATAGTCCGCCCGATGACAGACAAGCCGATCACCGAATTGCGCCGCGGCTGGACCACCGGCGCCTGCGCCACCGCCGCCACCAAGGCGGCGCTGATGCGGCTTTGGGGCGGGGCGTTTCCGGCCGAGGTCGGGATCACCTTGCCCCGCGGCGAGACACCGGTTTTTCCGCTGGCAGAGACTGCGGCGGGCGACGGCTGGGCCGAGGCCGGCATCACCAAGGATGCCGGCGATGATCCCGATGTGACCCATGGCGCGCTGATCAAGGCGCGGGTCGCGGCATCGTCTGGCGGCGTGGTGTTTCGCGCCGGGCGAAGGGGTCGGCACCGTGACCATGCCGGGCCTGCCGATCGGCGATCGGCGAGCCCGCGATCAACCCGGTGCCGCGGCAGATGATGACGCGATGTGGTCGAGGAGATGGCCGCCGCAATACGGTCAACCGGCCGATGTCGAGATCACCGTCTCGATCCCCGGCGGCGAAGAGATTGCCAAACGCACCTGGAACCCGCGTCTCGGGATCGAAGGCGGGCTGTCGGTCCTGGGCACGACGGGCGTGGTGCGGCCGTTTTCCTGTTCGGCCTGGATCGCCTCGATCCACCGCGGCGTCGATGTGGCGCGGGCGACCGGCACGCCCCATGTCGCGGGCTGCACCGGGGCGACCAGCGAGAGGGTGGTGCAGGCGCTTTACGGGCTGCCGGATCACGCGATGCTGGATATGGGCGATTTCTTCGGCGGTCTGATCAAGTATCTGCGCCGTCATCCGGTTGAACGGCTGACCATCGGCGGCGGGATCGGCAAGATCACCAAGCTGGCGCAGGGCGCGGTGGATCTGCATTCGGCGCGAAGCCAGGTCGATTTCGACGCGCTGGCAGAGATGGCGCGGAGACGCCCGGATCAGGTCGATGCGGACGGCGCTGGAGGCTTACGAACTGGCAGGGTCGCCGCTGGCCGATGCTGTGTCGCGGATCGCGCTTTGGCCGAGGTGACAGCGCCAGATCGGCGACGGCTGCGATTACGCCCGATATCGTGATCATCGACCGGGCAGGCACCATCATTGGGCGGGCGGGATGACGTTGCTGCTGCTGGCCGGAACCGGTGAGGCGCGGGCCATCGCCGAATGCCCTTGCCGCCGAGGCGATCCCGGCCGTGGCCTCGCTGGCCGGGGCCACGCGGCAACCGGCAGAGCTGGCGGTTCCGACCCGGATCGGTGGCTTATGGCGATGCCGCCGGGTTCCGCGAGTATCTGCGACGCCGCTGGTATCACGGCGGTTCTGGATGCGACGCATCCTTTTGCGGATCGGATGAGCCAGCGGAGTTGCGCAGTTGCGACGCGAGCTGGGGCTGCCTTACGCCCAGTTCCTGCGCCCCGCATGGCAGCCCGGGCCAGGGGACAATTGGCTGATGCTGGGATCGGAACGCGAGGCGGCAGACCATATCCCGCTCGGCGCCACCGTGTTTCTGGCCACCGGGCGGCAGACACTGGAAAACTTCGCCAATCTGCAGGGTCGCCGCCTGATCTGTCGCGCCAGATCGACCCGCCCGAGCGGCCGTTCCCGTTTCCGGGCGGCGAATACCGGATCGGGCGGCCGCCGTTCTCGGTCGAGGATGAGGTGGCGCTGTTTCGTGAACTGGGCGTGGACTGGCTGGTGGTCAAGAATGCCGGCGGGGTGGCCAGCCGGTCAAAGCTGGACGCCGCGCGGCAACTGGGCATTCCGGTTGCGATGATCCGGACGGCCGCCGCAGCCTGGCGGCACCAAGCTTGAAACCGTTGCAGAGGCGCTCGATTGGGTGCGGGGGCTGCCGTGGTAGGCCGGATCATCGAGAGCCATGATTGCGTTGCTGAAGGCGCTGCCTGGCTGGCCGCCCGTGACCCGCGGCTTGCCGCGGCGCTTGATCAGGTCGGGCAGCTGCCGTTGCGCCGCCGCAACGGACGGGTTTGCATCGCTGCTCGATGCGATCGTGGCGCAGCAGGTCTCGGTCGCTTCGGCCAATGCGATCTGGCGGCGGCTGAAGACGGCGCGGCTGACCGGGCCGCGCAACGTGGCGCGCGCCAGCGACGAGGATCTGCGGGCCTGCGGTCTGTCGCGTCAGAAGATCCGCTACGCCAAGGCACTGGCAGCATCGGGCATCCGCTATGCCGAACTGCGCGACCTGCCCGACCGATCAGGTGATTGCGCGGCTGATCGAGGTGCCGGGCATCGGGCTCTGGACGGCCGAGATCTATGCGATGTTCAGCCTTGGCCGCGCCGATGTCTTTGCGCCGGGCGATCTGGCGCTGCAGGAAGCCGCGCGCGCCTGATCTTTGATCTGGACGCACGCCCGACGAGAAAGCGCTGCGCGCGATGGCCGAGGACTGGTCGCCGTGGCGGGGCGTTGCGGCGCGGCTGTTATGGGCCTACTACCGGGTGGCAAAAGAACGGGAAGGGATCAGATGAGTAAGGGTTTGGAAGACGGGCGGCGCGCGCCGGCCTCGGGCAAGGCGACATCCTCTGGTGGTGTTCCTGCATGGCTACGGCGCGGATGGCGAGGATCTGCTGGGCCTGGCTGACCCGTTGGCCGCCGCATCTTGCCGGACACGGTCTTCGTGGCCCCCGATGCGCCCGAGACAATGCGTCGGCAACCCGATGGGCTATCAGTGGTTCCCGATCCCCTGGATCGACGGATCGTCCGAGGAAGAGGCAGCCGAACCGGCATGGCGGCGGCGGTTCAGGATCTGGATGCCTATCTTGACGCGGTGCTGGCCGATGAGGGGCTGACCGCCGACCAGATGGTCCTGTTCGGCTTCTCGCAAGGCACGATGATGGCCTGCATGTCGCGCCGCGCCGCGAAGAACCGGTCGCCGCGGATCGTCGGGTTCTCGGGCCGGCTGCTGGAGCCAGAGCATCTGGCCGATGAGGTCGTGTCGCGCCCGCCGGTTCTGCTGATCCACGGCGATCAGGACGACGTCGTGCCGCCAGAAAGCCTGCCCGAGGCCGGGCAAGGCGCTGAAGTGCGCGCCGGGTTCGAGGTCTATGCCCATGTCATGAAGGGCACCGGCCACGGCATCGCGCCGGATGGGCTGAGCGTGGCGCTGGCGTTTATCCGCGAGCGGCTGGAGCACTAGGCGGGGGTCGGGTTGACGATCGCAATTCAGATCATCGCCGGCATTTTCGCAAGTCTTGTCGCGATGCTTCTGGGCTTGCGCCTGTCAGACGCTTGGGCAGATCGCACAGCGATTGCACGTCTTTTGGCTATGCAACCCGCCGAGCCGGTACGCTTTGATCCTGCAATGGTCAGCGATCTGCCGGATCCCGCACGCCGCTACTTCCTGTTCACCATCGCGCCGGGAACGCCGCTAAGAACGGTGGCAAAGATCGAGATGGCGGGCGAGCTCGGCTTTGGTACCCAGGCTGCCCCCGGTTACCGGCCGATGCGGGCGCGGCAGGTTCTGGCGTCACCGCAGGGCTTTGCCTGGCAGGTCAGAACCGGCATCATCTCGGGCACCGACGCCGCGACGCCGGATGACGGCTGGAGCAGGTTTCGCCTGTTCGGCCTGATCCCGGTGGGTCGTGTCAGGGGCGACAGGGACCACGCCCGATCCTCGTTCGGGCGGTGCATTGCAGAGGCTGCATTCTGGTCGCCAGCCGCGCTTTTACCGGGCAGGGGCGCGACGTGGACGGCGCTGTCTGCCGATACCGCAGAAGTGCAGGTGACGCAGGGGGATCTGTCACAGAGCGTCGAGGTCAGAGTTGCCGAGGATGGCCAGCCGTTGTCGGTCAGATTTGACCGGTGGACCAATGCCAATCCGGACAAGATCTACCGCCTGCAGCCCTTTGGCGGCGATCTGTCGCGGTTTCGCGTGTTCGGCGGTTTCCGGCTGCCGACACGGGTCGACGGCGGCAATTTCTACGGAACCGAGCGGTACTTTCCGTTTTACCGGGCCGAGGTGCGCGATATCCGGTTTCCAGCGGCGCGGTAGAGCAAGATGTCTTTCAGTTAAATCTAAATCCACCCCAAGATCGGGTGAATTCAGATCATCTTGCTTCTGAGTAAAGCCATCGCGCCCGAGGTCAGAACCAAAGCCGCGGCTCTGCCATCTCCAGCGAATTGCCTGCCGGATCGCGGAAATAGATCGACCGCGCGCCGTTCGGCCAGTTGAAATCCTGCTCGATCGGGTGGCCCGCTGCGATCAGCCGCGTCCGCCAGACGGCGATGTCTTCAGCGCTCGCGGCGAAGCACAAATGCCCCGGTCCGCGCGCGCCATGCGGCGGCACCGGCAGATGCGCATCGGGATCGGTAACCTCGGTCTCTTGCGGGTTGAAGATCAGCAGAACGGTCTGGCCGACCTTGTAGAACACATGCCGATTGCCCGACCGCATGATCCGCTCCAGCCCCAGAACACCGCCGTAAAACCGCTCTGCCGAGTCAAGGTCTCGGGCATAAAGCGCCGCTTCCAGAATGCCCTGCAGCGATGTGGGATCCGACTTTGCCATGGCACCAGCCTAGCCGATTCCGGCTTTCGGGCCAGCCGGGATTGTAATGAGTGCTGCAATGTCACAGCGCGGTCACGATGCCGCCCTATCACTTTGCTACAAGATCACGGCAAATATCGGTACTTGTCACCGGTCGAACCGCCATATATAGTTGCAGTCAATGCCGGGGCGGGTGCTCCCGCTCTGGTGCCGGATAAACGGGCAGACAGGGCGAGGGCGGAGTTACTCATGGACGGCGATTTCAGGACGACATTCGTAAGGGAACCGGGCGGGCTGAAACACCATCCGGCGCTGGTGCTGAATGCCGATTATCGACCTCTGTCCTACTACCCGCTGTCGCTCTGGCCCTGGCAGGAGGCGATCAAGGCGGCCTATCTCGACCGGGTCGATATCGTGGCCGAATACGATCAGGTCGTGCACAGCCCGACGACCGAGATCAGGATCCCGTCGGTGGTGGTTCTGAAAGACTACGTCAAACCGCAAAAGCGCGTCGCCTTCACCCGGTTCAACCTGTTCCTGCGCGACGAATTCTGCTGCCAGTATTGCGGCGGCCAAGGGCGATCTGACCTTCGACCACGTGATCCCGCGCGCCCAGGGCGGGGTCACCAGCTGGCAGAACGTGGTCGCGGCCTGTTCGCGCTGCAACCTGCGCAAGGGCGCCAAAAGCCTGCATCAGGTCGATATGAACCTGCGCAAACCGCCGCGCCAGCCCGGCGCCGAAGAGCTGCGCAACATGGGCCGCAAGTTTCCGCCCAATCACCTGCACGAGACCTGGATCGACTTCCTGTACTGGGATGCCGAGCTGCAGGCCTGATGAACCTGAAAGCCTTCGATCATGTGAACGTCCGCACCGCCAATCTCGACGCGATGGTCGAGTGGTATGGCCGTGTCCTTGGCATGATGCCCGGCAAGCGTCCGGGCTTCCCGTTTCCGGGCGCCTGGCTCTATCTCGGCGAGGATGCAATCATCCATCTGGTCGGGGTAGAGGACGAACCCGCCTCGGTCGAGCCCAAGATCGAGCATTTCGCGATCCGGGCCGAGGGTCTGGAGGATTTCCTGACGCATCTCAAGGCGGAGGGCGTCGAGGCGCGGGTTGGCGTGATCGAAGATTTCGGCATCACGCAGGTCAATATCTTCGATCCAGACGGCAACCATATCCATATTGATTTTGCCAGGGCATAGCGCCTTACCAAGCCACCGCGCACTGGGCCAACTCCTTCATTGTCTTGTAAATATCCCTGCGCGGAGCGCACCGCGACGCGGGCACAGCCCGCGGCGCAAAACCCTGCGATGACACGCCGATTTCAGGCCGAACAGCTGGCCCCGCCCAGCACGCAGAACTTCGCGCAATGCGGATGGTTCAGCTGCACAGCGCCTTCGGCTTCGGCCAGCGTCTGGCCAAGTTCGAACTGCGGATCGTAGGGCAGCAATGTGCAGGCGAGCACTGCGGGCTTATCGGCACCCTTGCGCCGGACCACCATCCGCGACAGAGGCGCACATCACCTCCTTCGGATCCTTGTTCAGGATCGACCAGCAGGCTGTGGTGATTTCCGGCACCGGCGCGGCTTCGTCCATCTCGGGAAACAGTACCGTTTCGCCGGGATGCGCCGCGTCGATCGCATAGCCGCGCTCGGCATAAAGTGCCGCATAACCGGCGCGCGCATCGGCTTCGGTTTCATGCCACATCGTGCGGCCGGCGACGGTCATCCGGATCCCGGTGTCGCGCAGCCAGTCCATCCCCTTCAGCGTCCGCGCGAAAGCGCCCTTGCCGCGTTCCTTGTCGTGCAGTTCGGCAGAGTGGTGATCGACCGAGATCCGCAGCGTCAGCTTGCCGGGATGGGCCGCATTGAGCGCCGCCAAGGCCTGGCCCTGACCGACGGCCGCATCATCGGCAGCATCGCATTGGTCAGGATCAGCACCTCGTAGCCGCGCTCCAGCGATACTCGCGCCATATCGACCATCTCGGGGTTCATGAACGGTTCGCCACCGGTAAACCCGATCTCGCGCACGCCCCAGTTGCGGTCCTCGAGCTGATCAAGGAAATCGGTGACGTCAGCGGCGGTCAGATAGACCAGCCGGTCATTGGTGGGCGAACTTTCGATATAGCAGTTCGCGCAGGTGATGTTGCAAAGCGTGCCGGTGTTGAACCACAGCGTTTCGGGATCGGTCAGCGCAACGCTTGCGCGTTCTTCGCCCTTCGCCGTTATCCGCGGGTGTTCGAACCTGCCAAATCCGCTGTCTTCAACCTGATCTTTCATATTGATCCCGTACTGCACGCTTTTCTCATGGCTACTGTGCGGTTTGTCGGCTGAAAACCCCCGAAGTTTTTGCCTGACGCGCTTGTGAAGCACTACACCCGTGCTAGACTTTCACGGCGACACCCGGCTAAGACGCGCCAAAATAGTGCGTTAGCGCTAACAGCGCCATAGGTGGAGAAGCAGACCATGGTATCTCGCGTCATTCCGGTAGACCCTTTCGATCTGGTCATTTTCGGCGGCACCGGCGATCTGGCCCGCCGCAAGATCCTGCCGGGGCTGTTCCGGCGGTTCCTGGCCGGGCAGATGCCGGGCGGCTCGCAGATCATCGGCGCGGCCCGCTCGGAAATGGACGATGACGGCTTTCGCCACATGATCCGCGAGGCGATCGTCGAATTCGGCGGAGCCGATGCGCAGCGCACCGAGCAACTCGACGCGTTTCTGCAATGCTTGCGCTATGTCGCCATCGACGCCATGGGCGAGGGTGGCTGGCAGGCTCTGGCCGGCCTGATTGATCATGACCGCATCAACGCTTTCTATTTCTCGGTCGCGCCCGGCCTTTTTGGCGAGCTGGCAGAGCGGTTGCACGGGCATGGCATCGCCGATCACGACAGCCGGATCGTGGTCGAAAAGCCGTTTGGCCGCGATCTGGCCACGGCGCGCGCGCTGAACGGCGTTCTGGCGCAGCATTTCGACGAGACCCAGATCTACCGGATCGACCATTATCTGGGCAAGGAAACCGTTCAGAACCTGATGGCGGTGCGGTTCGGCAATATCCTGTTCGAGCCTTTGTGGAACAGCCAGTATGTCGATCATATCCAGATCACCGTGGCCGAAACCGTGGGTGTCGGCGGGCGCGGCGAATATTACAACAAATCGGGCGCGATGCGCGACATGGTGCAAAACCACCTGATGCAGCTTCTGTGCCTGATCGCGATGGAACCGCCCAGCCGGTTCGACCCGGATGCGGTGCGCGACGAGAAGCTGAAGGTGATCCGCGCGCTGGAACCTGTTGGACCATCACCACATCGTTCGCGGCCAGTACGACAAGACCGAGACCGAGCCCTCGTTCCGCGAGGATGCCGACGACCCGAAGAGCCGGACCGAAAGTTTCGTGGCGCTGAAGTGCCATATCTCGAACTGGCGTTGGGCGGGGACGCCGTTTTATCTGCGCACCGGCAAGAAGCTGAAGGCCCGCACCAGCGAGATTGCCGTGGTTTTCAAGGACGCGCCGCATCTGATCTTCGGGCAAGAGGCCGGGCGCCATCGCAACATCCTGTCGATCCGGCTGCAACCCAACGAGGGCATGACCCTTGGCGTCACGATCAAGGAACCGGGGCCGGGCGGCATGCGCCTGATCGATGTGCCGCTGGACATGTCCTTTGCCGATGCCCTGGGCGATGATGTCGAAGAGGCACCGGACGCCTATGAGCGGCTGATCATGGATGTGATCCGTGGCAACCAGACGCTGTTCATGCGCGGTGACGAGGTCGAGGCCGCCTGGGCCTGGACCGATCCGATCATCGAGGGCTGGGAAGAACGCCACGATGTGCCGAAACCCTATGATGTTGGCAGCGCCGGACCAGAGGATGCCGCGATGATGCTGCACCGCGACGGTCGCCGCTGGCGGGAGCTACGCGAATGAACCTGATTGAATATCCCGACCAGCGAAATGATGATGATCGAGGTCGCCAACGAGTTGGCGGGCCAGCTTGGCGCAGCCCTGCGGCAGGGCGACGAGGCGTTGTTCGTGGTGCCCGGCGGGACCACGCCGGGCCCGATCTTCGACACGCTTTCGGGCGTCGATCTGCATTGGGATCGGGTGCGCGTCTTGCTGAGCGATGAACGCTGGGTGCCGGAAACCTCTGACCGGTCGAACACCCGGCTGCTGCGCGAGCGGCTTGCTGGTCGACCGCGCGGCGGCGGCAGGCTATCTGCCGCTTTACGCCGAGGCCGAAACGCCCGAAGAGCGGCTGGAAGAGCTGGCCGCCGCTATCGAGCCGCATCTGCCGATTGCGGTGCTTTTGCTGGGCATGGGGGCGGACATGCACACCGCATCGCTGTTCCCCGGCGCCGACCGTCTGGCAGAGGCGATGGCTGATGATGCGCCGATCCTGGTGCCGATGCGCGCGCCGGGCGCGCCGGAACCTCGCGTGACGCTGAGTGCGCCGGTTCTGGCGGGCGCGATCCAGAAACATATCGTGATCACCGGCAAGCAAAAGCGCGATGCGCTGCGCACCGCGCGCAATCTTGGCGACCCGATGCAGGCGCCGATTGCCGCCGTGCTGAGCGGCGCAACGGTTCACTGGGCGGAGTAGGGCGATGGATTGGTCAGGTCTCAAGGCAAAGCATGAAAAGGTCCGCGAGCGCGCGCATACTGGAACTGTTCGACGAGGGCAGGGCGGAGGACTTCTCGGTCCGGGCCGAGGGCATGCTGTTCGATTATTCCAAGACCAATATCGACGCAGAGACCCGCGATCTTCTGATCGGTCTGACCGAGCAGGCCGGTCTGTCGGATCGCCGCGCCGCGATGTTCGCTGGCGAGAAGATCAACGAGACCGAGGGCCGCGCGGTGCTGCACACGGCCCTGCGCAACCTCGACGGCGGTCCGGTGATGGTCGATGGCGCGGATGTCATGCCAGAGGTTCTGGACACGCTGGCGCGGATGGAGCGGTTCGCCGAGGGCGTACGGTCCGGAGCGATCCATCCGCCGGGGGGCGGCAAGTTCACCGACGTCGTCAATATCGGCATCGGCGGCTCTGATCTGGGCCCGGCGATGGCGGTGCTGGCGCTGGCGCCCTATCACG
Source organism: uncultured Alphaproteobacteria bacterium (assembly GCA_963768355.1). Lineage (GTDB taxonomy): Bacteria > Pseudomonadota > Alphaproteobacteria > Rhodobacterales > Rhodobacteraceae > JAHEAO01. The sequence continues at coordinate 30,745 of CAVYHT010000002.1, forward strand.
ACGGGCCGCGCTGCCATTTCGTCTCGAATGTCGACGGCGCGCATGTGCACGACGTGCTGAAAGGGCTGAACCCGGCCTCGACGCTGGTCATCGTCGCCTCGAAGACCTTCACCACGATCGAGACCATGACCAATGCCGACACGGCGCGCGACTGGCTGGGTGCCAAGGTCGGCATGGATCAGGTCGGCGCGCATATGGCGGCGCTGTCGTCGGCGGTGGACAAGACCAGCGCCTATGGCATTGATCCGGAACGGGTTTTCGGCTTCGAGGATTGGGTCGGCGGGCGCTATTCGGTCTGGGGACCGATCGGTCTGTCGCTGATGATCGCGATCGGACCAGAGCATTTCCGCGCCTTCCTGCGCGGCGCGCAGGCGATGGACCGGCATTTCCAGACCGCAGAGCCGATCCGACAACATGCCGGTCATGCTGGCGCTTGTCGGCATCTGGCACAATCAGATCTGCGGTTATGCCACCCGCGCGGTGCTGCCCTATGAGCAGCGGTTGTCGCGGCTGCCCGCCTATCTGCAGCAGCTGGAGATGGAATCGAACGGCAAGCGCGTGTCGATGGACGGTGCCGATCTGGCGGTGCATTCCGGCCCCGTGGTCTGGGGCGAACCGGGCACCAACGGCCAGCATGCGTTCTATCAGCTGATCCATCAGGGCACACGGGTGGTGCCCTGCGAATTCATGGTCGGCGGCCAAGGGCCACGAGCCGGAACTTGCGCATCAGCACCGGCTGCTGATCGCCAATTGTCTGGCGCAGTCCGAGGCGCTGATGCGGGGCCGATCGCTGGACGAGGCGCGCGCGCTGATGGCGGCGAAGGGTCTGAGCGGTGATGAGCTGGACCGGCAGGCGCGGCACCGCGTGTTCCCCGGCAACCGTCCGTCAACGACGCTGGTCTATCCGCAACTGACCCCGCATGTGCTGGGCCAGATCGTCGCGCTTTACGAGCACCGCGTCTTTGTCGAGGGTGTGATGCTTGGCATCAATTCCTTCGACCAGTGGGGCGTGGAACTGGGCAAGGAACTGGCGGTGGCACTGGAACCCGTCATCGCGGGCAAGCAAAGCGCCGAGGGCAAGGACGGATCGACCCGGATGCTGGTGGAGTTTCTGCGCAGTTAGACGTTACCCGTCTTAAGGCAGGGCCGCTGTGACGATGATCTCGACCTTGTAATCGGGCGTTGCCAGTTTTGCCTCACCGGTCCAGCGGGCGGGGGTGTGGCCTTTGGCGACCCACCCCTCCCAAACCGCGTTCATGTCGGCAAAACCCTCGCCGATATTCGACAGCCAGATCTGCGCCGTCAGAAGCCGGGTCTTGTCTGTCCCGGCCTCTGCCAGCCGCTTGTCGACAGCCGCCAGAACCGCCTGCGTCTGTTCGGTCACCGATGCCCCCGGCGCGCCGACTTGCCCTGCGAGGTAAACCACGCCGTTATGAATGACGATCTGGCTCATGCGGGGGCCGGTTTCGATGCGGGTGATGTCAGACATTGCGGGCCTTTCGGGTCTGGGGAACTGGAGCGGGTGAAGGGAATCGAACCCTCGTATTCAGCTTGGGAAGCTGCTGCTCTACCATTGAGCTACACCCGCGATGTCAATTCAGATACTGCCGGGCCTGCTGTACGTCAAGTTCGGTCGGTTCAGAACAGAAGCTCCAACCGCGCGGCGCCCCAGAGGATATGCCAGAACAGATAGAAGCTGAGCCGCAGCCCGATCATCGCAGCAAAGCCGTGCCGCAGATAGAGCCAGAGTTGCACGGCGCTGATCAGCGCGACGTTGCCGAGGACGAGAGCTGAGCGAAGCGGGGCCTCGGACAGAAATGCCACCTGAAAGAGCGGCTCAATGAGGATCACAGGAATGATGAGCCAATGCGCAGGCAGGTCGCGCGGCAGGAACAGGGCCAAGAGCGCGAGCGGGATCAGGTGAAAGACGGTTTCGGCAACGAGGGCGATAGCCGGGTAAAAGAACAGGGCACCGGGAAGCGGAAAGTTGAGGTCTTTCGGGAATTGCAGAGTGAGGTCGATTGCGATCGGCGGTAAAGCCAGCAGCGCCCCGAGCGCCAGCAGGCCGAGGACGCCTCGCCGGGTGATGCCTGTGCGGATCGCCAGCGGGACACCACGACGACAGAGGACGACGCTTGCTGCTAGTCCCGCAATGCTCGCTGCCAGCGTCGCGGGCAAGACCGGCAGTGAGCCGAGAACCGGCAGATCGCCTGGCTGTCCCAGAAGGTCCAGTAGCAGAGCGCAGGACAGCGCAAAGACACAAGCGGTCAGGTAACCCTGCTGGTCAGTGATGATGCCGCGTCGCTGTTCCACGCCTCAGGTCTGAAGGAATGGACCCGGCGCTACACTGATCAGGATCAAACCGTCATCCGCGCCGTCTGCGCCGTCGCCCGCCATCCTCGCCGCTGCCTTCGCCCTGGTGTTGAACGACACATCGGGCAGGGTGACGATGGCGCAAGCTCGGGAAACGGCGCCGTCGCATGCGGGATCGCGTTGGCGGTGACGAAATGCTCCTGAAAGCGCGGCTCGATCGCGGTTTCGACCTTGTGGATCCGGCGCACGGTCTCCTCGATCTCGCGCGCGGCTGCGACGTTGCAGAAGCGCGATCCGCGCGCCGGTGCCGGCGGCGTTGCCCGCCGCGATCACCCTGTCCAGCGGCGCATCGGGGATCATCCCCAGCACCATCGCGTGTTTGGGCGAGATATGCGCGCCGAAGGCGCCGGCCAGCACCACCCGGTCGACCTTGTCGACGCCGAATTCGTCCATCAGCAGCCGCGCGCCGGCATAGAGCGCCGATTTCGCCAGCTGGATCGCGCGGATGTCGCCTTGGGTCACGGTGATCACGCGGGCCGCCCTCGGCGCTGCCGTCATGGAGCAGATAGGAATGGGTGCGCCCGTCGGTTCGCAGCGCGCGGCGTGCCGGTCTGTTCGGCCGAGCCGATCAGGCCCGACGCATCGACAAGGCCCGCCATCCGCATCTCGGCCACCGCCTCGATGATGCCCGATCCGCAGATGCCGGTGATGCCGGTCGCCGCCGTCGCCTCGGCAAAGCCCGGATCGTCGGACCAGATGTCGGAGCCGATCACGCGGAAGCGCGGCTCCTTGGTCACCGGGTCGATCTCGACCCGTTCGATCGCGCCGGGGGCGGCACGCTGGCCGGAACTGATCTGCGCGCCCTCAAAGGCCGGGCCGGTGGGCGAGGAGCAGGCCAGAACGCGGGTCTTGTTGCCCAGCAGGATCTCTGCATTGGTGCCGACATCGACGACCAGCACCAGGTCTTCGGATTTGTACGGCTCTTCGGACAGCGCCACGGCGGCGCATCGGCCCCGACATGGCCCGCGATGCAGGGCAGGATGTAGACCCGGCCGCGAGGCGTTCATCGCCGTCAGGTCGAGATCGGGCGCGGTCAGCGACAGCGAATTCGAGGTGGCCAGCGCGAAGGGCGCCTGACCCAGTTCGACCGGGTCGATGCCCAGAAGCAGATGGTGCATGACCGGATTGCAGACAAAGACGGCTTCCATGATCTGCGCCGGGTCGATGCCGGCCTCGGCGGCCAGCGACTGCGCCAAAGCGTTGATCGCACCGCGCACGACCCCGGTCATTTCGACATCGCCGCCGGGGTTCATCATCACATAGCTGACCCGGCTCATCAGGTCCTCGCCAAAGCGGATCTGCGGGTTCATCACGCCCGACGAGTGCAAGACCGAGCCGTTGCTCAGGTCGGTCAGATGCGCGGCGATGGTGGTCGAGCCAAGGTCGATGGCGAGCCCGTAAAGCCGCCCCTCGTAAAATCCCGGCCAGATGTCGAGGATCGTTTCATGGGCATCATTGTGGCCCTTGTAAAGCGCCACGGTCGCCTGTCCACTTGCCCTTGCGCAGCACCGGTTGCAGCTTGCGCAGCACCGCCATGCCGGTGCGGACCTCGCCGATCTCCCACTGCTCGCCCAGCGCGCGCTGAAGCCGTTCCAGATCGCCGGTCGGTTCGTGCATGTCGGGCTCTGCGACCTCGACATAGTAAAGCCGGGTCGCGGGATCCATGACGATGTCGCGCATCGTCGCTTCCTTGCGCACGACCTGCTTGTGCACCTGACTTTCGGGCGGCACGTCGATCACGACATCGCCCTGCACCTTGGCCTGACAGCCCAGCCGGCGGCCTTCCTTCAGCCCGCGCATACGGTCATAGCGCGCCTCGACCTCGTTCCACTCGGTCAGCGCGCCTTCGGCCACCGTGACGCCGTGCTTCGGGAAACTCGCCGTAGCTCGGCGTGATCTGGCATTTCGAGCAGATGCCGCGCCCGCCGCAGACCGAATCCAGATCGACGCCCAACTGCCGCGCCGCGGTCAGGACCGGGGTGCCTACCGGGAACCTGCCACGTTTGCCGGAAGGGGTGAAGATGACAAGGGGATCGGTGGACATGCGCGCCTCGGGGCAATGTTGCGTTGGCGCGACCATAGCGGATCGCGGGCCGAGCGGAAGCCGGGTCACGGCATCTTCTGGCCCGTCTGCGGCAGAATTCAGGGCAGAAAGCCGATCCCGAAGAACCAGATGCCAAACGGCACCGGCAGCACCGCCAGAAAGAAGGTAAGAATGGTCGCCGGAGGGCTGAACAGACGGCTTAGCCCGGCGATCAGGCTGATCCCGCCACCGCCGCCGATCAGCGTGGTTCCGGGCAGGTTGATCAGCAGCGCCAGCATCAGGTAGCGCCAACGCAGCAGGTGCGGCCCGACCCGGCGCGGCAGCTTGTCCGACAGCAGCGCCAGCCGCTGTGCGGGCGGCAGTGCGTTGATCTGGCCCATAAGCGTTGCCGCCCGCGTTAGCCGCAAATCCAGCAAGGTGCGGTGGATCCATTCCGGCGGCATGAACCGCCCGGTGAAATAAGCGATCAGCAGCCCGGCGACCGAGGCAAGGTAGACGAATGGCGCAATTGCCGAACCCTGCATCACCAAGAGGCGCAAGGCCGATCTCGACGCCCGGCACGAACGGGATGGCGATCAGGACGGCATAGGCCAGCAGGATCAGCACCAGCACCGAGGTCAGCATCACCGACCGCATCCCGTGCGGCAGGGACATCAGTCGGGCCACTACCCAATCCATAAGCAAATGGGCGAGATAGGCCAGCGCCAGGATCACGGCGATCCGGATCAGCAGACGGGTCAGCGACCGGGCAAGCGGCGGAGGCGTGTCAGTCATCAAAAGGCGCGCGTGCAGTTCATTGGTAATGCTGCGGCGCGCGCGGCGCTATGGCAAGCCTATTCCGACCTGCCAACAGGTCAGGAGTTGTGCGATCCCCAGCCGCAACGATCGAATTCCGCGTAGTCCAGCAATTCCTCGGCGGTGCCGACCGCGACGATGCGGGAGCAGCCCTCGAACCCGTCGGCATCCTCGAAGACGCTGACGACGCCATCCGCGGCCTGAGTTTGGGCAGAGCAGAGCCGTTCTCCGGGCGCAAGGTCCGCCAGTTGCCGCTCGCCCTCGCGGGTTTCAGTGACGAAAAGGTGGGATGCGGCGGTGGCATTGACGATGCAGAACCCGTCAGCGGGCACCATCGCGGCGGTCTGGAAACTGGCCAGATAGGCGATCACATCGCGCCGGTCGTCCTCGGGTTTCAGGCGGAACGTCATCTTTGCCTTGGCCTTCGGATCACCCAGATAGTCGCGCAGGAAGGCTGTCGGATCGGCGATATAGTCAAAGATCAGATCCTCGGTCCAGACCAGCCCGGCCGCGTTCGCCGCCAGCATCGACTTCGGAATATTTGAATCCGCCGACCGAGCCTGCGGTGCGGCCGATCACATCGGTCAGAGCCGGTCCGGTGCGGTTCTTGGCACCCTCGCCGACCTGATGGCAGGCGGCGCATTTGCGAAACACCTTCTTGCCATCCTCGGCACTTTGCGCCGTGGCGACGGCGCTGGTCGCGGTCAGGGCAATGGCTGTCAGAATGGCTGTTTTCATTGGCTCGCTCCTGCTTTCCCCCGACTTTCCGGTCCGCGCGCACGCTGTCCAATCAAGCCGCAACACGATCTGCTCACCCGATCGTCAGACCGAAGTGAGACGGCGTTACCGCCAATGGGTCTAGCCTTTCCGCCACAATATGAAACGCAGGAGGGAACTTGAGATGAGGAAATTTGTTGCAACCGGACTGGCTGCGCTGCTGTTATCGGGAACCGTCGCAACGGCGCAGGACGCGCCCTTCGGCACCGAGGCTGACACGGGTTACGCCCAGCTTCTGTGGGATGTGATGGTGTCGTCGAAACTGGTTGGCGACGGTGCCATCATGGCGACCCCCTATGACGGGCAGGAGCCGCACGGCATGATGCTGGAAACGTTCTACAGCACGGCCACTGTCGACGGTCATACCGGCGACCTGATCGTCAAGCGCAACTACGGCCCCGAAGGCGTGGATGCCGATGCCATCCTGATGGATCCGGCCAAGCATCTGGGGGCGGTCACCGTGATGTTCCGCCGCGAGGACGGCTATGACGCCGACAATGCCAACTGGTTCTGGGTGAAGTACCTGCCGGACGGCACGCTCGACAAGAACCCTGCCGGAATGCAACTTGCCGGTCGCGTCGCCAAGGGCGCGGATGCGGGGTGTATCGCTTGCCATTCAGGCGCGGGCGAGGACTACGTTTTCACCAGTGACCACTTGAACTAAGAGCCCGTAGACGGCACCCGGTGAAGTTCTTGCATGGGTCCGCGGCGGATAGCTGCGGACCCATGCGGTTTCAAGGCCATCACGTCTGGAAGACTCAGAGCATCGTCCAGGCCTGAAACAACAGGCCGATGGCAAATGCGCCGGACAGTAACAGGGCGATGTAGAGGGCAAATACCTTCGGTTTGACCAGCGCCCAGACGGCGACCGCTGCCGGCAGCGAAGTCACGCCGCCCGCGACCAGAAAGGCGAGGCCCGCGCCCGGCGCCATGCCTTGTTCGATCAATCCGCCGACAAGCGGCAAGGCCGCATAGCCGTTTAGGTAAGCTGGCACGCCTACGACTGTTGCCAGCGCAATCGGTCCGATGCCCGTCCCGCCAAGCACGGCGGTGATCGTTTCGGCCGGCACCAGAACCTGCATCAGGCTTTCCAACAGGAAGGCCAGCACCAACCATTGCGCCAGAAACAGCGTCGTTTTCCGCGCCTCTGTCGCAAACTTGTGCCGCCGGTCAGGCTCGGTCCAGAAGCGCCAGTGCACGGGTTTGGGCTCGCGCACCTTGGCCCCGCCACAGCCGCCACTGCCGATGCCCTCGCGCAGGGGATCGGCAAGCGCCCGGCTGTGGGACAACAGAAAGACCACAAGGCCACCGGCAAAGCCTAGCCCGATGGCGGCGAGGGTTTTCGCAAGTGCAAACTCGATTCCCAATACGCCCGAGGTCAGCACGAACATCGACGGGTCCATGATTGGCGAGGCCAGCCAGAATGCCATCACCGCCGCCAGCGGTACGCCCATGCTGAGAAGGGCGGCGATCAGCGGAATGACACCGCAGGAACAGAACGGCGAAAGCCCGCCCGCAAGGGCGGCGAGCCCGATCATCAGCAGCGGAGAACCGGTGAATGCCTTGGCGATCAGGTTGTCGGCCCCGGTCGCTCCCGCCCAGGCCGCAATCGCGATCGAGAGCAACAGATAGGGCGCCGTATGCCACAGCGCCGCTGCGGTGAACTGTGCGCTATCCACGGCCTGTATCGGTGAAACCACCGCGACGAGCGCCAGAATGGCCGCCGAGGCCAGCCAGACCCGGTGATGTTTCCACAGCAGTGCAAAAACGCTAGGGTGCGAGGGGGCGGGGATATCAGTCATATCAAATAACCGGTTATTTGGTTGCTTTTGGACGCGGAAAGATTGGTCATGCGGCGTTGTCGCGCTGTTTAAGGGTGACGCCGGAACAGCATTCGGCGGCCAGAAAATCGAGAACCCGGCGCATTTCCTTGTAGTCGACCCGGTTCAGAACCTCTCTGCCGCGCTTTTCCTGGATCACCAGCCCGGCCTCGACAAGGGCGCGCAGATGATGCGCCATTGTGGACGGGGCCAGTTCCATATGCTCGCCAATCTCGCCGACGGTCAGGCCGGTCTCGCCGGCCTTCACCAGCAGGCGAAAGACGCCAAGCCGGGCATCATGGCCAAGGGCGGCAAGGGCGCGGGCGGTGGGGGTTGCGATGCTCATATAGCCTAAATAACCGGTTTTATGGTTTTGTCAAGCGGATCGGGGCACCTTTGCCCAAGAAAGAGCGGCGTAAGACCAGCAAACGCCCGTGTTCACGATGTCTGTCGGCTCCGGGTCTTGCGGCATTCCGCAACCCCGTCGACAGGTTGGATGTGGCAGCAATGCGGACTTCTCTGCCGTTCAAACGGTTCAGTTGAATGTCGGGGTCCGTGCCGTTGCGACTGGTTGTTCGAGCAGGGTGTTCAGATCTTTCAACCGTCGTTGCTGACGCAAGATACACCGGCTTCCAAAGTCGCGGAGACGACCCACGGTTCCTTCATTTCTCACCTTAGGCGAAATATTGTTCACCTGAATTGGCGCTCAGTGCGAGGCTAGTTGCGCCTCGCCGTCGCCGAATGACCAATCGATCAACTCGTTCTCTCTCAACACGATCATGACATCCTGTCGGCGCAGTCCAAGCCGGGCATGTGTCCCGTCGGCGATTGCCTTGTAGAGCGCCCGTTTCATAGCCGGAGTGCGTCCGTGACGCAGGGTTATCTCGATGAAGACACAGTCATTGCCCCGCTCGATATCGAGATAGTGGCGATCGTAAAGCCGCATCGCGTCGGAATGGACATCGATGAGTTGAAACCGGTCCGCCGCGGGAATGCCGATCGTGTCGACCATCGCATCGTGAACCACGTCGCCGATGACCTGACAGCGGTCTGTACCCAACCCGGCAGAGGCGGAAATTCTTACAAATGGCATTCGGCCTTTCCCTCCTCTCTCCTAGCCTAAGACGCAGCGCAGGTAACTCTGTCTTCAGGGTCACGTCACAATCGGCACTGCCGTACCGCTGACGGTGATCCCGCCCGCGACCGGAATCTCGACGAACAAAGTGCTGGGCCGGCCCATGGCCTCGCCCTGACGGATGACGATCTGCGACGGCGCCCCGAGCAGCCCGCCATCGCGGAGATTCCGGCAAAGGCCGCCGCCGCGGCGCCCGTCGCCGGGTCTTCGTAAACGCCGCCGACCGGGAACGGGTTGCGAGAGTGGTACAGGTCCGCCCGCTCGCGCCAAATCAGTTGCAGCGTCGTGAGTTGGTGGCCGATCATCAGTGCCTTCAGGCCATCGAAATCATAGTCCAGCCGGGACAATCGCGCCGATTGCGCGGCAGGCAGGACCAGATGGCGCGCCCCGGCGAAGACGACTGCCGGTGGGATCGACAGATTGAGCTCGTCTGCGCTCCAGTCGAGCGCACTCTCGAGAAGCTGTGCAGGCACTGGCTCGTGGTTTGGCGTCACCGAGGTCAGGGCCGCCTGCCAATGATCGCCGATCTTGTGCACGGCCACAGGAACGTCTCCCGGCTTGGTCGTGAAGCGGTAGGTTCCCGCGCCTTGGGTCTTACCCAGCAGTACTCCGGCGGCGATCGTCGCGTGGCCGCAGAACTCTACCTCCGCTACCGGGCTGAAATAGCGCACCGTGCGTTCAAACCCTTTGGCAGGGGCAATGAAGGCAGTCTCTGAATAGCCCACTTCGGCGGCAATCCGCTGCATCTCGGCAGGTACTGGAAGGGCGTCGCCGATCCAGACACCGGCCGGATTTCCGCTGTGCGGATCGCTTGTGAACGCCGTGTATTTCGCAAAGCGCGCCCATGATCAGTCACCTCTGCCAGTTCGGCCACTCGCCCGTCAGTCTGCTCTTGTTCAGCGATCTTCCGCCAGCGTCTCGCCAGAGCCGCCTGCATGAATCGGAAAATCCTTCAGCTTGGGCAGGCCGTCGCGCACTGGCATGACGAACTCGGCATAGTTGAGATGCCATACGGGCTCGAACTGAAGCTTGGGCAAGACCGGGGCGTGGATGTCAGTGAAGCCCATCCCCGGATGCTCGGTCATCACATGGCCGCCGCAGTGCAGGCAGAAACGCCGCGCGCTCATGCCGGTCTTGTTGACACAACCGAGCAACTCGGCGCCGCGCGTCACGGCAACCTGGTCGTCGGCAAAAAGCGCGTAACTTACGAACGGCGCGCCGGAATAGGTCCGGCAGGAGTTGCAGTGGCAATAGCCCATCTCGACCGGTTCGCCAACCGTTCGGATTTCCACCGCGCCGCAAAAGCAGGTTCCGGTCCGGTCAGCAACCCCGGTCAGATCGCTCGTTCAGACGCGATATGGGTGTCATGTTTGGTCATCTTGTCATTCCTTTCGGTCTTGCGTCGGGGCGAGCCACCGCCGCGCGGTCAGGTCGACGATCCGTCCGCACGGCGGTAATCAGCTTAGTTGCCGGGCGCCATCGGCGGCAGCGGCTCGGCCACCTTGTTGCGCACGGCGGGGATTTGGCGCAAATAGACGTAGATCGCGCCAAGATCTTCATCCGTCATCTGACCATAGACCGGCCACGGCATCGGCGGCAGGATCGGACGTCCTTGTCCAAGATGCCGACCCGTCCGCATGGCCTCGATGAACTGTGCTTCGCTGTAGTCACGCAGGACTCCGGTTTCCGGGTCCGGCGTGAGGTTCGCGGTGAAGCTCACCCCCCACGGCCCCGACCAGGCCGTGTTCGTCATCGACGAGGCCGCTGCCCAAGGACCGGAAAGCGCGGCGCCTTCGGTAATGACCTCGGTTTCGGGGTGGCCGGACAGCATCCGGTCCATGTCCGGTTCCGGGCCGTTGTCGCCCATCTTGAAGGGCGTATGGCAGTCGTGGCAGGCCGAGGTCGAGACAAGGTATTCGCCGCGCTTGACCATGTCGTCTTCCCGACTTGGCTGGAGTGGCAACGGCGAAAGGCGTGGTGATCGCGACAGCCATGCACAGGCAATAGATACTTGATCATCTTTCTTCTCCTTTATTGTGCCGGGCGGTGTTGGAGACCGTCCCCAACTCGGCGATCCAGCGGTTGATGAGTGCGATGCCTTCTGCATCGACCAGGGCAGTACCAAGCGGGGGCATCTGGAGTGCAGGCAGGCGCGAAGCCATGCGTTGCGGGATGGCGCTGAAGTCCGGTTGACCCGGTTCGATCCGGAAGTGCGTGCCTGACGCCAGTCCCGCGGGTGGTGATTTCAGCCGTTGACCAACCGCTGTCGCGACCGCGCCCGACGAGGCCCCTGACGCTGAAAGCCGCAGGTCCATTCCCAGTTTGGCGAGCGGCCCGACCGAATTGTGGCAGTGTCCGCAGTTGCCGTGCAGATAGCCGAGCGCCTCGCGTTGGAGATCCTTGCCAAGGGACCAAAGGTTCACAAGTAGTTGGTCGTCAAACCCGTCAAGGATCCCGCGTGCGTTCAGTGCATGCAGATCCGGGTTTAGCAATCTCGCGGGGCTTGTCCGAGGGTCATGGAGATCGTTGGCTGTGGCGAGTTGCTGCGCGCTGAATCCCAAGACCGGAACTGGGCCGGAAAGATGGCAGATCCGGCATTCGACGGTGGACGGTATCGCGTGTGACCGGCCGTCTCCCAGCGGATAGGCCCCCAACCGCCCCTTCTCGGACACAAGCTGCGCTTGTTTGCCGTCTTCGCCCCAGGCATAGCTTGCAAATAGCCAACTGCCGTCCGACAGCCGCTCCATATAGCGGGTCTCGACCTTCCGACTGTCGAAGGAGAATTCCTTCCAGAGCCTGGTGCCGATGGGAAATTCCCAGGCATCAGGGTCGCTTGCGTCGATCGCGTCACCTGGTGGAAGTGAAATCCAACGGCGCTTTTCGGCACCGTCGGTCCAAAGCGGGTATTGCGGGGCAAAGGCGATATGCGCAGGATCAATCGCGAGGTTGGCCAGATCAGAATAGAGCCCGGTCTCGGCGAGCGTGGCGGGCGCCTGTACAGTCGTAGCTCGCGGCAGGATCCCGGCATGCGATGACTTCGGCGCACCGGCGAGGATGGCCAGCGCCAGCCCGGCCGCGACACTTGCCACGATGACCGCTGGCCATGCGATGGCGTTGACGAGGAAGTTGTGCCGACGGTCCGACATGGTGATGCGCTATAAAAGGTCTTCTGTGAAAACGCGTCTTGAAGCATCCCGGGATCAAATTCCCGAAATGCTGATCTTTCTGATCGCCTGCAGCAGCGCCGCTCTGGTTTGGTGAACCGGGCCGGCGCCTTGTATCGCCGCTTCCGGGCGACGGTACGGCGTAGATACCGGATTGCACGGCTGACCGGTCGAGCGACGATGGCCGGTGGCCACGGGACTTAGACCGACCGGATGTTCGGCCAGGCGGCCCAGGCTGTGTCTGATATCTTGGAAGTTGATCATTCCTGCGCTCATTGAAAAAGGTTCTAGGGAAGGCCCGACCCGTTAGGTGCCGGATCAGGCGAATTGCGTTCAGGCGGCCTGCGCCCGTATCGGACCCAGCCCATTGGCCAGCCAATTGGTGGCCTCTGCACCGATCTGCTCGTTCGCTATCCGCTCATACTTGAAGCTTTCCTCTTGCGTCAGGACATCGCGCCAGCGTCCGTTGGTGCCTTTGTGAATGAAGGTCTCTGCACCCCCATCCCAGAAGACGCCGCCAAGCGGGGCGCTCTTCGCGGCATTGCGCTTCATGTAATCGAAGCTGCAATGCTCCAGGATTGCCGGCCACGTTTCCTCGGACACTTCGATGTCGAGGAACTTAGCAATCCGCGCGATTTGGCTTGGCATGTCCGCCTTGAGATCAGCGAAATGCACCAGCAGAACGTTGGGCAGTTGGCGGATCTCCCACCAGCTCCGGATGTTCTCCCAGAACGGCCAAAACGGATGCCCGTCGCGGTCAAGCCAGTCGTTGTAATACTGGCGGATCGAGTCGGGCGGCGGCGCGATAGGCTCTCCAACAAGACCCGGTGTCTCGTTCAGCGTGCGATAGAATTGCGCATTGGCGCGCGAATGGTGGTTGTACATGCTCCAAACCACATCGCGGCCATCGCGGCCGATATAGATGTACTTTGCCACTGGCGAGAACACGAGCGCATCGACCGGCAGATGGGTCTTGATAAAGCGCCGATGGGTCTGTGCCTCGACGATCGGAAGCTTTACCTCCTTCGGCGGCACGCGCAGGTCGAGCCAGGGCGACAAGCTCCGGCACATTCACATCGTCTGCACCAGCAAAGATGAGCTGACCGACGATCTGCTGCATCCAGGTCGTCCCCGACTTGGCATAGGTTCCGATGACAATGTCATCGGGCCGGAACCGGAAATCGTTCCAGATCGTCGAGTCGAAGTGATGGTTGTGAATTTCTCGCGTCTTGCGAGGCCGTGCATTTGCGTTCAAGTTCATCTTGGTTCTCCAAAAATACATGCAACGTCAATACAGGACGGATGGAATCCAGCCGCCCCGTGGCTCGTTGTATTCGCCGCGCGTCATCAGCGTCATGGGCTTCACAACCGAAAATCCCTGGCCCAGGCACCAGCGGAAGAATTCGGCGTTCCGGATCGGCGCGAGGAAGCCGATCGGCTGGGTGCTCGCGGCACTGGCACCCAGAACAAGCGCCATCAGGTCGGCCTGGGTTTCCGCCACGGCATGGTTGAGCAACCAAAGGTTCGGCATCGTCATATAGGCAACGACCTTGCCGCCGCGTTCGAGCACGACGGGCGTGCCGTTGCCGAGCGCCGAACGCAACTCTGATGCACGCGAATAGCCGAGAACACGCCGCGCGAGGTTGTCGGACGCGATCAGATCGGTCGGCGTCATGGTCCGCACGAACGTTCCTGACGGCAAGTTCATCGCGTGCGCGACCAGTCATGACGACAACAGGCTCGCGAACCCGAAACCCCAGCGACGCGTAAAGTGCCATCGATTTCGTGTTGAAGGCATCCTGCAACAGCCGAACGCCACGAGCCTTGGCACTGCGCTTGAGCACCGCTTGCATCAACAGTCGACCTACACCTGCGTCCTGGAAATCAGGGTCGACCGATATCGGTCCGACCCCGTGGATCGCATCGCCTTCGGTGACAAAGTTCGAACCGACGATGCGCCCGCCCGATGTCGCGACAACCGCATAGGTCGTCGGGTCGTCAATCTGGCTGGCAGCGAGCCCGGTCGCCGTTTCGAGGTTGGGAAAATCCGGGGCAAAACCACGGCTCTCGTGGAAACGGCGGAATGCCTCATACATGATCCGCGCAACCACGCCGGTATCAGTGGCCGTGGCTTCGCGAATTTCGATGGCCGATTGAACTGGCCCGGCGGCAACAATGGTGTTCGAAAGTACGTTCATTTTGATCACTCGGTTTAAAGGGAGTCGAAACCGGCGACCGGTCTCGCTAGGCATAGAAATAGAACCATGCCGTTGCCAAGGCTCGATAAGAGTCCCTGCACGAAATGCTAAAATTTTACTAAGCGGTCAGTTTTCCGGCGTCGGCGGGAATGTCTTCGAGAACAAGGGCGCCGGGAACGCAGAGCCTCAGCCGCCCGCGACCGGCCTTCTCGATCCGGATCGGGCACTCCCGCTCAGCAAGGCGCCGCTGTAACAGCACGAGCCGTGCCTCCAAATTCTCCGAGAATTCCGGCAGCCGCAGCGCAGGGTCAAGCCGCAGCTCGCGGTTCGTGAACTCGGACCGGCCGGTCAGGTTCTGTTCGACGACAAGCTTCCAGAAGATTGCACCGGCAACACCCTTAATCAGGTAGTCATGGTCGATGAAAATACTGTTGCCGGCACCATAATGTCGCACATGAATAGGCGGTACTTCCGCAGCAGGTCGCTGTCCGGCTTCTGCCCCGACGGCATCGAGTCCCGAGGCCATCAGTTCTCCGAGCCGCGCGGCGACGAGCGCAAGCGCGTCCTCGTCGTCATAACGATACCGCATGGGTTCGGCGCTTTCGGCGAATAGCACACCGGCGATGCGTCCCGCGACCACGACCGGAATCGCGATCTGGCTCTCGGGCGCAGGAAGGCCGGGATAAGGTATCTCGGTCGCATCGGGGACCCCGAGGCCATAGTCACGCGCCTGATCGCGCAGTGCCGCGCCGTAGCTGTATTCCGAGGTCATGTGGCTGATGCGGATCGGCACGCCTTCGCGCGCAGCGACACCGATGACACCGTGGCCAAGTGCGATTTCCGACCCGATCCCCGATCGGGCATATCCAGCAGAGGCCACTGTAAAAAGCCGGTCGGTCGTCCCATCACGCATGAGGATCATCGCATGGTCGATACTGAAATATTGCCCAAGGCAAACAAGTGTCTTGTCGAAGAGTGTGCTCAACTCGCGCGCCTCTCCGAGTTCCGTCCAACTGCGCCTCACTCCCGAGAGGAGATTGCGCGGCGCATTAGGCGGTATGGCGACAGGACCCGATGCAACGGTCACTGACTGGACCCTGAATATGTCGGCACCGAGAAGCTTGAACACACCCTCCATGCCGCTATGAGAGGCGATGCCGGCCAGCTTTGCCTTCATAATCTCGAACAATGGGCCGTCCGACTGGGTCTTCTCGTAGACAAGGTCGAGTCGGTAATCCGTCACGGTTTCGGGATCCATGACCGAGACAGCGGCCATGCCCGTGTCTAGAATGTTGCGCCGTGTCTTGTTGAAGAACTGGTAACTCAGCGCAACGTGGCTGCAATCAACGTAATGGACCTGCGAAACAAGTGAAACATTGGGGACCCCATCAGGGTCGCAGGTTGCGAGCACCGCGGGCACGACGCCCTCGAAACAGTTGCGGATTACTTCGAGCGAAGGGTCAGTCATGGCGATAACGCACTTCCCGCGCTTGGACCGGGGGTCTGCACGAAGGCGCTTTCGGGAAGGAATTCGAGTGCGGCGAGTTCGTATGGCTCAAAGCTGGTATAGCCGGTCGAGAATACTTTCGAGTGACCGACATCGATAAGTTCCTGGCAGAATGTTCGCGTCTGCTGGTGCGCCGCCGGTCCGTCTAGTGGTGAGATGGGGGCAACTTCGGCGGCCGTCGCCTTGAGCTGGATTGATCGGTGGGTGTAGGGTTTGGTAAAGGTCACTGCTACTGCGGCACCCGACGCGATCGCTCGTTGGAATGTCGAATTGGGGTCTTCGCGGAAAATAACCCGGATGCGGCCCCTAATATCGATGCGGCAGGCAAGACCGCGAGCGACGATAGGGCGCCCGGCCAAGTCGTGGCTTGCCAAAACGATGCTAAGTCCGCTCTGAAAGAATTCCGCGATCTCGGTTGTGAGCACTTCATTCGCGAGAGTCGATCCCACCCAAGAGCGGCGCTGCGCCAGCTCATCGGAAGGACTGGACGGTTTGTCGGCTCTCAGCACCTTGCGACTTTCTGCAGAGGGTCGAGCGGCAATCGGCACGTTCTGAAATTCCAAAGATGCTAGCACATATTAATCGTTGTCGGAAGTCAGGATGATGGCGGTCGGCATAGCTCCGCGGCAGTTTTGGCCAATGCAAAGTTGGCTCTGGCGAGCTTGGCGACCGTTCGATCACAGCGCAGGATCGATTGATATTGGGCTCTAATCTGCCATTCCTCGCACAGCAATTGCGTCGCAAAGTGCGGGAAGAAATCGGCGCAAGCGGATCACAGGAGACATTGACCGGTTCACTTTTCGCAACCACCAGCGTGATCCGGAACTCCGCCCTTGGCAAACTGTCGCGCCGGGGTTCGCCTCAGCGCGGCGTCGATCCTCGTGACCACACCCTCAGGTCAGCCAGCGCTTTC
>CAVYHT010000003.1:0-40972 GCA_963768355.1 uncultured Alphaproteobacteria bacterium
CATATGTCTTGGGTAAATCCACCAACACCGCCCAGACCTACGGCTATGACAGCGTAACCCAGATGCAAGAGACCAAAGCGACTCTTTGCAAAATCTGGACAGCATAAGGAGAAATACGATGGCTAGAGCAAAATTTCTCGTTGATGCTGAACGCTGCATCGAATGCAATGCCTGCGTGACAGCCTGCAAGAACGAGCACGAGGTGCCATGGGGGATCAACCGCCGCAAGGTGGTCACGATCAACGACGGCTCTCCGGGTGAACGGTCGATCTCGGTCGCCTGCATGCACTGTTCCGACGCGCCCTGCATGGCGGTCTGTCCGGTGGACTGCTTTTACCAGACCGATGACGGTGTAGTGCTGCATTCCAAAGACCTGTGCATCGGCTGCGGCTACTGCTTTTACGCATGCCCGTTTGGCGCGCCGCAGTATCCGCAGGCCGGCAACTTCGGATCACGGGGCAAGATGGACAAGTGCACCTTCTGCGCCGGTGGGCCAGAAGAGAACAACTCGACCGCCGAGTTCGCCAAATACGGTCGCAATCGGATCGCCGAAGGCAAACTGCCGATCTGCGCCGAGATGTGCGCCACCAAGGCCCTGCTGGCCGGTGATGGCGACGTGGTGTCCGGCATCTACCGCGAGCGCGTCGTCGCCCGTGGCTTCGGCTCGGGCGCATGGGGCTGGGGCACTGCCTACGACCAGAAGGGCGGCTAACCCCCGGTATCGGGATTGTAGCAGGGGGCGGCAACATCCAAGGGACCGCCCCCACTTTTGACAGTTTGAGCAAGGATCTTCCATGCTGCGCCTGATTTCGGCCCTCTGCCTGATACTCGCGATCATGACCCCGGCCCTGGCCCAGGAGGCGGATCAAACCCGTGCGGCAACCGGCGGGGCGCAGACGCTGGAAGACATCCTAGCGCGGCAACGCGGTGAAAGGATCGACGACAGCTTCCGCAGAACCGCAACGGGCGACCCCGATGCCGCCGCACCGATAAGCGGACAGCTTGGCACGCTTGGAGGCGTCTCCGATCCGGAGCTCTGGCGCGCGTTTCGCTATGGAACTGCGGATATCTCCACCCAAAGTCGTGGCCCGGCCGCGACCACTCTGATACAGGATGGCGGCATGTGGTGGCTGCGGCTTCGCGAAGGACCGCTGCTAACCTACGGAGCTTATCTTCTGGGCGGCACGCTGGTTGCGCTGGTGCTGTTCTACCTTATCCGGGGCCGCATTCGCATTGACGGCAAGAAAACCGGACGCACCTTGACCCGCTTCAACGCGGCAGAGCGTTTTGGTCACTGGCTGCTGGCCACCTCGTTTATCGTGCTGGGCCTCACCGGGCTCGTCTCTCTTTTCGGGCGCAAGGTGCTGATCCCGGCCTTCGGCCACGAAGCGTTTTCGACCATCGCGATCGGCTCCAAATGGGTGCACAACAATATTTCCTGGGCCTTCATCGTCGCGCTGGTCCTGATCTTTCTGTTCTGGGTGGCGCATAATCTGCCGGATCGGACTGACCTGAAATGGCTTGCCAGGGGCGGCGGCCTGTTTGGCGGCGGCCACCCACCGGCCAAGAAGTTCAACGCCGGCCAGAAACTGATCTTCTGGGCGGTGATCGTGTTTGGCGGATCGATAGCAGTATCCGGCTTGTCGCTTCTGTTTCCGTTCGAGTTCAACCTTTTCGGGCACACTTTCTCGACCCTCAACAGCTGGGGCGTGCCGGGTTGGTTTGGCATGACCGCGCTGCCCTATCCATTGCAGCCGCAGGAAGAAATGCAATACGCGCAGCTTTGGCATTCGATCGTCAGCCTGGTGCTGATAGCGATCGTTTTCGCCCATATCTACCTCGGTTCGGTAGGGATGGAAGGCGCGTTCGATGCGATGGGCAAAGGCGAGGTAGAGGA
The DNA here is from genome assembly GCA_963768355.1 of uncultured Alphaproteobacteria bacterium. GTDB lineage: Bacteria > Pseudomonadota > Alphaproteobacteria > Rhodobacterales > Rhodobacteraceae > JAHEAO01. The sequence goes on from CAVYHT010000003.1 coordinate 1,898, forward strand.
GCAATGGGCGCGCGAACATCACAGCCTTTGGGTGGATGAAGCAAACGCCCCGGACGCTCGCCGCGGCAAGGAGGCGTAGGATGAAAGCCTTCTTGATGGCCCTCGTCGCCCTCGTGATCATTACCGTCGGCGCCAATCAGATACTGAAGCACAGCAGTTTTTCTGCACAGGACGCGTCGATTTCGCCGGGGAACGTGCGCGTCCGCAACTGAGCTTTGATCTGTAGTAACTGTTGACCCAGCGGTCGACCCGCGTAGCAATGGCAGTCATGGATATTCTTTCGAACGCTTTGCGCGGGCAGGGGCTGACCCATCCCGATCTTGAAAACATTCCCTGGCCTGCCGCCGATGCCACCGGCGTGCAATCCTTGCTGGCCCGGTGTCCAAGAGCAGGCGTGACGCCGCTGCGGTCCGCACCGGGCCTTGCGGTGGCCGCCGGGGTGGGCGATCTCCTCATCAAGGATGAACGGCAGCGTATGGGGCTGGGCAGCTTCAAGGCGCTCGGGGCGGCGTATGTCATTGCAAGGGATACAGAACAGGGGGTTGCGGCAGGACGGACCTATGTGACCGCCAGTGCCGGCAATCACGGTCTGTCGGTTGCCGCGGGTGCCGCTGCCTTCGGGGCCAAGGCGCGGATCTATATCGCCGAGACCGTACCAGAGAGTTTCGCCGACCGGCTTCGGGATCAGGGCGCAGAGGTCGTCCGTCAGGGCACGATATACGAGGACAGCATGGCCGCCGCCGCCGCGGCCGCCGAAGCAGAGGGGCTGGCGCTTCTGTCTGACAGCTCCTGGCCCGGCTATACCGAGCGCCCCCATATCCTGATGGAGGGTTATCTTGCCCTGATGGCCGAAACCGTGGCGCAGATCCCCATGCCGCCGACGCATATTCTGCTTCAGGCCGGTGTCGGCGGGCTGGCAGCATCCGCAGCGGCCCACGCCCGGTCGGTCTGGGGCGATGCGCCGCAGATATTCGTCGTGGAACCCATGGCCGCACCGGCTCTGGCGGGGTCGATTGCCGCGCGTGCTCCGATGGCCGCGGTCGGACCGGTCTCGATCATGGGGCGGCTGGACTGCAAGGAACCATCGCTGATCGCGCTCAAGGGGCTTGCGCGTGATGCCGACGCCTTTCTGACGATCAGCGAGGATGAAGCGGCGAGGGGGGCTGAACACGCGGCGGCAGCGGGGTTCGCGTCCACACCGTCAGGTGCGGCCGGAATTGCCGCGCTGCTGGCAGCGGGGCCGCATCGCGCGACGCTTGGCCTTGGTCCGTCGGCCCGCGTGTTTGCCATACTGACCGAAGAACCCGAACCATGACTGCTGCGCGCGGGTTTCCCGAAGCGGAGTTTCGTGACCGCACAGCCAAGGCGCAGGCGCTGATGGCCGATGCGGGCCTTGCCGCGCTGTTGCTGACCACAGAGGCGGAGCTGCGCTATTTCACCGGTTTCCTGACGCGGTTCTGGGAAAGCCCGACGCGGCCGTGGTTTCTTGTGCTTCCCGCGCGCGGAGAGCCCGTGGCGGTCATCCCGTCAATCGGCGCCGCTTTGATGGGGCAAAGCTGGATCAGCCAGATGCGTTGCTGGCGCTCGCCCGATTATCAGGACGATGGCGTCAGCCTTCTGGCGCAAACGGTCGCCGATCTTGTGCCGGAGGATGGGGCCATCGGTGTGCCCTCGGGCGCCGAAACCTTCCTGCGGATGCCCCTGACCGACTGGAACAGATTCATCCATCAGATCGGGCCGCGGACGGTGAAGGATGACGCCGGGATCATGCGCCGCCTGCGCATGGTCAAGTCCGAGGCCGAGATCGCCAAGATCGCAGCTGCCTGCGCCGTTGCCGACCGTGCCTTCGTCCGCGTGCCCGAGATCGCGAAAGCCGGCGCGCCGCTCAGTCAGGTCTTTCGCCGCTTTCAGATGCTCTGCCTCGAGGAAGGTGCCGACTGGGTGCCCTATCTTGCCGGCGGCGCGGCGGAGGGCGGTTATGGCGACGTGATTTCGCCGGCGACGGACAAACCGCTAGCGGTCGGGGATGTGCTGATGCTGGATACCGGGCTGGTCCTTGACGGCTACTTTTGCGACTTCGACCGGAACTTTGCCATTGGCCCGCCGACGCAAGCGGTGCAGGACGCCCATGCCCGGCTGATCGAAGCGACCCAAGCGGCGTTTGAAATCGCCCGCCCCGGCGTCACGGCTGCGGACCTGTTTCACTCGATGGACAGGATCGTCACTGGCGGGGCCGGCGGGTCGGATGCCGGGCGGCTAGGGCACGGGTTGGGGATGCAACTGACTGAACCACCGTCCCTGATCCCTGCCGACCTTACGGTACTGGTCCCCGGAATGGTTCTGACGCTTGAACCGGGGATTGAAGTGGGAGCCGGGAAAATCCTTGTACACGAAGAAGATATCGTGATCCGTGAAGGTGGGGCCGAGTGGCTGTCGGGTCCGGCGGGGCCAGCGATCGAGGTGATTGGGCCATGACCGGGACTCGGTTCGACTATCGTTTGGCGAGGCGGGATGCCCCGGCGCTTGGCTTGATTGTCCTGCGGTCGGATGAAACGATTGAGGCCGACTTCCGGCGCCTGCTGCCACCGTCATCGGAATGGCTGACGACACGGGTTCCGGCCGCGCCCGAAGTAACCGCAAAGACTCTGGCGCAGATGGAGGATCATCTGACTGCGGCGGCAGAGCTGTTCCCGCTTGGCATGCGGTTTGCCGCCATCGGCTATGGTTGCACATCGGGCACCGCACAAATCGGTGCGTCGCGGGTGTCCGAGTTAATACGGTCCGGCGCGGAAACCGGCGCGGTGACTGAACCCGTCTCGGCGCTTATCGCGGCCTGCCGGGAAATGCGGATTGTGCGGTTGGCGGTGCTTTCGCCCTATGTCGCCGAAGTATCGGCGCGGCTCTGCGGGGTTCTTGCGGACCAGGGCATCGACACCCCGGTTTTTGGCAGTTTCGACGTCGCCGAAGAGGCCGCCGTGGCGCGAATTGACGGCGCGTCGATCCTTGTCGCAGCCGAAACCCTGATGAACGGTGCAGAGGTCGATGGCCTGTTTCTGTCCTGCACCAATCTGCGCACGCTGGATGTTGTGGCTGAACTGGAACACCGCCTGGCCAAGCCGGTCCTGACGAGCAATCTTGTGCTGGCCTGGCATATGATGAAACTCGGCGGTCTGGCACCGGTGCCGGGGGTTCCGGGGCGGCTCTTTGTCGAGGGTTTCAGGCCAGAGTCATTCTGACGCTCAATTGCCTGCGGATGGGAACCGGGTGTTTTCTCCAAAAGGCCGGACATATCGAAGTGAAGGGCGCGGGAAATATTGTTACCAATTTAACAATGGCTTGAGAGATATTATTAATGTACCGATGCCCTCGGTAATGCACCTATGTACCTAATTCTCCGGATCTTTCGGCTGCCCTGAACCAGACTGCCTGGGCCGGGCCGTAAGTCCCGCTCCCAAGCCTTCGAAGAACGCCGCCGCAATGCCAACCATGGCTTCTGCCTTGCTGGTGGGGGCCTGTCGATGGTGCGCGCGGACGGCTGGCGGATCGGACCTTCCGGACAGTGAAAATGCAAGCAATATCAATGCGCTACCGACATATATTGATCCTATGACCAGTGCGGCCGTCAGGCTGTCGGCAACATTGACCAGAACAATCCAGAGCGCGACGGTCAGAAAAGCAATCCCGACCACAAGCGCCAGTCCGCCAAGCAGCCCGAACGCCGAGCGCCGGGCTGTTTGTGCGGCAGAAGCCTTGAGGTTTTCAAACATGCGCCGATCCTAGCGACGACTGACCAGAAGCCCGACGATGAAACCCGCGGCTGCCGCAAAGCCAACGGCGGCGGCCGGGTTCTGTCGTACTGAATCTTCTGCCTGGTGGTATGCGGAGGCCGCCGTTTCCTGCGCCCGACCCACGCTTTCCTCGCCTTTGGTGCGCAAATACCGGGCCTGGTCTTTGACCGCGTCTTTCAGATCCTCGCCACGTGACCGCCCGTAGGCCCCCAAGGTCTCGCCCAAAGCGGCGATATCGCCTTTCAGCGCCTCCAGTTGAGACTGCAGGTCGGCGGTTGTGGGATCTGATTTGCCCCCGTTCGTTGTAGCTTGTGCCATCTCCAACTCCTCTATCAAGTGTTTCGTCTTTACCGATATCAACGCGGGCGGGCAGAACTAGTTCCGATCCATCCGGAAAAAATAATTCAGGAACCTCTTTGGCCGGACCGCGTTAATTCCTCAGCAAGCAACGACGATAGCTTGGCTTCCAACTTGTTGGAAAGAAACGCAAAGGAGAAACTTATGCTTGGTTGGGCTTTAACATTTCTGGTGGTCGCGCTGATTGCGGCAGTCTTCGGTTTTGGCGGTATCGCCAGCGCATCTGCGGGGATCGCACAGATCCTGTTCTTCGTGTTCCTGTTGCTCTTCGTGATCGCGCTGGTCGCGCGGGCCGTGAAGGGAAAACCGCCGATCTGACGCCACCCCACGAAACCGTGCAAAGGCGGCCAGATGGCCGCCTTTGGCATTTGCGTAGCAAGGACCGCCAGATCCGCATTCCACGAAAACGCGCCGTGGGTGTTGCGAGCGATCGGGCGTCATAAGCCGAGCGGCCCACGCAAGCGCGGAAGGATCAGGCGTGCAGGGTTTCCGTGCTGGCAAAGAACATCGCCTGACTGACTGCCAATTGGATCTGCTTTTCTGAATACGGCTTGGTGATCACAAAGGCTGGCTCTGGCCGGTCCCCGGTCAGCAGCCGCTCTGGAAAGGCGGTGATGAAGACCACCGGGATTTCGCCGGCAGTCTGCAGGATGTCGTTGACGGCGTCGATGCCCGAAGATCCGTCGGCCAGCTGGATGTCCGACAGGATCAGGTCGGGCCGCTCTTTGCCTGCAAGCGCCACGGCACCTTGATGGGTTCGCGCAACGCCGGTGATCGCGTGCCCCATGTCTGCGATGATGTTTTGCAGATCGAGGGCAATGATCGCTTCGTCCTCGATCACTAGGATCCGACCGCTAAGTCCGTCTTCGATCTCTTTATGGGCGACGGACAGGAAATGACTGACCTCATCACGGTCCACCTCCATGATCTCGGCGATTTCCGAGGGACTGAATTCCTCTATCGTCGACAGCAACAGCGCCTCTCGGGTGTTTGGCGTCAGCTTTGATAGATGGGCCTGCGCCCGGGCGGCTATCCCCAATTCCTTGCCCTCGATCGGCGCGCCGGCGCTTGTCCATATGGCGTGAAACACCTTGAACAGAGCAACCTTGGACGAACTCGGGCCGTCAAAGATCGAGCGATCGCTGATGATTGATTCCAGCGCCGCCGCCGCATAGGCATCGCCTGTTTTCTGACTGCCCGTCAGGGCGCGGGCGTACCGGCGAAGGTAGGGCAGAAGCCGTCCAACAAGTTCGCTGATTGGTACTTGATCCGTCGTATCAGACATTTTCGCCCCTTTTTTCATTTTTCTCGGAACAAAACGTTCACTTCGTGGTTTGGTTCCGAATGATCTGAAATTTTTATTGACGCATGCGGGATTGAAGATGGAGCAGGACCAACGCAAGTCTAGCCTGGAACGGCAGATTGAAGAGAACCTAAAAAAAGTCTACCGAAGGACGGTCGAAGAGGATGTGCCGGATCGCTTTGCAGAGTTGTTGCGTCAACTCAAAGAGCAGGATGACGCAAAATGAGCGAAGAGAGTAGCAGCGGTGCCCCGGATCCGCGTGACGAAATTGTTACGCATTTGCCGGCGATGCGGGCCTTTGCGCTCAGCCTTTGCCGAAACGGTTCTACCGCCGATGATCTAGTCCAGGACACCATCGTCAAGGCCTGGAAAAACATAGACAAATTTAAGGCCGGAACGAACATGCGGGCCTGGCTTTTCACGATCCTGCGCAACACCTTCTATTCCGACCGCCGAAAGGCCAAGCGCGAAGTCGCTGATGTGGATGGACAAATGGCCGCCACGCTGTCGCAAAAGCCGGATCATGACGGTCGGATGGCGATGAACGATTTCGAGACGCAGTTTGCGAAACTGCCGTCCGAACAACGCGAAGCGCTGATGCTGGTCGGCGCGATGGGCTTTTCATACGAGGAAGCCGCCGAGACCTGCCGCGTCGCTGTCGGAACGATCAAGAGCCGCGTCAATCGTGGACGGGTGCGGCTGATCGAACTGCTGGGGTTAAGCGAGGACGAAGAATTGGAGCTGACCGATAAGTCTACGATGGCCGTTGTCAACAGCTCGTTCTCTGTAAAAAGGCATACGGCTTGATTGCTCGTTTTCGCGGGGCCAGCAGGGGCCTTGCATTCAGGATTGCGGTTCTTCTGGCGGTAACTTTGCTGCCGATCGGTATCATCGCCCTTGCCCAGACGCTGCAACTGATCGAAGAGTCGAACCGTCGCGCCGAAACCAGCCTGCTTGCGCTTACCTCGAAAGCGGCAGGTGGCGAAGAGGGGCTGATCCGGGCTGCCTTCGGTTCGATACAGGCAATAGTTGCATTTGTTCCGCTGATCCGCGACGACCCGGCCGCCTGCGAAGAGGTCATGCAACGCTATCTGAAAGCGTCGGATGCCTATTCCTTTGCCGGCTATGTCAATGCAGATGGAATAGTGACTTGTGCATCGGCTGGTGTCGGCATGGATTTTTCAGACAGCACCATCTACAAAAGGATGAAAGAGCAGCCGGCACCCTATGCAACGGTCAACAGGGATGCACCGATCAGCGAGGTATCGGTGATCATTATGGGCCTTCCGGTCGTCAAGGGATCGGTTTTCGATGGCTATGTGGTGGTGTCGCTACCGCATCCGCGGCTACAACGGGCATTTGAAGATCTAAAAGACGATCGACCGCTCGATCTGATCACGTTCAACAAAAATGGCGAGGTTCTGACGTCCCAAGGCGGGATGGAGAATGTGGACCAGCGCCTTCCGGAAGGCCGCTCTTTGAAGTCTTTCGTGGGACAGCCACAGTCAGCATTCACGGGAAAGACCGAGTTGGGCGACAAACGGGTCTTTGCCGTCGTGCCTGTCGTTTCAAATCTGGTCTATGCGATCGGAAGCTGGAAACAAGAACGGCTGGCGTTCGCCCCCGGCGTCTGGAACCTTGCGATGCCGATCATGTTTCCGGCTCTGATGTGGCTTGCGTGCCTTGGCGTGGCATTCCTGGCTGTCGAGAGGATGGTCATACGACCCACGCGCAACTTGCGCGCGCGGATGCTTCTCTTCATGAGATCACGGCAGATCAGCCCGCCAAAGGGAGGGGCCGCGGTCCCGGTCGAGCTGCGCGAGATTGACGAGACCTGGGAAAGGCTTGCGATCAGTGTCCTGAAAGAGGAAGCAAAACTAGAGGATATGATCCAGGACAAGAACGTCCTGCTGAAAGAGGTTCATCACAGGGTCAAGAACAATTTGCAGTTGATCGTCTCGATCCTGAACATGACAATCAGGACAACGCGCGCCGAAGGCACCAGCGCGGTTCTTGCCGACCTTCAAGGCAGGTTGACGAGCCTGGCGGCGGTTCATCAGATCCTCTACGAGACATCGGCAAAGGGCAGGGTGCGCGCCGACGAAATGCTGCAAACGATCGTCAGGCAGATCGTCAATGCCGGGTTGCCGCCGGGCAGCGATGTCGACGTTCGCCTGGAATTGCATGAAGCCTTGCTTTACCCCGACCAGGCCGTGCCGCTAACTCTGGCGACAACAGAGGCCGTTACCAATGCCCTGAAGTACACCGGCAAACCGGCTGACGGCCCGGCCTGGATATCGGTACGGCTTTCCAAAGAAAGCGATGTGACGCATTTGCTGGAGGTCGCCAACACCATGGGCGAGCAGCGCGTGAACGGTGACCCGCCGTCCGGAGGTGGACTGGGCAGGCAGCTTATCAATGCGTTCGCAAATCAACTGAATGGTGAAGTTGAGGTCGAAACCAAAGACGGTGTCTACCGGATGAAGATTACGTTCCCGGTGCCCGAATTCGTCCAAGAGGAGCCGCTGCAGCCCCCTAGCGTGGCCGCACCGGCGGTTTGATGGGGCACCGGCTGGTTTCGGGCTTGGTCGGCCGCCCAGAGCGGGGTCGCGGCGATGGCTGGCCGGTATTCATCCTGAAATCCCAGCGCGCTCTGCCATGACCCCAAAGGGCAGCGTTCGGCAGGCCGATGCGGGGTTGGCGAAAATCCGCGAACCGCTGGACGCCGGGAACAAAATGATGCTCGGAACATTGGTCTGGACACCCTGAAGCAGAAAGGAAACAGCTATGAATTGGGACCAGATCGAAGGCAACTGGAAGCAGATGAAAGGCAAGGTCCAGCAGAAGTGTGGCGATCTTACCGACGATGATCTCGATCGGATCGAAGGCAACCGCACAGAGCTGGAAGGCAAGATTCAGGAACGCTACGGCAAGACCCGCGAAGAGGCGAAGAAAGCCGTGGACGACTTTCTGGCTTGATCACCCTGACATCGCCAAAGCGACCTGATGGTCGCCTGACCGCCCCCCATTCGCGGGGGCGGTCGTCGTTTGCCATGGGGTTGTGAACAGCGGGCGTGGTCTCTCGGCCGATCACCGCCAACAGCCGTTCCATGCCGTCGCGACCTGAAACGATTTGCAGAGAGCCCGGCCTAGAATTTCCAGGAAAACTCGATCTTCGCCTTCTTGTCCTTGATCGAGATGTCGCCATTCGCCCTGACGCCACCACCGATGTCGAACCCCGGTTCCTTGTTCAGGATGTCGATGTACCAGCGGTCCATGCCCTTTTGCCATGCGGGCAAGGCATTCTTGTCCGCCGGCGCATACTCTTGCAGCATCTTGCTGATCTGCTTTGACGCCGCGTCGGCCTCTTTCGCGTAAATCTTCTGTATGTCCTTGAGTTTCTTGTCGACCTCCTTGGCGCGCTTCTTTTCGTCGGGAGTGGTCGGCTTTTTCTTTTCCTTCTTCTCGTCAATCAACTCGCGGGCTTCATCGGCCTTCTTCTTGGTCTTCTGGGCCAGCTTCTTGACTTCGCCCTGAATTCCCTTCTTGGCCGCTTCGATCTTTTTCTTCTCTTCCTTTGGATCCTGTTCCGGCATCTCGTCCTCCGCAGATATTGTCTGTTGCACTCAGGCAGCGGAACCCGTCCGCTGCCCGCACCATTCGTCAGGCGAATTCAGCCAGCAAGGCATCGACGCCCTTTTCCAGTTCTTCCAGCTGCGACCTGCGGTTCTGCGCGGCTTCGGGATCGGCACTGCCGGCGGCAGGCGCGGCCGCAGGGGCTGCCTGGGCGCCACCGACCGCATCCTTCAGTGTCGCTTTCAGCAGCGACAGGACAGAGGCTGACTTCTTAAGATCGCCATCGATCTGCTTGCTGAACATATCGACCAGAGCGCCGGTTTTCTTGGCCATCCCGGCGTTCGGGTTTTGCTTCGCGGTTTCGATATCGCCAGAGAGATCCTCGAATTCCTTGCGCAGCACCTCGCGCAGCGCGTCTTCCGTGCCCTCACCTCCGGCACCGCCGGCGGGCTCTTCGGCGACCTCGCTCTGCTCTTGCTCGGCACTCTCGCCGGTGGCTTCCTCGACGGCCTCGCGGGTTTCTTCATCGACCGCCTCATCCTCGCTTGCCGAGGGCGGCGCGGTCTCTTCCGGCGGCGGGGCGTCGCCGCGAGACCGAGTTGCCATCTGCAACTCTTCTTCGTCTTCATCCTCGTCGTCAGACAGTTCACCTGCCGGGGTTATGATCACGAACTTGTAGGGCTGCCCGCGTTCGGAAAAGAATTTCTTCGCCATCTTGGGTAGGTTCTGCGGTGCGCTGTCATCTTCGCAGGTCAGCTCAATGATCTTGCCCTTGACGCTCATCATGCCCATCGCGCCCTTGGGACCACCGCCGGCCTTCTTGGCGTTGCGCCACAAAATATCAGGTGACTTCTTCAGGTCGGTTTCCAGAATCAACCCTTCCTTGCCGATGGAAAGCGCGAATTTATAGGGCTTCTTGCGCGCCTGGGCGATCTTCTCTCCCAGTGCTACACCTTCTTCTTTCAGTTCTGCCGGGGATTTTTTCTTGGCCATGCCAGCCTCCTCGTTGACGAATAAGCATCCGTGTTTTCAGAAAGATCCGTATGACGGACGTAATTTGGCGTTCTCAAAAATAGTTGCGCCAGACGATTGACGCCGGAACAATTTCAATGCCGCCTTTATAACCGAAACTGGCCAATTCGCAAAGCCGGTTTCCGTCGCGCTCCGACATCCCGGCATTGTGTGAAAAGCGATTTTAAGGCATATTGCGCGAATTGAGAACTTCAGGTGGCACCCTTACAACAAGCGCAACCACCGTCTTCGGAAGCGCCTATTGCCGTTGTTAAGCGTTCCTTTTCAAAGCCCAATTTCGGGGCGTGGCGCAGATAACAAACCTGACGAAACAGATGGTTTCGCCTTGCGCGGAATCGAAAGCATTAGTTGCGATGCCTCTTTTCGGAGGCCGTCCATGAGACCGCAAACCCCCGCAGGGAGGATCCGTTGTGAACGTCAAGATCGAAAAAATTGAAGCCGCCGAAAAAGAAAACCTCAAACTCGTTGCCAGGGAAAAATCAATGCGCCGGGAATTCGCGGCCGACGGCATTGATGCAAACGAACAAAGGCAACTCGATCAGATCGGCGGCAAAATCAGCCAGTTGAAAGCTATCGTCGACAAGCTGCGCAAGGAGATCGAACAGAACAAGCGGATCTGGGAAGGCCGGTCGGCGGACTATACCGTGTTCAAGGTCCAACTGGGCGATCTGATTGCCTGGGGGGATGCCGAGGCCGGCAGGCTCAAGGTCGAGGTCGACAAGATTGCGGATGCGGTCAGTGATCAACGCTGGGCCGACGCGACGACATTGTTGGATCAGGCGATGGCCAGCATGGCACCGGTTCACACGATGTACTTGACGCAACTGGCTGCCAAGACCGGCTATGATCCGTTGAGGGTGAGCTTTGACGCTGAATTGAAGGCAGCGGAGGCGGCCGAACCACAATCGGAAAAAACAATCTCCTATCTTGGGTTGGTATCGGGCGATTTCCCGGTGATTGATAAGGCCGTAGCGGCACTGGACTACCTTACGGCATCCGCAGTCCTTCAAGCAGCATATGCCAAGCTTCAGGCCGCCAAGGCAGAGATCGAGGTGCTTCAGGCGCAAAAGGCCGCCTTTGATGCACAATGGCTACTGGTTGACCCATTGATTGCAGAATGCGAGCTAGGCGAGTTCCCCGACCTGACGTGGATGATGGGAGACATCGTAACGATTAAGTCAAAGGCAAAGGCTGCCGCAGCGGCCCATGATTATGTCAAGGCTCTGAGCCTGACCAACGAGCTTCTGGCCAAGATTGGCGATCTTCAGATCGCCTTCGCGGCTGCCGTCGATGCCCGGACGCTTTATAAATCCCGGCTTCCGCGTCTGCAAAGCGAACTGTCCCAGGCGCTTGTCAGCGAATTCCCGGCGCTGGAACCGAAGCAGGCCGAGCTTGCCGCGGTCCAATCCGCGATGAACTCGGACACTATCGGGGGCAGCTACGAAGATGCGCTTCTGAAGATGGATGAGTTGGTGCTGCTTCTGGACGCCTACAAGATCGCTTACGAAAACGCTCGTCTGGGCCAGGAATTTGAACGGCTCTACGCCGAGATGGAGCCGCGCTTTGGTGCCGCGGCAGTCTGCAATTACATGCCGGTCGAACCGCTGTCACAAGATATTGCCAATGATCAGCAGGCGGCGGCCAATGCCGGGTCCGCGGGCGAATATGCCGGAGCTATCGACATTCTGCACCGGGCTGCAGGCAAGCTTGACGACTACGAGGGCAGGGTCGCGGAGATCGAGCAGGCAAAGCTGGATTACGACCTGTTGCTGCCGGGCCTGCTGGTGCGGTTCGACGCAATTGCGCAATGCGAATACCAGGAACTCGATGCAGATCATGAGGCCATTGTCGCGATGCGCACCGAGATGGAGAACGCCGCCGGCAACGGTGATTATCCGTTGGCACTGACAACGCTGCATGACCTGGAGAGGAAGATCGGGATCATCGAGACGACCCTGACCGCGCTGGACGCCGCCCGCAACGAATACGACATCCGGCTGCCTGCCGTGATCTCACGGCTCGATGGCTCGATGCAAAGTGACTATGCCGAGTTGGAGGACGAGCGGACCGCGCTGACCTCTCTGCGCGGCGAGATGGAGACGGCAGCCACCGCCACCGACTTTCGCCTTGCCCTGACGCATATGAACGCGCTCGAAAGGATGCTGAACGATCTGGATGCGCAGCTTGGCAATCTGATCAATCTGCAAAACCAGTACGAGGCGCTTTACGATCAGATCAAGGACAAGATCGCCGCGGTTGAAAGTTGCAGCCATCCCGAGCTTGAGACCAAGAAGCCGCCGATCCTGACTTTGCGCGACGAAATGCTGGCGGCCGCAAACGCGACCGATTTTGCCACGGCGCTGCAAAAGGCGACCGCACTGGTGGGGCCATTGGATGAATTCGCGCAACTGGAGGTACTGCTGAAGGATTACACCCGGCGCCATGACGTGATCAAGCCGCGACTAGAGCAGGTGCGCGGCTTTACCTATCTGTCGCTGAAGGCTGTGCAAGAGGCCATTCAGGATCTCTACGGCAAGATGACAGAAGAGGCGAACAAGGCCTGGCTGAAAGAGGCTGTCGCAAAGATGACCAAGCTTGAAAAGCTGGTCACGGATGCCATCGCGCTGAACGCCGAACTGGCCAAGAACGAACCGGTCTACGAAAAGCTCCACAAGGACATGTTGGGCAAGATCGAGATCATCAGGAAGAACGACATCGAAGAGGCGCAGGCCGCCGCAGACAAGGTGATCACGGCCTTCGATGCGATGGTCAAGCTTGGCGAGGAGCATGAGTTCGTCAAAGCCGTGAAAGCGGCCGATGGGGTCAGGGATCTGATCGACGCCTATCTCAAGAAAGTGGACGAGTTCGGCGACCAGAAAGAGGCCTATGAAATTCAGCGCGGCATGGCGCTGGAGGCCTATGGCTCGGCACAGCAGAAATCGACCGAATACGACGATCTGAAAGACCCGTTCGACGAGCTCACCACGCTCAAGGAGGCGATGGAGTCACTCGCCGGAGAAGAGAAATATGGCGAGGCGGGGGTCAAGGCCAAGGCGCTGCTGGCAGAGATCAAGGTATTCGACGGCAAATGGGTTGACCTCGCCAAGCGCGAAGCGGCGATTGAATCTGCCGCCAAGGCTGCGATTGACCGGTTCAACACTCAGCCCGGTGACGCCGAGGACCGCGCCGAGGATGAATACGACAAGGCCAGTTCCGCCAAGGACAAGGTCGAGGATGCGCTTTCAGAGAAGGACCTCGACGAGGCCGAAGACGCAGTGAAGAAACTGAACGACGCGCTGGATGATCTTGAAGACGCGCTGATGACCACCGGCGAGCATAAGGCCGAGTACGAAGGTCTGCTCGGTACGCTGACGCCGCGGGTTGAAAAGGCCAATGACTTCGAATTCGCCTCCGTTCTGACGGACGAGCTAGAGGATGTGATCGACGCTTTCGACGAGATGAAGGACACCGCCGGGAACGAGGACTACGAGGGCGCTGTTGGCAAGGCAGGGGCTGTCGAACAGGCGCTTACGGCGTTCGACAGAGCCGAGGACCGGCTGGAACAGGACAAGGTTCGCTACGAGGAGCGCTGGAGCGGGTTGGAGCCCCAGTACAAGCAAGCCCGCGAGGTCACGGAAAAGTCGCTTGAGGCAAAGGTCGGTAAACTGCCCGAAATGCTGGCCGACGCGCAAGAGGCGGCGGATGCCAAGGACTACCAGAAAGGTCTGGACGGATTGGCGAAGCTGCGTGTCGAGGTCGAGGCGATCCTGGCCGAGGAAGAGAAGATCGAAGACGAGAAGGCCGATGAATCCGATGACGGCATCATTGAGCGAACCGGCGAGAAGGTCGACGACCTCAGCGACAAGGTCTTCGACTTTGTCAAGGACAAGGCCATCAACAAAGCCAAGGACTACGTTGGCAAGAAGGTGGGTATCGTTGGAGAAACTCTGATCAATGTCGGTGAAGAACTTCTGGACGGGGACCCGGTGGATGCCGCCGTGGAAGCTGCGAAAGGCTTCGTCAAGGCTCATCCGGTGACCGATGCCGTCGAAACCGCTGTCGAGATCGCCGATGATGCGCTTGATGCGATGGACAGTATTCTGGGCGACGACGACTGACAGTCGGGTTCACGATGCCAGTGCGGCCCCCTTTGGTGGGGCAGCACGTTATTCTGGTTGCGCTTCGGGTGGCGATCTCAACAGCCGCTGCAGGTCGACAAATCCCCGATCGGGCAATTGCGCTGACAGTTTCTGCCAGGCTGGATCCGTTAAGATCAACTCGTAAAGCCTTCGTTGGACTTCGAAAACATCGATCTGCCTCGCTCCGCGACTGGCAAGCCATCCCAGTTCCAGAACCGGCCCCCGCACATCGAGCAGGCGAAGCTCTACGCCCTGCGCGACAGGGTTGCCCGGCCGGTTGCGCAGGATCGCGAGTTTGGTCATCTCGACCGCCGTATCGTTCAAACCATGTTCCGCGATCATCAGTTTCTCGCGCAGCGCCGGCCAGCCGAAGGTCAGGCGTGGGGCAAGGGCCGCACCGATCTCTTGCGCTGCCTTGGGGGCGGCCGTGCCATAGCTTTCCTCGAATACCGCGTTTGCGGCGGTTTCTTCGCGCGCCCAATCGGCGAGCGTGTCTGCCGGGCGCGCGCTGATCCACAGGCCCGCTTCTGCATCAAGATAGGTGAGCGCCGGTTCGGTGCGATAGACCTTTGCACAGGCCGCACAGGTATTGCGCTGCAACTGGTCGGTCAGGATCTCCTCGCGGTACTCGGGTCCGATGCTTGCGAAAAACGTGACCTCGGCGACGACACCGCAGGCCGGACAGGGGCAGTCGTGCGTCTCAGACAACGACATCGGCGGTGCCTTTCGCTGCGATCACAGCTTGCTCAACCAGTCCCGGGCGGGATGCGACGGGTGCAGGACATTGGTGAAATAGGCCGCATACAGCTCTGCGAACCACTCGCCCGGCGATCGGAACTGGGTTCCGGTGACGCCCTTCGAGCGGGCCGCATAATCATAAGAAACCCAGTGGCCGGGGGCGGCTTCGTGAATTACCCGCTTACCGATCCTGAGCGCGGCAGTCTGGCTGTCGCGGTTCCAGATCTTGCGCGCATGGCCGACCTTATCCAGCCAGTCGAGGAACGCGGTATAGGGCGCTTGCCATTGTTCGGGCGTGGTCGTGTTTGTCGCGCTTTGCGGCAGCGCGGGCAAGTCGGGCGTGGCGCCCGACATCGCGCGTTCAACGAAACTGCGCTCGACCCCGAAATGCCCGGCGACGGTCTGGGCGAGCTCTGAAATGTCGCCCCGATGATCCTGCCAGCCGCCAAATTCCCGTTTGTGACCATTGGCTTGCATGAACTTCTTACGGTGGTTTATGGCCTGTCCCAGCTGGTGCATGGCCGCCCACCGCCCGTAAGACGGATTGTCGCCGCTGCTGCTGGTCGTGCTAAGGCAATCGGGGTCGATGCGGCCAAGCTGATCGGGATCGCCAAAGGCGGTAAGCTCTTTGTCCAGCGGGTTGAAGGCCGAGGTGTAGACCGCACCGCTGAGGCCGGGATGAAACACCGGACCGGGGCTGGTGGTGTAATCCTTGTCCTTTTCGCGGGCGGTGTCGACCGGCTCGAATTGCAGCATGTCGCGGGTCTGGCGTGCGCCGCTGTCGGGTGCTTCGGCGAGCAAGCGGTAGAGCTTTCGCAGATCTGGGGCCGGGGCGGCTGACTCGGGCCCGGACGATTTGGCGGCATTCACATTCAGGCTGAACCGCGCGGCCACGATCCCGGGCACGGCATCGTCCGGCACTTCGGTGATCATCTGGTCCAGCACCCGGCGGCCCTCGGGGCTGGCTGACATGCTCTTCAGACTGGCAGGTGAAGGCGGCTTGCCTGCCGCGACGGCGGCGCGGAGTTCTGCACCGGCGATCAGCGCTTCGGCCTCGTTCAGGGCTGACTGCGCCTTGGCGGGGTCGCCTGACTGAGCCGCGCCAAGCAGGCCTTCAAGCCGGGCATCACCCTTAACCTTGCCGCTCAGCGTCTTTAGCCGCTCGGCCAGCGCGCCGCGAGCGGGGCGGGCCAGAAGCGTGGCAATGGATGCCGGAATGGGCCTCAGAATCAGGGCAGCGGTGTAGTAATCCTCTGCGGCCTCCTTGGCTGCCGCCTGGTCGAGGTCGGCCTTCAGCGCGGCACATTCCGATGGGTAGTCTGTGGCCAACTTCTCAGTCAGCTGCCCAAGTGCCGCCTCGGCACCACTCTTGAGGGTCGCCAGTTCAGTCTTCGCCTCGACGATTTCTTCGGCGGCTTTGACATCCCAATAGGCGTCCGTGATCAACCGCTTCGCTTCGATCAGGGCGCCCTCGTCCAGCTTGCGTTCGGCCCTGGCGAGGTTGCCGAGAATCTCGGCCTTCTGTTTGCTGACGATCGGGTCTTTCAGCCTTGCCAGCGGAACGTCGCACCAGTTGGCTTTTTTGGTCATCCACTCGTTGTAATCCGCCTCGAACCTCTCTGACACTGGCCGCAGGTCGGCCCGAGCGGCGATGATCGCGGCATGGGTCGCGTGGATGTCCTCGAAATCCGGCGGCGAGCGGTTGAAGGCGGCGTCCATCGTGGCAAGGCGGGCCTTCAGTCGCGCGGCCTGTTCGGCAACGCCGCGATAGCCGGTGATGGTGGCGAGGGCGTCCGTCGCCTCGGTCTTGGCGGTCTTGAAATAGGCCTTGCCGGCAGCTGTCAGGTCGCTGTCGATCTCGCGTACGATGGCCAGCGCCTTGGGGGTGTCCTCGGGCGTACGCTCCAGATCGACGCGCGCCGCGATCAGCCGCTTGGCCAGACGGGTGGTGTCGAAGGCGCGGCCGATGTTGCGCAGACGCGCCACCAGCGCATCATGGGCGGCGGTCCATGCCGTCAGGTCCGGCGCATCGATGGCGGGTTCCGAAGCGTCGGGATCGGCCTTGTCCAATGCGCCCGACAGCTTCTTGGCGATCAGCGCGGCGGTCCTGTAATCGCCTTCCGCGGCCTTCTGCCGGGCCATTTCCATCGCCGCCGTCCATTTGTCCGCCTTGGCGGGAGAGGCGGCCAGCGCCTGTTTCAGCCGCTGTTGCAGACGGGCCTCGACCTTGGCCCAGCCCGCACGGTTTGCATCCGGCTTGGCGGTGGCGACGGCTACAGTTGCGGTCGTCGTTGTGGGCTTTGCGTTGATCAGCGGCTTGATCTTCTTGGCGACGGCAAGGGCGGTCTTGTACTTGCCTTCTGCGGCGGCAGATTTGGCACCCTCCCAGGCGGCCCGGATCGCACCGGCCTTGGGCGCATTTGTGGCCACCGCTTTGGCAACGGCTTCGTCAAAGGCCGGCATGATGCTGACCCACTTCGCTGCCTTCTTGTCGGGTTTCGGGGTCGTGCGCTGCAGGATCTCTTTGGCGTCCTTGCCATCATCCTCGCCATCGCTTTCAAGTGGTGTGCCGCTGTCCTCAAGGATGTCGATCTTGAAAGGCAGACCGAAATCGCGAAAGTAGAACCGCAATTGGCGCGCGGCTCCGGGCGGCGGCTGCTCGATGCAGGTGAGCGTCAGGGTCTTGGCTTTCAGCCGGACCCGACCGGTGGCGATCTTGGTGGTCTCGCCGTCCTTCTTGACCTGGCGTCGCAGGACATCGGGTGACTTGCGCCGGTGCATCGCGAAGACCGTGGTGTCGTGATTCTGGCCCAGACATACCGCGAAATTAATCTCGCGCTTGCGCGCCACCGCCAACATGCTTTTCAGCTCGTCGGCTTCCTCCTCGGTCCTACCCATCTAAAATCCCGAAGATTACCAAGGCACTGCCCTTTAGCGACCGATCATGAGGCAACCCGACCACCTGTTTCAGCTATTGCCGACGGAGAATTCAATCCGCCGGTTCTGGCTGCGGCCCTTCGGGGTATCATTCGTCGCCACCGGGATCTTTTCACCAAATCCGACCGGGATTGCGCGGTCAGGGGCAATGCCTTTTCCGGCAAGATAAGAGACGACCGAGGCCGCGCGTTTTTCCGACAGAGCCTGGTTGGCCGCGTCAGGCCCCAGGCTATCGGTATGTCCGCCAACCTGTATGACAAGACCGGGGCAGCGTTCAACGATATCGGCGACCGTATCCAGCAGCGGCCTGCTGTCGGGCGTAAGCCGGGCAGAGCCGGGCGCGAAGTAGATATTGCCGGAACGCGACAGAATCTCGAACCGCCCCACACAAGCTTCCAGAGAGAAATCGCCAGCGGCTTCCAACGCAGCGCTGGCCGGCTCCTCGGGCGCAGCGGTCGGCCGTCACGGTTGCTTCACCTTCGACTCGATAAGCGATTGAAAATGAAGTCGAATGTCACGGTCGAAGATGGCACGATCTCGACGCTTGCGGCGTCCTGCAGCTTCTCAAGCCCTTCGGTCAGGGCAAAGTCGGCAACCGCCAGCGCAATCGGCTCGTTGGTCGAGACCGCGACCAGATCATCGTCGATCAGCGTTAGGGCAAGGTCGGCCTCAAGCGTCTTGCTGATGCCGTGCAGGCTGATCGTATAGGGCAGGGTCATCACCTTGCGCCGGACCTGCGCCAGATCAGCGACAGCCGCCGGATCGATCTGAACGGTGATCGTCGCTTCGGGGAACTTGAAGGTTTCGAAAAACAGGAACCGCATCCGGACGTTGCGCAGATCGACCTTGGTGTCGACGCTGTCCAGCAGGATTTTCACGGTGGCCGTACCGCTTGGTTCTATCGCCCCGGTGATCGTGGCAAAGGACGAGGATTCGATCTTCGACTGATTCTTTACCGACTGAAATCGAAGCGAGGAGGCCTCTGGTTCCAACACCCAGCCCGGCTCAAACGGGTTGTCCTGCGCCTGCGCCATTGCGCCAACCGACAAGGCGGCGAGACATGCGATCAGGCGAATGATGTGCATGGTAAAATCCCCGAGACCAAAAAAGACATAAGGAACTATTGCGCCGGCAGGGGTCAAAAGCAATGATCACCTGCAAATGGGCCGGACTGCCGGCCGCGCGCGAGGTATCTATGTTATTCATACGAACGGCCCAGAATTTGACACCGTTTCCGGCAAGGATAGCCGCGTGTCCTTGATCTTACGGATATCCGCCTGGCTGATTTCGCTGCTCTGCGCGGCCGTTTCCGCCATTGCCGAGGAGCGGATCGCCCTTGTCATCGGCAATGGCAATTACGCGGCGGTTCAACCGCTCGACAATCCGGTCAATGACGCAAGCCTGATCGCCGGCACGCTAACGGCGGTGGGGTTCAATGTCACTTTGTTGACGGATGCGTCGCAGGTCGATCTGAAGCGGGCGATCTCGAAATTCGGGGGCGATCTGCGGGCTGGGGGACCTGACACGGTGGGGCTGTTCTATTATGCCGGCCACGGCGTGCAGTCCTTTGGTGCGAATTACCTGCTGCCGGTCGATACCAATCTGACCAATGCCGCAGATCTGGATCTTGTGGCCCTTGAAGCCTCGGCGGTGTTGCGCCAGATGGCTTCGGCGCGCAACCGCACCAATATCGTGATCCTCGATGCCTGCCGCAACAATCCGTTCGAGACGATCCCATCGCTGAACGACAATGGCTTGGCAGAGATGAAAGCGCCGACCGGCACCTATCTGGCCTATGCTACCGCGCCCGGCTCGGTCGCGCTGGACGGGGTGCAGCGCAACAGCCCGTTCACCAGCGCGCTGGCTGTCGAGATGATGAACGAAGGGCTGAAGATCGAACAGGTTTTCAAGAAGGTCCGCGTCAAGGTGATCGAGGAAACCGGCGGCGCGCAGACGCCTTGGGACACGTCTTCGTTGACCAGTGACTTCGTCTTTCGGGCAGGCGTGCAACTGACCGCCGAAGAGGTTGAGGAACAGCAATTGTGGCGCTCGGTCGAGCGGTCGCGCGACCCGGTCCAGATCACGCTGTTCCTGCGGTCCTATCCGAACGGGCGCCACCGCGCCGAGGCGCGCGCGTTGTTGAGTGAAGTGTTGCAGGCCGAACTGAACGCTGACGAGGAACCGGTCGCCGCGCCAGAGGTCGCCGCCGCACCAGAGCCCAAGGTAACATTGCCGGCGGACCGCGAGGCGGAGTTGATCGAACGGGCGCGGCTGACCGGGCTTCTGGAGGATTACCAGGCCTATCTGGCAGAGTTCCCGAGTGGGGTGTTTTCAGAACTGGCAAAGTTCGAGATCGGGACGTTGCAGGCTGCGGCCGAGGCTGCTGCGGCCGAAGCCGTGGAACCGGAGGTCGAACCGGAGCCAGAGGTGGATATTGCCGCAGAACCGTTGGGCGGTGCGCCGGTGCTGTTTTCCGAACCATTGCTGAGTGGCGCGCCCGAGATCCTCGGCAAGAGCATCGAAGAGTTGGTGGCCGGCTCCCCGATCTTTCCGCCGATCGAGGGCATTCCGGAAGAGTTGTGGAAAGGCCAGAACTGCGCCAACTGCCATGACTGGACCCGCGAGGCCTTGTGCACCCAAGCCACGACCTATCTCACCGCGATAGCAAACCGGTCGCTGGAAAAGCAGCATCCTTACGGCGGCACGTTCAAGCAGAACCTCAAACGCTGGGCCGAGGGCGGCTGCGAATAGTTACTGGGTCGCGGGCGATGTGGTGATGAAGAAATACACCCACTCGCCCTTGAAGCCGGGATCGGCGGCGCGCGCCTCGGCCACGCGGGTCTTCAGGTCGGCCAGGTAGGCATCCGCAGGCTCCACCAGCGGGCGCAGATCCTCGAAAAGCGGTGCCGATGCCGCGAAGGCCACCGCGATCTCTTGCCCGAACGGCGGCCCGATGGTGATATCCAGCCCCGGCTTGCCGGCGCTGTCGGTTCCGACGCCGAAGCCGGACCTGGCCGGATGCGCGACAAGCGGCACGGTTTCGTTCGGGACAAGATGGATCACCTGTCCGTCGGCATCGAAGTAATCGACGTAGACCACGGCATCATAATCGGGCGCGGTCAGGTCGAACGCCAGTCGCTGGCCCTCGGTAAAGCCATATTCGCGGGCTTGCGCATTGTCGCCGACTAGCAGCGCGTTGGTCAGCTGGTCGGTCGACTGTGGCAGTCCGGCATTGGCGATCCCCGACAGCGCGCCGCATTGCGGGCGCGGCAGATGCAAGAGGTTGCCTGTCACAGGGATGCCGGCACCGATTTGTTCGCGCAGCGCGTTCAGGATCGGGGCCTGCATGGCTGGATCCGGGACATGGCCGCGCAGTTCCAGCGCCCCGGTTTCGGGAATGAAGGTGGCGGTCAGCCGGGCGCAATCGACCCCGGTCAGGATCGCCGCCAGCCCGTCGCGGACATCGCCAGCATTGGCGTCTGATGTCGCCAGATCGGCCGGCGCCATGAAGGCCTGGATCACCGCCAGTGAGGTCGGGTCGGTCACGATACGCTCGCCGAAGTTCCACGCCAGCGCGGCGGTGGTGGCTTCGGAGGGCGGGGGATGACTGGGGATCGGTTGCGCCTGTGGCGGCGGCGCCGCTGCCTGTGTCGCGGGTGGTGAAACGGAGGCGGCCGGGGACGCTGGTGCCGATGCTGCGGCAACCAACGTTTCCGGCAGAGATTGAGCGGCGGACTCGGGCGCTGGCGGGAGGACAGTCACGACAGGCGCACCCGGCGGAGTGCTTGGTGCGACAGGGGTTCCGGTTGGCCTGTCCGCCGAAATGACCGCTCCTTGCGGGGTTGATGCAGGGATTGCGTCGCTGTCGGCACGCACCGCACTTGCCTTGGATTGCGGCACTGCGCCTGCGCTTAGCGCAGTGCCTTTCGCATCCTGCTCGGTGGCGGTTTCGCCAGCGGGTGATTGCGCGACCGCATCCTGCTGGTCGACCTGATAGGCATCGAGTGTCATCCGGGTCTCTGGGCGGGGCTGCCGGGTCAGCGGATCGGGAGAGACAGAGAGATCGAGAAACGCGAAAAAGCCGATATGGGCCAGCACGGAGCCCAGGACTCCCGCGATCCAGATGCTCGCCCCGCGCATCACGACCGCTCCGGCGTGACCACGAGCACGACATCGCGGGCGCCGGCACGCTCGATCTCGGCGATCAAGGGCAGAACCTTGTGCAGTTGGGCATTGCGATGGGCATTCACGCGGATCAAGAGATCGGGGGTCTCGGCAATCCTGGCGGTCAGGGCCGGGATCAGATCGCCCTTGGCAATGGCCGCGCCGTCCAGCGCCAGATCGCCCAAGGCTCCGATCGACAAGGTGGTTCCGCCGGCAGGCATATCGGCGCCGGTCAGGGCGGTGGCGGGTCGCACCTCGAACGGGGCAGTGGCATCCATGCGTCCGATCAGCATGAAGAACACGAGCAGGAAGAACACCACGTCGATCAGGGCGATGATCGTCTCCGGCATTTGTCGTGTTGGAACCCGGCGCAGCTTCATGGTCGCGGCTCAAGCCGGATCAGCCGCAGCCGGGTCGCCCCGGCTTGGGTGGCTATGTCCATCATCGTGACAAGCTGCTGCGTGGTGGCCGCGCCTGACGGCAGGACGATCACGCTGGCAAGCGGGTTCTCCGCAAGCCGTGCCCGGATCAGCGTGGTGAGTTCGTCTGCATCAAGCGACCGGCCGCGGATCTGCGGGCGGCCATCCGCGGCGATCCGGATCAGCAACGGGGCGGCGCTGTCGGCGGGTGCGCCCGCTTGCGCCGTCTCGGCGCTTTCGACCATCGGGATCATGTCGAGGTTCAGGTAGCTCGACGTCACCATGAAGAACACCAGCAGGATCAGCATGACGTCGATCATCGGCACCAGTGAGATCAGGGCCTTGGCGGGTCTTGCGCGACGTAGCAGCATGGCCTGTCCCTTTCGGCCCTCAGGTTTGGCTTTCGGTGTCCAGCTGCAGAAAAAAGCGGCCAACGGAGCCTTCGATCATATGGGCGGCCGCGTCGATCCGCGCGCTCAGCAATGTGGCGGCGATCGCAGCCGGGATCGCCACCACAAGACCGGCTGCGGTGGTCAGCAGGGCCTGCCAGATACCGCCCGCCAGAACCGAGGCATTGGCCGCGCCTTGCGCCAGTTCGAGTTCCTGAAACGACTGGATCATGCCCAGCACGGTCCCGAGAAGCCCCAGCAGCGGCGCGATCATCGCCACGAGTTCCAGAAGCCGGATGTGGCGCGACATCGCCTCGACCTCGGCATTGCCCTGACGCTCGACCTCGGCCTCCAGCGGCGCGCGCGGCAGGCCGCGCAACGTGCCGTCCATCGCGAAGGCCGTAACCCGGTCGGCGGGGGATTTTCCGCCCGACAGCATGGTCCGGGCGGCGTCCCGGTCGCCATCGGACCATTTGGCGAAGGCGGCATCGCGCAGCTTGGCGCCGCTGCGGACCGGCAGCAATTGCAAGGTCTTGGCGATGATCAGAACCACCGAAAACAGCGAGACGACCAGCAGAATGACAATGATCGGCCCGCCGGTACCGAGAGAGGCGAACAGGCCGTTGAACATGGCCTATTTGACCAGGGCAGCCGAGGTATGGCTGACCAGATCGATGATGGGAAAGCAATCCAGTTGCTCTTCGTTTTGCGGGCGGCAGGCATCTATGGCGTGCAACAGAACCTCTGAGATCGCCGCACATTCGGTCGATGGAATTTCAAAGAGTTTCAGGGTGGTACGCGCGACGGGCAGGGGCGACGCGTCAACCGTCAGCAACCGGTCGATCACGCCAGAGGTGTTCAGGATCGCCAGCGACATCTCGAATTCCTCGAAGGATTTGCCGGTGGCGTTGCGGTACAGAAAGAACGCCCGGCAATTGCCGGCATCGGTATCCTCGAACTTGTTAAGCTCGATCGTCAGTTTGCCATCCTGGGCCAGAGCCGGGCCGGCAAAAAGGGCCGCGGCGCATAAGACTGCTCTCGATAACCCCATGTGCCGCCCTCCCGATGATCGTTCCTGACAGGGTGCAATGAAAGGTCAAGGCGTCGGATCGGTCAAGGCTTGTTTCAGGGCGCGCCGATTTGGGCGAGGTAAGGATTGTCATACTGGCCATAATGATTTTTTGTGCTAGGCTGCCGCTAAGTAACGACAAGCACCGGAAACTGGTGGATTAATTCCCGATGGGGGGTGAATGGATCTAGAGGCACTTCTTCAGAGCCACGGCGATGAAAACCCAAGCGGTGAGGACTTGGTCTACGATCTCGCCTTCATGACCCTGGAACTGGCGGCTCAGCCGGGCGAAGAGCGTCAGGCTGGCGACAAGATCATTGCAGCGGAAGATCCCGATTTCAAGGAAGTGACCGAGGCCGCGCTTGCGGTGCTGGAGCAAAGCCATGACTTGCGGGCCGGGGTGTTCCTGTCGATGTCGGAACTGCGCTTGCGCGGATTCTCGGGGTTCGCCGACGGAACCGCCTATCTTCGCGGATGTCTGGAGAACTACTGGGACACCTGCCACCCGCAACTGGACGCCGAAGATGACAACGATCCGACCCAGCGGGTCAACGTGATCCTGTCGCTGGCCGCGCCCGACACGATCCTGCGCGGCATTCGGATCACGCCCCTGACCGACAGCCGTACCTTTGGGCGGATCAGTCTGCGCGACATCGCGGTCGCCGAGGGCGAGACCACCGCTGGCGAGGATGATGAGGATATCCCGGATTCCTCCTCTATCGGGGCCGCTTTTCAGGACACTGACCCGGCATTCCTGCAAGGGGCCTTGGCAGGCGCCCGGCAATCACTTGAAAATGTGCGGGCCATCAACGCCAAGTTCGATGAGATGGTTCCCGGACGCGGGCCGGATCTGGATCCGCTGATCAAGCTGCTCGGTCAGGTGATTGCGCGGTTGGAGCAGGTAACTTCCGGTGCCTCGGAAAGTGCCGAGGTGGCCGCCGATACAGCCGGCGCTTCGGCTGTTCCCGCAGCGGCTGCATCTGGTGGTGGTGCCGTTGGGGCTATCAACTCACCCAATGATGTGCAGAATGCCCTCGACAGGATCATCGCGTATTACAAGCGAGCAGAGCCTTCCAGCCCGGTGCCGATACTCTTGACGCGCGCAAAACGGCTGGTCAGCGCTGATTTCCTGACGATTGTAAAGGATATGGCCCCGAATGGCGTCGAAAATGTCAATTTGATCGGTGGCCTGGCCGATGAGTGAAATCAAGACTGCATCGCAAGACCGCAATGCGCCGGAAACGTTCGTTAAGGAGTAGCTACAGATGGCAAAGAGTTCGCAGAAATTCATCGCGCGAAACCGCGCGCCACGGGTCCAGATCGAGTATGATGTGGAATTGTACGGTGCCGAGAAGAAGGTTCAGTTGCCCTTCGTGATGGGCGTCATGTCCGACCTTGCAGGCAAATCCGAAGAGCCGCAGCCCTCGGTGTCCGACCGCAAATTCATGGAAATCGACGTCGACAATTTCGATGAGCGTCTGAAATCGATGAAGCCGCGGGCCGCGTTTTCAGTACCCAATACGCTGACCGGCGAGGGCAATATGGCGGTCGATATCACCTTCGAGATCATGGATGATTTCAGCCCGGCGGCGATTGCCGCGAAGGTGGAGCCGCTCAAGAAGCTCTTGAATGCGCGCACCCAGCTGTCAAATCTGATGACCTATATGGATGGCAAGACCGGCGCGGAAGAATTGATCGGCAAGGTGATCCAGGACCCGGCGCTACTTGCGACGTTGGCTGAACAGCCAGCCGCACCGGCAGAAGAAAAGTCGAAGCAAGAGGATACGGAGTAAGGTATGGCCGAGACAGAAAAACAAGCCGCAGGCGAAGCTGGCGAGACCGTTGCAGAGGCCTCTGATTTCGAGGCGCTGCTACAGAAGGAATTCCGCCCCAAATCCGATCAGGCGCGAACGGCCGTTGAACAGGCGGTCAAGACGCTGGCACAACAGGCGCTGGAGAATACCGCACTGGTGTCCGACGACGCGCTTCGCTCGATCGAGGGGATCATCGCCGAGATCGACAAGAAGCTGACCGATCAGGTCAACCTGATCCTGCATCACCCCGATTTCCAGCAGATGGAAAGCGCCTGGCGCGGGCTGCACTATCTGGTGAACAACACCGAAACGGACGAGATGCTGAAGGTCCGGGTCATGAATATCTCGAAAAAGGATATGCATAAGACCCTGCGCAAGTTCAAAGGCACCGCCTGGGATCAGTCGCCGATCTTCAAGAAGATCTACGAAGAGGAATTCGGCCAGTTCGGCGGTGAGCCTTATGGCACGCTGGTGGCGGATTACCACTTCGATCATTCGCCGCCCGACGTGGAATTGCTGGGCGAGATGGCCAAGATCGCCGCCGCTGCCCATGCGCCGTTGATCGCCGGGGCCGATCCGGCTCTGTTCCAGATGGACAGCTGGTCGGAACTGGCCAACCCGCGTGATCTGACCAAGATCTTCCAGACCCCGGAATATGCCAGCTGGCGGTCGTTGCGCGACAGCGAGGACAGCAAATACGTCGGTCTGGCCATGCCGCGGTTCCTGGGGCGGCTGCCCTACGGGTCAAAGACAGACCCGGTCGAGGCCTTTGCCTTTGAAGAGGATACTGACGGATCGGACGCAAGCAAATACGGCTGGGTGAATGCGGCCTATGGTATGGCTGTCAACATCAACCGATCTTTCAAGGAATATGGCTGGTGTTCGCGCATCCGAGGCGTCGAATCCGGCGGTGCTGTGGAAAACCTGCCGTCGCATACCTTCCCGACCGACGATGGTGGTATCGATCAGAAATGCCCGACCGAAATCGCGATTTCCGATCGGCGCGAAGCCGAGTTGGCCAAGAATGGCATGATGCCGCTGATCCACCGCAAGAATTCCGATGTTGCGGCTTTCATCGGCGCACAGTCGCTGCACAAGCCCGCGGAATACTCCGACCCGGATGCGACCTCGAACGCCAACCTGGCGGCGCGTCTGCCCTATCTGTTCGCGACATGCCGTTTCGCCCACTATCTGAAATGCATCGTTCGTGATAAGGTGGGGTCTTATAAAAGCCGTGAAGAGATGCAGATTTGGCTGCAGGAGTGGATTAACAATTACGTTGATTTCAACTCTGAAACTTCCCCCGAAGCTGTGAAGGCACGCCAGCCGCTGGCGGCCGCTGAAGTGGTTGTCGAGGATGTGGAGGGGAACCCGGGGTATTACTCGTCGAAGTTTTTCCTTCGACCCCACTACCAGTTGGAAGGACTTTCAGTTTCCTTGCGGCTGGTTTCAAAACTGCCCGCAGAAAAGGGCTAAACCGCGCGTGAAATTGATCTGACGCGCACCAACAGCGAGAATTGTGAAAAGGAGCGACCCAAATGGCATTTGACGCATTCATGTACTTTCCCGGAGAGAAGATCGAAGGGGAAACACAAGATGAAATAATGAAGGGCGAAAAGGCTCTGGAAATATTGAGCTTCGAGATTGGCGCCGAGAACAACATCAATATCGGTTCTATCTCTGGTGGCGGCGGTGCCGGCAAGGCGACGTTCAAGGAACTGACCGTCACCAAGAAGACCGACACGTCTTCGGCGGAACTGTTCGCCAAACTTTGCGAAGGCAAGCATTTCGATGACATGATCATCGAGTTGCGGCGGTCCGGCGGTCTGGCCGGCAAGTCTGGCGACGGGTTTCTGAAATGGGAATTCAAGCTTGTAATGCTTCAGGATATCAGCTGGTCCGGGGCAGATGGCGATGATGTCTGCGAGGAAACCATTGTTCTGCAATACGGCGCCATGAAGGTCAGTTATCGCAAGCAAGACCAGCACGGGAAGATGGAGCAGCCCAAGACCGCAGAATGGAGTCGCATCAAAAACCAAGCGAACCTGGCCGTCTGATCATCCTGTCGCTACTTCCAACAGCGCCTGTGGTGGGACTTGAAACCCCAGCACAGGGTGCTGCAATTGTGCGGAGGCTGTAGATGCTGGCTGAGGACCTTCTTGAATCCGGCGATCTGGATGGCGTTCTGTCGGCATTGCAGGGCGCGGTGCGGTCAGATGCAGCAAATTCCAAGCTTCGGATCTTCCTGTTTCAGCTGCTTTGCGTGCAGGGCGACTGGAAGCGGGCGATCACGCAACTGAAGCTGTGCGCAGAGATGGATTCGCAAGCGGTTCCGATGGCGCAGACCTATCGCGAAGGCATCATCTGCGAGGTTTACCGCGAGAAGGTCTTTGCGGGTGAAAAGGAGCCCCTGGTTTTCGGCGAGCCGCAGGAATGGATCGCACTGATGATCGAAGCGTTGAAGGCTTTGGCGGCGGGCAAGGTCGATCAGGCGGCGGATCTGCGGACGCGCGCCTTCGAGGCCGCGCCACCGGTGTCAGGTACGCTCAACGGTGAGGCTTTCGAGTGGATCGCCGATGCCGACATGCGCCTGGGGCCGCTGCTGGAAGTCATTGTAAACGGGCGGTATTTCTGGATGCCGTTCGATGCGATCTCGTCCATGACCTTCGAAGACCCGGCCGATCTGCGGGATCTTGTCTGGACCCCGGCAACCCTGAAGCTGGCGAATGGTGGCGAGATCGTCGGGCTGATCCCGACCCGCTATGCCGGTACCACGGAACGCGGTGACGCGGCGGAAAAACTTGCCCGTTCAACGTCCTGGACCGATGTCGGGGCCGAGACCTTTGTGGGTCTGGGGCAGCGTCTGTTCACTACCGATCAGGGCGATACGGCGCTGATGGACATACGCACGCTGACGCTGGGGCCGCGAGATGTCTGACACGGCAATCTCCGAACGATTGCAGCCGTCTCTCTTGGATCGACTGACGGATGCCAACCCGCAGACCAAGACCGAAGGGCGAGAGGCACGAGTCATCGACTTGCGAGAGCTTCGCCTGATCATCGAACGCGATCTTTCCTGGCTGTTGAACACGAGCAACAACGCCACGCTGATCGACCCGGACCGGTTTCCAAATGTCCAGGACTCTGTGCTGAACTACGGCGTGCGCGAGGTTGCCGGTGACTATTCGACGCTGGACCGGGCCGAATTGATCCGCAAATCCATTCACCGCGCGATTGACCGGTTCGAGCCGCGGATCCGCAAAGGCTCGATAGATGTCGAACTGCGTGCGGGCCTGGAAAACAATCGCGAAACGATCATCACCTTCGATATCCGCGCCGATATGTGGGCCCAACCGCTGCCGCTGGAGCTGTACTTGCGCTCCGAGGTGGATATCACCACCGGTGAGCTGAAGCTGGAAAGGGTGCTCTGACGCGTCATGGATACCAGGCTGCTGAAACATTACGAGGGCGAACTGGCATTCCTGCGCGACATGGGGGGCGAGTTTGCCGAGGCCTATCCCAAGATCGCTTCGCGTCTGGGGATGGACGGGGTCGAGGTGCACGATCCTTACGTCGAGCGCCTGCTGGAGGGCGTCGCTTTTCTGTCGGCGCGTGTTCAGCTGGAGCTGGAGATGCAGTTCCCGGCGCTGACGAGCCACCTTCTGGAGATTGTCTATCCGCATTATCTGGCGCCAACCCCGTCGATGATGGTGGCGGCGTTCGAGCCCGACATGCAAAACGCCGCACTGGCCGACGGCTATGTGGTGCCGCGCAACACCGTGCTGCGCAGCAAGCTGGCCGATGACGACAAGACGCCTTGTACGTTTCGCACAGCCCATCCCGTCACCATGTGGCCGATCAAGATCTCGGAGGCCGAGTATATCGACGGCCGCGGCGCGTTGACGGCGGCCGGCATCAGCCGGGATGTCGAGGCGCGCGCCGGGATCCGGCTGCGGCTGCAACGACATGGCGGCCAGCCGATCGCGGATCTGGCGCTGGATGATCTGACGCTGTTTCTTGATGCCCAGGAAGGTCAGAACTGGGCGCTGCACGAAATGCTTTGTACCGAGGTGACGGGGCTGGTCGGACGTTCGACCGACCGGCGCGCAGACTGGTCGGTGCACCTGCCGAACGGCGCTGTGGTTCCGCGCGGCTTTTCGCGCGAAGAGGCGTTGCTGCCGACGCCGCGCCGGTCCTTCGACGGTTACCGGCTGCTGCAAGAGTATTTCGCAATGCCGGAACGGTTCCACTTCGTCGAGCTGCGCGGGCTGTCGCTGGCGGTGGCGCGCGCCAAGGGTGCGGATGTGGATATCTACATCCTGCTCAAGGAGGGTCGGGCCGATATCGCGCAGGGCATCACGCCGGATGCGTTCACCCTGAACGCGACCCCTGCAGTGAACCTGTTTCCGAAACGTTGCGACCGGGTGCATATCTCGACCAGCGATATCGAGCAGCATGTCGTAGCTGACCGCACCGCGCCCTTGGATTTCGAGATCTACTCGCTGGACTCGGTGACCGGGATCAGTGCGGAGGGCGAGGATGACGTGCCGTTCCGGGCGTTTTACTCGGCGACTGATTTCACCGCCGCCGGCGAACGCCATCCCGCCTATTACACGCAACACCGCACGATGCGGCAGCGCACCGAGAAAGAGCGGCTGAAGGGGGTTCGGACTTCGTATCTCGGCTCCGAGCTTTACGTGTCGCTGGTCGATCCGACGCAGGCCCCCTACGGCACCGATCTGGGACAGCTGGCGATCTCGGCGATGGTCACCAACCGCGATCTGCCGCTGTTGCTGGCGACCGGGGCCAAGGACGTGTTTCATTTGCCCGACGGCGGCCCGGTTGCGCATATCAGCACGCCAGTCAGCTCCGACCCGTCCGCGCCCGACGCTGTCGCAAGGCGATACGGCCTGGCGTCTGATCAGCCATCTGAGCCTGAATTACCTGTCTGTCGTGCAGTCCGACAAAGGCGGCGCAGAGGCCCTGCGCGAGCTAATCGGCATCTACGCCCCGGCAGGCGACCGGGTGATCGAGAAGCAGATGGAGGGGATGGTCGGCGTATCGAGCAGGCCGATCGTCCGGCGCATGGCGGATGAGGTTCTGTCGACGGCGGTGCGCGGGCTGGAAATCAAGCTGACCTTCGACGAGAGCTTTTTTGAAGGCACCAGCGTCTACCTGCTGGGATCTGTACTGGAACAGTTCTTCCGCAAATATGTCTCGATCAACAGTTTCACGGAAACGGTGCTTGTCACCCAACAGCGCGGAGAAATCGCAAGATGGCGTCCGAAGGTCGGTCTGGGCCGGGTCATCTGACGCATTTCGCGCAGCTGGCCCGCTCCCCTGAGAAACACCATATATTTCATGCACTTCGCATCATCGAGGCGACGTACAAGGACGCGCCGCGCCTCGGCGAAAGCCGTCGCCCGCGGCAAGACGAGGTGCGGCTGGGGCAAGAGGCTGAGCTGTCTTTCCCCCCTTCGACGATCCGCAGCTTTCAGGAGGGCCAGAATGGCGGCCCGGCGCGGTTGATCAACCGGTTCTTCGGCCTGTTCGGCCCACATGGGCCGTTGCCGCTGCATCTGACGGAATATGCCCGCGACCGGCAGCGCAACCACCGCGACCACACGTTCGTGGCCTTCGCGAATATGCTGACGCATCGATTGATGTCGCTCTTTTACCGTGCGTGGTCGTCGGGCCAGCCCGCGCCCAGCTTTGATCGCGGCGACAATGACCCGGTCGAACGCAAGGTCGCGGCGATTGCAGGGTATCACGGCGCAAACCTGCGCCAGCGGGATGAATTCCCTGATGTCGCCAAACGACATTTCGCGGGGCTGTTGTCGCAGGGGCCGAAGAATGCCGAGGGTCTGGTCTCGATCCTGTCGGCCTTCTTCGATACCAAGGTCGAAGTCGAGGAATTCGTCGGATCATGGCTGGAACTCGAACCCGAGGATCAATGGGCGCTTGGCAGCCAAAGCGGGCTGGGACAAGAGACCTCGATCGGCAGTCAGGTGTGGAGCCGCGGTGCGAAATTCCGTCTGCGGATCGGCCCGCTCAGCCTTGAGGACTACAAGCGCCTGCTGCCGGGTACGCCGTCGCAGCGCAGGCTTGCGGCGATCGTCAGGTCTTATGTCGGACCGGCGCTTGACTGGGATGTTAACCTGATCCTGAAGGCAGGTGAAGTGCCGCCGTCGGTTGTCGGTGAAAGCACGCAGTTGGGCCATATCAGCTGGATGGATCGGGGCGCGAGTACAGAGGATGCGGACGACCTCTATCTGGAAGCCGACATGATGGATTTCACACCGGCCGAGGCGCCGCGTGCCACCGCAGGACAAGGATGAAGGAAGGACCACGAAGATGACTGAGATCAGCCGTGTCGCGCTATTCGGAAAGCTGAATCACTGGGCTACCAGGCGATCGAAAGCGCCACGGTGTTCTGCAAGATGCGCGGCAATCCTTACGTCGAGATCGTGCATTGGATCCACCAGATCCTGAACGGGCAGGACAGCGATATCCACCGGATCATCCGAGCACTTCGATCTGGATCCGTCGAAGATCGCGACGGAAATGACCGCAGCACTGGATGCCTTGCCGCGCGGCGCGAGTGCGGTCAGTGATCTGTCGGGGCATCTTGAAGATGCGATGGAGCGGGCGTGGGTCTAGGGCTCGCTGCTTTATTCGTCGAATCAGGTGCGCACCGGGCATCTGATCCTCGGCATGCTGAAGACGCCCAGTCTGCGGAACATTCTGTCAACGATGTCGCCCGAACTGGCCCGGATCAAGGCCGATGATCTGGCTGACGACTTTCACAAGATCACCGATGGCTCGCCCGAGGACCGGCTGAGACCGCAGGACAGGTCGGCCACCGGCAGTGCGGCTGCGGCCAACGCGGGAGGCGGCGAGCCTGCCCCGGCGCAATGGGCAAGCAGGAGGCGCTGGCGCAGTTCTCCACCGACCTGACCGAGCAGGCGCGCAACGGCGAGATCGACCCGATCGTCGGCCGCGACGAGGAGATCCGCCAGATCGTCGACATCCTGATGCGCCGCCGGCAGAACAACCCGATCCTGACCGGCGAGGCGGGCGTCGGCAAGACCGCGGTGGTCGAGGGCTTCGCCCTGCGCATCGCCGCGCGGCGACGTGCCGCCGCCGCTGCAGGACGCGCGGCTGCTGGCGCTGGACGTCGGGCTGCTGCAGGCCGGCGCGACGATGAAGGGCGAGTTCGAGAACCGCCTGCGCGCAGGTGATCGACGAGGTGCAGTCCTCGCCCAAGCCGATCATCCTGTTCATCGACGAGGCCCACACGCTGATCGGCGCCGGCGGCGCGGCCGGCACCGGCGACGCGGCCAACCTGCTGAAGCCGGCGCTGGCGCGCGGCACGCTGCGCACCGTCGCCGCCACGACCTGGGCCGAGTACAAGAAGCACATCGAGAAGGACCCGGCGCTGACCCGCCGCTTCCAGGTGGTGCAGGTCGAGGAACCCGACGACGACAAGGCCATCCTGATGATGCGCGGCATGGCCTCGACGCTGGAGAAGCACCACAAGGTGCAGGTGCTCGACGAGGCGCTCGAGGCCGCGGTCACGCTGTCGCACCGCTACATCCCGGCGCGGCAGCTGCCGGACAAGTCGGTCAGCCTGCTCGACACCGCCTGCGCCCGGGTCGCGATCAGCCAGCACGCCGTGCCGGCCGAGGTCGATGACTGCGCGCAAGCGGATCGAGGCGCTGAAGACCGAGCTGGAGATCATCGGGCGCGAGAAAGCGGCGGGCTATGACGTCGAGCGACCGGCGCAGCACGATCGCCAGCGCTGAAACAGGCCGAAGAGGAACGCCGTCTGAAGGGTCTGAACAGCCGCTGGGAGGCGGAGAAGGCGCTGGTCGAGCGGCATCCTCGATCTGCGCGGCGCAGCTGCGCGCCGGCGGTGCGCCGCGATCGACAGCGCCAGACGGCTGGCAGCGAAGCAGGCGGCCGAAGCCAGCGCCGATGGATCGCCGAGGCCGACGCGCCGCGCTGCTGGCCGAACTGAAGACCCGGCATGCCGAGCTGGCCGAGCTGCAGGGCGAGAACCCGCTGATCCTGCCGACCGTCGACGCGCAGGCGGTCGCCTCGCGTCGTCGGCGACTGGACCGGCATCCCGGTCGGCCGCATGGTGCAGGAACGAGATCGAGACGGTGCTGAACCTGGCCGGACCCTCTGGCCAAGCGCGTCATCGGCCAGGACCACGCGCTGGAGATGATCGCCAAGCGCATCCAGACCGCCGCGCGCGGGCTCGACAACCCGCAACAAGCCGATCGGCGTCTTCATGCTGGCCGGCACCGTCCGGCGTCGGCAAGACCGAGACCGCGCTGGCGCTGGCCGAGGCGCTCTACGGCGGCGAGCAGAACGTCATCACCATCAACATGAGCGAGTTCCAGGAGGCGCACACCGTCTCGCACGCTGAAGGGCGCGCCTCCCGGCTACGTCGGCTACGGCGAGGGCGGCGTGCTGACCGAGGCGGTGCGGCGCAAGCCCTACACCGTCGTGCTGCTCGACGAGGTCGAGAAGGCGCACCCGGACGTGCACGAGATCTTCTTCCAGGTCTTCGACAAGGGCGTGATGGAGGACGGCGAGGGCCGCGTGATCGACTTCAAGAACACGCTGATCCTGCTGACCTCGAACGTCGGCACCGACCTGATCATGAACATGTGCAAGGACCCGGAGCTGATGCCGGACCCCGAAGGCATCGCCAAGGCGCTGCGCGAGCCGCTGCTGAAGGTCTTCCCGGCGGCCCTGCTCGGGCGTCTGGTGACGATCCCCTACTACCCGCTGACCGACGAGATGATCGGCCAGATCACCGTGCTGCAGCTCGACCGGATCAGAAGCGGGTCATGGAGAACCACAAGGTGCCGTTCACCTACAGCGACGACGTCGTGCAGACTGATCGTCAACCGCTGCACCGAGCTGGAAAGCGGCGGCCGGATGATCGACGCGATCCTGACCAACACCATGCTGCCAGAGATCTCGGCGGAGTTCCTGAAGCGGATGATGGACGGGGGCGAGGTCGAAAAAGTGGCGATTGATGTGACTGACGGCGCGTTTTCCTATAGTTTTGAGTGATTAGAGTGGGTCCGCAACAGAGGCGTGGATAAAATGATGGAACAAGAGCTCGAGACAACAGACCAAGACCATCGTGCACGGTTGCGCGCCTGGATAGAGACATCGGGCGTGCAATCCTCGATACTGATAGTCATCATTTTCAATGCGATCACGCTTGGTCTCGGCACTTCCGACCGGGTTCAGGCGAATTTCGGCGGGTTGCTCTATGTCATCGACAAGACGGTTCTGACGATCTTTGTGATCGAGCTCTTGCTCAAATTCTATGCCTACGGGTTGGGCTTCTTCCGCAACGCCTGGAACATCTTTGATTTCTTCGTTGTGGGTGTCGGGCTGCTGCCACAGACCGACAGCCTCTCGGCGCTTCGCGGGTTGCGGGTGATCCGGGCGCTGCGCCTGTTGTCGGTGGTGCCGCAGATGCGCGCGGTGGTGCAGGCGCTTCTGGATGCGTTGCCGGGTATGGGAGCCGTTATGGTGATGCTGTCGATCGTCTATTACGTCTTCGGCGTGATGGCGACGATCATGTACGGCGATGCGTTCGATGCCTGGTTCGGCACGTTGGGCCGGTCGCTTTATTCGCTGTTCCAGATCATGACGCTGGAAAGCTGGTCGATGGGGATCGTGCGGCCAGTGATGCAGGAGTTTCCGATGGCCTGGGCGTTCTTCGTTCCGTTCATCATCATCACCGCCTTTTCGGTTCTGAACCTGTTCATCGGCCTTTTGGTCAACACGATGCAGGCCGCGGTGGAGGAAGAGGCCGAGGAAGAGTTCGGCAAACTTCGTGAGCTGGTGAAATCCGAAACCGATCAGGTCGACGCCCATGTGCTAGAGTTGCACAACGAAATCCGCGCCCTGCGCGCCGAACTGGCCGAAACACGCGGTGGCAAGGCATGAGCGACCGGATCCCCTCGTTTGGCCGAATATCGGTCCCGCGGCCGGATCCGCCAGTGCGCAAGCGGTTTCGGATCGCGGTGTTCGGTGATTTCACCGGCCGGTCCGCCAATGGCGTGATCGAGACCGGAGAGGCGCTGGCAAACCGCAGGCCGGTATTGTTGGACGTCGATACCATCGAAGACGTGATTGAAGGCTTCGCGACCAAGCTGATCCTGCCGATCGGCAAGGATGGCGCCGGGATCGAGGTCAAGCTTGGCTCGCTCGACGATCTGCACCCGGATGAGCTTTACGACAATGTCGAGATGTT
Organism: uncultured Alphaproteobacteria bacterium; assembly: GCA_963768355.1. GTDB lineage: Bacteria > Pseudomonadota > Alphaproteobacteria > Rhodobacterales > Rhodobacteraceae > JAHEAO01. The sequence goes on from CAVYHT010000003.1 coordinate 37,911, forward strand.
TCAGGCGCTGTCGGCGCTAAAGCAACGGCTGGGCACCGGGTCGATGGTGGAGCAGGCCGCCGAAGAGTTGCGGGGCTGGGGCGCGAGCTTCGGCAAGAAGGTAAGGCTTCCGAAGCGGTCAGGTGCCACGGCGGTGCCGGCGGATCGCAGGTTGAGCGATTTTCAAGCCCTGATCGGCGATACCAAAGGCCGGTTGCGTCAGGCCAGCCCGGCAGACGATCTGATCGCGCGTGTCGTGGGGCCGCATATTGTCGCCGCACCCGATCCCGGCATCGAGGCGATGCAGGCGGCGGTCGATGACGCTCTGGGCTCGGCGATGCGGCTGATCCTGCACCACCCGGAGTTTCAGGCCGTCGAGTTGCAATGGCGCTCGCTCGACCTTCTGGCGCGCAGCATCGAAACCGACGAGGAACTGGAGATCGTGCTGTTCGATGTTTCGGCCGAAGAGATGGCCACCGATCTGGCGGCCAGCGATGAACTATCGGAAAGCGGGCTGTTCGCGCTGTTGCGCGATGCGGTTGCAACCGGCGAAGGGTCAGGTGCGGGCACCGGTGGGTTCTCGGCGCTTTTCGGGCTTTACACATTCGAGGAAACCCCGCCGCATGCCGAACTGCTGGGGCGTGTCGCCAAGGTGGCCGCGCATGTGGATGCGCCGTTCTTCACAGCGATCTCGCCCGCCTTTCTGGATCAGGCCGAAGGCCTGCGCCATCCGCTGGTCTCGCGCGCCTGGGAACGCTTGCGGGCGCTGCCAGAGGCGGCCTATCTGGGCGTCGCGACGCCGCGCTTCATGCTGCGCCGGCCCTACGGCGCGACATCCGACCCGATCTATGCCTTCAAGTTCGAGGAATTCAGCAATGAAGAGGGCCTGTCGGGGATGCTATGGGCGAACCCGGTGGTTCTGATCGCAATCCTTCTGGCGCAGACCTATTCCAATGATGGCGCGGAAATGTCGCTGGGCAGCGTGATGTCGCTGGGCGACATCCCGTTTCATTTCGTCAACGACCGCTACGGCGATCAGGTGGCGCTGCCCTGCACCGAGCGCAATCTGACTACGTCGAAGGTCGAGGTTGTCGGCCGCCGTGGCATCATGCCCGTGCTGTCGATCAAGGGGCGAGATGAGATCAGACTGGCCTCGTTCTATGGCTTGGGCGGACTGCCCATCGCGGGGGCCTGGGGTCGGCCGGCAATGCCGGACGCGCTTGAAACAGCACGCGCCGCGCCGGAACCTGCGCGCCACAAGCCCTTGCAGCCGGTGATCACTCTGGAAGTGGAAATCCCGATCCCGGAAGAGCCCGAGCCGGAACCTGAACCGGTCGAGGAGGAAGAGCCGGAGGCGGACGGCGAGATCGACACCTCGCTTGATGATCTTCTGGCGAGTTTTGGCGAGGATGACGACGAGGACGTCGAGGGCGGCGAAGATGATGATATAATGGATGCCGAACTGGCAGCTTTGCTGGAGGATCTGTGATGAATGCGTTCGATGGACTTCCCGAAGGCGGTGGCGATCCCCGGATCACCCTTATTTCGGTGGAAAGGACGAATTACTACCTTTTCGAAGGCGAGGATTTTCTGAACCAGCTGTTGCTGAGCGACGGTGACTTCCCGCGGCCCGTGCGCTGTGTACATTTCACGACGGTATTTGAGCAGAAGAGATTTCTTGGCGAAGGTGTCAGTCTCGCCGCCTTGTGGGGGATCAACCCCGAGATCGTCGAGCGGCTGCGCCAGGACGATCATTTGTTGGAGTTTGACGCGCCGCTGGATTGATCGGGCGATGCGTCGGAAAGGGTGATCATCATGGCAGCAGACCTGGAGCTTGAGAACCGCAACCTGCGGATGGAAGGCGATTACTCGGCCGAAAGTCTCTATGTCAAAAGTGCCGAAGTCGTAGAGGGGCTCGGCAAGCTGACCGAGACGAAGATCGAGTTCGTCTGCAAGGACAAGACATTGGAGCTGAAGAAGGTCGTGGGCTCGCGGATCACGCTTTGCCTCGACACGCCTGAGGGCGGCGAGCGCACCTTTACCGGGCGCTGCATCTCGGCGGAATACATCGGCCTGTCGCAAGGGATGGGCCATTTCATGGCGCAGGTGCGGCCGTTCTTCTGGTTCCTGACCCGTGGTCAGGAATGCCGGATCTTTCAGGAAAAATCGACACCCGAGATCATCAAGGAGATCCTCGGCGATTACGGCTTCGGCTCTGATCTGGATGACAAGCTGACCGAGACCTATCCCAAGCGGACCTATTGCGTGCAGTACCGCGAAAGCGATTACGATTTCCTGTGTCGTCTGATGCAGGAGGAAGGCATCTATTTCTTCTTCGTCGAGGACAACAAGAAAGAAAAGATGGTCCTTGCCGACGGGATCGGCGCCCACCGGCCCACCCCCGGCGGGCCGGTTTTCCCGTTCAAGTTCCGCGAAACCGCCGGCTATCGACGCAACGATGACCACATCTTCGACTGGAACGCGGTCGAGGGGCAGACGCCGGGCAAGGTGACGCTGGATGATTTCGACTTTTCTAGGCCCAACGCGGATCTGAAGCAGGCCAAATCGATCGAAAGAGGCACACATTCGCACAAGAGCCACGAGGTGTACGAGTATCCCGGGCATCTTCGGCAGAATGGCATGAGTAGCCCTCAGGACGCCGATATGTCGGCGATCGACGAGGCGGCAGAGCGCAAGACACGGGTCCGGATGGAGGCCGCTGCGGTCGAGCATCAGCGCTGGCGCGGTGCCGGTAATGTACGCAACATGGCGAACGGCCAGACCTTCAAGCTGAAGGACCATCCGAGGGTTCGCGACGAGACCGAATTCCTGATCGTCGCCGCGACGCACAAGTTGCAGGTCGAATCCGATTACGAGGATGAAGAGACCACGAACCAGATGCTTGATGAGCGGCTGGAAACCGATGAGGCAAACCAGGACGCCTATCGCTGCCTGTTTGAGGTCATCCCCAAAGGCGAGCCATACCGTGCGCCGCTCACCACACCCTGGCCCGAAATTTCAGGCATTCATACCGCGATCGTGACCGGGCCTTCGGGCGAGGAAATCTACACCTACGAAACACG
>CAVYHT010000004.1:0-58442 GCA_963768355.1 uncultured Alphaproteobacteria bacterium
TTTGCGGGCTTTCGCTGCATCCGCTCAAATGTCCGATGCTGGCGCTATCTGTCGTCATCGAAATGATAGACCAGTTCCAGAAATCTGCCAGAAACGATCCGAAGGTACTCAGTGTGAATTGATTTTTACGCCGAGGCTCTGACTGGATTTAATCATCACTAACGGAGTGCCTTCTGCGGACCAAAGCTGGGCGCCCTTCAAGCCGCAGAGCAGCGTCCGCGCACGGGGTCGTGCTGATACCACCCGCCCTTTTGATACGACGCATAGCCGGTCGGGCCGGAGCCGCAGCGCCTCGATCGGATCGCCCGCGTCGAGTACCACCAGCGAGGCCACCGCGCCCACGTGCAGACCGTAGCCCCTCAGGCCCATGATCGAGGCGTTGTTCCGTCACCATGTCGAAGCAGCGCCGCATCTCGTCCGGGCTGGTCATCTGCGCCACGTGCAGCCCCATGAAGGCGACGTCGAGCATGTCGGCGGTGCCGAGCGAATACCACGGATCGCGCACGCAATCCTGGCCCCAGCCGACGGTGATGCCCATGCGCCTGCATCTCCTTGACCCGGGTCAGGCCGCGGCGCTTCGGGAAGGTGTCGTGCCGGCCCTGCAGCATGATGTTGATCAGCGGGTTCGGGATCGCCGCCACTTGCGCCTCGGCGATCAGCGGCAAGCAGCTTGGAGACGTAGTAATTGTCCATCGAATGCATCGAGGTCAGGTGGCGACCCGACGACCCGGCCCTGCAAGCCCGAGCCGCTGGGTCTCGTAGGCCAGCGTCTCGATGTGGCGCGACATCGGGTCGTCGGTCTCGTCGCAATGCATGTCGACCAGCAGGCCGCGCTCGGCGGCGATCTCGCAGAGCGTCGCGCACCGAGGCGCGCGCCGTCTGCCATCGTGCGCTCGAAATGCGGGATGCCGCCGACCACGTCGACGCCCATGTCGAGCGCGCGGACCGTGTTCTCGCGCGCCGTTCGGATCGCGGTAGAGCCCGTCCTGCGGGAAGGCGACGAGTTGCAGGTCGAGGTAGGCCTTCACCTGTCTCGCGCACCTCGAGCAGCGCCTCGCACGCCGAGCAGCCGGTCGTCGCAGGTGTCGACATGGCTGCGGATCGCGAGCAGCCCCTGGCTGACCGCCCAGTCGCAATAGGCGAGCGCGCGCTCGACCATCGTCGTCGACGCGTCGACGGCTCGCTTCAGCTCGCCCCACAGCGCGATGCCTTCCAGCAGGGTGCCCGAGGCGTTGATCCGCGGGCGTGCCGTAGCGACAGCGTCGCATCCATGTGGAAATGCGGATCGACGAAGGGCGGGCGACGAGGTCGCCGGTCGCGTCGATCACCTCGCCCGGCGCTGCCGGATCGAGCTCGCCAACGGCGGCGATCCGGCCGTCCCGTGATGCCGATATCGCTGCGTGCCGTCGGGCAGGATGCCGCCTTTCACCGGATATCGAGATCGACCATCAGCGTTCTCCGCTGTTGTAGGGCACCATCAGCGCCGCGGGCACGTCGGCGCGGCGCGACATCAGCGACGAGCGCAAGGATCGACAGGACGTAGGGCATCATCAGGAACATCTGGTAGGGGATATCGGCGCCCAGAGCCGGTCTGCTGCAGCCGGATCTGGAGCGCGTCGAAGGCGGCGAACAGCAGCGCGCCGAGCAGCGCCTTGCCCGGCCGCCACGCGCCGAAGACCACGAGCGCGATGCAGATCCAGCCGCGCCCGTTGACCATCTCGAAGAAGAAGGACGAAAACGCCGACATCGTCAGGAACGCGCCGCCCACCGCCATCAAGCCCGAGCCGACCATCACCGCGCCGATCCGCACCGCCGTCGACCGAGAGCCCCTGCGCCTCGACGGCGGCCGGGTTTTCGCCCACCGCGCGCACGGCGAGGCCCAGCGGCGTGCGGTAAAGCACGAAGGCGGTCAGACGCGACGACCGAACGAAGGCGAGGTAGGTCAGCGGCGTCTGCGAGAACAGCGCCTCGCCGATGAACGGGATGTCGGAAAGGACCGGGATATCGAGCGGCTGGAACGGCTCGATCCGGGGCGGCGAGGTCACCTCCGGCAGGCATCAGCCGGTAGGCGTAATAGCTCGACGAGGTGGCCAGCAGGGTGATGCCGAGGCCGACGACGTGCTGCGACAGGCCGAACGGCACCGTCAGCATGGCGTGCAAGCAGCCCGAACACCATGCCGACGAGCAGGCCACGCCCACGCCCCACCACAGCCCGGCACCGGCATAGACCGCCATCCAGCCGGCAAAGGCGCCGACCACCATGATGCCCTCGATGCCGAGGTTGAGCACGCCGGCGCGCTCGCAGATCAGCTCGCCCAGGTGGCGAAGATCAGCGGCGAGGCGATGCGCACCACGGCGGCCCAGAAGCTGGCGGAGATGCAGGATATCGACGATCTCGTTCATCCGCGCACCATCCGAAAGCGGGTCAGCAGGCATCGCCAGCACCATGCACAAGCAGCGCGACGGCGACGAGGATGTCGGCGATATAGGTCGGCACGCCGGCCGCCCGGCTCATGCTGTCGGCGCCGACGAAGATCCCGGCGACGAACATCGCCGAACCGATCGACGCCCAGCGGGTGCAGCAGCGCCAGCATGGCGACGATGATGCCGGTGTAGCCGAAGCCCGGGGAGAGATCGAGGGTGAGGTTGCCCTTGCAGACCCGCCACCTCCGAGAAGCCCGCAAGCGCGGCGAGCCCGCCGGAGATGAGCGCGGTCTTGACCAGCACCCGGCCGACGGGCATGCCGGCGAAGGCGGCGGCTCGGCGTTCTGCCCCACCGCGCGGATCTCGTAGCCGAGCGTGGTGCGCGCCTGGATCATCCAGACCGCCACCGCCGACAGGATCGCGAGCCCGAAGCCCCAGTGCAGCCGCAGCCCCTCGACCATGCCGGGGCAGACGGGCGTCGCGCGGGATCAGCGCTCCGATTTCGGCCAGCCCATGCCCATCGGGTCCTTCAGCGGGCCTTCGAGCAGCATCGAGACGAAGAGCAGCATGATGAAGTTGAACAGCAGCGTGGTGACCACCTCGTCGACCCCGAGCCGGGTCTTGAGCAACACCGGCCCCAGCAGCACCAGCGCGCCCCGGCAGCATCGCCGCCAGGCGCCATCAGCGGGATCAGCACCGGCCGCCGGCAGCCCGAGCGTTCCGGTGCCGACGATCACCGTTGCCAGGGCGCCCGGCATAGAGCTGCGCCTCGGCGCCGATGTTCCACAGCTTGGCGCGAAAGGCGACGGCGACGGCCAGCCCGGTGAAGATCAGCGGCGTCGCGCGGTTCAGCGTTTCCAGCAGCGCGAATTTCGAACCCGCAGCGCCCTTGACGATCAGACCCAAGCGTCGCAAACGGGTCGGCCCCGGCCAGCAGCGCCAGCAGCGACGCCGATCACGACCGTGAGCGCCAGCGCCAGCGACCGGCAGGCCGACACGGCGCAGCGGGCGGATTGGCGACGGGTTCAAGTCGCATTCAAGCCGCATCGTCGAATCCCTGGCCCGCCATCCACATGCCCAAGCTCGGCCGGGCGTCTTGCTGCCGCGCGCGAATTCGGGCGACAGCCGGCCTTCGGAGATCACGTGGATCACGTCCGACAGCGCGATGATCTCGTCGAGGTCTTCCGAGATCAGCAGCACCGCCGCGCCGGCGTCGCGCGCCGCGATCAGGCGTTCGTGCACATAGGTGACCGCGCCGATATCGAGCCCGCGCACCGGCTGGTTGGCGAGGATGATCTTCGGGTCTGTTCTCGAGCACCCGGCCGAGGATCAGCTTTTGCATGTTGCCGCCCGACAGCAGGCGGATGCGGGTGTCGGGCCCCGGGCAGCGCACGTCGTAGGTGTCGATGATCTCGTCGCGCGTAGCGGCTCGGCCGCGCGCCAGTCCATCCAGCCGCGCCGGCTGACACGGCGGCGTCGTTGTAGCGTTCCAGCACCGCGTTTTCGGTCAGGGTGAAATCGGCGATCGTGCCGGTCGTGTGCCGGTCTTCCGGGATCCGCGCGATGCCGGCCGTCAGCGCACGCGCGCGGCGACCAGCGGCCGACCGTCTCGCCGGCCAGCGCCATCGTCGCCCGCCGTCGGCGCGACCAGGCCCGCCAATCAGGTCGGCCAGCGCCGCCTGGCCGTTGCCCGAGACGCCGGCAAGGCCGGTGATCTGCCCGGCGCGCAGCTCCAGGCGTGACGCACGTCGAGCCCGGTGCGCGCTGCCGGCGCGGGCGTGCGAGACCCGCGTCAAGCGACAGCAGCACCGCGCCGGGCCGCGCGCCCGAGCGGATCGCGGCGCTTCGATCTCGGCGCCGACCATCATGTGCGGCCAGCCGCGTGGCGGTCGGTCTCTGCGGTCGCGCACCTCGCCCACCAGCTTGCCGTGGCGCAGCACCAGCGACCGCGGCTGGAGATCGCCATCACCTCGTGCAGCTTGTGGCTGATGAAGATGATCGAAAGCCCCTGCGCCACGGCCTTGCGCAGCGTCTCGAACAGCGCCTCGGTCTCCTGCGGGGTCAGCACCGCGGTCGGCTCGTCGAGGATCAGGATGCGCGCGTCGCGGTAGAGCGCCTTGAGGATCTCGACCCGCTGGCGCTCGCCGACCGAGAGCTGCCGACGCCGGCGCGTCCGGATCGCACCGCCAGCCCGAAATCGCGCGCCAGCGTCGCGACCCGCGCGCGCGCCGCGCGCCGCCCGAGCCGCGGCTGCCACAAGCGGTTCGGTGCCGAGCAGGATGTTGTCGAGCACGGTCAGGTTGTCGGCCAGGGTGAAATGCTGGTGCACCATGCCGATGCCGGCCTGCCAGCGCCGCGCGCGGGTTGCCCGGCGGCAGGGTCTGGCCGAAGACCTCCACGCTCGCCCTCGTCGGCCATGTAGTGGCCGAACAGGATGTTCATCAGCGTGGTCTTGCCGGCGCCGTTTTCGCCCAGCAGCGCCAGCACCTCGCCGCGCGTGCAGGTCGAAGCTGATGTCGTCGTTGGCCATCAGCGCGCCGAAGCGCTTGGTGATGCCGGACAGGCGCAGGACGGGACCGCCCTGCGCCAGGTCTTTCGCGGTCATCAGGACGACTTCGGCTCTTCGTCGTTGATCTCGACGGTGAAGTCGCCCGCCTTGATCGCGGCTTCGCGCTCGGCGACCAGTCGCCAGCGCCTCCTGCGGGCACCTTGCCCTCGAAGGTGCCGAGCGGCGCCAGCGAGCAGCCGCCCTCCTTCATGAAGGAATAGACGCCGTAGTTGTCGGCGGTGAAGCTGCCGTCGGCGACTGCGGCGAGCGCCGCCTGTCGAGGGTCGGCTCGAAGTGCCAGAGCGCCGAGGCGACCACGGTGTCGGGGTATTCGGCTCTGGGTGTCGATCACGTTGCCGATGGCGAGAATGCCCTTTTCCTTGTGCCGCGTCCGACACGCCGAAGCGTTCGGCGTAGAGCAGGTCGGCGCCGTTCTCGATCATCGCGAAGGCGGTTTCCTTGGCCTTGGGCGGATCGAACCAGGAGCCGATGAAGCTGACCTGGAAAGTGGCGTCGGGCTTGATCTCGCGCACGCCCGCCATGAAGGCGTGCATCAGCCGGTTGACCTCGGGGATCGGAAAGCCACCGACCATGCCGATATTGCCCGTCTCGGTCATCGCACCGGCGATGATGCCGGACAGGTACGAGGCGTCCTGGATGTAGTTGTCGAACACCGCGAGGTTCGGATAGGCCGGGTCGTCGCAGGAAGGACGAGCCCAGCAGGAAGGCGGTGTCGGGATAGTCGAGCACCACCTCGCGGGCTTCCTGTTCGACCCCGAAGATCTCGCCGACGATCAGCTTGACGCCGCTCTCGGCATATTCGCGCATCACCCGCGGGTAGTCGGTGTTGGTGACGTTCTCGGAGAACGCGTAGTCGATCTCGCCGCGAGCCTGCGCCGCCTGCGCCGCCTTGTGGATGCGGCTCACCCATTGCTGTTCGACCGGCACGGTATAGATGCCCGCCACCTTGATCGGCTCGGCAGCCAGGCGCGCGTGGCGCCCAGTGTGCCCGCCAGCAGAGAGGTCGCTGCGGTGGTCGCCAGGAAACGGCGACGGCTTACGTGCGCTAAAATTGTCATTCTTTTTTCTCACCCCCGGGTTGGATTTGATCATGTAGCATCAAGTTTTGTCATTTGGTCAAGGAATGAATGAGGCTTGTAGCATCAAGTCCCGGCGCGGCGGCATCGCAAGTCGACAAACCCAACAATAAGTGCCATTGCCGCATATCCGCCAGACCACGGATGGCCGCGGAAAGTTGATCCAGAGGTCGAGAATGACGCCAGCAGGGGAAAATCCAAGCATCGATCTCACCCGCTATTCCGCCGCGATCTTCGATCTGGACGGAACCCTAGTTCAATCCGAACACGTCTGGGAAGCGGCCAAAGTGGATGTGGCCAGGCGCTATGGTTTGGTGCCGTCCCGCACATTGCTTGACGCCCACATCGGGCGCGGATTGAAGGGGTTTTTCGACGAACTTTTCGGTCAGTCGCTATCACCGGCCAGGCACCGAGAAATCAGTGACCAGATTGATGTCTTGGCTGACGCCATGATGCCTTCGATGCGCAAGCCCGTTCCTGGAGCACGTGAGTTGCTGTGCAGACTTCACGACGACGGCAAGCGCATCGCGATTTGTTCTTCATCGCCGCGCCGACATATCGCGGACGCGCTTGCCATGCTAGGTATTTCTCACCGCATCGAGGCCATCGTTTCGGCAGCCGAACTGCCGCCGGGGAAGCCAGCGCCTTTGCCGTTCAGCACGACACTTGAAATATTGGGACTTCCGGCGGCAGAGGCATGCGTTTTCGAAGATTCATTGCTGGCGCCCAATCCGCCCATGCAGCCGGGATTGCCGTCTTTGCCGTAGGCTCTGGATGCACAGTTCCGGAATTCGCGTTTTGTCGCGTGCAGGCCGAAAGCTTCAGTTCGTTTGTCGAAAACCACCGGCGGTAACGCTGCCGCGAAATGGAGCCTGGCGATGGGACGCAGCAATCGCCTGCAAAAAAATCACCGCTTTCAGCGCATCGTTCCTGTTCGAACCTAGCGTAGCATCGGTCGCAGTGGGCTCGGAGCAGACATGCGGCGGTGCAGAGTTGCGCTGAGTATCTGGAATGGCGCCATCGTCGCTCGCGGCCCAGACCGGACCTTCATGACGACCGTTCGAGCCGCGTTGCAGCTTCACCGAAGCGGACGTTGATCTACAGAGCAGCACAATGAAGTACCGGGACCTCACTTCGGGACTTGGCTGCCATTCCCCTCCCCTTGCCCTTGTGCCTCACCTGATACAAACTCGTATGTGGAGAAGGGATATCTGTTTCACTGCTGGGTCTGTTGGCAAACGGACCAGCGCGTTGCCATGCCTAGGCAGGAGTGTGTTATGGCATCCAAGACCGCGGGTTCTACGCCACCGAGCAATCTGACGCCTCGGCAGACAGCCATGCCCGAGGTCAACAAGGTAACTGCGGGTGATATCACTGCGTCGCTGAAGGCCGGGTTTTCCGACTTTCTGGCTCGTCCCTTCATGAGCGGCTTCTTCGGCCTGTTCTATGCGATCTTCGGAATCCTATTTATTTGGACTCTGGTCTGGCTTGGCAAGATCTGGATTATCATTCCCGCCGTTGTAGGCTTTCCGTTAGTCGCGCCTTTCGCCGCCGCAGGGCTATATGAAATGTCCCGCCGATTACAGAAGGGAGAGAGTTTCGGCTGGATTGAAATCCTCACCGTCGTGGCCAATCAACGCAAGCGCGAAATGGGCTGGATGGCCTTTGTTACCCTGTTCATTTTTTGGGTGTGGGCTTACCAAGTTCGGCTTTGGCTGGCGATCATCCTGCAGGATTCATCCTTCTCGGATTTTGACGGTTTTTTGAGCATCATTTTCTTCACACCGCAGGGCTGGACCTTCCTTGTAATTGGCACCTGTGCAGGCGCAATTCTGTCGGCTGCACTGTTCACTGTGACTGTCGTCGCCATGCCCATGCTGCTTGACCGAGAAATGGATTTCATTTCCGCGATGCTCACGTCCGTTCGCGTTGTTAAGGAAAACCCGGTGGTCATGCTCACCTGGGCGGCGATCATCACGGTCACGATGCTGCTGTCGCTTGTTCCGGCGTTTCTGGGCCTGATCTTCTCTCTGCCCATCCTTGGCCACACCACATGGCATCTCTATCAGCGGGCTGTGTCACCAGCGGAGGGGTGACCTATCCAGTCATCACCTTGAATGGCTGCGCGCCTTTTTCGTCCGCAGGGAAGTAAAGCTCAGCTTTCAGGTCGTCGACGAGTAATTCCTCGGACGTACCGAATTGAGCAATGGTAGCAAACAGCGAGAGACGTACATCGCCGAACCTGACGATGGTTGGAATAATCGGGCCGAACGCGTCAGAGGATCCCCTCCTCCTCGCCAGTCGGGCCAGGGTTGATCCTCTATTTGATTGGGTCAAGAAGCTTACCCGTCAGGGAGCTTACTTTGCTCCAATTGGCCGAAGCCGTCCTAGGTCTGTTTTGGGCTCTGAGCTGGCATTCTCCGCTGAGCCCACGAAGGTCCGGTGTTGGCAATTACTTCGAGTTGCAAACCGGTTGGCCGATGGAGAAGCGCACCGAAATGGACGTAGCATTAAGAAATATGTGATTGGTGTGCACGTTCAGTGCCCCCGAAGTCAGTGTGCTTTTCAGCGATCTTCAAAATCCATGACCGTCTGAGGCTAGCGGTAGAGTAGGGGCTCACCATCACTCGAGCCACCCAATCACCGCCGTTCACCTGTCTTTACTCTCGGGGGCTGGACTGCCCCAATTCGTGTGCAGTATGTGTGCAACATGGTTCCTAAAACCGGGTCGCGGACCATAGGAGAGCTGAGAATGCCCAACAACGCAGCCACTGCGGCAGCGAGGTTATCTACTGCGCCTATGATGGATTGGACCGACCGTCATTGCCGTTATCTGCACCGGCAAATGACGTCGCAGGCGCTTTTGTATACCGAGATGGTTACCGCCCCCGCCCTGATCCGGGGCGGTGCGCGGCATCTTCTGCGCTTCGATACCGCAGAACATCCGGTGGCGGTGCAGCTTGGCGGATCCGATCCGGGTGAACTGGCCGAAGCCGCCAGCCTTTGCGCCGAGGAGGGCTATGACGAGGTCAACCTCAATATCGGCTGCCCGTCCGATCGCGTGCAGTCGGGCTGTTTCGGTGCGGTGCTGATGCAGAGCCCGGATCTAGTGGCCAGATGTGCGGCCGCGATGATCGACTGTTGCCCGGTCGAGGTGACGGTCAAATGCCGCATCGGCGTGGATGATCAGGACCCCGAAATCGTGCTGCCGGATTTCCTGACCCGCGTCAGCGCCGCCGGGGTCAGGCGCTTTGCCATCCATGCGCGCAAGGCCTGGCTGCAGGGGCTCAGCCCGAAACAGAACCGCGATTTGCCACCGCTTGACTATGACCTTGTCTACCGGATGAAGGACCGCTTCCCGGATCTGCATCTGTCGATCAATGGCGGGGTGCAGAGCTTGGCCGAGGCAGAGGCGCATTTGGCCCGCGGCATGGACGGCGTGATGATCGGGCGCGCCGCCTATCACGATCCTGCACCGGTGCTGCTGCCCGTCGATCAGGTGATCTTTGGCATCCCCGGCCGCAAGACCGCAGAGGATATCGTGCATTTGATGATTCCCTACATTCAGGCGCATCTGGCCGAGGGGGGACGCCTGCATGACATCACCCGCCATATGCTCGGCCTCTTCAACGGTCGGCCGGGTGCCCGCCAGTGGCGGCGGATCCTGTCCGAGGGTGCATCGCGCCCCGTGGCCGGACCAGAGCTGGTGTTGCAGGCGCTTAAGGCGATCACGACCGTCCCGATGCCTGCCACACCATGACCTCGCCGCTCGCGGATCTCGACCGCCGTGGTTGGCAGGTGTTTGACCACGATCCTGCGCTTTCTGACTGGGTCGCGGCGGTCCGGCCGCATGCCAGCGCCGCGATTGCCGATCCGGCCAATGCCCACTGGCTGCGCTGCGGCGGAACCTGGTTTGCTGGCGTGAACGTCCTGCCGAACGCCGCTGACGGCAGTTTCGGAGAACTCTGGCCCGCTGCCGGGCAGGGCGGTAGCGGCGATCCGTGCTCATATCGGGCGCCTGCCCGAATGGGATGCCGCCCAGATCTCGGTGATCTATCCCGGCTACCCCAGGCAGGGCGACGAAACCGACGCCGCCTTCAACTATCGTCAGCGTCGCGATGCTGCCCATGTCGATGGCCTTGCACGTATCGGCCCGGACAACCGCAGGTACTTGCGTGAACCGCATGGCTTCGTGCTTGGCATCCCCTTAAGCGACTGCGACGAGCGCGCCAGTCCGCTGGTGATCTGGGAGGGCAGCCAGACGATCATCCGCGCCGCGCTTCTGGACGCGCTCGGCGGCGTGCCACCGACCCAATGGCTCGGAGTCGACCTGACCGAAGCCTACCAAGCCGCCCGCCGCAGCTGTTTCGAGCGCTGCCCCCGTGTGACCGTTCACTCCCGCCCCGGCGAGGCTTACGTGATCCACCGCCATGCCCTGCACGGCGTCAGCCCTTGGGCCGATGGCGCAAGGGCCGGACACGAGGGCAGGGTGATTGCCTATTTCCGGCCTGTGATGGCCAGTGTCGAGGACTGGTTGGCCGGGTGAGGCCGACCCTGATTTCGCGATGCAATCATCCATATAGCCGACTGGACGATCCGGCGGCCGCCCGCTTCGGCTCGGTCAACCTCATGGCGTCTCTGGGCAAGGCATTTGCTATTTTGCACTCAGGGCTTCATCCTTCAGCCCTCGGCAGCGCTTGGGGGCGAATACATGAAGACAAGGACGCAGGTGCTTGATCAGGCTGACGAAAAAGAGCTCGAGATCGACTCTCCTGACCGAGGAAATCGCAGATGTGCTGCTAAGACCGGCGTCATCACGCGACTCGCGTCGGCTCGCCCATCTGTGGAAAGATGTTGCCCGCATGTGGTCGGGGATGCGGGTCATCGGTGGCTCCCTCAGAAAGATCGAAAAGCCGGTGCGTGGCCGGATGGCGGCCGCAGAGTACCGGACGCGGCGCAAGAGCTATGACCGAGCCCGTACCTTTCAGCGGCGATTGCGCCAATGGGACGAGATAGAGCGCCTTGTCCAGCGGCATCTGAATCCCGAGCGGACACCTTTGCTGGGCAGGCCGCTTCCGACCCGAAAAGATGCGCTGCTGACCCAGATCTACGAAGCCTTTCACCGTCTGGCCAATTCGGTTTCCCAGGATCAGCAGGCGCTCGATCACGGCTGCTTTGCCGACATCGCCTTGCCGATACAGCCCTTCGATCGGTTGATGTCAGCGTCTTACCGGGTTGGTCTTGCGCAAGACCCACGCCGCGCGTTGCGATTTCTGGATGTCGGTTGCGGTGGCGGAACCAAGGTCTTCGCGGCAACGCGGTTTTTCGCTCAGTCGGACGGGCTTGAATTTGATCCGGGCTATGCCGACGCCGCGCGCCGGACGCTGCACAAGATCGGCGCATCCAGCAGCACGATCATCCAGGCCGATGCCATGACTTTCGGGGCCTATTCGGATTACGATGTGATCTACTTTTACCGTCCGCTCAGAACCGATGCCCTTCTGGCGGAAATGGAGCTCCGCATCATCGAAACGGCCCGACCCGGCACCATTCTGGTTGCGCCTTATGACGTGTCACTGGCTGTTCGCCCCGGAATGCCCTGCGCGCAGATTGACGGCCCGATTTTCGTTACCGGCATGAAGCAGGCAGAGGCGGATCAACTGAGACAGGATGCAGAAGCGACCGGTACGGACATCCTGGACAGAAGCGCGCACCTGTCCTTTGATGCAGGATACTGGGCGCCCATTCTGGATGCCGCGTCCTTTAGCGGCAGCGAAAACCGCTGATCTTGAGTTGACAAAAAAGCACTCTCGGCTTTGTTCGACCCTATGTCGAGGCGGGTCGTGTCGAGCGACGATGCGACGTCCCGCCCTTCCAATTCGGGCGCAAAACTACTCCCCCGGTTGCTGATGTTCCGGGCTGCGACCTTAGCGCGATGGCTGACGCTCTGGCAGCGCGATGAATCGGATGATTTCGTCTGACAGGTCGTCGTCATGCCCAAGCCAGATATGGCCGCCGGTCGGGTAGATCACCAGCGTTGCGTCTGCTGCGCGCGCGGCGATCAACCGGGCCGTTTCGGCGGTGCCGAACCGATCATCTTGCGCCGAGATGATCAGCATTGGAGCCTTGATCGCGGCAAAGTCGATATCCGTCGGATGGCCGGAATAGTGACCGTCATTCTTCATACCGTGGACCCGCAAGCTGATGGGCATTAGGTCGTTCAGGATCGCCCCTGCGCGACCCCGTTCTTGCCCAGAGACCGAGTTGAGCAGGGCCGGATCCGTTGCCAGCAAGGTTCCGATCAACTGCCGTGGGGCCAGCTTGAGCATCGACCAGAACCAAAGATCCGAGGTCAGCAGTTTTTCGACCAGGAATTGCTGTAGGCGCGTGAACTCGACCGGATCACGGTTGCTGAGGTTTGCAGCAGGCACCAGCAGGATCAGCGCCGAGCACCGATCGGGGTGGCGCTGCGCGAAAAAGGCGGCCGGAAGCGCGCCCGCCGATCCTCCGGCCACCGGGATATTCTCAATCCCAAGATGGTCGAGCAGGTCGACCAGGGCGTCCGCCTGGTTTGCCGGAGAGGGATCGGCGGGGAAGGCGCTGCGCAGATAGCCAAACCGCGACGGGGCGATGACCTGAAGCCCGCGCCCGATCAGGCCGTTTGCAAAACGCAGCCCCTGATCAAAGCCGCCACCGGTCCCGTGCAGCATCAGGAACGGCGGCCCCCGCCCAACGACAGCATATTCAAGATCCCCAAAACTGGTTTGCAGAACGTGGCTGCGTCCGGCCACGCGCCGAAAGGCCAAGGTGCTGGTTTCATGATAAGAACCCGCACAATAGCCGGCACCATAAAGGGCAGCCCCGCCGATTGCGGCCCCGATGATCAGACCTCGCCGCGATATGGCCATTGCAACGGACCCCTGCCAGACAGCGTGGCATCTGTCTATGCCATCCGGCGGTGCCGCGATTTGACATGGAACAAGGCGGGTCGGCATCCGGGCACGGCTTGAGGGGCGGTTGCGACTGTCGGCCCCGCCACGAAGGGCGACGGGCTCAGATCGTCAGCTAAATCCCCCAGAGACTAGCTTCACCCGCTGTTGCGGGGAGTGCTGTCGCCGCAGCGCACCGAGCAGCGGTTTCTCGACGAGGACATGGGCAAGACAGCCAAAGGCCAGCGCGGAAGCGAAGACCACTGTCCAATGTGGGGGTGTTGTCAGGCGTTCGGCGAAGAATGTGATTGAAAAGTGAAACAGGTAGATCGCGTAACTTGCATCGCCAAGAAAGTCGCAGACCTTCGATCTGAACCAGCCGGCGTCGGATGCCACGGCCCCGGCGACGATGAATGCACCTGCCATGACGCGCGCCAGCGGCTCATCCAGCAACAACATCAGAAGGCCTGCAGGCAGCAGCCAGGGCGACAGCATCTGTCCGCGCGACCAGATATGCGCGATCAGCGTGCCTGCGACGAAACAGAGCATGATCTGTGATGTATAGACCCGGGCATAGAAGCCCGCCGGTTCAAGAACCCAGCCACAGGCCACCAGACCCAGGATCACCGCAGACGACAGCCACCACCGGCCAAGCCAGACCGAGGCCCCGAAGAGGGCATAGAAAAACACCTCGTAGACAAGCGTCCAACCGACGTTGAGGGCCGGCCGGAGCATGCCGTTGGCACCCTCTGTCGGGAAAAGTACCAGCGATGCCAGCATATGGCCAACGTCGGGTCGGTTGCCGATATCTGCGATCAGGTTGAACCCGACGAACCAGGCCAACGCGATCCACCAGAGCGGCATGACGCGCACGAACCGCCGCCAGGCATAACTGCGCGGGTCAAAGGCGCGGGCCATTGTGGCGCGGTAGATCACAAAGCCCGAGATGACGAAGAACAGCGCAACAGCCGAATAAAGTTGTGGTCCCCCGATCGGGATGCCTGCATGAAACGCTACGATCGCGATCGCAGCAAAGCCGCGCAGATGATGTATCGAACGAACCATGGGGCCAGCGCCTGCGAAGATCAGCCGGATCAAGGCCTTGGCCCGGTCGGTTCGCCGACCGGCGCTCTGCCATAATCCTTCGGACATAATCTAGCACGTTGCGCCCGTACAGGTCCACTTCCGGCCGGTTCGTAAAGCTTTCAGACAATCTGTTGCCCGATCCGCATTCAATGCTTAAGAGAGCCTCGCGGACAGCATGAGGGGCAGCAAGCACATGGCAGTGGCGGAAACGAGCGGGATTGAGCCGGTGATGGCGTTTGCGCTGGTCGGCGCGATCGGCGTCGGTTCGCAGTGGCTGGCCTGGCGCCTGCGGCATGCCGGCGATCGTGCTGATGCTGGTCGGCGGGACTGATCGTCGGCCCGGTTACCGGCGTTCTCGACCCGGCGCGCGACATCGGCCCCCTGATCGGGCCGATGATCGCGATCGCCGTGGCGATCATCCTGTTCGAGGGCGGGCTGACGCTCAACTTCCGCTCCTTGCGCGACGCCGCCGAGGGCGTGAGGCGGCTGGTCGTGATCGGCGCGCCGCTTGGCTGGCTGCTCGTCGACGCTGGCGCTGCACTATGGCGCCGGGCTCGAGCTGGGAAGCCTCGGCGGTCTTCGGCGGCATCATGATCGTGACCGGCCCGACGGTGATCGCACCGCTGCTGCGGCAGGCGCGGCTGGCGCGCCGGCCCGCGGCGCTGCTGCAATGGGAGGCGATCGTCAACGACCCGATCGGCGCGCTCGCGGCGGTGCTGGCCTTCGAGGTGGTGCTCGTGCTGCGCACCGCGGACACCGTGGGCGAGGCAGCCTGCGACTTCGTGACCGGCATCGCCGTGGCGACGTGCTGGTCGGCGCCGCCGCGGCGGCTCGGTCATGGCGCGGCCTTCCGCCGAGGCCAGGTGCCCGAATACATGAAGGTGCCGGTGCTCTTCGCGGTCCTGCTCGCGGTCTTCGCGCTGTCCGACCTGGTGCTGCACGAAAGCGGCCTGCTGGCGGTCACCATCATGGGCATCGTCATCGCCAATGCCGACCTGCCGTCCTACGAGGAGCTGCGCCGGTTCAAGGAACACGCCACGGTCCTGCTGGTCTCGGGCGTCTTCGTGCTGCTGGCCGCTTCGCTCGATTCTCGAGGCGCTGGCGGCAGCTGACTGGCGCGCGGTGACCTTCGTGCTGGCGGTGGTGCTGGTGGCGCGGCCGCTCACGGTCTGGCCTGTCGCTGGCGTCGGCACCGACGCTGCCGGCGCGCGAGCGCCTGCTCGTCGCCTTCACCGGCCCGCGCGGCGTCGTGCTCGTCGCGGTGGCCGGGCTGTTCGGCGACCGGCTGGCCGCGCTCGGGGTCGCGGACGGCGCGCTGATCGGACCGCTGGCCTTCGCGCTGGTCGCCGCCACCGTGGTGCTGCACGGCTTCACGCTGGTGCCCGTCGCGCGCTGCGCTCGGGCTTGCGGGCGGCGATGACGCCCGGCGTGCTCTCGTCGGCGGGTCGCGCTGGACCGCGGGCTTGCCGAGGCGCTGAAAAAGGCCGAGGTGCCGGTTCTGGTGACCGATCCCAATCACGGCCACCTGCGCAGCGCCCGCGAGGCGGGGGTCGAGACCTTCTTCGGCGATATCCTGTCGGAAGCCGCCGAACACGGCGTCGAGCTTGTCGTCAGCTACGGCATCGCCGTCGCGGCCACCGACAACGACGCCTACAACACGCTGGTCGCCACCGACCTCGCGCCGGAATTCGGCCGCGAGAACGTCTTCCAGATCGGCCGCGCCAAGGACGGCAGGCGCACGCCACGCGCTGCCCGCGACGCTGGGCGGGCGGCGGATCGGCGCCGGCGACACCTACGACGACCTCGAACGCGATGTGTCCGAGGGCTGGTAGTTCCGGCGTGACCCGGATCACCGAGGAATTCACGCTCGAGGACTGGCGCAGGAAACGTCCCGACGCGGTCCTGATCGCGCGGCTTTGCGGAACGGCGAGGTGCGACTGGATCTGGACGCCGAGGTGTCCAAGACTGCCGAAGGACGCGGATCATCCCGACGCGCCGCCGGGCCCGGAACGGCCGGCTGGCGTCTCGGCGTCCTGCCGCCCGGAGATTCGCGACGCGCGCCGACGTCGGCCGAGACCGGCCGTGAGGCGGCATTGATCGGGCTGCGTTGACCTCCCGTCCGGCGTGGTAACACCGGCGCCGACGTCTCGAAGGAAGCTCCGCGATGAACCTGTTTACCGATATCCGCGCCCTCGTCATCGAGCGCGCTCGCCGCCATGAGGCGGAGGGCGACGCTGCCCGCAGGGCCTCGACACCGCCGCCGTCGCGGTCGAGCCGCCGCGCGATGCGCTGCACGGCGACATGGCGACCAACGCCGCGATGGTGCTGGCCAAGCCCGCCGGCCAGACGCCGCGCGAGATCGCCGAGGCGCTGGCGGCGCGGCTGCTGGCCGACCCGCGCATCGACTGCGGCCGAGGTCGCCGGGCCCGGTTTCATCAACCTGCGGCTTGCGCCGGCGAGGTCTGGCAGGACGTCGTGCGCGCGGTGCTGACCGAGGGCACCGAGTTCGGCCGCTCGGCGATGGGCGCGGGCGCCAAGGTCAATGTCGAGTATCGTCTCCGCCAACCCGACCGGCCCGATGCATGTCGGCCATGCCCGCGGCGCGGTCTTCGGCGACGCGCTGGCGAGCCTGCTGGACTATGCGGGCTACGAGGTGACCCGCGAATATTACATCAACGACGGCGGCGCGCAGGTCGATGTGCTGGCGCGGTCGGCCTATGAGCGCTACCGCGAGGCCATGCGGCCATGCGCCCGAGATCGCCGAGGGGCTCTATCCCGGGCGACTACCTGGTCGCGGTCGGCGAGGCGCTGAAGGCGAAGTACGGCGACAGCCTGATCGACAAGGCCGAAGCGGACTGGCTGGACGAGGTCCGCGAGTTCGCCACCGAAGCGATGATGGAGATGATCCGCGGCGATCTGGCCGCGCTCGGCGTCGAGATGGACGTTTCTTCAGCGAGAAGTCGCTCTACGGCACCGGCCTGATCGAGGCGGCGATCGATGACCCTGCGCGGCAAGGGGCTGATCTATCGCGGCATGCTGGAGCCGCCCAAGGGCAAGATGCCCGAGGATTGGGAACCGCGCGAGCAGACCCTGTTCCGCTCGACCGCACATGGCGACGACGTCGACCGCCCGATCATGAAATCGGACGGCACCTGGACCTATTTCGCCCCCGACATCGCCTATCACTACGACAAGGTTGACGCGCGGCTTCGACCAGCTGATCGACGTGTTCGGCGCCGATCACGGCGGCTATGTCAAGCGGATGAAGGCGGCGGTTTCGGCGCTGTCGGACGGCCGCGTGCCGCTCGATGTCAAGCTGACCCAACTGGTCAAGCTCTGGAAGAACGGCGAGCCGTTCAAGATGTCGAAGCGGGCCGGCAATTTCGTCACCCTGCGCGACGTGGTCGACCAGGTCGGCGCCGGATGTGACCCGGTTCATCATGCTGACCCGCAAGAACGACGCGCCGCTGGATTTCGACTTCGACAAGGTGCTGGAGCAGTCCAAGGACAACCCGGTGTTCTATGTGCAATACGCCCATGCCCGGATCAACTCGGTGCTGCGCAAGGCGGCCGAAGCCGGCGGTCGTCGACGCTGGCCGACCGAGGCGCGATCTGGGCACGGCATGAGGCCGAGCTGACAGTCGCGCAGGAAGCTCGCCGAATGGCCGCGCCTGGTCGAGATCGCGGCGCGCAGCCACGAGCCGCACCGGGTGGCGTTCTACCTCTACGAGCTCGCCTCGGACTTCCATGCGCTCTGGAACCGGGGCAACGAAACTGCCCGAGCTTGCGCTTCCTGCAGGAGGGCGACGCCGGCCGCATCCGCGGCGAAAATCGCGCTGCGCGGGCCGTGGCCGTTGTGATTTCCGCAGGTCTTGGTATTCTGGGGGTGACCCCGGTCGAGGAAATGCGCTGACGAAAAGAGCGCCCGGCCCGAAAAGGGGTCTGTGCAGGCAAGACAATCCCGCGAACGGACGGTCCCGGCGCGAGGCAGGCATGGCGGAGGTCGGTATGACGGATTCCGAGCTATGGCGAGGCCGATGGCGCGAGATACCATGTCCCGCGCGGCGCGTATGTGGGGCAGCTGGTCAACTGCGTCGGCGGCGCTGATGTCGCTCGCACTGATCGCCGGGCTGGCGTCTGGGGCTACAAGCTTGTCGGTGCGCGACGTGACCGGTGTTCCGGTGGTGCGGCGCTGGAAGGGCCGATGCGGGTCGCAGCCGGAAGATCCGGGCGGCGAGTCGGCCGACGCACCAGGGGCTGGCGGTCAACGACATCGCCGCTGAGGGCGAGGCGGCGCCGCCGCCCGACCGGTTGATGCTGGCGCCGCGCCCAGTTGAGCTGGCCGACGAGGATCAGACGCGCGGGCGCACTGGCGCCGAGCTGGAGGTCGCCGGCCGCGCGAAGTGGCCGCCGCCCGAGGCCGAGGCGGTCGCGGCGATCGAGCCGCGATCGATCGCGGCGATCGCCGAGGCGCTTGGCTGACCGCCGAGGCTGGCGAACCCATGGCGCAGGAGCCCGAGACACTGGTGACCGCGTCGGTCGATTCCGACGATGTCAGCGAAGCGGCCGAGACGCGTCGCGCGCGACGGTCGCGATTCCGGCCAGCGTGGCAGGCGTTGCGAGATCGCCGCGTCCGGACCGAAGCCCGCGCGATTTCGTGCCGGCGACGCCCGCGGTCGCCAGTATCGGCAGAGGGCGGTTAGGCTCGGTCCAGGTGATCGATCCAGCCGCGATACCGGTCGGCACCGGCTGGCCCAGCTCGGCGCCTATCGACAGCATCGCGGAGGCCGAGGCGGAATGGACAGCGCTAGCCGAGCAGTTCGGAGATGTGATGGACGGCAAGGGCCGGGTCATCGAGAGGCGAAATCGGGCGGCAAGACCTTCTACCGGCTGCGCGCGATGGCTTCGACGATCTCAACGATGCGCGCGCGGTTCTGCTCGGCTGATCCTGCCGACAGGGGCTCCTGCATTCCGGTGATCACGCGCTGAATGGGGCACGGGCGGCTACGATCTTCGGATGCGAGGGTGCCGGCCGTCAGCGACGCGGAGCGCGGTTTCTTCGCGAGGCGGATCCGTGGGGCTTCATCCTCTTCGCCCGCAATGTCGACACTCCCGACCAGTTGCGCCGGCTGACCGGCGGCTTGCGCGACGCGGTGGGCCGGGCGGCGCCCGATTCTGATCGATCAGGAAGGCGGCCGGGTTGCGCGGCTGCGCAGACCCCATTGGCGCGAATGGCTGCCGCCATTGGAGCAGGTGCGCCCTGGCCGGTGACGCGCGCCGAACGGGCGATGTGGCTGCGCTACCGGATGATCGCCGACGAACTGCGGGCGCGTCGGCATTGACGTCAATTGCGCGCCGCTGCGCCGATATCGCCGGGCCCGAGACCCATGCCGTGCTGCGCAATCGCTGTTATGCCGGCGAACGCGAGTCGGGTGGCCGACGCTGGCCCGCGCTGTGGCCGAGGGGCTGATGGCGGGCGGCGTGCGCCGGTCATGAAGCACATGCCCGGCCATGGCCGGGCGTTGGTCGACAGCCATCTCGACCTGCCGCACACCGTTGCCCGCCCGCGCCGTACTGGAGGCCGAGGATTTCGCGCCGTTCAGGGCGCTCGCCGATCTGCCGATGGCGATGACCGCCCATATCGTGTTTGAAGCGATCGACGACTGCGCCCGCAACGATCTCGCCTGTGATGGTCCGGCTGATCCGCGACGAGATCGGCTTTGGTGGGCCTGCTGATGACGGACGACATCTCGATGCAGGCGCTTCAGGGCGATGTCGCCAGCCGAGCGCGGGCGGCGCGGGCGGCCGGGTGCGACGTGGTGCTGCATTGCAACGGCAAGATGAGCGAGATGCGGGCGGTGGCGGGTGCCGCCGGGCCGATGAATGCGGCGTCGCAGGCGCGGGCGGAAGCAGCGCTTGGCGGCGCGCGACCGGCGCGAAGCCCATTGACATCGCGCTGCGAGGCCGAGCTTGAGGCGCTGATGCGAAGGCAAGGCGCATGTCTGACGAGTTCGAGGAATACAAGCTGCCGCGTCGAAGAACGGCTCGCCGCCGAGGCGCTGATCGTCGATGTCGACGGCTTCGAGGGGCCGCTCGACCTGCTGCTGACCTTGTCGCGCACGCAGAAGGTCGATCTGCGCAAGATCTCGGTCCTGCAACTGGCCGAGCAGTACCTGGAATTCGTCGAAGAGGCGCGCGAGCTGCGGCATCGAACTGGCCGCCGACTATCTGGTGATGGCGGCCTGGCTCGCCTTCCTGAAGTCGCGGCTGCTGCTGCCGCCGGACCCGCACGACGACGGCCCGTCGGGCGAGGAACTGGCGGCGCATCTCGCGTTCCAGCTCGAACGTTTGCAGGCGATGCGCGAAAGTGCGGCCAAGCTGATGGCGCGCGACCAGATGGGCCGCGATTTCTTTGTGCGCGGCATGCCCGAAGATGTCGAACGGGTGCGCAAGGTCACCTATACGGCGACGCTGCTGGACCTGATGCAGGGCTATGCGCGGATCCGCACCAAGGACGACTTCCGCCCCTATTCGATGGACCGCGATCATGTGCTGACGATGGAACAGGCGCTGGAGCGGATGCGCGGGCTGATCGGCTTCATGGGGGACTGGGCCGACCTGTCGTCCTTCCTGCCCGAAGGCTGGGGCCTGATCCGGCACGCCGCCGCTCGGCCACGGCGGCGACCTTTGCGGCCACGTCTGGAACTGGCCAAGGCGGGGCGGATCGAGATACGGCAGGGCGAGATGTTTTCGCCCATACAGATACGGAAGAAGACCGATGGCTGACGACAACGAAGAAAGCCTGTTTCAGGCACCGCCGATGGCCGAGCAGGAGCGGATGGTCGAGGCGATTCTGTTCGCCACCGCCGAGCCGGTGACGGTGGCGGACCTGAACGCGCGGATGCCGCATGGCGCGGATGCGGCCGAGGCGTTGGCGGCTCTGCGCAAGCGTTACGAGGGGCGCGGCGTGCGGGTGGTCAAGGTCGGCGAGGCCTGGGCGATCCGCACAGCACCCGATCTGGGGTTCCTGATGCAAAAGGAAACCGTCGAGACCCGCAAGCTGAGCCGCGCCGCGATCGAGACGCTGGCGATCGTCGCCTATCACCAGCCGGTGACCCGCGCCGAGATCGAGGAGATCCGCGGCGTTGCGGTCAGCCGGGGCACGGTCGATCAACTGATCGAGCTGGAATGGATCCGCTTCGGACGACGCCGGATGACGCCGGGGCGGCCGGTGACCTTCGTGGTGACGCAGGATTTCCTCGATCATTTCGGTCTGGAAAGTGCGCGCGATCTGCCGGGACTGAAGGAGTTGCGCGCCGCCGGGCTGCTGGACAACCGGCCGGTGCCGGGGTCAGACGCCGAGGATGACGAGGATGTGGACGCGCTCGACCAGAGCGACATGTTCGAGGATGAAACCCCCGAGGAGGGTTGAGCGATGAATGCGAACCAGTTGATCAATATGGTGATCCGCATGGTTATGCGGCGCGGTGTGAATATGGGCATCAACCATGCGGCCCGACGCGGCAAGGACGCCAGGACGATGACGCCCGAGGAGCGCGCGCAGGCGAAATCGGCCAGGGACATGGCCGACAAGGCCCGCAAGGGCGCACGGCTGGCGCGGCGAATGGGCAAGTTCTAGGCGAACGAAGGCGATGTCTTCCTGGCAATGATCGTGACCGGAACCGTCGCGGGCCTGCATATCTACGTCGCCTTGTCCGAGACCTTCGCGTCCACCAGCCGATGCCTTCCGGGCTTTCACAGCCTCGCCGCGTATCTCGCTCGTGCAGGCCGCTCCGGCGATGCCCGGGCGGTTTTTGATCTGGCAGGTCTGATCGCTGCCGACTGGGCCGCAGGTAAGGAAATCCGGAATTTCTGATCGGGGCGAACAGGCGTAAAATCCTGTGATGCGGCCAATCAGACCGCGTTCCCATGCAGCCGGGGCGGCCCCGGAAATTTTTCACAATGACACTTAGAACCGCCAAAGAGCGGCTGGTGCAGACCTGTGCCTTTGAACTGGGCGGCTTGCTTCTGGTCTCTCCTGTTTACAACCTGATCTTCGCGGGCACCGCGACAGAATCGATATTGTTGATTGCGCTGGTCGCGCTGGCCGTGATGATCTGGTCGCCGCTGCATAATACCGCCTTCGACTGGCTGGACCTGCGGCTTTCGGGGCGGGTGGCAAGCGACCGGCCGCATCGCCTGCGGATGGTGCATGCGCTGTCGCACGAGATTACGGCGATCGGCGCATCGTTCCCGGTGATCGTCCTCGTCGGCGGGCATGGCGTGATCGAGGCGCTGATGATCGACTTCGCGCTGACGGTCTTTTACACCGCCTATGTATTCCACATCGCCTTCGACTGGCTAAGACCGGTGCGGTGAGAATTCACCTTCGTGCTAAACGGTGAACCCGGCCATCCTGTCGATCCAGTCTCTTACCAGTGATCTGAAAAGCTCTGGCCGCTCCCAGACCAGCGCGTGACCGGCCGTGTCGAGCAGCGCGAAGGTTGCGCGGGGATAGACCGGCAGGCAATCCACCGCATCGGCATAGCCTGACCACGAATCCTGTCGGCCCGAGACGATCAGGGTCGGCTTGTCGAAAACCGCATCATCCGCCAGCAGATCGAAGGGAAAGTCGAAGGCCTTCCACACCCGCGCCGCCTGTTCCGGATCGTGCAGCGGTATTGCCGGCAGGATGGCTCGCCCGCGCTTTTCAAAGATATCGCGCCTATGCACGACCAGAATCTCGGGGCCGTCCCGTTCGCTCTCGTCAAACTCTGACAGAAGCGCCGGATCGGGCAGCAGCGTCTGGTGCTTTGGGATCCGGCCGGGCGGCGCGGTGGGGCTGCCGCCGGGGGTGACCAGCAGCAGACCATCAACCAGATCGGGGCGCAGATAGGCAAAGCCCCGCGCGATGTAGCTGCCCCGCGATTCCCCGATCAGCGCGAAGGAATGGCCGGGAAAGGTGGTGGTGGCGAAGTCCATGACAGCGTTCAGAAGATCGAGCTGGTTGTTGATCGTCTCGCGGCCGGCGCTTTTGCCGTGGCCGGGCATGTCGATATAGATCCTTTGCCAACCCTCGACTTCCTCGAAGATAGGCTCAAAGGTCTCGACCATGTGCCGGTGATCCAGCGCCGCACCGTGAACCAGCAACACCGGTCTGCCGCTGCCAATTACGACGTGATGCAGCATTCCACCCCTCCCTCATGCCCCAAGACAGCTGACAGCATGGCATGGCAAGCGGATATCTCAAACCGCTCGTTCTGGCACACACCGGCGGGCCGGAATTGCTCTCCTTGCGTCACGGGCCGCCATCGTGTCAGATCGCCAGAGAATTAGAGGCAGGCGGGGGCACAAGAGCATGGCACCTACAAAAGGCGAATGGACGGTCGCCGCGTTCACACTTGCCTATGTGACCGCGTTCACCATCTGGTTCCTGTCGATCGGCAATTACGAGTTCATCGTCTATATCGTCACGATGGCGGTGCTGATCGGGCTTGTGGGGCTGTCTTTGCGCAAGGCCGATTATCCCACGGCGATGCTCTGGGCGCTGACGATCTGGGGCCTGGCGCATATGGCGGGCGGCGGCGTGCCGGTGAACGGGTCGGTGCTCTATAACCTGCGCCTGATCCCGCTGGTCGAGACCGAGAATGTCTTCATCCTGAAATACGATCAACTGGTCCATGCCTACGGCTTTGGCGTTACGGCGTGGTTGCTCTGGCACCTTCTCGTCCGGCATTTCCCGGCCACGAGGCACACGATGACAGCCTATACCTATCCGGTCTTCGCCGCGATGGGGTTGGGGGCGCTGAACGAGATGATCGAATTCACCGCCGTCCTGCTGGTGCCCGACACCAATGTCGGCGGCTATTACAACACCGCACTTGATTTGGTCTTCAACGCCAGCGGCGCGCTGATCGCGATCCTGATGGTGGCTTGGGGCGAGCGGTTGCGGCCGCGTGACTGAGGCCACCTGATGCGCGGGACACAATTCCGATGATGATCTTTGTCAACTCTGCAACGGTATGAAGCTTCCCCTCTGTTCCAGGGCTAGCCTCCCAAGGAACTTCGCTACGAAATTCTTAATTCGGACTCCCAGGACGATGTTCGGCGTCTGATCACGGCCCCCACAGGGCCGGATCCATCCACGGACTCGGCAGCAACAGTCGCCCTGCGGGGAGCGGCGCGCTTGTCCCTAGGGCCATGGATTGCCAGGCATTCGCCCATTCTTCAGGAATAGGGTAAGGGGGCAATACTCTGCGTTCGGGCGCAAATCCGAAACGCTGGTAATAGGCCGGGTCGCCGAGAACGAAGACCTGCCTCGTCCCCATCTTCTTCAGCCGCTCCAGCCCCGCGCGAACCAGCGCGGTGCCCAATCCCTGCCGCTGAAGCCGTGGTAACACACCAAGTGGGGCTAACAGCGCACCAGTTCGATCTCGTTCTTCAGTTCCGCAAAGGGTGAAAAGGACGTGCGCAATGAGTTCTTCGCCGACACACTCCGCCAGAGACAAAAGCTCCGAAGTGCCTTCGAGCAGCGCCGATACGATGGGTCGCAGTTCCTCGTCCGGAAATGCCAGTGGATAGAGTGCCAAAACCCGCGGAATATCTTCTGCGGTGGTTTCACGGATCATCGGATTATTCGGGATTTCCTGCCGCCTGTCAGTCTCGGGCCAGTGGCCATTTTTGGCTTCGTCCCGATGGCCACGGCCCGGCGATTTGGAATAGCAACCCACGCGAGAAACGGGTCGGATTGACCTGCCTGGCACATCACTCCGCCCGGAAGTGCTTCGACAGCTTCAACCCCTGACCCTGATAGTTAGACTTCAGATCCGCACCATAAAGCATGTCGGGAATCGCGGTCATCCGCTCATACACCAGCCGACCAACGGTCTGGCCGTGCTCCAGCACAAACGGCGCCTCGTGGCAGCGCACCTCCAGCACGCCGCGCGATCCGGTGCCGCCTGCCGCGTCATGGCCAAAGCCGGGATCGAAGAAACCGGCGTAATGCACCCGAAACTCGCCGACCATCGCCAGATAGGGGGCCATTTCTGCGGCGCAATCGGGCGGAATGCTGATCGCCTCGCGGCTGACAAGGATATAGAACGCGCCGGGGTCAAGAATGATCCGGCCCGCGCTAGTGTGGATCGGTTCCCAGTATTCCATCGGGTCGTAGTGGCCGATCTTGGCCAAGTCGATGACGCCGCTGTGCGGTTTCGCGCGGTATCCGACCAGATCGCCGTTGGCGGGTTTCAGATCGACGGAAAACCGCAACCCGTCCGAGATCACCGCCTCGCCCGAGACAATCGAGGTTTTCGCATGGATCGCGCGCAATTCGTCGTCGGGGATCACGGTGTTGCCACGCCGGAAGATGATCTGGTTCAGCATCTGACCGGGCGCGACGAGGACCGAGAACGACCGCGGGCAGATCTCGACGTAAAGCTGGCCCTGAAAGCCGTCCGCCACGCGGTCAAACTCGGTGCCATTATCGGTGATGGTACGGGTCAGAAGGTCGAGCCGCCCGATCGAGGACTTGGCGGAAGCCGCGGCACTGGTCCCCTTGGGCAGCGACAGACGCTCCATCAGCGGCACGACATAGACGCAACCCTTTTCCAGCACCGCGCCGTTGGTCAGATCAATCTGGTGCATGGTGAATTCGGCAAGCCGGTCGGCGACCATTCGGCCCTTGCCGGCCAGGAACGACGCGCGCACCCGGTAGGCGGTCGTGCCAAGGCGCAGGTCAAGCGAGGCTGGCTGGATCTGTCCGGCAGTGACCGGCTGATCGGCGGCGATCTGGCCTGCCTCGATCATCGCGCGAATGCCGCTGTCGGGCAGAACTCCGGCTGCAGTCATCAACACTCCCCTAATGAAAAACGCCCGCCGCCGGTTAAGGCGGGGGCGTTTTGATTCTTGGTCGGGCTAGCAGGACTTGAACCTGCGACCTTCCGTCCCCCAGACGGACGCGCTACCAGACTGCGCCATAGCCCGACACGCAACCCTACATACTGTTTTTGTGCGCGGGGGCAAGCCGGAACTGTCGGGTCATCGGGCAGGATCAGCGCCTAGCTCCGCTTGTCGGATTGCATCCGGTCGCGCAGCTTGGCAAGCCGGTCATAAAGCGGCTGAAGCTCTGCCGGGGGCGGGCGATTGGCGGCGTGGCGCAAAGTCGAGAGAAAACCGGGCGTGGCGGCGAAGCTACGATCGTTATCCTCGGGATCGGCGGGCACATCGACGGTGGCAGGGCGCGGCGCGGGCGGTTTCGCGGCTGTTTCCTGCGGCTCGCGTTCCGGTTCTGGCTCTGCTGTTGCTTCAGGCGCCGGTTCCGGCTTTGGATCCGGTTCAGTCCGCGACGTCGCAAAGGTCGGGGGTGTATCCACCGTGGCCGCAGGTCCGGTGGCCGGAGGTGTTTCTGGCGTGGCCGCGGGTTTGGCGACGGGCTTGCTGGCCTCTTTGGCGATCTCGGAGGCGCCGTCCGGCAGGTCGTCGAGCAAATCCCGCTGGTCGCTGTCCGAGGCCGCGACGTCGGGCTCTTCGATAGGTGCCTGCGGTTTGCGACCGGCCTCCGTCTCGGCCAGTGTCCGCGACAGCGGCACGACGTTGTCCACGTCTTCCTGCGGTGCGTCAGCGATCATCGGTGCGGATTTACCGGATGCTGAACTCGTCGGACAGCGCGGTGGTGTCGTAGACGGTGTCATCCTCGGCCTCGGCGACCGGGCCGTTGATCGGCGGCGACAAGGCAGCGACGTGCTTGATGCCTTCCTCCCGCAACAGCTTCTGAACGCCGCGGATCGTCATCCCGTCTTCATGCAGCAGCTTCTTGATGCCACCCAGCAATTCCATGTCCGTGGGCCGGTAATAGCGCCGCCCGCCGGCACGTTTCACCGGCTTGACCTGGGTAAAACGGCTCTCCCAGAACCGCAGCACATGGGTCGGCGTCTCAAGCCAATCGGCCACCTCGCTGATGGTGCGGAAGGCATCCGGTGACTTGTTCATATTGGCGGGATCCTAGCGCTTGTTGCCGGCGGCAACGCGGTCTTTCATCAGGTGCGAGGGCCGGAACGTCAGCACCCGGCGCGGCAGGATCGGAACCTCTTCGCCGGTTTTGGGATTGCGCCCGACGCGGGCGGCCTTGTCGCGCACGCTGAAAGTGCCGAAAGAAGAGATCTTGACGGTCTCGCCAGAGGCCAAGGCGTCCGAGACATGGGCCAGCACGCTTTCAACAAGCTGCGAGGATTCATTGCGACTAAGCCCGACTTCGCGGAACACCGCCTCTGACAGATCCATCCGTGTCAATGTATTGTCGCTCATGCTGTCCCCCTGCTTACTGTTCGAAAAACCATAGGGCGCGCGCAATTTCCGAGTCAATATCAAGAGCTTGTAATACGTCGCTCACAGGCCGATTGAAGCGATTACCAGCGCAAAACGACCGATCCCCAGGCCAATCCGCCGCCGATCGCCTCCATCAACAGCACCTGACCGGGCTTGAACTTGCCTTGCGCCTTGGCTGTCGAGAGCGCCAGGGGAATCGATGCGGCAGAGGTATTGCCATGTTCCTGAAGCGTCAGAACGACCTGATCCATCGACAGACCGAGCTTTCTGGCGGTGCCCGCGATGATCCGGATATTGGCCTGATGCGGCACGATCCAGTCCAGCTGATCCTCGGCCAGCCCGGCCTTTTCCAGCGATGTCAAAGCGGTTTCGGCGAGTTTCACCACGGCATGCTTGAAAAGCTCTGGCCCCTGCATCTTGACGACGCCAGAGGTACCGGTGGTCGAAACCCCACCATCGACATAAAGCAGGTCGCGGTGGCTGCCGTCGGAATGCAGGTCGGTGGCAAGTATGCCGCGATCATCAGAGGTGCCCTTGCCCTCGGCCGCTTCCAGAATGACGGCCCCGGCACCGTCGCCGAAAAGGACGCAGGTCGCGCGGTCGGTGAAATCGAGAATGCGGCTGAAGGTTTCCGCGCCAATCACCAGAACACGGGTCGCCTGACCCGAAACGATCAGCGCATTGGCATTGGCCATCGCATAGACGAACCCGGCACAGACCGCCTGCACATCGAAAGCAAAGCCGTTTTTCATTCCAAGTGCCGCCTGCACCATCGTCGCGGCCGATGGAAATGTCAGGTCGGCGGTCGATGTCGCCAGAATGATCGCATCAAGATCGTCGGCTTTCAGACCGGCATCGGCAAGGGCCGCGCGGGCGGCGTGAAGCGCCAGATCAGAGGTGGTTTCATCATCGGCCGCGAAATGGCGGCGCTCTATGCCCGTCCGGCTGCGGATCCATTCGTCGGAGGTGTCAAGCGAGGCTTCGAATTCCGAATTGGGCACCACTCGTTCCGGCAGATAATGTCCCACCCCGCGAACCACTGCCCGAACCGTCATACTGCACCGTTTTTGTTATCGCTGGTTGCCCCGGTATTATCTTGGCTTGGCAATGCCGCAGATGCAACCCGCGCCGCCAGCCGCTCGGTAAAGCCCGACTGCGCCAGCGTGAAGGCCAGCTTGATCGCCGCCGAGACGCCGGTGGCGTCGGCGGCGCCGTGCGACTTGATCACAGTGCCATTGAGGCCCAGGAAAATGCCGCCATTGACCCGGCGCGGATCAAAGCGCGTGCCCATCCGTCGCAATGCCCGAGAGGCCAACAGCGCGCCAAGGCGCGAAATCGGCGACGACTTCAGCGCCAGTTTCAGCTGATCGGTGATCAGCCGCGCCGTGCCTTCGCCGGTTTTCAGCGCCACGTTGCCGGTGAAGCCATCCGTCACGATCACATCGACACGTTTCGAAGGGATATCGCCGCCCTCGACGAAGCCGACAAAGTCGAAGGCCCCGCCTTGCGCGTGCCCGCCGATCAGATCATGCGCCAGTTTCAGCTCGGCGCGGCCCTTATGCTCTTCCGTGCCGACATTCAGCAAACCGATCCGGGGCTGTGTAATACCAAGCCCGTTGCGGGCATAAGAGGCACCCATCAGCGCATATTGCAGCAGGTCGTTTTCATCGGCCTTGATATCTGCGCCGACGTCCAGCATCACATTGAACCCGCCGGGGTTCAGCGACGGCCAGAGGCAGGCGATGGCAGGGCGGTTCACACCGGGCAGCTTGCGCAGGCGGATCATCGACAGGGCCATCAGCGCGCCGGTATTGCCGCAGGACACGACGCAGGCGGCCTCGCCGTTCTTCACCGAATCGATCGCCGACCACATCGAGCTGTCCTGGCCGTTGCGCATCACCTGGCTGGGCTTGTCGCTCATCTCGACCACGCCCGCGGCATGGCGGACCTCGCAGCGCCCGGCCAGACCGCGGCGATTGGCGATCAACCGGTTCAGGTCATCTGCGGGACCATGCACGATAAATCGGATGTCGGGGTTCTTGTCGGCAGAGGCAAGTATGCCGGCGACAACTGCCGCCGGCCCACGGTCTCCGCCCATCGCGTCAACCGAAATAACGGTACGAGAGGCACCCGTGGCGCTGTGATCGTCTGATGCCGTCATGCCAGGGGTGCCGAGGGACGAGGCTTACGCCGCGTCCTCATCGTCAAGGTCGATCTCATTGACTTGCGCCACAACCTCACGGCTGTCGTAATGACCGCAAGCGCCGCAAACGTGGTGCGGGCGCTTCAGTTCGCCACAATTCGGGCATTCGGCAGGATTGCCGGCGACCAGCGCATCATGGGCGCGGCGCATGTTCCGCTTGGAGCGGGTAATTCTATTCTGTGGGACAGCCATGTCACAACCTCGGTATCAGTGGGGCATGGCCCCGTGTAAATCTGGGTCTTGTTCGCGGTTTTCCCGCGCGTCTTACGCGCTTCGGTGGCCCGTGTCCAACCCATCTTGCAAGAAGGCCGGGAACATAGTGGGATTTGGTGCCGACGCAAGGGGTTTCTGGGGCGAGCGGTTGCAGTCGTCGAGCGATCGCCGGACTTGTCCTTCCCGCTACCCGGCCAGCCTCTGCACAGGCAAGAACGCGGAATGACGCAGTTCAATTTCGGCGTCCTCGTCCCATTTGCGAATCTCCATCCGCAGGTTGAACTGTTTGACAACCAGTTCAGCTTGCCGTTTCGAGATCGAAGGGCGCGCAAGTTCGCCGAATCCGCTTTCAGGATTCTTCCGCAGATCCGGGAACAGAGCGAACACCTGATCACGCAGTTCCGGACACATCATCTTCAGCCCCATAGGGCCTGGGAAATAGCTTTCCGATGGTGCACCCTCGGCTGTCAGGACCGCGTGGTGGTCCAACAGCAGGTGCACATATGTCACCGAACGCTTGCCCCGCATGATGCGCACGCCGTTCAGGCCGCATAGCCCTTTCGCCGGTGCGAAAACCTCTGACGCCCCGAAAAGTTTCTTGATCTCATCACCGTAAAGCAGGATCCGATGTTGTGGGGAAACACTGAGATCGCGATGTGGTCGGCCATCGCCGAGGCTGTTTGCGGAAATGAGTATCGGCTTGTCTTCGTGGCATTCGGGCTTAAACGATAGCGCCGTCTGCCCAACCCAGCGCAGCGGCTGCGCGCCGGCATCGATTGTCTGCGACAGGTCGCCCGACCGCAGATCTTCGACCGAGCGCTCGCCCTCTGGTGTCAGGATCATCGTGCCCGCCGCATTGCAAATCACCCCCGCATAAGGTTCCTGACTTGCAGACACACCATCAGAGCTGTCCTCAGCAGCGCCGTCCCTCAACTCGGTGGCGGTAAAGGTGTCGCCAGCCGTTGGTTCGTTTCCAGTGGTGTAGCCAAACCCGATGTTGACGCCATTGATCCGGACGATGAACACCTCGTTGCCCGATACATCAAGCATCGAGAATTCATTCTCGACGACGGATCCCGCCGCATAGGTCGTGCCGCCGATTGTGACCGGTTGATCTAGTGTCTGAGCGCCACCCGTTTCAACTTAGCCGTCTTCAAAAAAAGCGTCATCGTCGTTGATCGTGAGCGCGGTCGACGCACCGCCGTTGTAAGTGAACGTCTTTCCGATCCAGGTTGGCGCGCCAGAATTGTAATCGACACTGTCCGGGTGATTGGCATGAGTTCGAGCTCGTCAATGTCGAGGACGACAGCGGTTGCGAATATTGGGAAAAGGCGTGAACCGCGATGATCGGCATGATGTATCCTTGTTCCGCATCGTTCCGCATCGGATGGATAACCCCGAGGCCATTCGATGAACCGAAATCTGGCTCCATAGTTGCGCGACTCTCCTTTCAGTCACGTTAACTCTGAACTGAAAAAAATTGGCTGGGCGCCCGAGGTCCACTCGCCCCGTTGCGAAACACTACCGAGTAACGCGCTATCTCTAGGCCCAATATCCGTACTGCGGTTGCCGGAAGGTGTTGTTCATGGTCATCACCGCCAGTGCAAAGCGGGATCTGCCCTCGCCCAACTTGCCCCGCAGTACCTTCAACCCGGCAAAGGGCAGCGCCGCTTCGTCGGTCAGCGGCTCGGTGCCGGGTTCGGGGTAGATCGCCTGGTTCGGACGCGCGCTCGGCCCCGACGTCGCGTCAGATGATCTTGTCGCACCCTAGCAGCACCGCAGACCTCGGCGTCATCGCGCGGTTACGGATGTCTTCGATCTACTGCCTGAAGAGCGGCGTGGTGCTACCGCTTATTCCGGGCCACCTGTTTCCCCGGTCCGTGCCGACCGTCCGCCCTTGCGCCGCCGCAGCCGCGGGGCGCGGGCGGGCAGGTCGGTCATCACATTGCGGCGCTCGTCGGGGGTCATCCGCGACCAGCGCGCGATCTCGTCGATCGAGCGCAGACAGCCGACGCACAGCCGCTCGGTGGGGTGCACCACGCAGACCTTGACGCAGGGGCTTTCGACCTCGTCGCGCATCCACAGCTCGTCTTTCACATCTCGGCCCTTATATGTCCCATCCGGTCCAGCACTCCTTGCAGGATAAACCCGGCAGCGACGTGATCTATGACCTGACTGCGACGTTTTCGGGACGTATCCGCCGCGAGCAGGACGCGCTCGGCGGCGACGGTGGACAGGCGTTCGTCCCAAAAGCCGATCGGCAGGTCGGTCAGCCGCTCCAGATTGCGCGCAAACGCGCGGGTCTACTGGCAGCGCGGCCCCTCGCTGCCATCCATGTTGAACGGCAAGCCCAGCACCAGCCCGCCCAGATCGCGGGCCTTGGCGATATCCAGGACGCGCGCTGCATCGATGGTGAACTTGGTGCGGCGGATCGTCTCCAGCGGCGTGGCAACCGACAGGAACGCATCCGACACCGCGACGCCGATGGTCTTGTCGCCCAGATCGAGCCCCGCAATGGCGCGGGCGCGCGGCAGGGTCTGCGGCAAAGCCGTCGATATCTTCGTGGATCACTCGGCCACCCCGGCCTGTTCGTGCTGCGGCATCGACGGCGGCCAATGCCTCTGGTGTTCCGGCGAAAACCTGTTGCGCCTCGGCCCAGATCGCCTGTGCGCGGTCGGCCTCACCCAGAACCCCCAACGCCGTGATCAGCCGCGCCCAATCCTCGGGCGGGCCGCCTTCGGTGGCCAGCCGGTCCGACAGGCCCTCGACCATGCCGCGGATCATCCCGGTGCGTTCGTCGGCGGTCATCTCAGCCGCTGCCGCGATATCGTCCTGCGACGGCCCGCGCGGCGCGTCGGGCAGGGTATAGCGCACCCCGGCCGCGGCCGCGACCTGTTCGATATCCTGACGGATCCATGCGGCAAACGGATCGCCGGGCGGCGCGTTCTGCAGCATGCTGCTCCATATCGCGAAGGTTCTGTCAGGCCGACCCACTCTGCGCGAACATCAGCCCGGAATAGTAACCGCGCCAGCCGGTTGCCCGGATCGCGCTGCAAGCACTTCGGACAACGCCGCCTCGGCCTCGGGCGAGACATATCCCCCCGCCGCCGCGATCTGCAGATAGGCGTGGTTGGCGTAATCCGCGGGCGTCGCATCCTCGCCCTTCAGCTCCAGTATCCGCGCCTGCGCTTTCCGGGCGGCCACGAAATTGCCCAGACCGGCCTCGTTGCGCGCCAACAGCTCGTACCCGGCCAGATCGTCGGGCCGCTCATCCAGCGCCTCGCGCAGCTTGGCCAGCAGTTCCAGATGCTTGGGATCGGCATTCGGGTCGATCTGCACCGCGCCCGATCCTGGCCTCTGCCGCCTCTTGCCCGATCCGCTCGGCGCGAAGCGCCTCGGCGGCGTCGATCCGGGCCTGCAGTGGCAGATCGCGGTAAAGCGGCTGGCCCAACTGGCTGTAAATCAGGAACGCCCCGCCAAGGACTGCCAGTCCCCAGACCCCAGGCGAGGAACGGATTGGCCCGTCCGCCTGCATCGGCACCGGCAGACTGCGCCGCGCGGTCCGCCTCCAGCAGCCGGCGCGAAACCTCGACCCGCGACCGCTCGGCCTCGTCGGCACTGACCACCCCGCGCGCCAGATCGCGGTCGACCTCGGCCAGCTGGTCCTTGTAGACCTGCACGTCCTTTGCCGCCCCGGTCACCCGCACACGTCGTGCGCAGCATGGACAGGGCCAGCGACGCGCCGACCAAGCCCGCAATCAGGGTGCTGACGATCCAGAATGACATCCGTTCTCCTCTTCGACCCCCATGTAGCCTCTGGAAACGCCACACAAAAGCCCCCGCCGCGCGCTCCGCGACACTTGGCAGCGCCGCCATGTCGGAAATCCCCGCACAAATGCCGCTGAAAGCCTTGGCATCAGCGCCCCTTCGTTCCATGTATCTTCACGCGGCCTTCCTGCCGCATATGGGGGATTCGACGCCATGAAACGCTATTCCGCCTTTGCCATCGCCCGCGAAGCCGCCCGTTACCATCAGGGCTGGGAACGCGCCTGGGCATCGCCCGAACCAAAGAAACACTATGACGTGATCATCATCGGGGCAGGCGGCCACGGCCTTGCGACCGCCTATTACCTCGGCAAGAACCACGGCATCAAGAACGTCGCGATCATCGAGAAGGGCTGGCTGGGCGGCGGCAATACCGGCCGCAACACCACGATCATCCGCTCGAACTACCTGCAAGACCCGTCCGCCGCGATCTACGAAAAGGCCCGCAGCCTTTACGAGACCCTCAGCCAGGACCTGAACTACAACGTCATGTTCTCCCCGCGCGGCCTGATCATGCTGGCCCAGACCCATCATGAGGTCCGCGGCTATCAGCGCACCGCCTATGCCAATGCCCTGCAAGGTGTTTCGACCGAATTCATCGGCCCGCAGCGCGTCAAGCAGCTGGTGCCGATCATCGACATCAACGGCCCGCGCTACCCGGTGCTGGGCGGGCTCTACCAGGCGCGTGGCGGCACCGCCCGGCATGATGCCGTCGCCTGGGGCTATGCCCGCGCCTGTTCCGATATGGGCATGCACATCCTGCAACGCACGGAAGTCACCGGCGTCACCTCGGAAAACGGACAGGTCACGGGCGTCGAGACCACCAAGGGCCATATCGGCTGCAAGAAACTCACCATCGTCGTCGCCGGCCATTCCGGCCATGTCGCGGAAATGGCGGGTTTCCGGCTGCCGATCGAATCCGTTGCCTTGCAGGCGTTGGTCTCGGAACCCATCAAACCCTGCATGGATGTGGTCGTGATGGCCAACACCGTGCATGGCTACATGAGCCAGTCCGACAAGGGCGAGATGGTGATCGGCGGCGGCACCGACGGCTACAACAACTACACCCAGCGCGGCAGCTTCCACCATATCGAGGAAACCGTCCGCGCATTGATCGAGACCTTCCCGATGATCAGCCGCCTGAAAATGCTGCGCCAATGGGGCGGCATCGTCGACATCACCGGCGACCGCTCGCCGATCCTGTCGAAAACGCCCTTGGGCAACTGCTTCGTCAATTGCGGCTGGGGCACCGGCGGCTTCAAGTCGATCCCCGGCTCTGGCTGGGCGATGGCGGAACTGGTCGCCAACGGCGAACCCGGCCCGCTCGCCGCCGCCTTCGGGCTGGAGCGTTTCCGCGAAGGCCGTTTTATCGACGAGTCAGTTGCGGCAGGGGTGGCGCATTGAAACATGGCAGTGCTCGCTGGTACCGCGTCGCGCGCGGTGGTGCGGCGGTTTACGCCGCCGCCGTGCCGGGGGTTGTGCTGTTGATGTCGATGGAAACCACACCTCTCTTGTTGCAGAACACCGCATGGGTTCTGTCGATCATCGGCCTTTTCGTCTTTGCCGGGCTCTACACCCGGCTGCATTTCCTGCAAAACGACGGATCGGCCAAAGCCGCAACGTCAAAGACCCAACAAAACTACCGCGCCGAAATGCGCAGCGTCTTCACCCTGATCGCCTGGTTCAATCTGGGCGTCTTCTTCGTGTGCGGGTTGATCTGGATCTATGCGGCAACGACGCAATGCCTGATCCAGCGCTGGGTGCTTGGGCGCATCGTGGCCGAGGGGTGTTCCTGATGGCCGGCTTCATCCGTGTTCGGCGACCCCAATGACCGCCCGCTCGCCCATCCTCCTCGCCGCAGCGGCCCTTGCCATCGCCGCCGCAGGCTATCTTCTCGACCTGCGCTACGGCCATGACGTAACGGCGCGGGCAGGTGCCGTGATCGTCGCCTTTGGTGCTGCGGCAGCGGGACGAGAGGTCTATCTCGGCGAACGCGCCATCGCCCGCAACGAGGCGCGGATTGAAAAGCTCGAAGCCGCCTATCTCGATGCTGCCGGAAATGGCGGCGAGGCGACGCCCGAGGCGTTCACCCGTCTGGCCGAAATGCTGGCGAATTTCAGAGAGGCGCGGCTGCATCAGGTTGGCCGGATGATCTATACAGAGATCGGCCTGGTCTGCTTCGGCACGCTTGTATGGGGGTTCGGTGATCTTGCTGTCTGATCTGCATAACCCGCCGACCGTTCGCACAGGCATCGGCCATTTTCAGCCGCCCGGCATGCGATCGATTGAAAGACGTCGAAGCCGCTCGCGGATTGCGGGTAGGGTACCCTTACGTAAATTTGGAGTACCTATCATGTCGGGAACAAACTGGATCGTCATTATCGGCGTCGTCTTGCTTATCGTCATCGGCGTCTGGGCCTATTCCGGATCGGGCGGCGGCGATGGCGGCGCGACAATCGAGCCCGCTGCCGAAGCTCCGGCAGAGGCCCCTGTCGAACCCGCAGCAGAAGCCCCTGCAGAAGAAGCACCTGCAGAAGAAGCACCGGCCGCCAACTAAGTCCGGCCCTTTTTCACGGCGGCACGATCCACCTATAACGGGTGCAGCATGACTGCGCGCCGTATCAGGGATTTCATGCCGGACCGGCTGTCGCGCGTGATGGCGGTTCTGGGCGTGGCGGTCTATCTTCTGGGCACGCTCTACAGCGTCATGTTTGACAATCATCACCTGTTTCAGCGCTTCGGCTCGCTGGGCGTGGCGGCGGCGATCCTGTTCTTCACCGACCGTCTGCTGCAAATCGAGTTGCGCCGCCAGAGAACGGTCGAGCGTATCCTGCATGAATACGGGCTGGAACTGGAAGTGCTTCGCGAAGGCATCGACCCCCGCGATCTGCCCGCAACCGGGTTCCTTACCGACTATCTCGAAGAAGAGGTGCAGTTCCAGACGCTGCGCGACCGCGCAGAGCGGATCAATTCGCGCAACATCTTCCTTCTGACCATCGCCACCCTGCAATGGGGTTTCGGCGATGCCTTCCTGAACTGGGCGACATCATGAAACGGATGGACGATTCCTTTAAAAGACGGTCCGACTCCAGGCCGAGTCTTTTAAAACATCGCATGAAACACGGGAGGGCCACCCATGCTGCTGCTTAACTGCCCCTATTGCGGCGTCGATGCCGACGAGACAGAGCTTGCTGCCGGCGGCGAGGCGCATCTGAAACGCGAGAGCGTCGGCTCGGAAGATGTTGATTTTGAAGCCTATTTGTTCATGCGCGATAACCCGCGCGGCGTCCATTTCGAGCGCTGGCGTCACGCCTATGGCTGCGGC
Organism: uncultured Alphaproteobacteria bacterium; assembly: GCA_963768355.1. Taxonomy (GTDB): domain Bacteria; phylum Pseudomonadota; class Alphaproteobacteria; order Rhodobacterales; family Rhodobacteraceae; genus JAHEAO01. Next base: position 36,974 of record CAVYHT010000004.1, read on the forward strand.
AAGTGGTTCCTTGCGGCCCGCGATACAATGACGCTGGAGGTCTTCGGCACCTATCCGGCACAGTCGAAGAAGCCGCCGAAAGACATTGAAAACGCTATCAAAAAGAAGCGTCCGGACTGGAAGGGTTGGGCATGAGCACACGTCTTGCAACCGGCGGTCGCCTGCTGAACCGCGGCCGCGCCGTCGAGTTTCACCTTCAACGGCAAGCGCCTGATCGCGGGTTCGAAGGCGATACGCTGGCCTCTGCCTTGCTGGCCAACGGTCAGACTCTGGTCGGTCGATCGTTCAAGTACCACCGCCCCCGCGGTATCGTCGCCAGCGGCGCGGAAGAGCCGAACGCGCTGGTCAATCTGGGCAAGGGCGGCCGGTTCGAGCCTAACCAGCGCGCCACAACGACCGAGTTGTTTGAAGGGCTTGCGGCAACAACCCAGAACCACTGGCCCAGCCTGGAATTCGATGTCGGCGTGCTGAACAACTACGTCGCGCGGCTGCTTCCCGCCGGGTTCTACTACAAGACCTTCATGTGCACCCCGCGCCGCTTGGAAGCATGTGTTCGAGCCGATCATCCGCCGCTCCGCCGGCCTTGGCAAAGCCCCCAAGGACCGAGACGCCGACCGCTACGAGCATTTCCATACTCATGTCGATATCCTGGTCGTCGGCGGCGGCATCGCCGGTCTGCAAGCCGCGCTGACGGCAGGTGCCGCCGGGGCCGCGCGTGCTGCTGGTCGAGCAGACCGCGCATTGGGGCGGTCGCGCGCCTGTAGACGGTGCCATGATTGATGGTTTGCCAGCGGATGAATGGATCAATAAAGCCGTTCAAAGGCTTGAAAAAATGGACAATGTTCATATGCGATCTCGTTGCATGGGAGCAGGGGTCTATGATCATGGCTACGCATTGGCATACGAGCGTGTCGCTGATCACACCCCCGGCAACGACCAGCCCCGGCATCGCTTGTGGCGCATTCGCGCCAAGCAGATCATCACCGCGACGGGCGCCATTGAACGGCCGCTGTCTTTCGCCGGAAATGACATCCCCGGCGTGATGCTGGCCTCTGCCGTCCGTGACTACGTGGCGAATTTCGGCGTTTCCGCGGGCGACCGGACGGTTGTTGTCACCAACAACGACGACGCCTACCGCACCGCGATTGCGCTGAAAGAGGCGGGGCTTGTGGTTCCGGTGATCCTTGATACTCGCGCCGAGGCAAACGGCCCACTGGCCGAGCGCGCCCGCAATCTGGGCATCCGGATCGAGCCCGGCAAGGCCATCGCCAAGGTTAAGGGCGGCAAGAAGGTCACTGGCGTCAGTATCTGCGCTTATGCCGGAGAGGGTTCTGCGCTTGAAGAAATCGCCTGCGATGCGATCGCGATGTCCGGCGGTTGGTCCCCGGTGGTGCACCTTTGGTCGCATTGCGGCGGCAAACTGACCTGGGACGAGGCGAATGCGCATTTCCGGCCCGACCCGGACCGCGCGCCCACCAACCAGGCCGGCGAGGGCTTTGTGACGACTGCCGGGATCGCCTCTGGCGAGATGACGACGGCGGGGTGTCTGAAAGACGCCGATGCCGCCGCCCGCGCGGCCGCGAAAGCCGCCGGATTTGCGGCAAAGGCCGGTTCCGCGGCAAAGGCCAGTGACGAAGAACAGCAACCAATGGCGCCGGTTTGGGTCATGCCGCAGGGCGCTGGCATCGAGAAGCGCATGAAGATGTGGCTGGATTATCAGAACGACGTGAAAGTCTCGGACGTGCAGTTGGCTGCGCGCGAAGGCTTCGAAAGTGTTGAACATGCCAAGCGCTACACCACACTCGGCATGGCGACGGATCAGGGTAAGCTGAGTAATATCAACGGTTTAGCGGTTCTTTCGCAATCCCTGAACGCCGAAATCCCGCAGGTCGGCACTACAACCTTCCGCCCGCCCTATACCCCGATCTCGATGGGGTCCATCGGAGGCGAGGCGCGGGGCGAACTGTTCCAGCCGATCCGCCAAACGCCGATTCATGACTGGCACCAGGCCAATGGTGCCTATTTCGAACCGGTCGGCCATTGGCGGCGGCCCTATTGCTACCAGCGCTACGGCGAAAGCATCGAACAGGCGGTGCACCGAGAGGTGAAGAACACCCGTCAAGCCCTTGGTTTGCTTGATGCTTCTACGCTTGGCAAGATCATCGTCAAGGGGCCGGATGCGGGCAAGTTCCTGGATATGCTCTACACCAACATGATGAGCAATCTGGCCGTCGGCAAATGCCGCTACGGGCTGATGTGTTCCGAGAACGGCTTTCTTAGCGATGACGGCGTGGTGGCGCGGCTGGATGACGACACCTGGCTTTGCCATACGACCACCGGCGGGGCCGACCGTATCCATGGCTGGATGGAGGATTGGCTGCAATGCGAATGGTGGGACTGGAAGGTTTACACCGCCAATGTCACCGAGCAATTCGCGCAGATCGCTGTCGTCGGCCCGAATGCGCGCAAGCTGCTGGAAAAGCTGGGCGGCATGGACGTGTCGAAAGAAGCGCTGCCGTTCATGCAATGGGCGGACGGCCAAATCGGCGGCTTCGACGCGCGGGTGTTCCGGATCTCGTTCTCGGGCGAGTTGTCCTATGAAATCGCGGTGCCTGCCGGGCAGGGCCGCGCGTTCTGGGATGCGCTGGTCGAGGCCGGTCAGGAATTTGGCCTGATGCCTTATGGCACCGAATGCCTGCACATTCTGCGCGCCGAGAAGGGGTTCATCATGATCGGTGATGAAACCGATGGTACCATCATCCCGCAGGATCTGGGGCTGAACTGGGCGATCTCGAAGAAAAAGGCCGACTATCTGGGCAAGCGCGCGCAGGAACGCGACCACATGACCGATCCGAACCGCTGGAAGCTGGTCGGGCTGGAAACGATCGACGGCTCGGTGATCCCGGATGGCGCCTATGCGGTTGGCGCGGGCAGGAATGCCAACGGTCAGCGGAATACCATCGGGCGGGTCACGTCGACATACTACTCGCCAACGCTGGATCGCGGCATCGCGATGGGGCTGGTCGAGCATGGCCCCGACCGGATGGGCGAGGTCATCGAGTTTCCGACCCTCGGCGATGGCGGCAATGCGATCAAGGCGCGGATCGTCGATCCGGTCTTCTTCGACAAATCAGGGGAGAAGCAGAATGTCTGAAGCGGTCAGTGCCCTGTCGGGGGCGTCCTCAAGCGGATTTGTCAGTGTGGTCGAGGCCGGATTACGCGGAATGATCACTCTGCGCGGTGATCTTGGCGCGGCGAAACTGAAGAATGCGGTCAAGAAGCTGACGGGCGTCGATGTTCCCGAGGCGGGGCGGATTGCGATGAAGTCGGAACGCGGCGTGGCTTGGATGTCGCCTGATGAAGTGCTGATCCTGACGCCCTACGTCGAGGTCGCCGCAGCCGCCGCCGAATTGCAAAAGGCGCTGAAGGGCACGCATCACCTTGTGGCCAATGTCTCGGATGCGCGCGCCGTGTTTCGGCTGCAGGGCAAGGCTGTGCGCGAGGTTCTGGCCAAGATCAGCCCCGCCGATGTGTCGGTCGCGGGGTTCGCCCCCGGGCAGATCCGCCGCTCTCGTCTGGCGCAGGTGGCAGGCGCGTTCTGGCTGACGGATGAGGAAACGGCAGAGATCGTCTGTTTTCGGTCAGTTGCGGCCTATGTGTTCGGAGTGCTGGAACACTCGGCGCGCGCCGGGTCAGAGGTCGGCTATCCCTGACCCGCGGGAACCAATGACAAGGGCTATGCGTTTCGCTGTGCAGGGGTTGACGTCGCGTCCGTGGCGGCACAGGTATGACCCGGGTGATTTCAACACGAACAGGGGGGCTTAACATGGCTTTCACACTTCCCGATCTTCCGTATTCCCATGACGCTCTGGCCGGGGCTGGCATGTCGAAAGAGACGCTGGAATACCACCACGACATTCACCACAAGGCCTATGTGGACAACGGCAACAAGTTGATCGACGGCACCGAATGGGCCGGCAAATCGGTCGAGGATATCGTCAGGGGCACCTATCAGAAGGGCGCCGTGGCGCAGAACGGCATCTTCAACAACGCCTCGCAGCATTGGAACCACACCCAGTTCTGGGAGATGATGGGCCCGAAAAGCGGCGCAATGCCGGGCGAGTTGGAGGCCCGTATCAAGGACGCCTTTGGTTCGGTCGATGAGTTCAAGTCGCAATTCTCTGCCGCCGGTGCAGGCCAGTTCGGATCGGGCTGGGCCTGGCTGGTGGTCGATAGCGACGGTTCGCTGAAAGTGACCAAGACCGAAAACGGCGTAAACCCGCTGTGCTACAACCAGACCGCACTGCTGGGCTGCGATGTGTGGGAGCATTCCTATTACATCGACTTCCGCAACAAGCGCCCGGCCTATCTGGAGAATTTCCTGAACAAGCTGGTGAATTGGGAAAACGTGGCCAAACGGCTTTCGAACGCCTGATCCGGTTGTGGATACGATCAAAAAGGCGCCCTAGTGGCGCCTTTTCCTTTTTGTTGTATTGCCATCTGACCAGAACCGACGGCTCGTCAAAGGCGATCAGGGCGCTTGAGGCCTCAACGCCAGACCGGTGCGCAAACTTGCCATGTGATCATAGGCCACGAGCGTGATCAGCGGCGCAAGCGATGCGGCAGCGACGAAGGTTGCGGCGTTGAACAGCAGATGGCCGTATGGCGCCAGAAATGACCAGAACGCTCCGAATTGTGCACCCGTCAGGCCAACAAGCAGCAGCCAGTCAGATATGGGCTTTGGCTCGGCCGTCAAACAGCCAGGACATCGTCAGAACCGCGACAGGGCTGAGAAACACGATGCGATAGGCCCAGTTGCTGGACACGAGCATGGTGGAAAGAAAGATGACCCCGAAGATCAGAAGGATCTGACGCGTCTGCGGCGAACCGCGCACCTTCTCTGCCAGCCTGTGATATGCTGGCCGGAAGAGAACATAGGCAAGCAGGATCGCGAACACGAAGAGCGTCGCCGACAGAAGGACCAGCGCCCGCCCTGAAGGGGCAGAGCCCGCGATGGACTGCCACTGCGACCCAAGGAGCAGCGCGAAACTCGTGACGCCGAAACTGATGTTATCGCTGACCGGCGTTGCGGCGAAGATCGCCCCAAAATCGGTGAAGGTCGCTATCAGCAATGGCGATGTCATGGCCAAGGCCAGAGCAAACCTCGGGGCGTTCCTGGACTGGTAGACCACAAGCAAAGCGGTGACTGGAAATACCTTAAGGCCCGCCGCCAGGGCAATGAGGAACGGCGTCCGGAACGGCCCGCCCCAGTAGACGGACAACAGGACCAGCAAGAAGATCAGACCGTCGGTATTCCCGCGCTCCAACAGCAGTGTAATCGGCGGCGAGAGCGCCAGAAGAAGGATCGGCACGACGGTCAGCGGTGAGCTGACCCGCCAGACCAGCCCGATGACGAGACCGAGAAACAACAGCACTTGCAGGCTGCCAAGACAGAAATAGGCATCGCTGCAAACCCGAAAGGGTTGCAACAGATAGACCCAGACTTTCGGGTAGTTGAACGGGCGCCCCCAGGGATCGGAGAAGTTCTCGGCGCGAATGTTGTCGTGGAGCGCGAACTGCTCGACAGACGGAATCGTACGCAGATCGGCGAAGAAGGGGCGCATGGCCGGAATGTTCAGGGCGCGCAAAAGGATATCGCTGTACCCCAGCGCGGCAAGCGCGAGAAGAAAAGCGAACGCCAGAAGGATCAAGGTCGCCCCGATCCTAATGATGAAGCCGATACCCATTGTGATATGATAGCGCCAGAATCGATTCCGGACAAATCCTTCTGCATTGGGTGACGGGTTTCAGGTATCCAACCGGCAGCGATTCCGGCTTTGGATCAGGATCTTATCCGACGACACCACTTCCGGCATCGTGCCGGGCACCGGTATTTGCGGCATCAAGCCTGCTCGCGTCGGATTCGCATTTGCACATCCCGCCCGGTCCCTGCATAGCTCGACGCGAACAATTCAGAGGATCAGGATGCAACCGGCGGCGCGTGGCATAGCAGCGATGGTGGGGGCCTGCACGATCTGGGGCCTGTCACCGCTTTATTACAAGCTGATCGCCCATGTGCCGCCGCTAGAGGTGCTCAGCCACCGGACCCTCTGGTCGCTGGCGTTCTTTGGCATTGTGCTGATGTTTCAGAAGCGTTTGCGGGAAGTCGCCGTTCTGATCCGCGACCACCGCGCGCTGATCCCGATCATTTTTGCCGCGGTGATGATCTCGGTGAACTGGTTCCTTTACATCCTGTCGATCCAGATCGGCCGCGCGGTCGAGGCCAGCCTTGGCTACTACATCTTCCCGCTGGTGGCCGTTCTTCTGGGCCTCGTGGCGTTTCACGAGCGGCTAAGCGCGGTGAAGTGGCTGTCGGTCGGACTGGCCGGCTTCGCGGTCCTTGTGCTGACCGTCGGGCTGGGGGCGGCGCCGTGGATATCGCTGGCGCTGGCCACGACCTTCGGGCTTTACGGGCTGATCAAGAAACGAACCGCAGCGGGTCCGGTTGTTTCGGTGACGGTCGAGGTTCTTGTGCTCGCACCCCTGGCGCTGATCTGGCTGATCGGTGTGCATCAGGCCGGATGGTCGGGCCTGACCGGGCGCAGCGGCGGCGTCTTCGGGCATGACCTAAACGACAGTCTGATCCTGATGCTGTCGGGTCCGCTGACAGCAGGCCCCCTGATCCTGTTCTCTTACGCCTCGCGCCGGATCACCATGGCGACCCTGGGGCTGGTGCAATACCTCAATCCAACCTTGCAGTTTCTTTGCGCTGTCCTGATCTTCCGCGAACCGTTCAGCACATGGCACGGCATAGCCTTTGGCCTGATCTGGGTGGCGCTGGCGATCTATTCAGCCGAAGCCCTGCGTCAGGACAGGGCCGCGCGCAGGGCGCCGGCCAAGGTGTCCACATCGGCGACGGGCGTGATATAGGGCTTCAGGCTGGCATCGGCGAAGCCTTCGGCGATGACGTGATCGATCAGGGCGATAAGCGGATCCCAGTAGCCTTCGGTATTGAGCAGGAAGATCGGCTTTTGATGCAGGCCGAGCTGCCGCCAAGTCAGAACTTCGAAGAACTCGTCAAGCGACCCGGCACCGCCCGGAAGTACGACGATCGCATCGGAATTCATGTACATGACGGTTTTGCGCTCGTGCATGTTTTCGGTCACGATGAACCGGCCAAGATCGCGCTTACCCTGTTCCCGCGCCAACAGATGTGACGGGATCACCCCGAATGTGTCGGCCCCGGCATCCTGTGCAGATCGCGCGACGGCCCCCATCAGGCCGATATCGCCAGCACCGTAAACCAACCGCCAGCCCTCACGTGCAATGGCCTCGCCTAGCATCTGCGCGTCTGCGACGTAGCCGGGTCGCGCGCCGTCGCGTGAACCACAATAGACACAGACCGATCGGGATGTAGCTGCCATTCGTGCCTCGTTCCGTTCTCTTTTGACCCCTGATAGCGGGATTGCTATGGTCGCTCAAGCTCGGGTCCAGCGGCGGGCCGTGCAATGGGGTTCTGCGGATGGGTATCTGGTCCAATCTCGGCACAGGCGGTCGGACAGCCGCCGGGCTTGCCGTGGCGGCGGTGATCGGCATTGCCGCATGGCTGCTTTACGACCGCAACCAGACTGCTGCGATTGAAGATCAAGCGCCAACGGATGTCGTCGCCGTTCAGCCCGCTGAGGCCGTGGACCCCACAGTTCCCGATGCCGACGCGGCGACGGATGCCGGGGCCGAAGCCACCCCTGTTGAACCCGCCACCGTCGAGTCCGCATCCGAGCCGGACCCTGCCGCGCCGAGTTTTGACGTGGTGCGGGTTGACGCAGAGGGGAATACCCTGATCGCGGGCCGGGCAGAGCCCAATTCAACGCTCAGGATCATCCTCGACGATACCGTGATCGAAGAGGTGCAGGTCGACGGGACCGGCATGTTCACGGCGCTTTTGACGCTTGATCCGTCCGACACGCCAAGGGTCATGCAACTGGCCACCGGGGACGACGCCCAGATCGCTTCTGCCGAGAACGTGATCATCGCGCCCGTCGCGCGGGCTGCCGAAGCGCCCGAAGCGGATGTGGTGGCAGAGGCGATGCCAGCGGATGCGGTCGCAACAGAGACGGTCGCCACGGCAGAGACCGGCAAAAAGCCGGACGCGACAGCGATGACAGCCCCCGATCCGACCGCCGTGACCACGGCAGAACCGGCTTCTGCCGAGGCAGCGCCCGGCACAGCGCCGGCTGTTCTTCTGGCGACCGAGGCGGGTATCGACGTGCTGCAACCGGGCGGCGACGCGCCCGATCTGGTGTCAGACATCGCGCTTGACGCGATCACCTATGATCCGAGCGGAGAGGTTACGCTGTCGGGCCGTGGCACCGGTCAGGGCTACGTTCGGGTCTATCTGGACAATGCGCCGATCCAGACCCAGCGGATCGAAGAGTCTGGCCGGTGGAAGGCGCCGCTGCCAGAGGTGGAAAGCGGTGTCTACACGCTGCGGATTGATGAGGTGAACGACGAGGGTGTCGTCGTCTCGCGCGTGGAAACTCCGTTCAAGCGCGAAGAGCCAGAGACAATCGCAGAGCTTGAGACCGGCACTGCACCCGAAAGCGGGATCAGGCTGTCGCTTGTTACGGTACAACCCGGCAACACCTTGTGGGGCATTGCCAGCCGGAACTACGGCGAAGGTATCCTTTATGTTCGGGTCTACGAGGCCAACAAGGACCGGATCCGCGACCCCGACCTGATCTACCCCGGCCAGGTTTTCGAAGTACCGCAATAACCGGGCTGGCAATTGCCGCCGCCTGACCCTAGGTATGCCGTTCAGCATATCGGAGAGGTCGCGTGAGAAAAACGACGGTTACAGAATCGCGTCTGTCGCGCGCCAGCAACTCAAGCAACATGCGGACCGTGCGCAAGGTCATCCCCTATCTCTGGCCGGATGATCAGCCTTGGGTCAAACGCCGCGTTGTCATCTCGCTGCTGCTGCTTCTGACGGCCAAGCTGATCGCCGTTGGCACGCCGTTTTTCTACAAGGCCGCAGTCGATGCGTTGGCCGGGGATACGACCCCCGCCGAGATGATGCTGGGGCTCGGCGCTGTCGGGCTGACCGTGGCCTACGGCATGGCGCGGCTGATGAACGTCGGCTTCCAGCAACTGCGCGATGCGGTCTTTGCGCAGGTCGGTCAGCGCGCGCTGCGAATGCTGGCGCTGGAGACGTTCCAGCACATTCACCGCCTCTCGATGCGCTATCACATCACCCGCAAGACCGGCGGCCTGTCGCCGGATCATCGAGCGCGGTGTGAAGGGCGTCGACTTCCTGCTGCGGTTCCTGTTGTTCTCCATCGGGCCGCTGGTGCTGGAACTTCTGATGATCTCGGTCGTGCTCTTTGTGTCTGTTTGATGTCTGGTATCTGGCGGTCGTCGTCGTCACCATCGCCGCCTATGTCTGGTTCACCTTCGCGGTCACCGAATGGCGGGTGAAGATCCGCAAGGTGATGAACGATCAGGACACCGACGCCAACCAAAAGGCCATCGACAGCCTGCTGAATTTCGAAACGGTCAAGTATTTCGGCGCCGAGAAGCGCGAGGCGGACCGCTATGACGGCGCGATGGAGCAATATGTCGCGGCCGCCCTGAAAACCAACTATTCGCTGGCGTTCCTGAATTTCGGCCAGTCGTTCCTGATCACCACAGGTCTGGTGATCGTTATGGTTCTGGCGGCAATCGGCGTTGGCCGGGGCGACCTGACCGTGGGCGATTTCGTGATGGTCAACGCCTACATGATCCAGATCACGATGCCGCTGAACTTCCTCGGCACGGTTTACCGCGAAATCCGTCAGGCGCTGATCGACATGGCCGATATGTTCGACCTGCTGGAACAGCCCGCCGAGGTGGTCGACAAGCCGGATGCAGCCACGCTGAAGGTCAATGGCGGAGAGATCGTGCTGGACGATGTTTCTTTCGGCTATGACAAGGAACGGCCGATCCTGAAGGGCGTCAGCCTGACAGTGCCTGCCGGGCAGACCATTGCCATCGTCGGCCCGTCCGGTTCTGGCAAGTCCACCATCGGGCGGCTGTTGTTCCGGTTCTATGACGTGACCGGCGGCGCGCTGCGGATCGACGGGCAGGATGTGCGCGACGTGACGCAAGACCAGCCTGCACGACAATATCGGCGTGGTGCCGCAAGACACGGTGCTGTTCAACGACACGGTGCTTTACAACATTGCTTACGGTCGCCCGGAAGCGACGCGCGCCGAGATCGAGGCGGCGGCGAAAGCGGCCAAGATACATGATTTCATCGCCAGCCTGCCGGACGGATATCAGACGATGGTCGGCGAGCGTGGGTTGAAGCTGTCGGGAGGTGAGAAGCAGCGCGTCGGGATTGCGCGGACGCTGCTTAAGAACCCACCGATCCTGCTGCTGGACGAGGCGACATCGGCGCTCGACAGCCAGACAGAGCGCGACATTCAGGACAGTTTGCGCGAGATGTCAGAGGGCCGCACGGTCATCACCATCGCGCACAGGCTCTCGACCATCGCCGATGCCGATCAGATCGTTGTGCTGGAAAACGGTGTGATCGCCGAGCGGGGACGGCACGACGATCTGCTGGCCGAGGGCGGTCGTTACTCTGCGATGTGGGCACGTCAGGCCAGCGAAGAGGATGAGGCCGCCTGAACGGCCCCGCGTCACATCACTCTGCTGCGCGCAGCGGCGGTGATTTCCGGGGCTTGCTCTTTTCTTGCTGCGTCTCATCGTCTGACTGCTCGGTTCTCTCGGCCTCCGCAGCCGCGGTGGGGACTGCTTCGATGTCCCACAGGATCTCTGGCGATTTCACCCTGGCCGCTGCACGGTTCAGCGCAAGGTCGCGCGCCGATTGGCTGTCGCGCCCGTGCGACAGTGCAGAAAGCGTCGCCAGCGACCGATAGGCCCCGGCGCCAACCCACACCCGCAGGGCCAGCATCGCAGGCGTCAGGATCAGCGTCAGCACGGTCGCGATGCCAAGGCCGAACACGACAGCGGTGGCCAGTTGTTTCCAGAACGCTGCCGTCGGGCTGTCAATCGAATAGCCGCCACCGATGAAATCCAGCGACAGGCCGAACATCATCGGTGACAGACCGGCCATGGTGGTGATCGTTGTCAGAAGCACCGGGCGCAGGCGTTCTTCGGCGGTGCGCACGATGGCCTGCAAACGCGGCATATATTGCGAATATTCCTGATAGGTGTCGATCAGAACAATGTTGTTGTTCACCACGATCCCGGCCAAAGCCACGATCCCGGTGCCGGTCATGATCACACCAAAGCTTTGCCCCATGACCAGCATGCCCACCAGCACCCCGGTCGTGGACATCACCACGGCCATCAGCACCAGCACGGCGTTGTAGAAGCTGTTGAACTGCGCCAGCAGGATCACGAACATCAGGCCAAGTGCACCGGCAAAGGCGCTGGTCAGGAAGGCTTGGGATTCCTGTTCATCCTCTTGGTCACCAGTCCATTCCCAGCTGACGCCCGCAGGCAGTTCGGCCTCGTTTTCCAGCCAGTCGGTGATCAGCAGGATCCGTTCATTCGCAGTGATCGGCTGACCAGCCTCGTTTGTCTGATCATCCTTCACAGCCGCCTTCACGTCGAAATAGCGCGACTGGTCGACACGGTCGATCTGGCCGAGTTTGCGCACCGGCTGGTAGGTTACGAAGTTCGACAGCGGCACCAGCCCGCCCTGGGTACGGACCTTGAGCGTGTCGAGCGTTGACAGCACCCGGTTCTCTTCCGGCAGGCGGACGCGGATCTCGATCTCCTCATCCGAACTGTCCACCCGCATCGTGTCCAGCAGCAGCCCGCGTGTGATCAGTTGCACCATGCCGCCGACCGTCGCCACATCCGCGCCGAAGCGCCCGGCCTTTTCGACATCCACGTCGATCTGCCAGTCGATGCCGGGCAGGGGCGTGGTGTCTTCGATATCCGTCAGCGCCGGGGTGGCTTCGAACCTGGCGCGGGCGATCTCGGTGGCTTTCATCAGGGCCTGCCAATTGTCCGACTTCAACCGCAGATGCACCGGTTTCGCGGATGCCGGGCCAAAGGCCATCGGCAACGCCTCGGATTTGATGCCGGGGATCTTGTCCAGCTCTGCCTGGATACGGTCGAGGATCAGGTCACCATGCAAGTCGGCGCGATCCTTACGGTCTTCCCATGGCGTCATCTCGATCTGCATCTGCCCGATCGTGTCGCGCGGACCGGATGCGCCGCCGGTATTCTGGTTAAGCCCACCGGCCCCGGCAAAGGCAAAGGCGCTTTCGACGCCCTCCATGCCGATCACCACGTTTTCGACCTGACGGACCATCGCGTCCTTTTCGGCCAGCGACAGGTTGCCGCGCGCGCGGACGTAGATGATTGCCTGCTCGGGTTCGGAGGGGGAGAAGAACTCTGTCCCGTTATTGTTGGCGCCGTAGTAGCTGAAGACCGAGATCACCAGAAAGCCGACCGCGCCGATGGTCACCAGCGGCATCACCGGATTGCCGACGATCATATGGGTAAACCAGCCGAAGGGCTTGCGGTGATAGCCCGCGCGGATACGCTTCGGGGCGCGTTCGATCCGGACCGAGCCCATCGTGACGGATGCCGAGATTGCCCCTGCGACCATCATCAGCGCGCCCGGCAGCACCGCCAGCCCGCCTTGCAACGGTGGCGTGCCACCAAAGAGGTAGCCGGGGTTAAGCGACTGCATCGCGCCGAGGAACACCAGATAGAGCGATGGCGGCACCAGCGCCGCGCGCACCAGCCAAGGCAGCATCCGGCGCAAAGCGTTCGACGAGCGGTCGAAAACTCGGGACATTCGCCCGGCTACCCCACCCATCACGGGCAGATAGATCAGTGCCACAATCAGCGAGGCCGAAAGGACAAAGATAAGCGTGACCGGCAGCATCCCCATGAATTCGCCCGCCACGCCCGGCCAGAACAGCATCGGCAAGAACGCGCATAGCGTCGTCGCGGTCGAGGATACGATAGGCCAGAACATCCGTTTGGCGGATTCGGTGAAGGCGTGCATCGGCCCGGTGCCTTCGGATATCCGCCGATCCGCGCTTTCGACCACCACGATGGCGCCATCGACCAGCATCCCGACGGCGAGGATCAGGCCGAACATCACGATATTCGAGATCGTGATCCCCATGACGCCCAGCAGAATGAAGCACAAAAGGAATGAGGTCGGGATCGCGAACCCGACCAGCAACGCAGAGCGGATGCCGAGCGAGGCCAGCACCACGACCATCACCAGTGAGATCGCCGTCAGGACCGAGCCTTCCAGCTGCTGCACCATGCTTTCGACCTGTGTCGACTGGTCGTTCGAAATGCCCACCGTGACGGCCTGTTGCAAATCCAGCGGCCAGCTCTGCTGTTCCTTCGCCACTTCCTCTCGGATCAGCGCGGCGGTGTCGATCAGGTTGAAGCCCTTGCGCTTGACGACTTGCAGCGCAACGGTCGTATCGCCGTTATAGCGGGCGGTTCCGGTCCGATCCTCGAAGGTCAGGCGGATATCGGCCAGATCGCCAAGCGTCACCACCCGGTCGCCGTTCACCTTGACCGGCAGGTCATAGACGTCGCGCTGGTCATTGAAGGACGACGGGATCTTGACCGAAATCGCACCTTGCGCGGTCTCGACCTCGCCTGCTGCGATCAGCTGGTTGTTGTTGCGCACGACGTTGATCAGCTCGCCCGCCGTCACATTGTAGCTTTCCAGCTTCAGCGGGTCGATCACCACTTCCAGCATCTCGTCGCGCTGCCCGGCAAGCGAGGCTTGCAACACCGGTTCCAGCCCCTCGATCCGGTCCTGAAGGTCCTTGGCAACCCGGATCAGCGTGCGTTCGGGCACAGCGCCGGTCAGGTTGACGATGATGATCGGGAATTCGGAAAAGTTGATCTCGGTGATCGAGTATTTGTCGGCCCCGGTGGGGAAATTCGCCTCGACCGTGTTCATCCGGTCGCGGACATCGGCGATGATCTTGGTCTTGTCCCAGCCAAACTCGAACTGCAGCGCCACGCCCGCGTAGTTCTCGGCCGCAGTGCCCGACATCACATCCAGACCGTCGAGATCCGACAGCTCGGTTTCCATCGGCTTCAGGATCATTTCTTCGGCGTCTTCCGCCGAAATCCCGGGGAACGGGACCGAGACGAAAAGCGCCGGGATCTCGATATCCGGCTCGCCTTCCTTGGGCAGGCCGACATAGGCCATCGCGCCCGCGACCAGCGTCATCAGGATGAAGGCGATGACCATGCGGGCATGATTGCCTGCCCAATCGACGATACCGGTCACTGCAACAACTCCTGGTAAGTCACTGCGACCTTTATGCCTTCGGTGACATATTCCTGGCCGACGACGATGACATCGACCATATCGGGCAGCCCCGCAACCCAGATCCCTTCGACCGTATCGCGCAGAACCTCGACAGGCAGGAATTCGACCATGCGCTCCGAACTCACGGCGCGGACCCCGATCTTGCCATCGTCGTCCAGCGTCAGGGCTGACAGCGGCAGAAGATGCGCGGTTTCGCCATCCGAAGAGATCACGATTTCAGCCGTCTGGCCGTCGCTGATCAACCGGTCCGGGTTCGGAACTACGACCTCGACCCGGAACGTGCGGGTCGCCTCGTCGGCTGATCGCGACAGGAAGGTGACCTGTCCGGTCACTTCTTCTCCGGTCGCTAGGCGGGCACCCGCAAGTGCCCCGATCTTGGCTTTCGCCACCGCGGTTTCGGGGATGAAGCCGACCAGCTTGATAGGATCAAGCTGGATGATCGTCGCGCAAAGCGCGCCGGGTTGCAGCAAGGCGCCGATCTCGGCGGTATCGGATTCGAGCAAGCCGCCGAAGGGCGCTGTGATCGATAGACGCTCGATCTCGCGGCGCGCGGCGGCAACACCGGCCTCTGCGGCCCGAATTCCGGCCTCTGCGCCCTTCACACCCGAGTCTGCTGCCGCGACGCCGGCTGTCGCGGTCTGTACCGCCGCCAGAGCCGAATCCACCGCGGCATCCACCGCGGCTACCCGGGTCTCCGTCGCGAAACCGTCCTTCAACAGCTCTTTGGCGGCGCGCTGGTTTATCTCTGCCTCAACCAGCCGTGACCGGGCTTCTGACAGCCGCGCCTGCGCCTCTGGCAGGCGTGCCTTGGCCTCTGGTATCCGCGACTGAGCCTCGGGCAAGCGCGCTTCGGCTTCTGCCAGAGCCGCTTCGCGCGTGCCCGGATCCAGCCGGCACAACAACTGGCCCCGTTCGACCCGCGTCCCTTTGCGCAAGGGTTCCGAGATGACCTGACCTGTGGTTTCCGCGCGCACTTCGACCTGTCGCGCGGCCTCGGTCCGGCCCCGAACCAGGATGCCGCTGTCGATCGACTTGGCGCCGGAAGCCATCACCACGACGGACACCAGTCCGACTTCATCGGTTTCTTCGGCAACTGCAACGCTGTCATCGGCTTGATCGGCACTGACCGTCGTTTCATCGCCGCTGCCAGCAAATTCCCGGATCCGGTCGCGTTCGAAGACAAAAAGATAGAGTGCGGCCATGACCACAAGCGCCGTTACAATCGAAATGACTCGCATAAGTACCTCTTCTGGCCCCGCTCGCTGAAACGGGCGACGCAACGCCCTTGGCCGGCAACGGCACAGAACATACGCTGAACGAACCGGTTCAGATTAGTCTTTTTTCCCAACATGCGACAAGCGCATGTCGCATCGGCTTGAATGCCAATGTAAGGCGCTCTTGGCAATCGGGAAAGGGTTGGGGTAAGACAAGCCGACAAAAGCCGGAGGCAGATGTGAGCGATACCGACAGTTTCATCGATGAGGTGACGGAAGAACTCCGGCGTGACCAGTTGTTCCGTTTGATCCGGAAATACGGCTGGATCGCGGTCTTGCTGGTCCTGATCCTGGTCGGCGGTGCGGCACTGAACGAGTTTCGCAAGGCCCGCGCAACCTCCGCGGCTCAGGCGATCGGCGACCAGATCCTGGCCGCTCTTGTGGCCGAAGACCCTGCGACCCGCGCAGCCGCTTTGGAGGCGATTGATGCGGAGGGCGAGACGACCACCGTTCTGACCCTGTTGCAGGCGGCCGAAACATTCGAGGCAGGCGATGCCAAGGCGGCTGCCGATGCGCTGGGGCAGATTGCGATCGATGCCGGCCAACCGCTGATCTTCCGGCATCTAGCCGAGTTCAAGCTGATCCTTTTGCAAGGCGACAGCCTGCCAGCGGCAGAACGCCTGACACGGCTCGAATCACTGGCCGCTGCGGGTGCGCCATTCCGGCTGTTGGCGGAGGAGCAGATGGCGCTGACCGAAATCAGCACCGGAGACAAGGAGGCCGCGCTGATCAGGCTACAGGCGATCTTGGCAGACGGCGAAGTGACTGCGGGCTTGCGTCGGCGAGTGTCTCAGTTGATTGTGGCGCTGGGTGGCCAGCTAGAGGCGGCCTAAGCCGCGAACGGGCAATTCCAGATCCGGGCCGAGATCGGCGGGCGAGGGGGAAACAGACGTGAAATCAATCCACAGCGCCTTGATTGCTGCCTGCCTGATTCTGGCTGGCTGCGCGGAACGCGAAGTTCTGCTGCCCGGCGAACGGACCGACCTGCGCGCCGCCATCGGGTTGCAGGATGCGGCCGATCCGGCGAATGAATCTCGG
This sequence comes from uncultured Alphaproteobacteria bacterium, assembly GCA_963768355.1. Lineage (GTDB taxonomy): Bacteria > Pseudomonadota > Alphaproteobacteria > Rhodobacterales > Rhodobacteraceae > JAHEAO01. Next base: position 53,624 of record CAVYHT010000004.1, read on the forward strand.
CCGATCAACCTGCCCGCGCAGACCAATCGGGCCGAATGGACGCATCGCGCCGGCACGCCCAGCCATCAGATGTGGCACGCAACACTATCGCCAAGCCCGGCACCGTTCTGGCAGGCCCCGATCGGCAGCGGCAACGACCGCAAACACCGCATCACCGCCGATCCTGTGGCCGCTGGCGGGCTGATCTTCACGCTCGACAGCCGCGCCACGGTCACGGCGACCTCGGCCAGCGGCGCGACGATCTGGTCGCGTGATCTGACACCGCCCTCCGACCGATCCGACGACGCATCGGGCGGCGGACTAGCGGTGGCGGGCGGAACGCTGTTCGCAACGACCGGATTTGGGGATCTTTATGCGCTGAACGCTTCCAACGGCGGCGTTGAGTGGCGCCAGAGGGTGCCAGGCCCGGCGACCGGCGCACCGACGGTTTCCGGCGGCACGGTCTATCTGGTTTCGCGCGATGGGCGTGGTTGGGCCCTTGATGCCAGCGACGGGCGCGTCAAGTGGCAGGTCGAGGGTACGCCTTCCGTCACCGGCGTCGTCGGTGGTGCAAGTCCCGCCGTGGGCGAAAGGATCGTAGCCTTCCCGCTGGCCTCGGCAGAGGTTCTGGCGGTCCTTCCCAAGGGCGGCCTGCAGGTCTGGAAGCGCGTCGTGGCGGGGACCAGACAAGGCCGCGTCTACGCCAATGTCAGCGATATCACCGGCGATCCGGTGATCGTCGGGAAACCTTATCTATACCGGCACGCCTTCGGGTCGCGTCGCAGCCCTGGACGCGGCGTCGGGTGAGCCCGTCTGGACCGTCAATGAAGGTGTCGTCAGCCCGATGGTGATTGCGGGCGGGTCGGTCTTTCTGGTGACCGACAAGGCCGAATTGCTGCGCCTCGATGCGGCCACCGGGCCAGCAGATCTGGACCTCTGGCCTGCCCTATTTCGCACCGGCGCGGAACGCGCGGCGAACCCGCGATGTCTTCCCGCATTACGGCCCGATTCTGGCGGGCGGGCGGCTTTGGATCGCCTCTGGTGATGGCCAGTTGCGCGGCTTTGATCCGGCCAGTGGCTCGATTGTAGCCTCTGTCGCCATGCCAGCCGGGGCAGCGACCCGGCCTATCGTCGTCAACGGCACGCTCTACGTTGTCGGGCAGAACGGGCAGCTTCTGGCTTTCCGCTGACGCCCGATCCGTGTATGCGGGCGGCTTAAGTTTCGCCGGAGCGGCCCTATGACCTTTACTCTCGCCATTGTCGGGCGCCCCAATGTGGGCAAATCGACGCTGTTCAACCGCCTTGTGGGCAAGCGTCTGGCGCTGGTCGATGACCAGCCCGGCGTCACCCGTGACCTGCGCGAAGGCGAGGCACGGCTGGGCGATCTGCGGTTCACTGTGATCGACACGGCCGGGTCTGGAGGAAGCGACCGACGAGTCGCTTCAGGGCCGGATGCGCAAGCTGACCGAGCGGGCCGTCGAGATGGCCGATGTCTGCCTGTTCCTGATCGACGCGCGGACCGGGATTCTGCCTGCGGATCAGGTCTTCGCAGAGATCTTGCGCAAGAAGAACGCGCATGTCTTTCTGGCCGCCAACAAGGCCGAAGGGGCAGCGGCGGATGCGCGGCGTGATCGAGGCCTACAGTCTGGGACTGGGCGAACCGATCCGGATGTCTGCCGAGCATGGCGAGGGGATGAACGACCTCTACACAGCTCTGATGCCCATCGAAGAGGAATTCGCCGCACGCGCCGCTGCCGATGCACCCGAGGTCGATGTCGATGTCGATATCGAGGATGGTGATGGCCCACGGGTGCCGACAAAAACCAAGCCTTTGCAGATCGCGGTGGTGGGTCGGCCAAATGCCGGAAAATCCACACTTATCAACAAGATCCTTGGCGAAGAACGGCTTTTGACCGGGCCTGAAGCGGGGATCACCCGCGATGCGATCTCGGTCATGACCGATTGGGACGGGGTGCCGGTTCGGATATTTGACACGGCGGGGATGCGCAAGAAGGCCAAGGTGCAGGACAAGCTGGAAAAACTCAGCGTGTCCGACGGGTTGCGCGCGGTGAAATTCGCCGAGGTCGTGGTGGTTCTGTTGGATGTGGAGATCCCGTTCGAACAGCAGGACCTGCGCATCGCCGATCTTGCGGAACGCGAGGGTCGGGCGGTAGTAATTGCGGTGAACAAGTGGGATCTTGAAGGCGATAAAAACAGCAAAATCAAAGAGTTGCGAGAGGAATTTGAACGCCTTTTGCCACAACTGCAAAGGCGCGCCGCTGGTCACCGTATCCGCCAGTCACCGGCAAGGGACTGGACAGGTTGCAGGAAGCGGTCATGCGCGCGCACGAGATTTGGAACCGCCGGATTACGACAGCCAAGCTGAATCAATGGCTTGGCGGCATGGTCGAGGCGCATCCGCCCCCCGCACCCGGCGGGCGGCGGATCAAGCTGCGCTATATGACGCAGGTCAAGACGCGGCCACCGGGTTTCGTGGTCATGACCTCTTACCCAGACAAGATGCCTGAAAGCTATTCTCGTTATCTTGTCAATGGCTTGCGCGCCGACTTTGATATGCCTGGAACGCCGATCCGGTTGACCTTTCGCAGTCAGTCCGAGCAGAACCCCTTCAAGGGCCGCAAGAAGTCGATCCCGTCGCGGCTGCGCAAGCATCTGGGCAAGAAGCCGCATGACGAGTGAACCCGAATTGTCGGTGTTTGCAGCTTTTCGTTAAAACATCGGGGTCGTGTTCAGCTTGTCTTTTAAAACAATCCCGACCTGCGGCCGTCAGGCGACCGCGCCTCGTTCCTGACGGAATGCGCGAAACGCGACCAGAAGCATGATCAGGCTGCCGCAGAGGGCTGCCAAGGCGACCGGCATGGCGCTGCCCCAGTTCTGAACCGAAATCGCGACCAGGGCCCAGGCCACGGTCAACCCGTATTCGGGGGCGCGGTTCAGGGCGACCTGCACGACTGACGCAAGGCCGAGCGCGACGCCAAGGCCGATGTAGGCCCAGCCGGACAGTTCATTGGTCACAAGACCGTAGCCGGCGCCCAGCAGTCCGGTCGAGACGCAACTCGCGGCGGTCAGCCAGCCGGCATAGACCGCGATCGGGGCTTGCAGCAGCCAGCGGTCGGGATGCGATCGACTTAGGAAAAGAGCGGCGAGGGCACCTGCCAGCATCACCCAGATCAGGATCGTCGCCAGTACCGGACTGCGTTCCGCCACCGCAAGCCACGAGGCGCCGATGGCCAGCGACAGGAATAGCGGCCAGCGCGGCGCGTCCCAGGCGGGGTCGGTGTCCCGCCTCAGAAGGCCGAAAGCGGCATGCAAGATGAGCCAAAGGTAGATCAGGCCCCAGATTGCGAAAGCGTAGCCGGCGGGTTGCACCGGCGGGTCGATCTGCGGAACTGGATAAAGGTCCGGATCAAAGCCGCTGAATTCCGGCACGAAGAACGGCGAACCGGCAAACGCCAGCGCGGCAACAAGGGTCAGAATGGCTTTCATGCGTTCCATGCAGGTTCTACGCCCAGTGGGCGGTTTTGGTTCAATTTGCGGAGATCCTGACCTGGCCGGCAAAGGTCTGCGGCGGAGTTATTTCAGCCCGCACGCGTTCAGCCATCTCAGGTGGCAAGTATGATGGATTGCGCCGCCTGTCGGCGGCGCGGTGCCTCCGGCGGGGATATTTCAAAGACAATGAAAAGCCGGCGGCCCTAGTTCAGCGCGCCGTCTGGCGTGATTTTCGAGCGGCCCGCAAGGTAGGGGTGCAGCGCCGCGGGCAGGGTGACCGAGCCGTCCTCTTGCTGGCCGTTCTCCAGCACCGCGATCAGGCAGCGCCCGACCGCGAGGCCCGAGCCGTTCAGGGTGTGGACGAACTCCGGTTTGCCGCCGCCTCGGGCGGAAGCGGGCATTCATCCGGCGGGCCTGGAAATCGCCGCAGGTCGAGACGGAGCTGATCTCGCGGTAGGTGTTCTGGCCGGGCAGCCAGACCTCGATATCGTGGGTGCGTTGCGCGCCAAAGCCCATATCGCCGGTGCACAGCACCACGGTGCGGTAGGGCAGGTCGAGCCGTTCCAGGACTGTCTTCGGCGCAGTCGGTCATGCGGCGATGCTCGGCGTCGGATGTGTCGGGATGGGTGATCGAGACCATCTCGACCTTCTCGAACTGGTGCTGGCGCAGCATGCCGGAGGTGTCCTTGCCCGGCGCTGCCGGCCTCGGAGCGGAAGCAGTGGGTGTGCGCGGTCATCGCGGATCGGCAGCTGGTCGGCGTCGTCGAGATGTCGCCCGCGACGGTGTTGGTCAGCGTGACCTCGGAGGTCGGGATCAGCCACCAGCCGTTGGTGGTCTGATAGCTGTCCTCGGCGAATTTCGGCAGCTGGTTGGTGCCGTACATCGCCTCGTCGCGCACCAGCACCGGGGTGATCGTCTCGGTCAGGCCGTGTTCCTCGGTGTGCATGTCGAGCATGAACTGCGCCAGCGCGCGGTGCAGCCGCGCCATCGCGCCGCGCAGCACCACGAAGCGCGCGCCGGAAAGCTTGGCGGCGGTGTCGAAATCCATGCCCGTCGCGCGGCCGGAATCTGGTAGTGCTCCAGGGGCGTGAAGTCGAAGTTGCGCGGCGTGCCCCAGCGGTGGATTTCGACGTTGTCGGTCTCGTCCGCGCCCTCGGGCACGTCGTCGGATAGGGCAGGTTTGGCAGCGACATCAGCATGTCGCGCAGGCGTGTATCCTCATCCTTCGCCAGTGCCTCGTTGGCAGCTATTTCTTCTTTTTTCTTCGCCAGTCCTTCGCGCAGGGCGTTGAAAAGTTTTCGTTGCCCTCCGCCTTTGCTTGACCAACTT
>CAVYHT010000005.1:0-8033 GCA_963768355.1 uncultured Alphaproteobacteria bacterium
GGTCCCGAATTTATCGCGGAGGCGATGCAGAACTGGCTGGTAAGTGTCGGCATCAAACCCATCCACATCTGCCCAGGATCGCCTTGGCAGAACGGCTACAACGGAACCCTGCGCCGCAAGGCTCTCAACAACGAACCAGGCCCAGGTCGTCATCAATCAATGGCTCAAACAGTACAATGATACCCTCCCACATCGGGCGCCAAACATGCGACCACCAGTGCCCGAAACTCTGATCACGTATGGCCCAGAGCTTGGGGCTAGACAGCATTCTCCACGGATGCCAGCCACCGGAACTGACCCAGGAACAGATCATCCGTAAGCCTGTCCCGCTCGACTGGGATGCGCCGACGAGGCTTTGCGGTTTCAGCCAGAAACAAGGCCATCCCTGATCTGAGGCCACAGGTTCCTGTTCCCGTCAAAAACTCCCTGATACGTCTGCGAAGTTTCCCGTTAGCAGGGGAATTAGGCCCCAACCGAAGCGCGTGACGCAGCGTTCAGAGACTTCCCGGTAAAGTCAGGCCAGGTTGTGTGACGCCAAGCGTATCCGACACCAGAACCCGGGCGTAACCGCCTGAAAATAAACAAAAACCAGCGAAGAAACTGTTGTGTCACGAGAGATTGGGGCGAGTGGCGGAGAGACAGGGATTCGAACCCTGGAGACGGTCTCCCGCCTACACACTTTCCAGGCGTGCGCCTTCGACCACTCGGCCACCTCTCCGTGGGGCGGTCTTTAGCCTTTGTGCGGCGGGGAATGCAAGGGGCAAAGACTGCCGTAACGGCTCAGCCGAAGTGCAGGTTGACGCGGCGGTTTTGCTGGCCCTTGTTCTCGATCTTGCCGATGGTGACAGGGCCGATCTCGCCGGTGCTTGCGACATGGGTTCCGCCGCAGGGTTGCAGGTCGACCTCTTCGGCCCCGCTCCCGATCCGGATCAGCCGCACCTGGCCCTGCCCCGCTGGCGGCATGACCGACATCGTCTTGACCAGCCCCGGATTGGCCTGCAACTCGGCATCGGTGATCCAGCTTTCACTGACAACGAGATCGCGATCAATCAGCGCGTTCAGTCGTGCCCCGAGCGCGTCTTTGTCGATATCGGGGTCCGGCATTGCGAAATCCAGCCGCCCCTTGACGCTGCCAATCGCGCCGCCGGTGACCGGCAGCGGGATCACGACCGACAGCAAATGCAGTGCGGTGTGCATCCGCATATGCGCATAGCGCCGGTCCCAGTCGAGGTGCTGGGTCACCGAAGTGCCGACCGGCGGCATGCGCGCGGGATCTGCGGGGACCAAAGCAATCCCTTCCGCCCCGGCTTTGACCGTCGTCGCAATGTCAAGCGAGCCGCCCGACCATTCGATCCGTCCACTGTCGCCGGGCTGGCCGCCGCCTAGCGGATAGAAGATCGTCGCGTCAAGAACCAGCCCGCCTTCCGGCGTGTGGGCGGTGACGATTGCGAGAGCCTCGGTCAGATAGGCGTCGTCTCGGAACAGCATCCGGGTCATGCGTCCTTGTCCTTTGCCTCGGTTGTCGGCGGATCTGCATCGACCTCCGCCGGGCCGGCTCGAAGCGCCTCGGGATTACGCAGCCAAACGTCGCGCTGCGCAAACGGGATCTCGATGCCTTCCTCTGCGAACCGCCTGGCAATCTCGTGGTTCATGTCGCTCCGCGTCGCGAGGACAAAATTAACATCTCGCAATATGGCCCGTATCTCGAAATCCAGACTATCGGCGCCGAATCCCATGAAGATCACCGCCGGCGGCGGGTTCAGCGCAACCAGCGGATGTTCCTCGGCGATTTCTCTGAGGATATTCTCGACCTTTCGGGTATCCGTGCCGTAGGCCACGCCCACCGGAACCTTTACCCGTCCAATCAGATTGCCACGGGTCCAGTTGGTCACCACGCCCGAAACCAGATCGGCATTTGGTACGATAACGTCGGTGCGGTCGAAGGTTTCGATCCGGGTCGAGCGGACCGAGATGTCGCGCACATGTCCCGACTGACCGGCGACCTCGATCCAGTCGCCCTCCGCGATTGGGCGTTCGATCAGAAGGATGATGCCCGAGACGAAGTTCGAGACGATGTTCTGCAAACCAAACCCGATGCCGACCGACAGCGCACCGGCAACGATGGCCAGCGATGAAAGGTCAATGCCGGCCGAGGTGATGGCAAGCAGCGCCGAGAGGAATATACCGACATAACCGATGCCTGACAGGATTGCAGTGCGCCCACCTGCATCTATCTTGGTCTTCGGCAGAACCGTCGTTTTCAGCCCGCTCTGCAACAACCGGGTGACGGCGTAACCAATGGCAAAAACGACTGCAAAGGTCACGAACACGCTTGGTGAGATCGTGACGCCGGCAACGCTGAACCCGGCCTGAAATTTGGACCACAGCTCTGTCAGATCAGCGACCCGCGCGCCCCAGAACAGCGCGAAGAGCGGCAGCGACACGACCACCAGAACGAACCCGATCAGCACCGGCGCAAGTGCCTCGTGGGTTTCCTCGGTGCTTTTTCCGGTGACGGCGGCATAGGCATCCTTGATGACACCCTGCAAGACCACCAGAAGACCGATCAGTCCGATTGACAGCGCCGCCGGATAAATAAAGAACATCGCCGCCGTGTTGTAGCCAACGGCCCCGATCACCGGACCGGCCAGACCCAGAACCACCAGCCCGCGCCCCAGCAAAGCGCCCAGCCGCGCCCGCAGCCCTGATACGGTTTCCTCGCCGCCGGTGTCCTGCACCGCCTGGTTGCGCCGCAGTATCGTGCCAAGCCGGTAAAGGATCAGTCCTGTCAGGCAGAGGACAGGAAAGGTCAGAACTGCCTGGGAGGCTTCAGAGTAGTCGTCATATCCGGCCAGCCCGATCAATATGGCCGAGATTCCGAAAAGCAGGCCAAGCAGACTTCCGTAAAGCCGCAACTCGGAGCGTTTTCCTGCATCGAGGCCAAGCAGTGAGCCTCGTGTCATGTCATCCGGGAACAGCCGCAAGGACAGCCAGCGAGCGAAGAAGATCGAAAGGCCGATGGCGGGCAAGCGCTCCAGTACAAGCTCGCCCCGCAGACCGAACAGCTGCGTGGACAGCAGCGCCCGTGATAGCAGCACGATGCCAACGACTGGCAACACCACCTGCCCCAACGACACGATGAATCCCTGAACTCCGCGATACCGTGCATCCGACCGGTCGCGTTGCACAAAGCGCGTCAGACGTTCCATCCAGCTGCGGCCCCGTGTCAGCAGCACCAACGCCACCAGCAGAAAGAAACCGGTCAGCGGCAGGTTCTCACGAAACGTGGCCCGTTCCGCCGGCTTGGCCCAGGATTGGCTTACCTCCTCTGCGATTTGTTTCACAGACTGCCCCAGGTCGCCAAAGGCGGTCGCCCAATGTGCGGGGTTCAGCGGGGACGGGCCGAGCTTGAGCAACCGCTCGGCCTGCCGCTCGCGGACTATCGTGTCGATCTCTTTGACCAGACCGTCGGCCCGAAGATAGGCCTCTTCGGCCTTCAGGCGCGGCGCCTCTGCCCGGGCCAACTGGCTTTGCAATTCGGCCCGCCGGTCAGCGATATCGCGCGGTTCCTCTGCGCCGTCCGCGGGGGGCTCTCCCAACGCCGAAATCTGGTCGCGCAAGGTCTTGATCCGGCTGTTGTTGGCGGCCTGAGCGGTCGTGAACTGCTCGCGCCAGTCCACAACCTCGGCGCGCAGATCCTCCAGCGCACCGGTCGAGGCCTTGGCCTCTTCCAGCACGGCCTCGACGCGTGTCGCCACAGTCTCCCATGCAGCATAATCAGGTGCTGTGGTGGTCTCCTGAGCCCGAGCGACGGCAGAAAGCGGGCCCGCGCCTGTCGAAACAAGAAACAGCCCGATCAGGCAAACGGCCAGGACAGCGGCAATGCGGCGCATCAGTCCTCGAAAACCGTCGGCAGGATGCGCGGCGTCTGGTCCAGCCATTCAGGATAGGGCAAACCCTTTTCCTTGAGGAAGGTCGGGTTGAACAGTTTCGACTGATAGCGGTTGCCGTAGTCGCAGAGCACCGTCACGATCACGTTGCCAGGCCCCATGTCGCGTGCCATGCGGATGGCCCCGCCTATGTTGATCCCGCTCGACCCGCCAAGGCAAAGACCCTCGTCCTCCAGCAGGTCAAAGACGATCGGCAGGGCTTCTTCGTCGGGGATCTGATAGGCCATGTCAGGGGTGAAACCCGCAAGGTTCGCAGTGATCCGCCCCTGCCCGATGCCTTCGGTGATCGAGCTGCCTTCGGACTTGAACTCGCCGGTCTTGTAATAGCTGTAAAGCGCCGCCCCCATCGGGTCGGCCAGCGCCATCTTGACACCTTTCGGCTGCAACGCGGCCGCCACGCCCGCCAGCGTACCGCCAGACCCGACCGCACAGACGAAGCCGGTCACCTTGCCCTCGGTCTGGTCCCAGATCTCGGGGCCGGTGGTTTCCACATGCGCCTGCCGGTTCGCGACATTGTCGAACTGGTTGGCCCAGACGGCGCCATTCGGTTCGCTCTGCGCCAGCCTTTGCGCCAGCCGTTCGGAATAACGAACATAGTTGTTTGGGTTCTTGTAGGGAACCGCCGGAACCTGCACCAGTTCAGCGCCTGACAGCCGCAGCATGTCCTTCTTTTCCTGACTCTGCGTCTCGGGGATCACGATCACGGTCCGGAACCCCAGTGACGCACCAACCAGCGCCAGACCGATCCCGGTGTTGCCCGCCGTGCCTTCGACAATCGTGCCGCCGGGACGCAGGTTGCCCGACGCCACCGCATCGCGAATAATGTAGAGCGCGGCGCGGTCCTTGACCGATTGGCCGGGGTTCAGGAATTCCGCCTTGCCGAGGATCTCGCATCCCGTCGCCTCGCTGGCCGCCTTCAGGCGGATCAGGGGCGTGTTGCCGATGCTGTCGGAAAGATCCTGCTTAACCTGCATGTCATGCGTCCATTGCCTGCTTCGGGCTATGTGTAGGGCGCAGCGGGCCGGAACTCAAGCGCCCTGCCGGATCACATCCCGGTGCCTGGCGAGCCAAAGTGCGGTCAGGATCAACGGCCCGTTATCGGCCTCGCCGCTGCCGACAAGATCCATCAGGTCATCGAACGACAGAATGTGACTTTTGATATCCTCGGCTTCGGCGGCAAGCCCGCCGATACCCGCCACATCGTCCAGTAAATCCGCAAGACCGACGTAGGAAAACAGGTATTCCGTCATCGCACCCGGCGACGGGTAATACCGAGACACCGGCAACAGACCGTTGATCGCGACACCGGTCTCTTCCAGCGTCTCGCGGCGCGCGGCAGCGTCCGGGCTTTCGCCCGCGTCGATCCGCCCCGCAACCGGTTCCAGCGACCAGGGATGCGGATCACCGCGCAGGTAGGGGCCAAAACGGAACTGTTCCACCACCAGCACCCGGTCGCGGCCAGGGTCATAAGGCAGAACCGTTACCGCGTCGCCCGAAACGAAAGCGGCACGCGTGACGGGCACGCTTTTGCTGCCGTCGAAATGCGGGAAGGTCAGGTCCATCTCTTGCAGTGCAAAATATTCCGAATAGGGCTGCCGCTGCGCGACCACTTCGATGGTCTCGCGCCCCGGCCCGGCCCCGATCACCTGCGGCACCGGCAGCTTTACCGCCCGCACCCGAGACGCCGCGCGCTGCAAAAACTGCGGATAGCGCCGGATAGCATCCTGTGGATCCCGCAAGCCGAAATCCTGCATGATCTCGGCGCCGGCGATCAGCATCACCTCTGACCAGTCACGCTCCCAGTCCGCCAGATCCCACGGCGCGCCGACCGGCCAGCGGTCCTTGCCGGTGAAATAAACCTCGGTCCGGCGCACGTCGTCCTTGATCTGCACCTCGACCGGTTTCAAAGCGTAGTCATAGCCGCCTTCGTAGAAGTTCAGCCGCGCCACGTCATCCGACGTCAGGCCCTCGGCAAGCAAGCCGTGGGCCAAGCGATTTGGCGTCTCAAGTATAACCGGGAAATTCTGCCCCGCGACCCAATGCACCGCATGACCCGGCAGAACCGCGTCAGAGATCGTCAGATGCCCGAGATTGCCCAGAACCATTCGCAACAACGGCAAATGGCACAGCGTTCCATAGAAAAACAGCGAAGACTGCACGCCGGTCAGGACCAGCGCTTGGCGGCCCATTCCGCCAGCCACCCGCCAAAAAGGCCGCCGACGATGAGGCTGCCGACGATCTCGGGCGTCTTGATCAGCTTAAGATAGTCGAGGGCGATGCCGATCATCGATTTCAACGCGTCCATCGGCCCGCTGAAGCGGCTATTCAGCGACAGATCCAGCATTTCGTAGCCCGACCAGATCAGCACGCCCCAGAATACGATCAGCGCCGAAGAGGTCAGCCCGTACCCCAGCGCAGAGCGCAACCCTTCGCCCGCCCGCGCCCCGGCCATCATCCATCCCGAAAGCCAACCGACCAGCGCCATCACCTCATTGAACCAGCCGGTTTGCGTGCCCTCTGGCAACAGCGGCTTGACCAGATCGGCGGCAAACCACCCCAGGGCGGCAAAGAAGGCGGCGGCGAATAATCTTGCGGCGGTTGGCATTCAGTCTCAGGCCGATCTTGTGACAGTAATCTGCGTTACATCGCAATTACCGCTTTGAAAGGTCGCCGCGCAAGAGGTCAGATAGAAATTCCACATTCTGCGAAAACGCTCGTCAAAGCCAAGCGGCTGGATCTGCTCCCACTTTTCGTTGAACGTATCGTGCCACCTGCGCAAGGTCTGGCTGTAACTATCCCCAAACTCGATCGACCGGGCAACCCGCAGCCCCGCCCGCTCGATCTCTTGTCGCAGGGCCGAGGGGCTTGGCAGCATGCCGCCCGGAAAGATGTATTTCTGGATGAAATCAACGCCCCGTTTGTAGACCTGAACCCGCCGGTCATGGACAGTGATAATCTGCAAGGTCGCCGCCTTTCCAGGTTTAAGACACTCTCGTAACGTATTGAAATACAACGGCCAATACTTCTCTCCGACGGCTTCGAACATCTCGATGCTGGCGATCCCGTCATAAATTCCACGCTCGTCGCGATAGTCCTGAAGTTTGATCTCGACCCGGTCGGAAAGGCCTGCCCGCTCGATCCGCGCAACGGCGTAGTCGCGCTGTTCCCGAGAGATCGTGAGCCCGGTCACCCGCAACCCACGCTGGCCGGCGGCATATTCCGCGAACCCGCCCCAGCCGCAGCCGATCTCCAGCACATGGTCGCCGGGCTTTGCGCCCATCTGATCGACCATGCTGGCGTATTTTTGCATCTGTGCTTTCTCCAGGCTTTCCTGCCCGGTCTCGAATTTCGCCGAGGAATAGGTCATCGTCTCGTCCAGCCATAGCGCCGTAGAATTCATTGCCCAGATCGTAATGGTAAGAGATGTTCTTCTTCGCCTGCCGCTTGCTGTTGGATTGCCACCAGAACCGCAGCTTCTCGTAGGTGCGCAGCAAGCCGATGCCCGGAAAGCCGTCATACATGTCCTCGTTACCTGCATGAACCAGATCCATGAAAGCCTGCAAGTCCGGGGTCGACCACCCGCCTTCCAGATAGGCATCGCAGAACCCAAGGTCGCCTTCGCGGATCAGCCGGGCAAAAAGGTCGGGGTCGTGGATCACCAATTCCGCGACATGACCGGGGTTCTTGCCATCGGCGCGGAACCGGCGGCCATCGGGCAGCACCAGATCCAACCGGCCGTTGTTCATCCCCTTGGCCACGCCAAAGGCCTGCGAGAAATACCGCGGCAGGTTTTCCTGCCCTTGTGTCGACGTCAGTACCTGCATCACTCCTCCCCCCGGTCCCGTGTTCAGGCTAGCCGCAAGTCCGGCCCGCAAGCAACTGTTTTCGTTTACTTCCGTGCAACCTCGTAGGCGGCCAATGCCCGTTTGCGACCCTCGACCAATCCGACCACGGGGTCAGGATAGGCATCCGTCGGCGTCAGGCCCCAGCTTTCGGGCACGGCCTCAAAGTAGCTCAACGCATCCTTGTGCGGCTTGTCACGCCCCTCAGCGATCCAGCGGTTCAGGTATTCACCCTCCGGAT
>CAVYHT010000006.1:0-56299 GCA_963768355.1 uncultured Alphaproteobacteria bacterium
ACCACCTGCTCCATTCCGCGCATCAGATCGTGAAGCGCCTGGTCCACGTCGGCCAGGCTCTCGACGAGGTCGTCGTCGCCGACCGGGAGCACCTCCTTCACGTAGGCGACGTTCGCGCCGATCGTGGCCGCGGGGTTTCTGAGGTCGTCGATCACCAGCCCCAGGAGTCTCCCCACCTCGTTTGCCCTGTCACCCATCGCCCGCCTCGTCCAGATCGATCTTGTCGAGCCTCACGGTATCCGAAAACGCGAGGTTCTGTTCTTCCTGGTACTGGATGATCGACGTCGAGAGGTCGACGGCCACCTCGAGAGGGTCCTCGGTGTCGTACCCCCGCCGCGACCGGGGCAGGCCCAGCTGTTGGGCACGCCCCTCGAGGATGGGCAGAACGGACGCGCGCATCCGCGCCTTCATACGCCTCATCTTCTTCGACATCGAACGCTCCGTGCGCCGGCCGAAGAACAGCCCCAGGCCAGTGCCCAGAACGAGCCCGCCGACCGCCGCGAGGAGCGTCTCCCAGGCCGCCATCTGCGGGAGCATACCCCCATGTCGCTCAGGGAAGCGAGAGCACGCGGTCTTCCCCGTACTCGTCGATGAGCGCCACCACGTAGGACAGCACCGCCTTTCGACGATCCATCACCGCCGCGATCTGCGCGTCGTTCAGGGTCAGGCCGTCGCGCCTGGGTCGCGCGCCAACTCCGCGCTGTAGGTCCCCGGCTCGTCATCGCGAGGAGATGCTCGACCAGGGTCTTCGAGAACTTCTGGGTCCGTGTCAGGTGGTCGAAGACCCGACGGTGTAGGTTCGCCGACAGCGGCTCCGTGAAGCCCATGTCGTGGTCCCTCGTGATCAGGCGGGACCCGTCCGGCAGGCCCTGGGCGTTGCCGCCGCTCCAGCGGTCCCAGTTCGCGATGAGGTAATCGAGGACCAGGAGGCGGCTGAGATCGGTGTGCAGAGCCTGGTCTTCCGGATCGATCCGCACGACCTCCTGACGAAGGCGACGACTCCACCGCGTCATTCGACCTGCGCTCTCGAGGCCCAGGCTGCGCATCTCGGGCACCGAATAGATGGCGACCCCCGCGCAGGTGCCGTCTTCGTCCCACATCGTCCAGTCGACGATCTCGTCCCTAGGCGTCGGCGTAATCCGGATGCAGCCGGCTCTGAATCTCGTCGCGTCGCATGCGGCGGGTGACCGCCGGAGGGATGTTGTCCATGCCGAGGAGCCGCCCGATCTGGTAGGCCGCCACTTCGGCGATCGCCCCGTTCGGACGGTGCCGGCTCGCCGGCTTGAACGCGGCGTTGACCGGGCCGTCGAGGACCATCTCGTAGACGATCGACGTCGAGCCGACGGGCTTGAAGCGTACCGGGCGAGCCGACGCGAGGTAGCGGAGGATCACGTCCTGATCGAGCTCGGAGCCGACGAAGCGACGTCGCCCGAGAATGCTCGGCGACACCAACGGGCCATGAGCCCGCATCAGCGCCTGGGGAGAGACGACGCGTGCTTCGGGCTGGCCCGCCGCCGGCAGGGCCGACAGCGCGAACAGGGCAGCCGCGGCTGCGATGAAGGTGGGGCGTCGCACGTGGGTCAGCGGATGCCGTTGAAGACGTTCTTGGCGATGACCATGCGCTGGATCTGCGAGGTGCCCTCGTAGATCTGCAGGATCTTGGCGTCGCGCATCAGCTTCTCGACCGGGTACTCCTTCATGTAGCCGTAGCCGCCGAAGACCTGCACGGCGTCGGTCGCGACCTCCATCGCGCTGTCGGCGCCGAAGGCCTTGCCGTAGCTGGCCACCAGCGAGTTGCGCTCGCCCTGGTCGAGGAGCCAGGCCGCCTTGTGCACGAGCAGCCGCGTGGCCTCGTACGTGATCGCCATGTCGGCGATCATGAACTGCACCGCCTGGTGCTTCGCGATCGGCGTGCCGAAGGTCTTGCGCTCCTGCGCGTAGGCGACCGACTCGTCGAGCGCGCGGCGCATGACGCCGCACGCGCCGGCGCCGATGTCGGGGCGCGTGCGGTCGAAGGTCTGCATCGCGACCTTGAAGCCGTGCCCGGCCTCGGCGAGCACGTTCGCCTTCGGGCACGCGCACGTCCTCGAGGATGACCGTCGCGGTGTCGCTCGCGCGCTGGCCGAGCTTGTCTTCCTTCTTGCCGACGCTGAGGCCCGGCGTGTCGCGCGTCGACGACGAAGGCCACGATGCCCTTGTGCCGCAGCTCGGGGTCGATCGGTCGCGAAGACGATGTACCAGCTCGGCGAGCGATCGCGTTGGTGATGAAGCACTTCGTCGCCGTTGAGGACCCAGCTCGTCGCCGACTTCTTCGCCGCGCGGCACTGGATGCCGGCGACGTCGCTCCCGGCGGCCGGCTCGGTGATCGCGTAGGCGGCGCAGACGCGGCTCGCGGCGTGAGCCTGCCCGAGGTACTTCTTCTTCTGCTCGTCGGTGCCGGCGAGCATGAGCGGCGTCGCCGCCAGCGTGTTCGCCGTGATCGTCGTCTGGATGCCGGTGCAGCCGTACGCGAGCTCCTCGGTGATGAGGCAGTTGGTCGGTCTCGCGATGCCCGGCGCCGCCGTACTCCTCCGGCATCATCGGCGCGACGAGCCCGAGCTCCCAGGCCTCGTTGAAGACCTCCATCGGGAACTTCGATTTGGCGTCGCACTCGGCGGCGACGGGAATGATGCGCTCTTTGACGAACTTCTTCGTGTTGTCGATCAACGCCTTCTGTTCGTCGGTGATGCCAAAATTCATCATGGCGGTCTTCCTCTGCTACTCGCGACGTGCCTTCTGTTGACGCTCCAGCTCGGCCCGAGCGGCACGCGCACCGAGACGGAACCCCAGGGCCAGACCGAGAAGGAGGATCCCGGGGATGTAGATGATGTGCTCGATGCTGGGCAAATCAGCCCTCGCCGCCGCTGTCCTCGGTAGTCGAGTCGGCGAGGCTCCGCTCGAGGCGACGGACATCGGCCGTCGTGCGGGCGGCGAGGCGCCCGAGGCGCCAGACGTACCCGAAACCAGGATCCAGACGGCTGCGTAGGCCACGACCATCAGAGCGCCGCCGGGGACGTCCTCGGTGACCGGACCTTCGACGGCCTGGAACGAGGTCGCGCGCTCGTCAGCGGGGTCTTCGGCGGCGGCGTCTCCGGACTGATCCTGCTGGGCCATGGCGATGGGCGCCGCGACGAAGCCGAGGGTCAGAGCCAACAAGAGTGGGCGAATCCACGCGCGCATCAGGCGTCCTCCAGAAGGCCGCGGTGCGCGGCTTCGAGCTCGATCTCCTGAACGGCCGCGCGCTGCTTCTCGAGGCGTGCGCGCGTCCACAGGAGGAGAATGACCAGGAACGTGAAGGTCACGAAGCTGATCGAGGGATCTTCTGTTTCTGGCCGGTCGCTGCCGCCTCCCGGCTGCAACTCGGCAATGTACTGCGAAAATGTCTCGGCAAATCCGGACAAGGGCCGCGACAAGACCCAAAACCGCGCATTCTCCCAGAACGGCAGAAAGCTGGTCACGATATCGCTCATCGTGCCTTTCGGGATCACCGCATAGGCTTCGGTGAACATTGCCCGGTCGGTAAGAAGCTGCGTTTGTGGCGGCAGGCCGCCTTTGGGCGCATAATAGGAATGTTTCGACATCGGACCGCCTGTACCTGGTGAACATCACTGAGTTACACCAAATCCTGCCGGCGCCTCGTTTCCAACCTTTTTTGCGGACCAATTACGGCGAAGGATTAATCGGAAGATTTTGAAAATGGCGGGCTTGCTCCGGTCAGCATACACTTGGAGGCAGCGGGTCAGAGAGCGCCGTTTCAGACGGGACAACCCGCTGGTCTCACCGCAGGCCAGCCAGCGTATTGCGCACGGTTTGAATGCGGGACTTGTTGGGCGGGTGTGTCCCAAGGAAGCGATTGCCGGGATCGGGGATGCGAGTGAAGTAGCGCGCGCCAACTTCCGGATCGTATCCGGCCCGATAGGTGATAACGGTGCCAAGCGAGTCCGCCTCGAGCTCGAAATCCTTCGAGAATGTGCGAGCACCGACATTTGCCCCCAGATTCTGCACTGTCCCGACGGTATTTGGATCGGCCCCCGCAATAGTTGCCAGCAGACCGCCCAGCGCCGCTCCTGCCATGGCAGAATCGCGGGTTCGCCCAAGATGTCCGGAAATGTGATGCGCCGCCTCATGGCCCATGACGAAGGCCAGTTCATCGACATTCTGGACTTCCGCGATAAGCGCAACGTTGAAGGCGATAATCGGCCGACCAGCCTTGTCGACGGTCTGATAGGCGTTTGGCGGTTCACCCTTTCGGGTGTCCACGACGATCTGGAAATCGCAATTGGCGCCAGACGTGCGGCGGCGGCAAATCTCTTCGGCCACCGGTTCCATTCGGTTGACGACGCCCGCGAAAGCCCGTGAGGGATACGCTACCCGTCGGCGCCTTTTGCGCGGTGGCCGGGCGCTTGGCAGCCGGCGCGCAGGTATCGACCGAAACCATTTGACACCCTGCCGCCAGCAGCGCTGCCCCCTAGAAAAAATGAAAACCGCATCGATTGCTCCTCAAGCTTTTGGCTGCAATCTAGCAAAGCTGCGCCTGAGGGCCATACAAGTTTGCGTCAACCCTTGCATTGAGCGGTGCAGCGCATAGGCTGACGGCATGTTTACGATCGAGCACGAATTCGACGCCACCGTCGTCACTCTCATCGATGAAGGCACCACGCATCTGCAAGAAGATGTGACGATAAACGCGTTCGAGGACTGCGTGACGATCGAACAGTTTGACCCCCGTGCCGACCGGGTCGAGAAGATCACGCTGTCACTCTCGCAGGTCCGTGACTTGACAGCCGCTCTCGACCTGCCCGAGGGCGTTTACCGCCTTCGCCGGAAAGGCGCCTGATCCGATCAGCCCAGTCGGAAGACCTTGTCCCGATCCGTCTTACCACGCACCAGAACCACTGCCGATTTTGGCACGCCCAGAGCCTCTGCCAGCAACACCCGAACCGCCATGTTCGCCTTGCCGTTTTCGGGCACCGCAGTGACATAGACGCGCAGTTGCCCCGCCGCCTCGACCACCGCGTTGCGCGACGCTTTCGGCGTCACTTTTATCGCCAGTTCGACGCCGGGGCGAACAAGATGCGACAGGCCACCCTTTTTCATGGCAGGTTTCACTGGACGGCTGGAACTGATTTTCTCATGGTCGGACCGAGCCTAAGGTACGAGGGGATGACATGAAAACCGCCTTCTTCTGGGACGAGCGCTGTTTTTGGCATGGCGGCGGCAACTATGCCTTCATGCTTCCGGTAGGCGGGCTGGTCCAGCCAATGGCGTCGGGTGGGTTGCCCGAGAGCCCGGAAACCAAACGGCGGCTCAAGAACCTGATCGACGTGACCGGCCTGTCGCGCGACCTGCACCTACGCAGCGCCGACGCCGCTTCCTGGGACGACCTTGCCCGTATCCACCCGCCGGGTTTCCTGAAAAATTTCAAGGAAATCTCCGATGCTGACGGCGGTGAGCTTGGCCTCCGGACGCCCTTCGGCCCTGGGGGATTCGAACTCGCAGCACTGTCCGCCGGCCTCGCCAGGGGTGCGCTTTACTCTGTCCTGAGGGGCGAGGCGCAGAATGCCTATGCCCTGTCGCGCCCACCCGGCCACCATTGCCTGCCAGAATTCCCGAACGGCTTCTGCCTGCTGGCCAATATCGCCATCGCGATCGAGGCATCACTTGCCGACCGGCTTACCGAACGCGTCGCCGTTATCGACTGGGATGTGCATCACGGCAACGGTACCGAGGCGATCTTTTACGACCGGGCCGATGTCCTGACGATCTCGCTGCATCAGGACCACAACTACCCCCTTGACACCGGCGAGGCCGAGGACCGCGGCGCAGGGGCGGGTGAGGGTTTCAACATGAACATACCGCTGCCCCCCGGTGCAGGCCACGCAACCTATATCGAGGCGATGGAGCGCCTTGTCCTGCCCGCCCTCATCGCCTTCCAGCCCGACACGATCATCGTCGCTTGCGGCTACGACGCGGCCGCGATCGACCCGCTTTCACGGATGCTTGCCACCGCCGAAACCTTCCGCGTGCTGACAGAACTGGCGATGGATGCCGCCGACGATCTTTGCGGCGGTCGTCTGACGCTCGTCCACGAGGGCGGTTATTCAGAGGTCTATGTCCCGTTCTGCGGCCATGCCGTGCTGCAGCAGCTTTCGGCCAGTACCATCTCTGCGCCCGATCCTTTCGCCGAGACCTTTGCAGCACGGCAACCGTCATTTGGCTGCCAGCGTTATCTCTCCAGTGTCGTAGACGACCTCGAAAGCTATTTCTTCCCCTGAGGTCAGATGCCTGCGGCGGGGATATTTGGAAAGACAATGAAGCAAAGACGTCGCGTTGCCGTTTCATTGTCTTGAAAATATCTCCGCCGGAGCGCATTGCGCCGTGGGCGCAGCCCGTGGCGCAACCCCTTGAACCCCCTGCCGCAATACCCGACATACCGATGACACAGCCGGAGAGATGCATGCCCACCTTCAATCCCGCCGCGATGGAGTTTCTGCTGACCCGTCGCTCGCGACCCGCCAAGACGCTCGCCACGCCGGTTCCGGCCCGTGCAGCACTGATGCCAATCCTGACCGCCGCCGCCCGCAGCCCGGATCACGGTAAGCTGGAGCCTTGGCGTTTCATCGTGCTGGAGCGCCCTGCACTCGTCCGGCTAGCCGCTCTGGTCGGATTCCGCGGCGCGGCGCTGGGCAAATCGCCCGAAGAAATCGACAAGGCCCGCCGCGCCTATGCCGATGCCGGGCTGGTCGTGGCGGTCATCGCGTCGCCGAAACCATCTGAGAAAATCCCCCGGATCGAACAATCCTACTCTGCCGGCGCCGTCTGCCTGGCGCTTCTGAACGCCGCGCAGGCTTCGGGTTGGGGCGCGAACTGGCTGACCGGGTGGGCGGTCTATGACGCCGACTTCCGCACCGACGGACTGGGCCTCGCGGCACACGAAACCGTAGCCGGCATGATCCATATCGGGACCGAGACAGCACCGCCTCCTGACCGCCCCCGCCCCGATATTGGCGCGATCACGACATGGGTAGACAAATGATCTTCAATGATTTTGCCAAGGCCATCGCCCAGCTGACCGACGCGCGTTTCCGGCGGGTGCTGTGGCTCGGCCTTGGACTGACGCTCGCGCTTCTTTTCGGTGCCTATGCCGTCGTTTTGTGGATCGTCAGCCTTTTTGCGCCCGAGACGGTCTCGCTGCCCTGGATCGGCGAGGTCACCTGGGTCAACGACCTGATCTCGGGCGCCTCAATCCTGCTGATGATGGTGCTCTCGGTCTTCCTGATGGTTCCAGTCGCCTCGGCTTTCACCTCGATGTTCCTCGACGATGTGGCACAGGCGGTCGAGGATCGGTACTATCCCGCACTGCCACCGGTGCAGCCGATCGACTGGCTCGACGGGCTGACCGACACGTTGCGCTTTCTGGGGCTGATCGTCGCCGCCAACCTCCTGGCCCTGATCGTCTATGCCTTCATGGCGGTCACGGTCGTTCTGGCCCCGTTCACGCCCTTGGTCTTCTGGTCACTTAACGGCTATCTGTTGGGCCGGGAATACTTCCAGCTCGTTGCCCTGCGTCGGATGGATCGCTCGGCAGCCAGGGCTTTGTTCCATCGGCATTCCGGCGCGATCTGGCTGGCCGGTGTGCTGATGGCCATGCCGCTTTCGGTGCCGATTGTGAACCTGCTGGTGCCGATTGTCGGTGCTGCCACCTTCACACACCTGTTTCACCGGCTGGATGGCTGAGGGTCCGCGACAGCATGAGCCAGCCGGAAACCGACCATCCCCCCCAACTCGATAGCTCAATTGCAACCGCCAAGATTCGATAGTTAGAGCACGACATGATTGTGTTGAAACTGGTCTGGAAACTTCTGAACCGGCTATTCCTCGGCACGATCGCGTTCGCCGCTATCCTGCTTTTGGGTTATTGCGCGATCAAACCCGTATCACCGCGCAACGCCTCGGACTGCGAATACCAGTTGGAAGCCGAGTTCAATGTTGCTGGGCATCGCGTTTTGATCCCTGCGAGGAAGGGGACACATGTCGAGTTTTCCTCTCTACCCGGCTCTTCCTCGCTAAAGGAATACATAAATGTCGACACTTCGGCACCGTGGAACGATGATGTCCTTGGGTTTGTAAGAAAGATCTCGCTGGGCAAACAGACGCCAAGTTGATCTGGCTGAAGAATCAAGCCCTCGCTAACGTGCCTGACAGACTCGGCTTGCCGTCCTCAGATACGATTGATCGACTAACTTTCGGCACAACCGGTGTTGGGGGTTGGCTCGTGCCGCCGCCGGTCAATGACGGACATGAAACCCCGCATCTGATGTTGCTCAGCGAGAAAGGGTTCGATGTTCCTTATTGGCATTTCCTTGCAACAGCCGGTTGGTTGGAAACCGGTCACCGTATATCGTCGTGGTGCGTCGCAATCCCTGATCAGCCAACAAGGCACTGCAATGTCCGGGTGACACGACGGTCAGACGGCATGGTGTTCGAAGCGTGGAACATTGCGGTAAAAGATATTCCACAGGCCAATGCTCCACCACCGAATGATTTCTTGGTCTTGGCTGAGCGCTTGCCCGGCCTCGTCGATCTGTACAGCATACCTTCGAAAAATTAGGTCAAATCCAAGTCAGAAGGTCCAAACTAAAATCGTCGGGCTACAGCTAACTGCCGTCCATCCGACCGAACCAATCCAGATCATGCACCGTGAGTCCGCCAAAGACGATCACCCCCGCGACCAGCGCCCAGATCCCGAACGAGATTACCGTCACGATCAGCATCGTACGCTTGACGTTGAAATTCACCGGCGCACCCGGCTGGGTTCCCGGAACCACTTCGCCGTCGTCGCCTTGGGTCCGCAACCTGATCGGCAGAGTGACGAACATCACCAGAAACCAGATAACGGCAAAAAGAACGATCGCCGAGGTGATCCCCATCAGATCTGCTCCAGTTCAATCAGGCAGCCGTTGAAATCCTTGGGATGCAGGAACAGAACCGGCTTTCCATGCGCCCCGATCGTCGGCTCTCCGCTGCCCAGAACCCGCGCGCCCGCTGTCGTCAGCCGGTCACGCGCGGCCAGTATGTCCTGAACTTCGTAGCAAATGTGATGAATCCCGCCCGAGGGGTTCTTTTCCAGAAATCCGGCAATCGGGCTGGCCTCGCCAAGCGGGTAGAGCAGCTCGATCTTGGTGTTCGGCAATTCGATGAAGACCACCGTGACCCCGTGATCGGGTTCGTCCTGCGGTGCGCCGACCTTGGCCCCCAGAGTGTCGCGGTATTGCGCCGAGGCCGCCTTTAGATCCGGCACGGCGATGGCGACATGGTTCAGGCGTCCTATCATGTGGTCGGCTCCTTATTTGCCGCGTCGTTATCCTGCGGGCCAGCTGTGTACGCAAGGGGCAGCCTGACGCAGGGCTACAATCTTAACCAGCGGTTCACCACTTGCAGCCCTTAATACAACTCATGTGATGAAAGAGGCCCTGCCATGCCCGAGTTCCCTGACGGTTTCCCGCTGAGCCAGTCGCCCACCGCTGACCGGCCGCTTCTGGGACTGACCGTCCTGATGGTCGAAGACAGCCGATATGCGTCAGAGGCGATGCGGCTTTTGTGCCTGCGCTCCGGTGCGCGTATCCGCCGGGCCGACAATCTGGCGTCGGCGCATCGGCATCTTGCGGTCTATCGGCCGTCGGTCGTGATCGTTGATCTCGGTCTGCCCGACGGTTCAGGAGAGGATCTGATCGGCGAACTCGCGCGCGCACGTCCTCGTGTCGGCGTCATTCTTGGCACCAGCGGCAACGACGATGGCGCCGAGCGGGCGATTGCTGCTGGGGCAGATGGCTTTATCGCCAAGCCGATCGAAAACCTCTCGACCTTCCAGGGTCTGATCTTGCAGCATCTACCGTCGGATGCGCACCCCAAAGGCATGCGCAAGGTTTCGAATGAAACCATCGCACCGGACCAGTTGGCACTGCATGACGATCTGGCCCACATCGTTGAACTGCTGACCTCTGCCTCGGGTGATCAGGTCTCAATTGACTATGTAGCGCAATTTCTATCGGGCGTCGCGCGGATCGCGCACGATGACGGGATGGAACGTGCCGCCGCGGAATTGGTCAGTCATCTCGCCAGCGGTCAGCCCCTTGGCAAGGACATTGCGCGGATCACCGGGCTTGTAGAGAACCGCCTGCAGCAACGCAAAGTCGTCTAGACCCGCGCGGGGTCCACAGTGACCAGGACCGGTGCCGTGAGATCTGACAGGCTTGTCATTTGCACGCCATCCGCGTCGAAATTTTCCGGCGACAGCCATTTCTCGTAGGCCGCTCTCAGCGTGGGCCATTCGCCATCGATCGCTGCGAACCAAGCCGTGTCGCGATTACGGCCCTTGACGACCCCGGCCTGCCGGAAAACGCCTTCGTAGCTAAGCCCAAGCCGCTCGGCCGCGCGCCGTGATCCAAGGTTCAAGGCGTTGCACTTCCATTCGTAACGTCGATAGCCAGCCTCGAACGCCCAACGCATCATCAGATACATTGCCTCGGTCGCGGCCCGGGTTCGCTGCAACGCCGGAGAGAAATTGATGTGTCCGACCTCGATGCTGCCGGCCTCAGGCGCAATCCGCAGATAGCTTGCGACGCCTTCCCACCTGCCGGTTTCCAGATTGCGGATCGCATAGAAAAGCGGGTCTTCGGAGCTTTCTAACGATCGCACCCAGTCTGCATAGCCCGCGACATCGGGAAACGGCCCGTAGGGCAGATAGTCCCAGATCCGGTCATCTGCGCTGTTCGCCAAGTGAAGCGCATCGGCATGATCATCAGCGCGCAAAGGTTCCAGCCGCGCATAGCGGCCCTCCAGCATGTCGCCCGTCGGACGCGGCGGCGGAACCCAGCCCGGCACTTCTGCCCCGAAAGTTTGCATTTTATCCTTTTTCCGTCTCAACACCGTCTAAATCCAGAAGAACTCCAAGCCTCACGCCTTGCATTACCTCATTTTTGCCCGGATTCAACGCCATAAGGCCCGCAACTCAACCGAGGTACTGCGCCCGGTTTCCCCAAACGAAGGGCCACCGAATGAGAAAGCTGCTACATCATTTCTGGACCGATGAGGTTGGAAGCGCCGTCGTGGATTGGTGCATTCTAACGGTCGGCGCCTCTTCACTGGCTGTCGCGGTTGTAACGACCCTCAACTAACCCAGGACCTGCCCTCCGCTACCGCTCGGTCAGCTTCAACTCGATCCGCCGGTTTTGTGCCATATCCGCGGGGTCGTCGCCTTCGGCAACCGGCTGAAACTCTGCAAAACCTGTCGCGGCCAGCCGGTTGGGTGGAAAACCCAGCTGATCCGTCATATAGCGCACCACCGCCAGCGCCCGGGCCTGCGACAGTTCCCAGTTGTCGCGATACCGACCATTGCCCGACAATGGGGTCTTGTCTGTATGTCCGTCGACGCGGATCACCCAGTCAATCTCTGGCGGGATCTTGTCGGACACCTCGTCAAGGATCCGGGCCACACGTTCGATTTGTCCCTTGCCCTCCGGTGACAGATCAGCAGAGGCAGACCGGAACAGAACCTCCGATGAAAACACGAACCGATCGCCAACGATGCGAACCCCTTCCCGGTCGCCGAGAACGGCCCGCATCTCGCCAAAGAACTCGGACCGGTAGCGCTCCAGCTGCTTGGCCTCGGCTTCCAGCCGCTTGCGCTCGGCCTCTTCCAACTCGGCGCGCTTCTTTTGTTCGGCTGCCGCTCGCGCCAAAGCGATGTTCAGATCGCTTCCAAGCGTCTGGATCCGCACCTCTGCCGCAGCGTCTCTTGCCTGGGCATCGTCCAGTAGCGCCTGCAATGACCCGAGTTGATTGCGCAAGGCTGCTAACTGTTCATTCAGCACCGCGATTTTGCGAAGGCTCTCTGCCGATTGTGCTTCCTCATTGGCCAGTTCGGTATTCGCCGCGCGCAGAAGGGCTGCGCGTTCTTCAGCATCGGTCATCGCCCTTTCGGCCTGCTGCTCGGCCGCCAGTTTGGCAGCGAGCGCCGAAGCAAGCCGGGCGCGCAACGCCACCTCGTCACCGAGATCATCCTGCAACGCCGCCATTTCCGACTGTGCTTCGGCAAGCGCTGCCTGCAACTCGGTCCGGTCGGTCAAGGCTGCGGCAAGGCGTTCGGTCAGCCCATCCTCGGCGGCCCTGGCAGCTGCAATCAATGTTAACGTCTCTTCCGCTTCACGCCGCTTTTGCTCCAGGGCCAGCGTCATTGCCGTCAACTCATCCTCGGCGGTCTTCAGCCTTTCGCGCAGCGCCGCTGCTGCCGCGGCTTCAACCAGGCGCCCGGCTTCTTCGTCGGACAGCCTGGTTTGCATTTCATCAATCCTGCCTGCCAGTTCGGACGCTTCGGCCTCGCTGGCCTGCAACCGATCGAGCGCGCTGGTCAGAGCCACGTCTCTTTCAGCCGCCTCGGCGCGCAGATCGGCGATCAGCGCATCCAGCGCCTCGCGCCGGGCCGCGGCAAGCCGTGCTACCTCGGCCTGCGCGTCGACCTCATCGCGCGCCGACGCAAGCGCCAGTTCCAGCGCTTCCTGTTCTGACATCAAGCGCGTGTTCTCGGCACCCAGTTCGGCGACATTCGCAGCCAGACGCTGTTCCTCGGCGCGGGCCGCGTCACGCTGCGACAATAGCGTGGCCACCTGTGCCTCGAAGGATGATATCTGCGCGGATTTCTGCGCCAATTCCTCGGCCTGCGCGTCAGCCCGGGCGTTCAAGGTGGCGATCAGCGCCAGTTGCTGTTCGGATCGCGCCTGCTCTTGGCCCAGTGTCGTTTCTAGCGACGAAACCTGTTCTTCCAGTTGAAAAGCGCGCTGTTGCTCCATCCCAAGGGCCTGCGCCAGAGCATTCATCTCAGCACTCAGCGCATCAAGTTCGTTCTCCTGCCCGGTAATAGTTTCGCGCAGCACGAACTGAACGATCATGAAGATTGTCAAAACGAACATCAGGACCAGAAGCAGTGCCGTCATCGCATCGACGAAGCCGGGCCATATGTTGCCCGACATCCGGTTGACTGCGCGGCGCGACAGGGGCATCGGTCAGACCTTTCGCCCCGGCGCAGCCGTATCGCGCGACATCTGGCGTATCGCTCTGGTCAGGGCGCTAAGGTCGGTACGCAGATCGGTTAGCGTTTCCTGACGACCCGCCGACATTTCTTCGAGGATCCGCAGCAGCTGGACGTCGATAGAGCGCAGCCGCATGCGGCTTTCGGCATCGACATGGGCGGTATCGGACTTGGCGCGATCCTCCATAACTTCGATCAGCCGCTCCTGCCCTTCGGCCACACGCATCAGCGCCGAACTGGATTGATCGGCACTGCCAAGCGTGGCCACGAGCCCCTCGACACCATCGGCCAGCTTGCCCAGCTTTTCGTCCAACACCATCCGGCTGACGTCGGATTCCCTATGCAGTTCCTGCAAGGCCTCCATCTGTTCGGCGAGATGTTCCAGTAACACGCTGGCCGAACCCTGATCGACATGGCCCTCGCCGTCAGCGCTGGAAAACCCAAGCCGCGTGATAGTCGACAGCCACTCCTCCAACTCTCGGTAGAACCGGTTCTGACCGTGGCTGGCGAAAAGCTCCAGCAGCCCCACCACAAGCGACCCCGCAAGACCCAGCAACGATGACCCGAAGGCCACGCCCATACCGCCCAGCTGTTTTTCGAGCCCGGTCATCAGGCGCGAAAAGATCTCCATGCTGCCCTCACCGTCACGTGGTGCCAGCGACCGGATGGTTTCGACAACGGCAGGGACAGTGGTCGCCAGTCCGTAAAACGTGCCGAGAAGGCCCAGGAAAATCAGAAGGGCAGTCAGATAGCGGGTGATGTCGCGCGCTTCGTCGATCCGGGTTGCCACCGAGTCCAGGATCGACCGGGCCGAGGACGAGTTCATCTGCATCTTCGCGCCGCGCGTTCGCAGAAGGGCCGCCAGCGGGGCCAGAAGGCGCGGCGGCTTGACCATGGCATGTCCGGGGCGGTTAAGTGCAAAGCCTTCGATCCAGCTGACCGAGCTGGTCAGTTGCAGAACCTGCCAGAAACAGGCCAACACACCGATTACGAAGACCATCAGGATGAAACCGTTCAGGTACGGATTGGCAAGGAAAACCGGCGCGACCCGCGGATAGGCGACATAGGCCCCGAACCCGATGAGCGCCAGAACGATCAACATCAAGGTGATCTGGCGGACTGGTTGGGCGAAAAACAACTCGGCCTCGCGACCCGGCTGGTCCATCTGGACGTTTCCTGACGCTATTGTTCTTGGCGGCAGGATAGGGCCCATTACTCCGACTGCCAACAGCCGATTGTCAGCCGGTTCCGGCCAGCTCCCGCACCCGTCGGGACAGCCATTCCAGATCCGGATCGTGAATGCCCAGTTCGGTCAGATGCCCGGCCGTGTTGTAAAGGTATTCCGTGTTCGGGCCGCGCCCGCCGATTGCACGGGCAATGATCCCTGCCTGCTCTTCCAGCGGCAGCCCGCCGCAATATTGAACATGGTCAGTATCGACCACGAACGTTACGGCTTCAACACGCCGTCCGTCCGTAAGGACAACCTCATGGGTCAATTCCAGATACGCGGATGAGATCAACTCTCGCTCGCGGAGGTATCCCAGCGTCTCGGCCTCGGTCCCAGCCTTCACACGCAGTCCCAGACCCTCGCAACTAGCATGATCGGCGGGGTCCAGCGCCAGCACCAGACCCGGTGCCTCAGCGGTGCCGCGATGGTGGATCGAGCGCATGCAGAAGGTCCGCGCAAAGCCGTCGAGCCGCGCGATTACCCGCTCGTCGAAAGCGAAACCGGGGTTCCACATCAGCGAGCCGTAACCGAATACCCACAAAGGCGTGTCCGCCATCCCTCTGGTCCTTGCGTTGCGCGGCCTATAAACACCAGCAAGGGGCCGAGCGAAAGGGGCGATGATGCGCAGATTGCTGGTTGTGGTCGTTGTTGCAGCCCTGGCATGGGGTGGCTACTGGTTTGTCGGGGCGCGGGCGGTGGAAACCGGTCTGTCGGCCTGGATCGACCAGCGCCGGGCAGAGGGCTGGGCAGCCGACTATGTCGCACTCGACACGCGTGGCTTCCCCAACCGCTTCGACACCACGATCACCGATCTGCAACTGGCCGATCCGCAGACCGGCGTGGCATGGAGCGCGCCGTTCTTTCAGATCCTCGCAATGTCTTACACGCCCAACCACGTCATCGCCGTCTGGCCGGACGAGCAAACGATCAGCACGCCATTGCAGAACATCGCTCTGTCCAACGACAGGATGATCGCCTCGGTCGTACTGCATCCGGGTACCTCTCTGGAATTGAACCGGTCGGTGTTAGAGTTGGAAAATTTTCGTCTGGCATCGTCCCTTGGATGGTCGGCCAGCTTGGACAAAGGCCAGTTGAGTACCCGACCGGCTGTCGGCAAGCCTGATGCCTATGAAATCGATTTTGATGCCGTCGGCGTGCGCCCGTCGCGCGATCTATTGGACGCTTTGAACCCCACAGGCACCTTGCCGGATGTTTTCGAGCACTTGAGCATCAGGACCAGCGTTGCCTTCGACGCGCCCTGGAACCGATTTGCCATTGAGGATCGCCGGCCACAGATCACGAAGCTTGACCTGACCATTCTTCAGGCAAACTGGGGGCAGATGGATCTGAACGCAGCTGGAGAACTGGAGGTCGATACGCTTGGCATACCGACCGGCCGGATCACCGTACGCGCAAAGAACTGGCGCGAGATGCTGCAACTGGCCGTTGCAAGCGGCGCGGTCGCCGAGAGCATCGCGCCAACGATCGAACGGGCACTGGAACTTCTGGCCGGAATGTCTGGCAACCCCAAGACGCTCGACGCGCCGCTGTCGTTTGAAAACGGTCGGATGTCCTTTGGCCCGATCCCACTCGGCCCCGCGCCGCGTCTGGTGATCCGCTGATGTCGGCGCATCCGGTCCTGACAAACCGCGCGGCGCGCAGGATTTTTTTGGAACGTCACGGCCTTGCCGACGCACCCAGCGGCCCGTCGCGCGGGGCTGATCTGCTCGAGATCATTCGCCGGCTCGGCTTCGTGCAGGTCGACAGCATCAACACCGTCGAGCGGGCCCATCACATGATCCTGCACGCCCGCCGCACCAGCTATCGCCCGGCGCGTTTGCGGCCCCTGCTGGAACGTGACCGAAGCCTCTTTGAACATTGGACCCACGATGCCGCGATCATCCCGACCGAATTCTATCCGCATTGGCGGTTGCGTTTCGACCGCGACGCGCATGCGCTGAAAGCGCGCTGGAAGAACTGGCGGCGCGACGGGTTTGAAGAAAGGTTCGAGGAGGTGCTGAATCACATCGCCGAGCAGGGCCCCGCCGGGTCATCTGATGTCGGCGAAGGTGAGGCTCGGGGGTCGGGCGGCTGGTGGGACTGGCATCCCTCGAAAACCGCACTGGAATATCTGTGGCGCAGCGGGCAACTTTGCGTCACCCGGCGCGAAGCGTTCCGTAAGATTTATGACCTGACGGAAAACGTAATGCCAACAGCCGCGCTGGCACATCAGCCAACCCCGGAAGAAACGATTGACTGGGCATGTTCCGCAGCACTTGACCGATTGGGCTTTGCCACGCATGGCGAAATCGCCGCCTTCTGGGCCAAGGTCAAACCCGCCGAGGCGCGGGACTGGTGCGCGGCCCAGCTTGCGCAAGGAACGTTGATCGAGATCGACGTGACAAATGCCGATGGCACCCTACGCCGCGCCTTCGCCCGCCCTGACCTACTTGACGTCGCCGACCTGCCTGAGCCGCCCGGTCTGATCCGCATCCTGAGCCCCTTCGATCCAGCCCTCCGCGACCGCAACCGGGCCGAACGCCTGTTCGGATTCTTCTATCGGATCGAGGTCTTCGTGCCCGCGCCAAAGCGGCAATACGGCTATTACGTGTTTCCGGTGCTGGAGGGCGACAGTCTGATCGGGCGGATCGACATGAAATGCGACCGCGCGGAAGAGGTCTTGAACGTCACGGCCTTCTGGCCGGAACCCCGCGTGAAACTAGGCAAGGCGCGGATGCAGAAACTGCAAGCCGCGCTGGACCGCACGGCCAGACTTGCGGGGATGAATCGTGTGGCGTTTCTGGACGGCTGGCGGCGTGATCAGCGGCAATAGCTGCCGCTGCGATAGCGGGCCGTATCGAAATGAAAGTGATCCTTGTGGTACTTGTTGGCATTCGGCCCCAGAACGGTTCCGAAAAAGGCGCAGGCGGATTTGTGCATGACCTTCAGAACCTTGCCCTGCTGAGGATCTCGCCAGCCCTTCAGTACGCTGATCGCCGCGCCATTCTTCAGGGTGATGGCCGAGATGTCGATCGCCCGCCCGCGCCCATGCTCCGAAATCTTCGCGCCCTTCTTGTTGTTGCGGGTCCGGCAAGCGTAGTGTGACGCGACCTTCAGGCCGGTCACTCCGCCACCCAGGCGGCCAACAGCGGGCTTTGCCGACCTGCTGACCCAACCATTCAGAGCTTTGGCGGTCGTGCAATCCATAATTGCGGGGGTCGAGAGCATGACACCATCGACGGACGTCACCCGCACCGGCTCGTCCACGCCGCACCCCTTGATCCGTCCCGCAATCGGTGAAAGCTGAACGCCCTTGATCCCGTTGACGCCGCAGATCGCGCCTTTGCGGCCATGTGTGATGACCGGGCTGGGCTGCGTCCGCATGCCTGAAGCCTGCACCACGTTGCGGCGTTTCAGGTTCTCGGGCCGCAAGGGCAGGCCGAATTGACTGCCGGACCGCAGAACCGCTGGAGACAAGCACAACCTGCTCGGGGACCGGCGCTTTGGCAATGTTCCCGCCCGGTTTGGCGCGTGGCAGAACGACATCGCCGACCATGCGTGCAACCTCAACCGGTGGTTCGGCGGCAGCAGCACCCGGTCGCGCAAGGGGTCTGGGAGATTTGTCGGGGGGACCCGCCCAACCAGTCTGGGCTATCAGCCCTGCCAGCATCGCCGCAATCACAAAGGTGCGTTGCATCATCTCTTCGACCCTCCTCGGCCAAAATCGGGTGCCGCGGTATCCTGTCCTGCCTGGATAATTCCGCGCCGGATCGCACGGGTCCGCGTGAAATAGTCGAACAGATGCTCGCCATCACCGGTGCGGATTGCGCGTTGCAGCGCAAAGAGTTCTTCGGTGAAGCGGCCAAGGATTTCCAGCGTGGCATCCTTGTTGGTCAGGAACACATCGCGCCACATCGTTGGGTCCGAGGCGGCGATCCGGGTGAAGTCGCGGAAACCGGCGGCGGAATATTTGATGACCTCGCTGTCGGTGACGCGGCGCAGGTCGTCGGCGACGCCGACCATCGTATAGGCGATCAGATGCGGCGCGTGGCTGGTCACGGCCAGAACAAGATCGTGGTGATCGGCATCCATCACTTCGACATGCGCGCCCATCGCCTCCCAGAAACCGGTCAGCCGGGCCTGTGCCGCGGGGTCAGTGCCTTCGGGCGGAACCAGCAGGCACCAGCGGTTGTCAAAGAGTTCGGCAAACCCCGACCGCGGGCCGGAATGCTCGGTTCCTGCTAGGGGGTGGCCGGGAATGAAATGCACGTTGTCGGCCAAGATGCGGCGCCACCGCTTCAATCACTGCGCGCTTGACCGAGCCGACATCGGTGACCGTCGCGCCCGGCTTCAGGTGCGGGGCGATTGCCTTCGCCACCTCTTCCATCGCGCCAACCGGGGTTGCCAGAACCACAAGATCGGCACCCTTGACGGCTTCGGCGAGACTGTCCACAACCTCGTCGCATAGCCCGATCTCGCGCGCCACGTCGCGAGTCTCCGCAGAACGGGCATAGCCCACTACCTGCCCCGCAAGCCCGCCACGCTCGATCGCCCAATACATCGAGGAGGCGATCAGACCCAAGCCGATCAAGGCGACACGGTCGTAGTGAACGCTCATCCCCTGCCCTCTTTGAAAGCAGCAATGGCATGGGCCACGCGGCGACAACTGGATTCGTCGCCGATGGTGATGCGCAGGCAGTTCGGCAGCTTGTAGCCCGGCGACACGGCGCACGATCAGACCCTTTGATTTCAGATGGTCGTCGCAAGCTTCGGCCTCGGCCCGATCGTGAAACCGCGCGAGGATGAAATTGGCACAGGACGTGTCGGACGGCACGCCGAGCTCCGCCAGAGCTTCTGCCAGCCAAACACGCATCCGTGCGTTCTCGACGCGACACTTCCGGGCATGGTCGCGGTCGCGGATTGCTGCCTCGGCCGTTTCCAGTTGCGCCACCGACAGGTTGAATGGGCCCCGGACCCGGTCCAGCACGTCGATAATCGCCTTTGGGCCATAGCCCCAGCCGATCCGCAGCCCCCCAAGCCCGTACAGCTTGGAGAATGTCCGCGTCATCACGACGTTCGCGCGCTGCTCGACCAGCGCAGCACCGCCATCGAACCCATCGACATAGTCGGCATAGGCGCCATCCAGCACCAGAATGGCTTGCGGAGGCAGGCCATCGGCCAACCGGGCGACCTCGTTCCCGCCGACCATGGTGCCCGTGGGGTTGGCGGGATTGGCGATGAACACCAGTTTCGTGCGTTCGGTGGTGGCGGCAAGGATCGCGTCAACATCCACGACCCGCTCTCGTTCCGGCACCTCAACCGGGATGGCCCCGGCGGCCAGTGTCGAGATGCGGTACATCGAGAAGCCATGTTCGGTATGGATCACCTCGTCTCCCGGACCAGCATAAGCTTGGCACAGAAAGGTGATGATCTCGTCAGACCCGGCGCCGCAGATGACCCGGTCCGAATCCAGACCATGCACGTCCGCGATGGCACGGCGCAGCGCGGCGTGATCGCTCGACGGGTAACGGTGCAGCTTGTGAACCGTCTTTGCAAAGGCCTCCCGCGCCTTCTCTCCGGGCCCGAACGGGTTCTCGTTCGAGGACAGTTTGACCACCTCGGCCACGCCTTCGACATGGGATGCACCGCCCTGATAAAGCGAGATATCCATGATGCCCGGTTGCGGCGTGATCGTCTGGTTCATTTCGGCAGCCTCGATGTTCCGAGGTGTTCTAGCGGCACCGAAACGGCATGGCCAGATGTTTCACCGCTCCAGCACATTGCGGAACTGCCAGGGATCGGTGTCGTCAATGTCCTCGGGGAACTGGGTCTGGCGGTCGGTCAGCGGCGTCCAATCAGTATAATGCGCCTCGACCGGTCCCAGATAGGGACGCTGCACCTCAAGACATCTGGCGTGGTCCATCTCATCGGTCTCTACGATCCCGGCATTCGGGTTTTCCAGCGCCCAGACCATGCCTGCCAGAACCGCCGAACTGACCTGCAATCCGGTCGCATTCTGGTCGGGCGCAAGTTGCCGCGCCTCGTCATTCGACAGGCGGGAACCATACCAAAGCGCGTTCCTTTCGTGGCCGTAGAGCAGCACACCTAACTCGTCGATGCCCTCGACGATCTCTTCGGGCTCAAGGATATGATGCACCTCGGGGATCTGGTTCGACCCGAACATCTCATGCAGGCTCAGCACCGCATCGTCGCAGGGATGATAGGCATAGTGGCAGGTCGGGCGAAACTCCGGTTTGGCGGGATCGCCGACAGTGTAATAATCGGCGATTGAAATCGC
Organism: uncultured Alphaproteobacteria bacterium; assembly: GCA_963768355.1. Lineage (GTDB taxonomy): Bacteria > Pseudomonadota > Alphaproteobacteria > Rhodobacterales > Rhodobacteraceae > JAHEAO01. Next base: position 20,653 of record CAVYHT010000006.1, read on the forward strand.
CTCGTTATGCGTCACAAGAAACCCGAATTGCGGACCCGGCGTCGGACACCAGGTGCGCACCCGCGTGTTCGCGCCCGGTTGCGCCAGCCATATCCCGGCGCGGCACCCCTTGGTGTAACCGCTGGCGTTCTCGGGTTTCCATTTTTCATGTGTACCCCAGCCCAATTCGGCAGGCTGATAACCTTCCGCGATGAAACCCTCGACCGACCATGTGTTGACGAAATGCCCGGGTTCGCGGGGCGCAAGCCTGACCTGAGTGTCACGCTCCGCGATGTGTACGCCCCTGACGCCAAGCCTTTGCATAAGCTTGGCCCAGTCCTGACGTGACAAAGGCTCTGCGATCTTTTCGCCCAGATCGCGGGCTAGCGTCAGCAGAGCTTCTTTGACGAACCAGCTGACCATGCCAGGATTTGCTCCGCAGCAGGACACTGCCGTGGTGCCGCCGGGATTGGCGGCCGCTTCATCGCGAACCGCCTGACGCAAGGCGTAATTGGTGCGCTCGGAATTATCCTCGGTTTCGAAATAGAACCCCGCCCAAGGCTCGACCACTGTGTCGATATAGGGCACGCCGATTTCCCGGCAGTATTTCATCAGATCGAGCGAGGACGTGTCGACCGACAGGTTGACGCAAAACCCCTTGCCCGGCTCCAGTACATCGCCCAAAACCTCTCGGTAATTCGCCTTGGTGATAGCGACCGGCAGATGCCGCACACCCCGCGCCGACAATTCGCCCTCGGCAGCCTCATTTGGTTCGATCACCACCACCTTGTTGCGGTCAAAGTCGAAATGCCGCTCGATCAGCGGCAGCGTCCCGCGCCCGATCGAGCCATAGCCGATCAGGACAACGGGTCCATCGATGCGGTGATAAACGGGATGCGAGACGGCCATGTTGCGGATCCTTCCGGTTCGGGCGGGCGTTTCGACCTCTGAAACGAAAAAGGCCGCGCCGTTGCTGGCGCGGCCCCGTAAGATGGTCGGTCAGACCTTAGTTCTTGGCGTAATATTCAACGACCAGGTTCGGCTCCATCACGACCGGATAGGGCACATCGCCCAAGACCGGGCGTGCGCACGAACGTGGCTTTCATCTTCGAGTGATCGACATCCAGGTAGTCGGGCACGTCACGCTCGGCCAGACCGGCGGCTTCCAGAACCATCGCGATCTGGCGCGACTTGTCGCGGATCTCGATCACGTCGCCTTCCTTCACGCGGTAGGACGCGATGTTCACGCGAGTGCCGTTCACCATGACATGGCCGTGGTTCACGAACTGACGCGCGGCAAACACGGTCGGCACGAACTTGGCGCGGTAGACGACGGCGTCCAGACGACGCTCCAGCAGACCGATCAGGTTCTCGCCAGTATCGCCTTTCAGACGCTCGGCCTCGGCGTAGATGCGGCGGAACTGCTTTTCGGTCACGTCGCCGTAGTAGCCCTTGAGCTTTTGCTTGGCGCGCAACTGCAGACCGAAGTCCGACAGCTTGCCCTTGCGACGCTGGCCGTGCTGGCCGGGGCCGTATTCGCGGCGGTTGACCGGGGATTTCGGACGACCCCAGATGTTTTCGCCCATCCGGCGGTCGATTTTGTACTTGGCAGACGTGCGTTTGGTCACGGCTGATCTCCTTCTTGTGGCCCCGACGGGGCGGATGTGAAGGGCGTTGTCCTCTGTCCCGGATGGGTCCGGGGCCGACAGGCATCCCCTTGCGGGGGCCACCAACACCAATATTAAATGAACCGGCCACGTTTCCGGGCCGGAACAGAGGGCGCTTATACTTGGCCCAAGACCAAAGTCAACAGGCGCTTAGGCCAGTTCGCGCCGCATCAGCGCGGCTTCGGATTGGTTCAACGCGCCGCGCAAACACCTGTGGCCCACAACCCTCACCCGCATTTCGAATAGCCGCAACTGGCGCAGGTCATGCAGCCTTCGACCATCCGCATCTCGTAGCTGCCGCAGGACGAACAGGCCTTGCCGCGCGGCGCCGCCCAGACCGACGACTTCGGCCCGCGGGTCGGTCTTCAGGCCCATCCCCTCGCCCTCGATGAAGCCGATGGCAATCAGGTGCCGCTCGATCACGCCGCCGATGGCCGCAAGGATCGACGGGATGTATTTGCCCTGCATCCAGGCCCCGCCGCGCGGATCGAACACCGCCTTCAGTTCCTCGACCACGAACGACACATCGCCGCCGCGCCGGAACACCGCCGAGATCATCCGCGTCAGCGCCACGGTCCAGGCGAAATGCTCCATGTTCTTGGAGTTGATGAACACCTCGAACGGGCGCCGATGCCCGCCGATGATGATATCGTTGATGGTGATGTAGATCGCATGTTCGCTGTCGGGCCATTTCAGCTTGTAGGTGTTGCCCTCCAGCTCTTGCGGACGGTCCAGCGGTTCGGAGATATAGACGACCTCGCCATCCGTCGCCGCATAGGCCGTCGTCTGACCGTGGGTTCGCCCGGCACCGTCTCGCTGTCTTCGCTGACCGTCAGCACCGAGCCGGTCACATCGTTCGGCCGGTAGGTCGTGCAGCCTTTGCAGCCCGGATCCCAGGCCTCCATGTAGACGTCCTTGAACGCCTCGAAGCTGATGTCCTCGGGGCAGTTGATGGTCTTGGAGATGCTCGAGTTCGACCCATTTCTGCGCCGCCGCCTGCATCCGCACATGATCCAGCGGCGGCAGGGTCTGGGCGTTCACGAAATAGTCCGGCAGCGGCTTATCGCCGAACTTGTCGCGCCACATCTGCACGGCGTAGTCGACGACCTCTTCCTCGGTCCGCGACCCGTCCTTTTGCAGGACCTTGCGCGTGTAGGCATAGGCAAAGACCGGCTCGATGCCGGAACTGACATTGCCCGCATAAAGGCTGATCGTCCCGGTCGGCGCGATCGAGGTCAGCAGCGCATTGCGGATGCCGTGCTTTCGCATCGCGTCGCGCACGTCCTCGTCCATCTGCATCATGTTGCCGGACGCCAGATACCCCTCGGCGTCGAACAGCGGAAACGCGCCCTTTTCCTTGGCCAGATCGACCGACGCCAGATAGCGGCGCGCGCGATGGCTTTCATCCAGTCTTCGGTCTGCGTCGCCGCCTCCTCTGAGCCGTAGCGCAGCCCAAGCATCAAAAGCGCGTCCGCCAGACCGGTGACGCCCAGCCCGATCCGCCGCTTGTTCCGCGCCTCCTCGGCCTGTGCGGGCAGCGGGAATTTCGACGCATCGACCACGTTGTCCATCATCCGGATCGCCAGCCGCACCAGATCGTCCAGCGCCTCTGCGTCCAGATGCGCCGCGTCCTCGAACGGATCCGCCACCAGCCGCGCGAGGTTGATCGATCCCAGCAGGCATGCGCCATAGGGCGGCAGCGGCTGCTCGCCGCAGGGGTTGGTCGCGGCGATCGTCTCGCAATAGTTCAGGTTGTTCATCTGGTTGATGCGGTCGATGAAGATCACGCCCGGCTCGGCATAATCATAGGTCGACTTCATGATCCGGTTCCACAGATCGCGCGCCTCGACGGTGTGATAGACCTTGCCTTCAAAGACCAGATCCCACGACTTGTCCGCCTTCACCGCCTCCATGAACGCATCGGTGACCAGCACCGACACGTTGAAGTTCCGCAGCCGCGCGGCGTCGGATTTGGCGGTGATGAAATCCTCGATATCCGGGTGATCGCAGCGCATCGTCGCCATCATCGCACCGCGCCGCGAGCCCGCCGACATGATCGTGCGGCACATCGCGTCCCATACGTCCATGAACGACAGCGGACCAGAGGCATCCGCCGCCACGCCCTTCACATCCGCGCCCTTGGGCCGGATCGTCGAGAAATCGTAACCGATGCCGCCACCCTGCTGCATGGTCAGTGCTGCCTCTTTCAGCGCGTCGAAAATCCCCGCCAGGCTGTCCGGGATCGTGCCCATGACAAAACAGTTGAACAGGGTAACCGACCGATCGGTGCCCGCGCCTGCGGTAATCCGACCCGCTGGCAGGTATTTGAAATCCTCCAGTGCCCCGTAAAACCGATCCTCCCAGACGATCCGGCTCTTTCTCGACTGCCGCAAGCGACCGCGCGATCCGGCGCCATGTATCCTCGACCGTCTTGTCCAGAACCGTGCCATCCGCATTTTTCAGGCGATATTTCATATCCCAGATCTGTTCGGCGATGGGGGCGGCGAATCGGCTCATTTCTGGTTCCATTCGCTTCAGAATAGGTGGATAGACACGCCATCCAGGTTGATTTCAACCCGTTTTGGACTATCCTGTGCGGCAACACTTGGGGGTGTGATATTGGCACAATACATAAATCTGGTAAAGCTCTGCGTCGGCGTGGACCGAGTCGAGGATCTGATCGACTGGCACCGCACGCATCCCTCGCCGTATCCGACGGGCGAACGCCGCCACGTCACCCGCATGTGGCCAAAACGCGAAGCCGAACTACTGGACGGCGGCTCGCTTTACTGGGTCGTCAAGGGTGTGATCCTGTGCCGCCAGCAGATTTTGCGCCTGGACAAGGTCGAGGGGCAGGACGGCATCCTGCGTTGCGGCATCGTGATGGACCCAGAGGTTGTCCGAACCGAGGCCGCCCCGCGCCGACCGTTTCAGGGCTGGCGCTACCTGACCCCGGAAGACGCGCCACGCGACCTTCGCAAATCCCGGCAAAGCGAATCCACGCTGCCGACCGAGCTTAGCCAGGCATTGGCCGATATCGGGGTACGCTAACCCCTACAGGATCGGGCGCAACCGATCCGCCAGTGCGCCATGCCCGTTTTCGGGGAAGTGGTGCACATGCCAGCCGCAGGCCTCGGCGGCCTCGATATTCTCGGCATAATCATCGACCAGCAAAATCTCGTGCGGCTGCAATCCCAGCGCCGCTTCGATATGCCGGAAATAGCCTTCATCGGGCTTTGCCACCCTCATCCGCCCGGATGAGAACACCCTGTCCATATGCCGCGAAAACCCCATCTCGGTCTCGATATAGGTCGTCCGCCGATGCTCGTTATTGGTGGCAATCACCTGTATCAGCCCGGCTCGGCGCACCTCATCGACCAGCCCCAGCATATCGGCGCAAGGCTTGGCGTCCTCGCGAAACCAGAAGTGCAATATCTCTTCGACATCGCCCTCATATCCGACATGGTCCTGCCAGTCGCGCAAGTGATCCAGCACATCCTTTTCGCCCCGCATCACCGGCCAGAAATCACCAAAGACCCTGCGCGCGAACATCGCCCCATCAATGCCAAAAGCCGGCCCCAATCCATCCTGCCAGACAAACCGGCCATTCTCGACGCCCCGGTTCAGGACGCCGTCGAAATCCCAGGCAATACAGCGGATTCGGTGCATCGGGTTTCCTTCGCCTAATCCAGTTTCAGCTTTTCCATCAACGCCTGACAGGTCGCCCGGTCGGCGTCACTCCAGTCGGCATTGCGCGAACGATAAAGTATCGCTTGCGACTTCAGGATCAAGCCCGTCGCCCAGCATCTTCAGGTGATTGGCCCGCAGCGTTTCGCCGGTCGAGGTGATGTCGGCAATCGCCTCGGCGGTCTCGTTCTTGACGGTGCCCTCGGTCGCGCCCTGACTGTCGACCAGCTGATAATCGGCCACGCCGTTGTCGCGCAGAAAGTCGCGCACCAGCCGGTGATACTTGGTCGCGATCCGCAGCCGGAACCCGTGCCGCGCGCGAAACTGCGCCGCTGCCGCATCCAGATCGTCCAGCGTATCGACATCGACCCAGGCCGCGGCACCGCCAGCACCAGATCGGCCTGACCAAAGCCCAGCTCGGCCAGCGGTTCGACCTGCTGATCCCAGGCGGCGAGCTTTTCCTGCACCAGATCGGTCCCGGTCACACCCAGATGAATTCGCCCCGCCGCCAGTTCGCGCGGGATCTCTCCGGCGGACAGCAGCACCAGTTCGACACCCGTCGATGCCCTCGACGGCCCCGGCATATTCGCGGTCCGACCCGGTCCGCCGCAGCGCGACGCCGCGCGCGCCGAACCAGTCAAAGGTCTTTTCCATCAGCCGCCCCTTGGACGGCACCCCAAGTTTCAGGCTCATGACGCCGCCTCCGCCAATTGCAGGATCAGATCGGGGCGGATCACGCCGCCGACCGCGGGGATCGAGCGGCCCTGCCCCAGCAGCCGGGTCAGCGCGTCATAGCGCCCGCCGGTGGCGACTGGCGGCAGATCGGGGCGGGTTTCGGCGGCGAAGCCAAAGACGAAACCGTCGTAATATTCCATCGAGGTGCGGCCATAGCTCGCCTCGAAATCCAGATCGCTCGACATCCACGCCGCGCTGGTCCAGCGCATCTAGCCGCCGCGCCATCCGCGCCACCGCATGGCTGATCGCGGGCAGATCGACCGCCAGGTCGCGCAGATGTTCAAGCGCGTCGGGGCTTTTGGCGCGGAGTTTCAGGATATCCTCCAGCAACTCGACCTCGCCCGACGCTGATCGGCGGCTCGGCGGCGTCCTCGCGCAGTGCGGCGATCCGCTCCGCGATCTCCTGACGGCTGCGCAGCCCGATCAGCGGCGTTGCCCGCGCCAGCGGGTCGGCCTCGGCCAGCAACGCGGCCGCGGCTGTCAGGCACCGGGCTGCGGCCCGCCAAACCGGTCCAGCAGCGCGCGAAACCGGCGCGGTCGCCAGATGTGGCGCATCAGCGCCGCCTTGCGCCGGTCGGTGGTGCGACAGCCCGCGCGACCGCCGCCATCAGAATGCCGATATCGCCGGTCGCCGCGCGCAGGCGCAATGGCGCAAGCATCTCTGCAATCAGCGCAAAGACCTCGGCATCGGCCGCCGCCGGATCGGCGCGGTCAAACACCTCGTAGCCCACCTGCAGATATTCGTTGGCGCGCCGCCCGGGTCGTGTTCCTGACGGCGAAACACCTCGCCCAGCATAGGTATAGCGCGCGGGCTCGGCACCGCCCGCCATATGCATCTGCACCACCGGCACGGTGAAATCGGGGCGCAGCATCTGCTCGCCGCGCAGCGGGTCATGGGTGACGATAGGCGCGCGCGCGAATGTCCTCGCCGTAAAGGTCCAGCAGCGTGTCGGCGGGTTGCAGGATCGTCGGCTCGACCGCAACAGCGCCCGCCGCTCAGAAACCCGCGCCGCAGCCGCTCTGCCTCGTGCCCGGACCGCGGCCTTGCCCGGCATCAGCGCCTGCCCGCCAGGATTGCGCCGCACCTTCGCGACCAGATCGGCGCGCGGCACTTCGAATTGGCGGGCTGGTCTTTCCATTCTTCATGCGTGGCGTTCTCGGCGATCTTGGCCCCCAGGATCAGGTCCTTGATCTGCACCACACCCGCTGCCTTCTCGTCGCCGCCCTCGATGATGGCGACAGGAGAGTTGCGCTTGTCGGCATATTTCAGCTGGTTGCCGAAGTTCTTCGGATTGCCCAGATAGACCTCGGCCCGGATGCCTGCGTTGCGCAGTTCCGCCACCATCGCCTGATAATCGGCCATCCGGTCGCGATCCATGACGGTGACAACCACCGGCCCGCCGCCGCATCGCTCGATACGCCCCTTGGCGTGCAGCGCGGCCAGCAGCCGATCGACACCGATCGAGATGCCCGTCGCAGGCACTTCCTGCCCGGTGAACCGTTTGACCAGATCATCATAGCGCCCACCGCCCGCGACGGAGCCGAATTGCCGCGGACGGCCCTTTTCGTCAGTGATCTCGAAGGTCAGTTCCGCCTCGAACACCGGGCCGGTGTAATAGCCAAGACCGCGCACGACCGAGGGGTCGATGACGATCCGGTCGGGGCCGTAGCCTTGGGCGGCGAGGAGGTCTGCGATGGTTTCAAGTTCTTGGACGCCCTGCATTCCGATTTCTGACTCGCTGACGACCGCACTGAGATTCACGATGGTCTCGTCGTTCGAGTCCGCGCGCGACAGCAGAAATTTTAGGATCGCGTCTGCTTCCTGTTTACCCAACCCTACGCCCTCAATGAATGCGCCAGACTCGTCCTTGCGACCAGACGTGTAAGAGTCTGCCGAACGCCGTCCTCTCCGACCCTATCAAACTCGTCGATTGTTCGCGCGGACACCGTCCTTGTCCAAAGCCCTCGACAGCTCCCGCTTCATCTATCTCGTCATACTTATCTCCGCAGCGGTCTGTGTCTCGGAGTCGTCGTCGACTCTGCCGAAGCCAGCAACTCTCCATCACCCCATTCAAAACCTTCCGGTTATTCACCCGCACAATGTAATCCCCGCGCGGAATCCCCACCGCCTCCAGCGTATCGGCCAGCATCGCGCAAATCTCGGCATCCGCCGCCACGATCGCCGCCCCAACCGTATCCGCATCGCATTGATAGAACTGCCGAAACCGCCCCGGTCCCGGCTTTTCATTGCGCCAGACCGGCCCCATCGCATAGCGGCGATAGGGCGTCGGCAGATCGTTGCGGTGCTGCGCATAGACCCGCGCCAGCGGTGCCGTCAGATCATAGCGCAGCGCCAGCCAGTCGCCGGGCTTGTCGCCCTCGGCATCCTCTTGCCAGGCGAAACACCCCGGCATTCGGGCGGTCGACGTCCGGCAGGAACTTGCCCAGGGCCTCGACGGTTTCGACGGCAGAGCTTTCCAGCGCGTCGAAGCCATAGCGATGATAGACCTCGGCAATCTGGTCCAGCATGGCCTTGCGCCCGGTCACTTCCGCGCCGAAATAGTCGCGAAAGCCCTTGGGCGTCTCGGCCTTGGGCCGGGGCTGCTTTTTGTCCTTTGCCATCGGTCTTTTCCTTGCGATCCGTCGCGGCGCGGTCTAGCCGAAGGGCGGCAGCGGGGCAAGCAGGCTGGCTGGGATCGGAGGATCACGATGGAAGACCGGATCACACGGCTCGAAGAACAGGTCGCGCATCTGACGCGGGTGACCGAGGATCTGTCGGACGTTATCGCCCGCCAAGAGGCCGAGATCACGCGGCTGATGCGGCGTCAGTCGATGCTGATGGAGCGTGAGGCCGAACGCGAATTGCACGAAGGCGGCACCGTGCCGCTGGCCGATCAAAAGCCGCCGCACTGGTGATCCCGAGAGATCCCGGATCAAATCCGGAGCCGTGCCAACCGGAACCCAGCCCGGTCAGATATCCTCGACCATCACCACGCCGCCCAGCGATTTGATCGCCCCCTTGATCTGGGGATTGAGCGGGAAATCCATGGCTGGCGTGATGTCATATTCGGCACCTGACACCCGGTCGGACACACAGAATGTCAGCGGGCCCCTGCCGCGCGCGCCCTTGCCATCCGCCATCCGCTCCAGCAACGATTTCACGCTGAAAACAGCGGCTTCTTCATCCACAAACACCTTCAGCCCCATCGCCGCGGCATCCTGCCGCGACAGCATCAATCGGCGCAACCGCGCGGCCCAGCAGCTTCAGCTGCTCGGCCTCCATCGTCGCCTCGACGGTCACCACCACCTTCGCGCCGGTTTCCAGATGATCGCGCGCCGCTTCCAGCGTGTCGGAAAACAGCGTGACCTCGTAAAGCCCGGTCGGGTCGGACAGCTGCACAAAGGCAAAGCGGTTGCCGCGCGCCGATTTGCGCTCCTGCCGCCCGCCGACCGCACCCGCCATCTTGGCGACAGGCCGCCGCGTTCGGCCTTGCCGCCGTCACCTCGTCCAGCGTCATCACGCCCTTGCGCTTCAGCGGCGCCATGTAGTCATCCAGCGGATGGCCCGACAGATAGAACCCGACCGCCTTGAATTCTTCGGTCAAGCCGTTCGTGCGGCAACCAGTCGTCGACCGGCGACAGGCGCGGTTCCGGCAGATCATCGCCCGCCTCGCCAAACAGCGACACCTGATTGGATGGCTTCTGATCATGGATCGCGGCCGAATAGTTCGACCAGCGCATCGAGCGCTGTCGAACACCCGGCGGCGGTTCGGATCAAGCTGATCAAACGCGCCCGACGCGCGCCAGCATCTCCAGCGGCCGCTTGCCGACCCGCTTCAGATCCACCCGCCGCGCAAGATCAAACAGCGTCACAAAGGGCTTGCTCGCCGCGCGCCTCGGTGATCAGCTTCATCGCCTCGACGCCGACGTTCTTCAGCGCGCCCAGCGCATAGACCAGCGCGCCCTCCGACACGTTGAACGTCGCCTCCGACCGGTTCACGCAAGGCGGCACCCATGGCGATCTCCAGCCGCTTGCGGACCTCTTCGAAATAGACCGCCAGCTTGTCGGTCAGATGGATATCGCAGTTCATCACCCCGGCCATGAATTCGACCGGGTGGTTCGCCTTGAGCCATGCGGTCTGATAGCTGACCACCGCATAGGCCGCCGCGTGGGATTTGTTGAAACCGTAGTTGGCGAATTTCTCCAGAAGGTCGAAGACCTCGCGCGCCTTCTTCTTGTCGACCCCGTTCTCCATCGCGCCCTTCTCGAACTTGGGGCGTTCCTTGGCCATCTCCTCGGCGATCTTCTTACCCATCGCACGGCGCAGCAGGTCGGCACCGCCAAGCGAATAGCCCGCCATGACCTGCGCGATCTGCATCACCTGTTCCTGATAGACGATGATGCCTTGGGTTTCCTCCAGAATATGGTCGATCACGGATGGATGGATTCGCGCTCGCTTCAGCCCGTTCTTGACCTCGCAATAGGTCGGGATGTTCTCCATCGGGCCGGGACGATACAGCGCCACCAGCGCCACGATATCCTCGATGCAGGTCGGCTTCATGCGCTTGCAGCGCATCCATCATGCCCGAGCTTTCCACCTGAAACACCGCCACCGTCTTGGCGCTGGCATAAAGCTTGTAGGTCTTCTCGTCATCCAGCGGGATCGTGCGATATCGTCCAGCCCTCGGCGGTCGAAACTCGTGCCGTCGCCGCGATATGCAATGCCGCCCGACGCTGATCAGATCCACCGCGTTCTGGATCACCGTCAGGGTTTTCAGGCCCAGAAAGTCGAACTTCACCAGCCCCGCCTGCTTCGACCCATTTCATGTTGAACTGGGTCGCCGGCATGTCGGATCGCGGATCCTGATAGAGCGGCACCAGCTCGTCCAGCGGCCGGTCGCCGATCACCACACCCGCCGCATGGGTCGAGGCGTTGCGCAACAAGCCCTTCGACCTGCTGGCCATAGTTCAGCAGCCGGCGACGACCTCTTCGGTCTTGGCCTCTTCGCGCAGGCGCGGCTCATCCGCCAGCGCCTTTTCGATGCTGACACGGCTTGACCCCCTCGACCGGGATCATCTTGGACAGCCGGTCCACCTGCCCATAGGGCATCTGCAAGACCCGGCCGACGTCGCGCACCGCCGCCTTCGACAAAAGCGCACCAAAGGTGATGATCTGCCCCACCTTGTCGCGGCCATATTTCTCCTGCACGTAGCGGATCACCTCTTCGCGGCGGTCCATGCAGAAGTCGATGTCGAAGTCCGGCATCGACACCCGTTCGGGGTTCAGGAACCGCTCGAACAGCAGGGAATAGCGCAGCGGATCAAGATCGGTGATCGTCAGCGCATAGGCCACCAGCGATCCCGCACCCGACCCACGGCCCGGCCCCACCGGAATATCGTGATCCTTGGCCCATTTGATGAAATCGGCAACGATCAGGAAATAGCCGGGAAAGCCCATCCCCTCGATGATGCCCAGCTCGAATTCCAGCCGCTTCTCGTATTCTTCAACCGGCGCCGCATGCGGGATCACCGCCAGCCGCGTCCTTCAGCCCCGCCTGCGCCTGACGGCGCAGTTCCTCGACCTCGTCATCGGCGAATTTCGGCAGGATCGGATCGCGCTGCTACGGCCACGAAGGCACAGCGCTGCGCGATCTCGACGGTGTTCTCAATCGCCTCGGGCAGATCGGCGAACAGCGTCGCCATCTCCGTCGGGCGACTTGAAATAGTGCTGCGGCGTCAGCCGCCGGCGCGGCTCCTGCTGATCGACATAGGCACCCTCGGCGATGCAGATCAGCGCATCATGCGCCTCGTACATCTCGGTCTTGGGGAAATAGACGTCGTTGGTCGCCACCAGCGGCAGGTCCATCGCATAGGCCATCTCGACAAAGCCGCGCTCGGTCAGCCGCTCGGCCTCGGGCTGGCCGTCCTCGCCGGGATGGCGCTGCAACTCGACATAAAGCCGGTCCCGGATAGATCGCCGCCAGCCGCGTCATCAGCGCCTCGCGCCTTGGGCCGCTGCGCCTGCTGCAACAGCCGCCCCACCGGCCCGTCCGGCCCGCCGGTCAGACAGATCAGCCCGTCGGAATGCGCCGCCAGTTCGTCCAACGTCACCTGCGGCAACTGCGCCGCCCTTGTCGAGATAGAGGCACGAGTTCAGCTTCATCAGGTTCCCATACCCCGCCTCGTTCTGCGCCAGCAGAACCACCGGCGCGGGCGGCCTTGCGCGTTCCCCCGGCGGCGCGGCGATCATAGGCCAGATCGACCTGACAGCCGACGATCGGCTGAATCCCGGCCCCCTGCGCCGAAACCGAAAATTCCAGCGCCGCGAACATGTTGTTGGTGTCGGTCACCGCCACGGCGGGCATGCCCGCGTTCGGCGCACAGATCGGGCAGTTTCTTCAGCCGCACCGCGCCTTCCAGCAAGCGAATATTCGGTATGGACGCGCAGGTGGATGAATCGGGGCGGGCTGCTCATGGCAGTCAAGGGTATGCACAGCCGTCCGGAATGCGAAAGCCCGCAACGATCCTTCGGTCATGCCTGAAACACTTTCAGTCTCCGACAAAAGAATCCTTTGCTTGCCAGCAAGCGCCTTTTTCCGGCTTTGCTACACTGACAGTCAACGGGCCGCGCTGTCTGCTTCTACGCCGCATCGGGCAGTCGCGCCGCAGGTCTGATTGAAAAGGTAACGCGGCGGACAAACGACATGGACATGCACGTTTCTTCTGAACGGAGAGACCGTGTCGCGTCGAGGGACGACGCCCCGACCACGACGCTGCTCGACTGGCTGCGCGACACGACGCGGCCTGACCGGCACCAAGGAAGGCTGCAACGAGGGCGATTGCGGCGCCTGCACGGTGATGGTCACCGACGCAGCACGGCGCCACGCGCGCTGAACGCCTGCATCCTGTTTCTGCCGCAACTGCACGGCAAGGCGGTGCGCACCGTCGAAGGCATCGCCGGCCCGGACGGCACGCTGCACCCGGTGCAACAGGCGATGATCGACCATCACGGCATCCAATGCGGCTTCTGCACGCCGGGCTTCGTCGTGTCGATGGCCACGGCGCACCTGAACGGCGCACCGACCACGACGACCAGCTGGCCGGCAACCTGTGCCGCTGCACCGGCTACGCGCCGATCATCCGCGCCGCCGAGGCCGCCGCCGAGCCAGCCGGTGCCCGACTGGCTGCATGGCCGACAATTCCTGGCGGAACTCGACCAGACGGCGACGGGCGCGGCCCCGCATCGCCCGCGACCCGTCAGCGACGCGCTGGCCGCCTGGTACGCCGCCACACCCCGACGCCACGCTGATCGCCGGGGCCACCGATGTCGGCCTTTGGGTCACCAAGCAGTCTGCGCGATCTGCGGCACGGTGGCCTTTCTGAACCGCTGCGCCGACCTGCAAGGGCATCGACATCACGCGACGACAGCGTCCGCATCGGCGCGATGCGCCACGCATCGACCGACGTTGATGACGCCGATCGCGCCCCTGCATCCCGCCTTCGCCGAGATGATCCGCCGCTACGGCTCGGTTCAGGTGCGCAACGCCGCCACCATCGGCGGCAACATCGCCAACGGCTCGCCCATCGGCGACAGCCCGCCCGCGCTGATCGCGCTGGGCGCCACGCTGCACCTGCGCCAGGGCGACACCCGCCGCGAGCATGCCGCTGGAGGATTTCTTCATCGACTACGGCAAACAGGACCGCGCCCCGGGCGAATTCGTCGAGGCCGTCAGCATCCCGCGCCAGCCCGACCGGCTGCGCTGCTACAAGCTGTCCAAACGCTTCGATCAGGACATCTCGGCCGTCTGCGGCTGCTTTCAACATCACGCGTCGACAGACGGCACAGTCACCGACGCCCGCATCGCCTTCGGCGGCATGGCCGGCACCCCGAAACGCGCCGCCGCCGTCGAGGCCGCGCTGATCGGCCAGCCCTGGACCGACGACACCGTCGACGCCGCGATGACCGCGCTGGCAGAGGATTTCACCCCGATGTCCGACATGCGCGCCTCTGCCGACTACCGGCTGCAGAGCCGCGCAGCAACATGCTGCTGCGCTATTTCCATGGAAGATCACGGGCGCACGCCAACCGACGTGCTGGAGGTGACAGCCATGAGCGTCGCCAAACCCCTGCCCCATGACGCCGCCCCGCTGCATGTCACCGGGGCAGGCGCGCTATGTCGATGACATCCCGACGCCTGCCGGCACGTCTGCATCTGGCCTTCGGCCTGTCGACCGTCGCGCATGGCGACATCACCGTCGATGGACCTCGACGCGGTGCGCGCCGCGCCCGGCGTCGTCGCGGTGCTGACCGCCGACGACCTGCCCTTCGCCAACGACGTCTCGCCCTCGGCCCATGACGAACCGCTGCTGGCCACGGGCACGGTGCACTACGTCGGGCCAGCCGATCTTTCTGGTCGTCGCCGAACAGCCATCTCGCCGCCCGCAAGGCCGCGCGGCTGGGCGAGATCGCCTATCACGAAACGCCCGCCGATCCTGACCATCGACGACGCGCTCGCCGCCGACAGCCGGTTCGAGGACGGCCCGCGCATCTGGTCGAAAGGGCGATGCCGCCAAGGCCGCTCAATGCCGCCGCCCAGCACCGCTTGCAAGGCAGCATCGACATCGGCGGGCAGGAACATTTCTATCTCGAAGGTCAGGCCGCCCTCGCCCTGCCGCAGGAAGGCGGCGACATGCTGGTGCATTCCTCGACCCAGCACCCGACCGAGATCCAGCACAAGGTCGCCGAGGCGCTCGGCAGTGCCGATGCACGCCGTGCGGGTCGAAACCCGGCGCATGGGCGGCGGCTTTGGCGGCAAGGAAAGCCAGGGCAACGCGCTGGCCGTGGCCTGCGCCGTCGCCGCGCGGCTGACCGGCCAGCCCTGCAAGATGCGCTATGACCGCGACGACGACATGATCATCACCGGCAAGCGCCATGATTTCCGCATCGACTATCGCGTGGGCTTTGACGACGACGGGCCGGATCACCGGCATCGATTTCACCCAATACGCCCGCTGCGGCTGGGCGCAGGATCTGTCGCTGCCGGTGGCCGACCGCGCGATGCTGCATGCCGACAATGCCTATCACCTGCCCGACGTGCCGGATCACATCGCACCGGCTGAAGACCAACACCCAATCCGCCACCGCCTTTCGCGGCTTTGGCGGCCCGCAGGGCATGGTCGGGATCGAACGGGTGCATGGACCACATCGCGCACACGCCTGGACCGCGACCCGCTTGACGTGCGGCGCGCAAACTACTATGCCGACCGGTGCCGAGGCCGACAGCCCCGCAACGCCGAACCGCGCCTGTCCGGACACCAGCCGACCGCGCCTCGCGCGGCGCAGCGGCCGAGACCAGTCATTCGCCCCGCCCAAGACGTGCAGACCACGCCCTATCACATGCCGGTCGAGGATTTCATCCTGCACGCGCTGACCGACGACTAGCTGAAGACCTCGGACTACCGCGCCCGCCGCGCGGCCATCGCCGACTGGAACGCCGGCCAACCCGATCCTGAAAAAGGGCATCGCCCTGACCCCGGTGAAGTTCGGCATCTCCTTCACGCTGACCCACCTCAATCAGGCCGGCGCGCTGGTGCATGTCTATCAGGACGGCTCGATCCACCTGAACCACGGCGGCACCGAGATGGGCCAGGGCCTGTTCCAGAAGGTGGCGCAGGTCGCCGCCGCACGCTTCGGCGTCGACGCTGCGACACGGTCAAGATCACCGCCACCGACACCGCCAAGGTGCCCAACACCTCGGCCACCGCCGCCTCTTCCGGGTCGATCTGAACGGCATGGCGGTGCAAGGCCGCCTGCGACACGATCCGCGACCGGATGGCCGAGTTCTCTGGCCGAACGCTATCAGACGCCGCGACATCGCGCTTTGCCGACGGCCAGGTGCATATCGGCGGCGAAGCCATGACCTTTGCCGAGGCCGCCAAGCTCGGCCTATGAGAACCGCGTCAGCCTGTCGGCCACCGGGTTCTACAAGACGCCGAAAATCGAATGGGACCGGATCACCGGCAAGGGCCGCCCGTTCTTCTATTTCGCCTATGGCGCGGCCGTGCACCGAGGTGCGTGATCGACACGCTGACCGGCGAAAACCGCATCCTGCGCGCCGATATCCTGCACGATTGCGGCGCCTCGCTGAACCCGGCGCTCGACATCGGCCAGATCGAGGGCGGCTATGTGCAGGGCGCGGGCTGGCTGACCACCGAGGAACTGGTCTGGGACGACAAGGGCCGCCTGCGCACCCACGCGCCCTCGACCTACAAGATCCCGGCCTGTTCGGACCGGCCCGACGTCTTCAACGTCGCCCTTTGGGACGGCCGCAACCGCGAAGACACGATCTACCGCTCCAAGGCCGTGGGCGAGCCGCCGTTCATGCTGGGCATTTCGGCCTTTATGGCGCTGTCGGATGCGGTCGCCGCCTGCGCGACAGGCTATCCGGCGCTCGACGCGCCCGCCACGGCCGAACGCGTCCTGCACCACGCTCGACCGGGTGCGGTCATGAGCTTCGATCTGGAAGCGCTGCGCAATGCCGTGGCCGAACATGGCCGCGTCGTCCGCGTGGTGATCGCCGAGGTCGCAGGCTCTGTCCCGCGCGAGGCGGGCGCCGCGATGCTGGTCTGGGCGGGCGGTCAAAGCGGCACCATCGGCGGCGGCGCGCTGGAATTCGAGGCCGCAAGCCGCGCGCCAGATGCTGATCGAGCCGACACGCATCGACCGCATCCCACTGGGCCCCGCGCTTGGGCCAATGCTGCGGCGGCGCGGTCACGCTGGTGTCCGAAATCTACGACGCCGCGCGGGTCGCGACGCTGACCGAGCCTTACGTATTGCGCAATCTTGGCAGCACCGGCGACATGCCCCGCTGGCCATCCAGCGCCAGCTGACAGAGGCGCGCAATGCACAGCCAACCGACCGCGCTGACCTTCGCCGACGGCTGGCTGCTCGAAGCCGTCGCAGCACCGCGCACGCCGCTCTGGATTTGCGGCGCGGGCCATGTCGGGCGCGCGCTGGTCGCCGTCCTGGCACCGCTGGACCAGTTCGATCTGACCTGGATCGACACCGCGCCGACCGCTTCCCCGACAGCGGTCCCGGCAGGCGTCACACAACTGATCGCCGCGAACCCCGCCGATCTGGTGCAGATCATGCGCCCCGCCGACGCGCAGCACCTGATCCTGACCTATTCCCACGCGCTCGATCTGGCACTCTGCCACCGCCTGCTTGCGCACGGCTTCGCCGCGGCTGGGTCTGATCGGCTCGCGCACCAAATGGGCGCGGTTTCGCAAACGCCTTGGCGCAACTCGGCCATAGCGACGCCCAGATCGCCCGCATCACTGCCCGATCGGCGACCCGGCCCTGGGCAAACATCCGCAGGCGATTGCCATAGGCGTGGCAGCCGACCTGCTATCACAAGAGGCCCGGACAGAGGCCAAAAGGGACAGGGTAAGCTAATGGGAAATGACTGAGACACTTCTGTCCCTCGAGGGCCTGACCA
Source organism: uncultured Alphaproteobacteria bacterium (assembly GCA_963768355.1). GTDB lineage: Bacteria > Pseudomonadota > Alphaproteobacteria > Rhodobacterales > Rhodobacteraceae > JAHEAO01. Next base: position 38,220 of record CAVYHT010000006.1, read on the forward strand.
AGGCCTATCCCGGCGTCGTCGCCAACGACGACGTGTCGTTCAGCATCGCGCCGGGCGAGGTCCACGCGCTGCTGGGCGAAAACGGCGCCGGCAAATCGACGCTGGTCAAGATGATCTACGGCCTGGTGAAACCGGACCAGGCCGGATGCATCTGGAACGGCGCGCCCTACGCGCCCGCCGACCCCGCATGCGGCGCGGGCGGCCGGCGTCGCGATGGTGTTTCAGCATTTCTCGCTGTTCGATGCGCTGAACGTGGCCGAAAACATCGCCCTCGGCATGGAAAACCCGCCCCCGATGCGCGCAGCTGTCAGCAGCGCATCCGCGAGGTCTCGGAGACCTACGGCCTGCCGCTCGACCCGACCGCCTGGTCGGCGATCTGTCCGCAGGAGAACGCCAGCGGGTCGAGATCATCCGCTGCCTGCTGCAGGACCCCAAACTGCTGATCATGGACGAACCGACCTCGGTTCTGACCCCGCAAGAGGTCGATATCCTGTTCGAGACCCTGCGCAAGCTGAGCGCCGAAGGCACCGCGATCCTCTATATCTCGCACAAGCTGGAAGAAATCCGCACGCTTTGCGACAGCGCCACCATCCTGCGGCTGGGCAAGGTCGTCGGCACGACTGCAATCCGCGCGAAACCTCGGCCCGCGAATGGCCGAAATGATGGTCGGCCAGACCCTGCACACGCCCAGCCGCGCGAGCGCCGATCTGGGCGACGTGGTGCTGGAACTCGACCAACCTGTCGGTCAAATCCCCCAACGCCTTCGGCACGCCGCTGCAAGACGTCTCGGTGTCAGGTGCGGCGCGGCGAAGTTCTGGGCATTGGCGGCGTGGCGGGCAACGGGCAGGACGAACTGCTGGCCGCGCTGTCGGGCGAGATCGCTGCACCGCCGGCCGGCACGATCAGACTGCAAGGGCCAGGACGTCGGCCACCTCGGCCCGAACGCCGCGCCGCGCCCTTGGCCTTCTGACCGCCCCCGAGGAACGTCTGGGCCATGCCGCCGCCCCGGACATGAGCCTGACCGAAAACGCCGTGCTGACCGGCACGATCCGCGCGCAAGCCTTGCACAATCGCGGGCTTCATCAACTGGCGCGCCGCCGCGCGATTTCGCCGAACGAGATCATCGAGGCCTTCGACGTGCGCACACCGGGCCCCGACAATGCGGCGCGCTCGCTGTCGGGCGGCAACCTGCAGAAATTCGTCATCGGCCGCGAGGTGCTGCAACGACCCGATCGTGCTGGTGGTCAACCAGCCGACCTGGGGCGTCGATGCCTCCGCCGCCGCCGCGATCCGGCAGGCCCTGCTGGATCTGGCCGCGAAGGGCGCGGCGGTGATCGTGATCACCCAGGATCTCGATGAGCTGATGGAAATCTCTGACCGCTTCGCCGCGCTGAACGAAGGCCGGCTGTCCGCCGCCACGCCCGGCGACAGGGCCTGACGGTGGATGAGATCGGCCTGATGATGGGCGGCGCGCATGACATGGAGGTGGCCCATGTTGACGCTTGAAAAACGCCCCCCGCCGTCACGCATGTGGACGCTGCTGACACCACCTCTCGCGGTGATCCTGACGATGATCGCGGGCGGCATCCTGTTTGCCTTCCTTGGCAAGAACCCGGTCGAGGCGATCCGCACGATCTTCTGGGATCCGCTGTTCGGCGAATTCGCCTTCTACTATCGCGCGCAGCTGCTGGTCAAAGCCGCGCCGCTGATCCTGATCGCCATCGGCCTGTCGCTCGGCTTTCGCGCGGGCATCTGGAACATCGGGGCCGAGGGCCAATACATCATCGGCGCGATCTGCGGCGCGGGCGTCGGCCTGGCGTTCTATCCCACCGAAAGCCCGCTGATCTTCCCGCTGATGATCCTCGCCGGCGCGCTTGGCGGCTGGGCCTGGGCGATGATCCCGGCGATTCTGAAGGTGAGGTTCGGCACCAACGAAATCCTGGTCTCGCTGATGCTGGTCTATGTGGCCGAGGCCATGCTGGCCTCGGTGTCCTGGGCCTGCTGCGCAACCCCGAGGGCATGGGCTTTCCCGGCAGCCGCAACTTCCAGCGACTATCCCGGCAGCGCATAACGCCGACCTGATCGCAAGCGCGGGCATGCACTGGGGCGTTGTCGCCGCCTTCATCGCGGTGATCTTCGCCTATGTCCTGCTGACGCGCCACCTGTCTGGGCTTCCACATCCGCCTGACCGGCCAAGGCCCCGCGCGCCGCGCGGTTCGCCGGCGTCAACCCATCGCGGCTGATCCTGTTCTGCCTCGGCACTTCGGGCGCATTGGCCGGACTGGCGGGGATGTTCGAGGTCGCCGGCCCCGCCGGCCAGATCAGCATCGACTTCAACGCCGGCTACGGCTTCACCGCGATCATCGTCGCCTTCCTCGGCCGTCTGCATCCGGTCGGCATCCTGCTGGCGGGCCTGCTGATGGCGCTGACCTATATCGGCGGCGAGGCGGCGCAAAGCACGCTCGGCCTGCCGCGGCGCCGCGATCCAGGTGTTCCAGGGGATGCTGCTGTTCTTCCTGCTGGCCGTCGACGTGCTGACCAATTTCCGCATACGCTTTGGCAAGACGGAGGCCGCGTGATGGACCTGTCCTCAATCAACCCGCTCATCCTTCTGGCCTCGCTCATGGTCGCCTCGACCCCGATCCTTCTGGCCGCCATCGGCGAAATGGTGGTCGAGAAAGCCGGCGTTCTGAACCTCGGCGTCGAAGGCATGATGATCACCGGCGCGGTCTGCGGCTTTGCCATCGCGGTCGAAACCGGCAGCCCGGCGATCGGCTTTGTCGCGGCGCCGCAATTGGCGGGGCGCGTGCTGTCGCTGCTGTTCGGCTTTCTGACGCAGTATCTGCTGTCCAACCAGGTGGCGACCGGCCTTGCGCTGACGCTGTTCGGCCTTGGCCTGTCGGCCCTGATCGGGCAGGGCTATGTCGGCATCAAGGCCCCTGTCACCAACGACGTGAACATCCCGCTGCTCTCGGATATTCCGGTCATCGGGCGGATCGCTGTTTCAGCATGACCTGATGGTCTATTTCTCGATCGCGCTGATCGCCGCGGTCTGGGCGTTCCTCAAATTCACCCGCGCCGGCCTGATCCTGCGCGCGGTCGGCGAAAACCACGATGCCGCCCATGCGCTTGGCTACAAGGTGGTGCGCATCCGCATGCTGGCGATCATGTTCGGCGGGGCCTGTGCCGGTCTTGGCGGCGCCTATGTCAGCCTGGTCCGCGTGCCGCAATGGACCGAAGGCATGACCGCCGGTGCGGGCTGGATCGCGCTGGCCATCGTGGTCTTTGCCAGCTGGCGGCCGTGGCGCGTGCTTGCTGGGCGCCTATCTGTTCGGCGGCGTCACCGTGTCTGCAGCTGAACCTGCAGGCCGCAGGCGCTCACCATCCCGGTCGAGTACTTGTCGATGTCGCCCTATCTGATAACCATCCTCGTGCTGGTCATCATGTCGGCCAATCGCAGCCGCGCCGCCTTGGGCGCGCCGGCTCGCCTTGGGCCGCGCTTTCCACGCCTCACACTAGGGGCACTGCTGCTAAATCCGGGCAAAAAGCCCATACCAAAGGGGAGTAACTCATGAACAGAAGATCAATCCTTGCCGGGGCCGCGCTGGCGCTCGGCCTTGCCGGGGCGGCATTCGCCCAGGACAAGACCAAGGTCGGCTTCATCTATGTCGGCCCGATCGGCGATGGCGGCTGGACCTATGAACACGACAAGGGCCGCGCTGGCCGTCGAAGAGCATTTCGGCGACAAGGTCGAAACCGTCTATCAGGAAAACGTGCCGGAAGGTGCCGACGCCGAACGCGCGCATGACCCAGATGGCGCTTGGCGGGGCCGATCTCATCTTCACCACCTCGTTCGGCTACATGGACCCGACGATCAACGTCGCGGCCAAGTTCCCGAATGTGAAGTTCGAACACGCCACCGGCTACAAGCGCGCCGACAACGTCTCGACCTATTCCGCCCGCTTCTACGAAGGCCGCGCCGTGCAGGGCCATATCGCGGGCAAGATGACCAAGACCAACAAGATCGGCTACATCGCCTCCTTCCCGATCCCCGAAGTGATCCGCGGCATCAACTCCGCCTATATCCACGCCAAGAAGGTCAACCCGGATGTCGAGTTCTCGGTCGTCTGGGCCTACACTTGGTTCGATCCCGCGAAAGAGGCCGACGCCGCCAACGCGCTGATCGAACAGGGTGCCGACGTGATCCTGCAGCACACCGACTCGACCGCGCCGCAGGCCGCTGCCGAGAAGGCGGGCAACGTCATCACCTTCGGTCAGGCCTCTGACATGGCCGAATACGCGCCGATGCCCGCGCGTCTCCTCGATCATCGACAACTGGGCGCCCTACTACATCGCGCGCGTTCAGGCGGTGATGGACGGCACCTGGGAAAGCAACGACACCTGGGACGGCATCGGCCCCGGCATGGTCGGGATCGGCGAGATCACCGACGCGGTTCCGGCAGATGTCAAGGCCGAAGCCGAGGCGCTGCGCGACTGCGATCGCCTCGGGCGAATACCACCCGTTCACCGGCCCGATCAACAAGCAGGACGGCTCGGCCTGGCTGGCCGAGGGTGAAATCGCCGATGACGGCACGCTGGCTGGCATGAACTTCTACGTCGAAGGTCTGACCGGCGACATTCCGAACTAAATCTTCGCGGAACCATGAAATCAGGGGGCGGGCGATGCCCGGCCCCTTTTCCTTGGCCGCCAACCGTGCCACCGTCCGCGCCATGAAACAGACCCTCATGACCCGCGACGGAACCCCGATTTCCCGCTTCTGCTTCGGCGCGATGCAATTTGGCCGAAACGCCGATGACGCCGCCGCAGCCGAGATGTTCGCTGCCTGCCGCAAAACCGGGATCAACTTTTTCGACACCGCCCATGTCTATAACGACGGCCGGTCGGAAGAAATGCTTGGCCGTCTTGCCGCAACCGACCGCGACAAGCTTTTCATCGCAACCAAATGCGCCAACGGCGACACATCCGACCGCGCGCTGATCCACAACCAGTTCGATCAAAGCCTGAACTCGGCTCGGCATGGACAGCGTCGATCTGCTCTACATCCACATGTGGAACGACCAGACCCCGCTGGAAGAAACGTTCGAAACGCTCGCGGGGCTAGTCGAAAGCGGCAATGACCCGCTTCATCGGGGTCTCGAACTACGCCGCCTGGCAGGTGATGAAGGCCAATCAGGTCGCCAAGAGCTTCGGCGTCGAAATCGCCGTGCTGCAACCGATGTACAACCTCGTCAAACGTCAGGCCGAGGTCGAGATCCTGCCGATGGCCGCGTCCGAGGGCCTCGCCGTCTGTTCCTATTCACCGCTTGGCGGCGGGCTGCTGACCGGAAAGTACGCCGCTGGCCAGTCCGGGCGGCTCGATAACGACAAGATGTATGCCGCCCGCTACGCCCCGGACTGGATGCGCGAAGCCGCAGCCGGACTGGCGGCTATCGCCGCCGAGATCGGCACTAGCGCCGCGACCCTCGCCGTCGCATGGGTCGCCCGCAACCCGGCCGTCACCGCACCGATCATCAGCGCGCGGTCCGCCGAACAGCTGCAGCCCTCGCTTGATGCGCTGAACTTCACGATGGACGACGCGCTTTACACGCGGATCAGCGCCCTCTCGCCTGCCCCGCCCCCGGCCACCGATCGGTTAGAGGAAGCATGAGCGATTTCCTTATCGTCGGCGGTGGTATCGCCGGAATCTCTGCCGCTGCCCGGTTGTCGCATCTGGGCAGCGTCACTGTGCTCGAGGCAGAGCAGGGCCTTGGTTACCACACCTCGGGCCGCTCTGCCGCGCTTGTTCGAGGAAACCTACGGCAAGCCCACCACCGTCGCGCTGAACAAGGCCAGCAAAGCCTATCTGGCAACCGCCAACGGCGGTGTCCTGTCGCCCCGCGGCCTGCTGCTGGTCGCCCGCGCGGAAGAGGCCGACAGCTTCGCCACCGATCTGGCCACGATGGCGCTGACCCAGATCGGCGTCGCGGACGCCCAGGCGATGGTCCCGATCCTGAACCCCGATGTGATCGCGCAGGCCGCCTATGACGCCAGAGGCATGGGATATCGACACCGACCGCCTGATCCAGAATTTCGCCCGAGAGGTCCGCGCGCAATGGCGGCGCGGTGCTGACCAATCAGCGCGTCCAGACCGTCGCGCGCACCGATACCGGCTGGCGTGTCACCACGGCGGCGGGCGACTTCGACGCCAGAACACTGGTCAACGCCGCCGGGTCATGGGTCGATGAAATCGCGGCGATGGCAGGCATCGCGCCGCTTGGCTTCACACCGCTGCGCCGCTCGATGGCTCGCATCCCGGCCCCTGGCGGGCATGACATCGCAGGCTGGCCGCTGGTCTTTGGCACCGGGGAAAGCTGGTACTGCAAACCCGATGCGGGCAAATTGCTGGTCTCTCCGGCCGAGGAAGACCCCAGCCACCCGCATGACGCCTGGCCCGATGACATGGTGCTGGCAGAGGGTCTGGCCCGTTACGAGGCATTCGTCACCGAACCGGTGACGCGTCTGGATAGCAGTTGGGCGGGATTGCGGACCTTCGCACCGGATCGGTCGCTGGTTCTGGGGCCTGATGCGGTCGATCCCGGCTTCATCTGGGTCGCGGGTCAGGGTGGCTACGGGTTTCAGACGTCGCCCGCCGCCAGTCAACTCGTCGCCGATCTGGTAGGCGGGCGCAAACCCGAATTGTCGCCTGAAATCGTAGAGGGCCTTTCCCCCCGGCGCTTCAGCGCCCGCTAGGCCAGGGCCGACAGGTATTCGATGGCATCGAGCGCCCTGTATTCCGCGGGCGGATAGGAATTGGGTTCGCGGCGCAATTGCGGGAAGCGTTGGACCAGCGCGTCGCGGAATTCATCGCCAAGACCGGCGACGGAACTGGCGGTCGGCAGAAAGCTTTCGACCGGCAATCCGTTCACGCAAAAGATCTGATGGCTGTCGAACACCAACGTAAAGCACCTAACCGTTTCGGCGGAGCGATCGACATAGGCGGCGTCGCTGGATCCGGCCAGTTCGCGCGCCTCGATCAGGCAGCCGCGCTTGTTGTCCGGCCCGGCCAGCCTGTAGCCCGGCACCAGCACCCGGTGATCGGGGGCCAGGCACAGATCGCGTTGTGGCATCATCGGCCCCAGCGCCCGCGGTTTCAGCCGGATCGGTGCCATGTCAGGGCAAGCAGCGATCTGGGCAGAGGAGAATTCGCGCTTCCAGACCATGCGCACCGGTTGCAGCCCGGTATCGCGCGTCACGATCAGATCGCCGGGCCGCACCAGTTCCACCCGCCTCGGACCGCAAGGCGTGCGAACATTGGCACCTTCGACAATGCCACCGGCAAAGCCAGTCGTTGCGCCAGCCTCGCCCTCGATCTTCTTCAAGTAACTCATGCGCCCACCTCGTTTTTTCAGTGTGCACCCCATCCAAACTCAACAATTCTAAGAAACTGTGTCCGAAATTGGGACAATGGATGGATTCTTTCGTCTTTAACGGTTACTTTTTTGAAATTGCCTTTAAAATCAGGCAGTAACGCCGAGATATCGAGGTGACCACGGCATGGCTCCAAGGCGATTGAACCTGCCTGACACCGCCAGCGTGGCCGGGTCGGGTGCCGATGGGCGGATGCATGCGCCCTCTGCCGCGCGCAACGCAGAGGCAATTCTCCGGGTGCTCGGCCCGTTCGCCCCCGCCACCGGAACCGTTCTGGAACTCGCCAGCGGAACGGGCGAACACGTCGCAATCTTCGCCGCCGCCCTACCTGCGCTGATCTGGCAACCATCGGATATCGACGAGGCGCGGCTGGCAAGTATCGCCGCCTGGACCATCGGCCTGCCCAATGTCCGGCCCCCGATCCGGCTAGACGCCACCGAACCCGGCTGGTCCGACGGGCTCGATCCGCCCGATCTGATTTACCTGTCGAACCTTGTGCACCTGATCAGCAAGGCCGAGGCCCGCACCGTCGTTGCCGAAGCCTGCCGCCTTCTGGCGCCCGCGGGCACCCTGCTGATCTACGGCCCGTTCCAGCGCGGCGAGGAGTTCGCCAGCGAAGGCGACCGCAATTTCCACGCCAGCCTCACCGCACAGGATCCCGAGATCGGCTACAAGTCGTTCGAGACGGTCCAGGCATGGCAATTGGCGGCCGGTCTGCTCGACCTCGGCGCAACCGAAATGCCGGCCAACAACCTGATCCTGTCGGCCCGAAAACCCGCTTAACCGTCGATCCGGATCACCGCGTTCGACGGATCATAGGGGCTGTCCTCGACCACCTCCGCGTCCCAAAGCTGGTTCAGCATCCGCACCTTCAGCTTCGTGCCCGGTCCTGGCAAGCTCGGGCATCACATAGCCCATGCCGATCTGCTTGCCGAAATGCACCGAATAGCCGCCAGAGGTCAGCCGCCCGACCTTGGTATCGCCATCATACAGCGCCTCGCGTCCCCAGGGATCGGCATCTTCCGGCCCGTCGATCAGCAGCGTCACGCACTTCGACCGGATGCCGATCTCCTGCATCGCCGCCTTGCCGTGAAAGTCCTTGTCCAGATCGACGAACCGGTCCAGCCCGGCCTCCAGCGGCGTCGCATCGCGGCCCAGTTCGGTGCCGAACGCGCGATAGCTCTTTTCCTGCCGCAGCCAGTTCTGCGCCCGCGCGCCGACCAGCTTCAGCCCGTGCTTTTCGCCCGCCGCCATCAGCTGATCCCACAGATAGTTCTGCATCTCGATCGGGTGGTGCAATTCCCAGCCCAACTCGCCGGTATAGGCCACGCGGATCGCGTCGCACCGGGCACATGCCCAGTTCGATCTGACGCGCCGACAGCCACGGGAAACGCTTGTTCGACAGGGCCGTTTCGGGATCGGCATCCTTGATGATCTCTTTCAGGACATCGCGCGATTTCGGCCCGGCAATCGCAAAGACACCCCATTGCGTCGTCACATCATGGATGTCGATATGGCCGAACTCGCCCGCCTTGTCCTCTGCCGCTTTCTTCAGGAAATCAGCGTCATAGGCCGTCCAGGCCCCGGCAGAGACCAGGTAGTACTCATCCTCGCCCAGCCGCACGATGGTGTATTCGGTGCGCGTCGTGCCGGTTTCGGTCAGCGCATAGGTCAGGTTGATCCGGCCCACCTTGGGCAGCTTGTTGCAGGTGAACCAGTCCAGGAACTGCGTCGCCCCCGGCCCGCGCACCAGATGCTTGGTAAAGGCGGTGGCGTCGATCAGACCCGACGCCCTCGCGGATCGCCTTGGCCTCGTCCACGGCATATTGCCACCAGCCGCCGCGCCGGAAACTGCGCGCGTCGTGGTCGAAACTCTCGGGCGCATCCAGCGGGCCATAATAGTTCGGACGCTCCCAGCCGTTCACCAGCCGAACTGCGCGCCCAGCGCCTTTTGCCGGTCATAGGCGGGCGCGGTGCGCAACGGGCGGCAGGCTTCGCGTTCCTCGTCGGGGTGGTGCAGGATGAAGACGTGGGAATAGCATTCCTCGTTCTTGCGCGCCGCATATTCGGTCGTCATCCACGACCCGTAGCGCTTGGGATCGAGCGAGGCCATGTCGATCTCGGCCTCGCCCTCGACCATCATCTGCGCCAGGTAATGCCCGATGCCGCCCGCCGCCGTGATGCCAAAGCAGAACCCTTCGGCCAGCCACATGTTGCGCAGCCCCGGCGCCGGGCCGACCAGCGGGTTGCCGTCGGGCGTGTAGCAGATCGGACCGTTGAAATCGTCCTTCAGACCCACCTCTTCCGAGGACGGAATCCGGTGGATCATCGACATGTATTCTTCTTCGATCCGCTCCAGATCGAGCGGGAACAGATCGGCGCGGAAGCTGTCGGGCACCGTGTATTCGAACCGCGCCGGCGCACCGTCCTCGTAGGGCCCAAGGATCCAGCCGCCGCGTTCTTCGCGGACATACCACTTGGCGTCGGCATCGCGCAGCACCGGATGCTCGGCATTGGTCTTGCGCCACTCCACCAGCGCCGGGTCGGGTTCGGTCACGATATACTGATGCTCGACCGGGATCGCCGGGATCTTGAGCCCCAGCAGCTGCGCGGTGCGCTGCGCATGGTTGCCGGTGGCGGTCACGACATGTTCGGCGGTGATCACGGCTGTCTCGTCCGAGGCGACCAGATTGCCGCCCTTCTCGACCATCTTGGTGATCGTCACGTCCCAGTCCGATCCCGGTCCAGCGATAGCCGTCGACCTGCCATTTCCGCTCGATCGTGCAGCCATGCTGGCGCGCGCCCTTGGCCATCGCCTGCGTCACATCGGCGGGGTTGATATAGCCGTCGGTCGGATGAAAGATCGCGCCCTTCAGATCATCGGTCCGCACCAGCGGCCAGCGCTCCTTGATCTGCGCGGGCGTCATCCATTCATAAGGAATGCCCACCGTTTCGGCGGTCGAGGCATACAGCATGTACTCGTCCATCCGCGCTTGCGTCTGCGCCATCCGCAGGTTGCCGACGACGGCGAAACCCGCATTCAGCCCGGTCTCTTCCTCCAGCGTTTTGTAGAACTTGACCGAGTAGTCGTGGATATGGGTGGTCGCGTAGCCCATGTTGAACAAGGGCAGCAAACCGGCGGCATGCCAGGTCGAGCCGGAGGTCAACTCGTCGCGCTCCAGCAGCATCATGTCCCAGCCGGCTTTCGCCAGATGATAGGCGATCCCGGTGCCAACGGCGCCGCCGCCGACGACCAGTGCTTTGACATGCGTTTTCATCGCCCGACTCCCGCTGGAACAATTGCTGCGCCTAAATTGCCCAAAGCGGGCGGAAAGGGAAAGAAAGAGCCGACCCAACGTGATGCGAAACCGACAGCGGGCGAATGCTTGCCCCTGAAATGGCGCGGTCGTATAGATTGAAGGACTGCATCAGGGGGTGGCGATGAAAGTCTGCAAGACCAAGGCTGAAACGCGCGCAACCCTCGCAGCTTTCCGCAAAGCCGGGAACTCGATCGGCCTCGTGCCGACCATGGGCTATCTGCATGACGGGCATATGGCGCTGGTCCGGGCCGCAACGGCGGATTGCGACCGGGTGGTGGTGTCGATCTTCGTTAACCCGACCCAGTTCGGCCCGAAAGAGGATCTGGCCAGCTACCCCCGCGACACCAACCGCGACCTCGAAATGCTGCACTCAGCCGGGGTCGATCTGGTGTTCATGCCTAGCCCGGAAGAGATGTATCACCCCGAGAAGCAAACCATCGTCGAAACCACCGAGCTGTCGAAAATGCTGATCGGCAAGCTCCGCCCCGGTCATTTCCGCGGCGTGGCGACGGTGGTGGCGAAACTTCTCAACATCACCCAGCCGGACCGTGCGTTCTTCGGCAAGAAGGATTACCAGCAGCTACGAGTCATCAAGACGATGGTTCGCGATCTGGACATGCAAGCCCGGATCATCGGTGTGCCGACCGTGCGCGAACCTGACGGCCTTGCGATGTCTTCGCGCAACGTGCGGCTGACGCCCGCCGACCGCAAGGCCGCCCCGATCCTGAACCAGTCGCTGCTGATGGCCGACAAGCTGGTCGCCGAGGGCATCACCGCCAAGCAACTGGAACAAGAGATCCGCGGCCGGATCGACGCCGAGCCACGCGCCAACGTGCAATCGGTCGATGTCCGCGACGCCGAAACGTTGGCAAAGATCAAAGGACGCATCACCCAGCCCATCGTGGTCCTGCTTGCGGTCCGGTTCGGCGATGTTCTACTGATAGACCAACGCGTTGTTTCCCCAGAGAAAGGCCCAAGATGAGCACCGAAGCGCAAAAGCCCGTCCGCCGGATAACCGCGCCGCAGATCACCGCGATGAAAGGCGGCGAGGCTATCGTTTCGCTGACCTCCTACCACGCCCACACCGCCGCCATCGTCGACAAATACGCCGATTTCATTCTGGTCGGCGACAGCCTCGGCATGGTCATGCACGGCATGGAAACGACCGTCGGCGTACCGCTTGACCTGATGATCATGCACGGCAAGGCGGTGGTGCGCGGCACCAAACGCGCGCTGATCGTCGTCGACATGCCGTTCGGATCATACGAGGAATTGCCGCAGAAAGCGTTCCGCAACGCCGCCAAGATCCTCAAGGAAACCGGCTGCGGTGCCGTGAAACTCGAAGGCGGCAAGCGCATGGCCGAGACCGTGCATTTCCTGGTCGAACGCGGCGTGCCGGTGATGGGCCATGTCGGGCTGACCCCGCAAGCCAGCCTGACGATGGGCGGCTTCAAGACGCAAGGCCGCGAGGAAGACAGCTGGCCGATCCATATCGAGGATGCCAAAGCCGTCGCAGAGGCCGGAGCGTTCTCGATGGTCGTCGAAGGCGTCGTCGAACCGCTGGCTCGCAAGATCACCGACGCGGTCGAGATCCCGACCATCGGCATCGGTGCGTCGGTCGATTGCGACGGTCAGATCCTGGTGCTGGAAGATATGCTGGGCCTCAATCCCAAACCGCCGAAATTCGTCAAGGTCTACGGCGCGCTGGCGGCAGAGATCGAAAACTCGGTCAAATCCTATGCCGAAGAGGTCCGCAACCGCAGCTTCCCGACCGAGGCGCAAACCTACAGCTGAGGGACTGCAACTCCGAAAACCGGGAAAACCAGCAGCACGACGGCCATATCTGTGCTAAGCTCCGGTCAGGTTTTCCCCGGAGAAGCGCCATGATCCTCTATCCCGCCATCGAACTGCATAACGGCCAATGCGTCAGCCTGTACAGGGGACGCATCGAGGAACCCGAGATCTGGCATGTGAAACCGATTGATATGGCGCGCAGCTTTTCCGAAGCCGGTGCCGAGTGGATTCATATCACCGATTTCGACGCCATTCTGGGCAAGCACACCAACGACGCTCTGGTGCAGGATCTTATCGACCATTCCGGCGCGTCCATCCAGCTAGGCGGCGGCTTTCGGTCGGTTCACCGCGTTGCGGAATGGATCGATCGTGGGGCCGCCCGGATCGTGGTCGGGACACTTGCGGTCTTTCAGCCCGATCTCGTCAAGAAGGCGGCCAAACTCTACCCCGATCAGATCGTGATTGCGGTCGATGTCTTTCAGGGCAGCGTGATGAGCGATGGCTGGCGCAAACCAAGTGCGATTGACCCCGAGGCTTTCATCCGGACCTTCGAGAAAGATCCGGTAGCCGGATTCATCGTCACCGATATCGACGCAAATCTGGGCGATACCGACAATTCGCTGTCGCTGGTCACGCGACTGGCGGGCATCGCCAAGGCCCCGGTCATTGCGCGCGGCCTCTCCCGCTCGCTGGATGATCTGTCGCGGCTCAAATATGTGCCGCATATTGCCGGCGCGATCGTCGGGCGCGCTTTCTTTGACCGTTCGATTGACCCGACCGAGGCGCTGGCCCTCGCGCAGCAACCGTTAGAGGAAACCGCGTCCTTCGCATGAAGGGTGGTCAGTCCTGCTGAAAGCACCGCAACGGCTCGGCACCGCACCAAGCGAAAAATCCCGGCCTCACCCATTGGTGACAAAGCCCGACAAATCCCTCACGCGGGGTTGCTTTGTATGCGAGCGGCCTCCGGCCTTACCCTAAGGGCACAGAGGAGAAAACCGATGACCCATTTCCCGATCTCAAGACGCGGCTTCATGCGCACCGGGCTTGCCTCAGGCGCGCTGTTGGCCGGTGCCGCCACCGCCCGCGCCCAGGCCCCGATCACCACCGACGATTTCGACTATGAAGTCACCCGTACCGAAGAAGAGTGGAAGGCGCGGCTGAACGAGGCCGAATACAAGATCCTGCGCCGCGGCTCGACCGAATTGCCGAAAACCAACCCGCTCTGGAAAGAAACCGCCAATGGCAGCTATGCCTGCAAGGGGTGCGAGCTGCACAACTATGACGCCAACTGGAAAGTCGTGCTGGACAAGGGCTGGGCGTTCTTCAAGCACAGCACACCCAATTCGGTGCTGACAGGCATCGACGGGCCGGTGCCGGAATACGGCTCTGACATGAACAATGACGGCCCCGGAGCGATGATCGAGGCGCATTGCCGCCGCTGCGGCAGCCATCTGGGCCATATCGTCTATGTCGATCACATGCTTTTGCACTGCATCAACGGCGCCAGCCTGACCTTCACGGCAGCAGAGGCGTAGCGGCAGGGCGCCGACCGCGGTTACCTCCAGCGGTTGGCGGTTCGACTGACGCCAGATCCCGGACGCCCGATGGCTGCCGGGGTTTTGGCCCGTCTGCGTTTCCAAGCGGCGGAAGCGGACCGCAAGCCTTTCTTGAGGGTTTAGCCCGATACCTTGGCGAAGATTTTTCCGTTCGGGACGGCTTGACGCTATGGCGACATCGAATTCGTCCAGTATGACGGATCCGATACCGGGATCGACACGATCTCGATCGGCAACCAGTTTACCACGACAAAGGCCTGCAAGACCTCGGGCGGCACGGATGACATCACCTTTGGCAACAACGCGACGATCCCAGCTTTCGATACCGGCGCAGGCGATGACCAACTGACATTCGGCGACGGGGAAACCTTTCAGAAACTTAAGACCAGGGACAGCAACGATACCGTCAGTTTCGCTGACAATATTGACGCAAAACAAATGGCAACCGAAGACGGCGACGACACGATCATAATCGGCGCCGTGGATTTGCCCGAGCATTGTTTGTTGGCCGGATAGAGGCATCGTCTTTGCGGGCCAAACTGTAACATTTGGAAATAGCGTTCCGCGCCGGTAACAAACCGGCCTGCGCAACTCCGAAGCCTTCGCATTCACCTCCGAATTTCGCCCGCTTTTCACGGCAACGTGCTGCACGGAATGGTGGCGTATTGAAACATTCTCCGTAAAGGCGGCCCGAGTAACCCGACATCTTGGGTCCGTGAGGTCACGTGCGCCAAACTCCAAACTTTTATTCATATAAATCCAAAGCTTGAACCGCATCGTGCTGAATTCCAGCCCTACAATCGCGTCAACTCAATTCAAGCAAAACTGGCCGTGAGCCAACCGTTAGCCAGACGTGTTTTAACGCGCTTCCGGCGGATTGCTACTGTCTGGGGGCCAAGCAAGAACGCTCGGCGCACGAAAGACCTCGACATAAAAAGGAGACCACCACATGAAACGCAATATTCTGGCTCTCGCCACCGCGTCCGCCATCGCATTCGCCGCCCTGGCCCCTTCGGCCCAGGCGATGGAGAATGAGTTCAACATGCTGACCGGGGCGATCTACAATTCCTTCACCGCCATGGGTCTGCCAACCGACAAGATCCAGGACCTGTCGCTTTCCGAAGTCGCCCAGATCAAAGACCTTCTGGAAGAAGACGGAATGGGCAGCACGGGCCAGATCAAGGTCATCCTTGATCGCCACTAAAGCTGCGACCACGGGACTTCGGGGTCGCCGCCTTCGCGGCGGCCCTGACCCGCTGCTAGTCCCGGATCTCGTCTGGCGCCACGCCCCAAAGCCCGGCCTTGTCCGCCCATCCGCGGAACCCGTCGGCGCTGATCCGGCACATAGCGGGTCCGCATTCCCCAAGCCGCGCGATCACGCCCGCCTCGGCATAGGCATTCACCTCCGAGTCGGCATCCGGTTTCATCCGCAAGGGCAGCAGATCCTTCTCGACGACCACCGTGCGAACCCCGGACAATAGCGAATAATGCACCCAGCCCCCGGCACCCTCCTTGTCGCGCACCCGCCGCCAGTTGCCGAATTCCGCCGTGATTTCCAGCGGCAGGTCACGCCGCTTGAACACCCAGTCGATCCGGTGCGTCAAACTGGGCCCGCGCCGCACGTTGACCTCCTGCGCCTTGGCCGACACGAACCGCGGCAACGGCAGGTTCGTCACCGGCCCGCGCGCGCGCTCTTCGGCCCATGCCGCAAACGGCACCACCGCCAGCAAAACCCAGATCACTGCCCGTTTCATTGCCTGCTCCGCTCCGCCGCCAGCGCTATTTTGCACCCTCGCGCGGCTTCACCTTGTGCCTCTTGCCGTTCCTTGCCACTCTGCCACCAACCGTGCCCAAAGAAAAGCCAGGGGAGCCCACTGAATGCCTGCACAGCGCCTGAGTGTTGTCGTTACGCGACGGTTGCCCGAGGTCGTCGAGACCCGGATGACCGAACTCTTCAACGTCAAACTCCGCGACGATGACATACCGATGACGCGCGATGAGCTTGCCGCCGCGATGCAATCCGCCGATGTGCTGGTGCCCACCCTCACCGACCATATCGACGCTGCCCTGATGGCCCGCGCTGGCGAGAAACTCAAACTGATCGCCAATTACGGCTCGGGCATCGACCATGTGGATGTCGCCTCGGCCCGCCAGCGCGGCATCCTGGTGTCCAACACCCCCGGCGTCGTTACCGACGATACCGCCGACATGACCCTGGCGCTGATCCTCGCCACCACCCGCCGCATCCCCGAGGGTCTCGCCCTCATGCAATCGGGCAACTGGAAAGGCTGGTCACCCACCGCCCTGATGGGGGGACGCATCGCCGGACGCCGCCTTGGCATCCTCGGCATGGGCCGCATCGGTCAGGCCGTCGCCAAACGCGCCCGCGCCTTCGGGATGCAGATCCACTACCACAACCGCAAGCGCCTACGCCCCGAGACAGAGGAGCAATACGACGCGACCTACTGGGAGAGCCTCGACCAGATGGTCGCCCGCATGGACATCCTCTCGATCAACTGCCCGCACACGCCATCGACCTTCCACCTGATGAACGCGCGGCGGCTGAAACTGATGAAACCCTCCGCCGTGATCGTGAACACCTCACGCGGAGAGGTCATCGACGAGAACGCCCTGACCCGGATGCTGCGCGCCAAGGAAATCGCCGGCGCCGGTCTGGACGTGTTCGAGCATGGCGCCCAGTTCAATCCCCGCCTGCGAGAGCTGGATAACGTCGTCCTGCTGCCCCACATGGGCTCGGCCACCGAGGAAGGCCGCACCGAGATGGGCGAGAAGGTGATCATCAACATCAAGACCTTTGCGGATGGGCACAGACCGCCGGATCTGGTGGTGCCGGCGATGTTGTGAGGGGGGTTGCTACTTCGATTTTTCAATGGAGATCAGAGGATTGACGTCAGAAGTCGTTAAAAGTGAAATCCTGCGGTTCTTAGAGTTGGGGGAGCATGAGGTGCTATGCATCAAGGGCAAGTGGGGTGTTGGAAAAACTTTCCTATGGAAAGCCTGTCTGCAAGCGGCAATTTCGAACGGAAATTCAATTCCATTGGGCAACTACGCGTATGTGTCTCTTTTTGGCGTAAACTCACTTGATGAGCTAAAGGCGTCTGTTTTTGAGAACACCGTTTCAATCTCAGAAGGCGGTCAAACCGCGACCAGTGAAACATTCAAGAGAAGATTGGAGGACGCGAAGGCCTTTGCCCGAAAGACTTTTGCGTTGACTAAAGACATGCCAATTGTCGAGAAATACTTGGCAAACAGCGGTCGCTTGTTCTTCTTGGCAGTCAGAAAACAAATCGTAGTGATTGATGACTTAGAGCGAAAAGGGAAAGGGCTTGAGGCAAGGGACGTTATGGGTCTCGCTTCGTATTTGAAAGAGGAAAAGGCCTGCAAAGTGGCGTTTCTATTGAATGATGAAGCGCTCGACAAAGATGAACTCGACCAATTCGAGACTTACATAGAGAAAGTTGTCGATACTTCTTTAAAATTCGTTCCTACTGCTGACGAAGGGGCACGAATTGCGCTTCCTGCATTCGACGAAATTTCCAATCTGATCCGCCATCACGTTGTTGCGTTGGGCGTATCGAACATCCGGGTGATCAAGCGGATCGAACGCTTTGTCATGATGGTCAATCCTGTAATCGAGAACTTCGAGGAAGGCGTACTGTCGCAAATCGTAAGCTCACTAGTGTTGTTCACTTGGGCGCACCTCCAAACGACTGAGGCACCAACGCTCAATTTCATAACTGAGACGAGCTGGTACGATGCCCTAGACAAGGAGGAAAATGCTCCTGACGAGGCAACAAGAAGGAATCAGGAATGGCGGGTTCGAATCCGTGAATACGGATACGTAGATACAAATGAACTGGACTTGGCACTGAAAAGTGGGGTCGAGAATGGCTATTTTGATTTCGAGGCGGTAAAGGCAGCTGCACAAAAAGTGAGTGACCAGATTGTCGCCTCTAGGTG
>CAVYHT010000007.1:0-45541 GCA_963768355.1 uncultured Alphaproteobacteria bacterium
CTCGCGGGCCGTTGGCGGCGAGGTCGCTGGCAAGCCCGGCCTTGCGGCGCGGCGCGGGCTCTTGACCAAGGCCCAACAGCGCCCGGATCGCAGGGATCAGAAAGACATGGCCGCAGACCATCGCGGATACCGGATTGCCGGGCAGGCCAATCAGCGCCGCATCGCCCATCCGGCCGGCCATCAGCGGCTTGCCGGGGCGCATGGCGACCTTGTAGAATGCCTGCTCCATACCAAGCTCGGCCGCGACATCGCCGACGATATCATGATCGCCGACCGAGGCGCCGCCGATGGTCACGATCAGATCGGCCCCTTCCGCTAGCTCGAACGCGGTTTTCAGCGAGGCTGCGGTGTCGCGGGCGATCGGAAGCAGGCGGGCCTGGGCGCCTTCAGCCTCGACCAGGGCCTTCAGCCCGAAGCTGTTCGAGGCGATGATCTGATCGGGGCCGGGGGTCTCTCCGGGCATCACCAATTCGTCGCCGGTGGCGATCAGCGCCACGATGGGGCGGCGGGTTACGGGCAGCGTGCGCGATGTTCATCGCGGCCAGCAGCGCAAGGTCAGAGGGCGTCAGGCGGCGCGGGGCCGCAAGCGCGGTCCCTTTGGTGAAGTCGGCCCCGGCGGGGCGGATATTCGATCCGGTGCCAAGGTCATCATGCAGGGTGATCCGGTCGAACTCGCGCGTTACATCTTCCTGAATCACGACCCGGTCGGCACCTACCGGGCACCGGGGCGCCGGTAAAGATGCGCACCGCCTGACCCGCACCGACATGGCCCGCAAAGCCATGCCCGGCTGCGGATTCGCCGATGACGGTCAGGCTGGCACCGGGCAGCGCGTCAGTGTCGCGCAGCGCGTAACCGTCCATCGACGAGGCCGCGAAAGGCGGCTGGTCCCGGGCTGCCGCGACCGGTTGGGCCAATACTCGTCCTGCGGCTTCGGCAAGGGCCACGGTTTCGCAGGGTAGCACCTTCAGAAGGTCGAATATCCGTGTCAGTGCCTGATCGACGGATATCATCACTTCGGCTCGTAGCGACCTGATTTACCACCATCTTTCAGGATCACCCTGATCCCTCCTATAACCATATCCTTATCAACGGCCTTCACCATGTCATAGACCGTGAGACAAGCGGTCGAAACAGCCGTCAGCGCCTCCATCTCGACGCCGGTCCGGCCGGCGGTCTTGACGGTGGCCTGGACGCGGATGCCCGGCAGGTCAGGGTCCGGGGTCAGATCCAGTGCGACCTTGGTGATCGGCAACGGATGACAAAGCGGTATCAGGTCAGCGGTTTTCTTGGCCGCCATGATCCCGGCCAGACGGGCAACGGCCAGCACGTCACCTTTCTTTGCCTGACCTTTTGAAATTATATCAAAGGTTTGCGACGCCATCTTGATGTGACCTTCCGCCGTTGCGATGCGTGCGGTGACCGGCTTGTCCGACACATCAACCATATGGGCATCGCCCTTGCCGTCGAAATGCGTCAACTCGGCCATCAGTTGCCACCCCCCGCCGTCAGCGGATCAGCCAGCAAATTTCTGGGTGGCAGCGGCGACATCCTCTTGCCGCATCAGGCTTTCGCCGATCAGGAAGACCCGCGCGCCGTAGCGGGCGAGATCGGCGAGATCTTCGGGTGTGTTCAGCCCGCTTTCCGAGATCAGGATCTTGTCGGCAGGCGCGCGCTTGGCAAGCCGCCGGGTGGTGCCAAGATCGGTCTCGAATGTTCTGAGATTGCGGTTGTTGATCCCCAGAAGCGGCGATTGCAGGATGCTGGCCCGGTCCAGTTCGGCTTCGTCATGCACCTCGACCAGCACATCCATGCCCCAGCCGACCGCCGCGGCTTCCAGTTCAAGCGCCTGATCGTCTGCAACCGCTGCCATGATGATCAGGATGCAATCGGCCCCCCAGGCGCGGGATTCGGCGACCTGATAGGGATCATACATGAAATCCTTGCGCAGAACCGGCAGCGCTACTGCCGCGCGCGCGGCGGTCAGATAATCCGGTGCGCCCTGAAAACTGGGCGCGTCGGTCAGAACCGACAGGCAGGTTGCCCCGCCAGCCTCGTAGGCTTTCGCCAGGGCGGGGGGGTCGAAATCGGCGCGGATCAGGCCTTTTGAGGGGCTGGCCTTCTTGATCTCGGCGATCAGCCCGTAGCCCTGACGAGAGGCAGCCAGCAGAGCATCGGCAAAGCCGCGGACCGGCCCGGCGTCGCGCGCCAGCGCCTCGATATCGGCCAGCGGCTGTGCGGCTTTAGCAGCGGCGATTTCGTCCAGCTTGTAGGCTTTGATCTTGTCGAGAATGTTTGTCATGCGATTTGGATAGCCTGAGTTCAGGGCGAAGGGAAGTGGTTGTCACCGCTGCGAAATTGCGCGGGCTCTGCCCGCAAGACTTTTTGGGGGGATGCCTCCGGCGGGGATATTTCGGGACAAAAGATGAAGCTGTCCGGGACTTTTGCTGGTGAAGCTGCGCCAACCGGAGGTGCAACCGCTGATCACCGACCCGAGGTCACGCGGGCTAGGATGTGCAATTTCTCGAGCGCGCGGCCGGAGTCGAGGCTTTCGGACGCAATCTCTGCCCCTTCGGTCAGGGACGCGGCGCGGTCGGCGATGACCAGCGCCCCGGCGGCGTTCAGGAGAACCGCGTCGCGATAAGCACCCCTGGCCCCGCCGAGGACCGCCGCCAATGCCTTGCCATTCTCTTCGGGTGTGCCGCCCGTAATCGCCTCGAACGGATGCACGGGCAGCCCGGCCTCTTCGGGGTGCAGTTCGCGTTCGGTGACTTTGCCGTCTTCCAGCGCGGCGATCCAGCTGATCCCGGTGATGGTGATCTCATCGGTTCCGTCCGAGCCGTGCACCAGCCACGCCTTTTCGCAGCCCAGCTGGCCGAGGGTTTCGGCCATCGGGCGGATCAGGTCGCGGGAGAAGGCGCCGGTCAGTTGGCGCTTGACGCCGGCGGGGTTGGTCAGCGGACCGAGGATGTTGAAGATCGTGCGGGTGCCAAGTTCGATCCGGCGTGGGCATCACATGGGCAATCGCCGGGTGGTGCATCGGCGCCATCATGAACGCCGATGCCGACCTCGGCCAGCGCCCGTTCGACCACCTCGGGGCCGACCATGACGTCGACCCCATTCTGCGCCAGCGCATCGGCCGCGCCGGATTTCGAACTGACAGGTTGCGGTTGCCGTGCTTGGCCACCGGCACGCCGGCACCGGCCACGACAAAGGCGGTGGCGGTCGAGATATTGCAGCGTACGCTTGCCCGATCGCCGCCGGTGCCGACGATGTCGATCGCGCCCTCGGGCGCACGGACCTCGTGGCATTTGGCGCGCATGACGGCGGCGGCGGCGGCGTATTCCTCGACCGTTTCGCCCCGCGTGCGAAGCGCCATCAGGAAGCCGCCGATCTGGCTTGGCGTCGCTTCGCCTTCGAACAGGATTTCAAAGGCCTCGTTCCGCCTCGGCACGGGTCAGCGGCCGGTCGACGGCCGCGGCGATCAGCGGTTTCAGATGCATCGCTCATGCTGGCACCTTCAGCCATGTCGAGGAAGTTTTGCAGCATCGCATGGCCATGTTCGGAGGCGATGGATTCGGGGTGGAACTGCACGCCTTGGATCGGCAAGGCCTGGTGCTGCAGGCCCATGATCGTGCCATCCTCCAGCTCTGCGGTGACTTCGAGACAGTCGGGCAGGCTGGCGCGCTCCACGATCAGCGAGTGATAGCGTGTCGCCGCGAAGGGCGAGGGCAGGCCCGCGAACACGCCTTTGCCGGTGTGGTGGATCTGCGCCCATCTTGCCATGCACGATCTCGTGGCGCGCACGACCTTGCCGCCGAAGGCCTGGCCGATGGCCTGGTGGCCGAGGCAGACACCCAGAAGCGGAATGCGGGTTTCCGCCGCGGCTGCGGTCAAGCAAGGCAGATGCCCGCCTGATTCGGCGTGCAGGGGCCGGGCGACAGCACGATGCCTGCGGGGTTCAGGGCCATGGCCTGCCTGCACATCCAGCGCATCGTTGCGTTTCACGACGACCTCTGCCCCTAGTTCGCCCAGATAATGGACGAGATTGTAGGTGAAGCTGTCGTAGTTATCGATCAGTGAGCAGCATGAACCTTACCGTTTTCGCAAAAGGGGGTGACCCCCTTTGCTTGCTCGCGCTATACATGTTCAAAGGAGACCGAAGGGTCAAGGCACCTGCGCACAAGAAGGCGGGCATCGGAAGCAGGTTGAGCATGGAGACGCGGTATTACGCGGGATTATTGAATCTGGGGGAGGACTTTCGGTCATGATTGTCTTGGCGCTCGCATCACAGGTGAGCGGATGATCGGGATGTTACGCAGGCGCCCGAAGCAGATCGCGAGAGGTGCCCGATCCGGTCGGAGGCGGAGCCCGCTGCGAGAAGCGGTTGTCATCGCACGCGCCGATCCGGCCCGAAAGCCCGGTCGAGGAACCGGCGATCGATGTGACGACACCTGACAGCGTCGATGCCGATGCCGCCCCGGTGGTGGAAGCCGATCCCGGTCAGGCCCCCGAGGCGTCGGATGCCGCTGCCGAACTGGAAGAGCCTGAAGCCGGAGAAGCGCCCTCGGTTACCGTGACCAATGATCAGCCGGTCCGCCCGGCCGGCGCGAGCGAGGCCCCGGAAGCCGGGTCTGCCGACGCAGCGCCACAAGTGGCTGAGCTTGCCCCGGCACCGGATTTCCTGCAACCGGTGGTTGTTGAGCCGACGCCGCCGATGGTTCCTGATACCAGCACCGCTGCGCTGCCAGAGGTGGATCCGGTGCCGCAGGCCCGGTGCGGACAGCGTTTCGCCCACGGCTCCTGATGCCGATGACCGGCCAGAGATCGGCAGTGCGCCGGCGGCGCCGGAACCCGAACCTGTACCAGAGCCGGCACCGGCACCCGAAGCAGCACCCGTGCCGGAGGCGCCCGAGGCGGCGCCTGTGCCGCAGCCGGACACCGACCCGCAAGTCCAGCCCGAACCGAAGGTCACGGAGCCCGCCGAACCGGTGGCGCCCGAGCGCGAAGGGACGCTGGAAGCCTCTGGCGGCTTGCGCGATCTTGCTCCTGACGTGAAGGTCAACCGCCTGCCGACGATCGGCGGTCAGGCCGAGCCACCGACCGCGGAAGCTGAGGCTGACCCGGAAGAGGTTGCGGGCGGCCCCGCGATCATGCGCTATGCCGCACCGTTTTCGAATCCGGACAATCGACCGCTTATGGCGATCCTTTTGATCGATGAAGGTGGCGCCCGCCCGAGCGCGGCCGAGATCGGGGCGTTTCCGTTCCCGATCAGCTATGTCGTGGACGCTTCTCGCCCGGATGCGGGCGAGGCGATGGCCGACTACCGGGCGGCCGGCCGCGAAGTGGTGGCAATGACCCCGCTGCCCGATGGCGCCGCGCCGCAGGATGTTGAAACCTCGTTTGAAACCTATCTTGGCCGGATGCCGGAGGTTGTGGCGGTGATGGATACGCCCGCCGCCGGGTTCCAGTCGGGCCGCGCCGTGGCCAAGCAGGTGGCGGAGTTTCTGGCAGCCGAAGGACGCGGCATGATCACCTATTCCAAGGGGTTGAACGCGGCGACGCAGGTGGCCAGCCGGAACGGCGTTCCGGCCAAACTGGTGTTTCGCGAGTTTGACAACAAGGGTCAGGATGGGGCGGCGATACAGCGGTTCCTGGACAATGCCGCCTTCAAGGCCGGGCAGGAGACCGGGGTAATTCTGGTCGGGCACAACAGGCCCGAAACCATCGCGGCCTTGTTGGAATGGGGGCTGGGCAATCGCGCCGCCACCGTGGCGTTGGCACCGGTTTCGGCAGCACTTCTGGCGGAGTAGGGCTTTGGGTTTGCGCCGCGGGCTTCGCCCGCGTCGCGATGCCTCCGGCGGGGATATTTTAGAGACAATGAAGGGGCAGTTTCTAGCTGTTGCCGCCGCGTGTGAACATGCCGGCATCGGCGGCGGCGCGGCGGATGGCGTTCGATTTGTGCACGGTTTCCTGGTATTCGGCCTCGGGGTCGCTGTCATAGACGACGCCGCCGCCGGCCTGGATGTAGAGCTTTTCGTCCTTCACCACGGCGGTGCGCAGCGCGATGCACATGTCCATGTCGCCGTTCGAGCGCGAAATAGCCGACGCCGCCGCCATAGACGCCGCGCTTTTCGGGCTCCAGCTCGTCGATGATCTCCATCGCGCGCACCTTGGGCGCGCCCGAGACGGTGCCGGCGGGCAGGCCGGCAAGCAGGGCCGAGAGCGCGTCCTGATCGTCGGCCAGTTCGCCGACGACGTTCGAGACGATGTGCATGACGTGGCTGTAGCGTTCGATGATGAACTGCTCGGTCGGGCGGACGGTGCCGATCTTCGAGACCTTGCCGGTGTCGTTGCGGCCCAGATCGAGCAGCATCAGGTGCTCGGCCAGTTCCTTCTGGTCGGCCAGCAGGTCGGCCTCGTGCGCCTTGTCCTCTTCGGGCGTGGCGCCGCGCGGGCGGGTGCCGGCGATCGGGCGGATGGTGACCTCGTTGCCGAAGACCCGGACGAGGATTTCCGGGCTGGCGCCGATCACCTGAAAGCCGCCGAAGTTGAAGTAGAACATGAAGGGCGAGGGGTTGGTGCGCCGCAGCGAGCGGTAGAGCGCGAAGGGCGGCAGCGCGAAATCCTGCGTCCAGCGCTGCGACGGGACGACCTGAAAGATGTCGCCGGCGCGGATGTAGTCCTTGGCCTTTTCGACGGCGGCCAGGTAGCCGTCATGGGTGAAGTTGGAGACCGGCTCGGCATCGGGCGAGCCTCGCCCAGATCGCGGCTGGTGTCCTGCGGCTGCGCGTTCGAGATCGCGCACCGCATCCATCACCCGTTCGGCGGCCTGCGCATAGGCGGCGCGGGCCGATAGGCCCGAGGCGGCCCAGGCCGGCGAGACGACGATGACCTCGCCCTTGACGCCGTCGAGCACCGCGACGACCGAGGGGCGCAGCAGCACCGCGTCGGGCAGGCCGAGCGGGTCGGGGTTCACGTCCGGCAGGTGTTCGACCAGCCGGATCATGTCATAGCCGAGATAGCCGAACAGACCGGCGGCGGCGGCGGGCAGATCGTCGGGCAGGTCGATCCGGCTTTCGGCGATCAGCGCGCGCAGGCTGTCCAGCGGGTCGCCGTCGAGGTCGGTGAAGGCCTCGGGGTCGAAGCGGGCGTCGCGGTTGATCTGCTGGGTCTCGCCGCGGCATCGCCAGATCAGGTCCGGCTTCATGCCGATGATCGAGTAGCGCCCGCGCACCTCGCCACCGGTCACGGATTCCAGCATGAAGCTGTCGGTCCGCGCCTCGGTCAGTTTCAGCATCAGCGACACCGGCGTGTCGAGATCGGCGGCAAGGCGGGTATAGACGACCTGGTTTTCGCCGCGCTCGTAGCCGGTCTCGAAGGCGTCGAAATCGGGGTGCAGCGCCATCGGCGTTTACGGGAACTGGGCGTGGACGGCGTTGATCGCGGTCTGGTTCAGCGAGATTCCGGCCTGCATCTCCATCGCGCGGGTGAAGCCGTCCAGAAGGTCGGTGGCGATGCCCTGACGGACGCCATCGTTCAGCGCCTGCTGCAGCGCAAGGGCGTCGGGATCGTCCATGTCGGCGGGCAGGATCTCGGACAACTGACCGATCAGCACGCCGTCGGGGGCTGCGACCACCACAGAGCCGTCCGGCTTCAATCGTGAACATCTCGGTCACAAATTCCGGCGTCGCCTCTTCGATGAAGGCGTCGCGGGTAATCCGGGTTTCGACGGTCACCGGCAGGCCGAGGCTGCTGATCCGCGCGCCATTGTCGAGTTGCGCTTTGATCTCGGCGGCCTGATCCTGCAAGGCCTCAAGAACCTGCGCGATCTCCCATGCCACGCGAACGCGATCTGTTGCGGTCTCGTAGGGTTCCGGGCGGGACGGGATGACCTTGTTCAGGCGCAGGGCGAAGATGCCGCCATCCTCCAGCTGCACGATTTCCGGGAAATCCTCGGTCGTGGCCGCTTCGGCTGCGGATTTGAACTCTTCATAGGCGGTCAGCCCGTCGGACTGCTCGGCGGTCCACTCGATCTGGCCCAGATCCATATCCGTCTCGGTGGCGATCTCTTCCAGCGTCGCGCCGCCGGCCAGAAGATCGTCGATAGCGTCGATCCGGTCGCCGATGATCCGGCGCGCCCGGTCCATGGTGAATTCATCCTTCAGCTCGTCCCGGGCGTCCTCGAACGCGGTCACCTGCGCGGGCAGGATCGCATTCACACGGAACAGCGCCGGGCCAAGATCGGTGGTCACCGGGCCCGCGATGCCGGGGCCATCGAGCGCAAAGACCGCTTCGGCGGCGGCGCCCAGATCGTCACGCGCGACATCGCCCAGATCGACGTCGGGCAGGGTCAGCCCGCGTTCGTTGACCAGTTCCTCGAAGCTTTTGGAGCCATCGCTGATCGCGGTCAGCGCGGCGTTTGCCTCGTTCTCGGTGCCAAAGACAAGGCGTTCGACCAGACGACGCTCGGGCAGATTGAATTCCTCGGAGCGTTCTTCGTAGAGGCTGCGCAGGGCGTCGTCTTCGACCTCGACCTGATCGACGATCTGGTCGGGCGACAGCCAGACGTAGGTGATATCGCGGGTTTCGGGCAGCGCGAAAGTCGTCGATATTCGCCGCATAGTGGGCCTGCAAATCCTCTTCCGTCGGCTCTGGCAGGGCAGTTGTCAGGGCGCTGCGGTCGAGCTTGGCCCAGGAAAAGCTGCGCCGCTCACCGACATAGCCGATCAGCGTGTCGGCGAAGACCTGCGGGGCAGCGACGCCGCCCGAAATCGCGGCCTGCAGGATGTTGCGGGCGACATCCATGCGGACGTCTTCCTCGAACCCGGCCGGGGTCAGGCCGGACCGGTCGAGTGTGAATTCATAGGCCTCGCGGTCAAATTTGCCGTCGAGCCCCTGAAACGCGGGCGTCGCCAGAATCTGCCGCTGCACTTCGGCATCGCCAACGGAAATGCCAAGCCGTTTGGTCTCATTCTCCAGCGCGGCGGCTCCGACCAGCCGTTGCAAGACTGCGCGATCGACGCCGAAGGACTGTGCCTGGGACAGGTTGATGCTCTGGCCGGTCTGGGCTTGCAGGCTGCGCAATTCCTGCTCTAGCTCGCGGGCATAACGGTTCACGGTGATCTCGGTATCGCCGACCGCACCGATCGACCGGACATTGCCGCCGAAATTGGTTGCACCAAAGCCCGCAAGGCCGACGATCAGCAAGGCCAGAATGACCCAGACAACGATGTTCGACGCCTTCTTTTTCGCGCTTTTGGCCATACCCGAAACCCCGTGGTTTTTCCGCCCCGCGATGTCTAGGCGCGATGGGACAGCAGCGCAAGGTCAGAGCGCGAGGTTTTCGAGCCGGTCAAAGAGCGTGCCGATGCCCGCGCGGTCGATATTGGCATAGGCGATCCGCAGTTCACGCTGGCCGCGCGGATCGCCCGCGGGGTGAAGAACGTGGCGGGCAGCAACAGGATGCCGGCCTCGGATACCAGACGGCGCGCCAGATCGTCGGAGCCAATATCGAACGGATGCTCGACATAGGCGAAGAAGCCACCGATGCCCCGCAGCTTCCAGCCCTTGAGGCGGTGAAAGCCCTCAGTCATCGCGGCGCGGCGGTCGAGGATTTCGGCGCGTTCGCCGGCCAGCCACTGGCCCAGGTTGCGCATCCCCCAAAGCGCGGCGCGCTGGCCGATCTGGTTGGGGCAGATGGTGACGGTGTCGATGAATTTCTCGACCTCGGCCAGCCGGGCGGTGCTGGCGGTCAGCGCGCCGACGCGGTGGCCGGTCAGCCGGTAGGCCTTGGAGAAGGAATAAAGCTGGATCAGCGTCTCGGCCCAGTCGGGATCGGTGAACAGATCGTGCGGCGCGCCGTCGCGGCTGTCGAAATCGCGGTAGGTTTCGTCGACCACCAGCGCGATGCCTCGCGCTGCGCCAGATCATAGAAGGCGCGCACCAGATCGGCAGGATATTCGACGCCGCCGGGATTGTTCGGCGTGACCAGCACGATGGCGCGGGTCCGCGGCGTGATCAGCGCCTCGGCGACGGCCGGGTCGGGCAGCAGATCGTCGCCGGTCGGCAGCGGGACGGCTTTGACGCCCTGCATGTCGAGCCACATTTTATGATTGAAATACCATGGGGTTGGCAGGATGACTTCATCTCCTTGCGCCGGCCAGCGTCGTCATGACCGGCGGTAAAGGCCTGATTGCAGCCCGAGGTGATGGCGACCTGGTTGGCGGTGATCGTCCCGCCGTAAAGCGCCGAGGTCTGCGTCGCGACCTCGGCGCGCAATTCGGCCAGCCCCAGATCGGCACCGTAAAGATGCGCCGAGGCGTCGTTCAGCACGATGTCGGCAATCGCCTGGCGCATGCGTTCGCGGCGGCGGCAGCGCCGGGGCGGCCTGACTGACATTCACCAGCGGGCGGTCCGGCGGGAAGGTCACGCCGTCGAGCCAGCGCTGCGCCTCCATCACCGGGGGGGCGAAGGTGTCGCGGATATGTGGATTCAGTGGCGTGGACATTCAGCGACCTGCCGAGTCAGGAGAACTGCGCGCTATTCGCGCCAGACCAGAAAGACAATCAGCGAGGTCAATAGAGCGACAGGACGATCATGGTCGGGGCATCCGGTGCACCGACGTATTCGTAGAGCTGATAGGCGACGAATGCCAACAGCACGACGATCGAGACAGGATAGGCCCAGATCAACCGCGCGCCAAAGCAGCAGCACAACCCCGAGGTTCAGAAGCCCCGTGCGCCAGCAGGTAAAGCGAATAGAAGTGCTGACCGTGCTGATCGAAAGCGCCTGCGCGGCCTGTAACAGCCACAGCGCGACCAGATCGCCCGGATCCTCGGCGAGTTCCTGACTTGTCAGCCATGTCACAAACCCGGCTGATACCGCCTGGTCGGGGTCAGATAGAGCGTCACGGCCGAGGCGACTGCGCCAGGCCGAGCAGCGCCTTCAGCAGCAGGCTGATTTCGAAGGACCTGATGAAGAAATCCGCTGACCGTGCCACATCAGACGAGGCTTGCGCCATGGTTCAGTCCTTGCCGCGATAGGGCTCGACATATTGCAGCGCCATGTCCCAGGGGAAGAAGATCCAGGTGTCCTGGCTGACCTCGGTGATGAAGGTATCGACCATCGGGCGGCCCTTGGGCTTGGCATAGACGGTGGCGAAATGCGCCTTGGGATACAGCTCGCGCACCAGTTCCAGCGTCTTGCCGGTGTCGACCAGATCGTCGATCACCAGGATGCCGGTGCCGTCGCCCATCATCTCGGCGTCGGGCGCTTTGAGCACCTTCGCCTCGGCCTGATCCTGATGGTCGTAGGATTTGACGCAGATCGTATCGACGGTGCGGATGTCCAGCTCGCGCGCCACGATCATCGCCGGGGCCATGCCGCCGCGGGTGATCGCGACCACCGCGCGCCACGCGCCATCGTCGGGGCCGTGACCGTCCAGCCGCCAGGCCAGCGCGCGGCTGTCGCGGTGGATCTGGTCCCAGCTGACGTGGAAACCCTTTTCGTGGGGCAGGCGGTCAGTCATTGCTTGGTCTAGCCTTCGTGATATCGGGCGCGTCGACGGCCTTCATGCCGACGACGTGATAGCCGGCATCGACATGCAGCACCTCGCCGGTCACGCCGGACCCCAGATCGGACAGCAGATAGAGCGCCGATCTGCCGACATCGTCGATGGTCACGTTGCGGCGCAGCGGCGAGTTGTATTCGTTCCACTTCAGGATGTAGCGGAAATCGCCGATGCCCGAGGCCGCCAGCGTCTTGATCGGCCCGGCGGAGATCGCGTTGCACGCGGATGCCGTCCTTGCCCAGATCCTCGGCGATGTAGCGCACCGAGGCCTCCAGCGCGGCCTTGGCCACGCCCATCACGTTGTAATGCGGCATGACCTTCTCGGCGCCGTAATAGGTCAGCGTCAGCAGCGACCCGCCATCGTTCATCATCGCCGCGGCGCGCTGGCACACGGCGGTGAAGGAATAGACCGAGATATCCATCGACATGTGGAAATTGTCGCGGCAGGTGTCGACATAGCGACCGCGCAAGTTCGTTCTTGTCGGAAAACCCGATGGCATGGACGACGAAGTCGAGCTTGCCCCATTCGCGCCTTCAGCGTCGGCGAACAGCGCGTCCATCGACGCCTCGTCCGACACGTCGCATCGACGACCAGCTGTCGAGCCCAGTTGCGCGGCCAGCGGGTCGACGCGCTTTTTCAGCGCTTCGCCCTGATAGGAAAACGCCAGTTCGGCCCCGGCTTCGGCGCAGGCCTTGGCGATGCCCCAGGCGATGGACTTGTCGTTGGCAAGGCCCATGATCAGCCCGCGCTTGCCCTTCATCAGGTTCGTTGACATTTCGCGCCCCTTGTCCACTTTTGTTTGTTGACAACGGTTTATGCCAAAGCCGGGGTTGCATCAAGGAAAACGCAAGCGGCCCTTGGCAAAGCGGCGTGCGGGTCATTGGCTGAAAGAGGTTCGGAATGAGTGACAGAAGCGGAATTTTTGCGGGCGACGATCCGTTCGTCATCGCGCAGCGCTGGCTGACAGAGGCCGAGCCGCTGGAACCCACCGATCCCAACGCGATGGCACTGTCGACCGTGGATGCGGACGGGATGCCCAATGCGCGCATGGTTCTGCTCAAGGCGATCGAAACAGACGGTTTCGTCTTCTTCACCAATTACGAAAGCGCGAAGGGCCAGGAGATCGCGGCGACAGGGAAGGCGTCCTTCGTCATGCACTGGAAATCGCTCGCCCGGCAGATCCGAGTCCGGGGTCCGAATCGAGCAAGGTATCCGCCGAGAAGGCCGACGCCTATTACACGACCCGCCCGCTTGGTAGCCGGATCGGGGCCTGGGCATCGCGACAGTCGCAGCCCGCTGGCCTCGCGCGGGGCTCTGATGCGGGCCGTCGCCATGGAAACGGCCAAACGTGGCACTTCACCCAAACGACCGCCACACTGGGGCGGTTACCGGATTGTTCCGCAGGAAATCGAGTTCTGGGCGGGGAATGATTTCCGCTTGCATGACCGGTTCCGCTGGACCCGCGCATGCCCCCGATGCGGAGATGGAAAATTCAGCGGCTGAACCCCTGAATCTGGCGTCAACGTAAGGCGCGTTTGCTCGAAATCCCGGCTATTTAAAGCTTGAAACAGACGCGGCTATGGCACACGACTATACGTGGGGCTGGAAAATTTATCTCTTGTGGAGAATGATGGAAGACAACACGGGAAGTGCGTCGGGTCGTTGGCCATGTGAAATGGTTCGACCCGGTCAAGGGATTCGGATTTGTCGTGTCCGACGCCGGCGGACCGGACATTCTGTTGCACGCCAATGTCCTGCGCAATTTCGGTCAGGGCTCGATCGCTGACGGATGCCGGAGTCGAAATTGGCGTGCAGGAAACCGCGCGCGGCGTGCAGGCCGTCGAGATATTCAGCATCACGCCGCCAAAGACCGATCCCTCGACACGCCAGGCAGAGATCGGAAGCGGCGATGCGGTCGATGACAGCGATGTGCCGTTGCAGCCGGCGACGCGTCAAGTGGTTCGACAAGGCCAAGGGGTTTGGCTTTGCCAACGTCTTTGGCAGCGACGAGGACATCTTTGTGCATGTCGAGGTTCTGCGCCGGTCCGGCTTGGCCGATCTGCAGCCCGGCGAAGCGTTGGCGCTGCGCGTGATCGAGGGCAAACGCGGTCGGATGGCATCTCAGGTCATATCATGGGACGCGGCGGCAAGAAAATGATCCGTACGGTTGCACTGTCGTTGCGTTCTGCTTGCGACGTGCCGGGGGCGGGCACTGCGGGCTTGCCGCAACGATCAGGTCGAGTTGCGCGGCGACTGGGGCCAGGCGCGGTTCGGCGTCGAGATGGCCGACGATCCGGCAGAACGCGCCCAGGGGCTGATGCATCGCGAAACGCTGCCGCAAGTGCCGGGCATGCTGTTCATCTATCGCCGCGCCCCAGCATGCGACCTTCTGGATGAAGAACACGCTGATCCCGCTGGACATGATCTTCATCGATCCGGCTGGCACAGTGACCCATATCCATGAAAACGCGGTGCCCCTCGATCTGACCGGCATCGACGGCGGCACCGGCGTGCAGGCGGTGCTGGAGATCAATGGCGGGCTGTCTCGCGCGCTTGGCATCACCGTCGGCAGCGAGATCAGGCATCCGAGCTTTGATGAGGCGGGCGCTGTCTGGCCTGTTCCGAGGAATAGGTGTGTGACAGCCCAAACTAGGGGCTTTTCATTGCGCCCATCAGCAACTATTGAGACCGCTGTCGGGGCGTAGCGCAGCCTGGTAGCGCATCTGTTTTGGGAACAGAGGGTCGGGAGTTCGAATCTCTCCGCCCCGACCACAGCCAATATCCTTGAGCCGCTGGCGGCATCCGGAAAAGCGCGGCATTTGCCACGTGGCCGTAGGCGCGCAATCGGTGGACCGGGTTCAGGACTGTCACCAGAGGCGGTTTTGTCCGGCCTTGTGACATTTCTTCAATAGCGATTTCAGGCGGCACATTCGCCGGGGCATTCTGTGGATAAGTTCAGGCAGTCCTGTGAGCCGATCGGCATAAACCCGCCGACTGAAACAAGAATTTCGGATACCGGCTTTGCGGTCGGTCAGGACCGAGTTGAAATGGTTAACGGGCAGGCGCAAAATCCCCCCTGTTGGTCAACAGAAAAAACTTGTGGATAGGTTGAATATTTTCGTTGACCGACTGTGGCCGCATACGTCAGGTTGTGTTGGCTGACCGGCTGGCCACTAGATTTAGTATCTGATGGTCGGGACGCCGGAGAGGGACGATACATCAGATCCGGGTCGGATGCCTACGGGCAAACCAGACTGGTGAGAGGCGGCTAACTTCGCCTCGCGGAGTTCTGTTTCCTAACGTGATGTTCGGATTGGCGCGTAACCGGGTGTGATCCGCATGAAGACGGGTCGACCCACGGAACTGACAGAAGTCACGGGGCAAGTTATAAAAATGAAAATCGAACGTAAATTTACCACAGCAGGCAAAGACGCTTACGCAGACGCTGGATTTCACCACCACGACGTCAGAGATTCGCAATCCCGATGGCACGACGGTTTTCAAGCTGGAGGGCATGGAAGTGCCCGGTGGCTGGAGCCAGGTCGCCTCCGACGTCATCGCGCAGAAATATTTCCGCAAAGCTGGCGTTCCGGCGCGGCTGAAGGCGGTCAAGGAAAAGGGCGTGCCCGAGTTTCTGTGGCGTTCGGTTCCCGATAGCGCCGCCTTGGACAAGTTGCCCGAGGATCAGCGCTTCGGCGGCGAGACCTCGGCCAAGCAGGTGTTCGACCGTCTGGCCGGCGCCTGGGCCTATTGGGGCTGGAAGGGTGGCTATTTCACCACCGAGGCCGATGCCCGCGCCTATTACGACGAGATGCGCTACATGCTGGCCACGCAGATGGCCGCGCCCAACAGCCCGCAGTGGTTCAACACCGGCCTGCATTGGGCCTACGGCATCGACGGTCCGTCACAGGGCCACTACTACGTCGACTACAAGACCGGCGAGCTGACCAAATCCGCCAGCGCCTATGAGCATCCGCAGCCGCATGCCTGTTTCATCCAGTCGGTTGCCGACGATCTGGTCGGCGATGGCGGCATCATGGATCTGTGGGTGCGCGAGGCGCGGCTGTTCAAGTACGGCTCTGGCACCGGCACCAATTTCTCCAGCCTCCGGGGCGAGGGCGAGAACCTGTCGGGCGGCGGCAAGTCTTCTGGCCTGATGGGGTTCCTGAAGATCGGCGACCGCGCGGCAGGTGCGATCAAGTCGGGCGGCACCACGCGCCGCGCGGCCAAGATGGTGATCTGCGACATGGATCACCCCGATATCGAGAGCTTCATCAACTGGAAGGTCATCGAAGAGCAGAAGGTCGCGTCACTCGTGGCCGGCTCCAAGATGCATGAGCGTCAGCTGAACGAGATCTTCGCCGCGATCCGCACCTGGGATGGCAGCAGCGAGGATGCGGTCGATCCGGCCAAGAACGAGACCCTGAAAGCCGCGATCAAGTCGGCCAAGAAGGTCCAGATACCAGAGACTTACGTCAAGCGCGTGCTGGATTATGCCAAGCAGGGCTATACCAGCATCGAGTTTCCGACCTACGACACCGATTGGGACAGTGAAGCCTATGCCTCCGTGTCGGGCCAGAATTCCAACAACTCGGTCCGCGTGACGGATGCTTTCCTGAAGGCGGTCAAGGACGATGCCGACTGGGAACTTGATCCGCCGCACCGATGGCAAGGTCGCCAAGACCGTCAAGGCGCGCGATCTCTGGGCCGATGTCGGCCACGCCGCCTGGGCCTGCGCCGATCCGGGCATCCAGTACCACGACACGGTCAACGCCTGGCACACCTGCCCGGAAGACGGCGCGATCCGCGGCTCGAACCCGTGCTCGGAATACATGTTCCTCGACGATACGGCCTGCAACCTCGCCTCGATGAACCTGCTGACCTTCCTGAAAGACGGCGAGTTTCAGGCCGAAGACTACATCCACGCCACGCGGCTTTGGACCGCTGACGCTGGAAATCTCGCGTGATGATGGCGCAGTTCCCGTCCAAGGAAATCGCGCAGCGGTCCTATGACTTCCGCACGTTGGGTCTGGGCTACGCCAATATCGGCGGCCTGCTGATGAACATGGGCTACGGCTATGACAGCGACGAGGGCCGCGCGACTGTGCGGTGCGCTGACGGCGCTGATGACCGGCGTGTCTTACGCGACGTCGCGCCGAGATCGCGGGCGAGTTGGGGGCCTTCCCGGGCTACAAGAAGAACGCCAAGCACATGCTGCGGGTGATCGAGAACCACCGCAACGCGGCTTACGGAAAAACCAACGGTTACAAGGCACTGGCGGTCAAACCTGTGCCGCTCGATCATGGCAATTGCCCCGACGCTCGTCTGGTCGATCTGGCCAAGGGTGCCTGGGACGAGGCGCTGGAACTGGGCAAGAAGCACGGCTACCGCAATGCGCAGGCCACCGTGATCGCGCCAACCGGCACGATCGGTCTTGTGATGGATTGCGACACGACCGGGATCGAACCTGATTTCGCGCTGGTGAAGTTCAAGAAGCTGGCAGGTGGCGGTTACTTCAAGATCATCAACCGCTCGGTGCCGGCGGCGCTGGAGAAACTCGGATATTCCTCCTCCCAGATTGAAGAGATCATCTCTTACGCCGTCGGCCACGGGACACTCGGCAATGCGCCGGGGATCAACCACACCTCGCTGATCGGCCACGGCTTCGGCCCGGCGCAGATCGAGAAGATCGAAGGCGGCTTTGCCCTCGGCCTTCGACATCCGCTTTGTCTTCAACCAGTGGACGCTGGGCGAGGAATTCTGCAAGGAAACGCTGGGCATCCCGGCCGAGAAGCTGAACGATCCGTCCTTCGACCTGCTGCGCCATCTTGGCTTCAGCCGCAAGGATATCGAGGCCGACCAACGACCATGTTTGCGGGACGATGACGCTGGAAGGCGCGCCGTTCCTGAAAGAAGAGCATTACAGCGTCTTCGACTGCGCCAATGCCTGCGGCAAGAAGGGCAAGCGGTTCCTGGGTGTCGAAAGCCACATCACGATGATGGCGGCGGCGCAGATCGTTCATCTCTGGCGCGATCTCCAAGACCATCAACATGCAGAACGACGCCACGATCGAGGATTGCCAGGCGGCCTATGAGCTGTCGCTGGTCACTGGGTGTCAAGGCCAACGCGCTTTACCGCGACGGCTCGAAGCTGTCGCAGCCGCTGGCCGCGGCGCTGATCGAGGATGACGAGGAAGCCGAAGAGATCCTGACCAACGGATCGGCGCAGGAAAAGGCCAAGGTTCTGGCCGAGAAGATCGTCGAGAAGATTATCGTCAAGGAAATCGTCGCGGGACCGTGAAAAGCTGCCGCAACGGCGCAAGGGCTACACGCAGAAGGCCATGGTCGGCGGTCACAAGGTCTACCTGCGCACCGGCGAATACGAAGGCGGCAAGCTGGGCGAGATCTTCATCGACATGCACAAGGAAGGTGCCGGCTTCCGCGCGATGATGAACAACTTCGCCATCGCGGTCTCGGTCGGCCTGCAATACGGCGTGCCGCTGGAGGAGTTCGTCGACGCCTTCACCTTCACCAAGTTCGAACCGGCGGGCATGGTGCAGGGCAACGAGACCATCAAGAACGCGACCTCGATCCTTGACTATATCTTCCGCGAACTGGCGGTCAGCTATCTCGACCGCACCGATCTGGCGCATGTGAAGCCCGAAGGCGACGCCTTCGACGATCTGGGCCGCGGCGAGGATGAGGGCAAGCGCAACTTCACCGAGATGAACGAGGCCGCGGCGGCGAAATCGCTGGACGTGCTGCGCCAGATCAGCTCGACCGGCTATCTGCGCAAGCGGATGCCGCAGGAATTGCGTGTGTTGCAGGGCGGCATGGGCGCTGTTGCGCTGGACAGTGCCACCGATGCGGTCGCGGCCTTGCAGACGCTGGTGCCGGATGTGGCCAGCGCCGGGTTCGCCGAAACTGCGGTGGGCTATGTCGGCGGCGCGGGGTCATCGACCTCGATGGACGCCCGCACCAAGGCCAAGATGCAGGGCTACGAGGGCGATCCCTGCGGCGAATGCGGCAACTACACGCTGGTGCGCAACGGCACCTGCATGAAGTGCAACACCTGCGGGGGGACAGTCGGGGTGTAGCTGAAGAGATTGAGGGTTGGGGATCGGTGCTTGAACACCGACCCCCGGCTTGTCCCCAGTTTCACCAGTACGGGCGAGGAGACTTACCTAACTCGGTCCAGAGTGGGCCGAGAACGAGGTCTGAACATGTACTGAGTTTGGTGATCAATGACGTGCTGCTACTCACAGGAAATACACGGGTTATCAACCTAGTGCCTGTGGACAAAGAGGAGTGTTGAGCATGACTCAGCGCAAAAACTCTGAGGTTACGAGTGCCAAGGCCGCTTCTGCAGCGTCCAAGGTTCTTCGGAATCGAAGTCCTCGCCAGCTGCCAAGACAGCAGCGGCGTCGGCGCTAACTCAGCGTCCAAACAAAGGGAAAAAGTAGTGTCCCTTGGAGGCGGGCTTGCCTGGCTCCAGAACCAAAGTTTCCGGGGCGGGTGCGCTCGCCTCTGACGTTGATCGGGCCGCAGGCAGAAACCGGGCGGTACAGAAAATGAGCCTGATCAGCGAGACTGGGGAGCCATAGTGCTCCCCATTTTCTTTTGGGGATGTCCCCGGACAATGTGGGCGGCCCGACTGAACCCAAGGTTCTCAATTCCGAACCGCGCTATGTGCGTTCGAGTTTCTTGAGTTGAACACATTTCCTTGTCATAGCGCAGCATCATCACGTTGGCAGGACGATGCCCAAAGCTCTTGTTCTCGGCGGTTACGGACTGATTGGCTCTGCCTGCATGAATGCCTTGCGCAATGCCGGCTTTCAGGTCGTCGGGATGGGGCGGTCGTCCGGTTCGGCCAAGGCAGCAGATCCCGCAGCATCGTGGCTAATCCGCGATATTCCATCTATAGAGCCCGCTGAATGGCGAGAGCTGCTGGTGGACGTTGATGTGGTGGTCAACGCGTCGGGTGCGCTTCAGGATGGTGCCCGCGACAATCTGGAGGCTATTCACGTGACCGCCATTGAGCGGCTCGTCGAAGCGGTCCGGCACATGCAGATCCGGATCGTGCAAATCTCGGCAGCCGGAGTATCGGTCAACGCATCGACCGCATTCTTCCGCAGCAAGGCACGCGGCGACGCCGTGATCGCGTCCGGGGCAGGCGACTGGGTTATCCTCCGGCCGACGCTCGTGCTTTCACAAGATGCCTATGGCGGTACTGCCTTGCTGCGCGCGGTTGCCGCGCTGCCGCTGGTTCTTCCGAGAGTTCTGCCGGAATCACAGATCCAAACGGTATTTGTGGAAGATGTCGCCGCCGCAGTCGTTGCAGCCGCCAATGGGGATGTGTCGTCTGGTACGATCGCCGATCTGACCGAACCGGAGGTCCGTTCGTTCCCGAAACTGACGGCTGACATGCGACGCTGGTTGGGTTTTTCAGACCCCGTTTTTGCTCCGAGGGTGCCGGCTGCCTGTCTGGCCATCGTTGGCCGCTTCGCTGATCTGCTCGGCCACCTTGGCTGGCGCTCTCCTATGCGAACGACGGCGCTTTGGGCGCTGGGGGATGGGATCCGCGGCGATCCGAAAGACTGGGAGCGCGCCGGAGGGGCGCCTTGCCGATCTTTGAAGCAGACGCTTTCGATTCTACGTGCAACCCGGCAAGAGCGGCTGTTCGCCCGGGTTTACCTGGCCCTTCCGCTGGCCATTGGTACGCTCGCATTCTTCTGGGTCTTTTCCGGGCTAGTCGCACTTTGGGACACGCGGGCGGCAATGGCGGTTCTGGAGGGCGGCGGGTTTCCGGTCTGGGCGATCAGCGCGGCGGTTTTTGGCGGGGCGATTGCAGATATCTTGTTCGGGCTGCTCATCCTTTGGCGACCTTTGGCCAGGTGTGCCGCTCTTGGCATGATCGCCCTGTCGCTGGCCTATCTGATGGGAAGCATCGTTGCGGCGCCGCAGCTTTGGCTTGATCCGCTGGGGCCAATGGTCAAGGTCCTGCCCGGCGTCACGCTGGCAGGCGTGGTCTGGCTCTTGCTGGAGGATCGATGATGTACGACATTCTTCTCTTTCTTCACGTGGTCGGGGCGACGGTCCTGCTTGGCACCGGCGCGGGCATTGCGTTTTTCATGGTCGTTTCCAGCCAAAGCCGTGACCCCGGACTGGTCGCGCATGTCGCGGGTATCGTGGTGATTGCTGATACGGTTTTCACAGCCATGGCGGCGGTCGCTCAACCGATCACCGGCTATTTCCTTGCGAAAGAGGCCGGTTGGCCAATCCTTGAAGGGTGGATCGCCCTGTCGCTCGGGCTTTATGTCTTCACGGGTATCTTCTGGTTACCGGTGGTCTGGATGCAAATCAGGATGAGGGATCTTGCATCGCTGGCCCGAGATAAGGGGGAGGATCTTCCGCCGGAGTTTCATCGCCTGTATCGGTGGTGGTTCGCCTTCGGCTTTCCGGCATTCGGGGCGGTGCTTGCCATTGTCTGGCTGATGTTGAGCAAACCGACGATCTGACAGGAGTGGCCATGCATTTCTTGTTGGGTATCGCCTGACCGTCACTTTCATCGTGCGTCGCAGTTTGGACCCTGCTAGCCGGCTCCGATGCGCCGCCGTGCAGGGCCGGCGGCTATCCCGCCGCGCCTTCGACGAGGCTTTCTACCGGATGATCGAGGGGCAGGTCCATGTCGCGGCAAAGCCTTTCCCGTCGCGCGCGAAATCCGCGACATCACGGTGCCGATCGGCAGGTTGTGACGGCGGGCAAGCTCGGCGTAGCTGGTCTCGTCTTTCGCGAACTCGATCAGCAGGATCGCCTGATCCTCTGGCAGTCGGGCAATGCAGTCCAGCACGTCCTGGGTGGCCAGGCGGGCCGGGGCGTCGGGGGCTGTGCTGGGCATATCGGCTTCGGTCAGGGTCTCGGCCCGGCGCGGCGGACGGCGCAGGCGGTTGCGCAGGCTGGCCTTGACGTAAAGTCGCAAGTCGTCGATCTCGGCGCCCTCCGCGAGCCGGCTCCAGACATTCAGCAGAACCTCTTGCGCCAGATCGTCGGCCAGATCGAGGTCGCGGGTCAGAAACCGCGACAGACGGATCACGTCGGGCACAAGGTCGGAAAGGTTGGTTTTCGGGGTCGATACGAGATCATGTCGGGTCATGTGCATCTCCTTGGCGATAGCAGATGGCTATTGATCGCGCGGACGCAAGATGGGGGATTTCCGCCAAGCGGGCCGCAGGCGCGAATTTTGGCGGCTTCCCGCGCAAGGCGAGTGCCTGCATCGGCGGTGCTTGGCGCGTCAGGGTGTCTTCAGCGAGGTGCCGGGAATAAGTCCGCGATTGGCGCGTCTTGTATCGGGAAGGCAGCGAAGCCTTCCTCATAACTATTGAAGGAGTTTCTTACCATGAAGACCATGACCATAACCCTCGCTCCGGTTCTTGCACTGGCACTCGGCACCGCCGTTTTCGCACAGGCCGATCTGGATACGGAC
Organism: uncultured Alphaproteobacteria bacterium; assembly: GCA_963768355.1. GTDB lineage: Bacteria > Pseudomonadota > Alphaproteobacteria > Rhodobacterales > Rhodobacteraceae > JAHEAO01. The sequence goes on from CAVYHT010000007.1 coordinate 22,055, forward strand.
GGCGACGGAATGATGTCCTTTGCCGAGCTGGTGGTGGCCTATCCCGATCTGACCGAGGATACCTTCGCAACCATCGACACCGATGCCGACGGGTCCGTATCAGCAGAAGAGCTGACAGCAGCCGTCGAAGCCGGAACCCTTCCGGCGATGTAACGATAACTTACGGTTGCTGAGGGCCGCGCCCTCAGGACCAGGAGGGCCCCGGTTCGCCGGGGCCTTCTGATTTAGCCGCCCGTACGGGTGATCGAGTTGATCTTGCCGACACCGCTTTCACCGGCGCTTTCGAAATCGATGGTGATCTCGTCGCCAGCTTTCAGATCTTCGGGCAGGGCCAGGTCGGCCGGCACGATTTCCCAGATCGGTCTTGTCTTCCAGCACCAGGACCAGATCGACACGGTCGAAGGCCACCACCGTTCCGGTTGTGCTATCGGCGATGGGCTGGCGTTGCTGCGAGGACGGCGAGTAGACGCAAGGGATTTCAGAAGTCGCATCGAAGGATCCTTTCGACGGAGGGAGTATTCATTATTCTGGTTCCGGCACAGAGCGCGCGTCAACGAGTCGTTTTTGCGCGTGTCCCGGCGACGTGTCGGGCGGGACGACCGCCAAGATGGCGGGTTCAGGTGGTCAGATATTCCTCCAGAACCGCCTTGTCGCGGTCGGTCAGGAATGCGTCATCCGAAGTTCGGTGATGCAGGGTCTCCAGGATCAGCTTCATCCGCTCGAACTCTTCCTCGGTCTGCGGGCGGTCTGGGCGCGCGGTGTTCAGAAGCGACCGCGATTTCGCATCCCCGACAGAAACCAGCACTCCGTGCACCAGACCGTGCCGGGCAGCGGCCTTCAGCACTCCGCCAGTATCAAGATCGGTCAGATCGCTCCACCGCCGGGCGCCGGAATTGGTCATCGCCCAGAACACGGTCGGATCAGAAAGCAGCATGCGGTGCTCGGCGTAATAATCCATCCATTCCTTGTCATAGGTCTGGATCAACACCCGAGGTGCGGTGACATGGATGTGCAGACCGACCGCGTAGCCCGATGGGCTGAGGTCATCCAACTCTTTCAGCAAACTCTCAATTGTTGTGTTTCCGTTCAGCACGGCTTCCCCCCTTCGACCTTCAGGCATCCGGCCCGAAGGATCAATTCCCATTCCTGCCAGTACTGTCGCATGCAAATCGGCTTGGTTGTAGCATTTTGCAAATTTCTTCAACGGCGGAACGGCGGTGCTTCCGACGCAGGGGCAGTTCGGCGCGGAACTACCGCGTTCCGCGCGACAGGGCAGCAACACCGGTGCGCGCCACTTCCTGCAGGCCGAGCGGGCGCATCAAGGTCGGCAAAGGCATCGATCTTTCTCGGGCGTGCCGGTGATCTCGAAGACGAAGCTTTCCAAGGTCGAATCGACCACATTGGCGCGGAAGATATCGGCCAGCCGCAAGGCTTCGACCCGCTGGTCGCCCTTGCCGGCGACCTTGAACAGCGCCAGTTCACGTTCGACCGACGGGCCCTCGACGGTCAGGTCGTGGACTTCGTGCACCGGAACGATCCGGCCAAGCTGCGCCTTGATCTGCTCGATCACTGCGGCGTGCCGGAGGTCACGATGGTGATCCGCGACAGATGGCCGGTGTGGTCGATCTCGGCCACGGTCAGGCTTTCGATGTTGTAGCCGCGCCCTGAGAACAGGCCGATGACCCGCGCCAGAACGCCCGGTTCGTTTTCGACGATACACGGCCAGCGTGTGCTTCTCGATCACATCGGCATTCGGATCGCGCAGGTCATAGGCGGAATGGCTGGTCGCGCCTTTTTTGATTTTCAGTGCAGACATTTGCAGAGCCCTTCCTAAACCAGAACCGCGCCGCCGGCCTCGATCGCATCCTTGGTCGAGGCGTCGCCCAGCAGCATCTCGTTATGCGGCTTGCCCGACGGGATCATCGGGAAGCAGTTTTCGTGCTTCTCGACCAGGCAATCGAAGATCACCGGCCCGTCGTAGTTCAGCATCTCCATGATCGCGTCGTCCAGATCGGCCGGATCCTCGCAAAGGATACCCTTGGCCCCGAAGGCCTCGGCCAGTTTCACGAAATCGGGCAGGCTTCGGACCAGCTTTGGCTGAATAGCGCTCGCCGTGCAGCAATTCCTGCCACTGGCGGACCATGCCCAGGCGTTCGTTGTTCAGGATGAACTGCTTGACCGGCAGGCGGTACTGCACCGCGGTGCCCATTTCCTGCATGTTCATCAGCCAGCGACGCTTCGCCCGCGACGTTGATCACCAGCGCGTCCGGATGCGCCATCTGCACGCCGATCGAGGCCGGGAAGCCGTAGCCCATGGTGCCAAGCCCGCCGGAGGTCATCCAGCGGTTCGGGTCCTCGAAGCCCAGGTACTGCGCCGCCCACATCTGGTGCTGGCCCACTTCGGTGCAGATGTAGCGGTCGTGGTCCTTGGTCAGCGCCTCCAGCCGCTCCAGCGCGTATTGCGGCTTGATGAGTCTTCGTCGAGTTGCTTGAAGTTCAGGCATTCGACCTTGCGCCATTCCTCGATCTGCTTCCACCATTTCGCCAGCCCTTCGCTGTTGGTCTTGCGGCCGCGGGCTTTCCAGACCTTCAGCAGGTCTTCCAGCACATGGCCGACATCGCCGATGATCGGGATATCGACGTGGATCACCTTGTTGATCGAGGACGGGTCGATGTCGATATGCGCCTTCTTCGAATTCGGGCTGAACGCATCGAGCCGCCCGGTGATCCGGTCGTCGAACCGCGCGCCGATGTTGATCATCAGGTCGCAGTCGTGCATCGCCATGTTGGCCTCGTAAAGGCCGTGCATCCCCAGCATGCCCAGCCAGTTCTCGCCGGACGCCGGATAGGCGCCCAGACCCATCAGGGTCGAGGTGATCGGGAAAGCCGGTCGCCTCGACCAGTTCGCGCAGCAGCTGGCTGGCAGCCGGGCCAGAGTTGATGACGCCGCCGCCGGTGTAGAAGACCGGGCGCTCGGCCTTTTCCATCGCTTCGACCAGCTCGGTGATCGCCTCGATGTCGCCCTTGATCTGCGGCTGGTAATGCGAGACGCGCGCGGCTTTCGGCGCGATGTAGCTGCCGGTGGCGAATTGCACATCCTTCGGGATGTCGACCAGAACCGGGCCGGGGCGGCCCGATGTGGCGACATGGAACGCCTCGTGGATCGTGTCGGCCAGCTTGTCGGTTTCTTTGACCAGCCAGTTGTGCTTGGTGCAGGGGCGGGTGATGCCGACGGTGTCGGCCTCCTGGAACGCGTCGGAGCCGATCATGAAGGTCGGCACCTGACCGGTCAGAACGACGATCGGGATCGAGTCCATCAGCGCGTCGGTCAGACCGGTCACCGCATTGGTGGCACCGGGGCCGGAGGTGACCAGCACGACGCCGGGCTTGCCGGTGGAGCGCGCATAGCCTTCGGCGGCATGCACCGCGCCCTGTTCGTGGCGCACCAGGATGTGGCGGATGTCGTTTTGCTGGAAGATCTCGTCATAGATCGGCAGCACAGCACCGCCGGGATAGCCGAATACCGTGTCGACACCCTGATCCTTCAGGGCCTGAACGACCATCTTCGCACCGGTCATCTGCCGTGTCATCTTGCTTTATCCTTCGTATCGCGTCTCTGGCGTCGGCGCATAAAAAAGCCCCCGGTTTTCGGGGGCGCATGGGGTCGGGTAAGGGTTTCCGTTACCGGCCCATGCGCCATTTTTCACTAGTACGACGACGTCGTTCATGCCCGAGGCTCCTTAACTTCGTGCGCGACATTAGGGAGGCGACCGGGGGGCGTCAACCGCGAATGAGCAGAATAAAGTGTCGCACAGCACCATTTTTTCATATTTTTATTGCGCGCGACCGGTCGATTTCGAAAGAAGCGAGTCTAAACCGCACCGGAATAGCCGATATAGGCCGCATAGGCGGCGACGAAGCCGAGCGGCGGGCAGCCGCGCGATGCCAGAGTGCCGCCAGACAAGCGCGATCAGTGTCAGGCTTACACCCAGCATGATCGGGACATCGAGCGAAAGAAAGCGCGGCTCGACGGGGATTGGAGTGACGATGGCGGTCAGGCCAAGGATCGCGAGAATGTTGAAGATGTTCGAGCCGATGACGTTGCCAAGCGCGATATCGCGCTGCCCCCGGAAGGCGGCGACCAGCGAGGTTGCGAGTTCCGGCAGGGATGTCCCGACCGCGACGATGGTCAGACCGATTGCGGCTTCGGATATGCCATGGGCGCGGGCGATCTCGGTGGCGCTGTCGACCAGCAGCCGCGCGCCGATCAGAACCAGCGCCAGCCCGGCGATAGTAATGAGGGCGGACCGCCAAAGCGGTGGCGCACTGATGACTTCTATGAATGTCGAGCCGGGGCGGTGGATCGAAAGGACCACATAGATCAGAATGCCGGCAAACATTGCGGCCCCTTCCAGCCGGCTGACCTGCCCGTCCCAAAAGACCGGAAGCAGCGCCAGCGCGGACCCCGCCATCCAGATCAGATCGCGCCGCAGTTCGGCAAGTGGCACTGTGATCACCCCGACAAGCGCAGACAGGCCAAGGATCAGCAGGATGTTGGCGATGTTCGAGCCCACGACATTGCCGATCGCTATGCCCGGCCGATTGGTGAGCGCGGCATCGAGCGAGACCATAAGCTCTGGCGTCGAGGTGCCGAAGCCGACAACCGTCAAACCAATGATCAGCGGCGACACCCGGAAGGCCGCGGCAATGCCAGAGGCCCCTCTCACCAGCCAGTCGCCACCCAGAAACAGCCCGGCCAGGCCGAGGCACAGATAAAGGATCGTCAATTCGGGATCTCCGGGCATGGCGTGGTCAGACGGGAGTTGTGGTGGTTGTCGAACACTTGCAAGAGACGATGAAAAATATCGTCCAGCATCGGTCCGTCGGACGCCTATCCGAAACCAGAACCGGGACCGTCCCGCTTTCCGTTACGACAACGTTCTGAAACCGTTACTGCCCGAAATTCGTGCAGTACTTTTTTGACGCTGAGGTATTCCCACACCATTAATCAGCCGTTAGTGTCCGCCCACCACGAAAACGATCAGCCTGCCCGCTGAGGCAGGAGATTTCCAAGGGAGAAAAAATCATATGGATCGTCGTTCATTTCTAAGAACCTCTGCACTTGGCGGAACTGCTGCTGCCGCATCCACTCTGGCGGCACCGGCTTACGCACAGGGCAACCGCACCCTGACGCTGGTCACCACCTGGGGCCGTGGTCTTGCCGGCGTGCATGACAGCGCGCAGCGCGTTGCGCAGACTCGATCACCGCGATGACCGACGGCCAGCTGACAGTCGACCTGAAGGCCGCCGGCGAACTGGTCGGTGCGTTCGAAGTGTTTGACGCCGTGACCTCTGGTCAGGCCGACATGTATCACGGCGCCGACTACTACTTCGTCGGTCAGCATCCGGGTTACGCGTTCTTCACCGCCGTGCCCTTCGGCATGACGGCGCAGGAACTGATCAACTGGTACTACCACGATGGCGGTCACGAGCTGCATGACGAACTTGGCCAGATCTTCGGCCTGAAGTCGTTCCTGGCCGGCAATACCGGCGCGCAGGCCGGCGGCTGGTTCCGCAAGGAAATCAACGGGCCCGGAAGACTTCCACGGTCTGAAGTTCCGGATGCCGGGTCTTGGCGGCAAGGCGCTGGGCAAGCTGGGCGCATCGGTGCAGAACCTGCCGGGCGGCGAAGTGTATCAGGCGCTGTCGTCTGGTGCGATCGACGGGACCGAGTGGATCGGTCCCTGGGCCGACGAAAAGGCCGGTTTCCAGGAGATCACCAAGATCTACTACACCGCCGGTTTCCACGAGCCGGGCGCGGGTCTGTCGCTGGCGACCAACCGCGAGGTCTTCGAAAGCCTGACACCGGCACAGCAGAAGATCATCGAGATCGCTGCGGGCGAGGGCCACCAGTGGAACCTGTCGCAGTTCCTGTCCAACAACGGCGCCGCTCTGGCAGCGGCTGCAGTCGGGCGGCGTGACGCTGCGCGAATTCCCGGACAGCGTCTGGGATGCATTCGGCAAGGCCAGCGCAGGAAGTTCATGACGAGAACATGGGCGACGAGCTGTACAAGAAGATCTACGACAGCGCGATGGCGTCGATGAAGTCCTCGTCGGCGTGGATCAAGGCGTCGGACGGGCCTATACCGCGCAGCGCGACCGCGTTCTGGGCTAATCGTCTAAAAAGACCATCGGTGCCCCGGCTCTGCAACGGGGCACCGCACCAGAACAAGACGCGCTAAAAGCGTCATGACAGGGGGTTAGGATGCTGGACGGCATTCTTTGGTTCTTCAAGAACCTGGCATTCGCTTTCACGAATCTTGGCTATGCCGTCACCCATCCGGGTCAGTGGCTGAACTGGGACGACAAGGAAGCCCTTGTCCGGTTCATCTATTACGGCGGCTCGAAGGAATTCTTCTTCGTGATGCTGCTGCTTTTCATCCTGCTGACCGTTGCCGGCCTTCTCTGGCGCCCGGTGATGTGGGGCAGCGTCCGGGCGATCGAGTGGTTCGGCAACACGATCGGACGCCTCGTGGCCTGGGCCGGTCTGATCATGGTGCTGCAACAGGTCATCATCATCTTCCTGCAGCGGATTTTCCGGGTGTCGGAGATCTCGTTCGGCCTGTTCTCGCCCTTTGGCTACGCGTTTTCGGAGAAATACATGCTGGTTTCCTACGACCTCAGCTGGTGGTCCGAGGAACTGAAGCTTTACAACGCCATGGTCGTTACCCTGGCCTGCGCCTATACGTTCATTCAGGGCGGTCATGTGCGGGTCGACCTGGTCTATTCCAGCGTCAGCTACAGCAAGAAAAAGCTGATCGACATGTTCGGATCGCTGGTCCTCATGATGCCGGCGCTGATCCTGACCTGGCTTTACGCCTGGTACTTCCTCTGGCGGCATCTGGTGACGCCGAAGGTCTCGGCGACCGACAAGCTGGACCTGATGCTGAAGAAGGCCGACGATCCTGCGCTGGAACGTGGAAACCATCGGCTTCTCGCCGAACGGCTTCAACGGCTACTTCCTGTTCAAGGTGCTGCTGGTCGGCTTTCGTCGGCATGATGCTGCTTCAGGCGGTCGCGTTCTTCTACCGGTCCTTGCTTGAATATGTCGAAGGCCCCGAGGTCAGAGGGCAAATATCTGGACAAAGACACGCTGGGCGAGGGCGAACGAAGCCTTCGAAGGCACGCACTGACAGGGGCGGATTGAATGCTATTCGGACTAGACGGCGTCGAGATCGGCCTGATCATCACGTTTCTCTGCCTCTTCGGAGGCATCATGTCGGGCTTTCCGGTGGCCTTCGCCATCGGCGGCGCCTCGATCATTGCCTTCGGGATCATCGCGGCACTCGATAGTGTCGGGCATTCTGGTACACGAGACCGTGGACCAGTCGAGCGAGGCCTATAACGCGCTGATCGGCTCCGGCGTCAATCCGATGAATATCTCGCGGTTTACCTATCCCGACCTGCCCTTGCTAGGCGAACCGGTCTTTCCGCGGCGGCTGGGAACTGGCCGATGGACCGCAACCTGTCGTTCATCGTGAACCGGATGAACGAGCGTGTGCTGGCGGGTCAGTCGATCGAGACGCTGCTGGCGGTTCTGATGTTCGTGCTGATGGGGATCACGCTGGAACGCTCGCGGATCGCCAACGACCTGCTGACGACGATGGCGCGGGTTTTTGGCCCGTTGCCGGGCGGTCTGGCGGTGTCGGTGGTGATCGTGGGCGCGTTCCTTGCCGCCTCGACCGGGATCGTCGGCGCCACCGTGGTGACGATGGGTCTGCTGTCGCTGCCTGACCATGCTGCGCAACAACTATTCGCCGGAACTTGCGACCGGGGTGATTGCTGCCTCTGGGACATTGGGGCAGATCATTCCACCCTCGATCGTTATCGTGCTTCTGGGCACGTTGGCCGGGGATCTTTATTCCGCAGCGCAGGAAACGCGCGCCCAGGCTGCGGGCTGTTCGGATGCACTGACCTATCTGGGCGAGGCGGCGGTGCTGTCGGTCGGCACGCTGTTTCAGGCGGCCTTGCTGCCGGGCATCATGCTGGCGGTGCTTTACGGGCTCTACGCCTTTGGCTTCGCGATGTTCAATCCCTCCAAGGCCCCGCCGGTCCCGGCCGAGGGCAAGGTCAACAACTACATCATCACCCGGCGCGACGGCTACCTGTGGTTTCTGATCGCTCCGGCCGGTCTGATCGCGGGTGCGGTCCTGTTCGGTATGGTCGGCATTGCGGGAAGCCAGTCGATGCAGATCGACAGCTTCTCGGCGCGGAAGGACACGTCGGGGCTGCGCACCAACGTCTCGGCGCAGTGCAAGGAATCGATGATCGCCTTTCACGGGCAGGAAAAGTGGGATGAGGCCGTCGCGATGCAGGCCGAGTTGCAAGCCGCTGGCGGATTGCAGGAAAGCCGCCGCCGCACGCCCGAGGAACTGGTTGCGGCACGCGCCGAAAAGCTGGCCAATGCCGCACCGATCGGCACCGGTGTGCTGACCATCGCCGTCATTCTGGCGCTGATCCTGACCACGGCCGCAGGGGTCGCGCCGGGGGAACGCAGCCGCGCCCTGCAAATTGGTGCGGGGGGTATCGCGTTGATGCTGTTGGCGGATATCCTGTTCATCTCGCCGATGACCTCGCCGGGTATGACGGTGTTGTTTCTGGCGCTGCCGTTTCTGGTGGTCCTTTACGGTTGCCGCCAAGCCGCAGGGCTTTTATCGCAAAACGATCTGATCCGGGTGGTGTTTCCGCCTCTGGTGCTGATTGTCGCCGTGCTGGGCTCGATCCTGGGCGGGATCACCAACCCGACGCCAGCCGCGGCCCTTGGTGCCGCTGGGGCGCTTATGCTGGCGGCCTACCGCAAGCTGCATGATGAGGGACGGTCGGGCAGCATGATTCTGATTGCGGCGTTTTCTGTCGTTGTGATGATCCTGGCGGGCATCAATTTCGATCTGCGGATGAGTGTCTCTGGCGTGCAGACCGAGCAGATCGTGGCCTTTATCGTGGCACAGCTGACCTATAGCATCGCGGTGATCGGTCTGCTTTATGCCTGCTGGGTACTGTTGCGGTCACGGGTTCTGACGCCTGTCGTGCGCGAGACGACCAAGGTCACCTCGATGGTGTTCGCGATCCTGATCGGTTCGCAACTGCTGAACCTCGTGGTGATTTCCTTTGGCGGCGAGCATTATATCCAGACCTTCCTGCGGTCGTTCGAAAGCGAGTTCGCGGTCTTTCTGATCGTGATGCTGGTTCTGTTCATCCTCGGCTTCGTGATGGATTTCCTGGAGATCATCTATATCGTCGTGCCGATTGTCGGCCCGGTCATTTATGGCGGCACGATGGACCCCAGTTGGGTGACGATCATGATCACCGTGAACCTGCAAACCAGCTTCCTGACGCCGCCTTTCGGTTTCGCGCTGTTCTACTTGCGCGGCGTGGCGCCGGACAGCGTGACCACCGGTCATATCTACCGCGGCATCATTCCTTTCGTCGGCATCCAGATGGCCGCCCTTGGGCTTTTGTGGATGTTCCCCTGGGTGGTGACCATCGTGCCGTCACTGATCGGGAACTGAGGTCTCTGAATTGAGAGCCTGCCGATTGGCAGGCTCCCGACATCAGTCAAGGGCCCGCCGATGGCGCGCCCTTTCCGACTGACGCTCCGCTTGGGGGATATTTTCAAGACGATGAATGGTCAGCGTTGTTCCAGAAGATCCCATTTGTTGCCGAATGGATCCTGCCAGACGGCGACCTTGCCGTAGGGTTCGGATCGCGGGGTTTCGAGAAAGCGGACCCCGGCATCGCGCATCCGGGTATAGTCGGCATCGAAGTCATCGCTCATCAGGAAGAAGCCCGACGCGACCACCGGTCTGGTTGCCAATGGCCGACCTCTGCGACGGGCCGTCGGCAACGGCCAGCAGCAGCCGGGTTTCGGCGGCCCGCTTTGGGGCGATCAGAACCCAGCGCTTGGTTGGGGAAAGCACGGTATCCTCGATCAGATCGAAGCCTGCTACCCCTACATAAAACGCGATCGCCGCGTCATAGTCGGGCACCAGGAGTGTGACAGCAGAGATATGCGCCAATCGTCAGGCGCCGGTGGTTGGGCGGCTGTCGGGCAAGCTGATCCGGGCAACCTGTTCGGCGATCGGATCGGTCGAAAGCGGATGGGTGACGCCGGAATGAGCGTCGGGATCGCCCAGGTCCTGCCAGGCGCCTTCGCGGTAGATCTCGACCGAAGAGAAACGCGCCTTGTAGCTCATCTTCGGGCTGCCCGGCACCCAGTAGCCGAGATAGACGTAGGGCAGCCCGGCCTCTTGCGCGATGCGGATATGATCGAGGATCACATAGGTGCCAAGGCTGTTCTTGTCGTGGGCAGGATCGTAGAACGAGTAGACCATCGACAACCCGTCATCCAGAACGTCGGTCAGGCAGACGGCGGCCAGTTCGCCCTTGCTTCGTCCCTGTCCGGGCAGGGCGTATTCCACGACACGGCTGCGGATCGGAGTTTCTTCAACCATTGCGGCAAACTCGAAGATGTCCATATCCGCCATCCCGCCATCTGCGTGCCGACTATCGAGATATTTGCGGAACAGCTCGTACTGATCCTCTGACGCCCAGGGCGATGTGGATTCGCGCACCAGATGCTGGTTGCGGCGGATTGTCCGGCGCTGGCTTCTGGTGGGGGCGAAATCGGCGACCCGGATCCGGGCCGAGAGGCAAGCGGAACATTCCGCGCAGCTTGGCCGGTAGAGCACGTTCTGCGAGCGTCGGAAGCCTTGCTTGGACAGGGCATCATTCAGCTTCGAGGCGTATTCGCCTTGCAGCGCTGTGAACAGCTTCCTTTCCATCCGGCCCTTCAGATAAGGGCAGGGCTGCGGGGCCGTCACATAGAATTGCGGCGCTATCGGTAGTGTGTGGCGCATTCGTCCTTCGGGTCATCTTTTCGTTGAGAGGTTATCAACAGCCTGACAATCCGCCAAGCCCCCGATTTGGGGGAGGGTAAACGGCTAGTACCGGGCCGCGCGGTTGATCGCGGCCGTTCCCATGAACATATCCGACAGCCCTTGGCGCCGTTCAGAGGTCAGCATCAGGATGATCGAGATCACCTGAGGCAACACCATCGACATCGAAACCGAGAACAGCAGCGTATGGACGAAGGCCGTGCCAAGATCGAACCGTTCACCGTGATGGGTGCGGAACTCGATCGCCATCAGCCGCATGCCGGGTGTGGCGGATCGGCTTGCTAGCGTCAGCGTGCGGTAGACAAAGCTGACCATGAGGCCGAGAAAGCCAAAGCAAAAAGAGGGCGGTAAAGGCTGTCAGGGGGATCAGCAGGACGGTGATAACTGTGATCAGGATCGCATCGACGATGAAGGCCAGAAAGCGTTTCAGCGGGATGTCCGCATAAAACTCGGCATGCGTGTCGGGATCAGGCAGGCCACTGGTCTGGGTGTAGGCGGGGATCATCGCGGGCAGGCTTTCTGTTGAGAGGGTATAGGCGGCCCGGACCTGTCGGGGTCAGGGGCCGCCAGCGGTGGTGCGGGATCAGGCGGCGGTTTCGCCATCCTCATCGGGGCCGGCATCGCGGGCCTTGCGGGCACGCTCTTCCATGAACTGGTCGAACTCGGCCTTGTCCTTGGATTCGCGCAGGCGCTGCAAGAAGGCCTCGAAGTTCTGCTGCTCTTCTTCGAGCCGGCGCAGGGTTTCGGTCTTGTAGCTGTCGAAGGCCGAGTTGCCCGAGGATTTGAACGCCGCGCGGGCATGGCTGCGATAGCGGGTCATATCGTTGCGGCGGCCACAGTTTCCATTGAACATACGTTTGCTCCAGATCAGATAGGCCAGAAGGGCAAGGCCAGCGGGCCAGAAAAAGATGAAGGCCAGAACAGTGGCCGCGATCCACGCGCCCTTGCCGCGGGCGTCGAGCCAGTTTTCGGCTTGGCCAGGCCATGTAGCGACAGAACTCATTCAGGTGCTCCCTATTTGGGTTACGGTTCGATGTGAATGTCTTTCACATTACATAGATTGGCGGAATACCGGCCCGGTTCAAGACTTAATGTAAACATTTTTTACATTTATTGATTTTAGATAATGAAATCAGCTTGTTGTGCATCGGAAATTTTCTGAATCAGTCCCGGATCGACGGCAAAGATATGCCTTGGCGTGCCGGCTGCGGCCCAGATAAGCGGGAAATCCAGCAGTCTTGGGTCCAGAAAGGCGCGGATCGGGCTGGTATGACCCAGGGGTGCCACGCCGCCGATGGCAAAGCCGGTCTGGTCGCGGATCAGGGCCGCATCGGCCTTGCCCAAAGGCTCGCCGGCCAGCGCCGAGGCTTTGGCCGCATCCACCTGATTGCCGCCTGCCGTCATGAACAGGATCGCCCGGCCGCTGGTTTCGCCGCGAAAGATGATCGATTTCAGTATCTGGTCGAGCGCGCAGCCCGCCGCGTCCGCCGCTTGTTGGGCGGTGCGGGTCTCGGCAGGCATTTCCCGGATCTCGGCGGATATACCAGCGGCGTGCAGCGCCGCGGTAACGCGTTTCAGGCTCTTGCTCATCAGACCTCCGATGTTGCGCAAACTATTTCCCAGCGGCGCGGGCCGCACAACCCCGTTGACCCTGCCGAACCGGCATTCCACTGTCTCGGCCATGACATTCGCCGACCGCATCACCCGCAGCCCGCGCGCCTTCGATCCCGATCGCGGGGCCGAGGCGCGTGCGCTGTTGCCCGACGCAGCACCGGAACTGGCCGAGGTTCTGGACGGGGCAGGTGGGTCCAGCCCCTATCTGCTGTCGCTGATGACTCGCGATGCCGACTGGCTGGCCGAGGCGTTGGCGGGGCACCCCGAGGATGCATTCGCGGCGATCATGGCGACTGCCCGCGCGTTGGACGGTCCGGATCTGGCGGACGGGCTGCGGCTGGCCAAGCGCCGTGTGGCACTGCTGACCGGGCTGTGCGATCTGGCGGGGGTCTGGGCGCTGGAGGAGGTGACCGGCGCGCTGTCGGATTTCGCCGATCTGGCGGTTGACCGGGCGATCACCACGCTGGTCGGGGCCGAGATCAAGCGCGGCAAGCTGCCGGGCGTCGGTGAGGAGGCCATCGGCACCACTGCCGGGTTGAGCGTGCTGGCAATGGGCAAGGGCGGTGCGCGGGAACTGAACTACTCCTCTGACATCGACCTCATTTGCCTGTTCGATGAAAGCCGGTTCGATCCCGAGGATTTTGCCGACGCGCGATCCGCTTTCATCCGCGCCACGCGCAAGATGGCGGCGTTGCTGTCGGATCCCACCGGCGAGGGCTATGTGTTCCGCACCGACCTGCGGCTGCGCCCCGATCCGTCGGTGACGCCGGTCTGCCTGTCGATGGATGCTGCCGAGAACTATTATGAAAGCGTTGGCCGCACCTGGGAACGCGCCGCCTATATCAAGGCGCGCGCTTGCGCAGGCGATATTGCGGCAGGCGAGGCGTTCCTGAAGCGCCTGACGCCTTTCGTATGGCGCAAGCATCTGGATTTCGCCGCCATTCAGGATGCGCATGACATGCGACTGCGCATCAGAGAACACAAGGGTTTCCATGGCCCGATCACGCTGGACGGTCACAACATGAAACTGGGCGCGGGCGGTATCCGCGAGATCGAGTTCTTCACCCAGACCCGCCAGATCATCGCCGGCGGCCGCGATCCCGATCTGCGGGTACGCGGCACTGTCGAGGGGCTGGCACGGCTGGCCGAAAAAGGCTGGGTGCCGCAAGAGGCGGCAGAGGTGCTGACCGAGGATTACCGTGCGCATCGCGAGATCGAGCATCGGTTGCAGATGGTCAATGACGCACAGACCCACGATCTGCCGAAAACGCTCGAAGGGTTCGAGCGGATCGCAGCGCTTTGCGGCCGCGATACAGAAGAGCTGCGCGCGGATCTGCTGCGCCGTCTGACCCGCGTCGAGGAACTGACCGAGGGGTTCTTCAAACCGCGCTGCGGCGGCGATGCGCCGCAAGAGCTTTCGGAGCGGTCGAAAGAGACGATCAGCGGTTGGAAGAGCTATCCGGCGCTGCGATCGCAGCGCGCGGTCGAGATATTCGAACGGCTCAAGCCCGACCTGCTGGCCCGGCTGCAAAAGGCCGCCAAGCCGGATGAAGCCATCGCGCAGTTTGATCGGTTTCTGGCGGGGTTGCCGGCCGGGGTGCAGGTGTTTTCCTTGTTTAACGCCAACCCGCAACTGATTGACTTGATTGTCGATATCGCCGCGACGGCGCCGGGGCTGGCGCTGTATCTGGGACACAATGCGCAGGTCTTCGATGCGGTGATCGGCGGCGGCTTCTTCGCGCCGTGGCCGGGCACCGGGGCGCTGACAGAGGAACTGGCTGAACGGCTCGGCAAACTGGACGATTACGAAGCCAAGCTGGATGATGCGCGGCGCTGGATGAAGGAATGGCATTTCCGCATCGGCGTGCATCATCTGCGCGACCTGATCAGCGCCGACGAATCCGGCGCGGAATATGCAGGATTGGCCGACGCCGTCCTGAATGCGCTTTGGCCGGTCATCGTCGCTGAATTCTCGCGCAAGCACGGGGCCCCGCCGGGGGGCGGTGCCGCAGTGATCGGCATGGGATCGCTGGGGTCGGAGCGGTTGACTGCGGCGTCGGACCTCGACCTGATCGTGATTTATGATGCCGATGGGGTCGACGCGTCCGAGGGGCGGCGGTCGCTGCCCAGCCGGACCTATTATGCACGGCTGACGCAAGCGCTTGTCACCGCCGTCACGGCACCGATGGCCGAAGGGCGGCTTTACGAGATCGACATGCGGCTGCGCCCGTCGGGTCGGCAGGGGCCGGTGGCGACGTCGCTTGAGGCGTTCCGCAGTTATCAGGAGACTGATGCCTGGACCTGGGAGCATCTGGCCCTGACGCGCGCGCGCCCCGTCGTCGGCGCCCCGGCGCTTGCGGCGGCGGTCGAGGCGTTTCGGCAAGAGTTGCTGGCGGCGCCCTCGGACCTGGCCAAGGTGCTGGCGGATGTTGCTGACATGCGCAAACGGATCGCCGCCGCAAAGCCGGCCAAGGGCGATTGGGAGGCGAAGCTCGGCACCGGCCGGATGCAGGATGTGGAACTACTGGCCCAGGCTGCGGCGCTGATGGCAGGCGATCCGGCGCGCCAGATCCCCGCCCAGCTGGCCGCTGGCAAGCGCATCGGCTGGCTGAGCGACAGGGATGTGGCCGTGCTGTGCGAGTCCTACGATCTGATGTGGAGCCTGCAATCGGCCGCCCGGCTTCTAACCGGGGATGTGCTGGATCTGGACCTGGCTGGGAAGGGCGGCACCGATTTCGTCCTGCGTGAGACCG
Organism: uncultured Alphaproteobacteria bacterium; assembly: GCA_963768355.1. Taxonomy (GTDB): domain Bacteria; phylum Pseudomonadota; class Alphaproteobacteria; order Rhodobacterales; family Rhodobacteraceae; genus JAHEAO01. Next base: position 37,377 of record CAVYHT010000007.1, read on the forward strand.
GTGCAGAGGATGTCCCGGCTTTGGCCGACAAGCTGCAAACGGTGTCGAACCTTGCCGGAGAGGTGATCGACAAGGCTCTTGGCAGAATCCCGAACAAGCCCTAAGCCTTGGCGGCGCGAACCGGAGGCAACTGCATGACGTTAGATGAAATCGACAAGACCGGATTGATCCGGGAAAGCTACCTGATCGAGGGGATCCACGCTTCGGAATGCCGGTCGATCTTTCTGGATTGGGCAATCAAGCTGCCGAACACGGTCACCCCGCAGACAGCAGCGCAACGGATGCTGGACGAATACGGTGCCGAAAACCCGGATCATCCCATGACGGAGGTTCTGCGCGAGGGTCTGGTCGACACCACCGCCAGCGGTCGTCGGGGCGGGCGCAAGGCGCGCACCGGGCTGGGCAGCTAGCCCTTCGCCGCCGCTTCCAGCGCCGCGATATCCAGTTTGACCATGCCCATCATCGCCTGCAGGACGCGTGCCGCCTTTGCCGGATCGTCTGACGATGCAAGCTCGATCAACAGCCGCGGCACGACTTGCCAGGTCACACCGAACCGGTCGGTCAACCAGCCGCATCGTATTTCTTTGCCGCCCTCGCTGAGCGCCGACCAGTAGTGATCGACCTCTGCCTGAGTGTCGCAATGGACCTCTATCGAGGACGCCTCGGTCAGTTTGTAGCTTGGGCCGCCGTTCAATGCGGTAAATCGCTGCCCCATGATTTCAAAGGCGATGACAAGGACAGAATCCTTTGGCGTGCCATCCTTATCGCGGTTGTGATTGACCCTGACAATTCGGGCATCGGGGAACAGCGCGCAATAGAACTCGACCGCCGCTTCGGCGTTATCGTCGAACCAGAGGCAGGTTGAGACAGAAATCGGCTTTGGCATCGAAGACCTCCTGCACAGGCTTGAGTCGCTGACGCCGATCATACTTTGCCTGGCATCTCCTGGCCAATGGACACGCTACCGTTTCAGCGCCGCCGCCTCGCGGGCCAAAGCGGTGATCCCGTCCCAATCGCCAGCCTTGACTAGCCCGGCCGGGGCGACCCAGGATCCACCGACGCAAAGCGTGTTCGGAAGGCTCAGGTAGTCGGGCGCATTCGCCAATGACACCCCGCCCGTCGGGCAGAACCGGATCTGCGGCAACGGGGCGCCGATCGATTTCAGCGCCGGGACGCCGCCCGATGCCTCTGCGGGAAAGAACTTCTGCACGGTGTAGCCACGCTCCAGCAGCCGCATTGCCTCGGTCGCAGTCGCCGCACCGGGCAACAGCGGCAGTTCGGCATCCTCGCAGGCCTTTAAGCAGCCGGTCGGTGGCGCCGGGAGAGACGCCAAAGAGCGCCCCGGCGGCTTTTGCGGCCCGGACATCCGCGGGGGTCAGCAGCGTGCCGGCGCCGACAACGCCGCCCGGAACCGAGGCCATCTCCTCGATCGCTTCGAGGGCTACGGGAGTGCGCAGGGTTACTTCCAGCGCAGGCAGGCCGCCGGCGATCAGGGCCTCGGCCAGGGGTCGCGCTGTTGCAAGATCGTCGATTACCAAAACCGGAATCACCGGGGCAAGGCGGCAGACCTCTTCGGCCTGTTCACTGGCATGGGCTGGGGTCATGGCGGGGTCCTTTTCTTGGGGCCGAGGCGCTGAAACAGGGATGCGCCTCCGGCGGGGATATTTTCAAGACAATGAAGATGCGGCTACAGAATGACGGCAGCGCCATCCGTGGCAAGGCCGACATTCTGGCGGAACACTTCGAAGATTTCGCGGCCGATGCCGGAATGGCTGGCGGAAAGATCCATCGTGACGGCCTCTCGCTGTTCGAAATCCGGCTCTAGCACCTCGATCGTTCCTGCGACCGCATCGACGCGGATCACGTCGCCATCGCGGACCTTTGCCAGCGGGCCGCCGAGGGCAGCCTCGGGACTGACATGGATCGCCGAAGGTACCTTGCCGGATGCCCCTGACATCCGGCCATCGGTGACCAGCGCCACCTTCAGCCCGCGATCCTGAAGCACCGCAAGGACCGGCGTCAGCGAATGCAGCTCCGGCATTCCCACAGCCCTCGGGCCCTGAAACCGGACGACAACGATGGTGTCTTCGGTGAATTCTCCGGCCTTGAAGGCGGTGCGGACGTCCTGCTGATGCTCGAACACCCGCGCCTTGGCCTGCACGACATGGCGTTCCGGGGCGACCGCCGAGACCTTCATCACGCCGCGCCCCAGATTGCCCTTCAACTGCTTCAGCCCGCCGGTCTTCTGGAACGGATCGCGGGCAGGGCGAACGATCTTGTCGTTCAGCGACTTGCCGGCGCCATCCTCCCAGATCAGCTCGCCGTCGCGAAGCTTGGGCTCTTGTGCGTAGCGGGCAAGGCCTTGGCCTGCCACGGTGCGGGTGTCGGAATGCAAAAGCCCGGCCGCGAGCAACTCGCCGATCATGTAACCCAGCCCGCCAGCGGCATGGAAATGGTTCACATCCGCCAGACCGTTCGGATAGACCTTGGCCATCAGCGGCGTGATATCCGAGATGTCCGAGAAATCCTGCAGATCGAGGATCACGCCAGAGGCGCGGGCCATCGCGGGCATGTGCAGCACAAGGTTCGTCGAGCCGCCCGTCGCCATCAGGCCCACAAGCCCGTTGACATAGGTCTTTTCGTCCAGAATTGCGCCCGCGGGCGTGAAGTCATTGCCAAGGGCGGTGATTTCCAGCGCGCGTTTGGCGCCGGCGACAGTCAGGGCGTCGCGAAGCGGGGTGTAGGGATTGACGAAAGAGGCGCCCGGCAGGTGCAGCCCCATGAATTCCATCAGCATCTGGTTGGTGTTGGCGGTGCCGTAGAACGTGCAGGTGCCGGGGCCATGATAGGCGGCCATCTCGGCGGCCATCAGTTCTTCGCGGTCGCATTCGCCGGTTGCGAATTTCTGCCTGACCTTGGCCTTGTCGTCATTGGTGATGCCGCTTGTCATCGGTCCGCCGGGCAGGAAGACGCTGGGGATATGACCGAACGTGGCCGCAGCCATGACAAGACCGGGGACGATCTTGTCGCAGATGCCCAGGAAAACCGCGGCGTCGAAGGTGTTATGTGACAGCCCGACACCTGCCGCGAGCGCGATCACGTCGCGCGAGAATAGGCTGAGTTCCATCCCCGGCTCGCCTTGGGTCACGCCATCGCACATCGCCGGCACGCCGCCTGCCACTTGTGCTGTCGCGCCGACCGCGCGCGCCGCATCGCGGATCATCTCGGGGTAGCTTTCGTAAGGCTTATGCGCCGACAGCATGTCATTATAGGCGGTGATGATCCCCAGATTAGGGCTGCGCGTAGCCGCAAGAGCATCCTTGTCGTCACCCATTGCCGCATAGGCATGCGCCTGATTGGAGCACGACAGATGCGCGCGGCGCGGCCCATCGTCGGCGGCCCGCGCCATCCTGTCCAGATAGATCCGACGGCTGTCGCGGCTGCGCTTGATGATGCGTTCCGTCACCTGTTCCAGCTTTGAATGAAGGGTCATCTGACATCACCTTTTTCGTGTTTCGGCTCGCCCCTAACATAGATCGTTAGCGCTAACAATTCCAGACTTGCCGCTACGACAGCATTTCGCTGTGCGCATGGCGGCAATGCAGTAATGGCGCTCGCGATCTTCGAGTTGGTCTCCTAACTAGACGATAGCGATAACAATCGCACAGTCAAAGGATGACGAAAATGGAATACACGAACTCGAACTCAGTGATCGATCAGGTTGCGATCATGAATCGCGCCCGCCAGTTGCGCGCCGAAGCGGCGGCCGAGATGGCCCGCGGGTTCAGCGCATGGGTCGCGCGGCACTGGGCCGGGCTGACCCACCGCACCGGCCATCAGTCCGCCTGATCCTGAGCTCTAAAAGCTCACAATACTTACAGAAAATCCCGTCCGTTGGCGGGATTTTCTTTTTTTTGACACTTTCTGTTCTAAAAAGGCTCATAAAATCATACCCAAGCAGGCGCAGCTCTGGAGGCTGAAGTGATCAGATCAAAAGTACTCATGGCCACATTGGCCCTCATTATGCTGGCATCCTGTGGCGACACGCCATATCTTGGTGGCGCTACCAAACCTCCGGTTGACGTGACGAAACTGCCCGCGATGCGGGTTGCGTCCTTCGATGTCACCGTACCTGAAACCCTGACCGTCTCGGAAGACAACAGCCTTGATCCGTCCGAGGATATCGTCTGGCGTGGCGACCCGTTCGGCCCGCGCTATCCTCAGGTCAAGGCGGTGATGGAAACCGGTATCGCGGCGGGTATCAAGGGCCTTGAGGGCGACGTGCCGGTCCGGCTTGATATCGTCGTGCAGCGCTTTCATTCGCAAACCCAGAAAGTCCGCTATTCGTATGGTGGCAAGTACGAGGTTGAATACGACCTGACCGTTCTGAATGCCAAGACCGGTGACGTGATTATCCCGACCTACCGGGTCGTTGCTGAAATCGATGCCCCCGGCGGCGTTGAAGCGCTGGCCGCTGATCAGCAGGGACGCACCGAAAAGATCGACAATATCAACCTGATCGCCCACTCGATCTACATGCAGCTGACGGGCCAGAGGCTTGTCGCGGATCCGGTTACACCGGGCTGACGCACGCCCCTTCCGCCGCACTGCGAAACTGGGTAGAGGGGGGTATGCAAAGCCCCGCTTACCCAACCGTCAGACTGAACCCCAAGGCCAATGCCCGCGCGATCCGGCATGGTTTTCCGTGGGCCTATGACAACGAGGTCGTGACCGACCGCCGCACCAAGGCGCTCGCGGCGGGGTCAGTGGCCGTGCTGGAGGATGCCGACCGGCAGGTCATGGGTCTGGTCGCGGTCAATCCGCAAAGCCGGATCTTCTGCCGGATGCTCGACCGCGACGTGACCCAGACGATCGGACCCGACTGGTTCGCGCGCAAACTGGCAACGGCCCTTGCACATCGCGAGCGTCTGTTCGATGCGCCCTATTACCGGCTTGTTCATGCCGAGGCCGATGGCCTGCCCGGCGTGGTGATCGACCGGTTCGGCGAGGTTGCGGTGATTCAACCCAATGCTGCCTGGGCCGATCAGCGGCTGGCCGATCTGGCCACGGCGCTGTCAGAAGTCACCGGCATCACCACGATCGTCAAGAACGGCAGCGGACGCGCCCGCAGTCTTGAAGGGCTGGCGGAAGTGACCGAAGTGCTGGCGGGCAAGATCGACGCACCGGTGCCGGTGCCGATGAATGGCGCCATTTACATGGCCGATCTGCTCGGCGGTCAAAAGACCGGGCTGTTCTATGACCAGCGCCCGAACCATGGCTTTGCCCAGACCCTGGCAAAGGGCGCGCGGGTGCTGGATGTCTTCTCCCATGTCGGGGGCTTCTCGCTGGCGGCTCTGGCGGCGGGGGCCGTCTTCGGCGCTGGCGGTCGACAGTTCTGAGCCGGCTTTGGCGTTGGCCGGTCAGGGTGCCGCCGAAATGGGTGCCTCAGAACGGTTCGACACCCGCAAGGGCGATGCTTTCGCCGTGCTCGAAGCGCTGGCAAGCGAGGGCGAGAGCTTCGATCTGGTAATCTGCGACCCGCCGGCTTTTGCGCCGAACAAGAAGGCGCTCGAGGCGGGGCTGCGCGCCTATGAGCGCGTCGCCCGTGCGGCCGCCGCGCTGGTTCGACCCGGCGGTTATCTGGGCCTTTGTTCCTGTTCTCATGCCGCCGATCTTGCCCGCTTTCGCGCCGCCTCGGCGCGCGGAATCGGCCGGGCAGGGCGCAGCGCGCAGCTGATCCATACCGGTTTCGCCGGGCCTGACCATCCGCAGCTGCCGCAACTGGCCGAAAGCGGCTATCTCAAAGCGCTGTTCTTCCGGCTGGTCGATTGAAGATTCTGATCGACGCTTGCGTGCTTTACCCGACAGTAATGCGCGAGATCGTAATGGGCGTGGCCGCCAAGGGGCTGTTCACGCCGCTTTGGTCGGCGCGGATACTCGAGGAATGGACCCGGGCGGCGGCGAAGCTGAGCGAGGCTGATGGAGTGATCGCGCAGGGTGAGATCGCCACACTTCGTGCCGCCTGGCCTGATGCGGAAGTTGCAGCCGACGCCGGTCTGCAAGCCAGCCTCTACTTGCCCGATCCCGATGACACCCACGTGCTTGCCGCTGCCGTCAGCGCCGGTGCCGATGCGATCCTGACGCTCAATCTGCGGGATTTTCCGGCGCGTATCCTGTCGGAACATGGACTGTCGGCGGTCCATCCAGACGCCTTTCTGCGCGGCCTTCTGGATCAGGCTCCGCAGGCTGTCGCCGAGGCCGTCGAGCGGGTCCGGCTGACGGCCGAACACCTGTCGGGCGAACCACAGCCGATGCGCAAGCTGCTGAAGAAAGCGCGGCTGCCGCGTCTGGGTAAGGCACTGGGATAGGTCACGCTAACTCTGCTGCCATTTGATCTCATTCGCTTCGATCGCCTTGATCCGTTCATCGGTCTTGGGATGGCTCATCAACCACGCGGGCACCGGGCCGGTATGGTTCTGGGTCAGGGCTTCCAGCTTCTCGAACAGCGTCTTTTGCGGCGCGGTGCCGATCCCGGCCTTGACCAGAAGCGCCGAGGCATAGGCGTCGGCCTCGTATTCATCCTGCCGCGAGAGCCGCGCGGCCAGCATCGAGGTCAGAATGTTTGCGATCCAGATACCGATGCCCGGAATGAACCGCGACAGCACCATCGCCAAGGCGGTGCGCAGAGCGTTCTGGCCGGAAAAGTCGATCATTCGCCGCCGCGAATGGCCCAAGGCCACATGGCCAAGCTCATGCGCGATGACGCTTGCCATTTCCTCGGCGTTGACCTCGCCCGAGCGGTATTTGTCATAGAATCCCCGGGTGATGAAGATGCGCCCGTCTGGGGCGGCCAGCCCGTTGACCGGCGCGATTTCGTAGATGTTGACCGGGATGCGTTTCAGGTCCAGCGCTTCCGCCATCCGGTCGGTCAGGCGTTTGCAGCACCGGATCGGCCAGTTCGGTCGATTTCGCGTCCAGTTCCTTGCCCGTCCGCCAGACCGAGAACCGGTACATCAGCAGGGCATAAAGAACGGCCAGCAGGATCGGCGTGAATTTCAACATGGGTCTGATATGGGGTGGTTTGCGCTCTGTGGCAATTGGCGGAAGCCTCCGGCGGGGATATTTCCGGACAAATAATGGGCTATGGTGTCCATTCCACGGGCACCGCGCGAGGGCCGCGAAACGCCCAGCCCGTGAACTCGACCGGTCCCGCAAGACGCAAGCCGGCGAGCCGGGCAAACAGCATCGGCAGGGCGACATCGCCGATCAGGGTGCGGGCGGCTGGTGCTCCGGCGCAGAAATGCGGACCGGCGCCGAAGGAGAGCGAGCGCGAGGTGTCGCGGGCGATGTCGAAGCGGTCGGGATCGGTCGAAGGCCGTCTCGTCGCGGTTGCCGGACCCGAACATGAAGAACACCCGGTCGTCCGGCACCAGCGTCACGCCGCCGACGGTTTCGGCCCTGACTACCCGGCGCGGCGACATGCCGATGGGCGAGATCCAGCGGGCATATTCGGCAAAGGCCGCGTTCCATCCGAGTTTGCCCGCACGGATCAGCGCCAGTTGCTCGGGATGTGAGAGCAGCGCCCAGACCGTGCCGGCGATGGCGTCGCGAGGTTCGTTCTGGCCGCCCGAAATCGCCAGCTTCACATTCGCGCGCACGGCCTCCATCGGCAGACCGGCTTCGAGCTGCACTGACAGGAGCGAATAATCGGGGGCCGCCCGCAGACTATCGATCCGGGCGTCGATATACCGGTCGATCGAGGCGGTGCAGTCGTTGCAGCGCGCCTCGACCACCGGGTCGCCCTGATAATTCGCGATGCCGTCGATCATCCCCTGGCTGACGCGGTCAATTTCGCGCCAGTCCATGTTGGTCAGGCCGGTAATGGCGCGCAAAGCCTCGCCGGCCACCGGCATCGCGTAATCGGCCACAAGATCGGCGCGGCCCCTGGGGCAAGGCGATCCAGAATGCGTTCTGTCGCCGCCCGAAACTGCGCCAGCCAGACATCGCGCACGGTGCGCGGCGAGAACGTCGGGAAGGTCGCCTTGCGCTCTGCCGCATGCGCGGGATCGTCCTTGCGCATCATGTTCTGGCCCATCAGCACCGTCATCAGCCCGTCCGGCTGATCCGAGGAAAACACCTCGACCCGTTTCTCCTGCGTGAAGGTG
>CAVYHT010000008.1:0-114334 GCA_963768355.1 uncultured Alphaproteobacteria bacterium
TTGCTGAACAACCAGACCGCCGTGACAACGCCGATGAAGCCGCCGTGAAACGACATCCCGCCCTGCCAGACCATCGGGATTTCGACGGGATTGGCCAGATAATAGGCGGGCTGGTAGAACAGCACGAACCCAAGCCGGCCACCCGCAATGACCCCGACGATGATCCATGTCAGAAGGTCTTCAACTGTGGTGTTGGACATGGGCGGTGTATCATCGGGCCACAATCGGGGCGTTTTGAGCGCTTCAAGTACCAGCCGCCAGCCGAGCAGAATCCCGGCGATATAGGCCAGTGCGTACCACCGCAGAGCAAAGGAAAACCCGCCAAGATCAATGGAAAAGATCTCTGGCCGGATGTCCGGGAAAGGAAGGACGGCTGTGAACATGGCGGCAGGAATGAGCGGGGCGAAAGGTGAAGTCAACCTTGTGATTTCGGACCCGTCGCCCCATATAGGCGATGAGTGTAAAGGTGGAGGCTGCGATGCAGACCCGTAACAAGATTTTCGACGATCTCTCGCATCTGATGACCAATGCGATGGGCGTCGCCCAAGGCGCCAAGGACGAGGCCGAGACGGCGATGAAGGGCTGGATCGACCGCTGGATGGCGGACCGGGATTTCGTGACCCGCGAAGAATTCGATGCGGTTCGGGCGATGGCGCAGAAAGCGCGCGAAGAGAACGACGCATTGTTGGCACGGATCGAGGCGCTCGAGGCCGGGTCGAAAGCGAAGGCGTCAATCAAAGAAAGCCTGATCGGGCGACCATGACCGTACAAAGCGCGCTCATCCGGGCGCGTTTTCTGATTCCGAAGGATCGCGCTGACCTGCCGCGCCAGCGACCGTCAAGCCCAGTTAATCGCCCGTTCACGGAAATTACTCCTTTACAGGACTCACGCTTTCAGCACACCATATGTAGTAAGGGCGGCGAATAAGCACCGCCGGACCTTGAGCAGGCACCTAGCTTTAGCGGATCGTAGTATCGGCAGGGCTACAACAGAATGAGGCCGGGCATGTCGCTTTCAGAGCACGACTTCCAAATGGAAGACCTACACCCCATAGATATCGTCGAGCATATTGCCGAACACCACGAATGGGATTTCGACCGTGTCGCCGATGATCAGATCGCGATGGCGGTCGAGGGGCAGTGGCGGACCTATTCGATCACGCTTGCATGGTCCGGCTATGACGAGACGCTGCGGCTGATCTGCACGTTCGAGATGGAACCGCCCGAGGAAAAGCACGGCGAGATCTACGAGCTTCTGAACCGGATCAATGACAAATGTTGGGCTGGCGCGTTTACGTTCTGGCCGGAGCAGCGACTGATGGTCTACCGCTACGGGTTGGTTCTGGCAGGCGGGCAGATGGCCGGGCCAGAGCAGATCGACACGCTGATCAACACCGCTGTCATGTCGGCCGAGCGGTTCTACCCTGCCTTTCAACTGGTTGCTTGGGGTGACCGCGGGATCGACGACGCGATGCAGGTGGCCATTGCCGAAGCCTACGGTCGCGCTTAGGCGGGACTGGTCGCCGTAGGACGACGCTCGCCACCGGGCGAGTTCGTTCGGCAATATCGAATTGACGGTTTTCCTGCCTCGACGCGCTTTGTAGGCTTGCAAGAAATGGCGCGGAGGCACTCATGGATTTTTCTGACATTGAAGGCCGGGGACTGGTCTTGCTGGGATGCGGCAAGATGGGCTCGGCGATGTTGCAGGGCTGGCTGAAGGGCGGACTGCCTGCAAGTTCGGTCTGGGTGCTGGACCCGAAGCCGTCCGAGTGGCTGAAGTCGCTTGACGGGCTGCATCTGAATGAGGATCTGCCGGATGATCCGGCGATCGTGCTGGTTGCAGTGAAGCCGCAGATGATGGGCGAGGCGCTGCCCGTTCTCAAGCGCTTGGGCAACGGGACAACGCTGTTCCTGTCTGTTGCTGCCGGCACGCCGATTTCGGCGTTTGAGGCGGCTTTGGGCGACCGCACGCCGATGATCCGCGCCATGCCCAACACGCCTGCGGCGGTGGGCCGCGGGATCACCGCACTCGTCGGCAACCGGATCGCTGGTGAGGAGCATATGGCCATGGCCGAGGGTCTGTTGTCGGCGGTTGGGCAGACCGTGCGGCTGGATCATGAAGGGCAGATGGATGCTGTGACCGCGGTCTCTGGGTCCGGTCCGGCTTATGTGTTTCACCTGATCGAAACGATGGCGGCGGCCGGTGAGGCCGAAGGTCTGCCCGCAGATCTGTCGATGAAATTGGCCAAGGCAACCGTCGCTGGGGCAGGGGCGCTGGCTGAGGATGCCGAAGAAGATCCGAGCCAACTGCGCATCAATGTGACAAGTCCGGGCGGAACGACAGCTGCCGCGCTAGCTGTCCTGATGGATGAGAAGACCGGATTTCCGGCGCTGCTGCGGCGCGCGGTCAAAGCGGCGGCCGACCGTGGGCGGGAGCTGGGAAAATGAGCGAGATCAGTTTTGACGATTTCCTGAAGGTTGATATTCGCGTGGGCCGCATCACCCGTGCCGAACCCTTTCCGGAAGCGCGCAAGCCAGCGTTCAAACTGTGGGTCGATTTCGGCGACGAGATTGGCGAAAAGAAAAGCTCTGCCCAGATCACCCAGCACTACACACCCGAAGAGCTCGTCGGCCGACAGGTCATGGCCGTCGTCAATTTCCCGCCGCGGCAGATCGGCAAAGTGATGTCAGAAGTGCTGGTGCTGGGTGTGCCGGATGCCGAGGGCGAGGTGGTTCTGCTTACGCCCGGATCATGGACGTTCCGACTTGGCGGTCGATTGTTCTAGCGATCCGGGGTCTCTGGCCCATCGCCTCTCGCCAGTGGCGACGACAGAGCGACGAGTAGGTCTCGTTGCCTCCGATCAACACCTGGGCTCCATCGCTGACGGCTCGGCCTTGCGCGTCCTGCCGGACGACCATCGTTGCCTTCTTGCCGCAATGGCAGATCGTGCGGGCCTCTCGCATTTCGTCGGCCAGCGCCAAGAGTGCCGCCGAGCCGGGAAAAAGCTCTCCCCTGAAAATCGACGCGCAACCCGTAGCACATGACCGGCACGTTCAGGTCATCGACGACTCGGGCCAGTTGCCAGACCTGTTCTTTCTCCAGAAACTGCGCTTCGTCGACGAAGATGCAGGCCACGGTCCCTGCGTCAAGACGCGCGTTCAATCTTGTCGAACAGATCCTCGCCAGACGCGAAGGTATCGGCGGCCTCATCAATCCCGATCCGAGAGCTGATGCGGCCATCGCCGGCGCGATTGTCAAACTGCGCGGTCAGCAGATAGGTTTCCATTCCGCGCTCGCGGTAGTTGTAAGAGGCCTGCAGCAGAAGCGTCGATTTGCCGGCGTTCATCGTGGAGTAGTGGAAATAGAGCTTGGCCATGACGCCGATGTAGCAACGCCATCGCAGCGTATGTTCAAGCGACGAAACTGCAGGATGGAGGCCAGTGCCGATCGTTCTACCTGATACAATGAGGTCCAGGGCTTGCGCCCCTAGGGGTTGGAACTGACCTCTTACGCGTTACTCTGTCGTGCACTGCCACAGGTCGGAAGATGTTCAGCGACCTGCAGGATCACACCGCCTAGACGATGCGTGCCCCCACCTGCAACCGACGTAAAACACCGCCGGTCACACACACGTTCCACCGAAGTGGAACAAGTCATTGATGACATGGGCCGGACAGGTCATTAATGGGAAAATGACGGGGGTATTCCCCTCGTCGGCGGTGAAGTGGATTGGTGCATGACAGTGATTGGCAATTATTTGAAGAAACACACCGAGGCTCTGGTCAAGGATGTCGGGCTGGAAGCCGCCTGCGCCCTGACCGGGAAATCAAAGGCGACGCTGGGACGCTATTATTCCGACGCTCCCGAGCATGCGGATCGCTTCATGCCGATCGATGCGGTGGCCGCGCTGGAAGTCGCTTCAAAATACCCTCACATCACCAGCGCGCTGGCGGAGTTGCAGCAGATCACTTTGTCTTATGATGCAACACAGCGAAATTCGAGCGGTGGCGGCGTTAACAGCAACGTGGTCACGCTTAGCCAGCGGTTTGGCATGCTGATGGCGGAGTATAACCAATCTATCGAGGATGGCGTAATTTCCATCAACGAAGCCAAGAGGCTGCTCAAAGAGACCACCGCGATGCAAGAGATCTTGCTGACCATAAAACTGCATCTGGAAAATGAATCTGACCTGAGTGCTACATGAAAACTCGCTCTACAAACCAGTAGGCGCCTACAGTCGCGATTGCGACCGAGGCCGGGGTTGCTATGACAGGCCGATACCAGTCCTTCTTTCCGAACCACAGACCGATGGTCACGAACGCCGCAGCGATGACTGTAACCTGACCAAGCTCTACGCCAATATTGAAGCCGATCAGGCCAGTAATGAAGCGTGCAGGATCCAGACCGATGTCGCCCAGCACGGATGCAAATCCCAACCCATGAAGTAGACCGAAGGCGAAAACCACGGCCGTTCGCCAGGGGCGATACTGCGACATGAAGATATTCTCGATCGCGACATAGACGATCGACGCGGCAATCAGCGGCTCTACCAGGCTGGCCGGAAGCTGCACGTAGCCCAGTACCGCCAGCGCCAGCGTGACAGTGTGCGCGACCGTGAACGCCGTCACCTGATATAGCAGCGGGCGCATATTCAGGGAAAAGAAGAACAGGCCAAGCACGAACAGGATGTGGTCCAGGCCCTTCGGCACGATATGTTCAAAGCCAATTCCGACATAATCGATGAAGGCCGTCAGCCAGGGTTGCTGCGCACTGCCAGTGCGCGGAATCGGTTCACTGTCTTCGCCGCCGGTCAGATAGCCGGCATAGCCGCCGCCTTCCTCCAGCACCTGACGCACGACCAGCGGACCGTATGAAGCAGTCCAACCCAGCGTGACCGCGCTGTCATCAGGCGGTAGCGCCGCCGTAAGACGCAGCAAGGCTTCCCGAGGCAGGCTGATGTCGGGCTCCACCGTTACCTCGACGCTATCCAGGGACAAAGGCAGGCTGGTGCCTCCGGCTTTAAGGCGGATCTGCTCTGCAATGCCGGGCCAAGCGTCGCGGAACTTCTGTTCAAGAATTGCCGGATCTTCAGCGCGCAAGGCGTCGTAGCGATCCGCAAGGGGGGAAGCGTTGGTATCCTGGACCTCTGCCAGATCTATGCCAGCTATAAGGGGTTCCAACGACAGCAGGAACGAAACGTCGACCGTCTCTGTCGACACGGCAATATTGGCGATTGCCGGTCGGATTTCATGAGCGTCGGCGGGTGCTGCAAACAGGCTGAACAGCACTGTGATCAGCGACAGGGTTGACTGCAGCGCCATCCGTGCCAGCTTGTTGCTGTAGTCTTGCGGAGTGTGAAGACCCATGAAAATCCCTGCCCTCAAAACCTTGGTTTTTCTGCTAGTTAGCACGCTGCCTGCGATTGGCCACGAGTTTTGGATCTCGCCCTTGGATTATCAGATCGACTCCGATGAGAATATCGTTGCCGATTTGCGCGTCGGACAGAACTTCAAAGGGGCGAACTTCGGCTATATTCCTCAGAATTTCGTTCGGTTTGAACTGGTTTCCGGTGAGATGGCGGTGCCAGTTGAGGGCCGAATCGGGGACCGACCGGCGTTGAGCATGGCAGCACCCGAAGATGGGCTTTGGGTAGTGGTCCATGAGACCACCGACAGCTTGCTGACCTGGACTTCCTGGGAAAAGTTCGTCGGTTTTGTAGATCACAAGAAGTTAGCCAACACATTGGAAACCCACGAAGAACGCGGGCTTTCGCAAGAAGGCGTCAAAGAGCGATACAGACGCTTTGCGAAGGCTCTGATCGCGGTCGGAAGCGGCCAGGGGCAGGACCGGGCCGTGGGCCTGCGGACCGAGATTGTGGCCAACGCCAATCCCTATACTGACGATCTTTCCGGCGGTTTGCCGGTACTTGTCCTGTTCGAAGGGGCGCCCCGGTCAAATGTGCAGATCGAGGTCTTTGACCATGATCAGGCGGAAGAAGTCACCACCTTCACGCTGATGACCGACAAGGAGGGGCGCGCAGATATCCCGGTAGAACCGGGCCACGAATATCTGCTGGATTCGGTCGTGATGCTGCCGCTCTACCCCGATGATCCGGCCACGGAACCGGTTTGGGAATCGCTTTGGGCAGCGATGACATTTCGAGTGCCGGCGGAGTAAGGTTCCTCGACGCCTAAAGATGCTCCTTACAAGATGCCCGCTGGCGGACAGACCTGAGAAGGACGCAGCCATGGTCAGCTATGTAGCAATAACCCCCCAAGAGTACCTGAACCAGCTGGACCCCGACTGGCGGCGCGACCGGTTGTTGGAACTGCGCGAGGCGATCCGGCGCGCGGCACCCGACTGGGAAGAGGTTATCCACTACCGGATGCTCGGTTACGGCCCGCCGCAGGACCCGGTTCTGCATCTGAATGCACAGAAGCATTTTGTCGGCCTCTATGTCGGCGATATCGACAAGGTCGACCCCGACGGAAGCCTCTTGGGCGACATGAACCGCGGTAAGGGTTGCCTTCGGTTCAAGCGAAGAAACGCCGTTTCCAGCGAAATTGAACGGTTTCTTCAGCGGTATGTCGCCATGAAACGGGCAGGGGCCGACCTAGACTGCTGAACGTCGCGTCATGTGGTCTTCTCGCGTTGGTAGCAGACTGTTAACCAATTATAACCACTCTGCCGGTACCGGCACAGCAACGCATTTGACATGGGGTTGGCGCATGCAAGACCACGACTGGCTTTTCGATGTCGTCCTGGATCTCTGCGAGAAGGCAGAGCAAAGCGGCCTGCCCGCGATGTCCGCCAAACTGGAAGAGGCGCTGGACGCCTATCTGGAGGATACCGGGAACGGCGGAAGAACCGCACCCGCACGCGACAAAGAGGTCGCGTCCTTCGGCCCGATCTCGCTAGGCCAGGAAAGCTACGTGTTCGGCGGTAGCCGATCGGCGCAATCACCGTCTCCGAAGGGCTCAGCAATGAGTGGTGAGGGCCCCGACGACAACTTGCAGGAGGTGAGGTTCATCCGCTCGCCCCGTAACGCTGGCCGACAAGGCGACGGTCAGAAGCAGGAAGATATCCCGCTGGACAAAGCCGGATAGAGGGCCTCTCGATCGACACCCGTTTCAGATTGACATGCGACGCTCTTGCGCCCGGCCAGAGCCGCCGGATTTCGTAGCCGAAGCCCGCGACAAGCAGTGTTGGCAACTGAAGCGCCCCAAAGATTGGTCAGACCAGAGAGCGCCAAGCCAATTCACCCCTGCAACGACCTGACCCCCAACTCGCCTTCGCGGCTGGCTTTCATCGCCAAGGCGGCTGCATGGCTGGCAGCGCAGTGTTGTGAAATACGGGATCTTGTCCATCAGCGCGACGTTGCGCATCGAGCGTGAATCCTCGACCGCCTGCGCGCCTTCGGTGGTGTTCATCACCAGCGCGATGTCGCCGTCCTTCATCACGTCGACGATGGTCCGGCCACCTTCGTAGGCCTTGTTCACCACCTCTGACGGCAAGCCGTGTTCGGCCGAGGAACGCCGCGGTGCCGCGGGTGGCGCGGATGGTCAGACCGAGGGTCAGCAGGATGCGGCGCGGTCTCGATCAGTTCGTGGCGTCTTGTCGGCGTCCTTGATCGACAGGAACACGGTACCCTGGTCCGGCAGGCACGGCCCGGCGCCCAGCTGCGCCTTGAGGAACGCGCGGGGGAAGGTGCGGTCCCAGCCCATGACCTCGCCGGTCGAGCGCATCTCTGGCCCCAGCAGCGTGTCGACGCCGGGGAAGCGGGCGAAGGGCAGCACGGCCTCTTTGACGCTGAACCACGGTGTGCGGAAATCGGCGAGCGCATGCGGATCGCCCATCGGGATGGTGACATCATCGCCGACCGGCTGGTGCGGCTGGGCCTTCGGGAAGGCCGAGAGCTTCTCGCCCGCCATCAGCCGCGCGGCGATCGAGGCGATGGCACAGTCGGTGGCCTTGGCGACAAAGGGCACGGTGCGGGAGGCGCGCGGGTTCACTTCGAGCAGGTAGATCTCGCCGTCCTTGATCGCGAACTGGACGTTCATCAGGCCGACCACGTTCAAGCGCAAGGGCGAGGGCGCGGGTCTGAATTCGATCTCGGCCACGATTTCGGGCGACAGCGTGTGGGGCGGCAGCGAACAGGCGCTGTCGCCGGAATGGACGCCGGCCTCTTCGATATGCTCCATGATGCCCGGCGACATGCACGTCCGTGCCGTCGCAAAGCGCGTCGACATCGACCTCGATCGCGTCGGTCAGGTAGCTGTCGAGCAGCACCGGGTTCTTGCCCGAGACACTGACCGCGTCGCGGATGTAGCGGGCCAGATGGTCGTCGTCGCGCACGATCTCCATCGCGCGGCCACCCAGAACGTAGGACGGGCGGATCACCAGCGGATAGCCGACCTTCTCGGCGATCTGCCATGGCCTCGTTCGTCGGAGCTGGCGATGCCGTTGACCGGTTGTTTCAGGTCCAGCTTCGGCCAGCAGTTGCTGGAACCGTTCGCGGTCTTCGGCAAGGTCGATGGCGTCGGGCGTGGTGCCGAGGATCGGGATGCCGGCGTCTTGCAGCGCGTTGGCGAGTTTCAGCGGGGTCTGGCCGCCGAACTGAACGATGACGCCGTGCAGCGTGCCGTTGTCTTGCTCGACGCGCAGGATTTCCATGACGTGCTTCGAAGGTCAGCGGTTCGAAGTAGAGCCGGTCCGAGGTGTCGTAGTCGGTGCAGACCGTTTCGGGGTTGCAGTTGATCATGATGGTTTCATAGCCCGCATCGGTCAGCGCGAAGCAGGCGTGGCAACAGCAATAGTCGAACTCGATCCCCTGACCGATCCGGTTCGGACCGCCGCCGAGGATGACGACCTTCTTGCGGTCCGTGGGGCGGGCCTCGCATTCGACCTCGCCCATCACAGGGGCTTCGTAGGTCGAGTACATGTAGGGCGTCTGCGCCTCGAATTCGGCGGCGCAGGTGTCGATGCGTTTGAAGACCGGCGGTGACGCCGAGGTTGAGGCGGGCACGGCGGACGTTGTCTTCGGTGCGGCCGGTCAGATTGGCGAGCCGGGCATCGGTAAAGCCCAGCATTTTGACTGCGCACGCAGGCCGTTTTCGGTGACAGGCAGAGCCGTCTTTGCTCAGACTTTTCTTCTGCTTCGATGATCTCGCGGATCCGCGCCAGGAACCACGGGTCGAACATGGTGACGGCATGGATCTCTTCATCGGTCAAACCGTGACGCATGGCTTGTGCGATGGTGCGCATCCGGTCGGCGGTGTCTTGGCGCGAGAGCGTCTTGATGATCGCGGCGCTTGTCAGGCGCACCGGGGATCTCGATTTCGTCAAACCCGGTCAGGCCGGTTTCCATCGAGGCCAGCGCTTTTTGCAAGATCTCGTGGAAGGTGCGGCCAATCGCCATCGCCTCGCCCACCGATTTCATCGCGGTGGTCAGCATCGGGTTCGGCGCCGGGGAATTTCTCGAAGGCGAAGCGCGGGATCTTGGTGACGACATAGTCGATGGTCGGCTCGAAGCTGGCCGGTGTGACCTTGGTGATGTCGTTGTCCAACTCGTCGAGCGTATAGCCGACGGCCAGCTTGGCGGCGATCTTGGCGATGGGAAAGCCGGTGGCTTTTGACGCCAGCGCCGAGGACCGCGAGACACGCGGGTTCATTTCGATCACGACCATGCGGCCATCAGCCGGATTGATCGCCCATTGCACGTTCGAGCCGCCGGTTTCCACGCCGATCTCGCGCAGAACGGCGATGCGAGCCGTTGCGCATGATCTGGTATTCTTTGTCGGTCAGCGTCAGCGCGGGGGCGACGGTGATCGAGTCGCCGGTATGGACGCCCATTGGATCGACGTTTTCGATGGCGCAGACGATGATCGCGTTGTCGGCACGGTCGCGCACGACCTCCATCTCGAATTCTTTCCAGCCCAAAAGGCTTTCGTCGATCAGGATCTGGGCGACGGGCGAGGCGTCGAGCCCGGAATGGCAGATGCGTTCGTAATCCTCACGGTTATAGGCGACACCGCCGCCGGTGCCGCCAAGCGTGAAGGCGGGGCGGATGATGGCGGGCAGGCCGACATATTCGATGGCCTCGATGGCGGCGGCGACCCCGGCCTTGAGGTCGTATTTGCCGTTCTCTTTCTTCGGTGCGCTGATGATCGTGGCCTTGGGATTCTCCAGCCCGATCCGGTCCATCGCCTCGCGGAACAGCTTGCGATCCTCGGCCATTTCGATGGCCTGTCGGTTAGCACCGATCAACTCGACGTTGAACTTGTCGAGAACGCCCATATCGGCCAGCGCCAGTGAGGTGTTCAGCCCGGTCTGGCCGCCCATCGTCGGCAAAAGCGCGTCGGGGCGTTCCTTCTCGATAATCTTGGCGACGACCTCTGGGGTGATCGGTTCGATATAGGTTGCGTCGGCCAGTTCCGGGTCGGTCATGATCGTGGCCGGGTTGGAGTTCACCAGGATGACGCGGTAGCCTTCCTCTCGCAGCGCCTTGCAGGCTTGCGCGCCGGAATAGTCGAACTCGCAGGCCTGTCCGATGACGATGGGGCCGGCGCCGATGATCATGATTGATTTGATATCGGTTCTCTTAGGCATGCCTCGTTCCCCGCATTTCAGCGCGCCCGGCGGCGGGTGCGCAAATTATCGGGGGTTATAGGCATGGATCAGTCGGGTGCAAGGCCTGCTTCGGCGTTTGGATCGGTTTCAGCACGGCCGGGCGCCTTCCATAGCGCCAGCAAGAAGCCGAACGCCAGAAAAGTCAGCGCCACCACCCCTACGATTTGGTATAGATGGTGGGGCCAGCCGATCCGATCCTCTATCGCCCAATAGAGCGGCACAATCGGTGCGCTCAAGAGGCCAAAGCCGATGGCAATGATAGCTGCCCCCAGTTTTGGTCCGAGTTTTTCTAATAGAACCGGCGCGAAGTAGGCGGCAGGCAGATAATAGTAGACCCAGCTCAACGGCGACAAAAGAGCAACTGCAGTCAATGCCAGTGGCCACAGAACGCTGGCCTGAACCGCCGCGTTGGCCCGGTGAAAGGCAAGACACAGCAGGGCCACAACCGACAACAGGATCGCACCGGACAAGATACGCCAAGCCGGCGGCTTGGCCATCGCATACCAGCCAGGCGTGGCGTTGTAATCGGTTGGCGGTTCCAGTGAGGGAACCCACTGCAGCACATCCAGAAAGAACAACTGCGCGATAGTCGCGTCGATGTTGAAGGAAACGCCTGTCAGCAGGACCGTGCGCGATATCAGCCTGATCTGGTCCAGGAAGGCCGCATGCAAAGGCCAGCCAGCCCAAATGACCGAGGCCAGACCCAAAGCCGTGCCGAAGGCTACAAAGGCCAAGAAGGCGCGATTGTTTCGGCCGAACAACCAGAACAGCGCAAATAGGGCGGGGTATAGCTTGATCGACGCGGCGATCGCCAACGCCAAGCCGGCAGTGATCGGCGCTTTCGCACGGCTGCGCTCGACTGCAAGAATCAAAAGGAAGCTGACAAGGATCTGCGGCTGGTTTTCATAGAGCGCAAGTGTTCCGATATGCGTTACATGCAAGATCAATAGAACGATGCCGAAGTATAATGCAGGGTGCAGACCGCTGCGGCTGGCGCGGTAAGCCAGCCATGTCGATGCCATGATCAGACCCGCGTTCAGCGCCAACGCGACCGCTGCGATCATCCAGAAGTTCACATCGCTGGCGAGTTCGGCGACCTTTGCCCAAAGCGGCGGATAAAGGAACGGAAACATCGGGCCTTCGTAGCCATAGGCCTCTGCCATGTATGCACGCCATTCCGAGGGCGGATGCATGATGAAGAAATCGGTCATTGGAGGATAGACCTGATCGGGGCGGCCAACATTCAGGAAATGGCCCGCAAGCCACGTGGCCATCAGATCGCCTGAGTAGGGCAGGAAGAACCGATAAAATGACAGCGCGAAGCCGGCCAGAAGAATAAGCACACCGAGGCGCATCGGATGGATCGTCATGGTGCTTTATCGCCCCGGTCGGCTGTTTTTCACGTCTGCCGCGAAGAATAGGCGTGTCGCCGCGCGTCACGCCAGCGCGATTGGCCGTAGCGTACCGGGTTTATTCGGCAGCGTGGCGGATATCCGACACATGTTTCGGCGGATACAGATTATCGCGGGTCAGCGGCACGGCATCCTGTCGATGTGCAAGCTGAAACTGGAACACCAACGTGATAGCGGTGCCGGAACGTTAGCTCCGACGCGATCAGATAGTACCGCCACATTCGACAGAAGCGATCATCGTAAAACATGCGTACCTTGTCGATATTGGCGATGCAGCGGTCATGCCAGCGCTTCAAAGTCTCGGCTTAATGCAAGCGCCAGACTTCGACATCCGTGGTGTGCAGATGTTCCCTCTCAACCGCCGCAGTGGTTTCAGACATCGCCGGCACATATCCGCCGGGGAAGATGTACTTCGTAATCCAGGGGTTCGTGATGCCCGGTGGACCGGCACGCCCGATCGTGTGGATCAGCGCGACGCCATCCGGTTTCAGCATCCTGTTCACATGGTTGAAGTATTCGCGATAGTGCGGCGCGCCGACATGCTCGAACATTCCCACTGAGATGATACGGTCGAATGTACCGTTGACATGGCGATAATCCATCAGATGGAAACCGACCCGATCTGACAGGCCTTCCTTTTCGGCCCGCGCGGTGGCCACTGCATGTTGTTCGCGTGAAAGCGTCACACCGGTGACCCTTGCGCCATAATCACGAGCAAGCGTCAGGCCCATGCCGCCCCAGCCGCAACCGATATCGAGCACTCTCAGATCGGGCTTCAGCAGCAGTTTGGCGGCGATATGGTGTTTCTTGTTGGCCTGGGCCTGTTCCAGTGTCTCGTCAGGATGTCTAAAATAGGCACACGAATACTGCCTGTCTTCGTCCAGGAAAAGGTCGTAAAGTTCGCCTGACAGGTCATAGTGATGCGCAACTTTGGCCCGCGCGCAGCCGATCGGATTAAACTGCTGCGCCAACCGCAGCGAACGACGCAGGCCGCTCATTGGTCGTTGCCACCAACTTGGTGCACGCTGTCGCTTCAAATTCGTGATTGCCAGTGTCAGAAAACCGTACAGATCATCGCTCTCGATCGTCAGGCCGCCATCCATATAGCCTTCGCCCACCGCTAGTTCGGGATTGTAGATAATGCGCGCCGGAAGGCTGGGATCGTGGAACGTGATGCCGATCCGTGGCGGCGCACCATTGCCGTAGCGGTGCTGGCTGCCATCGGGCATTTTTACATGGAGGTCGCCGATCTGGACGAAATGGTCCAGAAATCGGTCAAGAAGCCCTATCCACATTGTCACCACCTTTGGCGCCCGAATGGCGCCAAAACGGCGTTCTTGCATCGCGAAGGAGTACCGCAAAGCATCGGCATCTCGCTGTTAACGCTTGTATCCTGCCGAAAATTCCCGGGGCTGCAAAGATAATGCCGTTCGGGCTCTTGTATGGCGGCAAGCCATGGCCTGCCGCGTCTCGCCTTGACTTCCGCGCCGGGGCAATGTGTATCGGCGCGAACCTTAATTCTCGCTTCCCAAGGGGCCGCCATGCATGCCTATCGCAGCCAGACCTGCGCCGAGTTGAACAAATCCCATGTCGGCCAGACGGTCCGCCTGTCGGGCTGGGTCCACCGGATCCGCGATCATGGCGGCATTCTGTTCATCGATTTGCGCGACCACTACGGGATTACGCAAGTGCTGTGCGATCCCGACAGCTCCGCGTTTTCCGACGTCGAGAAGGTCCGCGCGGAATGGTGCATCCGCATAGATGGAGAGGTGAAAGCCCGCGATCCCGAATTGATCAATCCGAAGCTGCCGACCGGCGAGATCGAGGTGTTCATCCGCCAGATCGAAGTGCTTGGCGCGGCGGACGAGTTGCCGCTGATGGTTTTCGGCGATCAGGAATACCCAGAGGAAACCCGGCTGCGCTACCGATTCCTCGACCTGCGCCGAGAAGAGCTGCACCAGAACATGATCCTGCGCTCAAATGTCGTGGCCTTCATGCGCAAGAAGATGTGGGATCAGGGTTTCAACGAGTTCCAGACGCCGATCATCACGGCCTCCAGCCCGGAAGGCGCGCGCGACTTTCTGGTACCGAGCCGGCTGCATCCGGGCAAGTTCTACGCGCTGCCGCAGGCGCCGCAGCAGTTCAAACAGTTGATCATGGTCTCGGGCTTCGACAAGTACTTCCAGATCGCGCCCTGTTTCCGCGACGAAGATCCGCGCGCCGATCGCAGCCCGACCGATTTCTATCAGCTCGACATCGAGATGTCCTTTGTCACGCAGGATGATGTGTTGAACACCATTCAGCCAGTGATCGAGGAGGTATTCGAGGAATTTGGCAATGGTCGCACGGTCGACAAGCACTGGCCGCAGATTTCCTATAAGGACTCCGCGCTATGGTACGGCACCGACAAGCCGGATCTGCGCAATCCGATCAAGATGCAGGTCGTGTCCCAGCATTTCGCCGGGTCCGGTTTCGCGATTTTCGCTAAATTGCTGGAGCAGGAGGGTACCGAGATTCGGGCGATTCCGGCAAAGGGCGGCGGGTCGCGCAAGTTCTGCGACCGGATGAATGCCTTCGCGCAGAAAGAGGGGCTGCCGGGGATGGGCTACATTTTCTGGCGGCATGGCGATGATGGCGTCGAAGCTGCCGGGCCGCTGGCCAAGAATATCGGTCCCGAGCGAACCGAGGCGATCCGGCTGCAACTTGGCCTGGGCGTCGGGGATGCGGCATTTTTCCTGGGTGGCAAACCTTCGGGCTTCGAGGCCGTCGCAGGGCGGGCGCGAACAGTAATCGGCGAGGAGCTTGGGCTGACCGACAAGGATCGTTTCGCCTTTGCCTGGATCGTCGACTTCCCGATGTACGAGAAGGACGACGAAGGCCGGATCGATTTCAGCCACAACCCGTTCTCAATGCCGCAGGGCGGGCTCGACGCACTGAAGGGCGACCCTTTGCAGGTACTCGGGTATCAGTACGACCTTGCCTGCAATGGCTATGAGCTAGTTTCGGGCGCGATCCGCAATCATAAGCCCGAGATCATGTTCAAGGCATTTGAGCTTGCCGGTTATGGCGAGGACGAAGTGCGCAACCGTTTTGGCGGCATGGTGAATGCGTTCAAATACGGGGCTCCGCCACACGGTGGCTGTGCCGCCGGGATCGACCGGATCGTGATGCTTCTGGCGGATGAAGCGAACATCCGCGAGGTCATCATGTTCCCGATGAACCAGCGCGCCGAGGATCTGATGATGGGTGCGCCGAGCGAACCGATGAACGAACAGATGCGCGAATTGCGGCTGCGGGTGATCCCCGAAGAATAGGCGATTGGCCAAAAGAAACGGGGCATGATGTTCTCATGCCCCGTTTGATCTCCGATCCGTCGTGATCCGAATTCAGTCCGCAGTAAGTAGCGGCGGTTTTTTCTTTGAATTCGATCCGCCGGTTCTGCGGTTCTTCGATGCGCAGATCCAACTCACCGTTCTTGGTTCCCACCTTGACCACACCACCCTTGGCCAGCTTGCCGAACAGCAACTCTTCGGCCAGTGGCTTCTTGATGTGTTCCTGGATTACGCGGGCCAGAGGCCGGGCGCCCATCTTGTCGTCATAGCCCTTGTCGGCAAGCCATTCAGCCGCAGGTTTGGTCAGTTCGATATGAACATTGCGGTCCATCAGTTGCGCTTCGAGTTGCAGCACGAACTTTTCGACGACTTGCAGAATCACCTCTTTGGGCAGCGGTGCAAAGCTGATCACCGCATCCAGTCGGTTGCGGAATTCAGGCGTGAAGGTCCGCTCGATCGCGGCGGTATCTTCGCCCTCGCGCCGATCGCGGCCAAAGCCGATGGCGGCCTTGGCCTGTTCCGAAGCGCCCGCGTTGGTGGTCATGATCACGATCACGTTGCGGAAATCCACCTGACGGCCATTGTGGTCGGTCAGTTTGCCGTGATCCATGACCTGCAAAAGAATGTTGTATACATCCGGATGCGCCTTCTCGATTTCATCGAGCAGCAATACACAGTGCGGGTGCTGGTCGATGCCATCGGTCAGCATGCCGCCCTGATCGAACCCGACATAACCCGGAGGGGCGCCGATCAGACGGCTTACGGCATGTTTCTCCATATATTCCGACATATCGAAGCGCAGAAGTTCCACGCCCAGGGTGTCGGCGAGCTGTTTGGCCACTTCGGTTTTGCCGACGCCGGTCGGGCCCGCGAACAGGTAGTTTCCGATCGGCTTTTCCGGCTCACGCAGGCCCGCGCGGGCCAGCTTGATCGCCGACGACAGCGCGTCGATTGCGGCATCCTGACCAAAGACCACCCGCTTCAAAGAGCGTTCGAGATCCTTCAGAACCTCGGCATCATCCTTCGAGACGTTTTTCGGCGGAATGCGGGCGATCTTTGCGACCACAGCCTCGATCTCTTTCGTGCCTATGGTCTTGCGACGCTTGGATTCGGCAACCAGATGCTGGGCAGCACCTGCTTCGTCGATCACGTCGATGGCCTTGTCGGGCAGCTTGCGATCATGGATGTAGCGCGCCGACAATTCGACCGCCGACTTGATCGCGTCTGCAGTATAGCGCACGTCGTGATGCTCTTCGAAATAGGGCTTGATACCTTTCAGAATCTTAACCGTGTCATCGACCGAAGGTTCGTTCACGTCGATCTTCTGGAACCGGCGCGACAGGGCGCGATCCTTTTCGAAATGCTGGCGATATTCCTTGTAGGTGGTCGAACCCATGCAGCGCAGCTTGCCGCCCTGCAAAGCGGGCTTCAGCAGATTCGAGGCATCCATCGCACCACCGCTGGTGGCACCCGCGCCGATCACGGTGTGAATCTCGTCGATAAACAGGATGGCGTCCGGGTGATCCTCAAGCTCTGATACCACCGCT
This sequence comes from uncultured Alphaproteobacteria bacterium, assembly GCA_963768355.1. GTDB lineage: Bacteria > Pseudomonadota > Alphaproteobacteria > Rhodobacterales > Rhodobacteraceae > JAHEAO01. The sequence continues at coordinate 16,921 of CAVYHT010000008.1, forward strand.
TTCAGCCGCTCTTCAAAATCGCCGCGATAGCGTGTACCTGCCAGAAGTGCGCCCATATCGAGCGAGAAGATCGTGGCCTCTGACAACACTTCGGGGGTTTCGCCGCTGATGATTTTGCGCGCCAGACCTTCCGCGATGGCGGTCTTGCCAACGCCGGGATCGCCGACCAGCAGCGGGTTGTTCTTGCGACGGCGGCAAAGCACCTGAATGCAGCGCTCAACCTCATGGCTGCGGCCGATCAGCGGGTCGACATCGCCCTTGCGCGCCTTGGCATTCAGATCAACGCAGTATTTTGCGAGCGCCGATTCCTTCTTCTCGGCACTGTCTTCGCCGGTAATCTCGGCATCCATATCCTCGGCGCCGGTGATCGGGCGGTTTTCGCCGAATGAGGGATCCTTGGCCACGCCATGCGCGATGTAATTCACTGCGTCATAGCGCGTCATGTCCTGTTCCTGCAGGAAATAAGCGGCATTGGATTCGCGTTCGGCAAAGATCGCAACCAGCACGTTGGCACCGGTCACTTCACTACGGCCCGACGATTGCACATGGATTGCTGCGCGCTGGATGACGCGCTGGAAGGCGGCGGTTGGCACCGCTTCTGATCCCTCGATGTCGGTGACGAGCGTCGAGAGATCATCGTCGATGAACTCTGTCAGCGTTTTTCGCAGATCCTCCAGATCGACGGAACAGGCCTGCATCACGCGGGCGGCGTCGGGTTCTTCGATCAGCGCCAGAAGCAGATGTTCCAGCGTCGCCAGTTCATGACGTCGCGCATTTGCCAGGGCCAGCGCGGAATGGATCGCTTTTTCCAGAGTGTTCGAAAATGACGGCACGACTATGTGCTCCTTGATCTGGGTCGGGAGAGGGCCGAGTGCCCCGAACCAACCGTGGCCTCATAATCTTAAAGTTCGGTGTTATTCCCCAAGCTTCAAGCATTTTCTCTAATATTTCGTCCACATTTCCAGTTTGAGAGCAAATGTGATCAAAATTGGGGCCGCAATTTGGACCTTTTCGTGCAAAGGTTTAGAATGCGTCCTTGCGGCGACGGATTTCACCGAAGACCTCGGCATCTGTCGCGTCCTTCATGTTCATTGCTGCCTTCGTATGGGGCAGATGGGCGCGAAGGAAGGGGTTGGTCGCTGTTTCATCAGCGAGCGTTGAGGGAACGGTCGGTTGACCGGCGGCGCGGGACTTTTCGATGGCGCTGATCCGGGAGATAAGCTCGGGATTGTCGCTTTCAATGGTTCGGGCGAATTTTGCGTTGGCCGCGGTGTATTCATGGCCCGAGCAGATCAGCGTCTCCGGGGGCAGGGCCGCCAGCTTGGACAGGCTCGCCCACATCTGTTCGGCTGTACCTTCAAAAAGCCGGCCACATCCCAGCGCCATCAGGCTGTCGGCGGTAAAGACGGCCTTTGCGTCGGGGATGTGATAGGCGATGTGGCCAACCGTGTGGCCCGAAACATCCATGATTTGCACGTCCGAACCGGCAAAGCGATAGGTCTCGCCGTCCTTCACGGCGTGGTTAAGCGGCGGCAGGCGATGCGCGTCGACTTCTGCGCCCAAGACCTTGGCACCGGTCGCCTCTTTCAGTTCCCCCACACCGTCAATGTGATCCCAATGATGATGCGTGATCCAGATTTCGCTCAGCTGCCAGTCGCGATCCGACAGGGCGCCAAGAATCGGCCCCGCTTCCGGCACGTCGATAACGGCTGTTTCTCCGGTTTCGTCGGAATGCAGCAGGAACGCGTAGTTATCTTTCAGACAAGGGACCGTGACGATTTCAAGGGGCATGGCATTCCGTTGCTTGTTCGCTATTCTCGTGCAGAATTGCCGAAACGGGGCCAAGCTTCAATGCATCTCGACGTGGTCGATCTGCGCAACTTCTATTATCGCACCGGCCTTGGCCGGGCGGCGCAGCGTGCGATACGGGATCAGGTCGTGCAGTTCTGGCCCGAAGCGAAAGGCCAGACGGTTGCGGGTTTTGGCTTTGCGGTGCCGCTGCTGCGCCCCTATTTGAAAGAAGCCCGCAGGGTGATCGGCCTGATGCCGGGCCCACAGGGGGTCATGCCCTGGCCTGCCGGAATGCCCAATGTCAGTGTGCTCTGCGAAGAGACCGCATGGCCGCTGGAAACCGGTCATATCGACAAGCTGGTGCTGATGCACGGGTTGGAAACCAGCGAAAACCCGACCGCTCTGCTGGAAGAGTGTTGGCGCGTCCTGGGACCGGGCGGCAAATTGCTGGTCATTGTGCCGAATTGTGCGGGTCTTTGGTCGCGCAGCGATCTGACGCCGTTCGGCTTCGGCCGCCCCTACAGCCGGACCCAGCTAGAAAACCAGTTGAAAAGTCACGCCTTCTTGCCAGAGCGTCATTTGGCGGCTTTGTTCCAGCCGCCATCCAACAAGCGTTTCTGGCTGAAGACAGGCGCGTTCTGGGAGCAGACCGGACGGCGGATTTCATCTTATTTTGCCGGCGGAGTGCTGATTGTCGAGGCCAGCAAGCGGGTCCACGCCCCGACTCGGCCGGGGTTGCCGGAGGCTGTGCGCAAACCGTTGCGAGTTCTTGACGGGATCGTCAAGCCAGAGGCGAAGCCGGTTTAACATCGGGCAGGATTCGATGGCCAGCGGACAAAGAACGCGTATTTGACGTTGCCTGAATGTGTGCAATCGGTCGCACCCCCAAGAGAGCCCCATTTTTGTTAGATGTTGGGCGCATTGTTTTTCGGGTCAAAGCGGTTGCGAGGTACAAGATCGTCTGCTACACCCACGCCGATTTTGACGCCCAGCTTCGGCTGCGGCCCAGCTGCCTTGATCCGCCCTCCGGTGGTCCAATTCAGGGCTTAAGACATCGGAAGGGTGGACGTGTCCGAACCAGCTTCGATCTCAACTGGCATCGCCGCGCGCTATGCCACGGCCATCTTTGAACTCGCCCAGGACGGCAAGAGCATTGCGAAAATCGAAACCGATCTGGACGCGCTGGAAGGCGCACTGGCGGACAGCGCCGATTTCAACGCGCTGATCGCCTCGCCGATCTACACCCGCGATCAGCAGGCCGCCGCGATCCTTGCGCTGGCCAAGGCCATGAAGCTGTCGCCGACAATGGCCAACTCACTTAGCCTCATGGCCAGCAAACGCCGCCTTTTCGTGCTGCCGCAACTGGCCAAGGCTCTGCGCGGCCTGATCGCCGCCGAAAAGGGCGAGGTCACCGCACGGGTCGTGGCCGCCAAGTCGCTGAGCAAGGCACAACAGGACAAGCTTGCCAAGTCGCTGAAATCGTCGGTTGGCAAGGACGTGAAGATTAATCTGTCCGTCGATGAAAACCTCATCGGCGGTCTTGTCGTACAGGTGGGCTCGAAGATGATCGACACCTCGATCCGCTCGAAGCTCAATAACCTCCAGAATGCAATGAAAGAGGTCGGATAATGGGAATCCAGGCAGCCGAAATTTCTGCGATCCTTAAGGAGCAGATCAAGAACTTTGGCCAAGAAGCCGAAGTCGCCGAAGTGGGCCGCGTTTTGTCGGTCGGCGACGGTATCGCACGGGTCTACGGCCTCGACAGCGTTCAGGCCGGCGAGATGGTCGAGTTTCCGGGCGGCATCATGGGCATGGCGCTGAACCTGGAAAGCGACAACGTTGGTGTCGTGATCTTCGGCTCCGACCGCGACATCAAGGAAGGCGACACCGTCAAGCGCACCAACTCGATCGTGTCGGTTCCGACCGGTGACGCGCTTTTGGGCCGGGTCGTGGACGGCCTTGGCAACCCGATTGACGGCAAGGGTCCGATCAAGACCAAGACCAGCTCGGTCGCTGACGTGAAAGCCCCCGGCATCATCCCGCGTAAATCGGTGCACGAGCCGATGGCGACCGGCCTTAAATCCGTTGATGCGATGATCCCGATTGGCCGTGGCCAGCGCGAACTGATTATCGGCGACCGCCAGACAGGTAAATCCGCTGTCGCGCTCGACACGATCCTGAACCAGAAGTCCTATAATGCCGCCGCTGGCAAGGACGAAAGCAAGAAGCTTTACTGCGTCTATGTCGCCATCGGTCAGAAGCGGTCGACCGTGGCACAGCTGGTCAAGAAGCTGGAAGAGGCTGGCGCGATGGAATATTCCATCGTTGTCGCCGCGACCGCATCCGACCCCGCGCCGATGCAGTTTCTTGCACCCTATTCCGCCACCGCGATGGCAGAGTTTTTCCGCGACAACGGCCGCCATGCCCTGATCATCTATGATGACCTATCCAAACAGGCCGTATCCTACCGCCAGATGTCGCTGCTGCTGCGTCGTCCGCCGGGACGTGAAGCCTATCCGGGTGACGTGTTCTACCTGCACTCTCGCTTGCTGGAGCGTTCGGCCAAGCTGAACGAGGATAATGGCGGCGGCTCGCTGACGGCACTGCCGATAATCGAAACCCAAGGCGGTGACGTGTCGGCGTTTATTCCGACCAACGTGATCTCGATCACCGACGGCCAGATCTTCCTGGAGACAGAGCTTTTCTATCAGGGCATCCGTCCTGCGGTGAACACCGGTCTGTCGGTGTCCCGCGTGGGGTCGTCGGCGCAGACAAATGCGATGAAATCCGTCGCTGGCCCGGTGAAACTGGAACTGGCGCAGTACCGCGAAATGGCGGCGTTCGCGCAGTTCGGATCGGACCTCGATGCGTCGACCCAGCGTTTGCTGAACCGTGGTGCGCGTCTGACCGAATTGATGAAGCAGCCGCAGTATTCGCCGCTGACCAACGCTGAGATTGTTTTCGTGATCTATGCCGGTACGCATGGATATCTCGACAAGATCGCCGTCAATCAGGTCGGCCGTTTCGAATCCGGTCTGCTGAACCACCTGCGCGGCAAGCATCAGGATCTGTTGGACTACATCACCAAAGAGGATCCCAAGGTCAAAGGCGAAGCCGAAGACAAGATCAAGGCCGCGATCGACGAATTCGCAGCAGACTTCGCCTGATAGGGCCGAAAGGACAGGGACATGCCTAGCCTAAAGGACCTGAAAAACCGGATCGAAAGCGTCAAATCGACGCGGAAGATCACCAAGGCCATGCAGATGGTTGCCGCGGCGAAACTGCGCCGCGCGCAAGAGGCTGCCGAGGCCTCGCGGCCCTATACTGAACGGTTTAACGCCGTGATGGCCGGGCTGTCGGCGGCGGCGGCTGGATCGGAAAGCGCGCCGAAACTGCTTAGCGGCACCGGCAATGATCAGACCCATCTACTGGTGGTGATGACGGCGGAACGCGGGCTGTGCGGTGGTTTCAACTCTTCAATCGTGAAGCTGGCGAAGGCGAAGGTTCTGGAGCTGCAACGCAAGGGCAAGACGATCAAGATTCTGACCGTCGGCAAGAAGGGCCGCGATCAGTTGCGCCGCGATTTTGGCAGCTTGCTGGTCGGGCATGTCGATCTGTCCGCAGTCAAGCGGCTTAGCTACCCAGACGCGCAAGGCATAGCGAAGGACATCCTGTCCCGGTTCGAGGGTGAAGAATTCGACGTCGCGACGATCTTTTTCAGCCGATTCCAGTCCGTGATCAGCCAAATCCCGACCGAACAGCAGATCATTCCTGCGAAATTCGAAGAGCAGGGTGACGGCGATGCGGCCACGATCTATGACTACGAGCCGAGCGAGGAAGAGATCCTGGCCGATCTGCTGCCGCGCGGTGTCGCCACGCAAATCTTCTCGGCGCTGCTGGAAAACGGTGCGTCCGAGCAGGGCGCGCGGATGGCGGCGATGGACAACGCGACCCGCAATGCCGGCGAAATGATCGACAAGCTGTCGATCCAGTACAACCGCTCGCGCCAGGCCGCGATCACCAACGAGCTTATCGAAATTATCTCGGGCGCCGAGGCGCTCTAAAGAAACCGGAGAAACGACATGGCAAAAGCGAAAGCGGTCGGCAAAATCACTCAGGTGATCGGTGCCGTTGTGGACGTTCAGTTCGAGGATAACCTTCCCGAAATTCTAAACGCTCTGGAAACGACGAATAACGGCCGTCGGCTGGTTCTGGAAGTGGCGCAGCATCTGGGCGAGAATACCGTCCGCACCGTTGCGATGGATGCTACCGAAGGCCTCGTGCGCGGCGAGAAAGTGACCGACCTGGGCGAGCCAATCTCGATGCCCGTTGGCAGCGAAACGCTTGGCCGCATCCTGAACGTCATCGGCGAGCCGGTCGACGAAAAGGGCCCGGTGAATGCAAAACAGAGACGGGCAATCCACCAGCCAGCGCCTGCATTTGCCGATCAGTCGACCGCTTCTGAAATTCTGGTTACGGGCATCAAGGTCATCGACCTTCTGGCCCCTTACACCAAGGGCGGAAAAATTGGCCTCTTCGGTGGTGCCGGTGTAGGCAAGACCGTTCTGATCATGGAACTAATCAACAACATCGCCAAGGTTCACTCTGGTGTGTCGGTATTCGCCGGTGTTGGAGAGCGGACCCGTGAAGGCAACGACCTTTACCACGAGATGATCGAATCCGGTGTTATCGTTCCCGATAACCTGTCGGAATCGAAGATCGCGCTGGTCTACGGTCAGATGAACGAGCCTCCCGGAGCGCGGATGCGCGTTGCGCTGTCCGGCCTTACACTGGCCGAGCAGTTCCGCGATGAAACCGGCGCCGACGTGCTGTTCTTCGTCGATAATATCTTCCGCTTTACCCAAGCGGGTTCCGAGGTTTCGGCACTTCTGGGCCGTATCCCCTCTGCCGTGGGCTATCAGCCGACGCTGGCCACCGATATGGGTGCGATGCAGGAACGGATTACCTCGACGAAATCGGGTTCGATCACGTCCGTTCAGGCCGTCTATGTTCCTGCGGATGACCTTACCGACCCCGCACCTGCGACCTCGTTTGCCCACCTTGATGCGACCACCGTTCTGGACCGGGCGATTTCCGAAAAGGGCATCTACCCGGCTGTGGACCCGCTTGGTTCGACCTCTCGTTTGCTTGATCCGCTGATCATTGGTGACGAACACTACAAGGTCGCCACGGACGTGCAGCAGGTTCTTCAGCGGTACAAGTCGTTGCAGGATATCATCGCCATTCTCGGCATGGACGAACTGAGCGAAGACGACAAACTTGCCGTGGCACGTGCTCGCAAGATCGAACGCTTCCTGTCGCAGCCATTCGACGTGGCCAAGGTGTTCACCGGTTCTGACGGTGTTCAGGTGCCGCTGGAAAAAACCATCGCGTCCTTCAAGGCCGTGGTTGCCGGCGAATATGATCACCTGCCCGAGGCCGCCTTCTACATGGTCGGCGACATCGACGAAGTGATTGCCAAGGCAGAACGTCTGGCAGCAGCCGCGTAAGGAGCCGACATGGCCGATACGATGCAATTCGATCTGGTTTCCCCTGAGCGGAGGTTATCCTCGGTTCAGGCGACCGCGGTGCAGATCCCCGGCGCAGAGGGTGATCTGACCGCAATGCCCGATCACGCGCCGACGATCACAACGCTGCGTCCTGGCTTTCTGCGGGTCATGAGTGACGGCAATGCAGAGGAGTATCTGGTGGTTGGTGGTTTCGCCGAAGTCACAGCCTCCAGCGTTTCTGTGCTGGCAGAAAAGGCGTTCAACCGCGAAGGCGCGTCCAAGGAAGCCCTGCAAGCATTGCTGAGCGAGGCCGAGCAACATCGCGAACAGCAATCGGGCCCCGAGCGTGACATGGCGGATCGTTTCGTTGCCGATCTTGTTCATATGCTGGACCTGATGGCCTGACGGCTGATGTTCGAGCAATCAAACCAAGGGGCCTCGCATATGTTTGCGGGGCCTTTTCCATTTGCAGCGACGCAAATCGTCGGTCTATGACTGGATCAGTGTACGAGTGGGGCCATGCGGCGTCTTAGAAGTCATATCATTGGAATTGATCAGGGATCTGTCGTGTTGTTCTCGGACTTCGAGGATGGCGGTGAGATGTGGACCGGTAACGGGCCGCGAGCGATGCGTAAGAAAATCCGGTTCACGCAGGACTATCTGTCAGAGCCCATCATGCATGTCTCGATGTCGATGTGGGACATGGATCAAAAGACCAACCAGCGCGCCGATATCCAGGCCGAGGACGTGACGGCGCAAGGCTTTTCGATCGTGTTCCGAACCTGGGGCGATACCCGTGTTGCCCGCGTCCGGGCCGACTGGATGTCGATCGGAGAGTTGCGCGATGACGAGGACTGGGACGTCGTTTAGTCGCTAGCTGGAATACATGCCTTCATAGATCGGTCCAAGCGTCTCGTGGTCGAAAAGCGATGAAACGGATGTGCCGTTCCAGATATTCATGATCGCTTGGGCAAACATCGGCGCGGTTGGGACGATGCGGATGTTCTTGGCATTCCTGACCTCGGGCGTCGCTTCGATCGAATCCGTTATCACCAGGTTCTTCATGACGGAATTGGTGATCCGCTCGACCGCCGGACCCGACAGGACGCCGTGGGTGATGTACGAATGTACTTCTTTTGCGCCATTCTCCATCAGCACTTCGGCGGCTTTGCATAGCGTGCCTGCCGTATCACAGATGTCATCGACAATGATGCAGCACTTGCCCTTCACATCCCCGATAACGGTCATTTCGGCAATCTCACCCGGCTTCTCGCGACGCTTGTCGACAATGGCCAGAGGGCTGCCGATCCGCTGCGCCAATTCGCGCGCGCGCGCGACACCGCCGACATCGGGTGAGACCACCATCACTTCTTCTTTCTGCGCCTTGAGGTTGTGCTCTATGTCCAGGGCGAAGACCGGAGAGGCATAAAGGTTGTCCACCGGAATATCGAAAAACCCCTGGATCTGGGCGGCATGCAGATCCATCGTCAGCACCCGTTCGATCCCGGCTTCGGCGATCAGATTGGCGACCAGCTTGGCCGAGATCGGTGTGCGCGCCTTGGTGCGGCGGTCTTGCCGCGCATAGCCGAAATACGGAATCACTGCGGTAATCCGCGCCGCCGAGGATCGACGCAATGCGTCAGAAATAATCAGCAGCTCCATCAGGTTATCGTTCGCGGGGTTTGATGTCGGCTGGATGATGAACATATCCTCGCCGCGCACATTCTCGTAAACCTCGACGAAAATCTCCTGATCGTTGAACCGCTCGACACGTGCATCGACCAACCCGATCTTGCCACCGCGATGCATCGACATTCGTCGGGCAACAGCCTTGGCAAGGGTGCGGTTGGCATTTCCCGAAATGAGTTTCGGTTCTTCGATTGAGGGCATGGCAGCTGTTTCCCTTGGCGCGTTTGGTAATGGAATCGCGGCGTTGACACCGCTTACCACCCCGTTACGGTCTTGCAAACAACGGGAACGGGAGACGTGGCAAATGGCCCATATCAATTACTTTTTTGCGACAGTTTCGCCCTATACCTACCTAGCTGGAACCCGGTTAGAGGAGATTGCGGCCAAGCATGGGCTCTCAATCAATTACAAGCCGCTGGATGTCATTGCGCTGTTCTCTCGTACCGGCGGCATCCCCCCAAAAGATCGCCACCCGTCGCGGCAGGAATACCGCTTGCAAGAACTTCGGCGACAATCGGCCAAGACGGGGTTGCCGATCAACCTGAAGCCTGCGCATTGGCCGACCAATCCTGCGCCGTCCTCTTACGCCGTCATTGCCGCGCAATCGGCTGGCGGCGGCGACCTTGGTGCTTTGGTGCACGGGTTGACCCGCGCTTGCTGGGCCGAAGACCGCAATATCGCTGAAGATGACGTGATTCGCGAATGCCTGTCGGCTTCCGGTTTCGATCCTTCGCTGGCCGACAAGGGCTTGCTGGCCGGGGCCGAAACCTATGCCGCCAATCTGGAAGAGGCGGTGAACCGAGGCGCATTCGGCGCGCCATTCTACATCACCGATACCGATGAGCGCTTCTGGGGCCAGGACCGGCTGGAAGATCTGGACATGCATCTTTCCGGCAAGATCTGATGCCAACAGCTGAGCGGGGCGGTTTTCCGACCCACTGGACGGTACGCGGCGAGGGCGAGCGCGACGCAGTTCTGATCCATTGCTCGCTTGCGCATCAAGGTGCCTGGAAGGGCGTCGAGAAGCGGCTCGCGCCGTGCCTCAGAATGACAGCCTTCGACGTTCCCGGCCATGGCCGCAGCGGCGATTGGGACGAGCGCGGCGACTATCAGGCCGTTACCGTGGCCATGGCGGCCGATCTTATCGAAGGTGAAGCCGACCTGATCGGCCACTCCTTCGGCGCGACGGTCGGGTTGCGGCTGGCAATCGAGCAACCAATGAAGGTGCGCAGCCTGACGATGATCGAGCCGGTGTTCTTCGCAATCGTCCGTGGGCTGGACGCCCCTGGGATCGCTGAGCATCATTCAGAATACAACAAGGTCATTGCGGCATTGGACAGCGGTGAGCCACAGACGGCTGCCCGCCGATTCCTGGGCAATTGGGGCGTCGGTACACCCTGGGAGGATCTGCCAGAGAATCAACGCCGTTATGCCGTCGCGCGGATCGGACAACTGCTCAATATCGAACATCAGATCTATCGCGACAGAGCTGGCCTGATAGATCGGCTACCCGACCTGAACCTGCCCGTCCTGATCCTCGACGGCACGCGTTCACCGGCAATCATGTCGGCGGTTTGCACGGAATTGCAGAACCGCATTCCCGGTGCAGAGCGGCACTGGATCGAGGGTGCCGGGCACATGCTGCCCATCACCCATCCCGGCCCCGCGGCAGATCGGATCGCCGAATTTCTAAAGCTCTGCCCTATCCGCGAATAAGCTCCAGGAACCGGTCCACATCTGTCTCGGTCGTCGACCAGTTGCACATAAGGCGGGCCGGCAGGGCTTCTTCATCGGGGCCCTCGAGCGACTGGTGTGATGGCCAGAAATAGTACTCGGCACCCGCCTCGTGTGCTCGGCGATGTCCGGCACGGGGCCAGCTTGCGAAAACACCGTTGGCCTCGGTCGGATGGACGAGCGATGCGCCTTCGATCTGCCGAATGCCCTCTGACAAACGTTTGGCAGCCGCGTTCGCGGCTGTCGCCATTTCGCGCCAAAGGTCGTCATCCAGATAGGCTGCCATCTGGGCCGAAAGATAACGGTGCTTGGAAAATAGGTGGCCGCCCCGTTTGCGCCGCAACTCGAACTCCCACGCCTTCTTTGGGTCGAAGATGACGACGCCTTCCACGCCCATCAGCCCGTTCTTGGTGCCACCAAAGGACAGCGCGTCGACACCCGCCCTCCAAGTCATTTCTGCCGCGCTGCATCCCGCCGCGACGATGGCATTGGCAAAGCGGGCACCATCCATATGGACAGGCAGATCGTATGTTCTGGCAATGCCCGCCAGTTCAGCGATCTGGGCCGGGTCATAAACCGCGCCGCATTCTGTGGCATTTGTCAGCGAGACCATACCTCTTTGGACATTATGAACGCCGGAATGCCCGGTATGAGCGATGGCGCGCTGCAAGCCGTCGGGTGTCATCCGCGCATGACCGCCATCGACAAGCACCAGCTTTGAGCCGCCAGTGTAAAACTCCGGGGCGCCACATTCATCCTCTTCGATATGAGAGTTGCGATGGCAATAGACGGCTTCCCAGGGATCGACGAAGGTCGCAAGGATTAAGGCGTTCGCGGCCGTTCCGGTGGCCACAAGATAGATCGCCGCTTCCGGTGCCTCGAACAGTTCGCGGACCCGCGCACGCACCCGGTCCATGATCGGGTCGTCGCCATAGGAACGCGCATTGCCCTCGTTCGCTTTCGTGATCGCCTCGATCACCTTCGGATGCGCAGGAGATGTATTGTCAGAGGCAAAGTTCACGGGACCGGCTCCTCGATGATATGGTCTTCCCAGTCGTCTTCGTCGATCTCGAACTCCGGCACAGTGAGGCCCTGAACCGAGACACCTGCCCGGTGCACCGACGCTGGATCGCCAGAGATCAGCGGATGCCAGTCATAGAGTCGCTTACCCTCCCAGAGTAGGCGGTACGCGCAGGTTTGTGGCATCCAGTAGGCGTTTTTCTCAATGTTTCCGGGCGTTAGAACGATGCATTCCGGCACGATCTGCTTGCGAATATCATACTGGCCGCAGCGGCAACTGGCATCGTCGAGCAGCCGGCATGCGATCCGCGTCAGAAACACCTCGCCAGTGTCCTCATCTTCGATCTTGTTCAGGCAGCACTTGCCACAGCCATCGCAAAGCGCCTCCCATTCGTGGGCGTTCATCTTCTGAAGCGGCACCTTTTCCCAGTAGTTAGGGCGCAGGCCGTTGCGGTTGACTGGATCGCTCATACTCGGCAGCCTAGCTTGGGTTCATGGAATGAAAAGAGCTCAGACGGCGGCAAGGATGTTGCGGGCGCGGGCGCAATCGTCGTCCATCTGGGCCACCAGCGCTTCCAGACCGTCGAATTTGGCCTCTGGGCGGAGGTATTCGACGAAGGCGACCGAAAGGTGCTCTCCATAAAGATCGCCTTCAAAGTCGAAGATGAAGGTCTCCAGATTTGGTTTGTTGTCTCCGAACATCGGGCGCACCCCGACCGAGGCGGCGCCGTCATAGCTTCCCCGATGAGGGCCGGTCAAGACATCGACCTTGACCGCGTAGATGCCGAATTTCGGCGGGTGCAGGCGGTTGATGGACATATTGGCGGTGGGATAGCCCAGTTCGCGGCCGCGCTTGTCGCCGCCGAAGACCTCGCCGTCGATCCGGTGCCAGTGGCCGAGCATCTTGGCGGCATCGGCGGGGCGGCCTTCGGCCAGCGCATGACGGATACTGGTGCTGGAGACCTCGCCCTTGGCGACGGCTACAAGTTCGGCGATCGTGACGCCGAAACCCATTGATTTGCCGAAGGATTTCAGATCGTCCGCGCGACCCGCTCGATCCTTGCCGAATTGGAAATCGGTGCCGACCACCACGTGGCGCAGGCCCAGCCCTGCGACGACCACATCGCGGGCGAAACGTTCGGGTGTCAGCCCGGCTAGAACTGCGTCAAAGGGCAGCTGATAGAGGCGCTCGACGCCTAGTTTCTCAAGCCGGTTGGCGCGGGTTTCTGCATTCATCAGGCGAAAAGCAGGCGCCTCGGGCGCGAAGAATTCGCGGGGATGCGGTTCGAAGGTCAGGATGCCAAGGGGGGCGTTCAGGCGCTGCGCTTCTGTGCGCGCGATGTCGATAACGGCCTGATGGCCGAGGTGAACGCCGTCAAAATTGCCGATCGCGGCGCTGGCCCCTCGATCCTCTTTTTTCAAACCATCCCAGAAGGTTAGTATACGCATCAAGCCCCGTGCGGGCCCATCCCGCGTCAGTCGAATTTACGGCTGGGCGCCAGTACCATCGCTTCGCCCTTCAGCACGACCGTATCGCCGACCGCGCAGTGACAATCAAGGGTCACTCGGCGGCGGGAATGGTCGATGGCAGTGACCTCGACCTCGGCAAAGACCACGTCGCCGGGGCGGACCGGGGCCATGAATTTCAGGGTTTGCCCAAGATAGACAGTGCCATGACCGGGAAGCTGTTCGCCGATCACGGCAGAGATCAGCCCGGCGGTCAGCATGCCGTGAGCGATGCGGCCTTCGAATATCGTATCCTGAGCGTAATCGTCATCGAGATGGACGGGATTGCGGTCGGTGCTGATTTCTGAAAAAAGCTCTATATCTCGGTCGGTTACCTGCTTGCGGAGGTGGCGGCGCATACCGATTTCCAAATCCTCGATACAGATGGTTCCGCGGGGCATGTTGTCCAGCATCGCTCCGAATCCTTCGCGTTTTGTTGCGGTGCAGCATATCGGCGCACAGCGCGAAACGCAATCTGTCGGGTAATTAATTTTCTAAATTGGCCTAAAAAATGTAACTTTGTTGCGAGGCGGATTGTTAGCGAAGGTAGGGTATTGCCGCCGTGGCGGGAATCTGATGGGCCGCAAACCACTGCTGCACCAGCAATGGATCGGGGTTCGCGGGATCAGGCCCGAACTCTTCTGCCGCAAGGCCGCCGGTGATGAACAGCGTGTCGAAACCTTCGGCCAGACCGCCTTGCACATCGGTATGGATGCCGTCGCCAATTGCCAGAATCCGGTCATCGGGCACCCGCTTGAAAGCGGACAACCGGCGGCGGGCAAGGTCGTAGATCGGCGGATGTGGCTTACCGAAATAAAGGCTCTCGCCGCCCATCTGAGTATAGAGCGCGGCTATGGCGCCGGCGCAGTAGATCCGGTTTTCTCCCATATCTACAACGATATCTGGGTTGGTGCAGAGCAGTTTCATGCCCTTCTGCTTGGCGTATAGTAGGGTGGCGCGGTAATCCTGGGGCGTTTCGGTATGGTCGTCGAAAAGGCCGGTACAGATGATCCCCTCGGCCTGTTCCAAGGGGACGCGGGTGATCTCTTTCTCGTCCACATCTGTGGGCAGATCGGTGAAGAAACTCTCGTCTTTTTCCGGTCCGAGATGATAGACCTTGGTGCCCGCCAGGCCTGATAGCATCCCGTATTGCGAGGCATCGCCGGACGACACGACCTCGTCATAGGCATCATGCGGGACGCCGATCTTGTCGAGTTGGCTGACCACCGAGGCCTTCGGACGTGGCGCGTTGGTCAGCAGAACCACCACGCCGCCCCTGGCACGGAATTGCTGCAATGCGGCGACGGCATCGGGGAAGGGTCGGACGCCGTTATGCAGGCAACCCCAGAGATCGCAAAAGACCGCGTCGTAGATGTCCGAGATTTCGGAGAGGCGTTCAATCAGTTCGGTCATCTTTTCCTCGGGTGCTTGAAACGGGCCGACCGTGATCGACGCGTTCTTTAACGTGTTTGTTAAAACTTCGGCGGGCATCATACCTTGAGATTCGGGATGATCTGCTTCTTCCGGCTCATGATGCCGGGCAGGACGACGGTGTCGCCGCTGACCGCGGTTGCGAAACTTTTCTCCGCGATGGATTTCACCAGATCGTTAGGCACCAGCAGCGTCGCCTCTTCGTTCAGGATGTCGACGACGAACAGCAGAACCTGATCGGCGCCATCATCGGCGGCGACCGGACCCATCGCTTTCATCAGCGCACCCTTGCGGGCGAGGATCTGCTCCGGCGAGGTGGTTTCCAAAACCGAGACGCGGAAGATCTTGCCGCCGACTTCATACTCTTTAGAATCCATCCGCAGAAGTTCGGCATCCGAGAAGGCCGAGACATCGGATTTGGCGGCAAAGAGCTCGGCCGCGTAATCGGGGATCGAGATATCGAGAGCTGCGGCGAGGTTTTCGGCCACGGCGCGATCATGGTCGGTGGTCGTGGGGGAGCGGAATTCCAGCGTGTCAGACAAGATGCAAGAAAGCATCGCTGCCCTGATCCCGTCGGGCATCCGCGCGGCCTTATCGCCCATCAGGTCGTACATGATGGTGGCGGTGCAGGCCAGCGGGCGGATCGTGATGTCGATGGGCGTGCGGGTTTTCAGGCCGCCTTGCAGCATGTGATGGTCGATGACCTGGATCACGTTCGCCTCGTTGATCGAGGCGGGAAGCTCTGCGATGTTGTTGGTGTCGACGATGACGACATCGTCCTCGGGCGAGACATCCAAGATGATCTCTGGTTTGTCGAGGTTCCATCGCTTGAGCATGAAAGCCGCTTCTGTGTTGGGTTCGCCCAGAAGCTTGGCCTCTGCCTTTTGGCCTTTCACCTCGGTCAGGTACCAGGCCCAGATGATCGGCGAGCCGGTCGAGTCGGTATCGGGGGATTTGTGGCCGAGAACTTTGATGGTCATGGACATGTCCGTTCTGATGCGATTTCGCCCGCGTTATAGGGGGCGGCTGATGCCTTGTCACCCATCCATGGCAGAGTTAGCCTGCGCCGGATTGTCCATGTCCGCCACCCCGTCAGAGGTTGATGCCAAAGCCCCGAGAATCCGACCTTTACCCGGCCGTCAAGACGTTTCTGGAGGCGCAGGGCTACGAGGTGAAGGCAGAAGTTGGCGCGGTTGATGTGATGGCGATGCGGGGCAGCGAGGAGCCGGTGATTGTTGAACTGAAGACCGGGTTCTCGCTGTCGCTCGTTCATCAGGCGATCGCGCGCAAGGCGGTCAGTGACACTGTTTATATCTGTGTACCGCGCGGGTCGGGGCGGCGGTTTTTCAAGACACTGCAGGACAATACGGGACTCTGTCGGCGGTTGGGGCTGGGATTGATGACAGTCCGGCTGCGCGACGGGTTTACCGAGGTGCATTGCGATCCGGGGCCGTTCCGCCCGGTAAGATCGAAGATCCGCAAGGGGCGGTTGCTTAGAGAGTTTCAGCGCCGTGTCGGCGACCCCAATCTGGGTGGGCAGACCCGGGTCGGACTGGTCACGGCCTACAGGCAGGATGCGATACTCTGTGCGACATGTCTTGCCCGCGACGGGGCCAGCAAGGGCGCGACCGTGGCGAAAGCGACCGGGGTTGCGCGGGCGACACGGATCATGGCGGACGATCACTATGGTTGGTTCGAGAGGGTCTCGACCGGCATCTATGCCTTGACGCCCAAGGGGCAGGCAGCCTTGGCCGAAGCGGCGTCGCCGAACCCGGCGACGCCCTGATTTTTTGAACCTTTCGACCTGATTTGAAAACCGCGTTGCTTCGACAAAAGTCAAGCGGCTCTATTTGCCCGGGATCTTGATGATCATCGGGCGGCCGCCTGCAGCCATCGCGTGGCTTGGCATGGCGTTGACGTGCCGTCCGGCATCGCTGGGCATTAACCGCGGCGGGTCGTTGCGCCGCAGATCATTGTCCGGACCCGAGCCGGGCTGCATTAGCCGCCGGACCCGGCCCGTAATGCCTGGCGGACTTCCCGCGACAGGTTCCGCCGCCACGTGCTGGCCATCGACCGGCGGGGCCACGAAAGCCTGCGCAGGTGCGATTGCCAGCGCATTGCGAATTGCGCTTGCGATCGCGGTACCGGCCCGCAGGGCGCGGCGGCTGAAGGGAACGGAGGCGACAAAGTCGGACTCTGCCTGGGAATTGGCGCGCGCCGACGGCGACACGACCACAGGTGCAAGTGTCATGGCAGACTCGCTATGTAGGTTTGGTTTGGGTGGTTAGGTTCGGATTCCGCAGCCCGGGGCCAAAGGCGCCGGAAGGTGCGTCAGGTGAGACAGCCCATCATGTGAATCATGTCAGAATCCTCCATCGCTCGTTGCGTGGTGAGCGGCGAATAAACCAAAAAACGGAAAAAATCAACCTTGATGGACGGGCATATCCCGATTGCGCGATTTTTCGTCACGGACTCTGTTGACAGGCCGGGGCCGCGTGTCTATCTCCGCTTCGTTAGCACTCACCACCAATGAGTGCTAACGCCCCGGACAAGGGTCGGGGCAACCAAGAAACGCAAACCAAGGAGCGTTCAGAAATGGCATTCAAACCATTGCATGACCGGGTAGTGGTCAAACGCGTCGAGAGCGACGAGAAGACCAAGGGCGGTCTGATCATCCCCGACAGCGCGAAAGAAAAGCCGGCCGAGGGCGAGATCATCGCCGTTGGCGAAGGCGCTCGTAAGGACTCGGGCGAGCTGATCAAGCCGTCCGTCAAGAAGGGCGACAAGATCCTGTTCGGCAAATGGTCCGGCACCGAAATCACCCTCGACGGTGAAGAACTGCTGATCATGAAAGAAAGCGACATTCTGGGCATCATCGCCTGAACTCGCCGTTAACCCACAATTCAGACAACCAGGAGCAATCAAATGGCTGCTAAGGACGTCAAATTTGACACCGATGCCCGCAATCGCATGTTGCGCGGCGTCAACATTCTGGCCGATGCGGTCAGGGTCACGCTGGGCCCGAAAGGCCGCAACGTGGTGCTGGACAAATCGTTCGGCGCGCCCCGGATCACCAAAGACGGTGTGACGGTCGCAAAAGAGATCGAGCTGGAGGACAAGTTCGAGAACATGGGCGCTCAGATGGTGAAAGAAGTAGCCTCGCGCACCAATGACGAAGCCGGCGACGGCACCACCACCGCGACCATTCTGGCCCATGCCATCATCAAGGAAGGCATGAAGTCGGTTGCAGCGGGCATGAACCCGATGGACCTGAAGCGCGGCATCGATCTGGCAACGACCAAGGTCGTGGAAGCGATCAAGAAGGCTTCACGTCCGGTCAGCGACAGCGCCGAAGTGGCGCAGGTCGGCACGATCTCTGCCAACGGCGAGGTTGAAATCGGCCGTCAGATCGCCGACGCGATGCAAAAGGTTGGCAACGAGGGTGTGATCACCGTCGAGGAAAACAAGGGCCTGGAAACCGAAACTGAAGTCGTCGAAGGTATGCAGTTCGATCGTGGTTACCTGTCGCCATACTTCGTGACCAATGCCGACAAGATGATTGCGGACCTTGAGGACTGCATGATCCTGCTGCACGAGAAGAAACTCTCTTCGCTGCAGCCGATGGTTCCGTTGCTCGAATCGGTGATCCAGTCACAAAAGCCGATGCTGATCATCTCGGAAGACGTTGAAGGCGAGGCCCTGGCCACGCTGGTCGTTAACAAGCTGCGCGGCGGTTTGAAGATCGCTGCCGTCAAGGCTCCGGGCTTTGGCGATCGTCGCAAGGCGATGCTGCAGGATATCGCTATTCTGACCGGTGGTCAGGTGATTTCCGAAGATCTGGGCATGAAGCTGGAAAACGTCACCATCGACATGCTGGGTTCGGCCAAGAAGGTTTCGATCACCAAAGACACCACGACCATCATCGATGGCGGTGGCGAAAAGAAAGAGATCGAAGCCCGCGTCAGCCAGATCCGTCAGCAGATCGAGGAAACAACCAGCGACTACGACAAAGAGAAACTGCAGGAACGTGTGGCCAAGCTGGCTGGCGGTGTTGCGGTGATCAAGGTCGGCGGCATGACCGAGATCGAAGTGAAAGAGCGCAAGGACCGTGTAGATGACGCGCTGAACGCAACCCGTGCTGCGGTGCAGGAAGGTGTTGTCGTTGGTGGCGGTGTTGCCCTGATCCAGGCCGGCAAGGCGCTGGACGGTCTTAAAGGCGAAAACGCCGATCAGGACGCAGGCATCAAGATCGTCCGCAAGGCTCTGGAAGCTCCGTTGCGCCAGATCGCGCAGAACGCTGGCGTCGACGGCTCTGTCGTGGCTGGCAAGGTGCGCGAGTCGAAGGAAAAGAACTTTGGCTTCAACGCCCAGACCGAAGAATATGGCGACATGTTCAAATTCGGTATCCTGGACCCTGCCAAGGTTGTGCGCACAGCACTTGAGGATGCAGCGTCGATCGCCGGTCTTCTGGTCACCACCGAGGCCATGGTCGCCGACAAGCCGGCCAAAGAAGGCGCCGGTGGCGGCGGTATGCCCGACATGGGCGGCATGGGCGGCATGGGCGGCATGATGTAAGCTGCCCGGTCATCCGGAATAAGGAAAGGGGCCCCATCCGGGGCCCTTTTTCGTTGTGGGTGCGTAGGCCCGGCGAGAGGCCCAGCTGACGATCTGCTGCTAGGAGTGGATTGAACGCACGGCGCCGAAACCGGTTATACAAGTCGGCTCACATGACCGTCGGCGAAGTCTTCGGTCGCGGTTTGATTGGAGCCGCCTGTGCCAACTCCGAATTCGGCATCCCCGACAAACAGGATCGAGTCCGGGTTTCGGTCAATCCGGCTTTGACGCGCGTCAGACTATGCCGCCGCCGCCGCCAGACGAGGCTGGACGTTCGCCTGCAACCTTCGCGCGATAGTTGGACGCCCGGTAGGCACCAACAGGATCAATCGCCCCTCCGGATTCCAGTCGGGCCATCGCGAGGATGGGTTCGACATCGGTGCGAAACCCATGCTTCAGCGTTGTTGTGGCCATCAGCGCGTCATTATCCTCCTGGAACCCGGCCAGTGCGGCGCGATCAACCAGAAGCGCCTGTGCATAAGCGCGCTGCACCTCGGTTGCCGAGACCATCAGACTCTCGATCGGGTCCGTCACGTTGTGGCTTTGGTCGAGCATGTGCATCGGGTTGAAATCAGGATCGGCCTCGGCCTCGACCAGTTCGTTGAACACCAGAAACAGCCGGTAGGGGTCGATACTGCCGGTATCCAGATCGTCGTCACCATATTTGCTGTCGTTGAAATGAAAGCCGCCCAGCTTGCCGAACTGGGTCAGACGGGCGACGATCATTTCGATATTCACATTGGGCGCATGGTGGCCCAGATCGACAAGGCATTTCGCCTGATCGCCCAATTGCTGCGCGATCAGCAGGTTGGTGCCCCAATCCTGCACGACGGTCGAATAGAACGCCGGCTCGTACATCTTGTGTTCGGTCAACAAGGTCCAATCGCCTGGCAGAGCGGCATAGACTTGCCTTGCGGCCTCAAGATAGCGCTCGAATTGGCGGGTGAAGTTGGTCTGGCCGGGAAAGTTCGAACCGTCGCCGACCCATATCGTCAGGGCTTTTGACCCGATCTTCTGGCCCAGTTCGATGCAGGCGATGTTGTGGTCGATCGCCTGCTGCCGGGTTGCCGCGTCGGTATGTGACAATGACCCGAACTTGTAGCTTTGACGCTGCTGCGGCTGGTCCTGAAAGGTGTTTGAGTTCATCGCGTCAAAGGTCAGCCCGACCTCTTGCGCTTTGGCATTGAGATCGGCGGCAGGCGCATTGTCCCACGGGATATGCAACGAAACCGAAGGCGTGGCGCGTGTCAGTTGCTGAATCACGCCGCAATCGTCGAGCTTGTCGAAAATGCCGCGCGGCTCTCCGGCACCGGGAAACCGGGCAAAGCGTGTGCCGCCTGTGCCGACGCCCCAGCTTGGCAGGGCAACACCGTAGCGGACGACCTTGTCCTTGATCCGGGCAATATCGATGCCACGCCGGTCCAGGTGTTCGCCAAGCGCGTCGTAGTCGGCGCGCAGGCGGTCGCTGGCACGTTCATTGTGCTGCGTGATGATATCGGTGTCGATCATGGTAACGCCCCCTAGCGCGTGAAGGCCTGCACGTTGCCAGCATCCACATTGATGATGTTGCCGGTCGATTTGGCAGACAGGTCGGCAGCCAGGAAATACGCAGCCTCGGCGATATCCTCTGGCAGCACCGATCGTTTCAGCAAAGACCGCTCGCGGTAATGCTCTTCCAGTCCTTCCTTGTCCTTGCCGTATGTGTCCGCGCGTTCCTTGAGCCAGTCGCCGGACCAGATCTTTGAGCCTTTCAGAACCGCATCCGGGTTCACCACGTTCACACGAATGCCGTGCGGCGCGCCTTCCAGGGCAAGGCAGCGGGCCAGATGGATTTCCGACGCCTTGGCCGTGCAATAGGCGGATGCGTTGGGCGAGGCCGCCAGACCCGTTCTTGGAGGCGACGAAGACGACCGCGCCGCCCATGCTTCTGCGTCATCATGACCTTGAACGCCTCGCGGCTGACCAGGAAATACCCGGTGGACAGGATCGACATGTTCTTGTTCCAAAGGTCGAGGCTGGTTTCGTCAACGGGCGCGGAACTGGCGATGCCTGCATTCGAAACCAGGATGTCCAGGCCGCCAAACTCGGCCGCGACCTCGGAAAAGGCGGCGACGACCGCGGCCTCGTTCGTGACGTCCATGTTGACGACGCGCACCATGTCCGCCGAATAGCGCCCCGCAAGATTGGCCGCTGTTTCGGCCAAGGCCGCTTCGTCGATATCGGCCAGCATCACGCAGGCCCCTTCGCGCAGGTAACGCTCTGCCGTGGCAGAGCCGATGCCGCCGGCACCGCCGGTCACAAGTGCGACGCGCCCGGCCAGCGATTTGGGCCTGGGCATCCGTTGCAGCTTTGCCTCTTCCAGCAGCCAGTACTCGATGTCGAACGCCTCCTGCTCTGGCAGGCCCTGATACTTGGACACCGCATCAGCGCCGCGCATCACGTTGATCGCGTTGACGTAGAACTCGCCCGATATCCGCGCCGTCGCCTTGTCCTTGGCAAAGGTGATCATGCCAACGCCGGGGATCAGGTAGACCACCGCGTTGGGATCGCGAATCGCGGGGCTGTCATCGTGCTTGCAGCGATCATAATAGGCCGCGTAATCGGCGCGGTAGGCTGCAACGGCGTCAGCCAGCCCGGCCAGTGTCGCGTCGACATTGGGCTTGGCCGGGTCGAAATCGACGACCAAGGGGCGGATTTTCGTGCGCAGGAAGTGATCGGGACACGAGGTGCCGAGGGCCGCGAGACGCTCCATATCCTTGGCATTCACGAATTCCAGCACCGCATCGCTGTCGGTGAAATGGCCGACCATGTGCTGTTGCCCCGACACCATGCCACGGATCGCAGGCATCAGGCGGGCTGCCGTGGCGCGGCGCTGATCGGCGGGCAGGCTTTGATGCCTGGCGCCGCCAAAAGCCGTTCTTGCCCGCGGTCTGGTCCGCGAACCAGTCGATCGCCTTCTGGATGATCGACAGCGTCAGTTCATAGCACTCCTGCGCGTCGTCGGCCCAGGTGAACAGCCCGTGGCTTTCCAGCACGACGCCCTTGGCATCGGGGTTCTTCGCGCAGAAATCCGACAGCCAGAGGCCCAGTTCGTAGCCCGGCTTCTTCCACGGCAGCCAGCCGATGCTGTCACCGAAGATCTGCTCGCGTCAGCGCCTTGCTGTCCTTGGCCGCTGCGATCGCGATGATTGCGTCCGGGTGCATGTGGTCGACATGCTTGGCGGGGACATAGGCGTGCAGCGGCGTGTCGATGCTGGCGGCGCGCGGGTTCAGGTTGAAGGTGCAATGCGGCAGGTAGCCGACCATCTCATCCTCGAACTCGACGCCGCGATAGAGGCCCTTCAGCGCGTTCAGCTTGTCCATATACAGCGTCGAAAACCCGTCCATCTTGATCGATCCGACATCCCCGCCCGATCCCTTGACCCACAGGACTTCGACCATCTCGCCGGTCAGCGGGTCGGTCTGCATGACTTTGGCCGATGTGTTGCCACCGCCGTAATTCGTGATTCGCTTGTCAGATCCCAGAAGGTTCGACCGATAGAGCAGCTTTTCCGGCTCGCTCATCCCATTGGCGCGGGCGGCTGTCCCATTTGTTTTCAAGGCGTTGAGGGTCTGGCGGATTTGCTCATCGGTGTCTCCATCATGGGCGCGGCTGGGCGCTATCTGTTGCTGCCGAAAGCTGACGTGCGGCGCAACGCAATGTCAATCATTAATGATCATAATCGATCATGCTGCACTGCAGCATGATTGAATATGACAAATAATGATTGACATAATGTCGCAACTCGCCTCACCTTAGGTCAATCGACAAGGGCGGAGGAACATGCACGAGAAAGACCGACACAGGATTATTCTGTCCGCCGTGCAGGACCGCCCCTTGGTGACGGTCGTTGACCTGTGTGCGCTGACCGGCGCATCAGAGGCGACGATTCGTCGTGACATCAATACGCTGGACGAGCAGAAGCGCCTGCGCCGCGTGCGCGGCGGTGCCGAAGCGCTTGCGACCGACGCCGTTTGTCGGGCTGGCCGGACGTCCGTTTTCCGTCAACGAGACGATGAACATCGCTGAAAAGCAGGCGATCGCTGCCGCCGCCGTCGAGCTTTGCGACGATGGCGAGCCGATCATCATCAATGGCGGCACCACGACGTTCCAGATGGTGCATCCGCTTGCAACGCGTCGGATGCAGGTCTTCACCAACTCGTTTCCGATCGCCGAACATCTGCTGAAGAACACCCGCAACACGGTGATGCTGTCGGGCGGCATGATCTACCGCGAACAGAACATCATCCTGTCGCCCTTCGACAATGACGTGACGCGCAATTTCTATGCGCGGCGCATGTTCATGGGCGCGCAGGGCATCGGGCCGCTGGGCTTGATGGAGCAGGATCCGCTGCTGATCCAGGCCGAGACAGAAGCTGATCGGGCAGGCCGATGAACTTGATCGTTCTGGTGGACAGCACGAAATTCGCCAACCGGTCCAGCCTTGTGCTGTGCCCGCTGGACCGGATCGACACGATCATCACCGACGAAGGCATCGATGACCGCACGGCGGCGATGCTTGAGGCGGCGGATGTGACGCTGATCGTCGTGCCTGTCGGCGCGGCGCAGAAAGAGGGGGTGGCGTCACTAGCCAGCCCTGATTGCAACCACTCCAGGGAGGAAACCATGAGTGTATTGAAGAAACTGCATCGCATCGGCCGCACTGGCAGCCGCGATGTTGGCGACCCCAGCCGTGGCACAGGACGATGTGCGCATCGCGCTTGTCGTCAAAGCGCTTGGCATCGGCTTCTTTGAGGCCGCCGCAAAAGGCGCCGAAGAGGCCGCGGCAGAGCTTGGCAATGTCGAGATCATCTATACCGGCCCGACCGACACCACCGCCGAAGGCCAGATCGAGGTGATCAACGCGCTGATCGCGCAGAATGTCGATGCGATTGCAATTTCGGCCAATGACACCGACGCTCTGGTGCCCGCGCTGAAAAAGGCGATGGATCGCGGCATCACCGTGATCAGCTGGGACAGTGGCGTGGCACGCCGAGGGCCGCCAGTTGCACCTCAATCCGTCTTCCAACCCGCTGATCGGCAACATGATCATCAAGCTGGCCGCAGATCATCTGCCCGATGGCGGGCAGGTCGCGCTGCTGTCGGCCACCACCACCTCGACAAACCAGAACATCTGGATCGACGAGATGAACAAGGTGATGGGCAACTATCCCGGCATCGAGGTCGTGGCGACGGTCTATGGCGATGACCTTGCCGACAAATCCTACCGCGAGGCCACCGGCCTGATGCAGTCCTACCCCGATCTTGACGCGATCATCGCGCCGACATCGGTGGGCATCGTGGCCGCCGCGCAGGCGGTGGTCGATGCCGGCAAAGGTCGGCGAAGTGAACGTGACCGGTCTGGGCCTGCCGTCCGAAATGGCGGGCGCGATCGAATCCGGTGCGTCGCAGTCCTTTGCGATCTGGAACCCGATCGATCTGGGCTATTCCGCGACGATGCTGGCCTATGAGCTGAGCCACGAACGGCGTCGACGCCGAGCCGGGCGCCGAAATCCCGATGGGCCGCATGGGCAGCGCTGACGCTGGACGACAACAACGAAGGCGCGATGGCTGATCCGTTCATCTACGACGCCAGCAACATCGACGAGTTCAAGTCGATCTTCTGAGGCTGCTCCCAGATCTGGCCCGGCGCGCAGTTGCGCCGGGCCGAATTCGTCCCGACCCCAATCCTGAAAGCGTAACCGAAATGACGCGCAGCGTCGCCAATCGCCCGTCGTGTCGATGGACGCGATCACCAAGATCTTTCCCGGCGTCAAGGCGCTGGATAACGTCCGGCTGGACCTTTATCCGGGTCAGGTGACGGCGCTTGTTGGTGAAAACGGCGCTGGCAAATCCACGACGGTGAAAATCCTCACCGGCATCTACCGCCCCGATGGCGGCACGATCCGCATCGACGGCACACGCCGTGACATTCGCCAGCGCCCAATGACGCCGCCGACGCGGGCATCACCGCGATCCATCAGGAAACGGTGCTGTTTGATGAACTGTCGGTGGCCGAGAACATCTTTATCGGTCATGCGCCACGCACCCGGTTCGGCCTGATCGACCAGGCCGAGATGCATGCGCGCCGCCGGCGAATTGCTGCGCGACATCGGCGCGCCGTTCGATCCGCACACCCAGTTGCGCGACCTCGGCATCGCCAACAAGCACCTTGTCGCCATTGCGCGCGCCTTGTCTGTCGATGCCCGCGTGGTGATCATGGACGAACCGACCGCCGCGCTGTCGCACAAGGAGATCGACGAGCTTTACGAGCTGGTCGAGACGCTGAAGGCGCAGGGCAAGGCGATCCTGTTCATCAGCCACAAGTTCGACGAGATTTTCCGCATCGCCGACCGCTATACGGTGTTCCGTGACGGGGCGTTTGTGGGGGATGGCCTGATCGCCGACATCGACGAGGACGCGTTGGTGCAACTGATGGTCGGGCGTACTGTCGATCAGATCTTTCCCGACCGTGCAGCCAATGTGGCTGAGGTGGTGGTCGAGGTCGAAGGCTACAGCCATCCAACGGAATTTGCCGACATCAGCTTTAGCTTACGACGGGGCGAAATCCTCGGGTTCTATGGTCTTGTCGGCGCCGGTCGATCGGAATTCATGCAGGCGCTGTTCGGCATCACCCAAGCCGTCAAGCGGGGTCTGCCGGATCAACGGCAAGGTGCAGGTGATCCGCTCGCCCGCCGATGCGGTGGCAGCGGGCATCGTCTATGTGCCCGAAGATCGCGGCAAGCAGGGCGCGATCATCGGACTGCCGATTTTCCAGAACATCACGCTGCCGTCGATCTCGGGCGCACATCGCGGTCGGGGTTCCTGCGGCTTGCCGAGGAATTCAAGCTGGCGCGGGAGTATTCCCAGCGGCTCGACCTGCGGGCGGCGTCGCTGGATCAGGACGTCGGCAACCTGTCGGGCGGCAACCAGCAGAAGGTTGTGATCGCCAAGTGGCTCGCGACCCAACCGCAGGTCATCATCCTGGACGAGCCGACGAAGGGCATCGACATTGGATCGAAGGCCGCGGTTCATGACTTCATGGCCGAACTGGCCGCTCAAGGGCTGTCGGTCATCATGGTCAGCTCTGAAATTCCCGAGGTGATCGGCATGTCCGACCGGGTGATCGTGATGCGCGACGGGCGGATCGCGGCAGAGCTGGAGGGGGACGACCTGACCCCGGAAACCCTGGTGCGTCATGCGGCGGGCATCGGTGCCGCCCCGATACTGGAGGAGGCGTAAGCCATGCTGTCCCGGCTGATCCCCGTGCGTGAGACCTTCTTGGCGGGCGCGATTCTGCTGCTGCTGGCGCTGATTGCGTCGCGGTTTTCCGGCTTTGTCGCGCCGACCAATCTGGCCAATGTGTTCAACGACACAGCACCGCTGATCATTCTGGCGCTGGGGCAGATGGTGGTCATTCTGACCCGGTGCATCGATCTGTCGGTGGCGGCCAATCTGGCGCTGACCGGCATGGCCGTGGCGATGCTGAACGTGGCGATGCCCGGGCCTGCCGATCCCGGTCATCATCGCCATTGCGATTACTGCTCGGTGCGGCGATGGGGGCGATCAACGGTCTGCTGGTGTGGAAACTGTCGATCCCGCCCATCGTGGTGACTCTTGGCACGATGACGATCTTCCGCGGTATCATCTTCCTGATTTCCGACGGCAAATGGGTCAATGCGCACGAGATGAGCGCCGCGTTTACCGGGTTTCCGCGCACGGCCATTCTGGGCCTGCCGGTGCTGTCTTGGGTCGCGATCACTGACCATCGCGGTCTTCGGCGTGATGATGGCCCGGACATCGCTGGGCCGGTCGATCTTTGCGGTCGGTGGCAACCCGCATGCCGCGGTCTATACCGGTATCGACGTCGGCCGGACGCAGTTTCTGGCCTTCGTCCTGTCGGGCGCTCTGGCCGGGCTGACCGGTTACCTTTGGGTGGCCCGTTATGCGGTCGCCTACGTCGATATTGCCGGCGGGTTCGAGCTTGAGGTCGTGGCGGCCTGCGTGATCGGCGGCATTTCCATCGCCGGCGGCGTCGGATCGGTCGGCGGCGCGGTTCTGGGCGCGCTGTTTCTTGGCGTCGTCAAGAACGCTCTGCCGGTCGTCAACATCTCTCCGTTCTGGCAATTGGCAATCTCTGGCGGCGCGATCCTGATCGCGGTGGCATTCAACGCCCGTGCGGGACGCGCCAAGGGCCGCATCATCCTGAAATCAGCCGAGGTCACATCATGAGCGATGCAAGCTTGCAGACCCGCCACGTGCCTGACCGGCTGACCAGCCGTGCGCAGCGGATCCTGCGCAGTTGGGAGGCGCTGCTACTGGTGGTGGCGGTGGGCATCTTCGTGCTGAACAGCTTTGCCTCGCCGTACTTCCTGAACGCCTGGAACCTCAGCGACGCGACGTTCAACTTCACCGAAAAAGCGATGATTGCGTTTGCGATGGCGCTATTGATCATCTCGGGCGAGATCGACCTGTCGGTGGCCTCGATCATCGCGCTGGCCAGCACGGCGATGGGGCTTGCGGTTCAGCATGGCGCAGGAACGCCAGAGACTCGTGGTGATCGGTCTGGTGGTCGGCCTGCTTTGCGGCGCGTTCAACGGCTTGTTCGTCACCGTTCTTGGTCTGCCATCCATCGTCGTGACCATCGGCACGATGAGCCTGTTTCGCGGTATCAGCTACATCATTCTGGGGGACGACGCTTTTCGCGGCTACCCGGCCAGCTTCGCCTGGTTTGGGCAAGGCTATGTCTGGTGGGTGTTCACCGTCGAAATGGCGCTGTTCGTGCTGATCGCCGTGATCTACGGCATCCTTCTGCACAAGACCAATTTCGGACGCGCGGTCTATGCCATCGGCAACAACGCAACCGGCGCATTGTTCAGCGGGATCCGGGTGAGCCGGGTCAAGTTCATTCTGTTTCTGCTGACCGGCCTGATGTCGGGCGTGGCGGCGATCTGTCTGACCTCGCGGCTCGGCTCGACTCGGCCCAGCATCGCGCAGGGGATGGAGCTTGAGGTGGTCACCATGGTCGTTCTGGGCGGCGTCAACATCCTCGGCGGGTCCGGGTCCATCCCCGGCGTGGTGATCGCAGCCTTCGTGATGGGGCTGGTGACTTTTGGCCTGGGGCTGCTGAACGTGCCGGGGATCGTTATGTCGATCTTTATCGGCCTGCTGCTGATCGGGGTGATCGCCCTGCCGCGCCTTTGGGCGATGGCGGTGCAAAGGCGGCGCACACGATGACAGAGCGCTACGTTTTCCGAATGCGACTCAACCCCGGTCAGGCCGACGAATATCGCCGCCGCCATGATGCGATCTGGCCAGAGCTAGTGGACCTGCTGCACAAGGCCGGTGTTAGCGACTACAGCATCCATCTGGACGACGAAACCGACCTGCTGATCGGGGTGCTCTTGCGCCCGGAAGATCACGGGATGGATGCTCTGCCGGATCACTCGGTGATGCAGAAGTGGTGGGCACATATGGCCGACATCATGGAAACCGGGCCGGACAACGCCCCGGTCGCGGTGACGCTGCCGCGGCTGTTCCACTTGGCATGACCACCGCGCGCCACATCGCCGTCATCGACATCGGCAAGACCAATGCCAAGCTGGCGCTGGTGGATCTGGCTACGCTGACCGAGATTGCCGTCCTCACTCGCCCCAATCTGGTGCAACCCGGCCCACCCTGGCCGCATTTCGACACCGAAGGGCACTGGGCATTCTTGTTGGACGGGTTGGCGCAGTTTCATCGTCGAGCACGGGGTTGATGCAATCTCTGTCACCACCCACGGGGCGAGCATCGCACTGCTGGACGCAAATGGAGATCTGGCCGCGCCGATCCTCGATTACGAACATGACGGCCCAGCAACCGTTGCTGAGGTCTATGACAGCGATACGTCCGCCGTTTGCTGTAACCGGGTCCCCCCGCCTTGCGAATGGGCTGAACGTCGGCGCGCAATTGCATTGGCAGTTCCAGACTGATCCCGGCCTGCAAGCGCGCACGGCGCATGTAGTCGACCTATCCGCAATACTGGGGGCACCGTCTGACCGGTGTCTTGGCGACGCGACGTTACATCCATCGGCTGCCACACCGACCTGTGGTACCCGCGCGAGGGCAGGTTTTCCGAGCTTGTCGAAACGCTTGGATATCGCGGACAAGATCGCGCCGGCTCGCAAGTCCGGCGATGTGCTCGGCCGAGTCCTGCCTGCCGATTGCCGATGCAACCGGACTGTCGACCAAAACGCCGGTCGCTGTGCGGCATTCATGATTCCAACGCTTCGCTCTATCCACATCTCCTGACACAGAGGCGGCCCGTTCTCGGTGGTCTCGACCGGAACTTGGGTCATCGTGATGACGATGGGTGGCGATGATCCACCGCTTGATCCGGCACGCGATACGCTCCTGAACGTGAACGCGCTGGGGCAGGCTGTGCCGTCTGCCCGGTTCATGGGCGGGCGAGAGTTTGAGCTGATTCAGCGCGGGCGCCCGCTGGTCGTGTCGGATGCCGACATCGCAAAGGTGTTGCGGGATCAACTCATGCTGCTGCCGTCGGTTGCCGCCGCCACCGGGTCCGTTTCAAGGGTCTCCGATGCGCTGGACCGGCGCAGAGCCGCCGGAAGGGTCGGGTCTGCGGTTCGCCGCGCTGTCATTCTACCTCGCGCTGATGACCGAAACCTGCCTTCGGCTGACAGGCGCAAATGGCCCGACAATCATCGAAGGACCCTTCGCCCGGAATTCGCTGTATGTAGAAATGCTTGCCGCCGCGACGGGCCGTTCTGTCAGCCGAAGTCAATCAGCCACCGGCACCAGCATCGGAGCGGCACTGCTTTTCGGCCACGGCCAGGGCTTGGTGCGACCCGATAGGGAGAATGCTCCACGAAATGCGGCGCAACTGGGCAATTACGCCGAGCAATGGCGGTTGCGGGTTGAAGGGAACAGTTAGGCACCTGCAAGCGGTCTGGTCACGACGCGTCAAGAGCGGTCGTTGCGCTACCTTCTTCGAATGTCGGGTCCGTTCCGCAGAGCCGCCTTGGGCCTTGGCTCTGCCTTACCATCACCGTCTTGGGCGCCGGACGAGGGGGAAATAACGGTCAGCCCAACCCGCCGCGGAACAAGACGCCACCGCGACGCAGCGGAGCCTTATTCGCCGTAGGGCACCCAGATCGTCTTGGTCTCGACGGCATGGTTGAGGAAGGTGCGACCCTCGCCCGCCGGGCCCATCCAGTCGCGCGCGCGGCCGTGGTTGACCCATGTGCGCTTGAGGTTGCGTGCGGATTCCTTCTCGATGGTGGCCGAGAGGTCGGAGGAGGAGAAGCTCCAGACCGCATCGACATCCATATGGCCCGCGAGTTGCGGGGCGAGTTCCGCATGGCTGCCGGTCAGGATGTTGACGACACCACCCGGCAGGTCCGAGGTTTCCAGCACTTGATAGAAATCGGTGGCGGCCAGCGGATAGGGTTCCGAGGCCACCGTCACCACCCGGTTGCCCATCGCGATGGCCGGCGCGACGCAAGAGATCAGGCCGAGAAGCGGCGCGTCATCCGGGCAGAACTGCCCGATCACGCCGACGGGTTCGTTCATCGCCAAGGCTATGCCACGGATCGGCACGTCTTTGGCCGCGCCGTCGAGCTTGTCGGCCCAGGCGGCATAGGTGAACAGCCGCGAGATTGAGGCTTCGACTTCTGCCGTGGCGTTCTTCGCATGGATGCCGGTCAGGTCGTGCAGCCGGTCGGCGAATTCACTGCGCGGGCCGAGAGGTTCTCGGCGATGTAATAGAGGATCTGAGCGCGCAGGTGGCCGGTGGTTTTCGACCAGCCCTTTGCGGCCTGCGCCGCCTCGACGGCGTTGCGGATATCCTTGCGGTTGGCCAGCGAGGCATGGCCAAGGAGCTTGCCGCGCGGGCGACCAGACCGGGCGTGGAATAGCCGCCATCGGGCCGCGCCTGCTTGCCGCCGATATAGAGTTTCGCGGTGCGGTCAAGCGCCGGTGACCTCGGCGCTGGCTGGGGCGTTCGGCGGCGGCGATCTGTTTCAGCGGTTTGGTCGCTGGTTTTCGGCCTGGTATAGGCGCGCAGCCCTTCCCATCCGCCTTCGCGGCCAAAGCCGCTTTCGCGTACACCGCCAAAGCCCGCGGCGGCGTCGAAAAGGTTGGTCGCGTTGACCCAGACGACGCCGGCGACCAGCTTGGGGGCCACGTCGAGCGCGAGGTTCACATTCTCGGTCCACAGCGTCGCGGCAAGCCCGTAGCGCGTGTTGTTGGCCAGTTCGACCGCCTCGGCGGGCGTGCGGAAGGTGGTGCCGACAAGGACTGGCCCGAAGATCTCTTCCTGCATCAGTTTCGACGAGCTGTTGCAGCCCGGTGATCAGCGTCGGTGGGTAGTAGCAGCCACCCTCGGGCAGTGGTGTCGAGGCATGATAGACGGTGCCTTCTTGCCCCCCGGCATCGACCAGATCGCGCACCGTGTTCAACTGCACCGGATCGACCATCGCGCCGACGTCGATGCATTTGTCCAACGGATCGCCAAGGCGCAGCCCGTCCATCCGGGCACGCAGGCGGTCATAGAAACGCTCGGCAATGCCTTCCTGCACCAAAAGCCGCGACCCGGCGCAGCAGACCTGACCCTGATTGAACCAGATTGCATCGACGAGGCCCTCGATCGCTGAATCGATATCGGCGTCGTCAAAGACGATGTAGGGGGATTTGCCGCCCAGCTCTAACGTCAGTGATTTGCCCGATCCGGCGGTCGCCTCGCGGATGCGCCGCCCGACAGAGGTCGAGCCGGTAAAGGCGATCTTGTCGATATCCTCGTGGTTCACGATCATTTCGCCCACGGCACCGTCGCCGGTGATGATGTTGATCACACCCTTTGGCAGCCCCGCCTCTTGACAGATTTGACCGAAGAGCAGGGCAGTCAGCGAGGTATATTCGGCAGGCTTCAGCACCACCGTATTGCCCATCGCGATGGCGGGCGCGATCTTCCAGGACAGCATCAGCAGCGGAAAGTTCCACGGGATGATCTGGCCGCAAACGCCGAGCGGTTCGGTCTCGGGCAGTTCGGCTTCCTTCAGCTGCGCCATCCCTGCGTGATAGTAGAAGTGCCGCGCGACAAGCGGGATGTCGATGTCCCGGCTCTCGCGGATCGGCTTGCCGTTGTCGAGGGTCTCCAGAACCGCGAAAAGCCGCGAATTTTTCTGCACAAGCCGCGCCAACGCATAGAGATATTTGGCGCGGGCGTGTCCCGAGAGCTTGGCCCATTTGCCTTGCGCCTTGCGGGCCGCAGCGACGGCTTTGTCGACATCCTTTTTCGTCGCCTGCGTTACCGCCGCCAGCAAATCGCCATTCGCCGGGTTACGGCTGTCGAACCCTTTGCCGGGTTTGGTGAAGCCGCCGTCGATGAACAGCCCCATCTTCCGCCCGCGTGCGTCCAGCCATGCCATCGCCTCGACAGCACTTTCCGGGGCCGGGCCATAATCCATCGTTTCAAAGATTTCCGAGACGTTCATGGCTTCATCTTTCCAAAAATATCCAAATCCCGCGCCCGCCCCTCAGGCCAGCGGATGCCGGTAAGACGCCGAGTATCGGCCAGTCACGTAGTGTTCCAGTTGGCGTTCAATGTCGCCCAGAAGCGATGACGCGCCGAAGCGGAACAGATCGGGCTGCAGCCAGCGGTCGCCCAACTCGTCCTTGATCAGCGCGAGGTAGACCAAAGCATCCTTGGCCTTCGATATCCCGCCTGCGGGTTTGTAGCCGACGCGGATTCCGGTGCGCTGGTGATAGTCGCGGATCGCGCGGATCATGGTAAGGGAAACCGGCAGGGTGGCGTTGACACTTTCCTTGCCGGTCGAGGTCTTGATAAAATCGGCGCCTGCCATCATGCAGACGTAGCTGGCGCGGGCCACGTTGCGCAACGTTTGCAACTCTCCGGTCGCCAGGATCGCCTTTACATGGGCGTCCCCGCAGGCGGCGCGGAACTCCTTCATCTCGTCGTAAAGTGCCTGCCAGTTTCCCGTCAGTACGTGGCGGCGGGAAATCACGATGTCGATCTCTGCCGCCCCGGCCTTCACGCTTTCGCCGATCTCGGCGACGCGCAGATGGAATGGCGAGAGACCGGCTGGAAAGCCGGTGGATACAGCCGCCACCGGAATGCCGGTGCCGCGAAGCGCGTTCACGGCGGTTTCGATCATGTCGTGATAGACGCAGACCGCCCCGGTATGGATCGGGCCCATGCCCAGAGCGTCCAGAATCTCCTGCCGCACCGGGTTCGCCGCCTTGGCGCAGAGCCGCTGCACCCGGCCCGGGGTATCGTCGCCTGCCAAGGTGGTCAGGTCGATCAAGGTGATCGCCTTCAAGAGCCACGCGGCCTGGTATTCCTTCTTCACCGAGCGTCGCCCCGGCAATGTCGCGGCGCGGCGTTCGATCGCCGAGGTGTTGGCCTGCACCGAGGCGACCCATTCCATGTCCAGATCCATCCCCGGATTGCGGGCCTCAAGGATCTGCGGAAGCTGCGTCGTGGCAGTTTCAAGGCGGGTGGTTGTGTCGGTCACGCTGACCTCCCTGAGACGAAGTCTTATCGTCGCACGGGCTGGGGCGCTTGGCAAGATTTTACCAAATGGTCAAATCGGCTGAATGACGTTCTTCTGGAACTTGCGGCGATACTCGGCTGGCGGCACGCCGTGCTGGCCGCGGAAGAGGCGGTGAAAATGTGACAGATTGGGCAGGCCGCATTCCGCCGCGATCTCGGCGATCGGATCGGATGTGCCAGTCAGTGCCACCGCGGCATGCTCCATCCGGATACGGTTCACGTAGTCCGAGGGGGTCTCATTGAAATAACGCTGCATCATCCGGCTGACATGCGCATGGGCACGGTCCGCCACACGGACCAGCCCCGCCGATCCGTCGCGGAAGACGGGCGGTTCATGCGCGGCGGCGCAGGCCTCGGCCAGCCAGACGGGCACAGTCGGCGAAACCGGCACGCTACGGCCTTGCAGATTGTCAAGGATCGGCAGCAGGAACGCCTCTGCCGCCAGCGCCGAGCGGACGCTGTTTTCCAGCCTGAGCGCTGCCCGCGAAAGTTCTGCCAGTTGTCGGATGTCGCGATGCACCTTCACCGGCTCTGTTGTGGCGGACCAGAAGAAGCGCCCTTCCAGATCGTGCCGCTTGGCGACAGCGTCGATCAGCGGCGCGGGGAAGGCCACATTGACCAGATGGGTTTCCTCGCCCATTCCCTGCAAGGCATGGGCGTCGCTTGGACGGATGAAGACCATGTCGCCTTCGGTCAACACCTCTCGTTCAGCGCTGAATTGGTGGCGGGCGCGGCCGTGATGCAGCCAGAATACCTCGTAATAGTCGTGGTCATGCACAGCGCGGATCGGTTTTTTCGACAGCACTGCACGGGTGAAATGTACCGACGCGCCCGGTTGGAAGATGTCGCTGGAAAGAAGGCGCGTAGTTTTCATGGCGAATAAATACCATGCTGCGGGGGCAAGGAACATCCATGCCGCGACGCAGCGGCGCATTGCCGCTATGCGCCCCCGTGACGGGGGGGGCGATCCGCGCTAGAGACGAATTAGCAGCAAGGGAATCGCCCATGACATTCGACCGTTCCATCAAGATCGCCCCGTCGATCCTGTCCGCCGACTTTGCCGACTTCGGGCAGGAGATTCAGGCCGTCGAGGCCGAAGGCGCCGACTGGATCCATGTCGATGTGATGGACGGGCATTTCGTGCCGAACATCACCTTCGGCCCCGCGACATGCAAGGCGATCCGGCCACATATCAAGACGGTTATGGACGTGCATCTGATGATCGCCCCGGTCGATCCGTATATCGAGGCCTTCGCCGAAGCCGGCGCCGATATCCTGACCGCCCATGTCGAAGCCGGGCCGCATATCCACCGCACCTTGCAGGCGATACGCGGGGCGGGCGTGAAGGCGGGGCTG
Organism: uncultured Alphaproteobacteria bacterium; assembly: GCA_963768355.1. Lineage (GTDB taxonomy): Bacteria > Pseudomonadota > Alphaproteobacteria > Rhodobacterales > Rhodobacteraceae > JAHEAO01. The sequence goes on from CAVYHT010000008.1 coordinate 52,187, forward strand.
GCGCTTAATCCCGGCACTCCCGCTAGTGTGCTGGAACCTTTGCTCGATATGATGGACCTTGTTTGCGTGATGACGGTCAATCCCGGTTTCGGCGGGCAGAAATTCATCCATTCCTGCGTCGAGAAGGTCCGCGACATCCGCGCGATGATCGGCGACCGGCCCGTGCATATCGAGATCGACGGCGGCGTCGATCCTACCACCGCGCCGCTGGTTGTCTCGGCTGGGGCTGATGTGCTGGTGGCGGGGTCGGCGGTCTTCAAGGGCGGCTCGGTTAGCGATCCTGCCCCTTACGGTGTCAATATCAGGGCGATTCGGGCGGCAGCCAGCTAGGCTTGTCCTCCGGCTGCCGCACCTCGGCCGGTGTTCCGCAGACCGCCAGCAGCATCAGGTACATGAAGACCGTCATCAACTGATCGACGAGGCTGGTCGAGAACAGCACGGCCAGCAGCAAGGCCAGCCCGAAACCATTCGCAAGCATGCGGGCCCGCCGGTCTGCCGCGGACTCTGCGGGCAGTCGCCGATGAGTCTGAAGCAACCCTGCCAGCGTGATCAAAAGGGCGGAAAGGCCGAGGAAACCGCCCTCGAAAAAGCCTTCCAGCAACAGGTTGTGCATCTCCAGGCTGAACTGGCTGGCATGGGCCGACTGGCCAGGGCCGAACCCGAGGATCGGTTGCTGCATCGCCTGTTGCAGCCCGTAGGACCAGTTGACGATCCGCCAGCTGACTGAATTGTCGATGAAGCGATAGTCGAAAACGGTCTCGGCGAAAGAGAAATTCTGCCAGAAGGCGGGCAGGCTGGCCAGATCGGCAAAGCGATCGGAAAGCGCCAGTCCGGCAAGCCCCAGCGGTAGGGCAAGCGCTGCTAGCCCCAACCTTTGCGCAGCACTGCCGCGCTGCCAGAGTGTTAGTGCCACAACCAGCAGCGCCATCACCCAGGCAGTACGAGCGAAGGTCAAGTAGAGTGCGACCGCGCCCAGTGTCAGCAGCGCCACATGCGCGACCGAGACACGCGCCCCGGTTTTCAGCCGGATCACCTCCAACGCCAGAACTGCCGCAAGGATCTGGATAGAGAAAGAAACCGGATGCACATCACTGCCGAAGGCGCGGATCACGCCGGGCTTGCCGGGGTCGACGAAGCCGCTGCCGCCGATGACCTGCCAAAGTGACAGGGCCGCGCCGAGGATGACGAAGCCCGCCAGCAGGCGGCGAACCGCAGCAAGCGCGGCGGGGCCGCGCAAATGGCTGAACGCGGCATTGGCGAAAAGGGCGTAGAGCAACAAAAGAGAGACGAGAGCAATTGCCTCGACCGGTTGTGGCATGTCCGTGGCCAGCGCCGAAAGCGCAGCGGTGAACAGCCAGGCCAGCAGACCTGCGACGAGGAGTGCTGCGTCGCGTGCCAGTTGCATCCGGTTCAGGAACAGCAGCTCCAGGACCGCCAAGGTTACCACGGCTGCCGCTTCTGACGCCGCCCGTGCGCCGAAATTGTCGGCGATACCGGCCAGCCAACGCAGGCCGACAAGCGCGATCACCACGCGGGCCGGGCTGAGGGGGGCAAGTGTTGCCGATGCCGCAAGGGTCATGGCCAAGTCAGGCTCGTGCCAGTTGCGGCTCGGGCGCGAAAACATCGCTGCGCAGTCCCATGATCCGGCGCAGAGCCGACCAATACATCGCCTTGCGCACCACTGTCGCTGCCAGCACTGCCAGGGCGACGCCAAAACTGCCGCCAAGCGATGCCCCCAGACCCAGCGCCACCATGGCGAGTCCGAGATTGACAGCGCTGACACGCATCGCCGAGCGGTCATGGCCGCACATGTTCAGCGCGATTTCGGCCGGGCCGGTGGCGGCATTCACAACACTGGCCATTATCAACACCTGCAACGCGGGTGCGGCCGCGCCGAATTCCGGCCCGAAAAGCCCCAGGAGCCATGGCGCACCCGCGAGCATCGCCGCCCCAAGCGCGATCGTCGGCAGCGTCGTGGCGCGCGTCGTGCGCCGCAGGATCGCGGCCACGGGGCCTCGGTCGCCCGACGCCCAGGCCTGCGCCAGTTGCGGGCCGATCACGATGTTCTGGCTGATCACGAAGAAGGCCAGAAGCTGCGCCAGCCTGTTGGCTGCGAAATAGATCCCGGCCTCGCCCGGGCCGATCAGCAGCGCCACAGCCATCACATCGGCATTGGTTAGGAAGACATTCGACACCGAGGTGATCCAGAACGGCACCGTGGTGGACTGCCACTCGGCGGTTTCCGCGCGCCCGCAGTCCCGGCGGAAACGCGGGCGGAAACCGGTCAGGCGTTGCAGGACCGCACCCTGCGCCAGCGCGACCAGCAGAAGCACCGCAAGCAGCACGGCGAGCACCCCCGGCGCGTCCAGCCGGGTCCGGCCCGTGATCAGGACGATGCCCAGGATCAGGATCGCCGAGATGCCGCGCCACAGGATCTCTTTCGGGATCATCGACAGCGGCAGGCGCTGAAAACCGCGGGCGAAATGCGACTGGATGTCGATCCAGCCCATCGCCGGGATCAGCGCAAAGCCGATTGCCGCCAGAACCGGGTCGAGGCCGGGCAGGAGGCCGCACAGCGCCAATGCGATCGCCGCCCCGTAAAGCAGCACCGCGCCGAGGATTGCCTTGCAATAGGCCAACCCCACGAAATCCGGCAGCGCGCGCCTGCGGTCACCCCATGCCAGAAGCGGCGGCACGAAGCGGACCATCGCGATCTGCTGGCCGCAGGCACCCAGCACCGATAAGAGTAATGCCGCGTTCAGGAAGAAGGCGACCTGGCCGAAGCCTTCGACTGTCATCACCCGCGCCAGAAGGATCGCGAAGCCATAGCTTGTCGCGGCGGCCGCGACCTTGGTCGCGAAGGTTGCCTGTGCCTGGCGTCGCATGTTCATCGCGCACCCTCTTGTCGCTTGCTCCCGGCCAGCCGGGGCACCGATCCCTGCCGCCAGCTAAAGCGAGTTTGGTTAACCCGCCGTTAAGTCGTTCGGATTTTAGATGAATGCGACAGGTCGCCTTAACCCGTTTCGGGTACGGCCGCCAAGGCAGCGCCGGAGACGCATCATGCAGGCCAGACCCCATCTGAATATCCTCGGCACCCGCGGTATCCCTGCCGCGCATGGCGGGTTCGAGACCTTTGCCGAACGGCTGGCGCTTTATCTGATCTCGCGCGGCGTGTCGGTGACGGTCTACTGCCAGTCCGACGATCCCGCCGACGAGGTGGGGCGCGAGGATAGCTGGCACGGCATTCACCGGGTGCATTTCTGCCCCAAACGCGGCGGCGTGGCGGGCACGATGCAGTTCGATCTGGCCTGCGCCCGGCATGTGCTGAAACAGCCGGGCAGCGATCTGGTGCTGGGCTATAACACGGCGATTTTCAACGTCCTGCAGCGGCTGAAGGGGCGGCAGGTGTTCATGAACATGGACGGAATCGAGTGGAAGCGGAAGAAATGGTCGAAACCGGCCAAGCTGTGGCTGTTTCTCAACGAGGTCATCGGCTCGAATATGGCGACGGCCCCGATCGCCGACCATCCCGAGATTGCGCGCCATGTCGAAAAGCGCTGCCGCAATCGGGCGATCATGATCCCTTATGGCTCTGACATCATCGGCGCGGCATCAGACCAGCCGGTGCGCGAACTCGGCCTGACGCCGGGGCGCTACTTTGTTTCCATCGCCCGGATCGAGCCGGAAAACTCGATACTCGAAATCGTCGAGGCGCATCGTGCGGCGGAAACCTCCACGGATCTGGCGGTTCTGGGGCGGCTTGACCCGGCCAACGCCTATCACCGCAAGGTCCGGGCGGCCGGCGGCAACCGCACGCTTTATCCCGGCGCGATCTACGATGAAGAGGTCGTGCGCTCTTTGCGGTTCCATGCCCGTGGCTACATGCACGGGCATCAGGTGGGCGGCACCAACCCGTCGCTCGTCGAGGCGCTCGGGGCAGGCAATGCCGTGATCGCCCATGACAACCCGTTCAACCGCTGGACGGCGGGCAAGGATCAGCGCTACTTCACCGACCGCGAAAGCTGCGCCGGGCATATCCGCGCTTTCGCGACCAATGATCTGATCCACTTCACGGCCCGGATGGGCGCGCGCCAGCGCCACGCGCGAGAGTTCCGCTGGGCCGATGTTCTGGCCAGCTACGAGACTTTGTTCTTCGGACAGGCCATAGCAGCGGCTCAGATCGCCGCCGAGTAACCGTCGCCATAAGGATCGTATTTCGCCGACAGCGGTTCTGCCCGCTGCTGGTTCAGAACCGGGATCAGCGCCGCCTCGGGCCGCATGGCGGCGCGCAGCGGCTCCACGGCGGCGCGCAGATCGCTCTGGCTGGTTGCGGCCCACCGCACCACCATCACCACCGCGTCAGCATTGTGCGCGATGTAGCGGGTATCGACGATCGGCAGAAGCGGCGGCGAGTCGATGATCACGATGTCATAGACATCGCGGGCCTGATCCAGAAGCGCCTCGAACGTGCTGGAATTCAGCAGTTGATCGGTCGGGATATCACTGCGTCCGGCGCCCATGATCAGCGCCAGCGGGCTGGCCGGATCGCGGGCATAGAAACTGCCAGAGATCTCGGCGTCAGCAGGGTTGAGCAGATAATCGAGGAAGCCGATATCCGGGGCGAACCCTAGCTGGCGGTGGACCGCAGGTTTGCGCAGGTCGGCATCGATCAACAGCGTCCGCTTGCCGGCCAGCGCGTAAGTCCGTGCCAGCGCCAGCGCGGTCGTGGTCTTGCCCTCTCCGGCTTGCGCCGAACTGACCAAAATGATCCGTCCTCGCGCGATCGTCCCCGGTGTCGTGGTGGCGCGGAAGGCCTGATCTACAGCGGCGCGCAGCTTGCGCACCGATTCCGAATAGACCGACAGCGGCGCATCGACAATACGCTCGGCGATGCTCAGGCGGCCCTCATTGCGTTCCGGTGTGTAGGGGATCGCCGCGGCAGTGACCGCACCGATAAGGTCGGTCAACTGCACGTCCGAGGTGACGCCGCCGATGTAGTATTCCTTCAGAAAGGCAGTACTGACCCCTAGGCCCGTCGCCAGGCCAAGGGCCGCCAGCATCACAAGCGCCTTGTTCGGGAAACTCGTCGTGGCCGGGGCAAGGGCTGGCGAGACGATCCGCGCCTCGGCCAGTTGCATCCGCGCCTGCGCTTCGACATCGCGCAGCCGCGACAGCAGCGTCTGATACTGGGTCCGCGCGATACCGGCCTCTTGCTGAACGGTATAGATCTCGGCCAGCAGATCGGGCGACAGGTCGGTTTGTAACAGTCGTTCGCGCAGATCCGCACGGGTCTGGGCAGCAACGCGATCAAGCACGCCGATCTCGCCACTCAGAAGATCCAGTGCGGCGGCTGACCGGGTCTCTATCCGGCCCTCCAGCGCTGCAAGCTCGGACCGCAGATCCGCCGCGCCAAGATTGTCGGCGGGCAGACCCGCAAGACGGTCGATCAGGGCCTCTCGTTCGGCTTCGATCTGCACCAGCGCCCGATCCCCAAGCAGGGCGCTGAGGTCTTGCCAGTTCTGCGTCTGCACCAGAGATTGCAGGCTGGCGCGCCGTGACATCTGGGTCCGGAGATCCTGACGTAGCCCGGCCAGATCGCTGTGCAGTCCGGCAATATCGCTGCGGCCGGTTTCGGCCTCGATCCGTGCAATGTTGCTGTCGACAAAGACCTCGAACGCCGCCTCGGTCTGGGACAGCGCATCGCGTGCGGCGGCGATCTGCTCCTGCAGGGCGTCGCGGGCGGCCAGCGACCCCGCGATCTTCGCCTGAACCTGTTGCCGGATGTAGCTTCCGGCCATCGCATTGGCCAGTTCCGCCGCACGGCCGGGGTCTTCGGAGGTTGCCGCAACCGAGATTAGGTAGGTCAATCCGCGCCGCCGGATCGTGACTGCATCCTTGAACCGCGCCAGCGTTCCGGCCACGAGCACCGCGGCGGTCGCCTCTGCCGCGTGGGCCATTCCGACCGCGCGCGCAAGCTTTTCGGACAGCCCGAGTTTCGGTCCGAATTCCGCATCCGCGATCAGGTCGTCCGAAGCGATCACAGCCATAGCCACCGCGTCCGAGCGCAGGATCTCTACCTCGCTATCGACCCGCGCATTGTCGCTACCGGCCGAGGTGGCCTGACTTTGTGAAGGGTCCAGAAGGTTCTTCTGCAAGGGATCGACCAGCACCAGCGCCTGCGCGGTATAGGTCGGCGTGACCGTGACAAGATAAAGCAGTGCCAAGCCAAGGATCAGCGCGAAGGTCAGGCCGATGGCCCGGATTTGGCGCCGCAGCACGACGAAGATGTTGCGTAGTTCGATTTCGTTGGATGTCAGTGTTCTCAACCTTTCGCGGGGGCGGACCCCAGGCCCAGCCCGACGATCACCAGAAGAAGAAAGAGGTTGGCGGGAATCTCGAGACTGAAATCCACCAGCGAATGCAGACCGGCCAGAACCAGCGCCCCGATCGCGGCCACTGCCGGCGCAGAGGTGCGGCGGCGGTAGAGCATCGCCAACGCCAGCATCCCGGCAAGCGGCGGCAGCGATCCGGCAAGCAGGCCGGCCTCGGCCCAGAGGGTCAGATAGGTTGAATGGGCCCGGTCCCAGACGACCTCGGCCGAAACCGGCGGGTGGTGGAAAAGCTCGAAAGCCAAAGGGAACGTATCAAGACCGAAACCGGTAAGCGGGCGGGCGGCGATCATTTCCCAAACCTGTATATAAAGTGCAACCCTGTCGGCCCCGGCAGAGGCAAGCCAGACCGACCGCTCCGCGACGCCCTGACCGAAGAAGAGGCCCGCAAGGACTGCTGCCAGTGCAATACTCACGCTCGCCCGCCATCCGGGGCGGCGGCAGGCAAGTACCACGACTGCGCCCGCGCCAGTCGCGGTCAGCCCCATCCGCGATTGGGTCGCGAACAGGGCGGCACCAATCACCGCAAGGCCGATCCAGAGGACGGGGGCCCTGCGGTCACGCGGCAACAGCGCAAGTCCCAGAACCAGTCCCATGCCGAGATATGTCGCCAGCGCATTGCGACCCACGAAGGTGCCGACTGCGGCACCAGGATAGGCAGAATTCTGTCCCTCGCCAAGCGGACCCAGAAGCACCAGCGCCAGACTGCCTGCGCCGCGATACCGGCAAAAAGTGTCAGAGCGGCGACCCGTGCCCGAGTCGGATTGCTTGCAACGCTCTGCGCCAGCCACAGGACCAACAGCGCCGCCGCAGCGCGCAGAACCGCCAGCAGCGTCGCATCGGGTGACAGACTGCCAGGGCGCAGCAGAAGGTCGCGGTTGGCCAACGGCGTGGCTTGCAGCGGCAGATACGCAAGGCCCGCCTGAAGCAGGCCAACGGCGCAAAGCGCGGCACCCGCCAGCAGCAGCGCCGCAGGACGGTGCCCGGCAGTCTTCCGGGGCGCGGGGATAGCAAATCCGGCAATAAAACCCATCGCGCCGAGTGCGGTCGCGATCATCGCCGTAACCAGCGGCGGTGTCCCGCCCGCGGGGATCGAGGACAACAAGACCAGTGTGACCAGGCCTGCCGCAAGCATGTCTTTGCGCGTCGAAAGCTGACGGGAACGCGGCCGGGCTTCGGGCTGCGGCCGGGGTGAGGGGATGCCTTCCGACAGATCGCCAAAGATCTGGGCGACACCACTCATGCGCCGCCCGTCCCTTGTCTGACCAGGTTCAGCAATCGCCGCCGGTCGGCTGGGCTAGCGTTGTCCGCCTGGGCAAGGACAAGGTCGCGCAAACGCGAGGGCGTGGCCAGCGTTCCGGCCAGCAGGCGAGCCCCACTTTGGGTGGTCAGCAACACCGCGATGTCAGCCGGCAGCAGCCGGTCCCGAAGCACCGGCTCGAAGCAGCAGGAAGCGCCGCTCTGCCAGCCAGCCTTCATGGGCTGCGTAGGATTGCGACGCGGCCAGATGGTCTGCCATGCGCCCGGGCTGCACAAGCGCGTCTGCGGCACTGGCCGCAATCAGATGGGCAAAGCCGTGGCTGGGGGCGTCTTCGTGCACGGATGTTGCCAGATCGGCGCAGATACCGGCCGTCTGCCGGCGCGACAATGTGCTCTGAAGGCCGAAACCGGGCTCGGCCATTGCGCGGTCGCAGTGCAACAGGGCGTTGATCCTGGACTCTGCGGCGAGCCCCGGAAGCGGGATCGTGCTGTTCCGCCCCGCACCTGCGGTGTGACCGGAAACCAAGGCCCTGGCCTCTGTCACGGCAACCGCCAGTCCGGCCACAGTAATGGCGGCGGCGACAAATATCTCGGGCAGGCGTCGTAAGAGCACGGGCGTTCCATTCTGCGAACTGATCCGGCCCTTTGGGGCGGATGCGCTCATCAAAAGCGGAACAGCGTTAATTAAGCTTAATCATACTCTGGCGGAGATGCGGCAGAACGGCAGAGGTGGCAGATGCGACAGAGACCGAGCAAAGGCGTCAGGCGTTGGCTGATGGCAGCGGCATGTGCCGCCTTTGGCGGACCGGTGGCCGCACAGGTCGCTCTGTTCGATGAACCGGCGCTGATTGCTGCCTGCCAGCAACAGGCCTGCGTCGCTGAGGTAGAGAGCATCCTCACCCAGATGCGCACGCAGGAGGTTGCCGAGGAGGAGTTCAACAGCCAGATCGGGTTCATCGCCGCGATTCTGTTGGACAGCGCCGAAAGCGCCGAGGTTGCGGCGCTGCCGCAGATGGGCGCGGCGCTGACGGTTCTTGGCCAAAGCTCGAGCGACGCGCGGCAAGGCGCGGCCATCGCGCAAGTCGCCGGGGCGGTTGTGCGGGGCGAAGCCGGGGCTATTGCCGCTTCGGCCCCCTATGCGGCCAGCCCGTCGCGCCCGTTCAACTGGCGGAACAGGCTGCGACCCCCAATTTCGATCAGGTCGTGGCCCTGGACGGAATAGAAGCCGATGGTTCGGTTTCTGGCGACGTTGAGATACCAGCTTCGGATCGGTTCAGGGTAGTGCCGCGCCATCACCTGCGACCAGTGCTCGAAAGCCGCAGGGGTCAGGCCGATGCCATAAATCGACGAGCCCGGCCCGTGAAATCCGAACACCGTCCGCGGCGCGACGCAGAGATCGGACAGCGCAAGATACATCGTACAGGCCGACATGCAGTAGTCGCCCCGGATCTCGACCCGGGTACCGTCGCCTTGCAGCGCACGCACCGCCGCGACCCGCTGTTCCACAGAACCGCCGCGATCGTTGCCGATGACCAGCACGCCCTGCCGGGCCTCGGCCGGGGACACCAGCAGAAGGCCAAGCACGAGAGCACGGCAAAGTGATTGGGCACACCGCGAACGGCGTGCTTTTGCTAAACGGAACATATACTGTCCCCACCTGATGTCGCGCCACCCACTGGCGCGGCGACTTACCCCGAGCCGCCTTAGCTACCCTAGACCGCAATCCTGACGATAAGATTATGAAACTGCGCGGAGTTCGGGCGATGAACCCGCAAATGTGAAAAAAAGCAGATAACTTAGGAAGAACTTTAACCAGTTTTAAAGAACCATCTACTCAATTTGACTAAGTTTAAACTGAGTTTACCTCGCGCCTGACCGATAAATGAAAGTTCTGCACATGAGCACCACCGTTCTTGAAGACCTGACAGGTCCGACTCGCCACCAAAGCGGTGCGACGGGCGGATATCGGCTTTGGGGCAAGCGGGTGCTTGATGTCGTGATGACCTTGGCCATGCTTCCGATCGCCCTGCCAATCATCTTGCTGGCCTGGGGCGTGACGGTTTGCGATGGCGGCAGTGGATTCTATAGCCAAAAGAGGGTTGGCCGACAACGGCCGCCTGTTCCGGTGCTGGAAAATCCGGACCATGGTGCGCGATGCCGATGCCGTTCTGGATCGGCTTGTGGCCGAGGATGCGACACTGGCCGAAGAATGGCACCGGGCCCAGAAACTGGACCGGGATCCGCGGATCACGCGCTTGGGCAGGCTGCTGCGCATGACCAGCATCGACGAATTGCCGCAGTTGTGGAACGTGCTGACCGGCGATATGAGCCTGATTGGCCCGCGCCCGTTCACCCCGGCCCAAAAGCCGCTTTATGACCGGATGCCTGCCGCGGATGCCTACTACACCCTGCGCCCCGGCATTTCCGGCCTCTGGCAGGTCGCGCGCCGCAACGCGGGCACTTTCGATGAACGGGCACGCTATGATCGTGCCTATGCAGACCGGCTCTCGTTTGGCGATGATCTGCGCATCCTCAGTCAGACGGTTCGCGCGGTGGTCAGCGCCACAGGCAAATAGCTTGGCTCAGTCGATAGCGGCGAAGTTGTCCGCGCGCGCACGCTTCCAGCGCTTGAGATAGCCGAACTCGTCCGCCTTTCCGTCGATCAGGAATCCAGTCGGCAGATAGGGATAAATCTCATCGCCGCTGGTCATTTCGCCTCCGGCATCGCGCATCAGGAAATGCCGCGGCAGGAAGTTGCTGGGGTTGCTCAGCCCTGCCGCGCCGGTCATCTCGGCCAGCGCCTTCATCGTATTGGCGTGAAAGCGTGCCGCCCGCTGGGCCTTGTTCGGCACGACCAGCGCGCGTTGCCGCAGCTTGTCCTGGGTCGCCACACCGACCGGGCAGTGGTTGGTGTGGCAAGCCTGCGCCTGAATGCAGCCGATCGAGAACATGAAGCCGCGCGCGGAATTCGCCCAGTCGGCCCCCAGCGCCAAAGCGCGGGCGATGTCGAAGGCCGTCACCAGCTTGCCCGCCGCGCCGATCTTGACCTGATCGCGCAATCCGGCACCGCGCAGCGTGTTGTGGACGAAGGTCAGCCCCTCGACCAGCGGCATTCCGACATGGTTGGCGAATTCCAGCGGCGCGGCGCCCGTGCCACCCTCTTTGCCATCGACCACGATGAAATCCGGCACGATCCCGGTTTCAAGCATTGCCTTGACCATACACATGAATTCCCGACGATGGCCGATGCAAAGCTTGAATCCGACCGGCTTGCCGCCAGACAGGTCCCGCAGTCTGCTCAGAAATCGCATCATCCCCAGCGGAGTGGAAAACGCGCCATGACTGGCTGGCGAAATGCAATCCTGCCCCATCGGTACGCCGCGCGCCTCGGCGATCTCTGCGGAGATTTTCGAGGCGGGCAGCATGCCGCCATGACCGGGCTTTGCGCCCTGGCTAAGCTTCACCTCGATCAGCTTGATTTGCGGATCGGCGGCCAGTTCTGTGAACTTGTCCTCACTGAACGTGCCGTCGGGATTGCGGCACCCGAAATAGCCCGAACCGACCTCGTAGATCAGATCGCCGCCACCCGCACGGTGATAACGGCTGATGCCGCCTTCGCCTGTGTCTTGCGCGAACCCGCCGATCCGGGCGCCGGTGTTCAGTGCCTGAATGGCATTGGCCGACAGGGCGCCGAAACTCATCGCCGAGATGTTGTATAGCGAGGCTGAATAGGGCTGTTTGCAGTCTGGTCCGCCGATGCTGATGCGGAAGTCGAAATCGGCGATATGGACCGGCTGGACCGAATGAGTCATCCAGGAATAGCCGGCATCGTAGACCCTTTGCCGGGTGCCGAAGGGCCGTTTGTCCTCAACCCCCTTGGCGCGCTGATAGACGATTGAGCGGTCATCTCGGCTGAACGGTTCCTCGTCCTGGTCGCTTTCGATCAGGTATTGCCGGATCTCGGGGCGGATGCCTTCGAAAAGGAACCGCATATGGCCCAGCACCGGGTAATTCCGCAGGATCGAATGGCGCGCCTGGGTGATGTCATAGACGCCAAGAAGCGTCAGCCAGGCGAAAAGGATCAGCGGCAGCACCGCCCAGCCCGTCACCGCCAACATCCCGACCGAGACCAAAGCCAGTGCGGCTGAGAGACCGAATACAAAGAACCGCATCATGCCGCCACTCTCCCTATGCCAGAAGCACCATCTAACCAGCCGGACGGTAGCTAATGCAATGGGTTTTGCCCCTGAAAGGTCAGAACCACTGCCCCGGCTCCATCAGCCCAAGATCCAACAGTTGCTGTGACTGCCACTGGAATTCCACCGAATTGTGCCACTTGAACGTGGCAATATCGAAGGTCGATCCGGCGTTCGATTTCAACGCCTTGGCGGTTCGAAATGAGGCGATGGCAAGCGTTATGTTGTGGTGCCAGGGGCAGGCATAGGTGTTGTATTCCTCGTCATTGAAGAGATGCCCGGACAGCAGTTTCAGCCCCGGTTTGGCGCGGAAGACAGATATCCGGTCGATCCTGCGGCGCGGTTCCGGGATGTGTTCCTCATACCGCCAGCGCAGACCGCCAAAAAAGCTCAGTTGCCGTTCCTTGGGCCGGTTGTCTGTATCGTTGCGGGCCAGTGCATAGTAGCCGGATTTGTCGAGATAGGCGTCCTCAAGCGACACAGCACTTGGGAATTCGCCAAGATCGCCGGCATATAGGTCGATCACATAGGTCAGGACCGCATCGCGACGTTCCTCGGTATGGAAGGCCAACAGCTCGCCAATTGTTCGATGCTCGCAGAACGGGTGAAACAGGTATTCGGCGTTGTAGCAGTAGAAGAACCACAGGCCCGGGGCGGCGTCGCTAACCGCATTCACTGTCTCCTCGACAGCGCCGTGCCGGGTCACATCATGCGTCACCCGGTGAACCGATGCCGCCAGCGCATCCGGCAACTCCAGTTCCGGCGGTGCGAAGATGACGATCGAGGCGAAGCCCGCCTTCTGGTGGTGCATGGATGGTGCTGGCGACCTCAATGAGATCCTCGACCATGATCAGCGCCACCGGCCCTTTGGTAAGCGCCGCACTGCCGGATTGCAGGAAATCAGTCAGAGAGTCGTATTGCATCGCCCGTCCTTATGCCGCCATTTCCGTGAAAATCACATGAACCGTGAGAATTGCAAGCGTTGCAGGGCCAGACGGTTCGCGTTAGGACGCGGGGCAGCGCGACAAGGATCGGGGCGATGGCCGAGAAGAAGCTGTTCATAAAGACCTATGGCTGCCAGATGAACGTCTATGACAGCGAACGCATGGCCGAGGCCATGGGCGGGCAGGGCTATGTCACGACCGACACGGCTGCCGATGCCGACATGATCCTGCTCAACACCTGCCATATCCGCGAGAAAGCCGCCGAAAAAGTCTATTCCGAGCTTGGCCGGCTGAAAGAGCTGAAACTGGCCAATCCCGACCTCAAGATCGGCGTCGCGGGCTGCGTCGCGCAGGCCGAGGGCGCCGAGATCATGCGCCGCCAGCCCGCCGTCGATCTGGTCGTCGGCCCGCAAAGCTATCACCGCCTGCCGGAAATGGAGGCGAAGGTGCGCGCGGGGATGAAGCCGCTGGAAACCGAGTTTCCCCAAGAGGACAAGTTCGACCACCTCGCCGCCCGCCCCAAGGCCACGCGCGGCCCGACCGCGTTTCTGACCGTGCAGGAAGGCTGCGACAAGTTCTGCGCCTTCTGCGTTGTGCCCTATACCCGCGGTGCCGAGGTCAGCCGCCCCGCCGACCGTATTCTGACCGAGGCCCGCGATCTGGTGGAACGCGGCGTGCGGGAAATCACTTTGCTTGGTCAGAACGTGAACGCCTATCACGGCCACAAGGGCGGGTTGGCTGGGCTGATCGGAGAGCTTGACCGCATCGACGGGCTTGCCCGCATCCGCTACACGACGAGCCACCCCAACGACATGGATGACGCTTTGATCGCGGCGCACGGGGACTGCGACAAGCTGATGCCCTATCTGCATCTGCCGGTGCAGTCGGGGTCGGACAGGATCCTGAAGGCGATGAACCGCAAGCATACCGCCGATGCCTATCTGCGGCTGATCGAGCGCATCCGCGCCGCACGGCCCGATATCCTGCTGTCGGGCGATTTCATTGTCGGCTTCCCTGGCGAGACGGAGGCCGATTTTGAAGAGACGATGGAGTTGGTCCGCGCCGTGAATTACGGGCAGGCCTATTCCTTCAAATATTCCAGCCGCCCCGGCACCCCGGCAGCGGAACGCGAACAGGTGGCCGAGGAGGCCAAGTCTGACCGTCTGGCCCGTCTGCAAGCCCTGCTGAGCGAACAGCAATACGCCGCGCAGGACGCAATGGTCGGGCGCGAGTTGGACGTGTTGATCGAAAAACCCGGACGCATGGCCGATCAGATGGTCGGCAAGTCGGGCTATCTGCACGCCGTTCATATAACGGGCTCCGGTGCTGCGCCCGGCGATATTGCCCGGGTACGTATCCTGCATAGCGAAAGGAACTCACTGGCCGGTGCGCCGCTGTCGTGATCGCGATTCCTCATGTCGAGTGGCCAACACTCACTAACTGTGGTGTACATTGCCCGTGAACCGGGCTTTTATGGTGGGGCGGCATCGTTTTTTTGTATCATTTCTGCAATCATTGCACTGTGGAACTTGCGCTGACCTTCAGGAGTTGGCACGATCACAAGAAGGGCACTCTGCAACGGAGAGTTTATTGGGATTTAGCGAACTGACCCCGCCGCCATCGCCAGACGACGTTCACGAAACGCTGCTGGAATTCCCTGACAATCGCCTGCTGATCGACCTCTGCGGAGAGTTCGATCGCAATCTGGCCCAGATCGAACAGAAGCTCGGTGTACAGATCCTGCGCCGCGGCAACCAACTGGCCGTGGTGGGCGAACCCGAGGCCCGCGACAAGGCCGCCGATGTGCTGCGATCGCTTTACATCAAGCTCGAATCCGGCCGCACCATTGATCCCGGAGAGATCGACGGAGAAATTCGGATGGGACGTTCGGAAAAGAATACCGGGACGCTGGACGGCGACCAGATCGAGATGTTCGGCGCGGGCCAGACCGAGATCAAGACCCGCAAGAAGACCGTCGAGCCACGGACAAACGCGCAAAAGGCCTATGTTCAATCGCTTTACCAGAACGAACTGGCCTTCGGCATCGGCCCGGCGGGCACCGGCAAGACCTATCTGGCGGTGGCGGTCGGCGTGAACATGTTCATCGGTGGCCATGTCGACAAGATCATCCTGTCACGTCCCGCCGTCGAGGCCGGTGAGCGGCTTGGCTTTCTGCCGGGGGACATGAAGGACAAGGTCGATCCCTACATGCAGCCGCTTTACGATGCGCTGAACGACTTTCTGCCGGGCAAGCAGGTGGCCAAGCTGATCGAGGAAAAGAAGATCGAGATCGCGCCCCTTGCCTTCATGCGCGGCCGCACGCTCGTCGAATGCGTTTGTCGTGCTTGATGAGGCGCAGAACGCGACGACCATGCAGATGAAAATGTTCCTGACCCGTCTCGGTGAAGGCAGCCGCATGGTGATCACCGGCGACCGCACCCAAGTCGATCTGCCGCGTGGTACCGCCTCTGGCCTTGCCGATGCCGAACGGCTGCTTACGGGCATCCAGAAAATCGGCTTCAACTATTTCACCGCAAAGGATGTCGTGCGACATCCGCTGGTCGCCGCGAATCATCGAGGCATACGACGCCGACGACAATGTCTGATCTGGTCGACACGCTGACCGAGGATCATCGCTGGAATGAGGTTGGGCTAGAGGCGCTGGCCGAAACCGCCTGTCGTGCGACGCTGACCAATCTGGGTCTGAACCCTGACCAGTTCGAGATCAGCCTGCTGGGTTGCAACGATGCCCGGATTGCCACGCTGAACGCCGATTTCCGCGGCAAGCCGCAGCCGACCAACGTGCTGTCGTGGCCCGCCGAGGATCGCGCCGCCGCGAAACCCGGCGGTCAGCCGATGTTGCCAAAGGCCAGCGCAGGGCCGCCGGAAGAGCTTGGCGATATCGCCATCGCCTTTGAAACCTGTGCCCGCGAAGCGAGCGATGCGGGAAAGCCGCTTAACGATCATGTGATACATCTTCTGGTTCATGGAACCTTGCATCTGTTGGGATATGATCACATTCGCGACGAAGATGCCGCGGTAATGGAACGAATCGAGGTCGGGATACTTGCCCTTATGGGGCTTCCCGACCCATATTAGGGTGATTGGGGCCGTCACTGGCCCCGGCATTTGGAAAGGACCTATGGGCGACGCAGAAGGCGGGTCTAACGCAGCGCAAGGCGCGCAAGACCCCGAAACGACACGGCAACGCGGCTTTTTCGGCCGGATAATCGGTGCCCTCACGCCCTCGGACAGTCACGAGGATCATGTCAACGGCAAGCCAGCAGCGGGTCAGCGCCCGGTGCCGGGCTTGTCCGCGCTTGGCATGGCGAACCTGCGGCGGATGCGGCTGGACGACGTGGCAATCCCGACGGCAGAGATCGTGGCGGTTCCGGTCGGATATCGGCAAGGACGATCTGGTCGAGGTATTCCGCGATAGCGGGATGACCCGGCTGCCGGTCTACAAGGGCACGCTTGATACGCCGATCGGCCTTGTCCACCTCAAGGATTTCGCGCTGAAGCATGGCTTCAACGGCAAGGGGTCGAAGTTTTCGCTGAAAGACATGCTGCGGCCGCTGCTGTTCGCGCCGCCCTCGATGCCGATCGGGATCCTTTTGCAGAAAATGCAGACCGAGCGCATGCATATGGCGCTGGTGATCGACGAATATGGCGGCGTCGACGGGCTGGTCACCATCGAAGACCTGATCGAACAGGTCGTCGGCGAGATCGAGGACGAACACGACACCAACGATGACAAGTACTGGGTGCAGGAAAAGCCCGGCGTCTATCTGGTACAGTCGAAGGCACCGCTGGACGAGTTCGAGGCCGAGATCGGCATGAAGCTGACCGATAATGACGAGGATGAGGAATTCGATACGCTGGGCGGTCTGGTCTTTGTCCTGATGGGCCGGGTTCCGGCGCGCGGCGAGGTGGTGCAGCATCCGACAGGCATCGAGATCGAGGTCGTCGAGGCCGATCCCCGCCGCATCAAGCGCCTGCGGGTCCGGCTGCCGGGTTCCGCCAAGAAATGAGCGTTGCAGAGGGCCGGGATCGCCTTGCGCTGACGGGCTGGCACGGCACCGGGCTGGCGCTGCTGACCGGCATAGCCACGGGTCTGGGCCAGGTTCCCTTCGCGCTGCCGTGGCTTGCGCTGCCCGCCCTCGCTTTCGCCGTTCTCCAGTTTCAAAGCACCGCCGCCGCCGGTGCGGCCTTCCGGCGTGGCTGGACCCTTGGCGCGGGCTATGCGCTGGTCGTGATGTTCTGGATCGTCGAGCCGTTCCTTGTCGATGTCGCGCGTCATGGCTGGATGGCGCCTTTCGCGCTGGCCCTGATGGCGGCTGGGTTCGGAGTGTTCTGGGGCGCGGGGTTCTGGGCCGCGCGCTGGCTGGTGCCGCGGGCAGGGCAGGGCGCGCTGGTTCTGACCCTGACCTGGACCGGCGCAGAGATGTTGCGCAGCTATGCTTTCACCGGCTTTCCCTGGGCACTGGTCAGCTATATCTGGACCGAAACCCCGATCCTGCAGCTCTCGGCTTTCACCGGACCGCACGGCCTGACCCTTGTGACGCTGGCCTTCGCCGCAGGGATAGTGCTGGCGTGGCAGTCTCGCCACCGCGTTCCGGCTTTTGCGGCAATGATCACCACAGGCGTCGCGCTCTTTGGTGCGGGCGTGTTGCTGCAATCCAGCCCGGTTCCCGGCAGCGCCGAGGCGGGGCCGGTGATCCGCCTGATCCAGCCCAATGCCGACCAGCGCCAGAAATGGGATCCGGCGATGGCGCCGGTCTTCTATCAGCGGCAGCTGGCGCTGACAGGCGAAACGGCCACCCCGCCGCCCGATCTTGTGATCTGGCCAGAGGTCGCGGTGCCGTTCGTGATCAATGCCCCCGACGCGCCGTTGTGGGAAATCGCCGGGGCCGGGGGCGAAGCGACCGTGATCCTTGGGGCGTTTCGTCAGGATGAAGAGCGCATCTTCAACAGCATCGCCGTTCTGGACCGGACGGGCGAGATCGCGGCAACATACGACAAGGCACATCTGGTGCCCTTTGGTGAGTATTTGCCGTTCGAGAACCTGTGGCACCGCTTCGGTCTGTCGGCGCTGGCCGCGCAATTGCCGGGCGGGTTCAGCGCCGGAGACAGCACTCAGCTGCTGGATTTGGGTCCGCTCGGCATGGCCTTGCCGCTGATCTGCTACGAAGGCATCTTCCCGCAAGAGGTCCGCCGCCCGGATCGCCCGGACTGGCTGCTGATGGTCACCAATGACGGGTGGTTCGGGACGTTTTCCGGCCCCTACCAGCATCTCGCGCAGGCCCGCGCCCGCACAGTCGAGCATGGCCTGCCGATGGTGCGCGTGGCCAATACCGGCATTTCGGCGATGATCGACGCGCGGGGCCGGGTGACCGACAGCCTGCCCTTGGGCGTGTCCGGGCGGATCGACGCGGCGCTGCCACCGGCTTTGCCGCCGACGCTTTATGCCCGCACGGGCGATCTGCCGGTTCTTCTACTGTTGTCCGCCATGCCTCGGCATTGTTTCCATTCGCCGAATTCCGATTGACCCGGTCCTGACCCCCCGGTAACGCTGTTCCGAACTCCTGTCACAACGGCTTCCTGGCGTGACGGGCAAACCCTAATGGAGCATTCTTCATGTCCCGACAGAACTACATTTTCACCTCGGAATCCGTTTCCGAGGGCCACCCCGACAAGGTCTGCGACCGGATCTCGGATGCGATCCTCGACGCATTCCTGACCGAGGACCCCGAGGCCCGCGTCGCCTGCGAAACCTTTGCCACCACCAACCGCGTTGTCGTCGGCGGCGAGGTTCGGCTGCGACCCGGGCGCCGTCATTCAGCGGCCGTCGAGGACATCGCCCGCGCCTGCATCACGCGACATCGGCTACGAGCAGGCAAGGTTTCACTGGGCCAACCTGCAGATCGACAGCTACCTGCACGAGCAGTCGGCCCATATCGCGCAGGGCGTCGATGCGGCAGGCAACAAGGACGAAGGCGCGGGCGATCAGGGGATCATGTTCGGCTATGCGTGCAACGAGACACCGGAGCTGATGCCGGCGCCGATCCACTATGCGCATGCGATCCTGCGGCGTCTGGCCGAGGTGCGCAAGGACGGCAC
Source organism: uncultured Alphaproteobacteria bacterium (assembly GCA_963768355.1). Classification (GTDB taxonomy): domain Bacteria; phylum Pseudomonadota; class Alphaproteobacteria; order Rhodobacterales; family Rhodobacteraceae; genus JAHEAO01. The sequence goes on from CAVYHT010000008.1 coordinate 71,096, forward strand.
CGAACCGACGCTGCGCCCGGATGCAAAATCGCAGCTGTTCGTGCGCTACGAGGGCGGCAAGCCGGTCGAGGTCACCTCGATCGTGCTGTCGACCCAGCATACCGATCGAGACGCAGACCTCCGACGATATCCGCGCCATCGTGGAGCCCTATATCCGCGAGGTTCTGCCCGACGGCTGGCTGACGGAGGACACCGAATGGTGGGTGAACCCGACCGGCAAGTTCGTGATCGGCGGACCGGACGGCGATGCCGGCCTGACGGGGCGCAAGATCATCGTCGATACCTATGGCGGTGCCGCCCCGCATGGCGGCGGCGCGTTTTCCGGCAAGGACCCGACCAAGGTCGACCGCTCGGCCGCCTATGCCGCGCGCTATCTGGCGAAGAACGTGGTGGCGGCCGGTCTGGCCGACCGCTGCACGATCCAGCTGAGCTATGCGATCGGCGTGGCCAAGCCGTTGTCGATCTATGTCGATACCTACGGCACCGGCGATGCGGATGACCCGGCCATCGAACGCGCGATGGCGCAAGTGATGGACCTGACCCCGCGCGGCATTCGCAAGCATCTGGCGACTGAACAAGCCGATCTACCAGCGCACCGCCGCCTATGGCCATTTCGGCCGCGCGCCGGATGCCGATGGCGGTTTCAGCTGGGAAAAGACCGATCTGGTCGACGCGTTGAAGGCGAAGACGAGGCTCGGTGCTGCCACGCGCCGTCGCAGACGGGCGCGCAGGCTCATCCCGGCGTTGGCGATGCCGGCCGCCGCCTCGGCGTAGATCGGATCGGATGATCACGGGGATGAAGGCCGAATGCCCCAGGAGGCTTTCAACCGCTTCATGGCGGGGATCCTCGGCAAATCCTGGACTCTTGGGGATTGGGACGCGCCGAACGAGGCGCCGCGATAAGCCGGCCGCTGGCCGCCAGCACCGCCTGCCGCCCGAAGCGTTGCGTATCGCGGCGCGATTGGCTAGCAGGCGGGCCATGACCCGGAACACCCATCCCTCCGGCGCCCCCTGGCGCAACTTCTATGGCCGCGGCAAGGGCAAGACCCTGCGCGAGAGCCAGAAGAGCTATCTGGACGAGGATCTTGTCGCCTTGTCGCCCGGCCCGGTGGACTGGGACGAGAATCCCGACCGCGCGCCGCTGGACCTGGAGGCCCTGTTCGACGGCAAGCCGGTCTGGCTGGAAATCGGTTTTGGCGGCGGCGAACATCTGGTGCATCAGGCCGCGCTGCACCCCGAGGTCGGGATCATCGGCTGCGAGCCGTTCATCAACGGCGTGGCGATGCTGCTGGGCAAGATCCGCGACGCCGGGGTCGGACAACGTTGCCGTGCATCCCGGCGATGTGCGCGATCTGTTCGATGTGCTGCCCGACGCCTCGCATCGACCAGGCGTTCCTGCTCTATCCCGATCCCTGGCCGAAGAAGCGCCATCACCGCCGCCGCTTCGTGACGCCGGAACATCTGGAACCGCTGGCGCGGGTCATGGCCCCGGGCGCGATCTTTCGCGTGGCGACGGACATTCCCGACTATGTGCGCCAGACGCTGGAAGAGGTGCCGCGCATGGGTTCGACTGGCTGGCCGAGAGGCCCGCACGACTGGCGCGCGCCGTGGGACGACTGGATCTCGACCCGCTATGAGCAAAAGGCGCTGCGCGAGGGCCGGGTGCCGCATTACCTGACGTTCCGGCGGCGCTGAGGACGGGAGCCTCCGGCGGCGATATTTCGGACAAGAGATGGCATGCGAGCGCGCTTTCCGGCATGGACCGCTCCGGCTCGCTGCGCTATCACGGCGCGAGATTTCAGAAGGACCGCCCATGTCCGAGCCACGGCACCCCGATCCCGATGACCTCGCACGCCGTGCGGCCCGCTGAAGGGCGAGGCCGATGTGCCCGGCGACAAGTCGATCTCTCACCGGTCGCTGATCCTTGGGCGCATGGCGGTGGGCGAGACGCGGATCACCGGGCTGCTGGAGGGCGCAGGACGTGCTGGATACCGCCAGCGGCGATGCGCGCCTTCGGGGCCGAGGTGACAGCATCAGGGCGGCGGCGAATGGTCGGTGCACGGCGTCGGCGTCGGCGGCTTTGCCGAGCCCGAGCACGTGATCGATTGCGGCAATTCCGGCACCGGCGTGCGGCTGATCATGGGGGCGATGGCGACCTCGCCGATCACGGCGACCTTCACCGGCGATGCCATCCTGCGCTCGCGCCCGATGGCGCGGGTCACCGATCCGATGGCGCTGTTCGGGGCGCGGTCCTATGGCCGGTCGCGGCGGGCGGTTGCCGATGACGATCGTCGGCGCGGCGGACCCGGTGCCGGTGCGCTACACGGTGCCGATGCCCTCGGCGCAGGTGAAATCGGCGGTGCTGCTGGCGGGGCTGAACGCGCCGGGCGAGACCGTCGTGATCGAGAAGGAAGCGACCCGCGATCATACCGAGCGGATGCTGGCGGGGTTCGGGGCCGAGATTGCGGTCGAGGAGACCGATGAGGGCCGCGTGATCACCCTGAAGGGCCAGCCGGAATTGCAGACCGCAGAGCGATCGCCGTGCCGCGCGATCCGTCCTCGGCGGCCTTTCCGGTCTGTGCCGCGCTGATCGTCGAAGGCTCGGAGATCTGGTGCCCGGGATCGGCCTGAACCCGACCCGCGCAGGGCCTCTACACCACGCTGCGCGAGATGGGCGCGGACCTCACGTTCGAGAACCCGCGCGAAGAGGGCGGCGAGCCGGTGGCGGACTTGCGGGTGCGCTATTCCCAGACCTGAAAGGCATCGAGGTGCCGCCCGAACGCGCCGCCAGCATGATCGACGAATATCCCGATGCTGTCGGTGGTCGCGGCCTTTGCCGAGGGCAAGACGGTGATGCGCGGCGTCAAGGAATTGCGGGTCAAGGAAAGCGACCGGATCGACGCGATGGCGCGCGGGCTGAAGGCGAATGGCGTGACCGTCGAGGAAGACGAGGACACGCTGATCGTGCACGGGATGGGGCCGGGCGGCGTGCCGGGGGGCGAGGCCTGCAAGACACATCTCGACCACCGCATCGCGATGACGTTTCCTCGTGCCTCGGCATGGCGGCGAAGAAGCCGGTCAGCATCGACGATGCCGGCCCCGTCGCCACCTCTTTCCCGGTATTCGAGCCGCTGATGACCGGGCTGGGCGCGCAATTGGTGCGGACCAACCGGTGAGGTTCACCGTCGCCATCGACGGCCCGGCCGCGGCGGGCAAGGGCACGATATCCAAGGCTGTGGCCGCACATTTCGGGTTTGCGCATCTTGACACCGGACTGCTTTACCGAGCGACCGGTCGACGGATTCTGGCGGGCGAAGATCCAATCGACGCCGCAAAGACCCTGCGGCCAGAAGATCTGGACCGCGACGACCTGCGCAGTGCCGATGTGGCAGAAGCCGCCAGCCGGGTCGCCGCGATCCCCGAGGTCCGGGCCGCGCTTGTCACCTTTCAGCAGGACTTCGCCCGACGCGAGGGCGGTGCGGTACTCGATGGCCGCGATATTGGCACAGTGATCTGCCCGAATGCCGATGTGAAACTCTACGTGACCGCCAGCGACGAGGTGCGCGCCGAACGCCGCCACCTCGAACTGACCGGCAAGGGCGCCGATACCACACTGGCGCAGGTTCTGACTGATCTCAGCGCCCGCGACGCTCGCGACAGCCAGCGCGACACGGCCCCGATGAAACCTGCGAGTGATGCGCTCTTGCTAGACACCACAAACCTCTCTATAGAAGCCGCCGTTGAAGAGGCCGTCAGAGCCGTGAAACAAAAACTTGAGCAGGGTCGGGGTTAACCACCGGCCCTCATTGTTTTACGGGGCTAGCGAACAGAAAAGATCAACCCGAAAGACCTGCGGAGACAACCGCATGGCCCGAATAAACGTTTGAAAAGGAACTAAATACGCATGTGCGCTAAAACAACTATGGAAGAATTCGAAGCCCTTCTGGAAGAAAGCTTCGAGATCGACACGCCCGACGAAGGGTCCGTTGTCAAAGGCAAGGTCATCGCCATCGAGGCGGGACAGGCCATCATCGATGTCGGCTACAAGATGGAAGGCCGCGTCGATCTGAAAGAATTCGCAAATCCCGGTGAAGCCCCCGAAATCGCCGTCGGCGATGAGGTCGAGGTCTTCCTTGACCGGGTCGAGAACGCCCGTGGCGAAGCCTCGATCAGCCGTGACAAGGCCCGCCGCGAGGAAGCCTGGGATCGTCTGGAAAAAGCCTACGAGAAGGAAGAGCGCGTCGAAGGCGCCATCTTCGGTCGCGTCAAGGGCGGCTTTACCGTCGATCTTGGCGGCGCCGTTGCGTTCCTGCCCGGCTCTCAGGTCGATGTCCGCCCGGTGCGCGACGCTGGCCCGCTGATGGGTCATGAAGCAGCCGTTCCAGATTCTGAAAATGGACCGCCGCCGTGGCAACATCGTTGTCTCGCGCCGCGCTATTCTGGAAGAAAGCCGTGCCGAACAGCGCGCCGAGGTCATCGGCAACCTGACCGAAGGCCAGGCCGTCGACGGTGTGGTCAAGAACATCACCGAATACGGTGCGTTCGTGGATCTGGGCGGTGTCGACGGGCTTCTGCACGTCACCGACATGGCCTGGCGCCGCGTCAACCACCCGTCGGAAATCCTGTCGATCGGCGAGACCGTCAAGGTTCAGGTCATCAAGATCAACAAGGAAACCCACCGCATCAGCCTTGGCATGAAGCAGCTTGCAGGACGATCCGTGGGATGCCGTCGAGGCCAAGTTCCCGCTGAACTCGGTCCATACCGGCCGCGTCACCAACATCACCGATTACGGTGCGTTCGTCGAGCTGGAAGCCGGCGTCGAAGGTCTGGTTCACGTCTCGCGAGATGTCCTGGACCAAGAAGAACGTCCATCCGGGCAAGATCGTCTCGACCTCTCAGGAAGTCGAAGTGATGGTGCTGGAAATCGACACTGCCAAGCGCCGTGTTTCGCTGGGTCTCAAGCAGACCATGCGCAATCCGTGGGAAGTCTTCGCCGAAACCCATCCCGTCGGGCACCGAGGTCGAGGGCGAGGTCAAGAACATCACCGAATTCGGTCTGTTCATCGGCCTCGAAGGCGAGATCGACGGCATGGTTCACCTCTCGGACCTTTCTTGGGACGAGCGTGGCGAGGATGCGATCCAGAACTACCACAAGGACGATGTGGTCAAGGCTGCGGTCACCGAGGTCGATGTCGAGAAAGAGCGTATCTCACTCTCGATCAAGGCCCTGGGCGAAGACAGCTTCTCGGATGCCGTTGACGGCGTAAAGCGCGGCTCGATCATCACCGTCGAGGTGACCAAGATCGAGGATGGCGGCATCGAGGTGGAATATGAGGGCGCGAAATCCTTCATCCGCCGGTCCGACCTGTCGCGTGATCGTGCCGAGCAGCGCCCCGAGCGTTTCGGCGTCGGCAACAAGGTCGATGTCCGCGTGACCAACGTGGATGCCAAGACCCGCCGTCTGGGCCTGTCGATCAAGGCGCGCGAAATCGCCGAGGAAAAGGAAGCGGTGCAACAGTACGGCTCGTCCGATTCCGGTGCTTCGCTGGGTGACATTCTGGGGGCCGCGCTGAAAGGCGACGACAAGTAAACCGCCCCTCAGAACCAAGGCTCACGGCCCCGCCCGCGCGGGGCCGTTTGTATTTGCAAAGGCAAATCAACGGCGTGGTCGCGATCGAAAACTCGGTCGGACAGGTGCCGGATCGCGGGTCAATACCCTCGCTCGCCCAGCAATATCGCCAAAAATCAGCACATTAGCGCGGTTTTTATCCGCCGATCGGTGTGTTCATGTTTGTGTGAACCGAGATTCCGCTTATAGTCTCGGTCGTGCCACAACAAAGCGGTTGAACGCTGGCATCGTGCCAAACGGGGGGATGGAACGGATGATCCGGTCGGAACTGATCCAGAAAATCGCAGACGAGAATCCTCACCTTTATCAGCGCGATGTGGAACGCATCGTCAACACGATCTTCGAAGAGATTATCGAAGCCATGTCGCGCGGTGACCGGGTTGAATTGCGCGGCTTCGGCGCGTTCTCGGTCAAGCAACGCGATGCCCGTACTGGTCGAAATCCGCGCACCGGCGACAGCGTTATGGTTGAGGAGAAGCATGTCCCTTTCTTCAAGACCGGCAAGCTGCTACGGGATCGTTTGAACGGGAAATAGGACCCGGCCATGATACGCTATCTTCGTTACGCTTTTCTGGCCGTTCTGGCCATATTGCTGATCACGGTCGCCCTGGCGAATCGGGAGCCTGTAACCCTGCGCCTGATGACGGATGGTCTGGCCAAGGCCGTCGGACTGACAGGCTCGGTCACGCTGCCGCTTTTCGTGGTGGTTTTCGGCGGGATCGTCGCCGGTCTACTTATAGGTTTTGTGTGGGAATGGTTCCGCGAACACAAGCATCGTGCCGCCGCCGCCACGCATCGCCGCGACAAAGACCGGCTGGAACGCGAAGTCAGCCGTCTGCGCCAATCCAGCGCCGGGCCGGATGACGAGATACTGGCATTGCTTGAGAGCTCTGGCGCAAAGCGCTAGACCTGCCGCATGGCACATGACATTCGGATCAAGATCTGCGGACTGCGCCAGCCCGAGCACGTGCATGCTGCCGTATCCGCCGGGGCGACCTATGTCGGTTTCGTGTTCTTCAGCAAGTCGCCGCGCAATCTGACGACGGCCGAGGCGTTTGAACTGGCGGTCGATGTGCCGCCGGGGGTCGCCAAGGTCGCCCTGCTGGTCAATGCCACAGACAGCGTCATCGAAGATATCGTCGAGACGGTGCCGCTTGACATGCTCCAGCTTCACGGCACTGAGACCGCCGAACGTGTGGCCGAGATCCGCGATCTTTATCGCCTGCCGGTGATGAAGGCAGTCGGCATTGCTGACGACGCCGATCTTCCCGCGCTTGCCGAATATGGCCGGGTCGCGGATCAGCTTCTGGTCGATGCCAAGCCACCCACGGACGCCCCGCTGCCGGGCGGTAACGGCCTGACCTTCGACTGGCGGCTGATCGCTGGCCGGCGCTGGCCGGTGCCGTGGATGCTGGCCGGCGGGCTGACCGCAGAAAATGTCGCCGAGGCGATCCGGCTGACCGGTGCGCGGCAGGTCGATGTGTCCTCGGGCGTGGAAACAGCACCGGGCGTCAAGGATGCGGGCATGATCGAGGCGTTCATCCGGGCGGCGCGGGCGTGATCGGGTTCCGCGAAGCCACCCGCGAAGACGTGGCCGACGTCGTGGCGCTCTTGCGCGATGACGCGCTGGGGGCGGGGCGCGAGACGGCGACGCAGGATGACTACCTTGCCGCCTTCGACCGGATGCAGGAAGAGGGCGCAAACCACTTGATCGTCGGCGAAATCGACGGCCGCGTTGTCGCGACCTACCAGATAACCTTCATCAGCGGCCTGTCACTGCGCGCCGCCCGTCGCGCTCAGATCGAAAGCGTCCGTGTCGAATCTGACCTGCGTGGCCAAAAGATCGGAGAGGCGCTGTTCGCGGATGCCGAAACCCGCGCCCGCGCCGCCGATTGCCGCCTGATGCAACTGACCACCAATGCCAGCCGCGACCGCGCGCAGGCGTTCTATGATCGGCTCGGCTTCACCGCGTCCCATGTCGGCTATAAACGCGATCTGGGTTGACCGTCAGTTCTCGGACCGCCAGATCAGGATATCGTGGCTCCACTGGCATTCGAACCCCTTGGGATGCACATAGCTGGACGAGGACACGCCCTGTCCCTCGGCGGCCGAGTAGAAATGCAGGCGCAGGGCGTTGGTCGCCGATCCGCCTTCGTCGTCGACGGTATCGGTGTTCGACACAAGCAGGTATTCGTCATCGATCCCGCCGCTGTACATGCACATCGACGCCGGATTGCAGACCGCACCCGACATGACCATCAGCCCCACCTCGGTGCCGTTCCGGGTGATCGCCAACGTCCCATCCATCGCAGAGCCGTTCGGGCAATCGCCGCTGACCCGGTGATTAGAGGTCGAATATTGCCACGTCCCGGCGAAATCCACCGTCGAAGGGTCCAGCGGGATCGGAGTCGGCTCGATATCGCTCTGCGCCATGGAACCGCCTGCCGTGCCACCAAAGGCAACGATGGTCGCAAGGGCTAAGGAGATCTTCGTCATCGCGTTGCACCTCTTGTTGATTTCTGACAGCACGCTTCACCCTTTCCCGACCGGACGGGCGGCAGACCCTCTTGAACAAAAGATAGAATGGTTCCGCCGCTTTATCATTAATGGGGATCAATTTCGCCTTGGCAGATGCGCCTTGCAGGGTTAGCGCAGCTTTACCCGCAGCCCCATTGCGACTAAACGCAATCTGCCACAGCAGAGGACCGCGACATGCCCGACGATCTTATCAACAGCTTCATGAACGGCCCCGACGAAAACGGTCGCTTCGGCGAATTCGGCGGGCGTTTCGTGTCCGAGACATTGATGCCGTTGATCCTGTCGTTGGAAGAGCAATACGAAAAGGCCAAGACCGACGAAAGCTTCTGGGCCGAGATGGATGACCTGTGGAAGCATTACGTCGGACGGCCCAGTCCGCTTTACTATGCAGACCGGCTGACAAAGCATCTGGGCGGTGCCAAGATCTACCTCAAACGCGACGAGTTGAACCATACCGGCGCGCACAAGATCAACAACGTTCTGGGCCAGATCATCCTTGCCCGCCGCATGGGTAAGACCCGGATCATCGCCGAAACCGGCGCGGGTCAGCATGGCGTCGCGACCGCCACGGTCTGCGCCAAGTTCGGGCTGAAATGCGTCGTCTACATGGGCGCGCATGATGTGGAACGGCAGGCCCCGAATGTCTTTCGGATGCGGCTGCTAGGGGCGGAAGTGCATCCCGTGACCTCTGGGCGTGGTACGCTCAAAGACGCGATGAACGACGCTTTGCGCGACTGGGTCACCAACGTGCGCGACACGTTCTACTGCATCGGCACCGTGGCAGGCCCGCATCCCTATCCGGCGATGGTCCGCGATTTCCAGTCGATCATCGGCAAGGAGGTCCGCTGGCAGTTGGCCGAACAGGAAGGCGAGGGACGTCTTCCCGATACGCTCATCGCCGCCATCGGTGGTGGATCCAACGCGATGGGACTGTTCTTCCCGTTCCTCGACGATCCCTCGGTGCGGATCATTGGCGTCGAGGCCGGCGGCAAGGGCGTCAACGACAAGTTCGAGCATTGCGCCAGCCTGACCGGCGGCCGCCCCGGCGTGCTGCATGGCAACAAGACCTATCTGTTGCAGGATGCCGACGGCCAGATCCTCGAAGGTTTCAGCATTTCCGCCGGCCTCGACTATCCCGGCATCGGCCCGGAACATTCCTGGCTGCATGAAACCAAGCGCGCCGAATATGTCTCGATCACCGATGCCGAAGCGCTGGAAGCATTCCAGCTTAGCTGCGCGCAAGAGGGCATCATCCCGGCGCTGGAACCCAGCCACGCGCTCGCCCATGTCATGAAGATCGCCCCCGATCTGCCCCGCGACCATATCATCGTGATGAACATGTGCGGTCGCGGCGACAAGGACATCTTCACTGTCGCCAAGCATCTGGGGTTCGAGATCAACACTGGCGGATAACGCTACAGTAATGAAAAGAAAGCGAAAACGTCGATATCGAGTCGGCTATGTCAGCCATAAACCAAGGTTTATGGCGATGGGTCAGGGGTTTACCGAGCCGCTTTTAAACCTCAGATCAATGGATCGCCGAGGGACTACGGGCAAACTTGCATTCAACCCGGCGCAGGTTCGTGTCGGGACAGATCACAGGAGTCCGACATGAAAACCAAACTGTTCATGAGCGTCGCCGCCGCAGCCCTGACGGCTTCGATGGCATTTGCCCAATCTTCCACAGACAACCTGGTCGCCCAGTTGCAGGAGCAGGGCTATACTCGCATCGAGATCAAACGCGGCCCGAGGCAGTTGAAGGTCGAGGCCATTCGCGGCAAGACCAAGCGCGAGATGGTCTATGACATCGCGACAGGCGCTTTGCTGAAAGACGAACAGGAAGGCGTCAATTCCGGTGACGACACCACGCCAGGCGTCGAAATCGAAACCGAGAGCGGTGACTTCCTCGATGACGATGACGATGACGATGATAATGACGATGATAATGACGATGACGATGATGATCGCGACGACGACCGCGACGACGATGATGATGATCGTGACGACGAAGACGATGATGATCGTGATGATGACAAGGACGACGACAAGGATGATGACGACGACGACGATGACGACTGATCATCGGTAAAGTTTGCCGGTGACAACCACAGGCAAGCCATTGCACTCTGGCAAGGCGCGGCGGCGAATATCGCCGCGCCCTTCGGCTTCACGGGTCTTGAAATGATACGCAGAAAAATCCTGGCTCTGGCGACCGCCGCGGCGCTGGTTCCTGCAATCGCGTGGGCCGGCCCGCTGGAGCAACAAATTGTCACGCAGCTTCGCGATCAGGGATATGGCAGGATCACCGTGTCGCGAACCCTGCTTGGCCGCACCCGTTTCGTCGCGACAAGTGACCAGTATCGGCGCGAGATCATCCTGAATCCGCGGACGGGCGAGATCCTGCGCGACCTTTGGCTTCTGCTCGATGGCGAGGCTGGGGGCGGGGTTCGGATTCTCGACCAGGGCAGCGGCCATTCGTCGTCCGGCAGCGGCTCGGGCGGCGGCAGTCCGGCCGATGATGACGACGATCATGATGGCGACGACGATGACAAGGACGATGATCGAAACGACGATGACAAGGACGACAAGGACGACTCGAAAGACGACGAAGATGACGATGATTGAGTGACAGTAAGTCGGCCCGCAGGGTTGCGCGAACCCTGCATCGCCGGCGTGAAGGACAGGCAAGAGTGTGAAAGACGGGCTGGTTATCTTCGCCGTTCTGGTGGTGCAGGTCGCGTGCGCCATTTTTTTCGTGTCAGACATCCTGTTTGGCATTGTCGGTCTTCGCACCGAACCGATAAGCTGGCAGACCCGCGAGCTGATGGAAATCGGCGCCGCCATCGGGCTTATCCTAGGCGGGGTTCTGGGCGCGGTGGCCTTGCGCCGATCCGTCAAAAGGCGCAGGCAAGTTGAAGGCCAGTTGCGGCTCGCATCCGGCGCTTTCATGGAATTGCTGGAAGAGCGGTTCGACGACTGGGGGCTGACGCCCTCCGAACGCGACGTGGCGTTGTTCGCGATCAAGGGTCTCTCGACCCAGGAAATCGCCGTGCTCCGCGACACCAGCGACGGCACGGTCAAGGCGCAGACCAACGCGATCTATCGCAAGGCCGGCGTCAGCGGACGGCCGCAATTGCTCAGCCTGTTCATCGAGGATCTGATGGGCGACGGTCTGCTGACCTAAGCGCCCTAACTTGCCGCGTTTTCCCGCAGCACTTCCAGCGAGACGATCTCCAGAGCCTTCTGGTGGGTCGCGGCAAGCCGCACCTTGGGTGCGCAGCCCTCGTCATGCGCTTGCAGGAAGCGACCCGCGCACAGGCACCAGTTGTCGCCCGCCTTCAGACCCGGAAACCCGAATTCCGCGTGCGGGGTCGACAGGTCATTGCCGACATATTTCGAGAAGGCCAGAAACTCATCAGTCATGACCGCGCAGACGGTATGGCTGCCCTGATCCTCTCGGCAGGTATCGCAGGCGCCATTGCGAAAGAAGCCCGTCATCGGATCGGCCGAACAGGGCTCCAGCGCGTCGCCAAGCACGTTCAGCGAAGGGTCCATCTCTATCGCCATATCCTACCTCGCCTTTGGTGGCTGCCACCTGATCCAGCGCCCGTGGAAATCAAAGCGCCCAAGGTCCAGTGTCATCTTTTCGGGCCAAAGTTGCAACGAGATGGCTGCACCGCCGAGGGTGCCGTCAACCTCCATCGCAAAGCGCGCCAGCGGCGTGTCAGCCGGTGTTCGAGCCATTCGATCGCATCGCCGGTTTCGACGGTCGGCCGCAGCCGTGCCGCCTGATCCAGCGCCGCCCCCGTTCGGGTCAGCCGGTCGGCCCAGATATCGGACAAAAGCCGCAGCCGATTCTGCACCGGGTCAATCGGCAGCAGATCGATCCCGGCGCGCTCGGCGATCTCGGGTGTGGCGGGGTCGGGCGGCTGGCCCCGTTCCGCGATCAGGTCCAGCAGTCTGGCCGTGAAGGGTGAACCAAGCGCGGCGCAGGATCGTGCCTGATCGGCGAAAGCCGCCTGCCAGGTTACCGGAACCTGTCGACCAGCCGTTGCAGCGGCGAACGGTGCTCGGCAGCTTCCTGCGGCGGATCCTCTTTCTGCGGGGCCGGTTTCGGCGGCGTTGCCGCGGGCGCCGCGGCATTCACCTGCAATGCGACCGCATTCATGAACCCGCCCGTATCGCCGATCGCCAGCTTCGCGGCGCCATTCGACACTCCCCGGGTCACATCGTCCAGCCAGGCTTCATCGGCTTTGGCGAAATCGTGCAGCACATAACCCGCCACCCGATCCTTGTGGCCGGGATGGCCGATGCCCAGCCGCACGCGGTGATAGCCCTCGCCCAGATGCGCGTGCAAAGACCGCAGCCCATTGTGCCCGGCATGGCCACCGCCGGTCTTGACGCGGCATTTGCCCGGCGCAAGGTCCAATTCGTCATGGAACACGGTCACATCTGCAGGCTCCAGCTTGTAGAAACGCATCGCCTCGCCGACCGACTGACCCGAGAGGTTCATGAAGGTCTCGGGCTTTAGCAGCACCACCTTCTCATCGCCCAGCCGCCCCTCGGACACCACGCCATTGAACTTCGACCGCCACGGCGCAAAGCCGTGATCCGCGGCAATCCGGTCCACCGCCATATAGCCGATATTGTGCCGGTTCCGCGCATATTTCGCGCCGGGATTACCAAGACCGACAAAGAGTTTCATTGCGCATTCCCCGACTGGACCGGGCCCTGCCCAACCCGTAACCTGACACTTGGCGGCAGGATAGGCCGGGGCAGCCGGCGATGCAACGAAGGGCAGGGCAGATGCAGGACTTCACGCTCAAGGGCATCACGCTGGCCATCCCCGACGACTGCCTTGGCCCGACCCTGATCGAGGCGCTGAAATCGGGCCGCTACGAACATACCGAGGCTGCCGCCCTCGAACGCCACCTTCAACCGGGCGACCGGGTGCTCGATCTTGGCGCGGGGGCGGGATTTCTTTCCTGCCTCGCCGCCCGCATCGTCGGTGCCGCGAATGTCACGGCGGTCGAGGCCAATCCCGACATGATTGCCGCGATCCGGGCCAATCTCGACGGAAATGGCGCGGCCGGGGCGCGGCTGATCGAAGGCGCCATCGTGCCCCAAAGTCACGCTGGCGACACCGTCCGCTTCCGCCGCAACGCCGCGTTCTGGGCGGCCTCGCTGGCCGAAGACGGCGTGAAACAGGGCGGTCGGATATCAGCGGTTGCGGCGCTTCGGCTTGGCCCGCTTCTGGCCGAATACCGCCCCAGCGTTGTAATCATGGATCTGGAAGGCGCAGAGGCGCTGCTGACGGATCACATCTGGCCCGCCCATGTCCGGCTGCTGATCATGGAAATCCATACCGGTCGTTACAGCGCGCGGGCGCTCAAGGGGATTTTCGACGGGCTATCGGCCTCTGATATGACCTACATGCCCTGGGGCTCGCGCGGTGAAACACTGGTCTTTCAGCGCGTTATGGACTGAACGAAAACGGGGCCCGAAGGCCCCGCTCGATCTTTCACAGAGAGAACGACTATTCTTCGTCTTTTTGCTCGGTCGCTTCAACCTCATCGGCTGCGATCTCGTCCTCGGCCTCGTCTCCATCGGTTTCGTCGTCCTCCGAGCGCAGGCTCGAAGGTGCCGCGATGTTGGCGATCACGAAGTTCCGCTTGATGGTTTTGTTAGCACCTGCGGGCAGCTTGATGTCATCGACATGGATCACATCGCCGATATCCAGGCCAGTCAGGTCGACCGTCAGGTGGTCCGGAATGTTGTTTGCAGTGACTTCCAGCTCGACCTCCGGGCGCACAACGACGAGTGTGCCGCCGCGCTTGAGGCCCGGCGCTTCTTCGTGATTCTCGAAGGTCACATGAATGAACAGCCCGATCCGGCTGTTCTGGCGCAGGCGCATCAGGTCCAGATGCCTCGGCAGATCCTTCACCACGTCGCGCTGCACGTCGCGGCAGATCACGCGCACGTCGTCCTTGCCCTCAACCTTGAGGTTGAAGAGCGTCGACAGAAAGCGGCCCGCCTTCAGGCGCTTCAGAAGGGTATTGTAGTCGATGTTTATCGGAAGCGGGTCAATGCCGCCTCCATATACAACGCCAGGTACGTCGCCGTTGCGGCGAGCTTGACGGGCGGCCCCCTTGCCTGTCCCCGTCCGTACCGTGGCGACGAGATCCGGGATCTCTCCAGCCATGGTCAGTCTCCAATATTAGGGCAGATATCCTCCAAGGGTGCATATCCGCGTGAAGCCGCGCGTATAGGCCAGATAGGGCGGCTTGAAAAGCCTGAATCCGCACGCCCTCCGCTTGCCAGTACGCGGTGGCCCGGTTAACGCTCACGGAACATGAACGGGCAGGGCAGGGCCGGATGTCAATTTACCATGCGATGCGCATTTCCCGCGCACCCTTGGCCTCGCTGACCGCCATCGGCGTGGTCTGGGGCGGCTTTGCCGGCTTCGTGCCCGATATCAAGCACGCCATTGGGGCCAGCGATGCCCAACTTGGCTCGGCGCTCGTGTTTTCGGCCATCGGCTCGATAGCCTCGATGTATCTCGCCCCGCGCGTCGGCGAGGCGCTGGGCCGCATTGCGCTGCCGGTTCTGGGCGTCTTGTTGTGCCTGGCCTTCTTCTACCCGCTCCTGGCGACAAGCGTGCCCGCGCTCGGCATTGCGTTGTTTGGCATGGGAGCCAGCGTCGCGATGCTGGATATCACCGCCAATGTCCGGATCTCCGCGCTGGAGAACCGCCACAAGCTGCATCTGATGAACGTCAATCACGCGATGTTCTCGGTGGCCTTCGCACTTAGCGCGTTGATAACCGCGCTGGCACGGAAATCTGGCGCAAGCCCGGCGCAGGTTCTGCCGCTTCTGGCACTGATCTGCCTGGTCCTCGCTGCGACGATGTGGGAAGGCCGCGGTCGCCTGGCCCCCCCCGAACCCGACGCCAACGACACCCGCAGCAGCGCCACCCCGTGGATCGCGATCAGCCTGACTGCAATCATCCTCTTCTCCGGTTTTGTCGGCGAGAACGCGACCGAGGCCTGGTCCGCCCTTCATATCGAGCGCACCCTTGGCGGCGCCCCGGGCGAGGGCAGTTTCGGCCCGTTCATGCTGGGCCTGACGATGGCCTTCGGGCGCTTCTCGGGGCAATTTGTCGCCGACCGGCTGGGCGAGGCGCGGCTGATCCTGTGGTCCGCCATCCTCGGCATGATTGGTGCGCTGATCATCGCGGCAGCACCATCGCAACTGATCGTGTTGATCGGCGTCGGCATCCTCGGCCTCGGCATGGCGGTGATCGTGCCCTCGGTCAACTCGATCCTTGGCAAACTTGTGCGAGAGGAACAACGCAGCCACGCCCTCTCCCGCGCCTGGATGGCCGGTATGCTCGGCTTCTTCCTTGGCCCCGCGATGATGGGCGGGCTGGCGGAACTGTTCGGCCTGCGGATATCCTTCGCCGCCGTGGCGCTGGTCGTCGCCGCGATCATCCCGGCGGTCCTGGCGCTGGCGCGGAAGCGGTAGCGGGTTCTCCCCCACGACCGTAGCGCAGACCCGCCGCATTCCGGTATCCTTCGCGCCGGACAGCCGTCATTGAGAGCGGCCAGGTCGAGTGGCGGCAATGCGGACTTTCCGGACCTACGTTATCGCAGCGAATTCAAGTGCAGAAAGCCGAAAATGACGCTCGCAGTTGCGGCAACGAAAATTCGGCGACGCAGCAATTATCCCCGGAGCGGTCGTTCAATCCAGTTTAGATCGGCGGAATCCAAACCGACCATTCGATGCGTTCGGTTTCAACAGTCGAGACTCAGACAACTGCCCTGATGCACTTGTGGTGTAGAATGACCCTGAATTCCGGCTCAAAATTTCTGAGACAGTCGGTTTTCCGCTGCCTCACAGCATGAATTCCCCAAAGCCGTCATTCACGGCGAGCAGTGGAACCCTTCCCGAAACGACCAAAGCGCATGCGACTATTCAGAGTATAGGTGACAGCTGACGGCACGGCCCTGCTCCTGCGTTACCAAGGCAGGCGATTGTTTCTGGCAGATGTCGCCGAGGCAGCGGTGGCAGCGCGGATGGAAAGCGCAGCCATCCGGCGGGTTCAGCGGCGACGGCACTTCGCCGCTCATGACGATCTCGTTGCGCACGGCACTGGGATCGGCCGACAGCGCCGCAGAAAGCAGCGCTTCGGTATAGGGATGCGCCGGGGCATCGAAGATGTCGTCAGTGGCGCCGTATTCGACGATGGACCCCAGATACATGACCGCAACGCGATCGGCGAGATAGCGGGTGGTGGCAAGGTCGTGGGCCACGAGAATATAGCTGAGCCCGTATTCGCCTTGCAGATCCTTGAACAGGTTGATGATCTGCGACCGGATCGAGACGTCGAGGCCAGAGACCGGCTCGTCCAGCACGACGAGGCTGGGACGGGTGACGATGGCGCTGGCGATGGCGATCCGCTGGCGCTGCCCGCCGGAAAATTCATGCGGGAACTTGCGGGCGTCTTGCGGGCGCAGGCCCACGGCATCAAGGGCCGCATGGACCCGGGTGTCGACTTCGCCCGATGTGAGTTTTTCGTTCACGATCAGAGGTTCGGCGACGAAATCGCGGATCCGGACGCGCGGGTTGATCGAGGACCAGGGGTCCTGGAACACCGCCTGAACTCGGGATCGGTAGGCTTTCAGGTCGGCGCCCTTCAACTGGTGAATGTCGCGCCCATCGAACCGCACGGTGCCATGTGTCGGAGTTTGCAGGCGCAACAGAAGCCGGGTTGTGGTGGTCTTGCCGCAGCCCGATTCCCCCACCAGCGCCAGCGTTTCGCCCGCGCCAATTTCGAAGTTCAGCCCGCTGACCGCCTTGACGGTGCGCTTTTGCCGCCCGAACAGCCCGGTGCGGACATCGAAGTGTTTGGACAGGTTCTCGACCTGAAGGATCGGTGCGCCGCTCATCTGTCGACCTTCCAGCAGCTTGCCGAATGGTCGCCGTCACTATCGGCATCGACCGTCGGGGGCAGTTCGCTGCGACAGCGTGCGTCCGCATACTCGCAGCGCGGCGCGAAAGGGCAGCCCGCGATTTGGTCGGTCGGGACGGGTGGTTGCCCGGTGATCGTGCGCAGCCGACCCTGCTGTCCGCGCAGCTTGGGCACCGCCGCAATCAGCGCCTCGGTATAGGGATGCGCCGGGCGGGCGAAGATCTTGTCGACCGGGCCGGATTCCACGATCCGACCGAAATACATCACCACGATGCGGTGGCAGAGGTTGGCGACGATGCCGAAATCATGGGTGATGAACAGGATCGCCATCCCGGTGTCGTCCTGCAATTCCCGCAGCAGCCGCAGATATTGCGCCTGCACCGTCACATCAAGCGAGGTCGTGGGCTCATCCGCGATGATAATCTTGGGTTGGCACGAGATCGCGATGGCGCCGACGACGCGCTGGCGCATGCCGCCGCTCAGCTCGCTGGGATAGGCATCGACCCGGTGCTCCGGTGCCGCGACCTTGACCTTGCGAAGGGCGTCGATGGCCCGCTCACGCAGGGTGCGGCGCGGGCCGGGGGCGTGCAGGCGCAATGCCTCGGAGATCTGTTCGCCGACCGTGAAGGCCGGGTTCAGCGAGGTCTGCGGGTCCTGCAGGATCATCGCGATCTCTTTGCCGCGAACCCGGCGCATCTCGGGCTCTGACAGGGTCAGCAATTCGCGCCCGTCAAGCTTGACGCTGCCGCTGCGGATATGCGCGGCATGTTTGGGCAATAGCCGCACCAGGGACATCGCGGTCATCGATTTGCCGGACCCCGACTCGCCGACGATGCCAAGGGTTTCCCCCGCCTGAACCGTGAAGCTGTGGCCGTTGACCGGAAAGAAGCTTCCGGCCTTGGTGGAAATCTCCACCTTAAGGTCGGTGACCTCCAGAAGGGGTGCCTCTGCCATCTCAGATCTGCCTTTGCCGTGGGTCGAGCTTGTCGCGCAGCCAGTCGCCCAGCATGTTGGCCGACAACACGGTCAGCAGGATCGCGAGGCCAGGGAAAAAGGATATCCACCAATCGGTTGCGATGAAGTCGCGCCCATCAGAGACCAGCAGACCCCATGTCGGCGTCGGGCGCGGAATGCCGATGCCCAGAAAGCTGAGGCTGGCGTCGAGCATGATCGCGATGCCGACCTGCAGGGTGGCGAGCACGACGATCGTATTGGTGACATTAGGCAGGATGTGACGGAACAAGATCCGCGCATGCGACGAGCCTGCCACCAGAGAGCGGGCGACGAAATCGCTTTTGCGCAGCAGCAGAACCTCGGCGCGCACCTGACGCGCGAAATAGGCCCAGAGCGCGAAGCCCACCACGATGACGACCGACAGAAAGCTTGCCCCCAATGCGGCGGCCAACGCCAGCGCCAGAAGCATCGCCGGCAGCGCCAGCGAAATGTCCACAAGTCGCATCACCAGCCCGTCAAACCAGCCGCGCACATAGCCTGCGACAAGGCCCAGCGTGGTGCCAATGACGACGCCGACGGTGATCCCGATCATCGAAACGGCAAGCACATACCAGGCGCCGTGCAGGATCCGGCTCAGGATGTCGCGGCCCAGCCGGTCGGTGCCCATGGCAAACTCCCAAGTGCCACCAAAGAAGACCGGCGGTTGCAGCCGCGCTTGCAGGTTCGGGACATAGGGGTCGTGCGGCGCAATCCATTGGGCAAAGAACGCCGGGATGATGAACACCGTCAGCAGCACCGCTATGGGGATAAGCGGCAGGCTGCGGGCCCTGCGCCACAGGCTGGGCGATTGCGGGGCTCTGATCAAGGTTTCAGCCATGCCGGATCCTCGGATCAACGATGACATAGAGCAGATCGACGACCAGCGTCGAGATCATGTAGATCACCGCATAGGCAATGATCACCGCCTGCACGACAGGGAAGTCGCGGCCCCGGATCGCCTCGATCGCGACCCAGCCCATGCCGGGCCAGGAATAGACCGTTTCGATCACCACCGAGCCGGTGAGGATCGAGGCGGCGAGAATGCCGAAATAGGTCAGCGGAACGACCGCCGCGTTGCGCAGCGCGTGTTTCCAGACCACTTTCCACTCCGGCACGCCCTTCACGCGGGCAAGCTTGATGTATTCCGCGTCGAGCACTTCCAGCATCGCCGACCGTGTCAGGCGGGCCAGCGCGGAGATCTGGAACCACGCGATGGCGATGGCGGGCAGGACGGCGTGGGCCATGGTACCCATGCCGGATGTCGGAAGCCAGCCAAGCCAGACAGAGAAAACCCAGATCAGCACGATACCTAGCCAGAAATTGGGCATCGACTGACCCAGCAAAGCAAACATCTGCGCGCCGCTGTCGATGGGCGAGCCCTTGTAGACGGCGGCGGCGACGCCCAGCGGCAAGGCGATGACGACGCTGATCAGGATGGCCAGGCCGCCAAGCTGCAATGTGGCGGGCATCCGGTCGAGCACAAAGCCCATCGCATTCTCGCCCGGCCATTTCAGCGAGGTTCCGAAATCGCCCTGCACGGCGTTGCCCAGAAAGGTGAGGTATTGCTGCCAAAGCGGCTTATCGAGGCCCCACTCGCGGATGAAGCTGTCGACCTGTTCCTTGGTGGCGTCGTCGGGCAGCAGCGCATCGACCGGATTGCCCGACAGATGCGACAGCATGAAAACGATGATCGTGATGATCAACAGAGCGAAGAGGCTCGAAGTGATCCTGAGGGCGAGAAAGCGAAACACTGGCTGAACCCCTGCTGTGATTGGCGGAGCCGCGGGACGCGGCTCCGCCTTGACCGGTGCCGACCTTACTTGAGGTCGATCAGTTCATAGTGGCTCAGACCCGAAGAGGTAGCACCGGGGAAGGTCCAGCCTTCCACGAGGTCACTGTTGACCACCACCGAGGCGGGAACCGTCGCCATCGGCAGATGCGCGTAGGTGTCGAAGATGCGCGTGAACATCTGCGTTGAGAAGCGCGTCGCGCGTCGCAGGGTCGGTTTCGCTGACAAGCTTGCCACCCAGATCGTTCAGTTCCGGGTCACCCACGTCAAGATGCGGACTGGCGTGCTTGGTAAAGAAGATCTGCACACCCAGCGCGCTGGGGCGCACCGGAGCGTTGCGCATCGGTGTGATGAAATCGGCGGTGAAGCCGCGGATCGCGGTGTTGCCGGTGGCCCAGTCCTGCTCTCGCATTTCGGTCTGAATGCCGACGACATCGAAATAGGCCTGCACCAGTTCGGCCATCTGCGCGAATTCGGGATTGCCCGCCAGGCTGGTGACGACCAGAGGGATTGCCGCGTTGTCAAAGGCGTCCGGATAGCCCGCTTCGGCCAACAGCGCCATGGCCTTTTCTGGGTCATAGCCATAGTCATCATCGAAGCGTTCAGCCAGTTCCTCGACATAGCCGGGGAAGCGCGGATCCATCGTGTAGACCGGCAGCGAACGCACGCCCTCGCCGTAAAGCACTGGAAGAATCGCATTGCGGTCAAGCGCCCGATTGGCCGCCTCGCGCACCCGCGCGTCGGCCCAGGCGTATGTGCGCGCATCGCGGGTTTCCTCGGCATCAGGCCGCAGGAACTGCCCGGTGAACAGCATCGTGGTCTGCATTGCGCCTTCGCTGGACACCAGAACCGTCTGCCCGGCCTCGACCGCATCTTCCTGCAGATCGCGCGGCAGGGTCACTGCGTGCGCCTCGCCTGCAGAGAGCATGGCAAAGCGGGTCGACGGCTCGCTGACCCAGCGGAATTCGATCTCGTCGAATTCGGGGCTCACGCCGGTCCAGTGATCCTTGATGGTGCTGAAGCGGACCGACTGGCCCACCTCGCGCCCTTCGTATTTGAACGGTCCGGATCCGGCTGGAGCTGTTTCGTAGCCCTCGATCCCTTCGGCATCGAACTGCGCCTTGGAATAGATCACCAGGGACCCGCGACCGGCATTGGAGAACAGGAATTCCGTCTCGGGCTCGGGCAGATCGAAGCGGACGGTGTGGTCGTCCACCGCCGTGATCGAGATTTTCTTGAACAGGCTGATGCCGCTCAGCTTGGCGTCTTCGCCGATGTGCAAATTGAAGCTGTGGACAACATCCGCGGCGGTCACCGGGCCCCAGTCATCGTTGAATTTGGCCTCTGGATGCAGGCGGAACGTCCAGGAAGTGAAGTCCGCGTTGTGCTCCCAGCTGTCGGCAAGCTGGCTGTTGTCGTATTTGCCGGTCGTCGAATTGTTGCCGACGAGGGTCTGCATGGACGGCAGGATGAAGGCGCCGGTCGTGGTCCAGTAAAGGTTGGAATCCGCGCCAGTCGGTTCGAGGGCGATCACGACTTTTTCTTGCGCCATGGCGCCAGTCAGCCCGGCACCGCCGAGAATTGTGCCGGCGAGCAGCGCTGCAGCCAGCATGCGCTTGGGCGCGAGACGAAGCCTGGTATCTGTGTGAAACATAATCTTTCTCCCTGTCTGGAGTTTGTCCCGTTGCGGCCTGATCGGCCACGGGTTTGCTCAGCGATGGTGCGGGCAGTATGCGGGACCGGCGACTTATCCACTAATCGCCATCACGATTGACGGCATAACCATTGGCGATGACGGGCTCTATCATCGTGTCCTGAGCAAGGTGTGCCAGGTGAACGTGCCGCCATTCCACGCAAGCCATTCCAAAAATATATGGCGCCAGATCAGGATTGGCGGGACCCTTCCCGGCTGTTGGTTGCTAGACTACGGGAAATCGACCCAAGCAGAATTCGGGGACCCCATGACCGACATCAAACTCGCCCTTCGTGTAAAAAGCATCCGCGTCTCCCCCAGCACCGCCGCGGCGCAGAAGGCGCGTGAGCTGAAGGCGGAGGGGCGCGATATCCTGGACCTGACCGTGGGCGAGCCCGATTTCGACACGCCGGAAAGTATCAAGGAGATCGGCATCGCGGCGATCCAGTCGGGTGATACGAAATACACACCCGTCAACGGCACTGTGGCACTTCGCAACGCCATCCAGCAGGACTTTGGTGCGCGTCTTGGCATCAGCTTTGGCCATGACCAGATTTGCGTCGGCGGCGGTGCCAAGCAGGTCATATTCGTGGCGCTGATGGCGACTGTCGAAGATGGCGACGAGGTCATCATTCCTGCGCCTTACTGGGTGTCCTATCCGGACATGGTTATCGCCAATGGCGGAAAACCCGTTATCGTTCCCTGCGGCGAGGATGTCGGTTTCAAGCTGACACCGGAAGCGCTCGAGGCGGCCATCACGCCGAACACCCGCTGGCTGATCCTGAACACGCCCTCGAACCCGACTGGGGCCGCCTATACGCCCGACGAACTGATCGCCCTTGGCGAAGTTCTGAAGCGGCATCCGCAGGTTTCCATCCTGTGCGACGAAATATACGACCGGATATGGTTCGCCGATTTCCCGGTACAAAGCATTGTCAGCGCAGTACCGGATCTGATCGACCGCACGCTGGTCATCAACGGGGTGTCCAAATCGCATGCGATGACCGGTTGGCGGATCGGCTACGGTGTCGGCCCTGTCAAGCTGATCGGGGCGATCAATAAGCTGCAATCGCAGATGTCGTCCTGCCCATCGTCGATCAGCCAGGCGGCCGCGGCCGCGGCGCTGACTGGGGATCAGTCCAGCATAGAGTCCTCGGTTGCCGTCTACCGACAGCGGCGCGACCGCGCCGTCGAACTGATCAACGCAATTCCCGGATTGCATTGCCGCGTGCCTGACGGCGCCTTCTATCTGTTCCCCAGCTGCGCCGGGCTGATCGGCAAGAAGACCCCGGAAGGAAAGGTGATCGAGACCGATTTGGATTTCGGGCTCTACCTGCTGGAAACCGTAGGCGTGGCATCGGTACATGGCGGGGCCTACGGAATGGAGCCCTACTTTCGTATCTCGACGGCGACGTCGATGGAGATCATCGAGTCCGCCTGCGAACGCATCGCCAAGGCCTGCGCGGCGCTGGTCTGAAACCCCGCCCTTTTTTTAAGTGGCGTCTTCATGGCCTTGCGACGGTGATAGGGCAAGTTCGGTGAGATGATGCAGCACGATGGCCGCCGGTTCGGAAAGCGGCAGCTGATCGGACACGCAGATCGCCATATGGACCTTCATATTCGGTTTTCGGATTCGGAACCGCCTGGCCTCGGGCAGCCGCCTTTGTAGTGCCTTTGCCGCCGAAAGCGGCAGGATCGTGCTGCCCAAACCTTCGCCGATGGCATTTGCCAGCACTGAAATCGACTCTGTCTGCGCGATCACTTTCGCCGCGTGGCCGGTGCGCGCCAGGGTCGTGTCGATGACCTGACGCACCGTATGAATGGGGCTCGGCAAAATCAGGTCATCGGACACCGCTTTTTCAAAGCTGATGTCGGCACCACCGTCCTTGTCGGCATCAATCGTCACGAAATATAGCTCTTCGGTCTGCACCGGGTCGAACGAGACCCCCGGAATACCACCTGGATCATAGATCAGCGCGACATCCATCTTGCCGGTCATGATCAGTTCGCTGATCACAGCCCCGACATTCTCGTTAATATGCAGGACGATTCCGGGATGTTCGCGGCGCATGGTTTTCATCAGATGCGTGGCAAGCAGCGAGCCAAGGCTCAGCGGTGCAAGGCCGACAGACACAAAACCCGAAACGTCGGTACTCGAACTGGTGATTTCCTGCTCGGCCTGATCCAGTTGTTTCAAGGATCAGTTGGCAGTGCTTGTAGAACACCTTGCCGGCTTCGGTCGGCACCACGCCCCGCTTGGATCGCAAAAGCAGAGGCTTGCCGAAATGCGTCTCAAGCGCTGCGATCTGCTGACTGAGCGCAGGCTGCGCAATGTGCAGGACAGATGACGCCCGGGTGATGCTGCCGATGTCGACGATTTTGACGAATGCGTGAAGTCGTCTGAGGTCCATGGTCTGTCGATAGCTCCGCAATTTCCCCTTACCCGGCGATCATTGCGATCCTGATTTGGAACAAAAGGGCCGCCAGACATAGCCAAACGCAATCATATCAGATCGACTTTGTCTTTTGCCCCGGTTGCCGGACTCAGTAAGAGTTAGGAACGCAAAGACAATAGACGCTAATTCGCTGAAGGAAGCCAGCCCGTGATTATTCCGGAGGCATCAGGCGATATGGCAACCCTGACATGGAGATCTGCAATGCAAATGTTCAAAGCAATCGCTCTTGGGGCCGCCGCCAGTATCGCGCTGGCACAAACCGCCTCCGCGGAAACGCGCCTCAGCCTTTCCGACGTGCTTCCTGACGGCAACTTTCAAGTGGAGAACGCCAAAGTCTTCGCCGACAAGGTAAGCGAAGCGACAAATGGCGAGGTGGTCATCACCGTCAGCGCCGGCGGCGCGCTTGGGTTCAAGGGGCCCGACCAGCTGGCCGCTGTCCGAGACGGTCTGGTGGATATGGCCGACATCAACATCAGCCAGCAGGTAGGCCTGAACCCGCTTTACGGAGCAGAGGGTGTGCCGTTCCTTGTGTCCGTCGATGGACGAGTTGAAGGACTACCATGCTTTCTTGCGTCCCGAATTCGAGAAGCTCGCGGAGCAGTCCAACCAGAAGATCCTCTATATGGTCCCGTCACCAGCCCAGTATGTTTACCTCAAGGTCAGAAGTTGACGACATCGAGGATTTCCGCGGCATTCCGGTGCGCGGGGCCGACAAGAACACCGTCGACATCATCACCGCGATCGGTATGGACGGGGTCGTGATGCCGTGGGGCGAGTTGATCCCGGCTCTGGCTTCGGGCCGCGTCGACGGCGTGGCAACGTCGGCAACCTCTGGTGTCGATGGCAAGTTCTGGGAATTCCTTCAGTACATCTATCCGACGAACCACACCTGGGGCTCGAACGCGGTCACGATCAACCTCGATACATGGAACAAACTCTCGGCCAGAGGATCAAGCCGCCATCGAAAAGGTCGCCGCAGATCTGGAACCCGGCATTCTGGGAAGTCTCGCGCCAGGGCGACCTGGACAGTATCAAGACCATGACCGAGAACGGCATGACTCTGGTTCCGCTATCGGACGAGTTGAAGGCCCAGATCGCCGAGCGTGCCGGAACAGTACAGGCCGCGTTCTTCGAGCGAGTGCCAGACGCTATCGCGATCGTCGACGCCTACCGCGCCTCGAAGTAGGCTTGACGATATGAACACCTCGCCGACCTCCCAAACCACGACAAAATTCGGCGGATTTGCTGCGGCCCTGCAACGGGCCGCAGACATCGTCTCTCTGGCCGGGGCCTGGGTAGCGGCAGGGTGTATCGCCGCGCTGACGCTTACTGGTTCTGATCGATACCTTGTTGGCATTCGTCAGCCGTTACCTTGCTGCAGTCCCCTCGAGCACCGGCATCGGATGGGAGTACAGCGCCTATCTGATGGGCGCGGCCTTCCTTTTGGGGTCTGGCCTGACGCTTCGGGCCGGGCTTCAGCTTAGGGTCGAGTTGCTTATTTCGTCGGGAAATGCGTGGCTCGCCTGGTTTCTGGAGCTACTCGCCAGCGCACTGGGCTCGGTGGTGACCGTATCGCTGACCATCTGGCTCGTGCGGTTCACGCTGCGCACTTATGGCTTTGGCGAGATGTCAGAGGCCAGCTTCACGCCGCTCTGGGTCCCGCGCGCGAGTTCTGGCGATCGGCATGGGCGTTCTGGCCTTCCAGATGGTCGCGCGGCTGGTCACCTGCCTTGCCGGACAACCTGTCAACAGACCAGAGCTGGGTGCCGCGAGCGCCATAGAATAATCGCCTGCGACCGACCACCGGTCGTTCGTCCGGGATTGGGAGCAAATCCATGGGTACCATCGTTGCCAGTCTTTTCGGCTTCCTGTTCGGCACTCTGGCCGCAGGCGCCTGGATCGGTATCGCGCTGATCTCCACCGCCATCGGACTGGCCTGGATCTTCACCGGGCTGCCGATCGACCGGCTGTTCCCGCAATTTGCTTATAACATCCTGACCACTCCCGACCTGGTGGCGCTGCCGCTGTTCATCCTGATGGGGGAGTTCCTGTTCCGCACCCGGCTGTCGCAGTCGCTGTTCACCGGGCTTGCACCCTGGGCCGGGCTGCTGCCGGGGCGGCTTTTGCACGTCAATATCGTCGGCTGTTCGATCTTTGCCGCCATTTCCGGGTCTTCTGCCGCCACCACGCAGGTGGTTGGGCAGGATGACGCTGAAAGAGCTGCTGGCGCGTGGCTATTCGCCGGACATCGCCATCGGCAGCCTTGCAGGCGCGGGCACGCTGGGCTTTCTGATCCCGCCCTCGACGGTGATGATCATGTACGGGGTGCTGGCCAACGAATCCGTTCTGCGCCTGTTCACGGCAGGCTTCCTGCCGGGGATGCTGCTGGCCTCGGTGTTCGGCGCCTTCATCATGATCCGCACGACGATGCAGCCCGATCTGGTGCCGGAATCGGAACGCGCGCTGCGGCATATGCCGCTGCGCGAACGCTTCGCCGCACTGCGCGAGCTTGCCCCGGCGACTGTTCCTGATCCTCTGCGTTCTGGGCTCGATGTATGGCGGTATCGCCACCCCGTCCGAGGCGGCGGCGCTCGGGGTCATGGGCGCCTTCATCGTGTCGTTGTCGCAAGGCGCGATGAGCTTGCGCCAGTTCCGTGATGTGCTGCTGGGCGCGGTGCAGACCTGTTCGGTGATGGGCATCATCATCCTAGGCGCGTCGATACTTGGCAACGTCACCTCGACACTGGGCATTCCGGCGGCGGTGGCCGATGTGGTCACCACATGGGAATTGACGCCGTTCATGCTGATCGTCGCTTTGATCGTGCTTTACCTCATTCTGGGCACCGCACTTGAGGGGTTCTCAATGATCGCGACCACGTTGCCCGTGGTGCTACCGCTGGTCGAGGCGGCAGGGTTCGACAAGGTCTGGTTCGGCATTTTCATGGTGCTTGTCGTCGAGATGGCGCAAATCACGCCGCCGGTCGCCTTCAACTTTGCCGTCATTCAGAACATCACCGGCCGCAGCACCGGCTATATCGCTCGGGTGACCTTTCCGTTCCTGCTGATCATGATCGGTTTTGTGATCCTGCTGACTGTATTTCCCGGAATCGTATCCTTCCTGCCGGATCTGATCCTGGGGTAACGTCCCTTCAAATGAAAACGGCCGCCCCGAAGCAGGGCGGCCATTACATTTGGCGGAGGTTTTTTCAAAGATCGGTTGTCAGGCCCTTTGCCTTCAGCACCGCCTCAAGATTGCACACGTCGATGATGGTGCGCCCGGATTTGTAGGCCGCGATATAGCCAAGTTCCGCCTCGTCCCTTGCGGCGGATTTCTGGACCACGTCGGCAGCGTCCTCGCGCCGTACCATGACAAGACCGTCGGCGTCGCCCCGGATCACATCGCCGGGACGGATTATTTCGCCACCCAGAACGATCTCCTTGTTGATCTGCCCCAGCGTCTCTTTCACGGTGCCCCGAATGCTGATCCCCAGCGAAAACACGGGGAGCCCGAGCGCGATCAGCTCTGCCGTGTCGCGCACGCCGGCGTCCGTCACCACACCCGCGATGCCCTTGGCCACGCAGGCACTGCCCAAGACACCGCCAAAGCTGCCGGCCTCGGCAAATTCCCCGGCCGAGACGACGATGACATCGCCCGCTTGCGCATAGTGAATTGCTAGTTGCAGCATGATGTTGTCGCGCGGCGAGCTTTGCACCGTGAAGGCCGGGCCGCACAGCGACATCGCCCGGTCAATCGGCTTGATCTTAGAGTTGATCGCGCCAAGGCGCCCTTGCGCCTCGTGGATGGTGGCGCTGCCAAACTTGGAAAGCGCCGCAACGTCAGCGGCAGCAGCGCGGTGAATTTTCGTGATGATGTGGGGCATGCAGATTCCTCGCAAGGGTTCGGACAGCTGCATCAGCGCGCCGCCGCTTTTTGATGCCTGACCATAGAAAGACCGGGCTAGCTGCGATACCAGTCTGTCGGTCTGACGTGATCGGGATTGGCAATGCTTGGCAGCCGAGCCATCCGAAACCGCTCTGACATCATCAAGTGGGCTGAATGCTAACCTGATAGGGGAATAATCATAACGTAACAGGAACCTACGGCCGCATGTCCTTTGATATCAAGAAATTACTCCCACGGACAGGTGCGGTGTCCGTCCCAAGCCGCATAGCATTGCGGGTTGACCGGGATGGCTGAAACCAAAGTGTCCACGATCGGCAGCCGCGCCGTCCTGTTTCAGGCGGAATGTCCCTTCGATCTCGAGCATCAACAGCGGTTCTGGGCGATGGCTGACACGGCAGCGACCTGGACAGGTGTGCGCGAGGCGGTGCCGGGTATGACCAACCTGACTTTGCTGTTGGACAGGGTGCCCGAAGATCTTGACCGTCTGGCCGGTCGGCTGACGGAGCTATGGCAGACCGGCATGCGCAAGACGGTCGAGGGGCGGTTGCTGGAAATCGACATCCGGTATGGCGGCAAGGGCGGGCCGCACCTTGCCGACGTCGCCGAAATGACCGGGCTTTCCATCGACGAGGTGATCCGCCTGCAGTGCGCACCAGAGTACACGGTTTACGCGGTCGGAAGCCATGCGGGATATTGCTACCTTGGCGGCCTTGACCCACGACTCGAAACGCCGCGCCGCAAGGTGCCGCTGACCCGACTGCCGGGCGGTTCATTGTCATTGGCGGGGCTGCAGGCCGGGGTGTCGGCCTCTGCCGGGCCCAGCGGCTGGAACACCATCGGCAGCGCCGAAGTGCGCTTTTTCGATCCCTTTCGAACACCCGCATCGCTGTTGAAACCCGGCGACCGCATCCGGTTCCGCCCGGTCGAGGTTGTGGCATGATCCGGGTCATGTCTATTCCGCCACTGGCCACGGTTCAGGATCTGGGCCGCGACGGCCACTGGTTCGAAGGGCTGGGGCGCGCGGGCGCGATGGACCCAGTGTCGCACCGCATCGCCAATATGCTTTTGGGCAACGACGCCAGTGCTGCAACGCTTGAAATTCCACTGACGCCGGCGCAGTTCCGGTTCGATACGCGGCAGGCCTTTGCCATTGCCGGAGCCGTCTGCGGAGCGCGTCTGGACGGTCGGCAGCTGCCGCGCATCTTCGCCGGGCTCGCCAAGGCGGGTGACACGTTAGAGTTTGGTCCGATCCGCTCGGGTGCGCGCCTCTATCTTGCCTTGCCCGGCGGGATTGATGTGGCGCCAATGCTGGGTTCGCGCAGTACGCAGCTGCGCGAGGCCTTCGGCGGGTATGACGGTCGCGTGCTGGCCCCCGGTGATGTTTTGAAACCCACGATCCAATCGGATCCGGCGCTGCCGCCCTCGGGGATCAGCTTCGATCTGTCTGAGTTCAGGCTGCCCAACGACGGCACGATCCATCTCAGGGCTTTGCCATCGACGGAAGAAGACAGCTTCGACGCCGCCTCTCGAATAGGGCCTTCTGGTCGGAGCCATACCGTGTGACCCGGCAGAACGACCGGCAGGGGCACCGGCTGGACGGGCCGATCCTGACGCGGACTGGCAGCGGTGAGTTGCGCTCGCATGGCATCGTGCCGGGGATCGTTCAGGTGCCGGGCGGCGGGCTTCCGATCATTCAGCTGGCGGATTCGGCCACCATGGGCGGGTACCCCAAGATCGCCGCTATCATCGAGCCGGACCTCTGGCGCATGGGGCAAGCGCGTCCAGGCGACAGGATCCGGTTTCATAAAGTCGATCTGGCGGAGGCCGCGCAAGGCCGCGGACGACCATAATGCGGCGCTTGAAAAGGCCGGGCAGGCGTTGGCCGACGCCTTTGAGCAACAAGAAATCTGGACCTGAGATGATGACGCTGGACCAAGTGAACGAACTGGCAGGGACGATGATCGCCAATGGAGTCACATCAATTGAGGTCAAGGGAAAGGACTACGCCGTCCGCCTTGTGCGCAGGCCAGGTGCGAGGCCTGCTGAGGCTGAAGCGTCTGGTTCGGTATCTGAAAGGACGCAAGTCTTCAGCCCGGCCACCGGGGCTTTCCATACCAGGGGCGGCGATGATGGCTTCCCCGAACTCAAACAAGGCGCCCAGGTCCTTGGTGGGGAGCCCCTTGGCTATATCGGATTCGGCCCGGTCCGGTTGCTTTGCGTTTCGCCAGTGTCGGGCAAGCTTGTCGGGCCGTTGCCGTCGCTTGGCGGGACTGTCAGCGCCGGAGCTCCCTTATTCACTGTGGAAACCAGGACATGAAGATCGACATCAACTCTGACATGGGCGAAGGCTTTGGCCCCTACAGCATCGCCGATGATGCAGCCCTGATGGCGCTGATAAGTTCGGCCAATGTGGCCTGTGGTTATCACGCTGGCGATCCCGTCATCATGGACCGCACCATTCGCCTGGCCAAAGAGCACGGCGTCGATCTGGGGGCGCATGTCAGCTATCCCGACCGGATGGGCTTTGGCCGTCGCCGCATAGACATGGCTTTGCCTGAACTGGAATGCCATATCCTTTATCAGTTGGGCGCACTTGATGGGCTGGCCCGGCGCGCCGGGCATCGGATCACCCATATTAACCCGCATGGGGCGCTTGGAAATCTCGCCAGCATGGACCCCGCCACCGCCGAAGCGGTGGCCGCCGCCACATTGGCCTTCGATCCCGATATCGCCTTTCTGGTCCTTCCAGGCAGCGCGCTGGAACAGGCCGCAGAGGCACAAGGCGGGCGTTGTGTGCGCCTGTTCCTTGCCGATCGCGCCTATGCCGAGGACGGTCAACTCGCCCCCCGCAGCCAGCCCGGCGCGGTGATCCACGACGCGCAAGCCGTGGTCGCCAGGGTTCTGAGGGTGGTCGAGACCGCCGAGATCGACACCTTCAACGGCAAGGTCATCCCAATGCCAGTGCAATCCATCCTCGTTCATTCCGACACCGCTGGCGCGGTCGACCTCGCCCGGCGCCTGCGCGACGCCATCGCCGCACGCGGCGGCACGCTCACCCCTTTGTCACGCCAAGGCTGACACCGGACACGATTTCAACGACCAGAAGAAAGAACACCATTATGCCATTTTCCGATTACAAGACCGCTCTCGTCACTGGTGCCTCTGGCGGCATGGGATGGGCCATCGCCGAACGCCTCGCCTCCAAGGGGCTGAAAGTGCACGGGCTGGCCCGAAGCGGCGCCAAGCTGAAAGAGCTTGAGGCCTTGGCGGGCGTCGTGCCGCATGAAATTGACATCACCGACACCGATGCCCTGGCCGACCTGGTCGGCGGGCTGGAGATCGACGTTCTGGTCAACAATGCCGGCGTCTCGCGCCCCGGCAGTCTGCTGCAGTCCGAGGCTTTCGACATCGACGAGCAGATCGACGTCAATCTTCGCGCGGCCCTGCACCTGGCCCGTCTGACCCTCCCTGGGATGATGGCGCGCGACAGCGGGCATATCGTCAACATCAGCTCGATGGCCGGGCAGTATGAATTCGGCGGTCACATCGCCTATCACGCCACCAAGGCCGCGATGCACACGGTTTCGCGCCAGCTGCGTGTGGATGCCTTCGGCCGCCGCGTGCGCATCACCGAGATCAGCCCGGGCCGGGTCGAGACCGATATCTTTGCCATCGTGGAAAAGATTGATCCGGCCGAGGCGAAGCGGAAGTATTTCGAAGGCTTCGAGATGCCCCAGGTCTCGGATATCGCGGACGCGGTGGAATACGCCATCGGCACCCCGCAATACGTGAATATCGCAATGATCGAGCTGTTGCCGACGCTCCAGGTGCCAGGCGGGCTTCGCACGGCCAAGCGGGTCGGCGAGGAGGTTATCCTGACCGGTGCCAAGTGAAACGCCTCAGATATCGAAGCGTCATTCAAATCACTAACATTCTGGCATTGAACCAGCAAATCACATCGACGCGTCTTGTGAAGCCATAATTTTCGGAGCGTGGGAATGACCGCTTCCTTCACTGCATCACGGCACCAGTCGCAGTTGCCTTGTTTTGGCGCAATTGCTGCGTGCGCTCGCAGCGACGTCGTGGCTGGTCCACTACGGGCTCTGAGCCGCCAGCGGCATTCAGCAATGCTGCGCCACCAATGCACTCCGCAACCCGCCATTTATGTCGCCTGATAGAATCTGAAGGTCCATCCGTCATAGGTGTAATGGACCTGAGACACGTCATGATTGTACCGGTCCACAGGCTTAAGAAAGGCTACTTCCCATGACAAATCCATTGTTTGACTGCCTTTTCGGTGTTCATGCTGGCAAGGCCACGCCCTTCGTGCATCTTCTGAACGGGGCGGTCATCACTCATCAAGACTTCCTCGGCACTGCCGCCCAGATTGCCAATGCACTGGCGCAGATCGGTTTGAAACCGGGCGATCGGGTCGCGGCACAGGTGGAAAAATCCCCCGAAGCCCTCGCGCTCTATGCGGCTTGCGTACAGGCTGGACTGATCTTCCTGCCGCTCAACACCGCTTATACGGCAGAAGAGCTCAGCTATTTCATCGACAACAGCGGCGCCTCTGTGGTCGTCTGCGATGCACGCAGCGCTGGCACGCTGGCCCCGATCGCCAAACAGTTGGGCGCGGGCTTTGAGACGCTGAACGCAGATGGCTCCGGCACGCTGATGGATCAGGCCGCCGTTATGCCGGTTTCTTTCACCACGGTTGAGCGGGACGGAGATGACTTGGCCGCCTTCCTCTACACCTCGGGCACCACGGGACGTTCCAAGGGCGCGATGCTGACGCAGAATAACCTGCTGTCCAATGCCAGGACACTGGCCCAAGTGTGGCGGTTCACAGGCGATGATGTGCTGCTGCATGCGCTGCCGATCTTTCACACCCACGGTCTGTTCGTCGCCACAAATGTAACACTGGCGGCGGGCGGCAGCCTGATCTTCATGGCCAAATTTGACCTCGACGCTATCCTGGAGAGGATGCCGGAAGCCACCACGATGATGGGGGTTCCGACCTTCTACACCCGGTTGCTGAGCGATAACCGTTTCAACCGGGATCTGGCAGCACATATGCGGCTGTTCGTCTCCGGCTCTGCGCCACTGCTGGCGGAAACTCATGCCCAGTTCGAAGATCGCACCGGCTACCGCATCCTGGAGCGCTACGGTATGACGGAGACCAACATGAACACCTCCAACCCCTATGAGGGCGACCGCCGCGCAGGCACCGTCGGCTTCCCGCTGCCGGGCGTCGAACTGAAGATCACCGACCCGGCCAGCGGCGAGACATTGCCTCAAGGCGAGGTTGGCCAGATCGAAGTGCGCGGCCCAAATGTCTTCAAAGGCTACTGGCAAATGCCGGAGAAAACCGCTGCCGAGCTGCGTGCGGACGGCTTCTTCATCACAGGCGACCTCGGGCGGATCGACGAGGACGGATACGTGCATATCGTCGGGCGTAACAAGGACCTAATCATCTCCGGCGGCTACAACATTTATCCCAAAGAGATCGAGCTGGTGCTGGACGAGCAGCCCGGCGTGCTGGAAAGCGCCGTCATCGGGGTGCCGCACCCCGATTTCGGCGAAACTGTGCTGGGTGTTGTCGTCGCCGAGCCGGGCCAGTCGCCCGACCTGGACGCAATGATGGAGGCGGTGCGACAGGTGCTGGCCCGCTTCAAGCATCCCCGCCAGCTGATCCTGCTAGACGCGCTACCCCGCAACACCATGGGCAAGGTCCAGAAAAAAATCTTGCGCGATCAGTACAAAGACATGTTCGCGCCTTGACACTCCTTCCTTTGTGCAGACGGCTCCGCCAACGCCCGCCATGGATATCGCGCGCGCCTGCACCGTAGATCGTTCCGCTTACCGTGTCTGTGGCGAGGTGATATTGTCCCTGCCACCAAACCCCGGGAGTATCGGCCATTTCAAGCCATGAATTCCAGAAGGCGATAACCATCCGCCACTTGCGGGTCATTGCTGCTTTGTCCGAGCTGAAACTGGTGGCGCGGGTGTCCGAAGCGCTCAACGTTTCTCAGCCCGCAGTGTCCAAACAGATTGCAGAACTGGAAAGGATCGTCGGTCTTCCAATTGTCACGCGCGACCGGAACCGGTTGTTCTTGACACCAATCGGGCATCGGCTGGCGGATCATGCCAAGCAGGCACTCAACCAGCTTGACCGGGCCGCCTTCGATATCGAAGCGATGGCGAGCGGGGTTTCGGGGTCCGTCTCGGTCGGGGTTGTCAGCTCGGTGGCGCCCACCCTGCTGCCTGGCGCCATCGCGCTGTTCAAGAGCAGCACGCCGCAGGCGAGCATTTCGGTCAAGGAGGGGCATTTCGTCGAACTTCTTCCCGAATTGGAGACGGGCGCGCTGGATGTGCTGATTGCACGGATCTGGCAACCTCAGGAGCTGCCCGGCATCGACCAGCTGAGCCTTTTTGCGGAACCGGTGGTCGTCGTGGCAGGGCGCAAGCATCGGCTGGCACAGCGGTCTGACCTGGACTGGAGCGATCTGGTGGATTTCCCGTGGATCTTGCCGCAGGCCAATTCGGTTGCGAGGCGCGCGATCGATGCGCTCTTTGCCGAAAACGGGCTGACCCCTCCGGCCAATACGATTGCCTCCTTATCCCTGACGTTGAACCTGGCGCTGCTGGAGGCGATACCGGCGCTGGGGTTCCTGCCGCAACGGCTTGCCCAGACCCATGCAGCACGCGGCGACATCGTCTCGCTGCCGCTGGACACGCGCGGCTTGCTGTCCGAAGCACGCTGCTTCTGGCGAAGCGACCAGGTCGACACAAATCCCACCATGTCGTTCTTCCTGAAATGCCTGCGAAAATCGACGGAAGACCTTCAGACCATTCCTTTTGGTTAAGGTTTTGATCCAATATTTCAATATTCTTCCCTAACATCGCGCCTTATCATAACCGCAATCGTCGTCTTGGGAGGGAAGCGATGCCGGGTTCGATCGCGCAGGAAGCATCGCGGGTGGGCGAATGAGAGGGGCAGCTTTGATGGCCCAGTCCGCCCATGAGGTGCTGCAGCGGTTTGCGGACCGCAGATTGACGCCCAGCGAGTATCTGGCGAGCTGCCTTGAGCGGATTTCGCAGGCCAATCCGAAAATAAACGCCCTGACAGCAATCGATGGCGAACGTGCGGTCGGCGAGGCGGTGCAAGCGACAGGCAGATGGCGGGCCGAAACGCCCAAGGGGCCGCTTGACGGATTGCCGGTTGGTGTGAAGGATCTTCAGGATACCAAGGGGTTGCTGACGACCCATGGCAGCCCGCGGATGCGTGCCAATTGCCCGAAGGACGATATGCCCATGGTTGCGCGATTGCGCGCGGCGGGGGCCATCATTCTTGCCAAGACCAATGTTCCCGAATGCGGCGCCGGCGGTAACAGCCGCAACCCGGTCTGGGGCGTGACAGGCAACCCGTTTGACGCCAACCTGATATCCGGCGGCTCTTCCGGTGGATCGGCGGCCGCGCTGGCGGCGGATCTCTTGCCCCTTTGCACTGGGTCGGACACCGGTGGGTCTCTCAGATTGCCCGCGGCGCTCTGCGGCATCGTCGGCTATCGCCCGTCAGTTGATGTCATCGCCCATCCGACCCGCCCGCTGGGATGGTCAGGCATTTCGGTGCTTGGCCCGATGGCGCGCACCATGGATGATCTGATTCTGATGCTGCGGGTCTGCCATGGGTTTGATCCTGACGATCCCTTGTCCTCGCGGTCGGCACCGGAACGATTTGCAGCGCTGCCCGCCGTCAGCCTCGAAAACCTGCGGGTCGGCTACAGCGAGGACTTCGGTGGTGCGCCCGTGGATCCGGCCATTCGGGCCACCTTCCGGGCCCGTGTCGAGAAGATCGCGCCGCATGTTCAGCACTGCCGCGCGGTTGATCTAGGGCTCGGGGATATGGACCGTTGCTTCGACATCCTGCGTGCCGAAAGTTTCGTTTCGGCCTTCGGTGAAGTCATCAAATCCGACCCCGATGCTTTCGGCCCCGATATCGCGACCAATGTCGCGTTGGGCCTGTCTATGTCGCTGGCTGACCGGGCCTGGGCGCATGCCGAACAGACGCTCATACTGCGGCGGTT
The DNA here is from genome assembly GCA_963768355.1 of uncultured Alphaproteobacteria bacterium. Classification (GTDB taxonomy): domain Bacteria; phylum Pseudomonadota; class Alphaproteobacteria; order Rhodobacterales; family Rhodobacteraceae; genus JAHEAO01. Next base: position 107,157 of record CAVYHT010000008.1, read on the forward strand.
CAATGCGGTGATGCAGGATATCGACGTAATCCTGCTTCCCACATCGCCGGTGTCTCCGTTCCCGTGGACCCAAGGCCATGCCACCGAGATCGATGGTCAAAGTATGGATATCTATTATCGCTGGCTGGCGCTGACCTATCGCGGGTCGCTGACAGGCGGCCCGTCGATCACGCTGCCCTGCGGCCGCGATCCCCAGGGCATGCCCTTCGGATTGCAGATGCTGGGGCCCGTGCGCGGGGATGAATCGATGCTGGCCACGGCTAAGGCGGTCGAGACCTTCTTCGCCGCGGACCCAAAAACGGCCAGACCCCGTCCTGACATGGCGGGCCTTGCGCCATCCGACACCGACCTGCGATCCATCGTGACCCATCCGCCGATCCTGAACGGCACCGGCCGGTCCGAGACGGCTGCCATGCGAACGGCCGTGTAGCACCATGTATCTAATCCCCATCATCTTCATCATATTGCTGATCAGCGGTACGGCCTTTGCCTATCTCATGGGCGCTGTTTCGGTGCTGACTTTTGTCGCCGTCGGCAAGAGTCAGTTCCTGTCAATTCTGCCCCAGCGCATTTTTGCGCAACTCGACGTCTTTGCTTTCATGGCGATGCCGCTGTTCATCCTGACCGCCGAGATCATGAGCCGAGCGGGCGTCACCCGGAGTTTGATCGACTTCGCCATGTCCATCGTCGGTCGCTTCAGAGGTGGGCTCGGCCATGTCAACATCCTGACAAGCGTGTTCTTTGCCGGCATCTCGGGTTCGGCCATCGCAGACAGCGCTGCCTTGTCACGCACCTTCGTGCCCGAGATGAAGGCCCGCGGTTATGACCCATATTATGCAGGGGCCATCACGGCGGCCTCGTCGATGATCGGGCCGATCATTCCGCCCTCGATCATTATGATCATCTATGGCGGCCTGACTGGAGCGTCAGTTGCCGCACTGTTCATCGCGGGCGTGGTGCCGGGCCTGCTGCTGGCCGCGTCGCTGATGGCGCTCAATGCCATTATTGCTGCCGCCAAGGGACATCCTGGCGGGAAATCCGACGATCTGCCACCCTTCCTGCCCAGCGTGCTGAACGCAGCCCCGGCATTGTGCCTGCCGGTGGTGATCCTGGGCTCGCTGGTCTTCGGTCTGGCGACACCGACCGAAGGGTCGGCCATCGCGGTACTGGTCGCGCTGATGGCGGGCCAGTTCTACAAGGGACTGACCCTTCGCATGATCTTTGACGCGGTCGAAGCGACGGCCAAGATGACCGGCACGATCTTCATCATCCTTGCCGCGATTTCGGTGCTTGGCTATCTGGCTGGGCAACTCGGGTGGTCCAGTGCTTTGGCAAACTGGGTCGATTCCTTCGGGTTGACCGGCACAAAGTACCTGTTCTTCCTTGTCGCGATTTTCCTGATTGCGGGCATGTTTATGGACACGCCGGTGGCCCTGACGCTGCTCATTCCGCTCTTCGCGCCCCAGGCCCTGGAACAGGGCATCAGCCCGATCCAGCTTGGCATCGTGCTGTGTTTCAACCTGTGTGTCGGGCTGATCACGCCCCCGCTGGGCAAATGCCTTGTGGTCGTCTCGGCCCTTACAAACCTCAACTACTGGCGGCTGGCATACGCCGTCCTGCCTTTCATTGCCGTTCAGGTGCTGCTGTTGATGGCGCTGGTCTACTGGCCTGCGATCTCCCTCACATTGCCGCGCCTGCTCGGCTTCTCAGTCAACTAGAGCTCTAACGGAGGAGAATATCATGAAACTCAAGGCACTCTCACTGGCGGCATTGATGGCAATGTCCAGCGCAGTCAGCGCGGAAGTCAAGATCGCCCTGGACAGCGCACCGGACCTGGAAACCAGCGGATCCTACAACTGGGCGCATGCTTTCGGGGCGGCGCTGACCGAAGCGGGGATGGAGGTCCGCGAGATGCCGCGCGGGTCCATCGGCAACGAGTCGGAGAAATTCGACCAGCTTTCGACCGGACTGCTCGAGGTTTCGCTGTCGGACGTGCGCGCCATCGCGCAGGTCGATCCGTTCATCTATGGCGTTCGTCTGCCGTACATCTTCGATGATGTCGACCACATGGACCGCGTGCTGGAAGCAGGCAAGGTCTTTGACCGCATCAACGAAAAGCTTGCCGATCAGGATGTCGTCGTACTGGCGCTCGCGCCGCTCGGGCCGCTTTCGGGTATCATCACCACCAACGCGGTTGTCCGTTCGCCTGACGACATGTCGGACCTGCGGATGCGGGCGCTCGACGACGCGCAGATCGCCATGTATCAGGCTTGGGGGTCCAGCGGCACTATCGTGCCTTGGGGCGAAGTGCCCGCAGGCCTGCAGACCGGCGTGATCGACGGCTACCTGAACTCGCCCTTCGTTCCGGTGATGTTCGGTCAGACCGATTTCGTCAAGAACTTCGCGGATGCCGGGGTGATCATCCCGCTACGCGCCGTGATCGTCTCCAAGAACTGGTATGACGGCTTGTCGGAAGCCGACAGGGCGGCTGTTGATAGTGCCGTCGAAATGGCCGATGCGGCGGCTCGGGAATGGTTGGCAGAAGCCTCCGTGCGCGGCCTCACCGCGCTTGAAGAAAAAGGCGTGACCGTACAGCGATTGACCGCAGAAGAACGCGCGGTCTTCCGTGAGGCGTCCAAGCCGGTCTACGACTCCGATCTGATGCCCTCCGAAGATGTGAAAATCTGGACCGATCTGTCCGACTCCAACCGCTAAACCGCAATTGCCGGGCCTTTGACGAGGCCCGGCTCCTTCGGCAGGATACGACACATGCGCAATACCATCATCGCAGCAAGCAAACACGTTCACCATGTCGCGCGCGGGGCCGCCGTGTTCGCCGTCTGTCTCATGTTCCTGACCGTCGTGCTTCAGATCATCGCCCGCTACGTGTTTTCCGCGCCCCCCGTCTGGACCGAAGACGTGGCCCGCTATGCGATGGTCTGGACCGGACTGCTGGGCGCGACGCTGTCGTTCAAGACGCGCGCGGATGCGGTGCTGATGCAAAGCGTCGCGCCAGAGCGTCCACACCTGTTCGGCTATCTTGCCGAAGCGGTACACAGCGCGGCGGTTCTGATCTTCGTTCTGCCCGTTGTCTATTTCTGCTTCATTGGCCTGCGGGGCGGCTTTGCCAAGGGCTTTCTGGCCCGCCAATCCGGCCTGACTGCCGACACGCTTGGCATTCCGATGGTCTGGATCTCCATGTCAGTGCCGATTGCCATGATCATCATCCTGCTGCATCTGGCCGCCCGTTGGGCCGGCGACGACGTTGCCGACACCGCCGAAACGCAATTGGACTGAGACCGGTTTGATCGGTTTTGGAGTGTGCCGATCGACACGTCATCCTCGACCACACTCCGGAGGAACCTTCCATGACCACGGACACGACCGCTCAAGCCATCTCTGACTTGAAAGACCTGTTGGGCGAGCGCCTGTCGACCGGCGAGTCCATCCTGGAAATGCATGGCCGCGACGAGGCCTACTCCGAGCCTGCCTTGCCGGATGCGGTCGCCTTTCCCGAAACCACCGAAGAGGTTTCCGCGATCATGAAGATATGCTCGCGCCACGCGGTTCCGGTCGTCCCCTTCGGCATCGGCACATCGCTTGAGGGTCACGTGATCCCCATCCACGGCGGGATCAGCGTGGACACCAGCCGAATGAACAGGATACTCGAAATTCATGAAAGCGATCTGGACGCCGTCGTGCAGCCCGGCGTCTCGCGGACGCAACTCAACGACGAGCTGCGCGCGACCGGGTTGATGTTCACGGTCGATCCCGGCGCCGATGCGACACTGGGCGGAATGGCCGCCACCCGGGCCTCGGGCACCAATACGGTGCGCTACGGCACCATGCGGGAAAATGTTCTGGCGCTTGAGGTCGTGCTGCCCGATGGCACCATCATCGAGACCGGGTCGCGGGCGCGCAAATCCTCGGCCGGGTATGACCTGACACATCTCTTTGTCGGCTCCGAAGGCACGCTCGGGATCATCACCAAGCTGACGGTGCGCCTGTTCGGCCAGCCCGACACGATCCTGGCGGCGACCTGTTCATTCGAGACCGTCGATGACGCCGTGAACTCGGTGATCATGGCCATCCAGATGGGCATCCCGATGGCGCGGATCGAATTGCTGGACGAGGTCCAGATGAAGGGCATGAACATCTTCAACCCCGATCTGAACCTGCCCGAAAAACCGCATCTGTTTCTCGAATTTCACGGGTCAGACGCCGGCGTGAAGGAACAGGTGGAGATGTTCGAAAGCGTCGGAGAGGAATTCGGCGCGTCGGACTTTCAGTGGGCAACCAAGGCAGAAGATCGCAATCGGCTGTGGACCGCACGGCACAACGCCTATTATGCCGGAAAGTCGCTGCGCAAAGGCTGCGAAGGTCTCGTCACCGATTGCTGCGTTCCGATTTCGGCACTGGCCGACTGCATCTCGCGGTCCAAGGAGCTGGTCGCGGAGTCCGGCATGATCGCCCCGATCGTCGGTCACGTCGGAGATGGCAATTTCCACCTCATGATCCTGATCGACCCGAACGATCCCGATGAACTGAAACGGGCCAAGTCACTGGCGTCCGAGGTGAACCAAGTCGCACTGTCCTTTGGCGGGACCGTCACCGGCGAGCATGGCGTCGGCACCGGCAAGAAGCGCTACATGGCCGAAGAACACGGCGCCGCCTATGCGCTTATGGCAACGTTGAAACGCGCGGTCGATCCGAAAAATATCATGAACCCCGGAAAGACGGTCGAGTTCGGCTGACCACTAACGCTGGAACAATAAGGTTCAGGACCTCGGAACAGGGTAGTCCTGGGCCATCCATCAAAGCAGCCGTGAGGTCGGGCTGACGCAGATCGACTGTTCGCCGACATGATCGAACTCCCCCAGCAATACGGGCGCTACGGCCGGACCAAGGCGCTGCCAAGAGTTGTCGACTGACGAGCGAGCGAAAAGCGTGTCGCGCAGCAATGGCGGGAGGTGCTGAAAGCGCCTATGAAACAACCAAGGAAAGGGCAGCTCTGGCTGGACGACGGGTCTTGAGTCCGGCTCCGGATGCAGCATCGCAACCACGGCTGGAGCCATGACTTCGTGCATTGCGGCAAGGCATTCCGAACAGATCCGCGCCGCAGCATAGGTGCACCTGATCGAGTGATTTGGGCCGTCCCGCCAATCTCCCGCATGTCGCACCTGCAATATGCTGCGCGCGCGACAGAACTAGAACTCGGCTGATTTCGTTGAAAAACTCGGTATCCGGCGGGAAGCGAGCACATTGGCAGAAAAACGTCCCGCAGAAGGGCCGCACATTGAATTCTGTGTGCAATATTGCGGCCTCCGCGAACGATGTTCCAGGTTTTTGTGCGATTTCCTGATGGTGAGGTTTTTCGACAAAATCGGTTCTCTACAGTCATTCACCGCGGCCCGCACGAAAGTGGAGCCCAGGAACTTCAGCCATTCGCTGCACGCCGGATGAATTGGAAAATTGCGGACTAACCGGCCTGATGCGCCTGTGATATTGAGTGACACTGAATCCCGGCTCAAGATTGCTGAGACAGAAGGTTTCTCGCTGCCTCACAGCATGAATTCTCCAAAACCGTTATTTACGGCAAGCAGTGGAATCCTTCCCGAAATGACCAAAGTGCACGCTACTATTCAGAGTATAGGTGACAGCTGACGGCGCGGCCTTGTTCTTGCGATATCAGGGCGGAGATTGCGTCCGGCAAATGTCGCCGAGGCAGCGGTGGCAGCGCGGATGGAAAGTGCATCCGTCCGGCGGGTTCAACGGCGACGGCACTTCGCCGCTCATGACGATCTCATTGCGCACGGCGCCGGGATCGGCCGACAGCGCCGCAGAAAGCAGCGCCTCGGTATAGGGGTGGGACGGTGCATCGAAGATGTCGTCGGTGGCGCCGTATTCGACGATGGCGCCCAGATACATGACCGCAACGCGGTGACTAAGATACTCCACCACCGACAGATCGTGTGTAATAAGAAGATAGGTCAGACCGAGTTCAGCTTGCAAATCCATCAGCAAATTAAGAACCTGGGCCTGGATGGAGACATCCAGTGCGGAAACGGCCTCGTCACAGATGATAAGTTCAGGGTTGAGTGCCAGTGCTCTGGCGATGGCGATCCGCTGGCGCTGGCCGCCGGAGAATTCATGGGCGAACTTTCGGGCGTCTTGCGGGCGCAGGCCCACGGCATCCAGGGCCGCATGAACCCGGGTGTCGACCTCGCCCGATGTGAGTTTCTCGTTCACGATCAGCGGCTCGGCGACGAAATCGCGAATTCGTACGCGCGGGTTGATCGAGGACCAGGGGTCCTGGAACACGGCCTGAACGCGGGATCGGTAAGTTTTCAGGTCGGCGCCCTTCAGCTGGTGAATGTCGCGCCCATCGAACCGCACGGTGCCATGTGTCGGGGTTTGCAGGCGCAACAGTAGCCGGGTTGTGGTGGTCTTGCCGCAGCCCGAACTCGCCAACGAGCGCCAACGTTTCGCCTGCTCCTATTTCGAAGTTCAGCCCGCTGACCGCCTTGACGGTGCGCTTTTGCCGCCCGAACAGCCCGGTGCGCACATCAAAGTGTTTGGACAGGTTTTCGACCTGAAGGATCGGCACACTGCTCATCTGTCCACCTTCCAGCAGCTTGCCGAATGGTCGCCGTCGCCGTCGGCATCGACCGTCGGGGGCAATTCGCTGCGACAGCGCGCGTCTGCATACTCGCAACGCGGTGCAAAAGGACAGCCCGCGATCTGGTCGGTCGGGACGGGCGGCTGTCCGGTGATCGTGCGCAACCGGCCCTGCTGACCGCGCAGCTTGGGCACCGCAGCAATCAACGCCTCGGTATAGGGATGCGCCGGGCGGGCGAAGATCTTGTTGACCGGCCCGGATTCCACGATCCGGCCAAAATACATCACCACGATGCGGTGGCAAGAGATTGGCTACGATGCCGAAATCATGGGTGATGAACAGGATCGCCATCCCAGTTTCGTCCTGCAATTCCCGCAGCAGCCGCAGATATTGCGCCTGCACCGTCACATCCAGCGATGTCGTGGGCTCATCCGCGATGATGATCTTGGGCTGGCACGAAATCGCGATGGCGCCGACACGCTGGCGCATGCCACCGCTCAGCTCGCTGGGATAGGCGTCGACCCGGTGTTCCGGCGCCGCGACCTTGACCTTGCGCAAT
>CAVYHT010000009.1:0-14896 GCA_963768355.1 uncultured Alphaproteobacteria bacterium
ATGCAGTGAGAAACCGAAATTCACACAATGGGCTCGGAGCCGCCATGCGCCTGTACAGAGAAAAGCTGGATCTAGCGCTCTTCTGAATGTCGGCTTATTGCGTTTCCGCCTATTAGGTGCGCGCCCGCAGCGAATGACCGTTGACCGCCCTTCGTGTCGCTCACTTGGCTGCCCAAAGGTTGGATATCGGAACAGCGGCTAAGCGATCTCCAAAGGGCACAACGTCCCCACTATCATAAAGAACAGCGCCAAATGCGAACCGCTCGCCACAAGCCTCTGCCAGGGTTCTAAGCCCGCTGAAATCCGATGACCGGACAGTTGCAGACGCCTTGACTTCAAGTCCGGCGATCATGCCGTCGTCCCGCTCGAGTACGATATCGACCTCACGCATTTCCTGGTCTCGGTAATGGTATGCACTGAGACGCATGTCGGTCGCCGTCATCAGTTTGAGCACCTCCGAGTATACGAAGGTCTCCAGAAGCGATCCAAACAGATCCCGTTTTTTCCGGACTCTTTCCAGACTAAGGCCGCGTGTTGCGGCAAGCAGCGCGGTATCCAAGAAGTGAAGTTTCGCAGTCTTGGTGATCCGTTTGATGGCGTTTGTATACCATGGCTGCAATGTCGAGATTAGGAACACCTGCTCAAGCAGCCCAACATAACGCTGACTTGTCTTGTGACTGACATTGATGCTCGAACCGAACTGGGAATAGTTGACCAGCTGGCCGGAATGCTCGGCCAGAAACCGAACGAACTTCGGGAGCTCTGTCAGCTTTTCGACATCGGCAATGTCCCTCAAATCACGGGTGAGCACTGACGCCAGATAGGATCGCGCCCAATCCTGCCGACGCCGTTCGCTCCCGCGTGATAGGGCTTCCGGGAAACCGCCCTGCAGAACAATCTCGAGAAGTTCGTCTCCAAGAACAGGGCTCTTGGCAGATCGAAGTTTTCTCTCGAACAGATGCTCCAGGAATTTCGGTTCCGCCGCCTCAAGTTCCGCACGCGCGAGCGGTAGCATTCGCAATGTCTCGATGCGCCCGGCAAGACTGTCCGCGACCTTCGGCAACGTCAGCACATTGGCTGACCCTGTGAGGAGAAATCGCCCAGGTCGGTAGTCCTCATCGATGGATTTTTTGATTGCCAGAAGCAGTTCAGGTGCCCGTTGGACTTCGTCGATCGTAGCGACGTCCAGCCCTCGAATGAACCCTGCGGGATCGGCGCGTGCGGCATCCAGAACGGTCTGGTCGTCCAATGTGATGTACGTCCGATCTTCCCCTCCAACGGCTTGCGCAAGCGTCGTCTTTCCCGCTCTTCTCGGCCCAACGATCAGCACAACCGGTGTATCCGACAGAGCTTCGCGCACGCGTGTGTCCAAAAGTCGTTTGTACATATTCTTGTATGGCCGCCAGATTGAAAGTGAGGTTATCGGTAATTGGGATTCACACATCTGTCAATTGGAAGTCTAGCGTCCGGCGATTGGAAGCGGTGTCGCTGCGCAAATAGCATCTCAGACCATCCTAACGCCGTCTGGTCGGAATGCGCATATACCGAACCGCCATATGGCTCTGCGTCGCAACAGATCACTGGTGTGAGCTATAGAACCTCATTCTATAACTCATATAGGTCACCTGTTTTGGGCCTGGGCAAATTCCTGAGCCTTACCCCTCCGTCAAACCCGCATCCTCCAGCTGCTCCGGGTCCGGCAGGTCGCGCAGGGTCTCCAGCCCGAAGGCCACCAGGAACTGCTCCGTCGTCACGAAGGTGTAGGGCGCCCCGCGCCGCGGGCTGCGCGGCCCGGTCCCGATCAGGTCGCGCGCATGCAGTCGCCCGATCAGATCGCGGCTGATCTCCTTGCCGAAGATGTCCTTCAGCCCGTCGCGGGTGATCGGCTGGTGATAGGCGATGGCGGCCAGCACAGCGACATCGAACTCGCTCAGATCGAGCACCTGTCACCGACATCCGCCGCAGCACGGATCGCCGGGGCATAGGCGGGCCGGGTGCGCAGCATCCAGCCGCCCGCGACCTTGGCGACCTCGAAGGATCCGCCCGTCCAGATCGGCGGCGAGGTCCTCGATCAGCAGATCGACCGAGGCCCCCTGCCCCACCACGCGCGCCAGGTCTTCGCGCGGCACCGGCGAGGCGGACGGCAAACAGCACCGCCTCGATCCGGCGCATCCATTCGCGCCAGCGCAGTTCGGCGGCAGGTCGTCCAACTCGCGGTCCAGATCCGGTTCGGTGTGGTCCTTGGCCATCGCTCAGACCCCGTAGAGCCGGAACGTGTCGCGCCCGGTCAGTTCGCGCACCGCGCCGAGCTCGACCAGCCGGTCACAGAGCCGGCGCGCCGCGCGATCCGAGCAAGAGGCAGCGCCGCTGGCGCCACGGCATCGCGGGTCAGGAACATCTCGACGGCCTCCCCTGCCCCCTTGGCGCGCAGCTTCGGCGCGACCGCTTTGAGCCGCGCTGCTCGTACGCGCCAGATCGGTTGCCATTCGCACGGTCTCGACGGCCGACGCGGTGCACCGCCCGATGACAGGCCAGCCGCAGATCCTCGCCACGCTTGCGCAGATCGCGCGCGTTTCAGACCAGCGGCCAGCAGCGGCACCAGATGTTCCCAGCCAAGCGCCTGCGCCAGGGCGGCGTCGGCGAGGATCAGCGCTGCGCATCTCCGCACGCGGCGCCTCTACCAGAACCGTTTCCAACACGATCGCCGCCCGCGTAACCGGCGCCCCCTGCCCCGCGTCGAGCCAAGTCGCGATCTGTCTCGGCATCGCACGCTCGGGCAAGGCCCGGTGCAGCGCCTTGACCGACACCGGCCGCTCGACGGCACGCCGCCAGGACAGATAGATCTCGCCCGCCGGTCCGGGCTGATCGCCGGGGCGCAGCAAGTGCACCGCATCGCGCAACTCCCCTGCCCGTTCGGCGCGCCCGGCGAAGCGCCACACAGGCCTCTGCCGCGCGCAGCGCCAGCCGCTCTCGCAACAAGGCTTGGGGCACCTCGTCCCGCGCCAGCACAAGATGCAGGTGGCTCAGCGCCGCGCCCGACAAAAACGCCACATCTTCAGGGGTTTCGGCGCGCCGGAGGTGACCCAGGACGGCATCCGGGGTAGGGTGTCGAGGTCGTGCTGAGCGCGGTCGGGCATATGTCATGCCACAACACTATCTCATGCGCGGCGCTTTTGCCCACAATATAGTGTAGAAACCGCCCCACTCTGCTGCTCTCGCTCATGTCCAATAAGTTTGCCTTATCGGACGTAAAAAGATATGCTCAGCGGCATGTCAGAAACACCCGAGAAATCGCCCTCAGAGCCGAGCAAACGCGCGCCTCACGCCAATGAGGACAGCGAGAGCAGACGCCGCGTCCGGCGAGGCTCTCGTCCCTGCCCTCCTCATGTGGCCGGCTCCGGCACGCTCGACCGGCTGGTCGACACCGCCCGCGACTATGCCCGCCAGTCGACGGCCGAGAACACCGACAAGGCCTACGCCGCGGACTGGACGCACTTCTGCGCGCTGGTGCCGGATGAAGGGCACCGAGCCCCTGCCCCCGTCGCCGGAAATGATCGGGCTCTATCTCGCCGACCTGGCCGCGCCAGCAAGACGGGTCCCCTGCCCTATCTGTCGGCACGATCGAACGCCGCCTGTCCGGCCTTGCCTGGAACTACGCGCAGCGCGGCTTCACCCTCGATCGCAAGAACCGCCACATCGCCACCGTGCTGGCCGGCATCAAGCGCAAACATGCCCGGCCACCGGTGCAGAAGGAGGCGATCCTGCCCGAGGACATCCTCGCCATGGTCGCCACCCTGCCCTTTGATCTGCGCGGGACTGCGGGATCGGGCGATCCTGCTTTTGGGCTATGCAGGCGGGCTGCGTCGCTCCGAGATCGTCAGCCTGGACGTCCACAAGGACGACACGCCAGAGTCCGGCGGCTGGATCGAGATCCTCGAGGACGGTGCGCTGCTCACGCTCAACGCCAAGACCGGCTGGCGCGAGGTCGAGATCGGCCGCGGGTCCAGCGACCAGACCTGTCCCGTCCATGCGCTGGAACAGTGGCTGCATTTCGCCAGGATCGACTTTGGCCCAGTCTTCGTCCGCACCATCCCGCGACGGCAAACGCGCGCTCGAGGCCCGGCTTTCCGACAAACATGTCGCGCGCCTGATCAAGCAGACCGTCCTCGACGCCGGCATTCGCGCCGACCTGCCCGAAAAGGCAGAGCGCCTGGCGCTGTTCTCCGGCCATTCCCTGCGCGCCGGTCTCGCCAGTTCGGCCGAAGTCGATGAGCGCTACGTCCAGAAGCACCTCGGCCATGCCTCAGCCGAGATGACCCGCCGCTACCAGCGCCGCCGCGACCGGTTCCGGGTGAACCTGACCAAGGCCGCGGGGCTCTAGGCCCCTATTCCCGACCATCGGGACCGCCATACACCATCCTCTCAAAGCAAGCTGGTTCTGGCCATTGACCGATCGCCAATTCTTGACCTGCTCAACCCTGGGCTGTTGGCATCGGCCATCATCTTCGTCAGGATGAGAAGAATTCTACAGGGAGGTTGTTATGCGTTTCACATTGATGACCACAGCTTGCGCGCTGTTTCTGGCACTGCCGGGACAGGCACAGCAAGCCACCGACGCGATCGATCCAGAGGCGGGCATCGGACAGGTAAAGGCGATCGATTTCTTCACCGGCCTCTCTGATGCCGCACGCGCATCGCTCGCCGCGAAGGAAGCCGGCCAGCCGGTCGAGGCGCAGAATTGGATGGTCGCCGCCGCCAATCCGCTGGCGGTCGAGGCCGGCGCGCGGGTGCTGCGGGAGGGCGGCAGTGCCGCCGATGCGATGGTCGCCGTGCAGGCGGTGCTGGGGCTGGTAGAGCCGCAAAGCTCCGGCCTTGGCGGCGGTGCGTTTCTGGTCTGGTACGATGCCAAGACCCGGCAATCTGACCACGCTCGACGGCCGCGAGACTGCGCCGCTGGATGCCACGCCGCAATACTTCCAGAACGAAAACGGCGAAGCGCTGGAGTTCTTCGACGCCGTTGTCGGCGGCCGTTCCGTCGGCACGCCGGGCACTCCAAGGCTGATGGAAGAAGCGCATCGTCGCTGGGGCAAGGCGAACTGGGGCAGTCTTTTCGCCGAAGCGATCGATCTGGCCGATACCGGCTTCTCCGTCTCGCCACGTCTGGCCGAGCTGATCGCCGACGATGCCGAGAGGCTGCAACGCTTCTCCGCCACCGCCGACTATTTCTTTCCCGGCGGCACCGGACTCGTCGCGGGCGATCTGCGGGTCAATCCGGGCTATGCCGACACCCTGCGCGCCTGGCGGCCGAGGGCAGCCGCGCCTTCTATACAGGCGAGATCGCCGAGGATATCGTGCGGACGGTCCGCACCGCTGACGGCAATCCGGGGCTGCTGAGTGCCATCGACCTGGCGCTTTACGAGGTGATCGAGCGCGCGCCGATCTGCGTCCCCTACCGCGCCTACGATGTCTGCGGCATGGGCCCGCCCTCGTCCGGCGCGCTGACGGTCGGCCAGATCCTGGGCATTGTCGGACAGTTCAAACTTGACGATCTGGCCCCCGACGGCCCGGAGACCTGGCGGCTGATCGGCGACGCCTCGCGTCTGGCGTTCGCCGACCGGGGCCGCTACATGGCCGACAGCGATTTCGTGCCGATGCCGACGCAGGGTTTGATCGATCCGGCCTATCTGGAAGAACGCGCCGGTCTGATCGAGGGCGACCGCACCGATGGCTTCGGCGCGCTGAAAGAGGTCGGCCCCGGCGATCCCGACTGGGATCACGCGCTGCTTTGGGGTGACGACCGCTCCATCGAACTGCCCTCGACCAGCCATATCTCGATTGTCGATGCCGATGGCAATGCGCTGAGCATGACGACGACCATCGAGAACGGCTTCGGCTCTCGGCTGTTTGTCCGGGGCTTTCTGCTGAACAATGAACTGACCGATTTCAGCTTCGAGACGCATGCCGACGGCTATCCGATTGCCAACCGGGTCGAGCCGGGAAAACGCCCCCGTTCCTCGATGGCCCCGACCATCGTGCTGCGCGACGGCGCACCGGTTCTGGTGATCGGCTCGCCGGGCGGCAGCCGGATCATCGGTTATGTGGCGCAGGCAATCATCAACCATATCGACTGGGGCATGGACGTGCAGCAAGCCGTCGCCGCGCCGCATCTTCTGAACCGCTTCGGCACGATGGACCTTGAGGAAGGCACCGCCGTCGTTGCGCAGGAAGCGGCGCTTCAAGCGCTTGGATACGAGACCAGCGTGCGCGCTTTGGTGTCCGGACTGCACGCCATCGCCATCGGAGACACGTTGACAGGTGGTGCCGATCCGCGACGGGAAGGCATCGCATTGGGGCAGTAAAGGTTGGGTTTGGCCACCGGCGCATTGCGGTTTTGCGCTCTGCCCCGGTGACCAGCCAGAAAGTTGACAGCTGTCAACTCTGCCCGAACTGGCCAGGCCGGAACTGCAAGATTGGCCGCCCGTTTTGCAAAAGTTGACAGCTGTCAACTTCACGCCGCCGATTTGGTCGAGGTGTTCAGCAACGCCATCACCATTGGCCCGGGTGAGAAGGCGGCCTCTTCCGCCTTGCGCGTCAATGCGCGCAGATAGCCGCCGGGGCTGTTGATCTCGGCGATGCGCTGCAAGATGCAGGCCACGGTGATCGCCGCAGTTTCCCGACCCATCGCCACTTGCGCCTGTTGCCACGCATCCGGGCTGATCCCCATCATGCCACGGACAAAACCGGCGGTTGCCACCAATTCATGCCAATGCCGCACTTCACCCGACGCGTAAGGCAGGATGTCGGGGCAGGCTTTCAGCACCAGCGCCAAGGGAAGCCTGGGTCCCTGCCCTTCGGCTGTCGGTTCGGGTTCCGGGTCAGTACCAGCCTCGCCGCCTTTGCCTGTTTCTTGGCAAGGTTCAGATTCATGAGAGTCTTCGTTTGAATTCTGATGGTGCCGCTCGATATCGGCGTCACTGCCGTCCATTTCTTCTGACTTCATCGACAATGCCAGGCCGATACGCTGCAACAGATCCGTCAACGCGCGGTGCAGGTCTTGAACCTCGGCGAAGGTCAGATTGCGCCGCAGCGCCTTATGGACGCTCAGCAACTCCGCCTCCATCGCGCTCCAATCGCCTGAAAAGCCCGCGTCCTGGCCGTAGACAACCAGCTTCAGCGCATCACGCTTCATCAGCGATACGTCCTCGCGCAACCGCTTCAGCCGGTCGGCGGCGGCGCGGATCTCTGCGGCGGCAAGGGTGATTTCGCGGGCGCGCAGCAGCAGCGGGCGCAGATCGAGGCCGAAGGCGCGGGCCACGCAACCCTCGGCGTCACGGCGGGCGTAGCGCTTGCCGTTGGGGCTGTCATGGCGCAGGATCAGACCCGCATCGACCAGGGCCGCCAGATGGCGGCGCAGCGTGCTTTCAGCCATGCCATGTGCGCGTTCCGACAAGGCCCGATTGGATGGAAACACGATCAGGCTGGCATTGTCCGAAAGCGCCGCATCCTGGTGGAACGACAACAGCGCGTTCAGCACCGTCAAATCGCGATCACTGACGTCGAACGCGTTGCGCGCGGCGCAGAGTTCCCGGAACAATTCCCATTTGTTGATATGCGGCACCGATGCCTCGGCCGAGGCCGCCTGCACCTGTGCGATCAGGTCAGCCGTCACCGGCCGCTGCCCGAAGGGCGTCGTTGTGATACGTTCCATATGTTGTCACGAGACAAAACTTTTCCGCCCGCCGAAACCGACGCCTGTTGACAGCAGCCAACTGCTGGGCCTAGATTTGTAATTGCTAGATCACGATCAAAGGCCTTCCGGGATGTCTATTCCGGGGGGCTTTTCTTTTCCGTCCTGTCGGGTCGTGCCTCCTGTTGCTGCTCTGCTCAATTTCCCGCTTGGTGCGGGTTACTCATCGCGGCTGGCGGACCAGTCGCGGTGAATCTCTGCGATGTTTCGGACCAGCCAATCGTCGAAACCGGGGGCGTGGCTGGATTTGAGCGTCAGAACCGTCTTACCCGCGCCGCGGCTGATCTGGCCAAGCGGCTGACCATCGGCACCGCGCAGGGTTTCAGGCGTCGCATCGCGCGCGCGGGCATCCTCGGCGTCGCGACGGCGGGGCAGGGTGAGCGCCTTGACCAAAGCGGTAAAGCGCGCATCCGAACCGTCTTCGCTGGCCAGAAGGTTAATCATCCCCAAGGCGGCGTCGGTATCAGTCTCTGTATCGGCCAAAAGCCCCGCCAGACCCAGCCAGCGGTCGCGCCCGACCGAAGGGGCAGAGCCCACAGCCTCGATCAACTCGATCGGGATCGCGTCGGCGACCGACAGCATCCGCGAGATCTGGGTCTTGTCGACGGTAAGGGCATCGCAGATGATCTTGCGATCATAGCCGGCATCGCGCATCTGGCGGGCGAAATTGGCCTTTTCGATAAAGGTCAGGTCCTTGCGTGCCGAGTTTTCCTGACCCTGCGCCATGACCACCGCGGTATCGTCCAAGTCGCGTATCATCGCCTTGACCGGCTGGCCAAGGACACGCAACGCCGCCAGGCGACGACGACCATAGACCACCTGATAACGGTTCGGCGTGGTGGGGTGGGGGCGCAACAGGACCGGCACTTGCTGGCCATAGTCGCGGATCGAGGCGATCAGCCCGGCAAGATCGGGATCGTCGGCATCGACGCGGTCCGAAAGACCGCCCGCATCGATCAAATCAGTGTCTATTTCGGCCAAAGAGCGGCTTTTCAGTTCCGCGATCGACTGGCTGACCGCGCCGATCGCACCGGTCTTGTAGCGTGGCCGCGCGGCGTCAACGCGGGTGCTTTCCTCGGGCGGAAGCGGCCGGGTTTGTCGCCGCCTCCATCAGGCCTTTCAGCAGATTCTTACGCGCCATCCCTGCGCCCCCATGCCTGTTGCACCAGTTCCTCGATCTCGTCGTTGACCGCGTTCAGGCATTCCATCGCGCGTTCATAGGTGGTGCGGGTGAATTGGCCCTTTTCGACCTCGTATAGGGTCTGTTTTGTGATCCCGGCATCCGAGATCGCGGTGGATTTCAGCACCGGGTGGTTCAGCACATGGTCGCCGAACATCGAGCGCATGAAGCTGACCATCTGGTTTTGCGGGCCGTCGCCGGGTTCGTAGCGGGTGATGACGATAGCGCATCCAGTCATAGGACATGTCGCCGCCCGGCCTCTGACACGACCCCCAGAAGGTTCGAGGTCATCAGCAGGAACTGGCACATCGACATCACGTCGAGCATCTGCGGATGCACCGTGACCAGCACCGCCGTCGCTGCCGACAGCGCGGACATGGTCAGAAAGCCCAGTTGCGGCGGGCAGTCGATGACCACCACGTCGTAATCCTGCTCTACCTCGGCCAGCGCGGTGCCTACGCGGGTGAAGAAAAGATTGCCCATCGCGTTGCAATAGCGCGCGCGGCGTTTCGTGTTCGAATTCCATCAGGTCGAGATTGCCCGGAATGATGTCGAGATTGGTGAAATAGGTCTTGTGGATGACGTTTCGGATCGGCACCGGATCGTCATAGCGGATCGCGTCATAGAGTGTGCCGCCATCCAGCAGGTCGAATTCCGGCTGGAACCCGTGCAGCGCCGAAAGACGGCCTGCGGATCGAGATCAATCGCCAGCACGCGGTAGCCGTCCAGCGCCATCTTCTGCGCCAGATGTGCTGCGGTCGTGGTCTTGCCGGACCCACCCTTGAAGTTGATCACGGTGATGACCTGAAGGTGATCGCCGGGGCGGCGACCGGGCAGGTAGGTGCCTGGCATCTTGGCGCCCTGTTCCAGAAAGACCCGCATTTCCTGAATGTTTTCAGGGGTGTAATAGCGGCGACCACCGGTTCTGATCTCGGGCGAGGGGCCTTTGCCATCGAGATGCAGCTTGCGCAGATAGGCATCCTTGACGCCCAAGAGATCGGCCACTTCGCCAGAGGTGAATTTGCGTAGACTGCGCTGCGCATCGGGCGGGAACAGCTGGGCGCGATGCGCCTGAAGCCGCTCTGACAATCTTAAGGCGTGATCCCCGACAAGTTTGTCGATACGCTGATGCTGGTTCATCTCTGCCCTCGGATAGAACGCCGTTTGTTACGGTCTAAGTCGTTTTATTCTATTCTTTCCGTAAGTAGATGAACGGATCAAGAGATTCTCGCAAGGAAAAGATTCATCATCTTGTGGTTCGAAGCCGTTCGAGCACAATTCGGCTGGCCCATTCCGGGTTTACTGGCATTGCATTTTGGCAAAGTTTGCCATAGATTTGGCGCGAAGGAGATTGCCATGGTTACGATGAATGTCTCGCTGCCGGACCCGATGAAATCCTGGGTCGAGCAGCAATCTCAAAGCGGGCGCTATGCCAATTCCAGCGATTACGTGCGTGATCTGATCCGTCGCGATCAGCATCGTGCCGAGGCGATTTCCCAGATGCAGTCGCAGATCGAAGCCGGTCTGACCAGCGGTCCGGCGAAAGGGTTCGACGCCGCCACATTCAAGCAGCGAATGCGCGGCGCACATGGTGGCTGAAGCGGCCAGCTTTCGGTTGGTACCGGAAGCAGAGAGGGATTTGCAGGAGATCTGGGCGTTCAGCGCCCGCACCTGGTCGGCCGATCAGGCCGACCTCTACATCGACCGGCTGGTCGCGGTCTTCGAATTGCTGGCTGGGTTCCCGGAACTGGCGCGGCTGCGCGAGGAGTTCGTTCCGCCTGTGCGGATCCATCCCGCCGGATCGCATCTGGTGGTCTACCAGGGTAGGGCAGGGGGCGTCGATATTCTACGTGTCCTGCATAATCAGCGCGATCTTTTGGCGTTGCTAGACGGGTAGGGGGGCTTTGTCGCAAAGTTGGGCGATTGACGCGTGAAAGCTGCTGGATCGAGAGTTCTTCTAGTCTGCTAGGCTGATGGAGGGGACTGTTGCGTTATTCCACGTTGGGTGGATGCGTCTTTTTTGGTTGTCGTTTACGCTGCTGCGGCGAACAGATTCCGGACAAAAGCGAGGCTTTGTCGCAAACTTTATCGATTGACGGCTGAGGCCTCGTTGGCCAGACCATTCTGCTATGGGTGGCTGTCAGGACGGAGTACATGCGATGATTTCGTTCAAAGGTGCTCAGTTCCCGAAGGACGTGATCCTGTTCGCAGTCTTCTTCTATGTCCGCTACACGGTATCGTATCGGGATCTGGAAGAGATCATGGCTGAGCGCGGCGTCAGGGTTGATCATGCGACCCTCAACCGCTGGGTCGCGAAGATACTCGCCGTTGATTGCTGCCAACGCCCGGCGTCGGAAGGCGGCCGCCGACCGGTCCTGGCGAATGGATGAGACTTACATCAAGGTGAAGGGCGAGTGGGTCTACCTTTACCGCGCCGTCGACAAGCTCGGGAAAACCCTTGATTTCATGCTGTCGAAGCGGCGCAACAAGACCGCGGCGACCAGATTCTTCGCCCGAGCCTTGGAGGTGAACGGCCTGCCGCGGAAGATCGTGATCGACCGGAGCGGGGCGAACACTGCCGGGATCAACGCGATAAATCGCATGCTGAAGTCCTTCGGTTGCCGGATTCCGATCGAGATGGTCAGGATCAAATACCTCAACAACATGGTCGAGCAGGATCACCGCTCGATCAAGAAACGGATCCGACCGATGCTCGGCTTCAAGTCCTTCGTCTCAGCCTCCGCCACGCTCGAGGGCATCGAGGTCGCGAACATGATCCGCAAGGGCCAGATGACGCCAGGACTCTGCCCATTTGCCCAGTTCGCGGCGTTGGCCGCATAGGCGCCGAAAACAGAGGCATCGTCTAATCGGCGCCAGAGTTTGCGACAAAGCCGGTCGGAGGTCAAGGTGGAGATTGGACCGAAGCCTTTGGCGGTTTCGTTGTCGACGCTTGTGAAACTGATGCAGCCCGAAGGGTAGTTGCACGGTTGACCAAGGCCTGACCGCGCTGGATGCGAAGCGCCGCAGAGAAGGGTAGGGGAGGAAGATGGGCCACAGCCGTTGTAGACGGGGCGGCCGCTGCGATGTGCATTCCATGCAACCGGGCCGCATCGGGAGACGTCCGGCGGACGAGAAAGATACCACAGGGAAATTGGTAACGTTCTTGAAACTGAACAAAACAAGAAAAGCCCTTGGACCTCGTGCACGCGCGCAGCGGGAAGAACAAGCGCTGCGCTAGAGTGCTCTCAACAGCCCGATCCCTTGTTCGAGGGGCATTGCCCGGATGTCTTCGGCCACCGGGACGTCACGCTCTCCGGCGTAGATCAGCAGCTTCCGGTTGGCCTTGACGTCTTCTGCGCCGGTGTGGAACCCACGAGAAACCTTCGGCGCAGTCGTGCGCTTGATCTCGACGGCCCAGATGTCGCCACCGGGCAAACGCAGAACCAGATCAAGTTCGGCTCCGGCAGAGGTGCGATAGAAGAAGGGTTCGGTGCCGGTTGGCGCGGCGGCAAGAAGGGTCTCGATGCAGAACCCCTCCCAACTGCCGCCGACGACGGGGTGCCCGAGCAAGCCCTCGGTCGTACCAATACTCAACAGCGCATGCACGATCCCGCTGTCCCGCACATAGACTTTTGGCGATTTCACCAAGCGTTTGCCGACATTCTCATGCCAGGGCTGCAGCCGCCGCACCAGCATGAGATCGACGAGCAGGTCGAGGTAACGACCGATGGTTTGGCCCGACACGCCGAGCCCCTCTGCGAGGGCAGCAGCATTCAGCAAGCCGCCTTGCACATGCGCCAACATGGTCCAGAAGCGCCGCAAGGTTGCGGCTGGAATACGCGGCCCGAGGGCAGGGATGTCACGTTCCAGATAAGTGCGCAGGAAATCCAGACGCCAGTCCATGCTGGCCTGATCGCTGGCAGCCAAGAAACTGTCAGGAAAGCCACCACGCAGCCAGAGCGCATTCAACTGATCAGCCCCTACCTCGGTAAGTTGCAGAGGGGGCATTTCGATATACCGGACACGTCCGGCGAGGGATTCTGCCGATTGTTGCAGGAGGACATTGGAGGCTGACCCCAAAAGCAGAAACTGCCCCGTCCGAAACCCGTCCCGCCTGCGCTGGTCGATCTGACCACGCAGGCTCTTGAAGAGGCCAGGCATCTGCTGCACCTCGTCGAGGATGACAAGTTTTCCCGTTTGTTCATCCAGATAGAGATCCGGTTCGGTCAGGATCTGCCGGTCCGCGTCACGTTCAAGATCAAGGTATACCGATGGTTGCTCCGAAGCGATGTCGAGAGCAAGCGTGGTTTTCCCGACCTGCCGGGGACCGAGGAGGACAACAGCGGCTTGGTTCGCCAGCGCGGATTGCACAAGTTGATGAGTTTGGCGCGTATACATACCTTGCAATTACTCCATGAGGTGGAAGATTTGCAAGGTTGAATTGTTGTGCGGCTAACGTTTCCAGCCCAATTTGAGAATTCAGCCTGAAGTGACGAACAGGCTTTGCGCCAAAACTCACTCCAGCAACCCAATTCGCTCCGCCCGTTCCAGCAGCATCCTCACGGACGACGGCTGCCAGCTGGTGCGTCCACGCGGGGTGCGTTCGCGCATGGCTTCCAGCCGGTCACAGATCGCCTGCAGCGTGATGTCGGGGTCCGCGCCCTTGATGCCGGCGACGATGGCGGGCAGGCGGTCGTCGGTTTCGCGCCGTCCGGCGCGGCCCAGCACCTCGGCGGGCAGGAACCCGTCGCGCACATAGGCTTTCACGGCGCGCAGAAGGCGGCTTTGCGTCCAGCGGCGATCGTCGGGCAGGGGGCCGTTGATGATCCGCAGCACGTCTTCCCAGGCCATATCGGGGCGCAGGCGGCGCACATGGGGCACCCAGTCCTGCGCGGTCTCGTTCAGGCGCTCCATGTAGCCGTCCTGCCGCGCCAGCCGCACCTTGCGCAGCGCGGCCGGGTCGCGGGCGCGCAAGCCCGCTCGCCTCTCGCTGTATCTCAACAGAGAGGTCGGCCAACTGGGCGGGGATGTGTTCCTCAAAGAAACAGGGTTCGATTCTGCCCGGTGTTTCTAGCATTCTTTGCCGATCTTGTATGCGCTTGAAAAGTTGAATGTTTATAGGGCTATTTTTTCAAATATGGCAAGTCTTTGCCGATATGTCTTGCCGATCTTGGTTGCCGAAGTCTTGATGGCTCTAGAGCAGTGGATGGGTGAGCAAGATCAACTGACCCAAGTTCCTGCAAGTTCTGCATGTGAGAAT
Source organism: uncultured Alphaproteobacteria bacterium (assembly GCA_963768355.1). Classification (GTDB taxonomy): domain Bacteria; phylum Pseudomonadota; class Alphaproteobacteria; order Rhodobacterales; family Rhodobacteraceae; genus JAHEAO01. The sequence goes on from CAVYHT010000009.1 coordinate 14,188, forward strand.
TTTGCGGTGCAGCGAAAAGCACCAACGGCGGGAAGTGGACCTTCTCTGCAGGTGCGAACCGATCAAGGCGCACCGTTGGAAGCCGACATCCACACTCGCTGGAAACCAGGAAATTCTCTGCAACGCCGCAGGTCCGCTCGGAGCCCATTCTTACCGATGCTCGCGGCGGCCGAATGTCAGCAATCGCACGATGACCTAGTCGAAAATCACCATCTCGTCCTGATGCGCGTGATGCATGTCCGCCAACTCGAAATGTTCGACAGTTGCAGTGTCATAGATTTCACGAGCCTCATCAGGGAGTGCTTTCATCGGCTCGCTCCAGTTTTCGCCGCGGGCGGCCTTAAGCGCCTCAAGGCTTTCCCACATTTGAACCATACATCTGGTTCGATCCTCGCTTCCCGGAACCGGCTTGCCAGCGTAGAAAGCTATCAAACCCTTGTCCTTGCTGAGCGAAGGGTGAGCCTTCTTGAAAGCAAATTCTCTGTGTTCTGCCTCTTTGCCGGGTATGACCGTGCAGCGGTAGATTCGCATTATCATTTGATGGTCCCCACAAAACGATTGTGACACTGGAAAACACCGTCTCTCACAAAGCACTCGCATTCCTGAGGTCGGTGGTAGGTTTAGTATGTCAAACAACCGCAAATTTGTTGATTACTCCAGAGGCAGAGTCTGCGGGGAGAAGTAGTCATTCGACAGTTTAGCGCGAAAG
>CAVYHT010000010.1:0-138852 GCA_963768355.1 uncultured Alphaproteobacteria bacterium
GTTGAAAAACTCTTGTTGATTGGTGGCCTGTTCGCTGATTCAATCTCATTGTCGATGCAGGGGATTGATGGCGATGATGGGTCCGAAGCAAGAGGCGCAAGGCGCGTTGTTTTATGAGTTCTCGATAGAACATCATGTGCCGCAAGATCATCTGCTACGCTCCATTGATCGTTTCGTTGACCTTGATGGCATCCGTAATCACCTCGTGCCGTTTTACAGCTCAACCGGACGCCCTTCGATTGATCCCGAGCTCCTGATCCGAATGCTGCTGGTGGGCTACAGCCTTGGCATCCGCTCCGAACGCAGGCTGTGTGAAGAGGTTCACCTCAATCTTGCGTATCGGTGGTTCTGTCGTTTGGACCTGACGGACGCTGTGCCAGATCACTCGACGTTTTCGAAGAACCGCCACGGCCAATTCCGCGACAGTGATCTGCTGCGTAAGCTGTTCGAGACCGTGGTGGCCCGGTGCATTGCGGAAGGCTTGGTCAGTGGCCAACGCTTTGCTGCAGATGCCAGCCTGATAGAGGCGGACGCCAACAAACAGAACTCGACCGCCAGGGAAGATTGTGACCACGGCACGATCGATCCTTCAGATGCGCCGCGCGCGGTTAGGGAATACCTCGATGTGCTTGATGAGGCTGCCTTTGGCGCGGCTTCAGAGGTGGAACCAAAGTTCACATCCCACTCCGACCCGGCCAGCCAGTGGACTGCCGCGCGCAAGGGGCCCGCTTTCTTTGCCTATTCCGACAATTATCTGATCGACACCGATCACGGCGTCATCGTGGACGTGGAGGCAACCCGATCAATCCGGCAGACAGAAGTGGGTTCTGTGCGCACAATGCTGGATCGGGTCAAAGAGGTGTTTGACCTCGATCCCGAGCGCATCATCGCGGATACTGCCTACGGTTCTGGCCCGATGCTGGGTTGGTTGGTTGACCGCAAAATCGCGCCACATATTCCAGTGATTGACAAAGCTGGCCGCACAGATGGGACCTGGACCCGCGACGACTTCGAATGGGACGCCGAGAATGATCAATACATCTGTCCGGAAGGCGAAGCGCTCAAGCAGTTCCGGCGCAACTACTCTGATCCGAACGGAGGCCCGTCAGACAAGGGCGTTGCCAAATACCGTGCTCTGAAACTGACCTGCCAAAGCTGCCCGTCAAAACCGAAATGCTGCCCGAATGCTGACTTCCGTTCCATCACCCGCGAAGAACATGAAGACGCCCGCCAGGTCGCGCGCGACATCGCAAAGACAAAGCAATACGAAATCTCGATGAAACTGAGAAAGAAAGTCGAGATGCTCTTTGCACATCTCAAACGCATACTCGGCCTGGGACGGCTCCGATTACGTGGCCCGTGCGGCGCGAAAGACGAATTCCTCCTCGCAGCAACCGCCCAGAACCTCCGGAAGTTAGCGAAGATCTTTCCTGCACCGGCAGCATTACGGGTCGCGCCATAAAGAAAGGCGTTCGCGCGCCTCAAAAGCCAAAATATTCTGCGCTGCAACACGTGTTTTTCAACAAAATCAGCCCTCAGCTGCCATTCAGCCATCATGTTATCGAGCGCGCATGAAGAAACATGGCCGGCCCTTCCACCTCCCTAACTTCGCCCGGCGCTACTAGCGACGAAAAGGCAATCTCCTCACTCAAAGGCCTGACAGTGGAATGCCTCGTCGTCAGCGACGATGGATGCGAGTGCGGAGCAGAAATAGGTGTGCGTATTCACCAGTCGTCTAAACCGCTTTACTCACGCAGTTTTACCCCAATCAATGCAAGTTTTACGGTGTTCCTCGTACACCACGCGCGCCTCGCCCCTATAATCAATCCCAGCAGCGTCTAATCCCTTTAAAAAGCCCTCGCAAACACCATCGCTAGTCTTACCTCCCGCATTCCCCAACATTGCAGTGAGTTGCGACAATTGGTGGTGAACGCAATAGATGCAAAGACGATCAAGTTGCAAAGCACTAGTTGCCCAATTGCCCCATGTTTGTTTGCTTTCATCGAATACGCCGGACGCAATTGCTAGTTTTTTGAAGTCAGTTGGCACGCCTGTTTTCGCGGCTTCGATCAGATGATTAACTGCGCGTTTCAGGTTGAACCCCTTCACAGTGCGGGTAGACAACTCGGCCATTGCTTCCTTACATAGCTCGGCGCTCATTTTGCCCGCGTCTATGTGGCGGGATATGATCAACTCAAGCTGCTCAGGTGTCTTACTCGTCAAGTCCATCTCGTAACCTTTTTTGCATTCGTGCATCTTACGAGCATCGCATCGCAAAGCAACGTACATGGATCTTCCCACGGCCATCACAGCAATCGACGTCATGCCCGGTTAAGCTTGCCGACCAGACTGAACGTCCGCTTCGTCCGGCGGCCTCAATGGGTCAACGCAACACATGCATTGAAACGCTCGGCTGGTGTTTCGTAGTTGAGCGTCTTTCGAGGTCGTTCGTTGAGCTGTCTAGCGACGGCGCTCAGCTTTGCCTGGCTATGTATCGACAAATCCGTGCCCTTTGGGAAGTACTGTCGCAGCAGGCGGTTGGTATTTTCATTTGTACCGCGTTGCCACGGCGAATGTGGTTCGCACAGGAAGACGTCGATATCCGTGGCCAGGGTGAACTTTCGGTGCCCAGCCATCTCCGTTCCGCGGTCCCAGGTCAGCGAGTGGTAGAGCTCTTTTGGCAGCTTGCGAGACTGTTTGATCAATGCCTGAATGACACTTTGGCTGTCTTTGTTGCTCACCTTGGCCAGCATCACGTAACGCGTGTGCCGCTCGACGAGAGTAGCAATGAAGCTGTTGCCCGAGCCTGCAATGAGGTCGCCTTCCCAGTGCCCAGGCACGGCCCGACCCTCTACCTCTGCAGGTCTGTCGCGGATCGATACTGCATCGTTGAACTTGCCTAATCCACTGCGCTTCAATGTGGCGTGGCGAGACCTGCGTATGGACCGTGTCGCCCGCAGATGAGCCAGCAATTCTTTCTTAAGTACGCCCCGCGTCTGGATAAACAGGCTTCGATAAATCGTCTCGTGCGAGACGCGTTTGTTCTCATCACTTGGATGTTCGCGCATCAGCCAGCCTGCGATTTGTTGCGGGGACCAGTTACGGATCAGTTTGGTTGATATCGCACGGCAGAGATAGGCATTGCCGTTCAGCTTGCAGAGTTTCGGTCTATGAGCGCGGTCCCACGCCGCTACATCTGACGGTGCTGCACGGTATTGTTTGGTGCCACCATTGCGCCTGACTTCGCGACTGATTGTTGAAGCCGAGCGCTTTAAATTCCGGCCAATTGAACGCAAGGAAACCTTGGCAATCAGGCCCCTCGATATCTCCTCTCGCTCGGCAAGTGTCAGAGCAAGACGGGATCTAACGCGGGCTGGCGGGCGAATGCCGCCAGTGCGAGCGAGCAGCGGATAAATCGACGACGACGCGCGATCAAACCCACGTCCAATCGAACTCATCAACTCCCCGCGTTGCCATCTGTCCCAAATCTCTGACTTCTGTTTGTCTGTGAAAAAGGTACGTTGACGATACTTCATGCTTCACACTCCATCTTTCCAAAAAGACTAAAGTGTTGCGTCGATCAGTTGAAACCGCCCCGCATCGCTGACATCCAGCCCGGAACCTGCTAACCTCCGCCACGGAAAAAATGAAAGCTCCGCGCGCCGGATCGCCGACCATGCTTGCGGCTGAACGCTCGTGGACCGTATGCCCCGCCAACCAAAGGACCGATCATGCTGACCCGCCGCCATCTTCTGACCCTCGCCGCCAGCCTGCTGGCCACGCCGCTCTGGGCCGAGGCGCGGATTGGCGATGACGGGCTGCACAAGCAGGACTGGTTTCTCGACAGCTTTCTTGAAATGTCCGACGATCTGGCCGAGGCCGAGGCCGCGGGCAAGCACCTGATGGTGCTGATCGAACAGGCCGGCTGCCCCTATTGCGCGGCACTGCATTCCGAAAACTTCGCCCGGTCCGAGATCGTCGATTATATCACCGAACACTATGTCGTCGTGCAACTCGACCTCTGGGGGTCGCGCGAGGTTGTCGATTTCGATGGCGAGGCGATGCCGGAAAAGGACCTGGCGCAGAAATGGGGCGTCAACTTCACGCCGACCACGCTGATCTTCACCGCCGAGGATGGCGAGCCCGCGAATTTCTTCGAGGCCGAGGCCTTCCGGATACCCGGCCTTCTGAAACCGTTCCACTACCTCTCATCGCTGGAATATGTCGTTACCGGCCAGCACAATGAACAGCCGTTCCAGCGTTTTCTGCAGGACAAGTTTGCGGAGCTGGAGGCGAAAGGGATCACCCCGGACGTGTGGTAAAGTGACGTCAGCCGCGCCAATCAATGCAAATATTCAAGATTGTTGATTGGAAGGCCGATTTGTCGCAAAGTTGAGCGATGAGTTATCTGCCCGCCATAATCGCCACCCTGCTGCTCTGGTCGCTGCCCGTCAGCGCCGCCGAGATCGGCGATGCCGGTCGGGGCGAGGCGGTGTTTGCCCAATGCAAGACCTGCCACCAGATCGGCAAGGGTGCGAAGAACCGGATCGGCCCGCAGCTGAACCTGCTGTTCGGTCGCCGCGCCGGATCGGTCGAGGATTTCCGCTATTCCAAGGGCCTCGTGCGGCGCGGTCGCGATGGCATGCAATGGACCTTCGAGAACCTTGACGCCTATATCGAGAACCCCAAGGCGCTGGTCAGCGATACCCGCATGAACTTTGCCGGGATCGACGATGCCGCCGAGCGCGCCGACCTTATGGCCTATCTGCGCGCCTTCTCGGACAATCCGCAGAACATCCCTGAAGCCCCGCGCACCGCGACCGCCACCGACCATGAGCTTGACCCCGCGATCCTCGCGATCCAGGGCGATCCGGCCTACGGCGAATACCTGTCGGGCGAATGCGTCACCTGTCACCAACGCGATGGCGACGACGCCGGCATCCCCTCGATCACCAACTGGCCGGCAGAGGATTTCGTGCTGGCCCTGCATGCCTACAAAACTGGCCTGCGCCCGCATCCGGTGATGGAGATGATGGCCAGACGGCTCTCGAACGAGGAAATCGCCTCGCTGGCCGCCTATTTCGAAACGATCGAGTAATCACAGCAAGGGAGGATGACATGCACTTCAACAGACGCCTTTTTCTCGGCACCTCGGTGGCGGCCGCCGCAGCGTTGACAGCCCCGATGGTAATGAGCGCCAGCCACGGCCGCCCGCGTGTCGTCGTGGTCGGTGGCGGGGCAGGCGGGGCCACCGCCGCGCGCTATATCGCCAAGGACAGCAACGGCGAGATCGACGTGACGCTGGTCGAGCCGACGCGGGTCTATTACACCTGCTTTTTCTCGAACCTCTATATCGGCGGCTTCCGCGAGATGCAGTCGCTGGCCCACAGCTATGGCACGTTGGCCAGCGAATACGGCATCAACGTGGTGCATGACTGGGCCACCGGCATCGACCGCGACGCACGTACCGTGGCGCTGGCCGGCGGCGGATCGCTGGCTTACGACCGGCTGATCCTCAGCCCCGGCATTGATTTCGTCGACGGTGCAATTCCGGGCTGGGACATCAGCCAGCAACACCGGATGCCGCATGCCTACAAGGCCGGATCGCAGACCGAGCTTCTGAAGGCGCAGATCATGGCGATGCCGGAAGGTGGCACCTTCGCGATGATTGCACCGCCAAACCCCTATCGCTGCCCGCCCGGCCCCTATGAGCGGGTTTCGATGGTGGCGCATCTGTTGAAAGCGAACAATCCGACCGCCAAGATCCTGATCGTCGACCCGAAGGACAAATACTCGAAACAGGCGCTGTTCGAGGAAGGCTGGCAGAAGCATTACGGCGGCATGGTCGACCGGATCGGCCCCGATTTCGGCGGCGACAAGGTCGAGGTGCGCCCGGACGCGATGGAGGTCGTCATCGATGGTGAGGTCGAAAAGGTCGATGTCTGCAACGTCATCCCGGCGCAAAAGGCGGGCCTCATCTGCGAGGTCGCCGGGATCAACGATGGCAACTGGGCGCCTGTTATCCCGCACACGATGCAATCGCGTGTGGACGAGAATATCCATGTCCTCGGCGATGCGAGCGCCCAGGGCGACATGCCGAAATCGGGCTTCTCGGCCAACAGCCAGGCCAAGGTCGCGGCAATGGCGGTGCGCGGCGCGCTGACCGGGTCCAGTCGTTCCCGGCCAGGTTCACCAATACCTGCTGGTCGCTGATCACAACCGACGATGGCGTCAAGGTCGGGGCCAGCTACGAGGCGACCGACGAAAAGATCGCTTCGACCGAAAGCTTCGTCAGCCAGACCGGCGAGGACGGCGAACTGCGCAAGGCGACCTACGAGGAAAGCCTTGGCTGGTATGACGGGATCACCTCGGACATTTTTGGCTGAAGCCATCAGACAAGCGCCACGCAACGGTTGCCAAAACCGCCGCAAAGGCGTTGATTCATGTCAACGCCAGCGGGCCGGTCATGCGGCAGTCTCGGCGCATAAGGTAAGGGAGAACCACCATGAGAATTCTGACCACCGCACTCGCAACTCTGCTTCTCGCAGCGCCCGCGCTGGCCGAGGGCAACACGACCTATGACTTTGACGGCAGCTTTGAGGATGCCACCTTCGCGGTGGAAAGTGCCATCGTCGGGCAGGGGCTGGTCATCGACTATGTCAGCCATGTCGGTGAGATGCTGGCCCGCACGGGGGCCGATGTCGGCAGCGATGTGAAACTGTTCGAGGCTGCCGATATCTTCCTGTTCTGCTCTGCCGTCATGTCGCGCAAGGTGATGGAGGCGGATCAGAGCAATATCGGCCACTGCCCCTACGGGATCTTCGTGACCGATATCGACGGGCAGGTGCAGATCGGCTACCGCAACATGCCCGAAGGCCCGATGCAAGAGGTTCAGACGCTTCTGGACGGCATCGCGAAAGAGGCGGTCGGCAACTAGCCGGGGCCACCCGGCATGGAGTGGATTTCACGCTTCGAGGGCCTGAAAAACCTTGAACCGGCGGTCAGGAACCGCCTGTTGGAGCGCGCGCGGGTGGTATCCGTGCCCGCCGGAGAGCGGATCTTCGGCGTCGGTAAACTCCCCGAAAACCTGCTGCTGCTTCTTTCGGGCACCGTCCGCGTCCAGCAGACCTCGGATACCGGACGCGAAATCGTGCTTTACCGCATCCATGCCGGGGAAAGCTGCGTGCTGACCACCGCCAGCCTGCTGGCGCAGGAAACCTATTCCGCCGAAGGCGTGGCCGAAACCAATGTAAGCGCCGTGGCGATCCCGCGTGCGGTTTTCGATGACCTGGTAGCGAGCTCCAAAAGCTTCCGCGATTTCATTTTCACAGCCTACAGCCGCCGGATCACCGACCTTTTCTATGTGATAGATGAGGTTGCCTTTCGCCGGATCGACATCCGGCTGGCGCAGAAGCTGTTGGAATTGCAGGATGACAGCCACGCCCTGCACGCGACGCATCAGCAACTGGCGGCCGAACTTGGCACCGCGCGAGAGGTGATTTCGCGCCAGTTGCAGGAATTCCAGCGCCGGGGCTGGGTGGAACTTTCGCGTGGCGAGGTTCGGCTGACGCACGAGGATGAAATCAGGAAACTGTCAACATCTTCGTGAATTCGAATATTTCTGTGACTTTCTCACGGAACTGGCCAATATGATACCCTATCTGAGGCTGGCATGATCAAAGGAGTCTGGCTATGACACTGAATATGGGAAGTATCGACCGCATCATCCGGGGCATCGTCGGCGTTGTCCTGTTGTTGTTGCCGTTCGTCTCGGGCTTTGGCGCGGGCAGCGCGCTGCTGACATGGGGGGCTGTGGTGATCGGCGCAATACTCGCGCTGACTGCCGTGTTCGGGTTCTGCCCGCTCTACCGCCTCGTCGGCATGAATACCTGCCGGATGTAGCCGCATGACCGAATTCACCCCCTGGGCCTCGCTGATCGGCGGGATGCTGATCGGCTTCGCCTCGGTCCTGCTGATGGCGTTTCAAGGCCGCATCTTCGGCGCGACCGGCATTCTGGCCGGGTTCATCTCTCCGTCCTCGTCCAGCGACTGGGCATGGCGCGCCGCACTTCTGGCCGGGATGGTTTCAGGGCCGGCGGTCTATTTGGCCGCAACGGGCGGCTGGCCGGAAATCGTCGTGCCGGTGTCAACCGCGATGCTGATCGTCGGCGGCGTGATCGTGGGGATCGGCGTGACCTTCGGGTCGGGCTGCACCTCGGGCCACGGCGTCTGCGGCGTGGCGCGCCTGTCGCGGCGCTCGATCGTGGCCACCGCCACGTTCATGGTCGCGACCGCGATCACCGTCTATGTCGTTCGTCACGTGATCGGGGCCTGAGGATGAAACTGATCGTCACATATCTCATCGGCCTCGTCTTCGGCCTCGGCATCTCGATCTCGGGCATGGCGAATCCGGCAAAGGTAGTGAACTTCTTCGATGTCGCGGGAACCTGGGATCCCAGCCTTGCCTTCGTGATGGGCGGTGCCGTGATCGTCGCGGGCATCGGCTACCGGCTGGTCTTCCGCCGTCCGCGCCCGATCTTCGAGCCCGATTTCAACGTGCCGACCAGCCGCGTCATCGACGCCAAACTGGTCGGCGGATCGGCGGTCTTCGGCATCGGCTGGGGTATCGCGGGCTTCTGTCCCGGTGGCAGCACTGCCGGTCCTTGGCACCGGCAACATCGACGTGCTGATCTTCTTCGCGGCCCTCGTCGCGGGCCTCCTGATCGCCCGCTTGCCTGATGCAACTCAATCTGAGATCGGCCCGAAGCGGCCAGACATCGAGCAACTGAAATGCTGGAAAGGAACCTCAACATGGCAACCTATCCTATTGATATGAATGTGAAACCCGAAGTGAAGGCGTTCTTCGACGAGGACTACCAACACGATCAGCTACGTCGTCAAGGATCCCGGCTCGACCGCCTGCGCGATCGTCGATTCCGTCATGGATATCGACTATGCCGCAGGCCGCATCACCTATGAACATGCCGATGAGATCATCGCCTATGTGCAGCGAAAAGGGCCTGACGCTCGAATGGCTGATCGAAACCCATGTCCATGCCGATCACCTGTCCGCCGCGCCCTACATCCAGGACAAGCTCGGCGGCAAGATCGGCATCGGCGCGCAACATCACCGTGGTGCAGGACACGTTCGGCAAGGTCTTCAACGAAGGCACCGAGTTCCAGCGCGACGGCTCGCAGTTCGACCGGCTGTTCGATGACGGCGACACCTACATGATCGGCGGCATGCAGGCCGTGGCGCATGTACACGCCCGGCCACACGCCCGGCCTGCATGACCCATGTGATCGGTGACGCGGCCTTTGTCGGCGACACGCTGTTCATGCCCGATGGCGGCTCGGCGCGGGCCGATTTCCCCGGCGGCGACGCGGGCACGCTTTACGACTCGATCCAGAAGGTGCTGGCCCTGCCCGACGAGATGCGCCTGTTCATGTGCCACGATTACGGCCCCAACGGCCGCGACATCAAGTGGGAAACCACGGTGGCCGAGGAAAAGGCCCACAACATCCATGTCGGCGGCGGCAAGAGCCGCGAGGAGTTCGTCAAGTTCCGCACCGAACGCGATGCGCACGCTCGGCATGCCGCAGCTTGATCATCCCGTCGTTGCAGGTGAACATGCGGGCAGGCGAGATGCCGCCCGCCGACAAGGACGGCAAGACCTTCCTCAAGGTGCCCGTCAACACGCTTTGACCGAAAGGGAACACACTCGTATGGATATCAGGAAAATCACCAGCGACTTCTCGGTTGGCGCACAGATCACCACCGACGATCTGCCCGTGATCTCGGCGACGCGGCTTCAAAAGCGTGATCTGCAACCGCCCTGATGGCGAGGCGATCGACCAGCCCGATTTCGAGGATGTCGAACACAACGCGAAGGCCTGCGGGATAGAGACGCGCTATATCCCCGTCCATCACAGCGGGTCTGCAAGAGGCCGATATCGAGGCTTTCGCCAAGGCGTTGCAGGACATGCCGCGCCCGATCCTGGCCTATTGCCGCTCGGGCGCCCGCTCGGCCACGATCTACGAGGCGGCGAAGGCCCGGCTGGGCTGATCCAACGGCCCTGACGGGTCAGCACACTTAACAGAAGGCATTGCGGTTATGACGCTGACGGCGCGCGCCCGCGCCGTGGCTCGGTATGTGCCGATCCTCGACTGGGGCAAAAGATACAACACGCGACACGCTGACCAGCGATCTGGTGGCGGCGGTGATCGTCACGATCATGCTGATCCCGCAATCGCTGGCCTATGCGCTGCTGGCCGGCCTGCCCGCCGAGATGGGGCTTTACGCCTCGATCCTGCCGCTGGTGGCCTATGCGATCTTCGGCACGTCGCGCGCGCTGGCCGTCGGCCCGGTCGCCGTGGTGTCGCTGATGACCGCCGCCGCGATCGGCAACCTCGGCCTGACCGACCCCGCCGAGATCGCCGCCGCCGCGATCACGCTGGCCTTCCTGTCGGGCCTGATCCTGCTGGCGATGGGCGTGTTCCGGCTCGGGTTCCTTGCCAATTTCCTCAGCCATCCGGTGATCGCCGGCTTCATCACCGCCTCGGGCATCCTGATCGCCACCAGCCAGCTCAAGCACATCCTCGGGGTTTCCGCCTCGGGCCACACCTTGCCCGAATTGCTGCATGTCGCTTGGCTGCGCATCTGCCGCGAGATCAACCTGCCGACCCTGGTCATCGGCGTCGCCGCCACCGGCTTCCTGTTCTGGGTGCGCAAGGGGCTGAAACGCGCGCTTCTGGCGCTGGGCCTTGGCCCGCGCATGGCCGATATCCTGACCAAGGCCGGGCCGGTCGCCGCCGTCGCGGTGACCACGCTGGTCACCTGGGGCCTCGGCCTTGCCGACTGGGGCGTCAGGATCGTCGGCGACGTCCCGCACGGCCTGCCGCCGCTGACCCTGCCAAGCTTCGATCTCGACCTCTGGACCGCGCTGATCGGCTCCGCCGCTGCTGATCTCGGTCATCGGCTTCGTCGAAAGCGTCTCGGTCGCGCAGACCCTTGCGGCCAAGAAACGCCAGCGCATCGACCCCGATCAGGAACTGATCGGCCTGGGTGCCTCCAACATCGCGGCCGCCGTTTCCGGCGGCTACCCGGTGACCGGTGGCTTCGCCCGCTCGGTGGTCAACTTCGACGCCGGCGCCGAAACCCCCGCCGCCGGGGCCTTCACCGCCATCGGCATCGCCGTCGCCGCCCTGGCCCTGACACCGCTGATCTACTTCCTGCCCAACGCCACGCTGGCCGCCACGATCATCGTCGCGGTGCTGTCGCTGGTCGATTTCTCGATCCTGCAAACGCAGCCTGGACCTATTCCCGCGCCGATTTCACCGCCGTCGCCGCCACGATCCTGCTGACGCTGGGCTTCGGGGTCGAGGTCGGCGTCTCGGCCGGTGTGCTGATCTCGATCCTGCTGTACCTCTACCGCACCTCGCGGCCCCATATCGCCGAGGTCGGGCTGGTGCCCGGCACCGAGCATTTCCGCAACATCAACCGCCACAAGGTGCTGACCGACCCGAAGCTGCTGACGCATCCGCATCGACGAGAGCCTGTATTTCGCCAATGCGCGCTTTCTGGAGGATTACCTGCAGAACGCGTGTCGTGGCCAATGGCGGTCTGGCCGACGTCGTCCTGATGTGTTCGGCAGTGAACGAGATCGACCTCAGCGCGCTGGAAAGCCTCGAGGCGATCAACGAACGGCTCGACAGCATGGGCATCCGGCTGCACCTGTCCGAGGTCAAGGGCCCGGTCATGGACCGCCTGCAACGCTCGCATTTCCTTGATGAGCTGACCGGCCAGGTGTTCCTGTCGCAATACGATGCGATGCAGGCGCTGGCCCCGGTCGGCGAGGCTACCTGACGCTTGCCGCTCGAATGGCGCGCCGCTCTGCGAGACGAAAAGCCGCAAAGGGGGACATGCAATGAAGATATCCAACGGTATGACGGCAGTTGTCACCGGTGGCGCCTCCGGGCTTGGCGCAGCCGTGGCCGAGGCTCTGGCAGGCGCGGGCGCGCAAGTGTGCCTCTTCGACTGGAACGGTGCGGCGGGCCGCAAGCAGGCCGACCTGCTGGAATGCGGTTTCGCCGAGGTCGATGTCGCCGACCCGGCAAGCGTGGCGGCAGGGTACAAGATCGCCGCCAAGCAGGGCCCCTTGCGCGTTCTGGTGAACTGCGCCGGCATCGCACCCGCAGGCAAGACCGTCTCGCGCGGCGAACCGCATGATCCGGAGGTTTTCGAGAAGGTCATCAAGGTCAACCTTCTGGGCAGTTTCTACTGCGCCAGCCAGGCCGCCGCGATCATGGCCGCGAACGACCCTGTCGGCCCGGACGCGGAGCGCGGCGTGATCGTCAACACCGCCTCGGTCGCGGCCTATGAAGGGCAGGTGGGGCAGGTGGCCTATGCCGCATCCAAGGGTGGTATCGTCGGAATGACCCTGCCGATGGCCCGCGATCTGTCGCAAACCGGCATCCGGGTCTGTTCCATCGCGCCGGGCCTGTTCCTGACCCCGCTGTTGGAGGGGTTGCCGCAAGAGGTTCAGGACTCGCTCGGCGCGCAAGTGCCGTTCCCGCCGCGTCTCGGCGACCCGTCCGAATTCGCGGCCCTCGCCCGCCACATCGTCGAAAACCCGATGCTGAACGGAGAGGTCATTCGCCTCGACGGCGCGATCCGCATGGCCCCGCGCTGACTTGAATGTTTTAAAAGACGGGTCAAAGAACCGGGCTGTGTTTTAAGACATCGCGTAAAAGACGTGCTAGTAGATCAGCCAGACCAGCCCCAGCGTGATCGGCGGAAACGCCGTCAGGATCACCACCCGCACGATGTCGGTCAGAACGAACGGAAACGTGCCGCGGAAGGTCTCGCCGATCGGTATATCCTTGGCCATCGAGTTGATAACAAACAGATTCATCCCCACAGGCGGCGTGATCAGTCCGACCTCGACCACGATCAGCACCAGTATCCCGAACCACAGGCCGAAATCCTCGGCGCTCATCCCGAAATCCAGCACCATCATGATCGGAAAGAATATAGGAACGGTCAGTAAGATCATGGAAAGACTGTCCATTATGCAACCGAACGCCAGATAGAGCAGCAGCACGACCGCCAGAATGATCCACGGCGACAGACCCAAGGCACCGACCCATTCCGCGGTGTGTTGCGGCACTTGGGTCAGCGCCAGAAAGCCGTTGAAAAGCGCGGCACCCAGTATGATCAGAAAGATCATGGCCGTGGAATTTGCAGTCGCCAGAATGGCTTGCCCGGTTTTCTTGAAGTTCAGATCACCCGAGAAAAGCGCGATTAACCCGGTCCCCGCCGCCCCCACAGCCGCCGCTTCGGTCGGCGTGAAAATGCCGCCATATATGCCGCCCACGACCGCCAGAAAGATCAACATAACCGGCCAGACCGCCGCCAACGCCTTGAAACGATTGGCATAACTCACGCGCTCTTGCACTCCACCGGAATTCGGAACGACCCGGACATAGATCGCGATGCAGATCATATAGCCGATGGCTGCCAGAATGCCGGGAATGAACGCCGCGACAAACAGCTTTGCGATGTTCTGTTCGGTCAAAATTGCATAGATAACAAGGATTACCGATGGGGGTATCAAGATACCCAACGTCCCGCCCGCCGCCAAAGTCCCCGTCGCCAGCGGCCCGGAATAGCCATAGCGCCGCAGCTCCGGCAGCGCCACTTGCCCCATCGTGGCGGCCGTCGCCAGCGACGATCCGCAGATCGCCCCGAACCCCGCACAGGCCCCGATCGCAGACATCGCCACACCACCCTTGCGGTGGCCAAGCCAGGCCTCTGCCGCCTTGAAAAGCGATGCTGACATGCCGCCATACGTCGCGAACTGACCCATCAAAAGGAAAAGCGGAATGATCGACAGCGAGTAGCTGGAAAAGGTGCCATAGACCAGATGCTTCATCTGGCTCAGCATCATTCCGGTCGATCCGGTGACGATGTAATTTCCCAGAAACCCTACGGCCAGCATCGCCAAGCCTATCGGAATGCGAAGGAAAATCAGGATCAACAGGACCGGGAAGGACCACAGACCAATCTCGAAATTGCTCATGACCGCGCACCTGCCAGGGCCCGGCCAGAGCGGTAGATGCAGTAAAGACTGACCGCAACAAAGACCGCAGCCCCCGCCAGCGCGGCGGCATAGGCGATCCAGACCGGGAATTGCAGGATGAACGTGGTCTCGCCGTAACCCTTCTTGTCCAGCATCCCCTGCCACAACCGCCAGCCGATCAGGACAGCGGCTGCGAACATCAAAAGATCCGCGATCAGATCGATCACCGCATTCGCCCGCCGCCCGAACCGGGGTTGCAGCAGATCGACCGTGGCATGGCCGCGTTTGATCTGGCACCAGGGCAGAAACGCGAAGATCGCAAAGCCGATGCCGATCTCGACCAGTTCGAAATCGCCGGGGATCGGCCCAAGCCCCAGCCTGTCGCCAATCGCCCGCCCGCTGATCGACAGGCAGGTCATGATGACAATCGCCAGCAGCACCAGCCCGCCCAGATAGGCGGTCAGCCGGGCCAACCCCTCGAAAAACAACGCAAGTTTTCTGTCCACATCCCCCGACCCGGATCGGGCCGCCCCTTTTCGCGCAGTTCGGGCCGAAAGCGGTGCTTTCGGCCCGGTGCGATAGTCTTACATGTCCGCTAGCGCGCATGGCTATGGCGCCGGGCGGGGTTAGCCGCCGTTTTCGGCGATCAAAGCCTTGGCGCGGTCGATCAGCGCTTGCCCGTCAATGCCGCGGGTTTCCATATCGGCGATCCAGCGCGCGACGACTGGCTTGGAGGCCTCTTTCCACGCCGGCACATCCGCTTCGCTGATCGTGACGATATTGTTGCCGTGCGCAACCGCGGCCTCGCGTCCCGGCGCGTCATATTCGGCCATCGTTTTCGCGGCCATATCGGCAAATTTCGCGCCGGTACTTTCATCCAGAATCGCGCGCAGATCGTCGGGCAAGCCGTCATAGCTGCCCTTGTTCATCGCCAAAACGAAGACCGCCGTATATAGCGCCTCGCCGCCCGAAAATTCGGTGTGATTGCCGACCAGTTCAGCCAGTTTCAGCGATGGCGTCACCTCCCACGGGATCACCGCGCCGTCGATCACGCCCTTGGACAGAAGATTCCGGGATTGCAGGCACGGGCATCCCGACCGAGGTCGCGCCAAGCTCGGACAGCAGATCATTGATCACCCGCGTCGGCCCGCGCAGTTTCAACCCCGTAAGGTCGTCCATCGTGGCAATCGGCTCGTTGGAATGGATCACGCCGGGGCCGTGCACCCAGCCGGCCAGAATCTTGACGTCGCCATATTCGCTTTCCTGAAAATCCTCTTCGATCATTTGCTGAAAGGCGAGGCCCGTTGCTGCCGGATCGGTCATCATGAAGGGCAGCTCAAAGACCTCTGAACGCGGGAAGCGGCCCGGTGTGTAACCCGGCAGGGTCCAGACAAGATCAACGACACCGTCGACTGCCTGATCCATCAGTTCCGATGGTCGCCCGCCAAGCGCCATCGCATCGAAATGCTCGATCTTGATGCGCCCGCCAGAGGCTTCCTCGACCTCGGCGGCCCAGGGTTTCAGGATATGTGCAGGCACGTTGGCGACCGGCGGCAGGAACTGGTGCAGCCGCAGGGTTACCTCCTGCGCGAGGGCAGCCCCCGATGTCAGTCCAAACGTTCCTGCGGCCAGCGCTGCGGCGGCGGCGAAATTGATCACGTCGCGTCGTTTCATGTCGTCCTCCCTTATCCCGGCCACTGGCCGCATCGCTGCGGGGCCGGATTGATGCTGCACAGCCTCTTAAAGCCGTTTGCCAATGTAAACAGAAAAGAATGCGCTCCGCCTGGATCAGTCCGCCGCGATGCGCGTGGTCAGGCTGGTCAGGCCATCGATATTCACGATGATCTCGTCACCGGGCAAGACCGCGCCGACCCCGGCAGGCGTGCCGGTCATGATAAGATCGCCGGGTTCCAGTGTGACGGCGCGGCTGAGATGGGCGATAATCTCGGGCACCGACCAGATCATATCGGCGATATCGCCCTGCTGGCGAACCTTGCCGTTAACACTAAGGCTGATTGCACCGTTCGCGATATGACCGACCTCGGCCGCGGCATGCAAAGCACCGCAGGGTGCCGACCGATCGAAGCCTTTCGACAAATCCCAGGGCCGCGCCATCTTCTTGGCCTCCGCCTGCATGTCGCGGCGGGTCAGATCGTTGCCGACTGCGTAGCCCCAGACGTGGGTCAGCGCCTGATCTTCGGCGATATCGCGACCGCCGGTGCCGATGGCGACGACAAGCTCGGCCTCGTGATGCAGGTTGGCGGTCAGCGGCGGATAGGGGATGGTCGCGCCGTCCGGCACGACGGCGTCGGCGGGCTTGGTGAAAAAGAACGGCGGTTCTCGGGTATCGTTGCCCATTTCGCGCACGTGATCCTCGTAATTGCGACCGACGCAGTAGATCCGGCGGACCGGGAACAGATCAGCGCTGCCGGACACGGCGACGGCGGCTTGCGGGGCAGGGGGGATGGCGTAGGTCATAGGACGGTCTTTCCTGAGGGTGGTTCAGCTTTCACCGAAGATTGCCGTTCGTGGCAAGGGGCAGTTGGTTTTTCTGCGAAAAATCATGCCTCCGGCGGGGATATTTGCGTGACAATGAAGTCGAGGTCGGAAGCTTGGGCGCGAATCGGAATCGGCCAAAGCGGTTGGGTCTCTCTGGTCTGATACGGATGCTTGCGCCTGTGGAGGGCGGATTGCCGGGTGGGTCGGCCCTGTATTCGTTAGCGCTAACCAGTGCCGAAGAGAATGCGCTTTGAGCCTGCGTCGAGGACTGCCATAATTTCGGCCATAGGGCGGAAATTGTGCTGAAACCACGTAGGGCTGGCATATTCGGAACGCCAAGGACCGGATGAAAGCGGTCATCAGAAACTCTGGGAGGACGACAAATGAAATTGACGACAGTACTTGCCGGGGCAACGGCCCTTTGTGCCGCATCGACTGCCGGAGCGGTCGATCTTGAGGTCACGCATTGGTGGACCTCGGGCGGCGAAGCGGCTGCGGTCGCTGAACTGGCCAAGGCGTTCAACGAGAAGACCGAGCATAACTGGGTCGATGGTGCGATTGCCGGGTCCGGCGCTGTGGCGCGTCCGATCATGATCAGCCGGATCATCGGCGGCGATCCGATGGGGGCGACGCAGTTCAACCACGGCCGCCAGGCAGAGGAACTGGTCGAAGCCGGTCTGATGCTGGATCTGACTGACATCGCCGAGGCCGAGGGCTGGCGCGACATCATCAACCCCGTGTCGCTTCTGGACAGTTGCACGATTGATGGCCGTATCTACTGCGCGCCCGTCAACATCCATTCATGGCAGTGGCTGTGGCTCAGCCACAAGGCCTTTGCCGATGCCGGTATCGAGGTGCCAAGCAATTGGGATGAATTCGTAGCCGCCGCTCCGGCGCTGGAAAAGGCTGGCAAGATACCACTGGCCATGGGCCAGCAGCCCTGGCAAACTACCGGCGCCTTCAACGTGATGGCGATTGCCATCGCCGGGCAGGATGTCTGGTCGAAAGTCTATATCGACAAGGATGCCGAGGCGGCAGCCGGGCCGGACTTCGCCAAAGTGTTCGAGGCTGCCGCAAATGCGCGCGGTTTTGCCGCGAAATCCAACGTGCAGGACTGGAACCAGGCCACCAATCTGGTGATCACCGGTGCAGCAGGCGGTCAGATCATGGGTGACTGGGCGCAGGGTGAGTTTCAGGTCGCGGGGCAGGTCGCCGGCGAGGACTATACTTGCCTGCCGGGGCTTGGCGTCAACCAGGTGATCTCGACCGGCGGCGATGCGTTCTACTTCCCGAAAGTAGACGACCCAGAGGTTGAGGCGGCGCAAAAGGAGCTGGCCTCGCTTCTGGTCTCAAAAGAGGTGCAGGTTGCTTTCAACCTCAAGAAAGGCTCTCTGCCGATCCGCGGCGATGTCGATCTTGCGGCGGCGAACGACTGCATGAAGAAGGGGTTGGCGATTTTGGCGGATGGCAACATCCTGCCCGATCCGAACCAGACCATGTCGCCCGATACGCAAGGCCAGATCGACGATCTGATGGTCGAGTTCTGGAACAATCCCTCGATAACGGCTGCGGACGCGCAATCGCGGTTCGCGGGCATCATCGCCGACGCCGACTGATCCAGCCGCCGGACCCGGGCCATCATCGGTTCGGGTCCGGTGCAACCGTCCCCCCAGCAGGAGAGAGCTTGATGGCAGTTGCCGAGCAGGACAGGGCAGCGGCGGCAGCACGTCCGCCGGTGAAACTGTTGAAGAACCTCAACGCCAAGATCGCCTCTATTCCGATGGTGCTGACGGCGATGGTCATCTTCGTCGGTTGCTCTGGCTGGACAATCCTGCATTCCTTCACCTCGTCGAAACTGCTGCCCAAGCTCGATTTCGTCGGGCTGGAGCAATATGAGCGGCTGTGGTCCACCAATCGCTGGATCATCTCGATCGAGAATCTGGCGATCTACGGGTTCTGCTCGATGATCTTCAGTCTTGTGATCGGCTTTCTGCTGGCCGCGATGCTGGACCGCAAGATCCGGTTCGAGGATGCCTTTCGCACGATCTTCCTCTATCCCTTCGCGCTGTCGTTCATCGTCACCGGTCTGGTCTGGCAATGGATCCTGAACCCTGAATTCGGGGTGCAGAACATCGTGCGCGGCTGGGGTTGGCACAGCTTCACCTTCGATCCGCTCTACAACCCCGATATCGTGATCTACGGCATCCTGATCGCCGGTCTGTGGCAGGGCACCGGGCTGATCATGTGCATCATGCTGGCGGGCTTGCGCGGCATTGATGAGGATATCTGGAAGGCCTCGCGCGTCGACGGCATCCCGATGTGGAAGACCTATCTCTTCATCGTCATTCCGATGCTGCGGCCGGTCATCATCACCTCGCTGGTCCTGATCACCAGCGGCATCGTGCGGATCTACGATCTGGTGGTCGCGCAGACATCCGGCGGGCCGGGGATCGCGTCGGAAGTGCCGGCGAAATACGTCTATGACAAGATGTTCCTCAGCCAGAATCTGGGACAGGGCTTCGCCGCTTCGTCGATGATGTTGCTGGCGGTGGTGATCGTGCTGATCCCCTGGGCCTATCTGGAGTTTGGGGGCAAGAAGCATGGCTAATCCCGCGACGCTTGCCACAACTGCGGCAGCGCTTGATCCGGTCCGAAACCTGCTTGACGGCCCGCAAGGCCCCAAGCCCACCAAGCGGTTCTCTCGCGGCAATATCATGCTGTACGGTACGCTCTTGGTGGTCTCGATTTACTACTTGTTGCCGCTTTACGTGATGATCGTCACCTCGCTGAAGGGCATGCCAGAGATCCGCATGGGAAACGTTTTCGGCCCGCCGCTGGAGATTACGTTCGAGCCTTGGGTCAAGGCGTGGTCCACCGCCTGCACTGGCATCAACTGCGATGGCCTGTCGCGCGGTTTCGGCAATTCGGTGCGGATCCTGATCCCGTCGGTGCTGCTGTCGATCACCATCGCCAGCATCAACGGCTACGCGCTGGCGAACTGGCGCTTCAAAGGGTCAGAGGTGTTCTTTACCATCCTGATCATCGGCGCCTTCATTCCCTATCAGGTTATGATCTACCCGATCGTCATCATCCTGCGAGAGATTGGGCTCTATGGCAGCCTGACCGGCCTTGTGCTTGTGCATTCGATCTTCGGCATGCCGATCCTGACGCTGCTTTTCCGCAACTACTTCACCTCCGTCCCCGAGGAGCTTTTCAAAGCCGCGCGCGTCGATGGCGCCGGGTTCTGGGGCATCTACTTTCAGATCATGCTGCCGATGTCGCTGCCGATCTTCGTCGTGGCGATCATCCTGCAAGTCACTGGCATCTGGAATGATTTCCTATTCGGCGTGATCTACACCAAGCCCGATCTTTACCCGATGACAGTGCAGCTGAACAACATCGTCAACTCGGTGCAGGGCGTCAAGGAATACAATGTCAACATGGCCGCGACCCTGCTGACCGGCGCGGTGCCGCTGATCATCTACTTCATCTCTGGCAAACTCTTCGTACGCGGCATTGCCGCCGGTGCTGTGAAAGGCTGAACAACGCAATGCATGACTCCAGCGTCTCGATCCGGAATCTCGACCTCAACTTTGGCTCGGTAAAGGTGCTGCGCGACCTGAACCTTGAGATCGGGCAGGGCGAGTTTCTGGTGCTGCTTGGCGCGTCGGGTTGCGGCAAGTCCACGCTGCTGAATTGCATCGCCGGACTGCTCGGATGTCTCGGCTGGGCAGATCTTCATCAAGGGCGAAAACGTGACCTGGGCCGAACCGTCAAAGCGCGGCATCGGCATGGTGTTCCAGTCCTATGCGCTGTATCCGCAGATGACGCGTGAAGGGGAACCTGTCCTTCGGGCTGAAGAATGCCGGAATGGCCGAAGTCAGAGATCGAGAAAGCGCGTCGCCCGTGCCGCCGAAATATTGCAGATCGAGCCGCTTCTGACCCGCAAGCCCGGGGCGCTCTCGGGCGGCCAGCGCCAGCGCGTCGCAATCGGTCGGGCGCTGGTGCGCGATGTCGATGTGTTCCTGTTCGACGAGCCGCTATCGAACCTCGACGCCAAGCTGCGTGCCGATCTCCGGGTGGAGATCAAGCGACTGCACCAACAGTTGAAGAACACGATGATCTATGTGACCCACGATCAGGTCGAGGCGATGACGCTGGCCGACCGCATCGCGATCATGAAGGGCGGGTTGATCCAGCAACTGGCCGACCCGCATGAGATCTACAACAGGCCGGTCAACAAATACGTCGCCGATTTCATCGGCTCACCCGCGATGAATTTTCTGGACGGCGAGGTGGTCGGCAATAGCTTTGCCACGCAAGGATATCAAGATCGACCTCAAGACCTACCAGTTCACCCCCGGCGGCAAGCCCGGCGGGCCGGCCTGGTTCGGCATCCGACCCGAACATGTGGCGGTCGGCCCGTCGGCCGCCTCGATGCCCGTCGGCGCCGATATCGAGGTTGAAATCATCGAGCCGATGGGGTCGGATACGCTGGTCTGGACGAAGTTCGCCGGGCAGGACTTTCGCTTTCGCATGGATGGACAGGCAGACGTGCACGAGGGCGACACGCTGAAGATCGGCTTTGATCCGTCGCGGGCGTCGCTGTTCGACAAGACAGCAGAGGAGCGGATGTGAATTGCTGAGGAATGTCCGGTCGACACATTGAGATCGCCGCACAACGGATTGTTACGTAATATATAAGTATCACAGGAGGTGCAGAATGAAACGCTCTGTCGTAAATGAGATTATCCGCGACAGCGATGCTTTCATCCGCTCGTTCGGCTACGTCATGCCGCCGTTTGCCTATTGGTCGCCGGAAAAGATGAAGCAGCACACTGCTAGCGACGCGCCGATGATCCGAGATCATATGCTGGGCTGGGATATCACCGATTACGGGCTGGGGCGATTTCGACGAAATGGGGCTGTTCCTGTTCACCGTCCGCAATGGCAATCAGGCCAATGTGCAAACGCGGCATGGGGATGCTTTACGCCGAAAAGATCATGATCTCGGGTGAAAACCAGATCAGCCCGATGCACCGGCACAACTTCAAGACCGAGGATATCATCAACAAGGGCGGCGCCACGCTGACGCTGGAGTTGTTCAAGGCGGATGCCGAGGGCAATATCGACGAGAACGCAGAAGTGTCGCGTTCTGACCGACGGCCGCCGCCGCAAGATGGCGGGCGGCGATCTGCTGAAGTTGAAGCCCGGCGAAAGCGTCACGCTGGAACCCGACACCTGGCACGCCTTCTGGGGTGAGGGCGGACGTGTGTTGATCGGCGAGGTCTCGAACGTCAACGACGACCGCACCGACAATATCTTTCGCGAGCCGATCGGGCGGTTCGCCGAAATCGAGGAAGACGAAGCGCCGCTGCATCTGTCTGGTTTCCGACTACGACAAGTGGCTTGGCTGACACGGCCACACGGGGACATTAGATGACAGACTTTTCCTACCAGCTTTATTCCTCTCGCAATTTCGGCCCATTGCCGGACACGCTGAAGATGCTCGGCCAGCTTGGCTACGCCCAGGTCGAAGGCTACGGCGGGCTATTCGCTGACCTGCAAGCCATTGATAAGTTGAAGAAAGATCTTGAACGATAACGGATTGGCTATGAAGACCGGCCATTTTGGATTGGAGATGGTCCGCGACGAAGCGCCCCGCGTGCGGAAGATCGCACAGGCGCTTGGAATCGAGGCGCTGTTCGTCCCCGCGATCGGGCCGGAAGAGCGTCAGAAAGATGCCGCCGGCTGGGCCGCCTTTGGTCGCGATCTGGCAGAGATCGGCAAGCCTTACCGCGATGCGGGGCTGACCTTCGGCTGGCACAACCACGACTTCGAATTCGTCGATCTTGGTGGGGCCGACAAGCCGCTGGACCTGATCCTGCAAGGCTCGGATGATCTGGCGCTGGAACTGGATGTGGCCTGGGTGCAGGTCGGCGGCGAAGATCCGATCACGTGGATCGAGAAATACTGCCGACCGGATCGTCGCCGCCCATATCAAGGACATCGCGCCGAAGGGCGAGGCGATGGATGAAGATGGCTGGGCCGATGTCGGCCACGGTATCATGGACTGGGCCGCGATCATGGGCGCGCTGGAACAGACCGGCGCGAAGTACTTCGTGATGGAACACGACAATCCCAAGGATGACCGGCGCTTTGCAACCCGGTCAATCGAAGCCGCCCGCAAATTCTGATCGTGGCCGACAAGGAGAGTGACATGAAGAAACTGGGTGTCGGCATCATCGGATGCGGAAATATTTCGGCGGCCTATCTGGGACTTGCGCCGATGTTCAAGGCAATCGAGGTGCGGGCGGTCGCGGATGTGAACATGGACGCCGCACGGTCGCGGGCCGAGGAATTCAAGGTGCGCGCGGAAACCGTCGATGAACTGCTGGCGGATGACCAGATCGACATCGTCGTCAATCTGACGATCCCGAATGCGCATTTCGCGGTCAGCAAGCGGGTGCTGGAGGCGGGCAAGCATGTCTACTCGGAAAAGCCATTCGTCCTGACGCTGGAAGAGGGCGAAGAGTTGCGCCGGGTCGCCGCCGAAAAGGGCCTGCGCGTCGGATCTGCTCCCGATACCTGGATGGGTGGTGCGCATCAGGATGCCCGCGCAGCCCTTGATGCCGGGCGGATCGGCACCGTCACCTCGGCCACCGCCTATGTCATGAGCCACGGTCCCGAAGGCTGGCACCCGAACCCGGATTTCTTCTATGATCTGGGCGGTGGGCCGATGCTGGATCTGGGGCCATATTACCTTAATAACCTAGTCCAATTCATTGGCCCGGTTGAAAAAGTCTTTGCTATCACCGCAGCCCCGCTAAAGACTCGCCCCATCGGGTCAGGTCCGCGCAAGGGCCAGACCGTCCCGGTCAAGACCCCGACCGATATCCACGCCCTTTTGAAGTTCGAAAGCGGCGCGACCGTCACGCTGACCACCAGTTGGGATGTGTGGAAACACCGCCACGCCAATATGGAGCTATACGGCACCGAAGGCACGCTGTTCGTCCCCGACCCGAATTTCTTTGGCGGAACGGTCGAGATTGCGCTGCCGGGGGGTGAGATCGAGCCACTGGACCGTACCGATCATCCGTTCGGGATCGACAATCAGCAAGACCAGAATACCGGCGACAAACGGGCGAATTACCGAACCGCAGGCCTCGCAGACATGGCGCAGGCCATCGTCGAGGGCCGCCCGCATCGCTGTTCGCTGGAAATGTCGCTGCATGCGGTCGATGTGATGACCTCGATCCTGAAATCCGGCGAAACCGGCGAATTCATCACGCTGACGCACGACATGCGAACGGCCAGCGCCGCTGGGACCGGACGCCGCGCGGCAGTTGATTGGCTAGCAACACCGCCCCATTTCAGGGGCAAACAACAGATAGGATTATTTGATGACCTACCACCCCGCCGAAGATCGTTACGAAAAGATGGTTTACCGCCGTTGCGGCGCTTCCGGCTTGAAACTGCCCGCGATCTCGTTGGGGCTGTGGCACAATTTCGGCCATGACACTCCGCATGAGACCAAACAGGCAATCTGCCGGACGGCCTTTGACAATGGCATCACGCATTTCGATCTGGCGAATAATTACGGGCCGCCACCGGGCAGCGCCGAACACGCCTTCGGCTCGATCCTGGCCGAGGATTTCAGGGGCCACCGCGATGAGTTGATCATCTCGTCGAAGGCCGGCTATCTGATGTGGGGCGGGCCTTACGGTGAATGGGGAAGTCGCAAATACCTGATTGCGTCCTGCGATCAGTCGCTGAAACGCATGGGGCTCGATTACGTCGATATTTTCTATTCGCACCGCTTCGATCCCGACACGCCCTTGGAGGAAACGATGGGCGCGCTGGATCATATCGTGCGCTCTGGCCGCGCGCTTTATGCCGGCATCTCGTCGTATAATTCCGAGCGGACGCGAGAGGCGGCGGCGATTCTGAAGGATCTCGGAACGCCCTGCCTGATCCACCAGCCGAGCTACAACATGCTGAACCGCTGGGTCGAAACCGACGGACTGAAGGACACGCTGAAGGAGCTTGGCATCGGCTCGATCGCGTTCACGCCGCTGGCGCAGGGGATGCTGACCGGCAAATACCTGAACGGCATCCCGAAAGGCAGCCGCGCGGCGCAGGGCAAATCGCTGGACCCGGATATGATTTCCGACCGGGCGGTGAAGAACCTGAATGCGCTGAACGATATCGCGAAGAAACGCGGGCAGACGCTGGCGCAGATGGCGATTGCCTGGGTGTTGCGCGACGGCGGCATCACCACCGCACTGATCGGCGCATCGAAGCCGTCGCAGGTTCTTGATTGCGTCGGTGCTGTCGGCAATCTGGAGTTGACGGCGGCAGAGCTGAAAGCCATCGACGAGCATGCCGATGAGGAAAAGATCAACCTCTGGGCCAAATCCTCTGAAACCGACTGAGCCGCGATGAAAAGCGAGCTTTGCGTTTTCGATTTGAGCAGCGACGGGGTTCAGTCGGTCCTGCAAAGTGATCGGTTGATCGAGGCACCGAACTGGACGCCGGACGGGGCGGCGCTGATTGTCAATGGCGACGGGCGGCTTTACCGGGTCGATCTAGCGCGGCCCGCATTGGACGAGGTCGACAGCGATTTCGCGGTAATGTGCAACAACGATCACGGGGTGTCGCCGGACGGCCAGATGCTGGCAATCACCGACAAGACCGAAGAGGGCGCGAGTTGCATCTATACGTTGCCCATCGCGGGTGGCCGTCCGCAGCGCGTGACGCAAGCAACGCCCAGCTATTGGCATGGCTGGTCGCCCGATGGCACGGTGCTGACCTATACCGCGCGGCGGGGCGGCGTGTTCGATATCTACACGATTCCGGTTGGCGGCGGGGTCGAGACCCGGCTGACGCAGGGGTTCGAGCATTGCGACGGGCCGGATTATGCGCCGGACGGGCAATGGATCTGGTTCAACGGCCAGAAAGCCGGGCAGATGCAGCTGTGGCGGATGCGCCCAGATGGCGGGACGTTGGAACAGATGACCGATGCCGCGCGCTGGCACTGGTTTCCGCATCCCTCGCCCGATGGGCGGCATGTGGTCTGTCTGACTTATGCCCCTGGCACCACCGGGCATCCTCGCGACTGCGAGGTCGATTTGCGGCTGATGCCGTCGGCGGGCGGCGCGGCGAGGGTGCTGGTGCAGCTTTTCGGCGGGCAGGGAACCATCAATGTCCCCAGTTGGGCACCGGATGCCCGTCGCTTCGCGTTCATGCGTTATGCACGGACGTGACGGTTTCCGGATTGAGCGCCTGCGGCGCAAGAGAGGTTTTGCGCCGCGCGGGGATGCGGGGAAATTTAGAAACAGAAGAATGCGGCAGGCGAATTCGATGCGGGGCGGGTTCGACGTTGGTCAGGAAGATGATAGCGTTGGGCGGCGTGGTCCCCGAAATGTCCCTGAAAGGATTGTCCGATGTATATAGGTCTTGATCTGGGGACATCCGGGCTGAAGGGCATTTTGATCGACGACGATCAGATGATCCGGGCAGAAGCCTCGGCCCCCTTGACGGTTTCGCGCCCGCAATCGGGCTGGTCCGAACAGGACCCGGCAGACTGGCTTACGGCAGCCGAAGCGGTGTTCGCTGCGCTCGCCGAAAAGGGCCTCGGGTCGGTGCGGGCCATCGGGCTGTCGGGGCAGATGCACGGCGCGACGCTGCTGGACGATGCCGATCAGGTGTTGCGGCCCTGCATGTTGTGGAACGACACCCGCAGCCATGCCGAGGCGGCGGAACTGGACGCCGATCCGCAATTTCGCTCGGTCACCGGGAATATCGTGTTTCCGGGATTTACCGCGCCGAAGGTTCTTTGGGTCAAGAACAACCAGCCTGAAGTTTTTTCCAAGGTCGCCAAGGTATTGTTGCCGAAAGATTTTCTGCGGCTTTGGCTGACCGGCGAGCATGTCGCCGAGATGTCGGATGCGGCGGGCACCAGTTGGCTCGATACCGCCAAGCGCGACTGGTCCGATCTGTTGTTGCACTCCACCGGCCTTAGCCGCAGGCATATGCCGCGGCTGGTCGAGGGGTCCGAGGTTTCGGGTACGCTGCGCGCCGATCTGGCCAGCCGCTGGGGTTTGCCCAAGGATGTGGTTGTGGCGGGCGGTGGTGGCGATAACGCAGCCTCGGCGATTGGCGTCGGGGTGGTGCGGGCCGGGCAGGCCTTCGTCTCGCTTGGTACGTCGGGCGTGCTTTTTGCGGCCAATGATGGGTATCAGCCTGATCCGGCCACCGCCGTTCACACCTTTTGCCACGCGCTGCCGGGGACCTGGCACCAGATGGGGGTAATCCTTGCGGCCACCGATGCGCTGAACTGGTTTGCCGGGATCGCTGGTAAGTCCGCCGCCGAGTTGACGGCCAATCTTGGCCCCTTGCAGGCGCCCGGAGGCACGACGTTTCTGCCCTATCTCGGCGGCGAGCGGACACCGCTGAACGATGCCGCCATTCGCGGCGCGTTCACTGGGCTCGCGCATGCGACCGACGTCGCCGCCGCGACCCGCGCGGTGCTGGAGGGCGTGACCTTTGCGGTGCGCGATTGCCGCGATGCGCTGGCCGCGACCGGAACTCGGATAGACCGGGTGCTGGCGGTGGGGGGCGGCAGCCGGTCGGATTACTGGCTGGCGGCGATCGCGACGGCGCTGGATATCCCGGTAGACGTGCCGGTCTCGGGTGACTTCGGTGGTGCCTATGGCGCGGCGCGTCTGGGGATGATGGCCGCGACGGGCGCGGGGGCCGAGATTGCCACCCAGCCGAAGATCGACCATTCCATTGAGCCCGACAGAGCGCTGACGGTTGCGTTCGATACCGGGTACGAGGCTTACATCGCAGCAAGAAACGCTATCAGAGGTTTGAAATGACAGAGTTTTTCAAAGGTATCCCAAAGGTTGGATATGAAGGGACGGACAGCGATAACGAGTTTGCATTCCGCCATTACAACCCCGATGAGATGGTTATGGGTAAGCGGATGGAGGATCATCTGCGCTTTGCCGTCGCCTATTGGCACAGCTTCGCCTGGCCCGGTGGCGACCCGTTCGGCGGCCAGACGTTCGAGCGACCGTGGTTCGGCGATACGATGGACCTGGCGAAACTGAAGGCCGATGTGGCGTTCGAGATGTTCGACATTCTGGATGCCCCGTTCTTCTGCTTCCACGACGCGGATGTGCGCCCCGAAGGCGCGAATTTCGCCGAAAGTCGGCGGAACCTTGAGGAAATCGTCGACTATTTCGCCGGAAAGATGGAGGGGGCCAAGACCCGGCTGCTGTGGGGCACCGCCAACATGTTCAGCCATCGACGCTGGATGTCCGGCGCCGCGACCAATCCCGACCCGGATGTATTCGCCTATGCCGCCGCCACGGTGAAAGCCTGCATGGATGCCACGATGAAGCTCGGCGGTGCCAACTACGTGCTTTGGGGCGGGCGCGAGGGCTACGAGACGCTGATCAATACCGATCTGGGGCGCGAGGCCGAACAGGCCGGGCGGTTCCTACAAATGGTGGTCGAGTACAAACACAAGATCGGGTTTCAGGGCGCGATCCTGATCGAGCCGAAGCCGCAGGAGCCGTCAAAGCACCAGTACGACTACGATGTCGCGACGGTCTACGGATTTCTCAAGCGGTTCGGGCTGGAGAAAGAGGTGAAGGTGAATATCGAGCAAGGCCATGCGATTCTGGCGGGCCACAGCTTTGAGCATGAGCTGGCGCTGGCGCGGTCGCTTGGCATTCTGGGCTCGATAGACATCAACCGGAATGACTACCAGTCGGGCTGGGATACCGACCAGTTCCCGAACAATGTGCCGGAAGTGATGCTGGCTTACTATGAAATCCTCAAGATGGGCGGCTTTACCACCGGGGGCACCAATTTCGACGCGAAGATCCGGCGGCAAAGCCTTGATCCGGAAGATCTTATTCTGGCCCACGTGGGCGGAATGGATATCTGCGCGCGGGCGCTGAAAGCGGCGGCGGCGATGCTGGAGGATGGCAAGCTGGAGGCAGCGCGTGACGCGCGTTATGCGGGCTGGGACGCGCCTGCGAACCGGGCGATGCTGGAAGAGGGTGATCTTGCATCAATAGCCGAACGGGTCGAGGCTGACGGGATCGAGCCCGAACCACGGTCGGGGCGGCAGGAGCGGCTGGAAAACCTGATCAACCGCTACGTCTGATTACGCGAGGGTAGCCTCGTAATATTCTGACATGGATAATAAAAATGCCGCACCTGATAGTGGGGCGGCATTCTCAGTTTCTCGTGACTGCGATCGGGGACTATTCGTCCTTGTCGGCCACTTCTGCATCGTCCTGACCTTCTGCGGCAGAAGCGCGGGCCGGTGCGTTATCCTCGTCACCGAAATCCTCGATCCCGGCAGCGCCGATATCGTCGAAGAGTTCCGCGATTTCGAATTCCGCAGCGGCTTCTTCCTCTGCGGCCAGTTCCTGGATCGACTTGCCTGCCGCCTGCAATTCGGCCTCTTCTGCCGAACGTGCGACGTTGAGCACGATGGTCGCCTCGACCTCGGGATGCAGCACGACGGTTAGGTCGTGCAGACCAAGATCCTTGATCGGACGGGTCAGCGTGATCTGCTTGCGGTCGATGGTGAAGCCGTTTTCGGTGGCGGCATCGGCGGCGTCGCGGGTGGTGACGGAGCCGTAAAGTGCGCCGGCATCCGAGGCAGAGCGAATCACGACGAAGGTCTGACCATCGAGTTTCGCGGCCAGCGCGTCGGCCTCTTTCTTGGTTTCGAGGTTCTGTGCCTCAAGCTGCGCCTTTTGCGATTCGAACGACTTGATATTGTCGTCGCTGGCGCGCATCGCCTTGCCCTGTGGCAACAGGAAATTGCGGGCGTAGCCCTGTTTGACGTCGACGACATCGCCCATCTGGCCAAGCTTGGATACGCGTTCGAGTAGGATGACTTGCATGATGCTTTCTCCTTACTTCACGGCATAGGGAAGCAGGGCGAGGAACCGGGCGCGCTTGATCGCGCGCGCGAGTTCACGCTGCTTCTTCTGCGAGACGGCGGTGATACGGGAGGGCACGATCTTGCCACGCTCTGATATGTAGCGTTGCAGCAGACGCGTGTCCTTGTAATCGATTGCAGGAGCAGTGTCGCTTGAGAACGGGCAGACCTTGCGGCGGCGGAAAAACGGTTTTGTTGCCATGATGTTAGCTCCTAGTCTTCACGCCGGGGGCGGCGGTCGCCGCGATCACCGCGGTCGCCACGCTCGTCACGTTTCTGCATCTGGGCCGAGGGGCCCTCCTTGTGCTCGTCGACCTTGATGGTCAGGACGCGCATCACGTCATCATGCAGCCGCATCAGGCGTTCCATTTCCTGCACGGCCGGGGCCGGGGCATCGGAACGCACATAGGCATAGTGGCCCTTGCGGTTCTTGTTGATCTTGTAGGCCATCGTCTTGACGCCCCAGTATTCGTGATCGACGACCTTGCCGCCGTTATCCGAAAGGACGGTGCCGAAATGTTCGATAAGACCTTCGGCTTGCGTGTTGGACAAGTCCTGACGCGCAATAAAGACATGCTCGTAAAGGGGCATGTTCACTCCACTTATAAAGCGCACTTCATAGGGCGTCGGGTCTGACACCTTCCGCGACCCGCCCACGAGAGGCTGCGCTGGTTCCGATACGATGCGGAAGGACGGGGCCTTATACAGGGCTGGGGCCGGGGTTCAAGGGGTTTGGTGCCACGGATCCTGCGCCAGAGCAGCCTTGCAAGAGACCGCGCGGACACAACGCCCCGAATTCGTTACCCGACAGCCTAATTCTTGCCGCGTTTCGCAACCATAGGATGTCACCAAACCGTTAATGGCAATCAGGCGGGATGGGATCGAGATGGACAAGTCAGCGGGCACAGCGGATCAGCGTGAACGGGAACAGGCACGCAGAAGCGCGCCGGGCCTGGTGGGCACCAACTGGGGATATGTAATCAGACCCTGCGAGAACGTGCTGGTGCGGGCGGCATATGGCGAAATGACGGCGGTCTTTTTCGCGGTTCTGACCGGCATGGCCGCATATGGACAGTGGCTGATCCCGGGGTCGAACGCCTCTGCTGAACTGATACCCTTCAAGATCGCCGGCACGGTGATCTTCTTTGTCATCGCGGGGATGCTTTATCTGATCGCCCGGCGCGGGCTGTGCCATGAGGTGCATGTCGACCTCAAGCAACGGGAATTGCGCACCGCACGGCGTAACCGGCGGGGCCGGGCGACCCCGGTCAGCGCGGTCGCCATGGATGACGTCGAGCGGGTGTTCCTGCAACGTGCCAAGGCGTCGCTTCTGCGCAGCCGCCTGTGCGTCAAGCTGGCCGGTCAAACCGCGTTGATGGAAATCGCAGAGGGCAGCGAGGCTGAGCTTGCCCCGATCCTGCAGCGGCTGGCGCTGGATCTGAACAAGCTGCCGCAGGAAGCTGCCGTGCAACGTCCGTCCGCCGCCCCGATCGAGCAGCGAATCCCCACCGCCTTCGCAACGCGCTGACGGGCGCTGCTGTCCGGCTTGCCCGGTTGCGGCCAAGCCGTTACACCGGTTGCAACAAGAGCAAACGGGGACAGTTCATGAGCCGAGCATTCGTATTTCCCGGGCAGGGCGCCCAGACCATTGGCATGGGCAAGGCGCTGGCAGAGGCCTATCCGGCGGCGCGTGCCGTATTCGACGAAGTCGATGAGGCCTTGGGTGAAAAGCTGTCCGCGCTGATCTGGGACGGTGCGATCGAAGACCTGACACTGACGCAGAACGCTCAACCCGCCTTGATGGCGACCTCTCTGGCGGCGTTGCGCGCGTTGGAGGCCGAGGGCATCTCGCTTGATAGCGTGGCCTTCGTGGCAGGGCATTCGCTGGGGGAATATTCGGCGCTGGCCGCGGCCGGCGCTGTCAGCGTTGCCGATACCGCCCGGGCGCTGCGCATCCGTGGCCGCGCGATGCAAGAGGCGGTCCCGGTCGGGGTCGGGGCGATGGCGGCCCTGTTGGGGTTGAATTTCGAACAGGCGGTCGAGGCGGCGGAAAAGGCCAGCCAGGGACAGGTCTGTCAGGCGGCGAACGACAATGACCCAGCGCAGGTCGTGGTCTCGGGCCACCGCGAGGCGGTCGAGCGGGCTTGCGACATCGCCAAGGAAATGGGCGCGAAACGGGCTTTGATGCTGCCGGTCAGCGCGCCCTTTCACTGTGCGCTGATGGAACCCGCCGCCAAGGTGATGGCGTCGGCGCTGGACGACATTCAATTCTCTGCGCCGCGGGTGCCGCTGGTGGCCAATGTCACGGCTTCGGCGGTCAGTGACCCCGATCAGATCAAGGCGCTGCTGGTGCAGCAGGTCACAGGCTCTGTCCGCTGGCGCGAAAGCGTGGCGTTCATGGCCGCCGAGGGTGTGACCGAGTTCTGGGAAATCGGCGCGGGCAAGGCATTGTCGGGGATGATCAAGCGGATCGCGGACGGTGCGACCACGCGGGCGGTCGGGACGCCTGACGATGTGGCGGCGGCGTTGGCGGGGTGAGGTGTTTCGGCGATTTTACCCCCGGACCCCAAGGATATTCATGAACAAGTGATGGGGCAGTCGCGCGTCGCGGACATGGCCAAGACTTCAAGAAAGGGCGGCAGATGTTTGATTTAACAGGAAAGAACGCGTTGGTTACCGGGGCGTCCGGGGGCATCGGCGCTGCTATTGCACGCGTTTTGCACAGCCAAGGCGCAGCCGTTGGGCTTTCGGGGACGCGGGTCGAGCCGTTGCAGGCGCTGGCCAAGGAGCTGGGCGATCGTGCGCATGTGCTGCCCTGCAACCTGTCGGACAAGGACGCCGTCGAGATGCTGCCGAAACAGGCGATCGAGGCGTTGGGCAGTCTGGATATTCTGGTCAACAACGCCGGGATAACTCGCGACAACCTGTTCATGCGGATGTCGGACGAGGAATGGGAGAGCGTGCTGAACGTCAACCTGACCTCGACCATGCGGCTTTGTCGCGGTGTGTTGCGCGGTATGATGAAAGCGCGTTGGGGGCGGATCGTGAATATCTCGTCCGTCGTGGGCGCGACCGGCAATCCGGGGCAGGGCAATTATGCGGCCTCGAAGGCCGGGATGGTCGGCATGTCGAAATCACTGGCCTATGAGGTGGCGAGCCGGGGGATTACCGTGAATTGCGTGGCGCCGGGCTTTATCACCACCGCGATGACCGAGAAATTGACCGACGATCAGAAGGCCTCGATCCTGACGCAGGTGCCTGCGGGCCGCATGGGCGAGGCGGATGAGATCGCCGCGGCGGTGGTCTATCTGGCCAGTGCGGAAGCGGCTTACGTAACGGGCGCGACCTTGCATGTGAATGGCGGCATGGCCATGTTCTAGGCTTGGATTGCGCCCCGCGCGAAAGCGTTTGCCTTGGTCAGACGATATGCTATAGGCGGCGCAGATGGCATCGGACAGAGTGATCTGAACCCGATGCCGCCCGCGCTATCGGGCGAAAGAGTGGCCCCCGGGGGGCTGAAGCGATACCTGGGGAATGGCCCCGAAGAACGGAAAGAGGACAAGATATGAGCGACATCGCAGATCGCGTGAAGAAGATCGTCGTCGAGCATCTGGGCGTGGAAGAGGACAAGGTCATCGAATCCGCCTCGTTTATCGACGATCTGGGCGCAGACAGTCTTGATACGGTCGAGCTGGTCATGGCGTTCGAGGAAGAATTCGGCATCGAGATTCCCGATGACGCCGCTGAAACGATCCAGACCTTCGGCGATGCGGTTGGTTTCATCACCAAAGCCTCCTGAACCTTCAGGGTTGAGAATTTGAATGCGGCGTCCCCAGCGGGCGCCGTTTTTCGTTGGAGGGGCGTCGATGATCCCGGTTCTGACAAGCGATCGGCTGATCCTGCGGGGTCTGATCTGGGCCGATTTCCCGGCCTTTGCCGATATGTGGGGCGAGCCGGAGATGGCCGAGTTCTTGCCATTCGCGCCGGTCGAGCGGGGTCGCTGCTGGGCACGGATGAACCAGGTTTTCTGGCATTGGGCGCATTACGGCTATGGCAACTGGGCCGTTGTGAGGCGGGAGGACGGCCGGTTTCTGGGGCAGGTCGGGTTTTTCCACGCCGAACGCGGCGTCGGCGATGATTTCGACACCGCGCCTGAAGGCGGCTGGGTGCTGGCGGGGCATGCACGAGGCAAGGGATTTGCCACGGAGGCGTTGAGGCTGGGGCATCGCTGGTTTGATGCGCAATCCTTTGGCGGGCGGACGGTTTGCATGATGGATCCCAAGCATGAAGACTCGATCCGGGTGGCCGAGAAATGCGGCTACGGGCTGCTGCGGATTGATCGCGATGAGTGGGGACCGCTGCAATTGATGGAACGGGTGGTTTGAATATAGAGGCGCCTTTGGGGCGCCATTGCCTTGTCTCGGTAAGACGCTGCGCATTTGACCTCGGGTGCCTCCGGCGGGGATATTTGTAAAGACAATGAAGCGAGGTTGCGATGGGGTCGCATTGGGGGCGTGATGTGCTGGCCGGACTGGTCGCGGCGGCAGTATTGGTTCTGGCCGCGTATTCTGGCGCGTCTCAAGCACTAGGGGCGCATCCCTTTTGGGCGGTGCAGGTTGTCTGGATTGGCGTCGGGCTGGGGATGGTTCTGTTCGGATTGAGCCGTTTCTGGCGCGTGCGTCAACTGGTCAAGCTGGGTGTCGCGGTTATCTGTCTCGGGCTCTCATGGGGTGTCACAAGCATCGGCAAGACACGGTTTGCGGCGTCATATGCCGAGGATTTTGTCGCTGGTCGTATGTGGTATTTAGGTTGGATCGCGTTTGCTGCTTTTGCGTTCGCAGTGCTGGCGTTGCCGATGGCGCGACGCCGTTGAGGGCAGGTGCCGTTGACGCGGGTTTTTCTGCGAGGACGAAGCCAGGTCGGGCTGGCGGAAAGGTGCCGGGGCGGTCTTGCCCCTTGGGCGTTCCGCGCGGTATTGGTTCTGGAATGATTTGAAGCCGAAGGGGGCTCTTGATGCGTCGGGTTGTTGTCACGGGATTGGGGATGGTCACGCCGCTGGCTTGCGGCGTCGAGGAAACCTGGAAGCGGCTTTTGGCCGGGCAGTCGGGGGCCGGGCCGATCACCCGGTTCGACACCACGGGTTTTGCGACCAGCTATGCCTGCGAGATCCCGTTTGGCGACGGATCGGACGGCACGTTCAACGCAGATGACTGGATGGAACCGAAAGAGCGGCGCAAGGTCGACGATTTCATTCTATATGGCATCACCGCGGCGCAGCAGGCGGTCGATGATGCCGGCTGGACGCCCGAGGCCGAGGCGGACCGGCTGCGCACCGGCGTGATGATCGGGTCGGGCATTGGCGGGCTGACCTCGATTGCCGAAACCGCGGTGCTGTTGCACGAGCGCGGGCCACGGCGGATTTCGCCGTTCTTTATTCCCGGCGCTTTGATCAATCTGGTGTCGGGGCAGGTGAGCATCCGGTTCGGGTTCAAGGGGCCGAACCATTCGGTCGTGACGGCCTGCTCGACAGGTGCGCATGCGATCGGCGACGCCGCGCGGCTGATCCAGTGGGGCGACGCCGATGTGATGGTGGCGGGCGGTGCGGAAAGCCCGATCTCGCCGATCGGGATCGGTGGTTTCAATGCCTGCAAGGCGCTGTCTACCAAGCGCGCGCATGAGCCGGAGAAGGCCAGCCGGCCCTATGATGCCGACCGCGACGGGTTCGTGATGGGTGAGGGCGCGGGCGTGGTCGTTCTGGAGGAATACGAGCATGCCAAGGCGCGTGGCGCGAAGATCTACTGCGAGGTAGTGGGCTACGGCCTGTCGGGCGACGCCTATCACATCACCGCGCCCGCCGAGGATGGCGATGGCGGCTTTCGCAGCATGAAGGCGGCTGTCGAGCGGGCCGGGTTGACGCCGGTGGATGTGGATTACATCAATGCGCATGGCACCTCGACCATGGCCGATACGATTGAGTTGGGTGCGGTCGAGCGGCTGATGGGCGATGCGGCGGCGGGGGCGACGATGTCGTCGACGAAATCCTCGATCGGGCATTTGCTGGGGGCTGCGGGCGCTGTCGAGGCGATCTTCTGCATGCTGGCGATCCGCGATCAGGTGGCGCCGCCGACGATCAACCTGGACAATCCGGCGGTGGAGCCGAAGCTGGACCTGGCGCCGAATGCCAAGCGTGAGCGCAAGATCGACGTGGCTTTGTCGAACTCGTTCGGGTTCGGCGGCACCAATGCCTCTGTCGTATTCCGCAAGGATGACGCCTGATGTGGCGCAACATTGCTTCAAATGCGCTGACGCTTTTCGTGGTCGCGCTGATTGCCGTGGGCGGGGTGATTGCCTGGGGCAAGGCACAGTATTCGGCAGAGGGACCGTTGGAGCAGGCGATCTGTCTGCGGGTCGAAATCGGGTCCAATATGCGTCGGGTGGCCGATAGTCTGGCTAGTGATGGCGCGGTCAGCAGCCCGACGATCTTTCGGATCGGGGCGGATTACTCCGAGAAATCCGGGCTGTTGAAAGCCGGGTCTTTTCTGGTGCCGGAGGGTGCCAGCATGGCCGAGATCGTGGATCTCGTGACCCGTGGCGGGGCCAGCACCTGTGGCACGGAAGTGGTTTACCGGATCGGCGTGCGGACGGCCGAGATGCGGGTCCGAGAGCTTGATCCTGCTACCAACCGGTTCACGGATGTTG
This sequence comes from uncultured Alphaproteobacteria bacterium, assembly GCA_963768355.1. Lineage (GTDB taxonomy): Bacteria > Pseudomonadota > Alphaproteobacteria > Rhodobacterales > Rhodobacteraceae > JAHEAO01. Next base: position 36,254 of record CAVYHT010000010.1, read on the forward strand.
CCGAGTTTGTGCCCGGAGAGGTCGAAGTGCCGGAGAAATACACCGAGGTTCGTGAGGATCGCGATACGCGCTACCGGATCGCGCTGGCCGAGGGTGTGACCAGCTGGCAGGTCGTAGAGGCGCTGAAGGCCGCTGATTTCCTTGACGGAGAGGTGGCAGAGGTGCCGGCGGAGGGCAGTCTGGCGCCCGAATCCTTCGAGGTGGTCGTGGGGGCGGACCGAAACGAGCTATTGGCCGAAATGGCATCGATTCAGGCAACAAGAGTGGCGGAGGCCTGGGCGAACCGCGCGGATGGCTTGCCGATCGACACGCCGGAGGAAGCGTTGATTCTGGCCTCGATCGTCGAGAAGGAAACCGGAGTGCGGGAGGAGCGGCGGCAGGTGGCGAGTGTGTTCGTCAACCGGCTGAAACAGGGGATGCGGTTGCAGACCGATCCGACAGTCATCTACGGCGTGACCAACGGGCAGGGCGTGCTGGAGCGTGGATTGCGGCAGAGTGAGTTGCGCAAGGAGACCCCCTATAACACCTATGTCATCGATGGGCTGCCGCCGACGCCGATTGCCAATCCGGGTCAGGAAAGCCTGGAGGCGGCGCTGAACCCTGATGATACCTCCTATCTGTTCTTTGTGGCCGATGGCACCGGCGGCCATGCCTTTGCCGAGACGCTGGAAGAGCATAATGCGAATGTCGCTAAATGGCGTGAGATGGAGGAACAGGCTGCGGACGGGAATTGAGATGTGCTCGGTGCGGCGGCGAGCGAGCCAGGCGTTTTCCAGAAGAATCCATGAATATCAATACTTTGTTAACCTGACCGCGCGCAACCCCAGGCAGAGTTCGCTTGACAGAGCGCACGGTCCAGTGTAGAACTTGTGGCATGCTAGAAGAAGTGGGCAGGCGACCCCGGGGTGACCCGGCGGTCGCTTTTTCGTTTCGCTCGTGCGGAGTGGCATGAGAGGCGTGCGATTTGAATAAGATCTTGATCAGACCCGAAGGTGAGGACGGGGACGCGGAGAAGCATCTTCTTGGCGTCGAAGAGCATTTCAGTCAGGCGGCCGAGGTTTTCAGGGCGGCTGCGAAACGTGTTGAGACAGGCGAGTTCGTGACGCCGGTGACGGCGCGCGATCTGGCGCATGAATACCGAAAGACAGCAACCTTGCTGTTCGAGGAACGGAGGCGACTTGCAGAAAAGCGAAAACACAAACACGGTATTGTTCAGGACATCGCGCTCGACTTTGGCGAGGCGCGCGACGAGATCCGACGCCGAATGGCTTGCCTCCGGTCCGCCGGAGAGGGTTGAGACCTTTCTGAATGAATTAGATGTGGGAGCGCTTCTGGCGCTCCCTTTCATTTTCGAGTTCTGGGCGATGGAGCATCAGTTGCCGCCCGAAGGTAACTGGCGCAACTGGGTGGTCATGGGGGGCCGTGGTGCCGGAAAGACCCGCGCCGGTGCCGAATGGGTCCGCGCCCAGGTCGAGGGCAGCAAGCCGCTGGATGCGGGCCGCGCGAAACGTGTCGCTCTTGTTGGCGAAACCGAGGCGCAGGTTCGTGAAGTGATGATCTTTGGCGAGAGCGGGATACTGGCCTGTTCGCCACCCGATCGCCGGCCTGAATGGCGCGCCACCCGCAAGCTGCTGGAATGGCCGACGGGGGCCATCGCGCAGGTTTTCTCGGCGCATGAGCCCGAAGGGTTGCGTGGGCCGCAATTCGACGCGGCCTGGGTCGACGAATATGGCTGCGCGGCGGTAGACAAAGGTACCAATCAGCCCAATAAATTCCTGGACCCGAAATCCTCGGAATCCAGCTTGCCGAATTACTCGGACGAGCGCCGGGATGAGCTGATTCAGATGCAGTACTTTAGAGCGATGATCAAATTCTGGTCGGAGCCTCTGAACAATCCGGTATCGGAGGTCTACGAAGGGTCGATGATCGACATGAGCCATGCCCATGTTTGGGCCTGGAACGCACGGCCGTTCTCGTTCTTTCCGCAAAGCACCGACATATGGTCCGATGGCAGGAATTACTATCGTGGTCACTGGATAAACTGTCGGTCAACGTCACGGTCGCTGGCGGACGTGGTGGAAGAGCATCTGCGCGCGGTCCGGCGCGATAGCTCTCGATACGTCACGACTTTATGGCTATCTGCGCGGTTATTCAGTCGGTGAATTGCAGGACGCGCGTTCGGCGTTGCAGCCATTGATGCTTGCCTATGGGTTCGAGGCGATTGAACGGGACGGCAAGCTGCTCTTTCAGACGCGGACCGGGCGATCCGGCGGTTCCATCGACGTCAATCGAGCGCTCTTTCGGATGAACTCGGGAGCGCTATCGAGAGAAGTCGTGCGCCGGATGCTGAAACCGTCGGCCGAGTGCAGTTGAGCTTTATCGATGCAGATGGCGACTATGATGTTCGCGCCGAAGAGACCGTATTTCCGGATGAGATTGCTCAAGTCGTTTCGCGGTCTGAGATGCCGCTGGCGTTGACGCGAACTGAAGGTAGGGCGATCGTTGAACGTTGGTTGGCGGAGGCGCGAGTCGCGCGAGATGGATTGAGGTTCGCTCTGCCCCTGTCAGACCTGCGGTTCGGTGCGGGCGATGTTGTTGAGGTCGGTAACGAGGCTGGTGAGGCCCGCTTTCGTTTCGACCGGGTTTCCCATGTCGGATCACAAATGATGGAGGCGGTCAGGATTGAACCGGAGACCTACCGCCACAGCGATGCCGCCGATATGCCGCCGCTGGGACGAACGTTCGTTACTCCGACCCCGGTTTTCTCAACGTTTCTTGACCTGCCTCTTCTGACCGGAGAGGAATCCGAAGTTGCGCCTGATGTTGCCATCTTGGCAGCGCCTTGGCCGGGATCCGTTGCAGTGTACAGCTCGGCGACTGACAGTGGATACAAGCTGAACCGATTGGTTGCGCGGCGGTCAACTATCGGGATCACGGAATCTCCCTTGCTTGGGGCTGTTCCAGGAATCGTTGATCGTGGTGCGCCGCTGCGGGTGCGGCTGATAAGCGGGGCGTTGTCATCTGCCTTTCTGGACAATGTCGTCAATGGCACGAACCTCGCGGCTATCGGTGACGGGAGTGCATCGAACTGGGAACTGATTCAGTTCACGGCTGCTGTTCTTGTAGCGGCGGATACCTACGAGATCTCGGGTCGACTTAGGGGCCAGGCCGGAACTGACGCTCTGCCGTCACTGGATTGGCCGACAGGCAGTCTCTTCGTTCTGCTTGACGGTGGTCCCAAGCAAATTGATCTGAAGAGCTCCGAGCGCGGATTGGACCGAAACCACCGAATTGGCCCGGCTCGCCGATCGCTTGACGATCCGGCTTTCTCGCACAGCGTTCGCGCGTTTGAGGGCGTCGGGCTGCGGCCCTATGCGCCAACACATCTGCGCGCCACAAAAACCTCTGGCGACATGGCCGTGAGTTGGGTCCGTCGTACGAGGATTGATGGCGACAGTTGGCAGTCAATGGAGGTTCCCCTTGGCGAGGATGCCGAGGAATACCTTGTCCGGGTCGTGAGTGGTGGGACGGTTGTGCGCGAAGTCAGCCGATCCACTTCAAACTGGAGTTACAGCACAGCGACGCAAGCCGCCGACGGTGTTACCGGCAGCTTCTCTGTTCAGGTCGCTCAAATATCCCGCCGATACGGCGCTGGGCTTTTCAGAAGGATCGATATAAATGACTGAAACTCCTAAACCTTCTCTGCCGCTACCGCAGGCCGCTCAGGCTCAAAAGCACGTGACGGTCAATGAAGCGCTGGTCCGGGTTGATGGGCTAACGCAGTTGGTGCTGCAGTCAGTCAGCACTTCGGTTCTACCACGTCTTCCTGCTGATGGCGATTGCTATGCTGTTCCGATGGGCGCGACCGCTGGCTGGGTAGGGCAAGACGGCAAGATTGCGATCTTCTCCAATGGAGGTTGGGTCTTCGTCGTACCAATGTCCGGCTGGCGGGCCTGGGTCGTCGATCTATCTGCCAAAGCGACATTTGGCGGATCCGGCTGGATTGTCGGAGCGGTCGCGAAATCTGCAAGTGGTGCTGCCATGGTCATAGAAGTGGTCGAGGTGGATCACTCGGTTTCCGCTGGTGCAAGCTCTTTGGTTGTCGGGGCCATTCCCGGAAATTCCATCGTATTTGGCGTCACGGGTCGCGTGCTGCAAACCTTGAGCGGGGGCTTGACTGGTTGGCAACTGGGTGTGTCCGGATCGTTGAACCGCTATGGAAGCGGGCTTGGCATTCCGTCAGGCAATTGGGCTCGCGGGCTGACCGGAACGCCGACGACCTACTATGCGCCCGAAGACCTGATTCTTACATCAGAGGGTACGAATTTTGTTGACGGAAATGTCAGATTGGCGATCAATCTGATGCGACTGAACCCGCCAAACCCCTAATCTGTTGCCAAATCAGCCATTCTTGGCGGCTTGGTAGCGAAATTGTTCCGGCCATTAAGAAACCTTAGTCGCTACCCTTGTGTTTGCTCCGGACCGGCTACTTGTAATAGAAGTGGTGATGATCAGGAGAACGTCGATGGCAGAGATCCAGAAGAAGCTGGCAGAAGTTGACCCAGTGTGGCAGCGCATAGCCTCTGAGGCGCGTACTGCCGTGAATGATGAGCCGCTGCTGGGCGGAATGCTTCACGCCTGCATTTTGCACCATGAGACGCTGGAGCGCGCCCTAGCGTACAGGATGGCGCAGAAGTTGTCTTCGAGCGAGATGTCGGAGCAGTTGCTGCGAGAGATTGCTGATGCGGCATACGCTGATGATTACTCGCTCGGGCAGAAGGCGCGCGCGGACATCGTAGCGGTTTATGATAGGGATCCGGCCTGCCACCGATTCCTTCAGCCATTGCTTTTTTTCAAGGGGTTTCAGGCGATCCAGGCATATCGCGTGGCGCACTGGCTGTGGCATTCGGGCCGTAAGGATCTGGCCTACTTCGTACAAATGCGGGTTTCCGAACAATTCGGTGTCGATATTCATCCGGCAGCGCGGGTCGGACAAGGCATCATGATTGACCACGCGCATTCGATTGTGATCGGAGAAACGGCAGTGGTTGGTGACAACGTCTCCATGCTGCATTCGGTGACACTTGGTGGTACCGGCAAACAAGACGATGATCGGCATCCCAAAATCGGTGATGGCGTGCTGATCGGAGCCGGCGCGAAAGTTCTTGGCAATATCAAGATCGGTCGTTGCAGCCGAATTGCCGCCGGTTCGGTGGTGCTACACGAAGTCCCCGCCTGCAAGACCGTCGCCGGGGTACCTGCCAAGATCGTCGGCGAGGCAGGGTGTGACCAGCCTTCCGTCATGATGGACCAACTGCTTAACGATAGCGCTGGTTAAGGCACAATCGTTCAGGCCAGCATACTGATCGGATTCTCAAGGTTCTCCTTGATGGCGGCGAGCAATTCGGCACCCAGAGCCCCGTCGATCACACGATGATCTACGGAAAGAGTTACAGACATCACGGTCGCCGCAGTCAATTGACCGTCCGTGCCCACAACAGGTTTCTTGATGCCTGCGCCGACGGCCAGAATGGCACCATGCGGCGGGTTAATGACGGCATCGAAGTTATCGATGCCGAACATACCAAGATTGGATATGGCAAAGCTTCCCCCCTGATACTCATGCGGGGCCAGCTTGCGGTCCTTTGCCCTGGCGGCGAGATCTTTCATCTCGGCGCTGAGGGTCGAGATGGACTTTGTGTGCGCATCCCGAAGCACTGGTGTGAAGAGGCCGCCTTCTATTGCAACCGCAACCGCAACATCCGAGGGCTTTAGCCGCAGTATCCGGTCGCCGGCCCAAACTGCATTGGCGTCCGGAACCTGCTGCAATGCCACGGCACAGGCTTTGATAATGAAGTCATTGACCGAGAGCTTCACATTTCTTGACTTCCAGCTGCTTGTTCAAAGTGCTCCGCAAGGCAAGCAAGGCGTCCAGCTCAATGTCGCGCCTAAGGTAGAAATGCGGTATCGTCTGTTTCGCTTCAGTCAGACGGGCGGCGATGATCTTGCGCATGCCGTCGAGTTTGACTTCCTCGAATTCGCGATCCTGATACATCTTTGCAATTGCATCGGAAGGCGGTGATGCCATTGCAGGCGTTTCTGCGGCCAGCGCGTCGGTTTTCGGCGCTGTGTCGGCGGACGGCTTGGCACCTTCAACATCGGACTTGACGATCCGTCCATGTGGACCGGATCCTTTTAACTGAGCAAGATTCAGCCCGCGGTCTTTGGCAATTCGGCGGGCGAGAGGGGAGGCGAATACTCTGTCTCCGTCGCCGGGCGGCGAAGCTTCGGCGGGGTTTGGTTGACGGGTTGAAGTCGACTCTTCCTCTTTGGACTTGTTCGGCTCTTCCCTTTTTGGCTTATCTTTCTGGTCGGTATCGGGCGCACTCGTAGCTTTCAACGTCGTCCGAGCTCTCGTTCTCCTCAAGCAGAACAGCGATTGGCGAATTGACCTTGACACCTTCCGTTCCCTCAGTCGACCAGCAGCTTCCCGACAACGCCTTCATCGACTGCTTCGAACTCCATCGTTGCCTTGTCGGTCTCAATCTCAGCCAAGAGATCGCCAGAAGACACGGTATCGCCTTCCTTGACGAGCCATTTCGCCAGGGTGCCTTCCTCCATCGTCGGAGAGAGTGCGGGCATGAGTATTTCAGTCGGCATGTCCTTGTCCCCCTTAACGATATGTCACTTGCTTGACGGCTTCGATGACGTCCTTGGTGGTCACCAGAGCGAGTTTTTCGAGATTGGCGGCATAAGGCATCGGGACATCCTTGCCGGTGCAGTTCAGGACCGGTGCATCAAGGTAGTCGAAGGCTTCGGTCATGATCTTGGCCGACAGGTGGTTGCCGATCGAACCGACAGGGAAGCCTTCCTCGACCGTCACGCAGCGATTGGTCTTCTGGACCGAACGGATGACCGTTTCGTAGTCGATCGGACGCAGCGTGCGCAAATCGACCACCTCGGCCTCGATCCCTTCCTTTGCCAGCGCCTCGGCTGCTTCAAGTGCATAGGTCATGCCGATCCCGAAACTGACGATGGTCACATCATCCCCTTGACGCCAGATCTTCGCCTTGCCGAACGGCACCGTGAAGTCATCCAGAACCGGAACGTCGAAGGACCGCCCGTAGAGGATCTCATTCTCCAGAAAGATCACCGGGTTCGGATCGCGGATTGCAGACTTCAATAGACCCTTCGCATCGGCGGCGGAGAAACGGCTGCGCGACTTTCAGTCCCGGAATATGCGAATACCAGGCCGCATAGTCTTGGCTGTGCTGTGCCCCGACGCGGGCCGCGGCGCCGTTGGGACCACGAAATACCATAGGTGCACCCATCTGACCACCTGACATGTAGCGCGTCTTGGCGGCAGAGTTGACGATCTGATCCATCGCCTGCATCGCGAAGTTGAAGGTCATGAATTCGACGATCGGGCGCAGGCCACCAAAGGCGGCACCGACAGCGATACCAGCAAAGCCATGTTCGGTGATCGGCGTGTCGATCACGCGTTTCGGGCCGAACTCGTCAAGCAGGCCCTGACTGATCTTGTAGGCGCCTTGATACTCGGCGACCTCCTCACCCATCAGAAAGACCGTCTCGTCCCGCCGCATCTCTTCGGCCATCGCGTCGCGCAGAGCTTCGCGCACCGTGGTCGACTTCATCTCGGTGCCTTCGGGCACGTCGGCTTGCGGGCGGGTGGCGGCGGCTTTGGGCTGGGCCGGCGTCTTTGCGGCGGCACTGCCGGTCGACGGTTCATCCTTGCGACGGGCGTTGTCTATCTGAGGCGGAGCTTTCCTTTCTTCGACCGCAGGCTTGGCATCATCGACGCTTTCGCCGTCCTCGACCAGCACGGCGATTGGCGTGTTGACCTTCACGCCCTCGGTGCCCTCGGCGACCAGCAGTCTGCCGACTTTGCCCTCATCGACGGCCTCGAATTCCATCGTCGCCTTGTCGGTTTCGATTTCAGCGATGATGTCGCCGGACGACACCGTATCGCCCTCCTTAACCAACCACTTCGCAAGCGTGCCTTCTTCCATCGTCGGGGAAAGCGCGGGCATCAGCACCTCGGTTGCCATCGTCAATCCTCCCTCAGGCTTCTGCGTAGATGTCGGTCCAAAGCTCGTCGAGTGACGGCTCGGGGCTTTCTTTGGCGAATTCGGCAGCGTCGTTGACGATTGCCTTGATCTCTTTGTCGGTCGCTTTCAGGTCATCCTCACTCGCGTATTTGCCCGAGAGGAGCATCGTGCGCACATGTTCGATGGCATCGCGCTCTTCGCGGACCTTCTGGACTTCCTCGCGGGTCCGGTACTTGGCCGGGTCCGACATCGAATGGCCGCGATAGCGGTAGGTCTTGACCTCCAGGATGTAGGGGCCATTTCCGGCGCGACAGTGGGCCACCGCCTTTTGCCCGGCAGCCTTCACCGCAAGCACATCCATACCGTCAACCTCTTCGCCCGGGATGCCGTAGGCCGCGCCGCGCTCCCACAGGCTGGGGGATTTGGTGGACCGTTTGACGCTGGTGCCCATGGCGTACTGGTTGTTCTCGATCACAAAGACCACAGGCAGGTCCCAAAGCTCCGCCATATTATAGGTCTCGTAGACTTGTCCCTGGTTTGCGGCCCCATCGCCGAAATAGGTGAAAGTCACTCGGCCGTTTTCCAGATACTTGTCGGCGAAGGCCAGACCGGCGCCAATGGGGACCTGCGCCGCAACGATCCCGTGCCCACCATAGAAGTTCTTCTCTTTCGAGAACATGTGCATCGAGCCGCCCTTGCCCTTGGAATAGCCGCCCTCGCGACCGGTCAGTTCGGCCATCACGCCCTTGGGGTCCATGCCGCTGACCAGCATGTGGCCATGGTCCCGGTACGAGGTGATCCGCTTGTCGCCTTCCTCGGCAGCGGCCTCCAGCCCGACGACAACGGCTTCCTGACCGATATAAAGGTGACAGAACCCGCCGATCAGCCCCATGCCGTACAACTGACCAGCTTTTTCCTCGAACCGGCGTATCAGCAGCATCTCACGGTAGTATTCAAGCAGTTCTTCTTTGGAAACGTTCGGCTTGGTGGCGCGTTTTGCGGCGGCCATGTGTCATCCTCCTCGGCTTCACAATGATAGTTTAACGCTGAACTATCGTTGACGAAAGCGACATAAGACTTGCAGCTTGCCGTTAGCCTGCGGCAGGACGAAGGAATATGCAACCGTGGATTGGGTGACCGGAAATCCGGCCAATCGCTTGCCGACGGCGTCATAAACTGACCCTAGCGAATGACGACTTCATCCATGCGGACAAGGCCCAGGACATCCCGGGCCTGTTCATCCAGAAGGTCCAGATCAAGGAACTCATCCGACAGGCGATGAGTCTTGTTACGCATCGTCGCCACTTCGGTATTCAGGCGGTTTTGCTCGGCGATCAACGCCACTGCTTCCGCCTCAATCGCGATTCGGCGGAACAGCCCGTAATCCCCCTGGACGCTGGCGAAGGTGAAATAAGTCCCCAGCGCGAAGATGATCGCAAAATAGATCACCGCGCCATATGTCGGGGTATTGCTCTGAACACTCATGTATTCGCCTCGATCGCCGCCTCTTTGTGCGGCTTTGAGGGACAATGGCACAGCGGGCAGCCGTTGTAAATCCCGTTTCGTGGCGACGGCGCGGATATTTGGCAGATTCGGTGGAAAACTGCCACATCTGCCGGTTTTGCGAACCAGCCCTTTTCGCGGTATACTTGGGCGAGAGGTCGCGCGATGTTCCGATTGCCCGCCAAAATTGATCTCGAAACGCTTGTCGTCAGCAATCAGCCAGTTTTCTTATTGGATTGGGATCTGTAGATGTCCGATCTGCCGCTCCGCAATCTGACCAACGCGTTCGGATGTCAGATGGCCGCTCTGTCGGGTTATGAAGCCGCCCTGGGGCAGGCGGACATGCGCGAGGCCGGACGGCTGGCAAATGAACGCGGGCCCCCAACTGGTTCAGTTCGACCGCGCCGGCAGACGTATGGATTGGGTCAGGTTTCACCCCGCCTATCATGACATGATGTCGCTCGGCATCTCGCACAGCTGTTCCGTAATTGCCTGGGAAGGCAAGTCGGGCGGTCATTTCACCAATGCCGCAATGGCCTATCTCGCTAGTCAGACCGAGCGCGGCACTTGCTGTCCGATGACGATGACTTTTGCGGCAATGCCAATTCTGGCCACTGATCCTGCGCTCTCTGACATCTGGCGGCTAAGGCACAAGTACGGAAATCACACGAATACGTCAGCCGAGATCGAGTATCATGGGGCGCTGGTCACCCGCGGAGATCCCTAGTCGATCTTAACCCGCAACCGAGGCGTCATAGATACTCTGGATCGTTGCATTGAGTGTATCGTTGAACTTGGCATCACTTTGCTGCGCCGAAAGCCCCTCTGTCAGTGCGCGAGAGAAGCTGGCAATTACGCCCGTGTTAAGCGCCAGTTTCTCGTTCGCCTCGGCGCGTGAATATCCGCCGGACAGTGCGACGACACGCATGACCCGCGGATGATCGACCAGCGACTTATATTGGTTGGCAACCGTTGGCAGCGTCAGTTTCAACATCACCTGCTGACCCTCGGGCAGGACGTCGAGGTGCTTTGTTAACTCGGCCAGCAGGATATCTTCGGCGGCGGCCTTGTCGGCGATCGAAATGGTCACCTCCGGCTCGATGATCGGGACCAGCCCATGACCCAATACCTGCTTTGCAATCTCGAACTGCTGCGCGACATTCGCGGCAATCCCGGTTGGCGACGCCGCGTCGATGACAGAGCGCATCTTGGTTCCGAAGATACCTGCTGCCTTGGCGCGGGTCAGCAACTGGTCCAGCCCCGGCATCGGCTTCATCAGACGGGTGCCATCGACTTTGTCCTCCAACCCCTTGTCGATCTTGAGGAACGGCACAACGCCACGCTCTTCCCAAAGATACTTGGCGGTAGGCTTGCCCTCGACCTTCCGGTCCATCGTGTTCTCGAACAGAATGGCGCCGACGATCCGTTCGCCGGTAAACGCGGGCGAGGTCATGATCCGGCAGCGCATTTCGTGGATCAGATCAAACATCTGCTCGTCCGAGGAATAGGCATCCTCATTAATCCCATAAAGCTTCAGCGCCTTGGGCGTCGATCCGCCGCTTTGATCGAGAGCGGCGACAAATCCCTTGCCGCTTTGCATTTGTTTCGCCTGCTTGGAGTCTGACATCTTTTCCCGCCTGAAATTACTACAGAAATTGCGCTTGAACCGTCGTTGTCTTTCTAGGCTACAGGACGTCGCGTGGCAATTATGGTCGCGCTAACACGCCCTAATTCTCCAGTGCTGCAACACCTGGAAGCGTCTTGCCTTCCATCCATTCCAGAAATGCACCACCGGCGGTCGAGATATAGCTGAAATCCTCCGCGACCCCCGCCTGGTTGAGCGCCGAAACCGTGTCGCCTCCGCCCGCAACCGAGGTCAGATTGCCCGATCGAGTCAATTCGGCGGCCTTGCTAGCGGCCGCTACGGTGGCGGCGTCGAAAGGTTCGATCTCGAACGCACCCAGCGGGCCATTCCAGATCAGCGTCCGGCATTTCGCGAAGACACCGGCGATCAGCTCGACAGTCTTCGGACCGGCATCCAGAATCATTGCGTCGTCAGGGCAGTTCGCGGCATCCAACACCGAATGTGCTGCGTTGGCAGCGAACTCGCGCGCCACAACGATATCTACGGGCAACACGACCTCGCACCCCGCTTCATCGGCCCTTTTCAGAATCGCTCGGGCCGTTTGGGCAAGATCATGCTCGGCCAGCGACTTGCCGACGCCGATCCCCTGAGCCGCCAGAAACGTATTGGCCATGCCGCCGCCGATCACCAGATATTCGACTTTGCGCACAAGATTGCCCAGAAGGTCGAGCTTGGTTGACACTTTCGCGCCGCCAACCACGGCAACGACCGGGCGCTGCGGGCTGCCAAGGGCGGCCTCCAACGCCGTCAGCTCGGCTTGCATCAGCCTACCGGCTGCGGCGGGGATCAGGTGGGCAATGCCCTCTGTCGATCCGTGGGCGCGGTGCGCGGCCGAGAATGCGTCGTTCACATAGAGGTCGCCGAGTGCGGCCAGCGACGCCGCGAAGGCCGGGTCGTTCTTCTCTTCTTCGGCGTGAAATCGGGTGTTTTCAAGCAATAACACTTCGCCTTCTGCAAGCGCCGCCACGGCCTTCTTAGCCTCGCCGCCGATGCAGTCTTCGGCGAAGCGGACAGGCACGCCCAGATGCTCCTGCAATACAGGCACCAACGGTTTCAGCGACATCCCGGGAACCACCTTGCCCTTTGGCCGGTCGAAATGCGCCAGCAGAACCGGCTTGCCGCCAGCTTCAAGAATGTCCTGAACGGTCGGCACGATCCGCTCGATCCGGGTGGCGTCGGTCACCTTGCCATCCTCAACGGGGACGTTGATGTCGACGCGGGTCAGTACGACCTTTCCGGCAAGGTCTAGGTCGTCGAGGGTCTTCCAACTCATCGGCTGGCTCCTTATGGGCGGGTGGTTGCCTCTATCCACCCGATATGGTGCACGGCGTCAACATCACCCTTTCCCTTCGGCGCTCTGCGGCCTAGTTTGCCGCAAATTTATGCAAAGGAGCGCCCGATGGCCGATATCAAAGACCCCGAGAACACCATCCTGATCGAACTGAAGGACGGCACCGTCACGATCGAGCTGATGGCGGACGTGGCGCCGAAACATACCGAACGGATGAAGGAACTGGCCCGCGCCGGGGCCTATGACAACGTGGTATTCCACCGGGTGATCGACGGGTTCATGGCACAGACCGGCGATGTGGCAAACGGTAATGCCGAAAAGGATTTTCACATCGGCCGTGCCGGAACCGGCGGATCGGACCTGCCCGATCTGCCCGCCGAATTCTCGAAACTGCCGCATGACCGAGGCACTATCGGGGCCGCGCGGTCGGCCAATCCAAATTCGGCAAACAGCCAATTCTTCATTAATTTCAAGGACAACAGCTTTCTGAACGGGCAATATACCGTTTACGGCCGGGTCATTTCGGGGATGGAGCATGTTGACGCCATCGCAAAGGGCGAACCACCGATGAACCCGGACCGGATGATCAGCGTGAAGGTTGCGGCTGATGCGTAGCAGCAATGTCCTGTTCGCGGCGCTCATGATCGTCGGTGTAGCGGTGCTGGGATACTACTATTGGCAACAGACCATCCCGGACCAGGCCGCAGCCGCGCCGGTCGTGGCTGGCGATGTCGAAGGGCCGGTGATGGATATCGAGGTGACGGGCGAGGCTAACGGTCACGTCCGGATCAAGCTTTTCGCTGACGTTGCACCGCAACATGTTGAACGGATTGAACAATTGGTGGCGTCCGGTGCCTATGACAACGTCGTCTTCCACCGCGTGATCGATGGGTTCATGGCGCAGACCGGCGATGTGCAATTCGGTAAGGCCGGTGGCGATACATCGCGGGCAGGGCAAGGCGGGTCGGACCTGCCGGACCTGCCGGCCGAATTCTCCAGCCTGCCGTTCGATCGCGGCATGATGGGGATGGCGCGCTCTGCCAGCCAGAATTCCGCCAACAGCCAGTTCTTCATCATGTTTGCGCCCGCACCGCATCTGGATGGTGCAATACACCGTTGTCGGCCAAGTCATTGAAGGGCTTGAGGTTCTGGATGCGATCAAGCGCGGCGGGGGCGGCAATGGTGAGGTCTCGGGCGATCCGGATGTAATGGCGCGCGTGACACTGGTCGACGAGTAGCGGACGGTCAATCCCGCGTGAGGCGGGCTAGGCGAAACGGCCTTCCTGTGGCAGCGTGACCGTAGGGAGGCCGTCATGTTTCATATAAGGCATTGTTTTGCAGCGCTAATTCTTGTGTTGGCCGGGGGGATGGCGCAGGCCAACCCGGATTTCTGGAAGCACGAATGGCCGAATACCGATTTCAGCAAGACCAGCGTCCCGAGTTGGATCGAGATCCTGTCAGGCGGGCCGCCCAAGGATGGCATTCCTGCGCTCTCGGATCCGGCGTTCCGCAAGGTGTCGGAAGAGACCCGGATCGGTGATCGTGAACCTGTAATAACGTTGGAAATCAGCGGCGTAGAGCCCAGAGCTTATCCAATTCGCTACCTCACCTGGCATGAAATCGTGAACGATGTTGTGGGTGGTGTGCCGGTGGCCGTGACCTTCTGCCCTTTGTGCAATTCCGGCATGGTGTTCGACCGGCGGGTGAAGGGCGAGTTGCGAACCTTCGGCGTGTCGGGGAAACTCCGGAATTCCGACATGGTGATGTTCGACCGAGAGACCGAAAGCTGGTGGCAGCAGGCCATCGGCGAGGGGATCGTCGGGCATCATACCGGCGACCAACTGGTGCAACTGCCGGCTTGGATGGAAAGCTGGTCGGAATTTAAATCGCGCAATCCCAATGGGTTAGTTATGGATGAGCCCGGATTGGCCGCGGCAATACGGGCGCAACCCTTATGTCAGCTACGACAGTTCGACACGACCGTTTCTTTATAGCGGTGAGAACCCGCCGCATGACATACCGCCGCTGATGCGGGTGGTTCGGGTGGGCGACAAGGCCTGGACGTTTGACCGGATTCGCAAGGAAAAACAGATAGATGAGGGCGGAGTCTCAATCAGCTGGACGGCGGGGCAGGCGTCGGCGCTGGATGCCAGCCGGATCGCGGACGGCAGGGATGTCGGGACGGTTCGGGTGAGGGATCAGGGCGGCAAGGATGTGCCACATGACGTGATGTTCGCCTTCGCATTTCATGCTTTCTGGCCGGACGGCGACTGGATGCTGCCGTGATCGCCGCGGCCGATGTTTCATGCTTTTCTTTAAAACAATCGGGGTCGGGCACCCCCTTGTTTTAAAACATTCCGGCCACCTCGCGCAGCCGCGGTCTAATCCGCCAGCGAGACCAGAGCGTGCCGCTTCTTGCCCGCGCTCAGCTTTAACGGTTTCGCAAGCTCTGCGCTGGTCAGAATCAGCCCCGCATCGGTGAGCGGCTCGTCATTCAGCCGCGCGCCGTTCTCGGCGATCAGCCGCTTGGCCTCTTTGCCGGACCCCGCCAGGCCGGAGCGGACGATCAGCTGCACGACCGAAATGCCGTCGCCGACTTCTCGGACGCTGTCAAGCGACAGCGTCGGCAGGTCGTCGCCAACGCCGCCCTTCTCGAAGACCTCGCGCGCGGTGGCCTCGGCGGCTTTCGCGGCCTCGGCGCCGTGCAAGCAGCGTTGTGACTTCGTTCGCCAGCCGGATCTTGGCCTCGTTGATCTCGGAGCCTTCGAGCGCGCCGAGACGGTCGCAGTCCTCGACCGGCAGTTCGGTGTAAAGCTTCAGGAACCGCCCGGTGTCGGCATCGGTCGTGTTGCGCCAGAACTGCCAGAACTCGTAGGGCGACAGCATGTCGGCATTCAGCCAGACCGCGCCCGACAGCGACTTGCCCATCTTCTTGCCGTCCGCTCGTGGTCAGCAGCGGCGAGGTCAGCCCGTAAATCTCATGATCCAGCACCCGGCGCGTGAGGTCGATGCCGTTGACGATATTGCCCCATTGATCCGAGCCGCCCATCTGCAACAGGCAGCCGTAGCGGCGGTTAAGTTCAAAGAAATCATAGGCTTGCAGGATCATGTAGTTGAATTCCAGGAACGACAGCGATTGTTCGCGGTCGAGGCGGGACTTCACGCTCTCAAACGACAACATCCGGTTGATCGAGAAATGCCGCCCGATGTCGCGCAGGAAATCGAGGTAGTTCAGATCGGCCAGCCATTCATCGTTGTTGACCATGATCGCGTCGCCCGGCCCGGTGCCGAAGCTGACGTAACTGGTAAAGACCTGCTTGATCCCGGCGATGTTGGTCTCGATCTGATCGGGCGTCATCAGCGGGCGCTCTTCTGACCGGAACGACGGATCGCCGACCTTTGTGGTGCCGCCACCCATCAGCACGATCGGCTTGTGGCCGGTCTTTTGCAGCCAGCGCAGCATCATGATCTGGATAAGGCTGCCGACATGCAGCGATTTCGCGGTAGCGTCGAAACCGATATAGGCGGGCACCAAGCCCTTTGCCAAAGCCTCATCCAGCCCCTGATAATCGGTGCAGTCGGCCAGGAAGCCACGCTCGATCATCACGCGCAGGAAGTCGGATTTGGGGTGGTAGGTCATCGTGATCTTGTCCATTCTGATGGTGCTGGCCCTCTATATAAGCGGCGGCGGCGAAGGGGAAGTGATGAAGAAAACCGAGCCGATCTGGGCCTTGGGGTCAATGTCGGGCACCTCGCTGGACGGGGTCGATGCGGCGTTGCTGATGACCGACGGCGAAGAGATCTACGGCTTTGGCGACAGCAAATACCGCCCCTATTCCGAGGCCGAACGGGCGGTCCTGCGGGCTGCCCTTGGCAAGTGGGACGGGGTGCGAGAGGCCGCGGAACTGGTCGATACCGCGCATGCCGAACTGCTGTCGGAGTTTTCGGGGGCCGAGATCATCGGGTTTCACGGCCAGACACTGGCGCATGAACCCGGCGGGCGCGGCACGCATCAGGCCGGCGATGGCTCGATTCTGGCCGAGGTTCTGGAACTGCCGGTGATCTGGGACTTTCGCAGCAATGATGTGGAACTGGGCGGGCAGGGTGCGCCGCTGGCGCCGTTCTATCATTTCGCCTGCGCCAAATGGATTGGCGCGGATGATCCGCTGGCATTTCTGAACCTCGGCGGGGTCGGCAACCTGACCTGGATTGATCCGGCCAAGGACCGGCCGGATGAGGAGGGCGCGTTACTGGCGTTTGATACCGGTCCGGCGAATGCGCCGCTGAACGATCTGATGCAGGCGCGACTTGGGTCGGCGATGGATGCCGGTGGCGCGCTGGCGGCGGAAGGTGCGGTGGACGAGGCGGTCGTCGCGGCGTTCCTGCGGCACCCGTATTTCCTGAAGATGCCGCCGAAGTCACTGGACAGAAACGATTTCCCGGATCTTGTCGCGGCGGTATCACATCTGTCCGATGCCGACGCGGCGGCGACGCTGACGGCGGTTATCGCGGCCTCGGTTCAGGCTGGGATGCAGTTCTGTCCGGTTCCGCCGACCCGGGTTTTGGTGACCGGAGGCGGAAGACATAACCCGGTGGTTGATGGAAATGCTTGCCGGCCGCCTGAACTGCCCGGTGCTGCCGGTAGAGGATGCCGATCTGGACGGCGACATGCTGGAAGCGCAGGCGTTCGCACATCTCGCGGTGCGGGTGCTGCGCGGGCTGCCGACCTCTTGCCCGTCGACCACGGGTGTCAAGGCGGCGGTCGGCGGCGGCAAGATCAGCCGGCCCGGCGATATCGGGCGCGGGCCTGGCTGAGCATCGACCAGCTGTAGATCACCAACGCGGCCCAGATCATCGGGAAAGCGATCATCCGGGCGGTGCCGAACGCTTCGCCAAAGATCAGAACGGCGGTCAGGAAGATCATCGTCGGCGCGATATATTGCATGATCGCGATGGTCGAGAGTTTCAGCCGTTTTGCGCCGTTGGCATAAAGGATCAGCGGCACGGCAGTGACGACACCGCAGCCCAGAAGCATCCATGTATCAAACGAGGTGGTTTGCAGGAAATGGCCCTGACCGGTCCGCGCCAGCCAGATCATGTAGATCAGCGCCGCCGGGGTCAGCAACAGTACTTCCAGCATGAAGCCCTGATTGGGGCCGATGGGAAGCGATTTCTTGAAGAAGGCATAAGCGCCCCAGGTCAGCGTCAGGCCAAGGGCGGCCAGCGGCAGGCGGCCGGCATCCCAGGTCAGCACGGCGACCGCCATCGCCGCCAGACCGATCGCCAGCCATTGCGCCGGGCTGAGCCGTTCACGCAGCAGGACCGCGCCGAGGAAGATCGAGAAGAGCGGGTTGATGTAATAGCCAAGCGCCGCATCCAGCGCATGGCCAGAGCCGATGGCCCAGACATAGATGCCCCAGTTGACCGAGATCAGCGCCGCCGTGACCGCCGCCATGCCCAGCATCGCCGGCGTGCGGATCGCCTGACGCAGGTCGTCCGTGCGCCCGAGCGCGATCAGCAGGGCACCGGCAATCGGGACCGACCAGAGCACGCGGTGGGCAATGACCTCGGTCGGCGGGACATGCGCCAGCGCCTTCATGTAAAGCGGCAGGAACCCCCAGAGCAGATAGGCGCCAAGGGCAAAGCCGAAGCCCTGCGGGGTGTCGTCGTTCTTGGTTGCAATGGGGACCGGTTCGGTCATCGGCGCGCTCGCTGTTACGTTGCGCTGTCCCCTAGCAGATGCCCCGCATGGGGGCCATGGCCCGAGGACACGTGGCGCTAGGACCGGCGCGCAAGGTAGTCCTTGGTGAATTCGACATAGCCGTTGGCAGTGACCTTGAGGTGGTCGCGCAGCACGGCGTTGAATGCGGGCAGGCGATGGAACGGTACCGCCGGATAGACGTGATGTTCGGCGTGATAGGGCATGTTCCAGGCCAGGAACCGCACCAGCGCCGTGGTAAAGGTGGTGCGGGTATTTTCCAGCATGTTGGCGACGCGCGGGCAGTCGCCATGTTCGGCCAGCAGGTAAAGCCGCAGGAATGGCTGGCCGAGGAGTGCGGGCAAGATCCAGATCCAGAACAGAAGCGGCCCGGCAAAGGCGAGGCCGAGGGCGTAGAGGCAGATCAGGGTGATCGCCTCGCGCTGCATTCGCGGCACGGCATTGGCCGGCAGATAGGGCGCGCGTTCGCGGTTCAGCGCCAGCCGGAATGTAACGCCGATCATCGCAAGCCAGAACGGCAGGCCTGAGACATGGATCAGCCACTCGCGATGGGTGGCCGGCTTTTCCTGAGCAAGTTCAGGGTCTTGCCCGTCGATATTCGTCCAGCGGTGATGCGCCAGATGAAAGTAGCGGAACCATTCGAAGGGCTGGATCAGCACCAGCCCGCAGGCCCGCCCGACCCATTCGTTCAGCGCCTCGGTGGCGAAAGGGGTCTTGTGGGTGCATTCGTGTTGCAG
The DNA here is from genome assembly GCA_963768355.1 of uncultured Alphaproteobacteria bacterium. Classification (GTDB taxonomy): domain Bacteria; phylum Pseudomonadota; class Alphaproteobacteria; order Rhodobacterales; family Rhodobacteraceae; genus JAHEAO01. The sequence continues at coordinate 55,218 of CAVYHT010000010.1, forward strand.
TGTGAACAGGAAGACCAGCAGGATCCCCTGCACTGGCAGCAGAAGCGGCCAGAATGGCGCGCCGGTGGCAATGAGCGTGCCGGTGACAAGGATCGCGCCGGCATGGCCCGCCAGGTGGATCAGCCCGGCCCGGTCGGAACGCAAGGTCAGCGCGGCCTTGTCGGCGGGCGAGAGGGCGGCGAGGATGTCCTTGTGATCCATGTCACGCTGCCCGCCAATTCTCGCGCCAGCGCGCAAAACCCCTCCAGCGGGATCTGCTCGGCGCGGTCGGTGGGCTTGAGACCCGCCGCGATCAGGCGGTCCTCGATATCGGGGGCCACGCCTTTCAGCGCCGAGCGCAGCATCTTGCGGCGCTGGTTGAAGGCCGTGGCCACCACGCGGCGACAGCACCGCCGGATCGGCCGGGAAAGCGCGGCTCGGGCAGGGCCGTCAGATGCACCACGGCGGATTTGACTCTTGGGCGGCGGGGTGAAGGCCTCGGGCGGCAGTTCCATGACGATCCGGGCATCGCAGCGCCACTGCGCCAGCACGGCCAGACGCCCATAGGCCTTGCTGCCGGGCTTCGCCACGATCCGCTCGGCGACCTCTTGCTGGAACATCAGCGTCAGGCTTTGCCAGAACGGCGGCCAGTCGGGCGGGCGTCAGCCAGCGCACCAGAAGCTCGGTCCCGACATTATAGGGCAGGTTCGCCACGATCCGGATCGGCGGGGTCAGATGCGCCAGCGGATCGAGATCCAGCGCGTCGGCGTTGATCACCTCCAGCCGGCCGGGATAGGCCGCGGCGATCTCGGCCAAGGCGGGCAGGCAGCGGCGTCCTTCTCGACCGCCAGAACCCGCGCGCGCGCCCTCGGCCAGAAGCCCGCGGGTCAGCCCGCCGGGGCCGGGGCCGACCTCCAGCACGTCGCAGCCGCGTCAGATCGCCCGCCAGCCGCGCGATCTTGGCGGTCAGGTTCAGGTCCAGCAGAAAGTTCTGACCCATCGATTTCTTGCGCCGAAAGCCCATGCGCGTCGATCACCTCGCGCAGCGGCGGCAGGTGTCGATCGCGCTCATCCGGCTTCATTGTCTTGTCAAATATCGACCGTCCGAAGCGCGCGCGCATTTCGTGCCGCGGCCATCCGCGCGGCCATCCGAGGGCGGCGATCAGGCGAGGACGGGTTGGCCACGCCTTTGCCCGCGATGTCAAACGCGGTGCCGTGATCGGGCGAGGTGCGGATGAAGGGCAGGCCAAGGGTGACGTTGACGCCCCCGTCGAAATCCAGCGTCTTGATCGGGATCAGCGCCTGATCGTGATACATGCAGATCGCCGCGTCATAGCGGCTGCGCGCGCGCGGCGTGGAACATGGTGTCGGCGGACAGCGGGCCGGCAAGGTCGAAGCCCTCGGCGCGCAGCGCGGTCGAGCAGCGGGCGCGATCAGGTCGATTTCTTCGCGGCCCATCGCGCCGCCTTCGCCGGCATGGGGGTTGAGGCCCGCCACGGCGAGGCGCGGTGCGCGCAATGCCGAAATCGCGGCTGCAGCCCGTCGCGGGTGATGCGGATCGTGTCGCGGCCAGCAAGTTCGGCGGTCAGCGCGCCGGGCACGTCCGCGCAGCGCGATGTGGATCGTCACCGGCACCACGCGCAAGTCGTCCGCAGGCCAGCATCATCACCACCCGCTCCACCCCCGCCAGATGCGGCGAGATATTCGGTGTGGCCGGGATAGGCGAAATCCGGCGCCGTCCTTCAGCGCCTTCTTGTGGATCGGCGCTGGTGCAGAGCGCCGCAGCCGCACCGCGCATGCACCAGATCGACGGCGCGGGCGATCACGTCGATCACGCCTTGCGCATTGGCCGGATCGGGTTGGCCGGGCTGGGCCGGGACGGCGAAGTCATGCGGCAGCACCGGCAGGCCCTTTGCGGCGGCGTCGGCAGCCTCGGACGGGTCGGCGATGCGCACCACGGGTGCCGCTTCGGGCAAATGCCGGGGATCGCCCAGCCAGAAGAACGGCAGGCTGGCCCCCAGCGACTTCCACGCCCCGACCGACAGTTCCGGGCCGATACCCGAGGGATCGCCGCAGGTCAGGGCAATGGGCAGCGCTGTCATGGATAGCGGATGATGGCGTTGGCGCGCAGTTGGGCAAGGTAGTTGTTGGCGTGGGATTCAAGCCGCGTGTTGAACAGGGTTTGCCGGATTGCATCCTCTGTCAGCTCGATATTCGGTTCCGGAGTGCGCGAACACAGCATCAGGAACACCAGCGTCTGGCCGCCTGCCCGCGTGAGGTTGGTCGAGACCTCATTCGCGTCGAGCCGCGCCAGTTCCACCGCTACATCCGCAGGCACCTGGGATTGCGGCAGCGTCACCCGGTCCAGCACTTCCGGCGGTTCGCCCTGCGCAATGGCGTAAAGGTCATCGCAGCGATCGACCTTGGCCTGGATCTGCGCGGCACGGGTCAGCGCGGCCTCGGTCCGACCGCCGGCGATGTAATAGGCGGCGTAGTCCAGGGTGTTCGCGGTGGGGGCCGGGTCAGCCTCGCGTAGGGCGCGCAACTGAAACAGCGCGATGGCGTTCGGGATCGTCAGGGGGGCCGTGACCTCGCCGGGTTTCATCGTCAGAAAGGTGCTGGCAACGGGCGGCGGCAGATTGGCCAGCGGCACCCAGTCGGACACCCGGCCGCCGATTTCTCGGCTGCGCCCGGCGGAATATTCGCGCGCGGCTGCGGCAAAGGCCTCGAACGAGGTGATCTGGCTGATCTGCGCGGCCAGTTCCCTGGCGCGGGCGGCATTTTCGGGGGTGTTGGTGGGCAGGAAGATTTCCGAGATCAGCACCTGCGCCGAGGCGCGCGGATCGATCTGCGATTTGGTGATCGCGACATCGGTCTGGCCGGGCGCGGCCTTGCTGCGGAACCGGGTCTGCACCAGTTGACGCCAGGCGAGCCCGGCGGTCACGAAGTCGCGGAAGGTCTGCGGCTCGACCCCGGCGCCCGCGAGATTGTCCAAAAGCTGCTGGCCCGTCAGATTGGCGCGCGAGGCGAATTCGTCGATCCCGGCGGTGATCTCGGCATCGGTCAACTCGATCCCGTCCCGTTCGGTGGCGTCAAGTTGCAGGCGTTCGTCGATCAGCCGTTGCAGCGCCACTTCTTCGAGATCGCCGGGAGAGTTCAGCACCTCCAGTAACCGGATGCGCTGTTCGACCTCGAAGCGCGTCACGCCCTTGTCGTTAACCAGCGCCACGGGCTGAAACAGGCCTTGTGCAGCGGCGCTGAGGGCCATTGCGCCGAAGAGGGCAAGCGCTGTCAGGGTTCGGGTCAGGATATGGTTTCGGGTGTTCTGCAAGGGTCCGTCCTGCTTCTTGTTATCCGTTACAGCCGCGTCGATACCGACGCCCGTCAGTGCCAAATCCATTCAGCCCGACTGAAAAGCCGATATTCGTCGTCGGTTCGACATTAGAGGATGATGCAAACCGACGCGAGAGGGAAAGATCGAGGGCGATGCACTCGTTCTGGTAGATCAGGCCAACAGCGCCGCGCGTCGCCTCGCGCGTGGTCACGTCATAGCGCAGGTCGAAATTGCCCTGCCAGTGCCGGTTGAAGTCATAGCGGCCCTGCATCTGGATCTGCGAATTCAGATCGGGGCGGTTTTCATCGGGGTCGGCGACGATGCGGCTGTAGCTGGTGGCAAGGTCGAACCGATCAGAGGTCCAGCCGATCCGGGCTTCGGCCTTGGCGATGGTGAAATCGGGGGCGAGGATCAATCTGGTATTGACCGCCAAACGGTCATCGAGCTTGACCTGGGTGCCGATCAGCCAGTCCGAGAACCGGCCATCCAGCCCGCTGGCGTTGGAAAACTGGCCCAGATCGTCGGCGCGAAACACCCGGCCAGCGGTCAGGCCAAGGGTCCAGCCATCGGGGTCGATCCGGGTCCAGGTGCCGCCGATCGTGGCGCGGAAACCGCGTTCATAGCGGTCATTGCCGGGAAAGCGCGACAGGGAATAAAGATTGCCTTCATCGAACTCGACCAGCGTCGAGGATTCGTTGGGCACCTTCGCGCCGATGGTGTTGGTCCAGGCCAGATGTACCACCGGTTCCAGCATTTGCGTGGCACCACCGGCCTCTTGCCGGATGAAGGGCCAGCGCAGCTCGGCGGCGGCAGCCGGGGTGACATGGGTTAGGTAGGGGTAATAGCTGCTGTCCTCGGCGATGCGGAAGAGATCGGCGTTCAGCCGCCCGCCTATCGTGGCGATCATGCCGTTGTCCAGAATGGTGCTGCGCTGCCAGTCGGCCTCGGCCCCCAGCCGGGTTACATCACGGCCGATCATGTCGACGCCGGATTGCCGTTTGTGGGTGTCCAGATTGACCTGCCAGCTTCCCTGACCGCCGAGCGCGGCGGGTTGGAAGCGGCGTTCGTAAAGCAGGCTGCCCTGAACATTCGGCAGCTGGCTTTCAAACGGCAGCTCTGACCCGCGCAGGGTCTTGAAGTTCAAAAGCGCCGCTTCGAAATAGGTGTCGCGGCGGGTGCGCGACAGTTCGATCTGGTTTTCCAGCCGGTCATTGTCGGAATAGTCGTAATCCGAGAGATAGGTCGGGTCCGAGGTCAGTTCGAAATCAAAGCTCAGCTTGTAGTCGCGCGGCAGATCGAACCGGCCCTGGCCAAACAGATAGGCGCGCAGATCGGGTTCAATGTCATCCTTGCTGGCGGCAGCATTCAGCTCGATCTCGCCATAGCGGAACGCCTGCCGATAGCGGCTTTCCAGCGTTCGCGAATTGGGCGTGATGAAGGGCGTCAGCGTGACATCGGCGTGATCGCCGAGGGTCACGAAATAGGGCAGTTTGAGCCCGGTGCCAATAAGGCTTGAATCGACGATCCGGGGCACCAGAAAGCCGGTGTAGCGGTCGACGGTCGGGTCGGGCATCCGCAGGCGCGGGAAGTAGGCCACCGGCACATTGCCGATGCGGAACTGCGCGTTGTAGAAGTAAAGCTGACGTTCCTCTTCGTCATGAACGACCTTGCGCGCACGGATCTGCCAAAGCGGAGTCGGGCGGTCGGCGCAGACCTGACAGCTAGACGCGACGGTCTGGTAAAGCTGCGAATAGCGGCCGTCGACGCGCTGGATCTCGGTCGCTGCGACCTGTAGCTGGTCATCCAGCACCATCCGGGCGCTGCGCAGAATGCCGTTCTGCAGATCGGCATCAAGTTCGGCGACATCGGCCAGGAACACCGCGCCGTCGCCCTCTTCCAGCACGATCGGGCCGCCGATGATCAGCGTGTCGGTCTTGCCGTCATAGGTGATGCTTTCGGCGCGCAGGCGCGAGTCGCGAAACAACACCTCGACCGACCCGGTGGCGACGAGGGTCTCATCGCCCGTGACCTCGACCCGGTCCGCCAGCAGCGCCGCGGTCTGCGCCGCCGCAGGGGCGGCCAGCGCCAGCCAGGCGAGCGCACAGGAAGGCAGAGGCGGCGCGGTGTCATCCGTCCTCCAGATGCAACAACAGCCCAAGCGTCATCAGGATCGCGGCGACCGGCGGCGCCCAGGCCGCAAGCAGGATCGGGATCTGGCCGTTTTCGCCAAGGATCTGCGCGAAGTTGCGCACGAAATAGGTGGCAAAGCCGGTCAGCACCGCCAGCAGCACCATGATGCCGGTTCGCCCGAACCGGGTATGGCGCATGGTGAAGCCCGCGCCGATCATCACCATCGCCGACAGCATCAGCGGCAGCGCCAGTTCCATCTGCAGCCAGACCCGATGCTGACGCGCGGAAAAGCCGGCCAGTTCAAGCCGCTCGATAAACGCCGGAAGCTCCCATATCGGGATCGCCGAGGGGGTTCCGAAACTGTCGCGGATCCGGTCGCGGGTCAGGTCCGAGGGCAGGCTGAGCGCGGAAGTGATCTGGGCCGTCTGTTCGGGATTGCGCGCGCCGCCAAGCGTCCAGCGCTTGGCATTGGTCAAAAGCCAGGCGCCGTCGGTCAGTTCGGCACCTTCGGCCTCGATCCGGTAGCTGGGGGTGCCGTCGGCGGAAAACCCGACAAAGGTGACGCGGAACAGATGCGTGCCATCCAGATTGGCCCGTTCAGCGCGGATCACGGTCTGCCCGGACGCGTCGCCCTGCCGCAGCCAGAGCCCTTCCCTGCTGATCGACAGCACCGAGGATTCCGTTCTGCGAATAGCGGTTCGCAGACGGTCTCATATTGCTTGGTGGTGGCCGCCACGATGGGGTTGAACATCGCCACCGCCAATCCGCCCAGCAAGAACGCGACCAGCACCGGCGAGATCAGGCTGCGCAGCGCCGAGCGGCCCGCCGCGCGGGTCACCACAAGCTCGCTTTTCCGCGCGAGGTTCAGGAACAGCGCGATGGTGGCCAGGATCACGATCAGCGGCAGGATCCGGTAAAGGCCCGAGGGCACGTTCAGCGCTGTCAGGTGCAGGATGTTCAGAAAACCGATCTGGTCGGCATCGAATTTGCGCAGTTGCTCGACCATGTCGAGCAGCGCGTAGAACATGAAGAACAGCGCCAGAAGGCCGCCAAAGCTGGTCAGAAACCGCCGCGCGAAATAGAGATCCAGCCTCACGCTGCCACCCGCCTGCGCAACCGCGCAAGGAACCCGGGCCGTTCGGCAAGCCACAAGAGCGCCCATAGCACGGCCAGCCCGAGCCAGGTCGAGGCATAGACCAGCGGCCAGAGTGCGGCGTCGCTACGCGCCATGTCGGCCATCATGTTGTCGAAGGATTTCAGCACGATCAGGATCACCACCGCCGCCAGCATCTGCCGCCACAGGCCGAACCGGCTGAACCCGCCGACCAGGAGCGTGGCAAAGCCGATCAGGGCCGCCACCAGCGACAGGCTGGCCTGCGCAAAGCGGTTATGGCCTTCCTGTAGCAGTTCGGCGCGGGTGTCGGCGGTTCGGCGGACAAGTTCCGGCGTGGGAAACAGCAGTTCGAGCGTCGAAAGCTCCTTGGCGTTCGGACGTTTCGACGCGCGCACCCCCATCATCGAGGTCACGTCGAGGGCGAGATCCTTGAAATCCGTGACCGAGAGGTTCTGGTTGGCCAGCCGCAGGGTCTGCGCCGTGCCGTCGAACATGATCAGCTTGGGCCCTTCGTCGTCGCGGATCAAAAGCGCGCGGCGCGCGGCATAGGTGATGCGCTGTTTATCGCCGCGGGCATCCGACAGGAACACGTCGAGCATTTCGCCCTCTGGCGTGATTTCGCGGATGTAGAAGGTCATGCCATTGGCCGGATGCAGAAAGGTGCCCTCGCGGAACAGCCGGCTGGTCAGGTCATCGGCGATCTCGACCTGACGGTTGCGCAGTTCCGCAAGGCTGGCCGGCACCAGGAAATGTGTCATCACCGAAACCAGAAGCGCCACGAAAAGCGAGAAGACCATGACCGGGCGCGCCAGCCGCATCGGCGAATAGCCGGTGGCCTGCACCACGACCAGTTCGGATTCCGACGACAGCCGGTTGACCACGTAGACCGAGGCCGCGAAGGCCGACATCGGCATCACCAGCCGGATCACGTTGGGCAGGCTGAGGGCGGTGAATTCCAGAAACACCACGGCCGACTGGCCATTGGCGATCAGCTGGTCGAACAGCACCACGGCGCGGTTGACCCAGTAGACCATCACCAGCACCAGCGAAAAGAAGCCGAACAGCACCATCAGCTGCGACAACAGATATCTGTCGAACTTGGCCACCCGTTTCCTCTTGCTGCTGACGGTCTTTGTTTTTCCGGAGACCCTAGCGGATTGCCGGGGCCGGGAAAACTCATATCTGGTCAATCGCGGGGGCGCGGACTAGGAATGGCGGATGACCGCAAAAGGAGAGCGCCATGACCACGCCCGTCACCCCTGAATTTGTTGCCACCGATCTGGATGCGATTGCCGGGTTCGAGGGCCGGGTCGTGGTCTTGCTGGGCGAGGACGGCAAGCTGGATCAGGGCGCGCGGCGGGTCAACAAGCTGATGCGCGGCGCGTTGGCGCGGCTGACCGGGGCCGAGGAGTTTGCCAAGATGAAAGCGGGCGAGGCGCGCGACTTCGCCTATCCCACCGGACTGGCGGCAGAGGTGGTGCAGGCGGTGCGACTGTCGCGGCGCGCGGGCATTGCAGAGGCGCGCAAGGCCGGGGCGGCGATCGGCAAGGCTGCGAAGGACAAGCCGGTGCTGGTTCTGGCCGGAAACCTCAAGCATGTCTCCGACCTGGCGCTGGGGCTGGTGCTGCGGGGCTATGCGTTCAACGATCACAAGACCTCCGAGGTCAAGGCGCCGGGCGCTGTCACGGTGATGTGCACCGATCCGGGCACCGCCAAGGCCGCCTATGCCGAGGCGGGGGCCCTGGCCGAGGGCGTGTTCTTTACCCGCGATCTGGTCAGCGAACCGGCCAACGTGCTGACCACGGTGGAATTCGCGCGGCGGCTGGAAGAGTTGAAGAAGCTCGGGCTGAAGGTCCAGGTTCTGGACGAGGACGAGCTGGAAAAGCTCGGGATGCGGACGCTTCTGGCGGTCGGGCAGGGCTCGGACAGCCCGTCCAAGGTCGTGGTGATGGAGTGGAAGGGCGGCGGCAAGGAAGCGCCGTTCGCGCTGGTCGGCAAGGGCGTCGTGTTCGATACCGGCGGGATCAGCATCAAGCCCGCCGCCGGCATGGAAGACATGACGATGGATATGGGCGGCGCGGGCGTGGTCGTCCGGCGTGATGCAGGCGCTGGCGCTGCGCAAGGCCAAGGCCAATGTCGTAGGCCTTGTCGGCCTGGTCGAGAACATGCCCGACGGGCAGCGCGCAGCGCCCGGGCGACGTGGTGCGCTCGATGAAGGGCGACACGATCGAGGTGATCAACACCGATGCCGAGGGGCGTTTGGTGCTCTGCGACGTGATGTGGTACGCGCAGGAGCGGTTCAAGCCGGCCGGCATGATCGATCTGGCGACGCTGACCGGCGCGATCATCATCGGGCTGGGGCACGAGAATGCCGGTGTGTTTTCCAACGACGACGCGCTTGTGCGACGCGTTTCCTGAAGGCCGCGGGCGCCGAGGGCGAGGGCGCGTGGCGGATGCCGTTGGGCGCAGGCTTATGACGAGCTGCTGAAATCGCGACATCGCCGATATGAAGAACGTCGGCGGCCGGCCTGCTGGCTCGATCACCGCGGCGCAGTTCCTGAAGCGCTTCGTGAAAGACGAAACGCCCTGGATCCATCTCGACATCGCCGGGGTGGCGAGCGTCAAGAACGATACCGACCTTGCGCCCGAAGGGCGCGACGGGCTGGGGCGTGCTGGCGCTGAACCGGCTGATCGCCGACAAGTTCGAAGGCTGATGGCCCTCGTGCTATATTGACGGCATCCAGCAGAGGAGGGATTGCCCATGATGATTCCTGCCACGCGCTACCGCGATTGCGAGGCGGCGCTAAAGTTTCTGAAAGATGTCTTCGGGCTGACGGAACATGCCGTCTACCGCGACGACACCGGCGCGATCCAGCACGCGCAGATGGTGGCGGGGTCCGGCATGATGATGTTCGGTCCGCCCAATCCCGGTCCCTTCGATCCCTATATGGCCGATCCCGGTGAAATCGGCGGTCGCGTGACCACCTCGATCTACGTTGTAATCGACGACGTCGAGGGACATTACAAACACGTCTCGGACCGCGGCGCGAAGGTGTTGCTGCCGTTGAAATCCGAGGATTACGGCGGCCAGAGCTTCACCGTGGCCGACCCCGAGGGCCATATCTGGACCTTCGGCGACTATGACCCCTGGGCCAGCCAGTCCTGATGGGGGCGGTCTATTTCTATCATCTGACGCATGGACCGCTGGAGGCAACGCTTCCGACGCTTCTGACCAAGGCGCGGGCGGCGGGATGGCGGATTGCGGTGCGGGGAACGGATGCGAAACGGCTGGACTGGCTTGACGACAAGCTGTGGCTGCTCTCTGACGACGGTTTCCTGCCGCACGGGATCGCGGGCGGGGAGTTTGATGCCGAACAGCCGATCCTGCTGACAACCGGAAATGAAATGCCCAATGCCGCCGCCTGTCTTATGGCGATTGACGGCGCACCGGTCGCGCCCGGAGAGGTCGAGAAACTGGAACGCGTCTGCATCCTGTTTGACGGCAATGATCCGGCGGCGTTGGAGGTTGCGCGCGGCCAGTGGAAGACGCTGACCGGCGCGGGCTGTGCCGCGCAATACTGGTCACAGGAAAGTGGCAGTTGGGCGAAGAAGGCTGAAGCGGGCTGATAACCCCGCAGCGGTGGGCCATCGGTTTGCGATTGGAAGCCTCCGGCGGGGAGTTTGAGGTGATACAGAAATGGTCCAGTGAACCGTTTCCACCGAAAACGGGCGGAGCCCACACGGGTCAAATGATGGGGAGGGCGTTTGCTCTTGTTTCAACGTCTTCGAAAATATCCCCGCCGGAGGCATCGCGGCGCGCGGAACGCGCGGCGCAAAACCTACTCCAGATCACCGGGTCAGGATCAGCCGGCCATCCTCGATCGCGATCCGCTGGAAGCGCTGCAGATAGTCCATGCCCAGCAGCGAGTCCTCAAGTTCACCCTCATTGACATAGACGGTCACGTTGCGATCCACGATGTCGCCCAACTGCATTTCATTGACGCGGGCGCGGGCGGTGCGCACGACGCCGTTGGCGGTGGTGGCACTTCCGGCAAAGACGAGGCTGCCCGGATCAATGCCGATGCGCGCAGCATCCGCTTGGGTCAGCACGATGCCCGAGGCGCCGGTATCGACGACGAATTCGACGGGCGTTTCGTTGAGGTCGAGGACAAGGTGGTAGTGGCCGTCGGGTCCGCGCGGTACTTCGATCGTGCCGGTATCGATGATCGACTGGCGGGGTGCTACATCGTCGCGGATATCGGACCAGAGCCCGACACCGGCGATCACACCGATGAAGATCACACCCCAGATCGCCGCCTGCTGCGCGGTCTTGCCCAGAGCTCTCGCGGCTCTGCGCCAGAAAATATCCGCCCACGGCAAGGCCGAGCAGAATTAGGTAGGCCAGTCTTCCATAATCGTCGTCGGACATGCGCGTCTCCCTTCCGCCCTCATTAGATAGGAAGTGCGGCGCGGAATGTCAGCCCGCGCCTGTCGCCAGGCCGAAGCCCGCCAGACCATCCAGCACGAATTGCACCGAAAGGGCGGCCAGCAGCATGCCCAGCAGCCGGGTGGTGACGTTGATGCCGGTATCACCGAGCGCACGTTCCATCAGGCCTGCGCCAAGAAAGGAAACCCCTGACAGGATCACCACGACGACCATAGCCAGATGGACGGTCAGCACGCCCTGCCAGCCCTCGGCTTGGCCGACCAGCAGGATCATCGTCGCCATCGCGCCGGGTCCGGCGATCAGGGGGATCGCCAGCGGAAAGACCGATGGGTCGCTGGCATTCGGGTGCTGGGCCTTCCGACGCGGAGTGCGGCGTTCGAAGAGCATGTCGAGCGCTGTCAGGAACAGCAGGATCCCGCCCGCGATGCGGAAGGCCGGGATCGAGATACCGATGAATTCCAGCACCGCCTCGCCCAATAGCCCGAAAGCGGTCAAAAGCAGGATCGCCACGATGCTGGCACGGATCGCCACGGCGCGGCGGTGTGCGTCGTCGGTGCCTTTGGTCAGTGCGATGAACAGCGGCGCAAGGGCGATCGGGTCGATCACCACCAGAAGCGTCACGAAGACGGTGATCAGGGCTGTCGTTTCCATCTAAGCGTTCACGCCTTCCAGTTTTTCCAGCGCCGCGAGCCACAGTTCTTCGGCCCGGTCGAGCCCGTCCATGACTTCGGCATATTTGCGCTGCCAGACCTCGGCCTCGCCGGTCTTGCCATCCTCGTAGAGCGCTGGGCTTGCAAGCTTCTTGGCCAGTTTGTCGCGCATGTCGTTGAGTTTGGCGACGCGGGCCTCGCATTTGCGGACCTCAGCCTTGAGGGCGAGGAGTTCGTCGCGGCTGGCGGGCGCGCGGGTGGGTTTGGGTTTCGCGGGCTTTTCGGCAGGTTTGTCGGAGGCCAGCAGCATCTTGCGGTAGGCTTCCAGATCGTCCTCGTACGGCGCGACGCGGCCATCCTTGACCAGCCACAGCCGGTCGGCGACCAGCGACAGCAGGTGCATGTCGTGGCTGACCAGGATCACCGCGCCGGAATAGGCGGTCAGCGCCTCGACCAGCCCCTCGCGGCTTTCGATGTCGAGGTGGTTCGTCGGTTCGTCGAGGATCAGCAGATGCGGCGCGTCGATGGTGGCGATGCAGCAGCGACAGGCGCGCCTTCTGGCCGCCTGAGAGGCGGGCGGCGACGAGATCGGCCTGATCGGCGTTCATGCCGAAACCGGCCAGACGGGCGCGCAGTTTCGCCGGCGTTTCAGTCGGGGCGCAGGCGGCGGATGTGCTCGAGCGGGGTTTCGTCGGGGTGCAGCTCTTCCACCTGGTGCTGAGCGAAATAGCCGATGCGCAGCTTGTTCGAGCGTGTCACGCGCCCGCCCATCGGTTGAAGTTTGCCTGCCAACAGCTTGGAAAGGGTCGATTTTCCCTCGCCGTTGCGGCCCAGAAGCGCGATCCGGTCGTCCTGGTCGATGCGCAGGTTCAGCTTCGACAGCACCGGCGTGTCGCCATAGCCGACGCTGGCGCTTTCGATGTTGATGATCGGCGGCGACAGCTCCTCGGGCTCGGGGAAGGTGAAACGGCGCAGGGCGGCTTCCTCTGGCCGTGTGATCGGCTGCATCCGCTCGATCATCTTCAGGCGCGACTGCGCCTGTTTCGCTTTCGATGCCTTGTAGCGGAACCGGTCGACGAAGCTTTGCAGATGCGCGCGGCGGGCATCCTGCTTGTTGGCCTCGGCCTCGGCCAGCCGCCAGCCGGGCCGCGCGGGTGCGCGCGAAGGTGTCGTAGTTGCCGCTGATAGAGCGTCAGCTTGCGGTCTTCGAGATGCAGGATCGCGCCGACGGCCCGGTTCAGCAGCCCGCGGTCGTGGCTGATGATGATGACGGTATGGGGATATTTCGCAAGGTAGCTTTCCAGCCACAGCGCGCCTTCGAGGTCGAGATAGTTGGTCGGTTCGTCCAGGAGCAAGAGGTCGGGCGCGGAAAACAGCACGGCGGCCAGCGCCACGCGCATCCGCCAGCCGCCGGAGAAAGCCGAACAGGGTCGCAGCTGTTCGCGCGTAGGTCGAAGCCGAGCCCCTTGAGGATGGTGGAGGCGCGGGCCTCGGCCGACCAGGCGTCGATATCGGCCAGCCGGGTCTGGATCTCGGCGATGCGGGCGCGGTCGGTGGCGGTTTCGGCTTCGGCCATCAGGCCGGCGCGTTCGGTATCGGCGGCCAGCACCGTGTCGATCAGCGAGACCTCGCTGACGCGGGCACTTCCTGCGCCACGCCGCCGATGCGGGCGCGCGTCGGCAGCGCGATCTCGCCGCCTTCCAGCGCCAGCTCGCCCCGGATCAGCCGGAACAGCGTGGTCTTGCCGGTGCCGTTGCGCCCGACGAGGCCGACCTTGTGGCCGGTCGGGATATTCGCGCTGGCGCCCTCGAACAGCGGGCGGCCCTCGACGGAATAGGTGATGTTCTGCGATCCGGAGCATGGCGCTCTCTGCCTGCGCGCGGAATGGGCGATCGCATGCGGCTGTTTGCAGCACCCCGGCGCGCGGCCTCCGCGCGGGATATTTGCAAATGAGCGTGCGGTTGCGCTTTTCAATGCTGAGCGCGTGTTAGGGCAGCGCCGGAATTTGCGGCGGGGCATGGGGTCCGCCGCGCCTGGACAACAGAGGCAGACATGGCCACCGAACGCACCCTTTCGATCATCAAACCCGACGCAACCCGTCGCAACCTGACCGGCAAGATCAACGCCAAGTTCGAGGAAGCGGGTCTGCGGATCGTCGCGCAGAAGCGTATCCACCTGAGCACGGCCCAGGCTGGCAAGTTCTACGACGTTCACAAGGACCGTCCGTTCTACGGCGAGCTGTGCGAGTTCATGGCCTCGGCGCCGGTCGTCGTGCAGGTGCTGGAAGGCGAGGGCGCGATTGCCAAGAACCGCGAAGTGATGGGTGCCACCAACCCTGCCGATGCGGCTCCCGGCACGATCCGCGCGGAATTCGCGCAGTCGGTCGGCGAGAACTCGGTTCACGGCTCGGACGCGCCGGAGACGGCGAGCGGAGGAGATCAGCTATTTCTTCTCTGGTCTTGAACTGGTCGGCTAGGCGTTCCGCTTGACCACGCCAATGGCATCAAGGGCCGCTTCGAGATCGAGGCGGCCTTTGTCCTTTGAGGGCTTGGCAGGGCTTCGGCTTTGAGCGCATCGAAGCGTTGGCGCAGATTCGTCTTTTTCCTTGCCGCGGCAATCGTTCCAGGGACGGCCTTGAAGGCCCATGACCAAGGCGTAGTAGCCGATGAAATGCGGCTGGCCGCCCGATTGCAGGTATTTCAGATAGGCGGCATCGGCGCCAAGTTCGCGCAATTGTTCCGCCGAGGTGATGCCCGCGCGGGCGAAGCCCGCATCGGATGCGGGGCCGAGATTGCGGATCGTTGAAACAGGGTCTGTCATCGGGACCTCCTTCGTCCCGATCCTAGAGCGCCCGATCCGCGATGTCAGCCGCTACTTAGATGCTGGCCCAGTCGTTGAACTGGGTCGGCGTATCCGAGCCGCCCTGCTGACGCGAACCGTAATCGTCATCCCCCGACTGACGTTGCGATCCGGTGCCGCGCTTGGCCTGATCGGCCTGCGGCGTATTCTCGTTGCGCTTGTCCTGCGCAGCGTCTTCCTGGTTTGCCCTTGCCATCGTTACTCCTTTGCCGTCCCTCCAGAGACTCGGCTTTACGTTTCCCCCAGCACTTGAAGTGTGCGCCCACTACGATCTTCTGGGAACAGGACATCACGCGGACGTGGCCTGAGCGTGGCAGAAATGCAATGAGTTTGGGGCGTTCGGACCGCGTCGTGGGGTGCGATCATCCTTTGTGTTTCGATCCGCCGAAATGGCGACATCGGTTTGTTAACAAAAGGTTAATGTCGACTACGCGAGTCGTTCTTTTGCCTGTGGCGCGGGATTTGCCACGGGGTGCAGGGATTGCCAAGTCACCTTTTTGCGAGCGCGTCAGCGACTTTACCGTCTGTGGCATCAATGTTGCAAAGCGTGATGGATTGTTGGCGAAACGCAAAAGATCCGCGCCGGGGCGCGGATCTTTGGGAAGCGGTTACAACTCGATTCCGGCGTGTTTCGCCGGGGCGGTAGGCGGCGGTCAGGCGGCGGTCAGGCGGCGGTCTTGCGGTTGGCGGCGAGCTTTTCGTCGACGATGGCGACGGTTTGGGCGATGGCCGGGTGCGACATGCCCAGGGCATCGGCGGTCAGCTTGATCAGCTTGTCGACACGCTCGATGTTGGTCGCCCCCGAATAGACCGCACGCGCGGCAGAGGATGGCTTGAGCAGGTTCTGCGCGGCGGCTGCGTATTTCTCGAACGGGACCATGTCTGCGGGGTCGGCACCGAGCTTTTCGACGACGCTGTTGACGAAGGCGTAGATCTCTTTGCGATTTTGCGATGTCGCCATGCACTGCGTCGCGGATCGCCTGCGGGCCGTCCTTGGTGATGCAGCGGTAATTGCCGGTGGCCAGCATCGCCCATTTGGCGAACGGCACGAAGAGCGAGTCGAAGACCCGGAGTTTGACGGGCACGTCCTTGCCGTCGACGCGGTAGTCGTCGATGCCGGTTTCCAGCTGTGTCAGCATCGCGTCAAGTTTCGGGTCGTCGAATTTCGAGACCTTGAAGTTGGTGGGCAGGCCGACATGCAGGACGTTCGGCTTTTCCTCTGGCGGGCGGAAGGCCTGCGGATCGGGCGAGCAGAGCGTCATCAGTTTGGGGTCGAAGTCCTCCCAGATCCCGGCATTCAGGAACGCGTCTTGCAGGCCCGAGCAGTCGAGGCCGGGGATGCGCTTGAGATAGGGCAGGGGCGGCATGTTCATGATCGACATGCAGGCCACTTTCGCCTTGGCGATACGGGACAGAAGATCGACCAGCGTCGGGTGCGAATACTGCGGTTCCTGCATGGCGAGGCAGACGAGGTCGTAGTCTTCGGGTCGCGCGTCTTCGGGCGTCGTGGCGTCGGTCTTGCCGGCCAGATCGCCGGAGAAGAAGCTGCGATGGGCGTCCTCGTCGCGCAGTTTGATGCGCACTTCGGTGCCTTTGGCGTTGATCAGCGCCGCGGTTTCGGCGCGACAGACCAGGGTCACGTCATGGCCGGCAGCGGCGAGCTTGGTTCCAAGCAAGGAGCCGTAGGATGCGCCGAGAATGAGGATCTTGTAGGGCATGCTATGCGTCCTTCCTTGGGTTATGCCGCGTCATATCATCGGATCGGGCAATGTCATGGTGCCGATTGCGGCATGATCGCTACCGGAACAGTCACGCGGTCACGGCGTTCTTCGCGCGCCCGACCGCTTGGGCCGGGCGCGCAGTCCAGGACTAGCCGAGCAGTTCGACCAGCGTTTCGCCGAGTTTCGCGGGCGAGGGCGAGACCCGGATGCCTGCGGCTTTCATCGCCTCGATCTTGTCCTCGGCACCGCCCTTGCCGCCCGAGATCACAGCGCCCGCATGGCCCATCGTGCGGCCCGGCGGCGCGGTGCGTCCGGCGATGAAGCCGACGGTGGGTTTCGAGCGGCCCTTCTTGGCCTCGTCGATCAGGAACTGGGCGGCATCCTCTTCGGCCGAGCCGCCGATTTCGCCGATCATGATGATCGATTGCGTTTCGGGATCGGCGAGGAAAAGCTCCAGCACGTCGATGAATTCGGTGCCCTTGACCGGGTCGCCGCCGATGCCGACGGCGGTGGTCTGGCCGAGGCCCGCCATCGTGGTCTGGAAGACCGCTTCGTAGGTCAGCGTGCCCGAGCGCGACAGGACGCCGACCGAGCCCCGCTTGAAGATCGAGCCCGGCATGATGCCGATCTTGCATTCGTCGGGCGTCAGCAGGCCGGGGCAGTTCGGGCCGACAAGGCGGCTTTTCGAGGCGTCGAGTTTTTCCTTCACGCGCACCATGTCGAGGACGGGCACGCCTTCGGTGATGCAGGTGATCAGGTCGATCCCGGCGTCGATGGCTTCCTCGATCGCGGCGGCAGCACCCGCGGGCGGCACGTAGATCACGCTGGCAGTGGCGCCGGTGGCGTCCTTGCGCTTCGGCGACGCTGGCGAAGATCGGCAGCGTTTCGCCGTTCGCGCCGGTCCAGTCGGTGCCGCCCTTCTTGGGATGGGTGCCGGCGACCATCTTGGTGCCGTGATAGGCCAGCGCCTGTTCGGTGTGGAACGTGCCGGTCTTGCCGGTCAGGCCCTGGACGATGATCTTGGTGTCTTTGTTGATCAGAATGGACATGGGCCTACCCTTTCACGGCTGCGACGATTTTCTGGGCGGCGTCGTCCAGATCGTCGGCGGCGATGACGTTGAGGCCGCTGTCGTTGATGATCTTCTTGCCCTCGGCGACCTTGGTGCCTTCGAGCCGCACGACGAGCGGCACCTTCAGGCCGACATCCTTGACCGCCTGCACGACGCCCTCGGCGATCACGTCGCAGCGCATGATGCCGCCGAAGATGTTGACCAGGATGCCCTTGACGTTGGGGTCGGAGGTGATGATCTTGAAGGCCGCCGTGACCTTCTCGGTGGTCGCGCCGCCGCCGACGTCGAGGAAGTTGGCCGGCTCCTCGCCGTAGAGCTTGATGATGTCCATCGTCGCCATGGCAAGACCGGCGCCGTTGACCATGCAGCCGATGTCGCCGTCGAGCGCGATATAGGCGAGGTCGTATTTCGAGGCCTCGATTTCCTTGGCATCCTCTTCGGTCTCGTCGCGTACTTCAACGATATCGGGATGACGGAACAGTGCGTTGTTGTCGAAGGACACCTTGGCGTCGAGCACCACGCACGTCGTTCGATTTGGTGACGATCAGCGGGTTGATCTCCAGCAGGCTCATGTCCTTGCTGGTGAAGGCCTCATAGAGTGTGCGGAACAGCTTCTTGCCCTGCTCGCGGGCGGTCCCGGTCAGCTCATAAGCGTCGGCGATCTTTTCCGCGTCGGCGTCGGTCACGCCCTTCGAGGCGGCGATGCCGATGGTGTGGATCTTCTCGGGTGTGTCTTCGGCCACAGCCTCGATATCCATGCCGCCTTCGGTCGAGGCGACGAACGACACCTTGCCGGTTTCGCGGTCGACAAGGATCGAGAGGTAGAGTTCGCGGTCGATGTCGGCGCCGTCTTCGATATAGAGGCGGTTCACCTGCTTTCCGGCCGGGCCGGTCTGCTTGGTCACCAGCGTGTTGCCGAACATCTCTTTGACATTGGCCAGCGCTTCCTCGGCCGAGAACGAGACCCGGACGCCGCCCTTGGCATCCTCTGGCAGTTCCTTGAACTTGCCCTTGCCGCGCCCGCCCGCATGGATCTGGCTTTTCACGACCCAGACCGGGCCTTTCATTGAGCCGATGGCGGATTCTGCCTGATCCAGGCTGGTGATCGCGACGCCTTTCGCGACCGGTGCGCCAAAGCCCTTGAGGACCTCTTTGGCCTGATGTTCATGGATGTTCATCTAACTCTCCCTGAAGTTGTATCTTACTTGATCAACGGCAACATCTGTTTGAACGCATCCGTGCCAGCCTGACCCAGCCATTCGAATACGACCATCTCTGTCGTGACGATGCTTACGCCAGCGGCACTCAGGCGCGCAAGACAGGCGGATTCGCTTTCCGCGGTCCGAGAGGCGGTTGCATCCGACACCACGAAGACTTCAAAGCCTTCCTCGACCAGACTGGCGGCGGTCTGCATGACGCAGATATGCGCCTCCATCCCGGTCAGAATCGCCTGACGACGGTCGAGCGCCTTGAAGGCGGCGGCGAAGCCCGCGTCCTCCATACACGAAAAGTGCATCTTCGGCAGGATCGCGCTGTTGCCAGCGGCCTTGCGGATCTCCGGTATCGTGGCGCCAAGGCCTTGCGGATATTGTTCGGTCAGGATCGCAGGAACGTCGGTTCGGGCCGCGGCCTGCAACAGCAGGCGGGTGTTCTTGATGGTGCGGGCAGGGGCCAGCATGGCGGGAACCAGACGTTCCTGCATGTCGATCACGACAAGTGCCGAATCCCGTGCCCTTATCAGCAAATTCGCAGCCCCCAGAAGGCAGAATACATACAGGCATGTGGTATACCACAGAGTGATTTGTCAACATTTATATGAGGAAAGGCGCAAAAATAAAACGTTTGACGGATCAAATTGCGGGTGTATGGTATACCACAGAACGACTTGACTGGCTGAGTCGGAAATCATGGCGGTGGACCGCTGCGGGGGGATGAATTCGTGTCGATCGGCGACAAGCTTAGCCCGATAGCTGACAGCTTCACTCTGAAGGATCATACCTTCGACGTGCTGCGCGCCGCCATTCTGGACATGGACATTTACGACCCCGATGCCGACCTGCGGCTGGACGAACGGAAGCTGGCGGATAGTCTTGGCATTTCGCGCACCCCGATCAGAGAGGCGTTGGCCCGGTTGGCGCAAGAGGGGCTGGTACAGATCATGCCGCGCAAAGGCGTCTTCGTCTGCCGCAAATCGCGCGAAGAGATTCTGGAAATGGTAGTGACCTGGGCTGCGCTGGAAAGCATGGCAGCCCGGCTGGCCACGGAAAATGCCAGCGACGCCGAACTGAAGGCGCTGCGGAAATTCGCGATGAAGCACAGCAGCGATGCGGTGCGCGCCGATCTGGAAGAATATTCCGACGCCAACGTGAAGTTTCACCTGACGATTCTCGAATTGTCAGGCTGCAAGCTGTTGCGCACAACCGCAGATGGATTATTCACCCATATGCAGGCGGTTCGCCGCCGCACGATGGGGGAAAGCGACCGGGCGCGCCGCTCGGTCGTCGATCATATGGAAATCATCGACGCATTGCTGGCACGGGATGGCGATCTGGCCTCGTCGGCGGGTGCGCGAACATACGATGCGGCTGCATGATCACATCGCAAAGACCTGGAGCCGGGTCGAGACCATTGGCTCGCTGCGAAACGCAGCCGCCCAAAGCAACTGAAAGTTACGAGGACCGACATGACCCAAACCGCAACGGCATCAAGCGCGGATGCAACCAGCGACAAGGCCGCAGGCCCGCTGACAGACGGGTTCCATCTGCTGATCGACGCGCTGAAGCTGAACGATGTCAAGACGATCTATGGCGTGCCGGGCATTCCGATCACCGATTTCGGCCGCATGGCGCAAGGCCGCGGGTATGCGCGTGCTGTCGTTCCGCCACGAGCAGAATGCCGGCAACGCGGCAGCGATTGCAGGGTATCTGACCAAGAAGCCGGGCGTTTGCCTGACGGTGTCGGCGCCGGGGTTCCTGAACGGTCTGACCGCACTGGCCCATGCCACGACGAACTGCTGGCCGATGATCCTGATCTCGGGCTCGTCCGAGCGTGAGATCGTCGACCTGCAGCAGGGCGACTATGAAGAGATGGACCAGCTGGCCATCGCCAAGCCGCTGTGCAAGGCCGCCTACCGCATCCTGCATGCCGAGGACATCGGCATCGGTGTCGCCCGCGCGATCCGCGCTGCGGTTTCGGGCCGTCCGGGCGGTGTCTATCTGGATATTCCCGGCGCAATCTGCTGGGCCAGGTGATGGATGAGGCCGAGGGCGCGACATCGCTGGTCAAGGTGATCGATCCGGCCCCGGCGCAGATCCCGGCGCCCGACGCGGTGACGCGCGCGCTGGACGTCCTCAAGGGCGCCAAGAAGCCGCTGATCATTCTGGGCAAGGGCGCAGCCTACGCGCAGGCCGACGATCTGGTGCGCCAGTTCGTCGAGACCAGCGGCATTCCCTATCTGCCGATGAGCATGGCCAAGGGCCTGCTGCCTGACACCCATCCGCAACGTCCGCCGGCGCCGGCGCGGTCGCTGGTGCTGAAAGAAGCCGATGTCGTGATGATGATCGGTGCGCGGCTGAACTGGCTGCTGAGCCACGGCAAGGGCAAGCAATGGGGCGAGCCGCATTCGAAGAAATTTGTCCAGATCGACATCGAGCCCAAGGAAATGGACAGCAACGTCGAGATCGCCGCGCCGCTGGTCGGCGATATCGGATCGTGCTGTCTGCGCTGCTCGACGGCATGGGCAAGGACTGGAAGAAGCCGTCCGACAGACTGGACTGGTGCGGTGCAAGGCCAAGAAAGACACCAATGTCGCCCGGATGGCCGCCGAAGCTGCAGAACAACAATGTGCCGATGGACTATCACGGTGCGCTTGGCGCGCTGAAGCAAGATCATCGCCGAGCGCCCCGATGCGATGCTGGTCAACGAAGGTGCCAACACGCTCGATTTCGCGCGCTCGATCATCGACATGTACAAGCCGCGCAAGCGTCTGGACGTCGGCACCTGGGGTGTGATGGGCGTCGGCATGGGCAGCGCGATCGCCGCCGCCGTCGAAACCGGCAAGCCGGTGCTGTGCGATCGAGGGCGACAGCGCGTTCGGTTTCTCCGGCATGGAGGTCGAAACCATCTGCCGCTACAACCTGCCGGTCTGCATCGTGGTTTTCAACAATAACGGCATCTATCGCGGCACCGACGTGAATCGAGTCCGGTGGCGCCGATGTGGCGACGACCGTGTTCGTCGAGAATGCGCGCTACGACATGATGATGGAGGCCTTCGGCGGTGTCGGCGTGCATGTCACCAATCCCGGACGAACTGACCCGCGCCGTGAACGCGGCGATGGACTCGCGGCAAACCGACGCTGATCAACGCGGTGATCGACCCGGCCGCCGGCAAGGAAAGCGGCAACATCGGCAACCTCAACCCGGTCAGCGTTGTCGGCAAGAAATAATCCGAACCCAGTGAACAAACCTAACGACAGGAATTCGGAATGAAAGCTCTGGAAGGCATCAAAATTCTCGATTTCACCCACGTTCAGTCGGGTCCGACCTGCACGCAGTTGCTGGCCTGGTTCGGCGCGGACGTGATCAAGGTCGAACGGCCCGGTGTCGGCGATGCAACGCGCAAGCAGCTGGTCGATGTGCCGGGCGCCGACAGCCTGTATTTCACGATGCTCAACCACAACAAACGCTCGATCGAGCTGAACCCCAAGAACGAGAAGGCAAGAAGGTGCTGACCCGGCTGATCGAGGAATGCGACGTGCTGGTCGAGAACTTCGCACCCGGCGCGCTGGATCGGATGGGCTTTTCCTGGGAGAATATCCAGAAGATCAATCCGCGCATCATCATGGCCTCGATCAAAGGGCTTCGGCCCGGGCAAATACGAGGACTGCAAGGTCTACGAGAACGTCGCCCAATGCGCCGGCGGCTCTGCTTCGACCACCGGTTTTCGCGATGGCCCACCGCTTGTGACCGGCGCCCAGATCGGCGATTCCGGCACCGGTCTTCACCTTGCCTCGGCATCGTGACCGCACTTTTCCAGCGCGAGAAATCGGGCCGCGGCCAGAAGGTTTCGGCGGCGATGCAGGACGGTGTGCTGAATCTCGCCCGCGTCAAACTGCGCGACCAGCAGCGGCTGGCCGCCGGCCCGCTCAAGGAATATTCGCAGTACGGCGAAGGCATTCCGTTTGGCGATGCAACACCGCGTGCCGGCAACGACTTCGGCGGCGGCCAGCCGGGCCGCATCCTCAAGTGCAAGGGCTGGGAGACGGATCCCAACGCCTACACCTATTTCATCATTCAGGCCGCCGTCTGGGAAAAGGTCTGCGATGTCATTGGCGAGCCGGACTGGAAGACCCAAGAAGGCTACGCCAAGCCGACGGACCGGCTGGACAAGCTGAACCAGATTTTCGAGCGGATCGAGGAATGGACCATGACCAAGACCAAGTTCGAGGTCATGGACATCTGCAACCCGCATGACATTCCCGTCGGCCCGATCCTGTCGATGAAGGAAATCACGGAGGATGAGGGGCTTTATGCCACCGGAACGCTGGTCCGCGTGCCGCATCCCGAGCGCGGCGAATATGTCAGCGTCGGCTGCCCGATCAAGCTGTCGGACAGCGATGTGAAGGTCGAACGCTCGCCGCTTCTGGGCGAGCACACCAAAGAAATTCTGTCCGATGTTCTGGGCTACACGGGCGCTGAGCTGGATGCGATCGTCGCCTCGGGCGCGGTCGGGGAGGTGAAGTAATGCGCCTGATCGTCATGGGACAACAGGCCTTCGGCAAGGATGTGCTGGCCAAACTGCTGGATGCCGGGACCGATGAGGTCGTCGCGGTCTATTGCGAGCCTGACAAGGACGGCAAGCCGGTCGATCCGATCAAGGAATTCGCGCTGGAAAAGGGTCTGCCGGTTCTGCAGCCGGCGCATTTCAAGGATCAGTCCACGATTGACGAACTGGCGGCGTTCAATGCCGATCTGATGGTCATGGCCTTCGTCAACGTCTTCGTGCCGGAAGCCGCGCGCGACACGCCGAAACACGGGTCGATCTGTTTTCACCCGTCGCTTTTGCCGCTGCATCGCGGGCCCTCGGCGGTCAACTGGCCGATCATCATGGGCAGCACGAAATCGGGTTATTCCTGGTTCTACCCGTCCGACGGGCTGGATGAGGGCGATATCCTGTTGAAGTGGGAATGCGAGATCGGGCCGGACGACACGGTGATCGACCTCTATTTCAAGAAGATCTACCCGCTCTGCCGTCGACTCGGTTCTGAAGGTCGTCGATCTCTTCCGCTCCGGCAACCCGCCGCATATCGAGCAGGACGAGAGCAAGGCGACCTATGAACGGCGCTGCACCACCAAGCACAGCCAGATCGACTGGAACAAGCCGGTCGGGCAGGTCTACGACCTGATCCGCGGCACCAATCCGGCGCCCGGCGCCTGGACCACGCTGAACGGCGCCAAGGTCAGCATCTATGACAGCGAGCGTGTCGCAGGTGACGGTATTTCCAGTCGCATTATGGACGTGTCGGACAAGGGCATCACGGTACAGACGATTGGCGGACGCATTCTTGTGAAACGCGTCAAGCCGGAAGGCGGAGAGAAACAGGCCGCATCGGCCTGGGCCGCATCCGCCGGACTGAAAACTGGCGATAGCCTAGGGAGCTAAGGAACATCATGGCCCATAAGACAGATATCGAGATTGCGCGCGAAGCCAAGAAGAAGCCGATTCAGGAAATCGGCGCCAAGCTGGACATCCCGACAGAGCATCTGCTGCCCTTCGGGCATGACAAGGCCAAGGTCTCGGAAGAGTTCATCAAGTCGCTGGCAGGCAAGAAGAACGGCCAGCTGATTCTGGTGACCGCGATCAACCCGACGCCTGCGGGCGAGGGCAAGACCACGACCACGGTCGGTCTTGGCGACGGTCTGAACGCGATCGGCAAGAAGGCGGCGGTCTGTATCCGCGAAGCCTCGCTTGGGCCGAATTTCGGGATGAAGGGCGGTGCTGCAGGCGGCGGCTATGCGCAGGTCGTGCCGATGGAGGATATGAACCTACACTTCACCGGCGATTTCCATGCCATCACTAGCGCGCACAACCTGCTGGCCGCGATGCTCGACAACCACATCTACTGGGGCAACGAGCTGGAGATCGACATCCGCCGCGTCCCCTAGCGCCGCGTGATGGACATGAACGACCGCGCGCTGCGCCAGAACGTGATCAATCTGGGCGGCGTCGCCAACGGCTTTCCGCGCGAAAGCGGCTTCGACATCACCGTGGCGTCCGAGGTCATGGCGATCCTGTGTCTGTCGAACGACCTGGAGGATCTGGAAAAGCGTCTGGGCGACATCATCGTGGCCTACCGCCGCGACAAGTCCGCCGGTCTTTGCCCGCGATATCAAGGCCGACGGCGCGATGACGGTGCTGTTGCAGCAGGCGATGCAGCCCAACCTGGTGCAGACGCTGGAAAACAACCCGGCCTTCGTGCATGGCGGCCCGTTCGCCAATATCGCGCATGGCTGTAACTCGGTGATCGCGACCACGACGGCGCTGAAACTGGCCGATTACGTGGTGACAGAGGCGGGCTTTGGGGCCGATCTGGGCGCCGAGAAGTTCTTGAACATCAAGTGCCGCAAGGCCGGGCCTGAAACCCGAGGCGGTTGTTCTTGTCGCCACCGTGCGCGCGATGAAGATGAACGGCGGCGTGGCCAAGGGCGATCTGGGTGCAGAGAATGTCGAGGCCGTCAAGAAAGGCTGCGCCAACCTTGGCCGGCATATCGAGAACATCAAGCAGTTCGGCGTGCCTGCGGTCGTCGGCGATCAACCACTTCGTCACCGATACCGATGCCGAAGTGCAGGCGATCAAGGACTATGTCGCCTCGCAGGGCTCGGAAGCGATTTTGTGCAAGCATTGGGCGCAGGGCGGCAAAGGCACCGAGGAGCTGGCGCACAAGGTCGTGTCGATCGTCGAGAAGCAGTCGGCGCAGTTCGCACCGCTCTATCCCGACGACATGAGCCTGTTCGAAAAGATCGAGACCGTCGCCAAGCGCATCTACCGCGCCGATGAGGTGCTGGCCGACAAGTCGATCCGCGACCAGCTGAAGCAGTGGGAAGAGCAGGGCTACGGCCATTTGCCGGTCTGCATGGCCAAGACCCAGTACAGCTTCACCACCGATCCGAACCGTCGCGGCGCGCCGCGCGGTCACAGCCTGCCGGTCCGCGAAGTGCGACTGTCAGCGGGGGCCGGTTTCGTGGTCGTCATCTGCGGAGAGATCATGACGATGCCGGGTCTGCCGCGCGTGCCGTCTGCCGAAAATATCCGCATCAACGAGGACGGTCTGATCGACGGTCTGTTCTAGGGAGAGTGCCGACGTGATACGCAAGATACTGGTTCCGGTTCGCGGTGACGGCAAGGGCGACAACGTGCTTGCCCATGCCGCAGCGCTGGCGCATCGCCACAAGTCGCATATCGAGGTCGTGCATTGCCGGCCGCGCCCCGAGGATCTGATGCCCTACGGCGTCCATATCCCGGAATTTCTGCGCAAGCAGATCGTCGAGCAATCCTACGAGGTTGCCGATCAGGAAGAGGCCGGGCTGCGGCAGGAGATCGAGATGCTCTGGCCAAGAGTTGAAGCTCGACGGTCGGGCGGGAATGTCGGCAAGCGTCGGCCACGGTGTCCTTCGTCGAAGAGGCCGGGCGTCAGGTCGATGTGATAAAGCGGCATGGCCGACTGGCCGACATGATCGCGGTCGCGAAGCCAGATCGCGACCGCAACCTTGGCCAAAACACGCTTAAGGCGGCGCTGTTTCATTCCGGACGTCCGGTGTTGATGTGCCCGCCGACCCAGACCGCACCGACGGTGCTGGGGGCAAAGGTTACCATTGCCTGGAACGGCAGTGCCGAAGCGGCGCGCGCATTGTCGCAGTGCAGAAGCGTTCTGCGCGCCGCCGATACGGTCTGGATTCTGTCCAACGGGTCGGATGCCGGCCCCGGAACCTCGATCGAGGATGTGGTCGACCTATCTTTCGCTGCACGGCATCACGGCGAAGTCGAAGGCTTTCAGCGCGAAGCGCAAGTCGGCAGCGAATTGCTGCGTGTCAGCGGCGAGATTGGTGCGGATATGATGATCATGGGCGCCTATGGCGACAGCCACGAGCGCGAAACGGTGTTTGGCGGCAATACGCAGACCATCGTCGATACGGCGACGATGCCGGTGCTGTTGAACCACTGAGTCAGCGGAGGCACCCGTAACGAAACGAACGAGACAAAGAATTGACAAAGGCCGCAGTCAAGAACGGCTCGCACGACCAAGCGAGGCTAAACCCCGCATTTTTAAACAAAGCCTATAGGGAGGACCACATGGCTACTACTCCAAAACTACTGACCAAGGGTCGTTGGCGCAGTCGCGCTTGGCGTGATGACGACTGACCAGCGCCGCACAGGCCTGGGAGCCGAACAAGCCGATCGACTTCGTGATCATGGCCGGTGCCGGTGGCGGTGCCGACCAGATCGCACGCTTCCTGCAGTCGGTGGCCGAGAAGAAGGACCTGACGAGCCGTCCGCTGGTGCCCAACAACAAGGGTGGCGGTTCCGGTGCCGAGGCGCTGATCGCGCTGAACGGCAGCCTCTGACCCGGATCACACGATCCTGGTGACGCTGAACTCGTTCTTCACCACGCCGATGCGTCAGGAAAACCTGGGTATCGACGTCTCGACCTTCACGCCGGTGGCGATGATGGGCGTCGATCCGTTCGTTCTGTGGGTTCACAAGGACAGCGGCATCACGACGCTTCGAGCAGTGGCTTGGAGACCGTGAAAGCGACCGATGACTACGTCATGGGCGGCACCGGCAAGGGCCAGGAAGACTCGATCGTCATCGCCTTGATGGAAAAGGCCTTTGACATCAAGATCAAGTACATCCCCTACAAGGGTGGCGGCGCACGTTGCCAAGGATCTTGCCGGTCAGCAGATCATGGCAACCGTGAACAACCCGGCCGAAACCAAGGGCTTCTATGCCAATCGGCGACGTGGTTCCGCTGCTTGCGTTCTCGGACGAGCGTATGCCGGCTTTCCCGGACGTGCCGACCGTGAAGGAAATGGGCCATGACTTCAGCTACTACAACCAGCGTGCCGTTGTCGGCGCGCCGGGCATGTCCGCTGAAGCGGCCGAGTACTACCAGAATCTCTTCAAGACGATCTACGAGACCGAAGAGTGGCAGGGCTACATGGAATCCGAGAGCCTTTCGCCGCTGTGGATGAACCCCGACGAGCAGAAGGCCTACTGGCAGGTCCAGATCGAGAACCACAAGGAACTGCTTGCCGGTATGGAAGAGTAAGGCCGACAGCGACTTCAACACGGTACTTCAGGGAGGTCAGAATGCGACGTGGAGAGTTCATTACGGCAGGCATTCTGGCCGTCCTGTCCATCTACATGATGTGGAAAAGTACCGAGTTGAATGTCGGCTATATCAGAGGCGAAGGTCCGGGAGGCGGAGCCTGGCCGTTCTGGCTCTCGGCGATCATGCTGATCTGCACGGTCTTGATTGCATTCAATGCGGTAAGGCGGACCTCTCCGCCTTCCCAATCCGACGAACCGGTCCTGGATGCCGAAGGCCGCAAGATGCTTTTGCAGGTCTTCGGCGGGATCTTCGTCTTCGTCGCACTTGTCGGCATCATCTCGATGTACGGCGCGATGCTGGTCTTTCTGTTCTATTACCTGTGGTTTCTGGGACGGCACACGTTGCGGCTGTCACTGATCATCTCGATCGCCACGCCGGTCGTCTTCTTCTTCTTCTTCGAGGCGCTGATGCGGGTCACGATGCCCAAAGGGCTGGGGTTCACCGAGCCGTTCTACAACTGGCTCAACACCATCATCTACTGACGCTGAAGACAGACGTCCGACAGGACCAGGGAGTGAACTAAATTATGGAAATTCTTACACTTCTTTCCGGCGGCCTGCTTGAGGCGCTGCAGCCGATCAACCTCTTGCTGATCATTCTGGGCGTCACGCTTGGTCTGTTCATCGGCATGATGCCGGGTCTGGGGTCGGTGAACGGCGTGGCGATCCTGCTGCCGATCACCTTCCTGGTGCCGCCAGCCTCGGCGATCATCTTTCTGGCCGCGATCTACTACGGGGCGATGTATGGCGGCGCGATCAGTTCGATCACGCTGGGGATACCGGGGGCGTCAACGGCTGTGGCCACGACGTTCGACGGCCGACCGCTGGCGCTGAAAGGCAAGGCCAGTCTGGCGCTGGTCACGGCGGCGGTTGCGTCCTTTGTCGGCGGCACTGTCTCGATCATTCTGTTTACGATGTTCGCGCCGCTGCTGGCCTCGGTCGCACTCAGCTTCGGATCACCCGAGATCTTCGCGCTGATGCTTCTGGCCTTCGCGACCTTCGTGGGGCTTGGCGGCGACGACATTCCGAAAACGATCCTGTCGATCTGCCTTGGCCTGGTCTTTGCCGCGGTCGGGTTCGACGAGATTTCCGGCGCGCCGCGTCTGGTCTTCTTCGAGATTTCCGGCTTCCTGCACGGCATCAACTTTCTGGTGCTCGCCATCGGCGTCTACGGCATCGGCGAGATGCTTTGGACCATCGACACCACACGCGGCAAGATCACCTCGACCGAGGCCAAGATGAGCGTGAAAGGCGTCGTGAACGACACCAAGGATTGCCTCAAACTGGCTGGAAAGGCATGTCGATCGGCTCGTTCCTGGGCTTCTTCGTCGGCATCCTGCCGGCGGCGGGCGCGACGCCTGGCTCGTTGATGGCCTATGGCGTCACCAAGCTGACCTCGCGCAATCCCGACAGCTACGGCAAGGGCAACCCGGATGGCGTCGCGGCACCCGAGGCGGCCAACAACTCGGCCTCGACCGGCTCGATGCTGCCGATGCTGACGCTGGGCATTCCGGGCTCGCCGACCACGGCGATCCTGCTGGGCGGCATGGTGATCTGGGGCCTGACACCCGGTCCGCGGCTGTTCACCGACCAGCCGGAGTTTGTCTGGGGTCTGATCGGGTCGTTCTATGTGTCGAACTTCTTTGCGCTGGTGATCAACCTGTCGTTCATCCCGCTGTTCATCTGGATGCTGCGGATGCCGTTCACCATTCTGGCGCCGATGATCTTCGTGCTGTCGATCGTCGGCGGCTATGCGGCGACGAACGACATGCACGACGTCTGGCTGATGATCGGCTTCGGGCTTAGCGCGTTCTTCCTGCGCAAGTTCGACTATCCGCTGGCGCCTGCGGTTCTGGCCATCGTGCTGGGCCCAATCGCCGAGCCGACCTTGCGCCAGTCGCTGCTGTTGTCGTCGGGTGATTCGTCGATCTTCTTCACCCGTCCGATTGCCGGGCCGATCACGATCGTCGCGATCATCCTGATCCTGCTGCCGCTGTTCAAGGTGATCAGGGACAAGATGAGCGGCCGCAAGGCCAGCGACGCTTGACCTGTCGCCCGGAAACCGGGCGGCCGATAACACCAGTCGGGACGGCAGGGTCTGCCGTCCCGAACCCGTTTCAGGCGGGCGCGCTGACAGGAAGATGACCGATGGCCAAATCGAAGCCGCAATATCGATGCCTGGAATCCCGGCCTGACGTCGGAGATACCCGGCAGGCTGATGCCGCAGGTCACGCTTTACAGCGCCGGAAAATTCGGATGTCGACTATCCCGCCGCGAAAGAGGCCGCCAGTTTTTGCGGGTTGAAACCGCAGGACATGGTGGCGTTCAAGGTCAGCCGGCTTGCGGTGCACGAGATCCTGATCCGGGTGACGGCGGATCTCTTTGTGCCCGATGGGCCGAGCTATGAAGAGCTTGGCCTGAACCTGCGCAGCATGGCAGCAGCGTATTCTGGAAGGCCATGTGCAGCCGCAATTGCCTGAATTGGAGGAACGCTTCAGCGCGCTGCGATCCGAGGTGGAAACTCAGCTGGGCGCGATACTGGACCGCGATGTCTTTGCGCGAAGCAGCGCGCCAGCGGCGGAGCCGTCGGGTTTTCTGTCGCGGCTTCTCGGGAAGAAAGCGGCAGCACCGGTCGCGACCCGCGCGCCGGAACTTCTGGCGCTGGAAGAATGGCAATCTGCGACAGAGGGGCAGATGCCAGAGTTGCAGCTTGCCTGCCTGCGCGGATTGCAGGCTATCGTCGGCGGCATCGTGGGGCAACGCGGACGGCTGTTGGCCGACAAAGCGCTGATCGTGCGGCTGGCTGGCGAACTGGGTGTGCAATTCCTATGGCAGCCAGAAGCTGGGCGAATGGATCACGCCAATGATTCGTGAAGGCGGCAGAGGCGGAAGGCTACCGCCTGCTGCCCTATCAGGACGCACCGGTCGTGATGAATGTCAAAGGCGCGTCGGGCGCGGGCAAAAGCACGATCCGCCCGTTGCAGCGCGATCTGGCAGAGCGGCTGGGCGTGCCGTGGCAGGACTTCGCGCTGGTCAGCCCGGATTACTGGCGGAAGTTCCTGCTGGATTACGAAAGCCTTGGCGACGATTTCAAATACGCCGCGATGCTGACCGGGCAGGAGCTGGAGATCATCGACAAGAAGCTCGACCGCTACATGGAGGAGAAAGCCACGCGCGCAGGAGATGCCGCATCTTCTGATCGACCGGTTCCGGTTCGACAGTTTCGTGCTGTCACCGAAACAGCAGGCCGATGGCCGTTTGCTCAGCCGGTTTGGCGACCGGGTGTTCATGTTCTTCATGATCACGCCGCCGCCCGACACGGTGGAACGCGCCTGGAAACGCGGCATCGACGACCGGGCGCTACAAGGCCGTCGATGACCTGCTGTTCCACAATATCGAGGCCTATACCGGCATGCCGCAGCTGTTCTTCACCTGGGTGAACAAGGAACGGCAGAAGATCCATTTCGAGTTTCTGGACAACAGCGTGGCTTATGGCGAACGCCCGAAGACGGTGGCCTTCGGCTGGAATGGTCAGCTGACGGTTCTGGACATGGACTGCATGCGGCGGCTGGGCCGCTATCGCAAGATCAATGTCGAGGCGCAGCGGCCCGAGGATGTGTTCCTGACCCATGACGGGGATGAGGATGACATTCTGGCCGATTGCATCGACAAGATCCCCGATGTGACCTTTGCCGACCCGAAAACGCTCAAGGTTCTGGGCCGAACACATGCGGGCAAGCGGGTCTATGAGGTCAAGGGCTTTTTTGCCAAAGCGGGGCTGGGCGATGTTGCCGGCGGCCGAGAGTTCGAACCGAGCCCGGCAAGCCCCCGAAACTGGATGTCACGCACGAGAAACAGTTCACGGTAGGGGTCTGGGGGGCTGACAAATAGCCGTCAGGCTGTTGGGGACAGCAGGATCTTGCCCCGTGGCTGGCTTTCTCCATCATTTCATGGGCTTGCGCGGCGTCCTTGAACGGAAAGACCTTGTGGGTCTGCGCCGCCAGCCCGCCTTCGGCAAAAAGCGGCCAGACCGATTTTCGCAGATCCACCGCTACGGCGCTTTTGAACGCTTCGGGGCGCGAGCGCAGGGTCGAGCCGGTATAGATCAGCCGTTTCAGCATGATCGGCATCAGGTTGATCTCGACCTTCGATCCGGCATTGAACGCCAGTTGCACGATCCGCGCATCGCGCCGCGCCGCCTTGATGTTGCGCGCGACATAATCGCCGCCGATGATGTCGAGGATCAGATTGGCGCCGCCCGCCTCGCGCACGATCTCGACGAAATCCTCGTCGTGGAAGTTGATCGCGCGTTCGGCACCCAGGCCCGTCGCATAGGCGCAATCCTCGGCATTGGCGCAGGTGGTGAAGACGCGGTAGCCAAGCTGGCTGCCCAGTTGAACCGCGGTTGATCCGATGCCGCCCGCACCGCCATGCACCAGCAAGACTCGCCCGGCGTTATCTTCTGCTCGAAGAACAGATTGCTCCAGACCGTGAAATAGGTTTCGCACAGGCCGGCCGCGTCTATGTCCGAGACCCCGTCGGGGATCGGCAGGCAATGGGTGGCATCCACGGCGACATATTCGGCATAGCCGCCGCCATTGGTCAGCGCGCAGAGCTTGTCACCGACCGACCAGCCATGCGACCTTCGCCCGACCGCAACAACCTCACCCGACACTTCCAGCCCCAAAAGATCAGAGGCCCCCTTGGGCGGCGGATAATGGCCGCGCCGTTGCACCAGATCGGGACCGTTGACACCAGCGGCGATCACGCGCACCAGCACTTCGGTTTCGCGCAGGTCGGGCAGCGGGCGGGTGCCGATTTCCAGAACCTCGGGCTTGCCCGGTTCGCGCATTTCGATTGTGTTCATCGTGGCTGGCAGCATTGTCGCCTCCGGGTCGAATTGACTGGAAGATTTTTCAGGCAAATCCTATCGTTGGGCTGAAATTATGTGGCCGTGGCCGGGAATGGCAAACGGAAAGCCGGGGGACGAATGGCCGATATCCGCGATCTGCAATTGCTTGTCTCGTTGTCGCGGCACAAGCACTTTTCGCGCGCCGCCGATGATTGCGGGATTTCGCAGCCCGCCTTTTCGGCCCGCATCCGCAAGATGGAGGAAGGCTTTGCGCTGCCGCTGGTGCGGCGCGGCAATACGTTTCTGGGCTTCACCCGCGAAGGCGAGGTGGTGCTGAAATGGGCGCGCAAGGTGCTGGCCGATGTCGAGGGGATGCGGCAGGAGATCGACGCGCTCAACATCGAACCTGAATGGCAAGCTGGCGGTTGGCGTGATCCCGACGGCCTTGCCGTTCGCGGCCAAGGTATCGTCGCAATTGCGGCAGCGGCATCCGAACCTGTCGATTGAAATTCATTCACTGTCGACGCGGCTGATCGAGATCCGGCTGAACGATTTTTCGCTCGATGCCGGGATGATGTATTTCGAGGATGCCGACCCCGAAACCACCGAAAAGCTTTATGACGAAAGCTATGTGCTGATCGCGCCCGAGGCGCTTGCGCCGCGCAAAGGCGGGCAGGCGACATGGGCCGAGGCGGCGGGCTTGCCGCTGTGTCTGCTGACCCGCGACATGCGGAACCGGCAGTTTCTGGACGATGTTTTCGAGCGTATCCAAGCGGTTCCGACCGTGGTGATGGAGGCGAGCGATTTCACCGCCGTGCTGGCGCAGGTCGCCAGCGGCAATGCCGCGACGATCGCGCCGATGGATGTCGCAGAGACGTTTCTGGCCCGAGGTGTCACCGTGCAACTGCCGCTGGTCGATCCGGTGGTCACCCACACGATCGGCCTGTCGATCAAGGACCAGACCCCGCCCCTGCCGATGGTGCAGGCGTTGCGGCTTGCGGTGCGGGCTTCGTTATAACCAAAACAAATGATGCATTCCAATAGTGGTATTGGAAACTATAACGAAATCCTGCGATAAAGCGCGGGCGATTCGGGGAGGTCCACATGAACGTTCAGAACACGAAGCCAGGTGTCTGGAAATCGGGCAAGGGCAAGGGGCGTCAGACGCCCAAGGGCCGCCAATTTGACGATGCTGCGCTGGCCGAGGTTCGCGCGCTGCTGGGCGACCGCCCGCGCCGCCGTGATCTGCTGATCGAGTTTCTGCATCTTATTCAGGACGAATACGGCTGCCTTTCCGCCGCTCATCTGCGGGCCTTGGCCGAGGAAATGCGCATGTCGCAGGCCGAGATTTATGAGGTCGCGACCTTCTATGCGCATTTCGACGTGGTCAAAGAAGGCGAGACCCCGCCGCCCGACCTGACCATCCGGGTTTGCGACAGCCTGTCGTGCGAACTGGCCGGTGCGCAGCGCGCTGAAGGCGGCCCTTGAAAATGGGCTGGACCCGGCAAAAGTGCGCGTCCTGCGCGCGCCCTGCATGGGCCGCTGCGACACCGCGCCGGTGCTGGAGATCGGCCACAACCATATCGACCATGCGACGCCGGAAAAGGTGCAGGCGGCGATTGCCGCCGAGGACACCCACGCGCATATCCCGGACTATGAAACCTTTGCCGACCTATCAGGCCGGCGGCGGCTACAAGGCACTTGCCGATCCTGCGCGGCGGGTCCGCGACGCCCGAAGAGGTGCAGGACAAGGTTCTGGCCTCTGGGCTGCGCGGTCTTGGCGGGGCAGGGTTCCCGTCTGGCAAGAAGTGGTGCTTTGTGCGCGCCGAAAAGGGCCCGCGCTATCTGGCTGTGAACGGCGATGAGGGCGAGCCGGGCACGTTCAAGGACCGCTACTATCTGGAACGCACGCCGCATCTGTTCCTTGAGGGCATGCTGATCGCAGCCTGGGCGGTCGAGGCGGAAACCTGCTTTATCTACATGCGCGACGAATACCCGGCGGTGCTGCACATTCTGGCCAACGAAATCGCAGCACTTGAGAAGGCCGGCATCGTCAAGCCCGGCTATATCGACCTGCGCCGCGGCGCAGGCGCTTATATCTGCGGCGAAGAAAGCGCGATGATCGAGTCGATCGAGGGCAAACGCGGCATGCCGCGCCACCGCCCGCCTTTCGTGGCGCAGGTCGGCATCTTCGACCGCCCGACACTGGTGCATAACGTCGAGACGCTGCACTGGGTCGCGCGGATCTGCCGCGAAGGCCCGGAAGTCCTGAGCAGCACTGAAAAGAATGGCCGCAAGGGCCTGCGCTCTTACTCGGTCTCGGGCCGGGTGAAGAACCCCGGCGTGCATCTGCTGCCTGCCGGCTCGACCATCACGGATATCATCGCGGCCTGCGGCGGGATGCTCGATGGCCACACGTTCAAGGCCTATCAGCCCGGCGGCCCCTCGGCGGGTCTGTTGCCTGCCAGCATGAACGACATCCCGATGGATTTCGACACGTTGCAACCGCATGGCACCTTCATCGGCTCTGCCGCGATCGTCGTGCTGTCCGACAAGGACCGCGCCCGCGATGCCGCACTGAACATGCTGCGGTTCTTTGAGGATGAAAGCTGCGGCCAATGCACGCCCTGCCGGGTCGGCTGCGAAAAGGCCGTGAAGCTGATGCAGGCCGACAAATGGGATCAGCCGCTTGCTGGAAGAGCTGTGCACGGCGATGGTCGATGCCTCGATCTGCGGGTTGGGGCAGGCCGCGCCGAACCCGATCCGGCTGACGATGAAACACTTTGCGGATGAGGTGTAAGCCATGACGAAACCGATCACATTCTCACTCGACGGCAAAGACGTCACCGCCGAACCCGGCCAGACCATCTGGGAAGTCGCCAACGGTCGCGGCATCATCATCCCGCATCTCTGCCACAAACCAGCGCCGGGCTACCGGTCTGACGGCAACTGCCGCGCCTGCATGGTCGAGATCGACGGCGAGCGGGTGCTGGCCGCGTCCTGCATCCGCACACCGACCGAAGGCATGGTGGTGAAGTCGCAATCCGCCCGCGCCAAGACCGCCCGCAAGATGGTGATCGAGATGCTGGTGGCCGATCAGCCGCCCAAAGAAGAAGCGCATGACCGCGCCTCGCATTTCTGGGACATGGCCGAGATGCAGGGCGTCAGCGACAGCCGCTTTCCGAAGATCGAGAAACAGCGCATTCCGCTGCTCGATGCCTCGCATCTGGCGATGTCGGTCAATCTCGATGCCTGCATCCATTGCAACCTCTGCGTCCGCGCCTGCCGCGAAGTGCAGGTCAATGACGTGATCGGCATGTCGGGCCGTGGCCATGACGCCAAGATCACCTTCGATTTCGACGATCCGATGGGCGCCTCCACCTGTGTGGCCTGCGGCGAATGCGTGCAGGCCTGCCCGACCGGCGCGCTGATGCCCGCGACCGTGCTGGATGAGGCCGGCCACGGCACCAGCAAGGATTTCGACCGCGAAGTTGAAAGCGTCTGCCCGTTCTGCGGCGTCGGGTGTCAGTTGTCGTTCAAGGTCAAGGACGACAAGATCGCCTGGGTCGACGGCGTCGATGGCCCGGCCAACGAAAACCGGCTTTGCGTCAAGGGCCGCTTTGGCTTTGACTATATCCACCATCCGCACCGCCTGACCAAACCGCTGATCCGCCGCGACGATGCGCCCGCCAAGGGGCTGAACGTCGATCCGGCGAACCTGATGACACATTTCCGCGAAGCGACATGGGACGAGGCGCTGGACGTCGCGGCCAACGGCATGAAGGGGCGCGGCAAAGAGATTGCCGGCTTCGGCTCTGCCAAATGCTCGAACGAAGAGGCGTATCTGTTCCAGAAGCTGATCCGTCAGGCGTTCAAGCACAACAACGTCGATCACTGCACGCGGCTTTGCCATGCGTCGTCGGTTGCCGCGCTGCTGGAAAACGTCGGCTCCGGCGCTGTCACGGCGACGTTCAACGAGATCGAGAATGCCGATGTCGCCATCGTCATCGGCGCCAACCCGGTCGAGAACCATCCGGTCGCCGCGACCTATTTCAAGCAGTTCACCAAGCGCGGCGGCAAGCTGATCGTCATGGACCCGCGCGGCGTCGGTCTGCGCCGGTTCGCCAGCCATATGCTGCAATTCCGTCCCGGCACCGACGTGGCGATGCTGAACGCGATCATGAATGTGATCGTCGAGGAAAAGCTCTACGACGAGCAATACATTGCCGGCTTCACCGAGAACTGGGAGGCGATGAAAGAGCACCTCAAGGACTTCACGCCCGAAAAGATGGCGCCGCTTTGCGGCATCGAGGCCGACGTACTGCGCGATGTCGCCCGCACCTTTGCCGGGGCCAAGGCGGGGATGATCTTCTGGGGCATGGGGATTTCCCAGCATATCCACGGCACTGATAATTCGCGCTGCCTGATCAGCCTTGCGCTGATGACCGGCCAGGTCGGTCGCCCCGGCACTGGCCTGCATCCGTTGCGCGGCCAGAACAACGTGCAGGGCGCCTCTGACGCGGGCCTCATCCCGATGTTCCTGCCGGACTACCAGACCGTCACCGACGAAGGCGTGCGCAAGGCCTTCACCGATGTCTGGGGCACCGGCGATTTCTCGGGCGAAAAGGGCCTGACCGTGGTCGAGATCATGGATGCGATCCATGCGGGCGACATCAAGGGCATGTATATCCTGGGCGAGAACCCGGCGATGTCCGACCCCGATGTCGAACATGCCCGCGATGCGCTGGCGAAACTCGATCATCTCGTGGTGCAGGACATCTTCCTGACCGAAACCGCCAACTACGCCGATGTCGTGCTGCCGTCCTCGGCCTGGCCGGAAAAGACCGGCACCGTGACCAACACCAACCGTCAGGTCCAGATGGGCCGCCCCGCCGTGCCACCGCCGGGCGAGGCACGCGAGGATTGGTGGATCACCACCGAGCTTGCCAAGCGGCTGGGGCTGAACTGGGACTATACCCATCCCAAGCAGGTCTTCGCCGAGATGAAGATCAACATGAAAAGCTTCGACAACATCACCTGGGAGCGTCTGGAAAAGGCCGCCGTGACCTATCCCGAGCCTGTCGCCGGAAGATCCCGGTCAGCCGATCGTCTTCGCCGATGGTTTCCCGCGCAAGGATGGCCGCGCGCGGTTCACGCCTGCGAATGTCACCGCCCCGGCCGAGACACCGGATGCCGATTACCCGATGATCCTGACCACCGGGACGGCAGCTGGAACATTGGCATACCGGGTCGATGACCCGCCGCTCCACCGTGCTGGACTGGGCGGAACCCGAGGCCAATGCCTCGCTGCATCCCAAGACGCTGCGCAAGCTTGGCGTCGAGCCGGGCGGAATGATCACGCTGGAAACACGGCGCGGTTCGATCTCGATCATGGCCCGCGCCGACCGCGCGGTGGCCGAGGATATGGTGTTCCTGCCCTTCGCCTATGTCGAGGCGGCGGCCAACATCCTGACCAACCCGGCGCTTGATCCCTACGGCAAGATCCCCGAGTTCAAGTTCTCGGCCTGCCGGGTGACGGCGGGACCGCAAGAGAGCCTGACCGCGGCAGAATAGGCGCCCGCGTCAAAGCGGGGCCACCGCAGACGACCGATCGGGTGAAGATGCTGGCGCGTCGGCTAAGGAGGAGCCATCCCGAGGCGGTGACGGTGCATTCTGTACGCCAGGTCACTGCTATGCCGGCAGGACGGGGAGCGGTTGTCGTCCAACTGTCGGTCTTCTTGCAGGACCAGAGTTCGATGAGGCTCCTTGCCGATTATGGCAATGTCATCTGCGCCTCTCTCCACGCGTAGAATGGGTGACAGCGGAAAGGAATATGTTAAGCTTTACCTGGCGTAACCTTTGGTGGAGGATGCAATGGTCAAGTCCGTTCCGACCCGATTGGCAGTGGTTTTTCTGGCGTTACTGCCGCTATGCGTCGCGGCACAAGAGCTGATCCCCCTGAAGATCGACGAGCCCGGTGCCGAGCTGTCACTACCCAGCCCAGGCGAGGCGCGAACGCGCATACTGTCGCAGCTTATGTGGGATCCCGCCGAACGAACGCTCGCGCGAGAAAAGATCGAGGTGCTTGACCTCTTCCCCGACGCCGGGCTTTCCCTGACCTGGCAGCCGCGCCCGGAGGGGCTCGGCCGGTTGATCTGGCGGGTGCCGGGGGCGGCCTCTTATGACATGTCGCAAGCCGTCGCGCTTTACGATGGCGGCATTAGGGACGGCAAGCCGCATGGGCTAGGCATGCTCTGGCTGCGGTCGGGCGCGGGTTATCGTGGCACATGGCAGGACGGCATGATGTCGGGGCAGGGGCATCTGCGCTGGCCCGATGGTGGCGAATATTCGGGATCGTTCGCAGCGGGCGTGCCGGACGGCGAGGGGCGCCTGACCGATCCGGGCGGCACCGTGTTCGCCGGACAGTTTGTGGCGGGTCTGCGCCAGGGTCCGCACCGGGTGTTCCCGCCGGACGGGCGCAGCTACCTGTCGATCTGGGCCGATGGACGCGAGCTGTCGGGCGGGCGCGATCCGATCCCCGGACCGGGCGGGATCGCCCATGTGGTACAGGTGCAGCAGCGTCAACACGACGATGCCAGGATCGGCATCGCTGTGAACCGGACTCTGCCGCCGGGGGTCTATCCGGGCGGAATGATGCTTTACGACAGCTATTCCGAGGGCAGCGTTCTGCATGTCTATCCCGGGGGCGAAGGCTTCATGGAACGCTGGCGGGGGCAAGAACCGCTCTGGGTATCCTCGATCTGGGGTGAACCGCATGACTATGCCGACGGGCTTCATCAGCCTGCCAGTTTCGATCTGAGCTTTGAAAACTCAGGCGGGTGGCCGCTGCATGTCGTGGGAGGATACGTAGCTGTAAGCGCGAGCATTCCCGATCTGGAACCCGCGATGGAAGTGGCAATCGCCAGTGATGGCTGCCCCAAACCGACGATCTATTCAGAGTTCAGGTTCAAGAATTACGGCTGGTCGCAGCCGATCAATGCGCAAATCGGCGGAAGCTTTGTGCGTCCGGCCGGAGGGGCTGCTTCGCCCGTTTTCTCGGCTCCGGTGACAGACGGCTGGCCGCAGGCAGAGATCGATTTTGCTGGCGGACTTCAGCAGATCGGTGTGGATATCGCGCGGTTGTCCGAGGTCCAGAATTGCCCGTCGCGCGATTTCTTTGCCTGCGCGGAAGCGCTGAAGAGAAGTGGCATATTCGGAGAGGTCGCAGAGGCGATCTATGTCAGCACCGACATGAGCGGTGATGCCTTTATCGGCGCGGATTTCGTCGGCTCGCTCGATTACGTCTGGCAAGATGCGGCAGGAGCCTCGCATAGAAAATCTTCGCCGCTGCGCCTTCCCGTGCGATTGGGCAGCTTTGAGCGCATCATGACCTGCGCCGAAGGTGGCGACGAGATATTCGAGTATCCCGATCCGTTCGTGTTGCAGGCCAATGCGCAGAATTACCACGTTCCATTTCCGATGAACGCTACGGTCGCGCCGGGGATGATCAGCCGCTGGTCGTTCCAGATCGATGCGGCGATGGCGTCGCGTCACCAGTTCCAGATCGTCCTGCAACTCGCCGACGGGCGCGAGGTGGCTTCGCGGCCGGTTGATCTGACCTATTTCAAGATGGCGGATATCTGGGGGAACTGAGCTATCGTTCTGCGTCAAGTTGGATGCGCGCCGTTTCAAAGTAGTTCGGGATCGGGATCAGCCGTAGCGCGACCGTCCCCTGACGGAAGAGGCGGACCTCGGCCAGCGCGCCGCTGACCTCGCGCACCTTGGCCTGATCGAACAGCAGATTGCCGAGCGAGAAGACCCAGGGCATTCGGCCACTGGCGACGCGGACCCGCGGGCTGGCGGCGTGGCTGTGGGATCCGATGACGGCGGAAAACCCACAATCGGCCAGCGTCTCTGCAAGTTTCTCCTCTGTGGGGCCAGCAAGCGGCGTGTACTCCTCGCCCCAATGGACAAAGGCGACAATCGGCGGCGCGGCGGCGGTATCGCAAAGGTCTGTCGGCGCGGACCCGGCGCCGAACAGCGGCGCAGGCCCCGGCACCGTGTTCAGCGCCATGATCCGCAAGGGGCCAAGGTCGGTCACAGAGCCATGCGGCAGAGGGGTGATCGCCGCCTCGTCCAGAACGGCGCGGGTGAGTGCCGCACCTTCGTCGCCGAAATCATAGGCATGGTTGTTGGCGAGCCCCGCCGCCTTGACACCCATGTAGCGAAGGATCGGCAGCGCAAGATCAGCGTTCATCAGATGCGCGCCGGGCGGCGCGTTCGGCACCGGTGTGTCGGTGACCACGCCTTCAAGGTTCAGGACCAGCGGCGCGCCGCCGGTTGCCTCTTGCATCGCCTGCAGGATCGGCGCGAGCGTTGCCGCGTCCGCGATAGTCGGCGTCAGGTAGCGGCCAAGCAGCGTGTCACCGCCGAAGATGATGCGGGTCTGATCCGCGTAATCCAGCCGGCTGAGCGCCATGGGGTCAGGATGCCAGGCGGCTACGATGTAGCTGGTCGTGCTGCCCGTCCCGCCGCTGTAATCGGCCGAATTCCGGTTGCCGATCACGGCGGCTGCTGCGCCGAACTGGCGGGCCTGGATGCCCATCTGCAAGACCAGAGCGGCGAGAGCGTCGAGATGGCCGGGCTGTGTGAGTTGGGACAACTCATCCGTGCCGCCCGCAGCGATCAGGGCCAGAGTCTCTTGATCCCTCTGCGCGGCCTCGCCTTCGGGCAGGTAGTGCGAAAAATCAGTCGATTGCACGATCAGCGTTCGGGGTCCGACGAGCGGAAGAAGCGCCTCGACCGCCGCTTGCATATCCGGCGGCTGCGCGTGGCCCGAAGAGATGACCGGCACGACCGGGACGCCGGGGAAAAAATGCGCAAGGAAGGGCACGAGTGCGGTCACGGCATGTTCTGCCGCCAGATCGGGGTGGGGTCCGAAAAGTGGCGCATGAGCCAACAGGCTGGCGACGCCGGTTTCGTCCATTCTCACCGCGCCCACCGGTGAAGGCAGCGTGGCGGCACTGGTCGCAAAGGCCGTGTCGACGGCACGGAAGT
This sequence comes from uncultured Alphaproteobacteria bacterium, assembly GCA_963768355.1. Lineage (GTDB taxonomy): Bacteria > Pseudomonadota > Alphaproteobacteria > Rhodobacterales > Rhodobacteraceae > JAHEAO01. Next base: position 96,819 of record CAVYHT010000010.1, read on the forward strand.
GATCCGGCGCCAGCAGGACGATCCGGTCATACTCGCCCGCCGAAGCAGCCCAGAAGCCGCGCGCGATCAGGTCGGGTGCCGCAAGGTGATGCGGCACCGTGATCCCGGTGACGCCCTTGGGCGGCTCCCAGGCGGGCGCCTCGGCCACGATTGCCGCGCGGATCGCTTCGATGTTGATCGGTTCCATGTCCTGGGCCTGAAGCGCCGCCGGGATTGCCAGAAGCAGGAGGAAAAGCCGGATCATCGGGTCTCGTAGAGGTTGGGGATCGGGATCAGCCGCAAGGCGACATTGCCGGTTTCCAGCACCCGGATCTCTGCCAAAGCGCCCGACACGACGGGGCCGGTCTGGTCGAAAAGCAGGTTGCCGGTCGAAAACACCGCCTGCAGCGCGCCGCCCGCATGGGCGGTGATGGTGGTCGAGGCCAGGTGCGAATGCGACCCGACCACGGCGGACACGCCGCATCTGGCCAGCGCGTCTAACACCTCTGCCTCGAAAGGGCTGGCCATGTTAACGTAGTCGCCGCCCCAATGGACGACCGCGACCAGCGGCGGCGTGGCTGGGAGAGTGCAGAATGCACCCAGATCTTCTGTCGAGCGGACCACCGGGTGATCGCGGAAATAGCCGCGCTTGAAGGTGAGGGGCAGTACCCGGAACGGACCGATATCCGCAATCTCGCCGTGATCGAGCGCGGTGATCCCGGCCTCCGATAGCAGCGACAAGCTGATCGCCGCGCCGTCCGCGCCGAAATCCTGTGCGTGGTTGTTGGCAAGCACGGCCCCGGCAAGGTTCAACTGCGTCAGCACAGGTAGCGCCAGATCGGCGCGCATGAAATGCTGGGCCCGGTTAGCTCCGGCGGGCCGGTCTGGCAAAAGCACGCCTTCCAGGTTCAGGATCAGCGGGCGATCATGGGTCAGCGCGCGAACCTGTGCCGCAATATTGGCGGCTCCGTTCGGGCTGGTCAGCCGGTCCCACCAGCCGCGACCGAGGTAGGTGTCGCCGCCGATCAGCGTGACACTCTGGTCGGGGTAGTCAAAGCGCGTCGCCTCGCCGGGATCGGTCGTGAAGGCGGTGACGATGTAGCTTGTCGTCGGTCCGGGATCAGCAAACGAGGTGTAGAAATGTGCGTTGCGGTTGCCGAGGATCACCGGGGCCGCACCTTGCCCGGCTTGCAGGGCCATCTGGATATATTGCGCCGCCATACTGTCGAAATGGGCGGGCTGGGCGAGGGCCAGCATCGCCTCGGGGTCGCCGGACGCGATGGCGGCAAGCGTTTCCTGATCGCGCAGGATGGCCTGAGAGACAGGCAGGAAATGCGAATAATCCGTCGATTGCACGACAAGGGTGCCGGGTGTCAGCAACGGCGCAATGCGCGACACGGCGTGATCCCAGTCGGTGCGGGTGGATCCGCGCGCGGTGGTGATCGCAGTCAGTTCGACCCCCGGAAAAAGCCGGGCGATGAAGGGCGTGACCGCATGGATGGAATGTTCGTCGCCGCCGTCGCCAGTGGCGGAGAAGGCCGGATCGGACAGCAGAGACTTGGCCAGATCGCCCGCCATCGGCAGGGGGCCAAAGACGGTCTCGATCCCGGTGGTTGTCACGCCGAACGGGGTCTTGAGGCGTCGGAAGTGATCAGGGGCGATCAGCAGGATGCGGTCAACCCGCGCGCCCTTCGCCGCCAGCACCCCGCGCGCGATCAGATCGGCTGCCAGCAGGTGATGCGGCACCGTGATGCCGGTGACAGAGGCGACGGCAGCCGCATGGGGCGCCTCTTTGGCGATGGCGGCGTCTATCACCTCGGGATCCCAAGCGGTCGCCAGAAGCCTGTTCTGCGCCACAGATGCCGTGCCAAGAGCCAGCGCCAGAACCGCGAGCGCCACGCTAAGACCCCGCCGCAGCTTTCGGTGCAAAAACATCAGGCTAAGGGCTCCTTTATTCGCGGATTTAATGATACAAGAGACTGGAAATTTAGCAACGTGGGTGACCGGACCATGAGGGCGTTGGTGCTGGGGTTACTGGTGAGTATGGTCCTGATTGGCCAGCATGTCGCTGCGATAGCGGCCGATGCGGGCGATGTGCGGGCGCTGCCGGAACCTGCCGCACCGGACCTCGTGCCAGCCTTGGGCCGGGGGCAAAGCGGCAACTTGTCCAGCTGGTGTGGAATGGCCAGCGCGGCCTGCTCGAACGCCGGGTCTACGAGGTTTTCGATCCGTTTGCCGCCCGAGATTTCGAGCTTTTCTGGGAACCAGTGGACCCCGAGGCGCAGGGTGCAGGCGTCGCCGAGGGACAGGGCGTGCTGACCTGGCGAGAGACCGGCGCGCTGCGCTATGGCCGCGAGACGATTGTCGCGCAGTACCGCGGTACGTTGCGCGCGGGCCGGCCAGAGGGGCAGGGGACGTTCGTGGAACGCTCGGGCCTGCGCTATGACGGCGGCTGGCGGGCGGGGCTGATGGAAGGTGAAGGTGTCATCCGGATGCCGGGCGGCGACAGCTACGCCGGGGCGTTCCGGGCTGGCCGGATCGACGGTACCGGCCTTTACGTCGCGGCAACCGGCGAAACCTACCGGGGTGGATTTCGCATGGGTGCGCGCCACGGCGCGGGTGAGGTGCGCGCGCCGGACGGGGTGCATTACAGCGCCGTCTGGTCCGATGGTGCGCGCGTCGGCCCGGTGCGGCCGGGCGGGTCGGACACATTCGCGACGCTGCACCGCGTGCAGGCAAGACCAGCGATCGCAGGTGCGGCGATCAGCGTCTCGGTCGGGGGACCGGCCGAGTTCTGTTGCTATGCCGGGCCGCCGTCTTTCGGCTACACGGCTGTCTCGCGCTCTGACCGGCTTGAGATCGTTCCCGACGCACCGGAAATGCTCGACATCTGGCGCGGCCGGGCAAATATCGTGATCCAGGACCCGATCGGCTTTGACTGGGACCGCACCGGGCTGGGGGCCTACAATTTCCTCAACTACTACGAGGGCCACATAAAGACGCTGCCGCTTCAATTCGGGTTGGAGAACCAGGACGGTCCGCCGCTGTCGGTGATTGGCGGCTACCTGGAGGTGATGCGCAGCCGGGTAGATCGGCAGCCGAAGCTGCAATCGCTGGAACTGAAACCGCTGAGTCCGCAGAATGTGGAGTTCTCGATCGAGAATTACGGCTGGGGGCCCGCCGAGAACGCCGTTCTGACGGCGCGGTTCGAGAACCCGGCGACCGGGCAGGCGGGCGCGCCGTTTTCGCTGGAGATCGGCGAGGTCGCTTCTGTGCATTCCTTTTCCTTCGTTCCGGCGATCGAGGCGAACGGCCTGCCCGGGGATCAGATCGAGGGCCTTGCGACCATCTGTCAGGACCGCAATGGGCTTAGTTGTCTTGATCAGCTGAAACGCGACGGTCGGCTTGGCGGGCTGGCGGATTACGTGGTGACGAGCCGAGCCGAATACGATCCGAGCATCGCTGCGGGGTTTGGGATCCGGGCCGTCGGCGCGGTCAGCTACGACTGGACCGATGATGATGGCGGCGCGCACCGGACCGAAGCACCGTTTGACGGGTTGGTGCCATTGGGGTCATTCATGTCACGGGCCGAATGCGAGGGCGGCGAGTTGCTGGAGATCGCCGGCGGGCGGCCATTTCAGTTGGAAGAGCATCGCGACAGCTACCGGATACCGTTTCCGATCAATTCGACGATCTATGCCGGGCAGGTCTCGCGCTGGCAAATCACGCTCGACGCTGCCAAAAGCTCGAACCACGATCTGCGGATCGTGCTGGAGCTTGCCGATGGCCGCGAGGTTGCGTCGCGCGATATCTCTATCCTGATGTTCCGCCCCAACACCTATCCGGCCACGATCCGGCCATTCCAGCCAAGATGCTAGGGGTGCAGGCGAACATCTTGGCGTCTGGGTTTTGTGTCCGCGATGGCAGGCGGTTTGGCCAATGCGCAGGAACTGGTGATCCCGCCGCAATTCGAAGAGGCCGGCACCTTTTACGACGGCCTCGCCCCGGTGCAATTGGGCGGCCTTTGGGGGCTTGTGAACGGTCAAGGGGTGCTGGTCTATGATCCCGTATTCGAGGTCATCCGCAAAGGTGAAGACCGGCGATGGGGCGGGCGCATCGACGGCAAATGGCGAGTATTCGCTACCGACAGTACAGAACTCGCAACACCTGCTACTTGCAGATTTCAAGCCCTACCGAACGGGGCTTGCTGCTGTCATGTCGGGCGATGCCTGGTTGATGATCGATCCGGTGGGCTGGCCCCGCACCCCGCCGATTTTCCTTGAGGTCGCGGATTGGGAAAACAACATCATCCTGGCCCGCGACGAAGAGGGCTGGGCCTATTTCGATTTGAACGAACCACATCCGGTCGACCGCCGGATTGGCATCTACGAGGAGGTCACGGGAACACCCCGGATCTCAGACAGGATGATCGTCCTGCCATTGGCCGAGGGCTACGCGTTGCTTGAACTTGGTCATCAGATTGAAACGCGCCCTCGAATGCCTTTGACCGGGCAACGGTTCATCGAGCCGATGTCCGAAGGCATGGCTGCGGTGCAAGGTCCGGACGGCCGGTGGGGCTATTATCATCGCAACTCCGAAAAAGTCCTTTGGCCGAACCGGTTCGAGGGCGCGCGTGCGTTCTCGCAAGGCTATGCGCCGGTCAGTCTCGGTGGCAAGTGGGGCTACATCAACCGGCTTGGCGAAGTGGTGGTCGAGCCTGTCTATGACGATGCCTATCCGTTCCGCAACGGCTACGCGACGATGCGCCAGGGCGATCTGCGCGGGTTCCTTCGCATTGGTCGCGATGGGCTGATCGAGGAATATGTCGCCCCGCAATACCAGGATGTCTACCGCTTCGTTGACGGATACGCGCCGGTGAAGATCAGCGGGCTGTGGGGTTTTCTCTGGGACGGTGGCGCAAGTCTGGCGCTGATGGACACCGGCCTGACCGAGATCTCGCCGTGACGTATCGGTTGTTCCTGTCCTCGCCGGGGGACGTCGAGCCCGAGCGGGAAGCCGTCGAGCGGGCCATCGAACGGATCAACGCGGAACTTGTGCCGGGCGAGCGGTTCGAGCTGATCCGCTGGGAAAAGGATTATTACACCGCCGACCAGACCTTTCAGGACCAGATCGTCAAATCCTCGGATTGCGACATCGTGATCTGCGTCTTCTGGAAACGGCTTGGCAGCCCACTGCCCGACCAGTATCGGCGCCCGGACGGCACCACGCCCACCGGCACCGAGTTCGAGTTCGAGCTGGCGCTGAACCATGCAACCGAGTCGCCCGACCGCGAACCTGACGTGCTGGTCTACCGCAAGCGCAAGGACGTGCTGTTCTCGGAAACCAACCTTGCCGTCGAGAAGGAACAGCGAGAGAATTTCCTGACGTTCTGGAACCGCTGGTTCCGCAACGAGCAGGGCCATTTCGTCGCCGGGTTCCATTCCTTCGACGAGACCGCGGATTTCGAGCCACTGGTGGAACGGCACATTCGCAAATGGCTAAGCGAGCGCCGGGGAGAAGTCGTCTGGACCAAAGGGTCACCGTTCCGCGGGCTCTTGCCGTTCGACGTCGAACATGCCGATATCTTCTTTGGCCGAAGGCGGGAAACCGACCGCGCCCGCGCGCGGTTCCTGGCCAATGCGCTGGCCGGGGCGCGGTTCATGATGATCACCGGGGCCTCGGGATCGGGCAAGTCATCGCTGGTGCGCGCGGGCCTGTTGCCACGGCTCATCCATTCCGGCGGGCTGGGCGATCTGCCGATGCTCGACCGCTACGCGATCACCTCGCCCGGCGGCATGGTCCTGGCCGGCGACGGCCAGTGGGCTCGCGGGCTGGCCAATGCGCTGTTCACCGAAACCGCGCTTGGCGACGTTCTGGAAGATAGCGATTTCAGCGAACCGGCGGCGCTTGGGGCGCTGATCGCGCAGGGCGGCAAAACCGCGCTTGCGCCAGTGGAGAAGGCCTTGCAGAGGGTCGCGGTCGAGGAGGGCCGATCGCATCTGGCGCAGGGCCTGATCCTTGTCATCGACCAGTTCGAAGAGGTCTTCGAATGGCCCGCCGACGCGGCGGGGGCGTTTTGCGATTTCCTTGAAACGGTGACCCAATCGGCACCAGTCCACGTGATCGCCACCATGCGCGCAGAGTTCCAGCACCGGCTGGGCGAGGTTCCCGCACTCGACCGGCTGGTCGGGCTGTCGGCGGTGCGCGGGCCGGACGACCCGGTGCCGACGCTTTACATCGGGGCGCCGAGCCGGGCGGATCTGCGCGACATGATCGTGGGTCCGGCGCGCGCCGCGGGTCTGTCTTACGATGGCGCTACGACCGCGCTGCCCGATCTGGCCGAACGGATCGAGGCCGATGCCTCTGCCGACGCGCTGCCCGCCTTGCAGTTCCTTCTGTCCGAGCTTTACGAGCGGCGTGAAGGCAACCTGATGACGCACAATTCCTATGACGCGCTTGGCGGCGTGACCGGCGTCATGGCGCATCGCGGCGACAGCGTGCTGGCGAAGGCCCCCGCCGAGGACCGCGCCGCTTTCGCAGATCTGGTGCGGGCGCTGGTGCGCACCGATACCGCCGAGGTGACTGCGGTCGCCCGCCGTGTGCCGCACGGGGTCTTCGGCGCAAAAACAGCTGCGGGTCGTCTGGCGAAACGGTTGCAGGACGCGGGGTTGCTGACATCCGATGCGCAAGGCATGCGGCTATCGCATGAAAGCCTGATTTCGGGGTGGGAAAGCCTTGGCAGAGTGGTCCGTGACGAAAGGCATCTTTTTGAGATCCGAAGTCGCCTTGTGCCGCTCTGCCGCCAGTATCTTGAGGTCAGACAAGAGTCGTCGGGCAAAGCCAAGGCGGCGCTGCTTCGGGGTCTGACGCTGGTCGAGGGGCAAGAGCTTCTGGCCGCCTGGGGGCCTGACATCCTGCGCGACCCGGTGCCGGAATTGCCGGACTATATCCAGGCTTCTACCGCCGCCGAACGCCGGCGAAAGTCCCTGCGCTTCAGCGCCTTTGCGGGCCTTGCCGCCGCGATCGTTGCGGTCGCGTTCGTCGTTACGGTGATGTCGGCCCGCCAGCGCGAGACGCAGCTAGAGGCCGAACTGCAAAGCCAGCTTTCCGCCGCCTCGCTGGCCGCGATGAATGACAACGACTGGGGCAAGGCGCTGGCGGCATCGGCCCGGGCGCTGGGGATTTCGCAGACCGTCGAGACCCGCTCGCTGGTGCTGCAGGCGGCTCTGGAATATGCCTCACCGCAACTTCTGGCGCAGTATGACGGACCTGTGGCGGCGCTCGACTCTGATGAAAACGGCGAGATCGTCACCTTGTCGCGAGAGGGTCTGATGACGTTTGCGGACGGCCAGACCGTTCAGCTTGATCCGCCCGAGGGGGCTTTCGTCGGGTTCCGCGACCTCAGGCTCTTGCCTGCCCACGCTCTGGTGATCGACACTTCGGGCGGCGTGGCGCTTTATGACCGCGCCGGGCTGGGTGCTGGCAGGATCGAGCCGCGCTGGCTGCAGGATCCGGGCAACTACACGCTCAGCCGCGCCAACCACACAGCGATCTGGACCGATGGCGACCGCTTCATTGTGGCGATCGTCGATGGTTCGACCAATGGTGCGCTTATGGACTGTGACAAAACGGGTGACTGCGTGCGGCAGGAGCTTCGGGACAGCACCACGCTTGTGGCAGTGTCCCCGGACGGGACCCGGATCGCGACGGCGCAGTCTGGTCTTCTTGCCGACGAGATCTTCGTCCAAAGCGTTGCGGACCCTGATGCAGACGAACTGCTTGGGCAGACCAGCCGGAATGCCCGTAGCCTGATCTGGCCCAACAACGACGCAGTGCTCGCCGGTGCTGAAGCTGGGTTCGACGTTTTTGAGGGCACGACTGATCGGTTCCGTCTTCCGCCAACGCGACTTGAAGGCTCGGCAGTGCAGGCTCGCTCGCCGGACGGATCAGCCGTTGTCGCGGCCTGTGGAAAGCTCAATCTCGACTTGTGCCTGATCGACATGTCGAATGGGCTGGAGGTTGTCTCGCCGCAGGTTTTCTATGGCCCGACCATCCCTGTCCTGCGCCTTTCCTGGCTCGACAACGAAAGGTTCGCGAGTCTCCATGCAGATCAAAGCTGGGCGATCTGGACCCGAAAGCCGGGTGATCCGATCCTTGATCAGATCGCGTTGCTGGCCAGCGGAAAGCTGGAGCTTCGGGCCGTCGATGTGGGCGTGGACGGCACCGTCGCCGCTGGCGGCGAGTACACCGGCGTGGTCACCAACCGTACCGCGCCGCCATATGACATGTCACATGCGGGGTGGGCGACCGAGGCCTTTGGCGGGGTGACGAGCATTGCTGTCGCCGACGACGGTACCATTGGCGCGATAGGGAACAACTGGGTGGATATTTCGCCCTTCGATTTCGAGAATTTCAACCCCGAACCTCTTGGCGTGACCCCCGAGCGCCTTGCCTGGGTCGACGATGACCAGACGCTTGCGATCACCTCGGCGCGCGGCATCTTCCTCTGGCCGAAGGGCGGCGAGGTTGCCGCGGCAGAGCTGCCGGCGGAGGCGGGGCGTACCTTTGGGGGCGTCGTCGCCCTGCCGGATCCCTGGCGCTTTGGCTACAGCCTGTCGAACGGCGCGCTTATCGGGGTTCGCGACGACGGCACCGTCGCGCCGCTGGTGCCGCCCGAGCAAAGCGCCGACCGGCTGTCGGCCCTCAGCCTCGATCTGCACCCCGATGGTCGCTGGCTTGCGGCAAGCCGCTCGGACAATGAAGTGCGGCTGTTCGACCTGATCGGCGAGCGCGCACCGATCCTGTTGCCGCTGCGGGCCAATGACAGCAAGGTCGTCGCGTTCTCGCCCGATGGCGCGCGCATTGCGGTTCTGGGCTCTGACGGGCAGCTTCATGTCTTCGATTTCGACGCCACGGCAGGCCGCGCCGATCCCTATCTTTCGCTGAACCCGGTGCCGCAGAAATACCGCGACCCAGAGCGCAATGATCGGCAGGCCAACTGGATTGCATGGGACGGTTCCGACCGTATCGTCATCGCGACCGCTGGGGGCGACTTGTTGTGGCTCTCGGTCGACTGGCAGGTAATCGCGGATTATGTTGCAATGCGCGTCAGGGGGTTGCCGGGGCAAGCGGCAGAGGTGGTGCCGCCGGAGTGAGACGGCTTGCAGAGCCGAACGATACCGGTGGCGGGCCGCCGGAACCGAGCCCGCAGATCAGGTGACCGAAAGACGGAGGACCGACCCATGGCCTACAGACAGCTTACCCGGGACCAGCATTACCAGATGCCGGGTCCAAAGCGCATTCTGGCGCTTGATGGTGGCGGCATTCGGGGGATCGTCACGCTGAGCTACCTGAAGCAGATCGAAGATCTCTTGCGCCAGCGGCATGGCGGTGGCGAGGGGTTCCGGCTTGCGCATTACTTCGATCTGATGGCCGGCACATCCACCGGCGCGATCATCGCGGCAGGACTTGCGCGCGGCATGTCCGTCAGCGAGGTCATCGAGATCTATCTGCGGCTGGGAAAAGAGGTGTTTTGGCGAAGCCCCTGGCGCAAGGGTATTCTGCGACCGCGCTACAGTCACGAGAAACTCACCGAGCATCTTCAGTCGATCCTAGGGGACGCCACGTCATTGGGTGACGCCTCGCTTATGACCGGGCTTCTGGTGGTCACGAAAAGGATGGACACGGGCAGCCCCTGGCCATTGGGCAACAATCCCGGCGGACGGTATTACAGCGCCGGGGAGGCCGACCGATGGATCTCGAACAAGGACTTCCCGCTTTGGCGTGTCGTGCGCGCCTCGACCGCGGCCCCCAGCTTTTTCAAACCGGAAGAGATCACGATCAGTCAGGCGGTCGGTCTGAAGGATGTCGTCGGCGAGTTTGTCGATGGCGGGGTCAGCCCGTTCAACAACCCGACGCTGCAGGCGTTCATGTATGCCACGCTCGACGGCTTCCGCGTGGGCTGGGAAACCGGAGAGAACAAGATGCTGGTGATCTCCATCGGCACCGGCCGCGGCGACCCCGGAAAGGCTCCGACCTGGATCACCGCGAAAGGCGCGCTGCAATCACTGTTCGCGCTTATGGACGACACCAGCGCGCTGGTCGAAACCATGGTTCAGTGGCTGTCGACCGGCCATACCCACCGCGAGATCGATCGGGAGATCGGCGATTTGAAGAACGACTACATCTGCGGGGAACCTCAATTCACCTATGAGCGTTTCGACCTTTCATTGACGCGGGAAGTCGTGAGCGATCTCAAGCCCGGCATCTCTGATGGTGTGCTGGAGGCGCTGACCTCGATGGACGAGCCCGACAACATGGCCCTGCTCAAGAACCTTGCGGATCTGGATGCGGCAGCGAAGATCGAAGACAAGCATTTCCCTGCGGATTTCGATTTGAGCTGAAATGGGCGCTGCCGCCAAAGGGAACGGACGAATGGGCAAGCTGCAGAAATTCCGACGCCGCGAAGACAGTCTTGTCACGGCTGTTCAGCTGGACCTTGAAATGGACGGGTTCACCTATCGCAAATGGGGCGACAGTCAGGCGGCACGTGCCGGCGATTGGTTGGTCAACAACGATGGCAATGTCTACACGGTCGACCGGGAGGTCTTTGAGCGAACATACCGGGAAAAAAGCCCCGGCGTTTATCAAAAGACCAACGCGGTTTGGGCGCGGAAGGCTTTGGAGGATGGGAAGATACAGACGACCTCCGGTCTCACCGGATACAAGGCAGGCGACATGATCGTCTTTAACGACGAAGCCGCCACGGATGGTTGGGCAATGAGCGTTGAGGAATTCGAGCGGCTTTATGAATTGGCAAAGTAGCGTCGCGGGGCAGGGTTAGTACCCCGCTAAGCGCTCTGGAAAAACTCTGACCTGGCATCAGGTCATCCCGGACCCTCGCGGCTTCCCGGAAAAGACCCCAGGAACCGGCGCGTCATTCCAGTTTGATTACCTTGCGCGCCAGTACAGCCTGATTGGCCACGTCCAGGAACCGGAGCTCGTAAACCCCCGGTTCGTCCGGCAACGTGATCGTGACCGGCGGCTCGCCGGTGATTTTCTGGGCGGTGATCCAGGTAAAGATCGGCTGATTGCCGCGGGCCAGCGTGATGCGCTGATCGGCGCTGTCGCTTTCGACGCTCCAACCGACCTCGATCGTTGAACCCGGCGCTGCGGTGTCCGGCGCGGTCAGGCTTGCGCCCGAATCAAGCGCTGCATCGGCGACCAGCACCTCTACCGGCTGACGGGCCAGCACCCGATTGCCTTCGCGCAGCACATAACGAACTTCGTACATCCCGGTTTCAGCCGGGGCGGTCATGTCGCTTTCCGACAGATCGCGGACCGAGAAATACTGGCCGTACTTGTCATCCGCGGTGCCCAGCGGGACCAGCGTGACATAATCGTTCGCGCTGACCGTGCCAGTCCACGTCACGCGCAACTTGTCACCGGCGCGCACTTCGGCGGTCGCGCTGATGGTAACCTCTGGCTCGGTGATTTCGATCATCGCAGAGGCCAGCGTCTTGTTGCCTTCGCGCAGGATGTAGCGGACCTCATAAAGGCCTGTATCGGCCGGGGCGCGAAGGTCATTGCTGGTATCGTCGCGAACGGCCACGTAATTGCCATACTGGCCTTCTTCGGTGCCTGCCGGGACGATGGTCACATAATCGTTCGCATTGACGGTCCCGGTCCACGACACGCTGAACGTCGCACCGGTCAGCGCGGTTTCCGGCGCGCTGACGGTCACGGTGGGTTCTGTGATCTCGATCATCGCGGTGGCGAGCGTCTTGTTGCCCTCTCGCAGGACATACCGAAGCTCGTACATTCCCGGTTCGGCGGGCGCGCCCAACTCTCCGGTGGTGGCGTCGCGAACGGCCAGATAGCTGCCGTACTGGCCCTCTTCGGCGCCAGCGGGCACGATTGTCACGAAGTCATTGCCATCGACTGCCCCGGTCCACGCAACCTTGAACTTGGCCCCCGTCGCCGCGGTTTGCGGTCCAGAGACGGTGACCTCGGGTGCTGTGATCTCGATCATCTCGGTCGCCAACGTCTTGTTGCCTTCGCGCAGCACATAGCGGACTTCGTACATGCCGGTTTCGGCCGGAGCCTTCAGGGCGCCCTTGGCATCGTCGCGCACCGCGAAATAGTTGCCGTATTGCCCTTCATCGGTGCCCAAGGGCACGATCGTGATGTAATCCTGCGCATTTACCGTTCCGGTCCAGCTGACCTCGAAGGCCGCGCCGGTCAGCGACGTGGCGGGAACCTGCAGTACCACCTTGGGGTCGGTCACTTCGATCGGGCGAGAGGCGACCGTGCGCTTGTCGACATTCAGGAGATAGCGGACCTCATAAAGGCCCGGATCGGCCGGCGCGCGCAGTTCGGCCTCGGAATTCTTGCCGACAGCCTGATAGTTGCCGAACAAGGCTTCGTCAGCGCCTACGGGCACGATGGTGACATAGTCGCGCTTGTTGATTGTCGGCGTCCAGGCGACCTTGAATTTCGCCCCGGTTTCAACCGTGTCAACCGCGCTCAGCGCAACCTCTGGTTTGGTGACCTCGATCGGGTCATGGCCCAAGGTGTCCTTGCTGGCATTGCCGACGTAGCGGATCTCGTAAAGCCCTTCGTCGCCGGGGACGACCACGACCACGTCGTTCGCCTTGCCAATGCGTGCATATGGGCCGAACTCACCGGGATCGGTGCCGACCGGAACCACCGTGATATAGTCCGCCTCGGCCACCGTAGGGGCCCAGGTAACCTTGATCTCGGACCCGCCGATGGCCGTGTCCGGACCGCTGACCGTGACCGCTGGCGCTTCGGGCTCTGGCGCTGGCTCGGGTTCCGGCTCTGGCACGGCTGCTGCAACGGCGGTGGCAACGGTGCTCAGGGCGCGGCCCAGCTCTTCGGCATTGCTGGCGCTGATATATTCGCCGCCGGTCTTTTCGGCGATGCATGCCAGCGAGGTCGCATCCTCTTGCTTACCCAGCCCGAAACCGACGACATGGGCCGTAAAGCCCACGCCGCCCTTTTCCAGCGCTTCAGCCAAAGCGCACGGATCGCGTTCGCAGCTTTCAAGGCCGTCGGAAATCAGCACCACCGTGGCGGGCTGATCGGTATAGGAAAGCTCCTGCGCCGCTTGTTCGACAGCCGCCGTCAGCGGCGTCTTTCCAGTCGGCGTGATCGCGTTGATCCGGTCAAGTATGCTCTGTCGTGATTGCTGACCGGGCGGCACCAGTATCTCGATATCGCTGCAATCGCCGCGGCGGCGGTGGCCATATGCCATCAGCCCGACATTGCGGTCTTCGGTCCATTCGCCCAGGAGATTCTCCATCACGCCGCGCGCGATTTCGATCTTTGCAACGCCGTCGATCTGACCCCACATCGAATTCGATCCGTCAAAGACCACCATGACGTTCTCGTTTGCGGTTGCGGTCGAGGCGGCGGCAAGGATGGCGGAAAACACTCCGGCGCGGCAAAGGTTCAAATGCATATCGAAATCACCCGGTTCAATGAATTTACATGGCGAAGTGAACCACAAAATCGACCGTCACGCCAACTCCGGTATTTTCGGTCGGTTAGACGGGCAGCCGTTCAGGTGCCGATTTGTGCCTGAATGGCCAAACCTGCAACAGCATTCAAGATGGATCATCAAGGTGGGGCTGATCAAGAAAGCCTGAAGCGATCAGGTGGCGGAGAGACAGGGATTCGAACCCTGGGAACCCGTGAAGGTTCAACGGTTTTCGAGACCGCCCCATTCGACCACTCTGGCACCTCTCCGCAAAGGGCTCTTGTCGAACCGTGGGCGTATCTAGGAAATGCGCGGCCCGGGCACAATAGGAAATATGCACCGGGCAGGGGCATTGTATCGCAGGCAGGAATTCTTTCGCCACTTCACGAGAGCGTTTCCGACTTCGGCTTGGAAGCCGGCGCAATCGCGCCTAGTTTGGGGGCGACACTTCTTGGCGAGGGCGGCATGCACAGAGTTCTGATACCACTTGTCTTCTGGCTGGGCGCAAGCCTTGCCGCGCTGGCGCAGCCGTTGCCTGAAGACATCGACCCGCTGGCCAGGGCGCTCGGCCTGCCGCAGATCATCGAAGTGATGCACGACGAGGGTCTTGTGAATGGCAGCGAGCTGGCCGAGGAAATGTTTCCCGGTCGGGGCGGTCCGAACTGGCAGATGTTGGTCGAGAAGATCTATGACATCGACTGGATGACCAGGATCGTCTGGTCGGGCCTCGCCGCCGAGCTGAAGGACAGTGATATCGACCCGCTCGTGCAGTTCTTCGAGGGCGAAACCGGCCGCAAGATCGTCGGGCTGGAAGTCAGCGCGCGGCAGGCGCTGCTGGACGAAGCGGTGGAGGCGGCGGGCAAGGAGCGGTTGGAGGAACTGACCGCCGACGGTGACCCGCTGCTTGATCTCGTCACCGAATATGTCGAGGCGAACGACCTTCTGGAATACAATGTCGTCGGCGCGATGAATTCGAACTATGCCTTCTATACCGGTCTGCAAGATGGCGGCGCGTTCGATGCGACCCTGACCGAAGAGCAGATCCTGACCGATGTCTGGAGCCAGGAAGAGATAATCCGCGCCGATACCAAGGACTGGCTGTATGGATTTCTGGTGATGGCCTATCAGCCGCTGACAGAGGCTGAGTTGACGGAGTATATCGCGCTGTCGGAAACCCCCGAAGGACAGGCACTGAACCGCGCGCTTTTCGTGGCATTCGACGAGCTTTTCGTCGAGATCAGCCGCGCCTTGGGCCGCTCGGCTGCAACCTTCGTGGTGGGCGAGGATTTGTAGGCGTGTGGGGCCGGATTTTCCCCTCTGGGTTCTTGACTTGGACCGCAAACTCTACCATAAGCCCGCATCTCTGACGGGCATCGGCCCGCCGGGTCATTGAAATGTCGCTTCGCAAGAGGCGCGCTGTTCGAGGCGACCATTGGGTCGAAAACACCGGGCAACCGGGGCCGCAGGACGCGAAAATATAAAGGAAGTGCGCATGTTTGCGGTCATGAAGACCGGTGGCAAGCAATACAAGGTTCAAAGCGGAGATGTGCTTCGCGTCGAGAAACTTGCAGCTGATGCCGGCGAGAAAATCCAGTTCAACGAGATTCTGATGGTGGGTGCCACCGTCGGCATCGCCTTTGGTGGCCGGTGCCGCCGTGCAGGCCGAGGTGATCGACCAGATCAAGGGCGAGAAGGTCATCCATTTCGTCAAGCGTCGCCGCAAGCACGGCTCGCAGCGTACCAAGGGCCACCGCCAGCAACTGACGCTGCTGCGCGTGACCGACATCCTGGAAAAGGGTGGCGACAAGTCCGGCATGAAGGCCGCGATGGGCGCGGGTTCGGTTTCTGCCTCTGCGATGGCCGCTGCGAAGCCCGCCAAGAAGGCCGAGCCGAAGAAAGCCGAAGCCAAGACGGAAGCCCCAAGAAAGCCGAAGCCAAAGCCGAGGCCGCCGAAGAAGGCCGCGCCGAAAAAGGCCGCGGCAATGACGATCTGAAACAGCTGTCGGGTGTAGGCCCGGCGCTGGAGAAGAAACTGCACGAGGCTGGCGTCACCAGCTTTGCGCAGATCGCGGCTGGAAAGCCGCCGATATCACCGAAATGGACGAGAAACTGTCGTTCAAAGGCCGGATCGAGCGGGAAGACTGGGTCGAGCAGGCCAAGAAACTGGCCGCAGAAAAGGAGTAACGACGCAATGGCACATAAAAAAGCAGGTGGTTCATCCCGCAACGGGCGCGACTCTGCCGGTCGTCGCCTTGGCGTGAAGCTTTTCGGTGGCGAAGCCGCCATTCCGGGCAACATCATCGTGCGTCAGCGCGGCACCAAGATGGTGGCCGGGCGAAGGCGTCGGCATGGGCAAGGATCACACGATCTTCGCCGTGACCGAAGGCGCCGTGACCTTTCACAAGGGCCTCAAGGGTCGCACCTTTATTTCGGTCCGTCCGGTCGCACAGGCCGCCGAGTAAGCCGAAATCCTTAACGAGATTTTAAGGGGGATCGGCGACAAGTCCGGTCCCCCTTTCTTTTCATAATCGCGTTACCTGATGGGGCTAGGGCTGGCCATCTTTTTGCCTGCTTCCCATGTGTATACTAGCGGTTCGTGCTCTTCGACAGGAGGGACGGCATGATACTCGACCAGATTACCAATCAGCCGGTTATTGAGGCTGAGCGCTTTATTTTACGTCCTTTGCGCAAATCCGACGCGGGTTTGCTGGCGATGTATGCCGGCGATCGCCGCGTCGCCGAAGCAACGCAGACAATTCCCCACCCTTTGCCGCCCGGCTCGACCGAGGGCTATATCGCCCGCGCCCAAAGCGCCGACCGGGTCGATGATGCCTGGGTGATGGATGGCTCGATGCACGGGCTGGCCGAGGTTCTCGGCGTCGTCTGGCTGCAACGCATGGATCGCAACCAGTCCGAGATCAGCTTCTGGATCGCGCCGGCCTTCTGGAACAGCGGCCTTGCCTCGGAAGCCGTCCGCGCGATGGTCGAGGCCAATCCGCAGAACGCCAAGACGCTCTTTGCCGCCGTTTTTCAGGACAACCCCGCTTCGGCGCGCGTCGTGACCAATGCCGGTTTCGACTATCTCGGCGATGCCGAGGCGTTTTCGGTCGCGCGCAACACCACCGTGCCAACCTGGACCTATATCAAGAAGCTCAGCTAGGACCAGTTTTGTGATCGGGCGGGCGCTTCGGACCAAAAGACTGCACTTGCGCCCGCTTGCGCTGCGGGACGTGGCGGATATCACGCGGCTCATCGGTGATTGGGACGTGATCAAATGGCTGACAATGCCACCCTGGCCCTATACCCGCGCCGATGCCGAGTGGTTTGTCGGGGATCGCGCGTCTGACAACAGTTTTGCAATCGAATATGACGGCGCGTTTGCCGGTGTCGTCGGCGGTTCGGATGAGCTCGGTTATTGGCTTGGTAAGCCCTATTGGGGCTGCGGGCTGATGACCGAAGCGGCAGAAGCTGTCGTGGCCGATCACTTCGCTCACAATCACAGTCCGATCACATCAGCATATCTTCCGGGTAACACAGCGTCTTGTAACGTCCTGACCAAGCTTGGATTTCGCAACAGCCACCTCAAATCAGCATTCTCCCGTCCGCTGGACCGCGACGTGGCGCTGCAGGGCATGACCCTCACCCTCGACCATTGGCAGGCCGCGCGTCCGCTCCGCGTCGAAACTGACCGTCTGGTGATCCGACCTTTCGCCAAGGGCGATCTTGACCGCTTCCTTGCCATCGCCGGTCAGGCGCAGGTCGCCCGCATGATGACCAGCATCCCGCACCCGCTGGATCCTGAGACAGCGCGAAACTGGATCGGCTCACGCCAGTTTCGCGGTCCGATTCCGTTCTGTGCCGCGATTGCGGAAAAGGGCGGGCCGCTGGTCGGTGTCGTCGGCATCGGCGGTGAACCGATCTCGACGATGTATTTCATCGACCCGGATTGCTGGGGCAGGGGCTATGCGACCGAGGCGATGCAAGGCTTCCTCACCCATGTCCTTGATCGCTTCGGTCTTGATGCCATCATCGCTGGCGCGAATGCGGACAATCCCGCCTCGCACCGCGTGCTGATCAAGCTCGGGTTTTCAGAAACCCACCGCGAAGACCAACAGTCCGCCACCCGGCTTGAGCCGGACCCCGTGATCATGTATCGCCTGAGCCGAACCTAGCTTAAGGCGCCCCAGATGAAATTCCTCGATCTCGCCAAGGTCTATATCCGCTCTGGCGGCGGCGGCGGCGGCTGCATCAGCTTCCGGCGCGAGAAGTTCGTCGAATACGGCGGGCCCGAATGGCGGCGATGGCGGTCGCGGCGGCGATGTCTGGGCCGAGGCGGTCGACGGTCTCAACACCCTGATCGACTTTCGCTACCAGCAGCATTTCTTCGCCAAGAGCGGCCAGCACGGCATGGGCCAGCAGCGCACCGGCAAGGACGGCGAGGATGTCGATCCTGCGGGTCCCGGTCGGCACCGAGATTCTCGACGAGGATGAGGAAACCGTGATCGCCGACCTGACCGAGGTCGGCCAGCGCGTGCTGCTGGCCAAGGGCGGCAATGGCGGCTTTGGCAACATGCATTTCAAGACCGCCAGCAATCAGGCCCCGCGCCGCGCCAATCCGGGCCAGGAAGGCGTCGAACGCACGCTCTGGCTGCGCCTGAAGCTGATCGCCGATGTCGGTCTTCTGGGCCTGCCCAATGCCGGCAAATCCACCTTCCTCGCCGCCACCTCGAACGCGCGGCCCAAGATCGCCGACTACCCCTTCACCACGCTGGTGCCCAATCTCGGCGTCGTCGGTGTCGATGAGGTCGAATTCGTCATCGCCGACATTCCCGGCCTGATCGAGGGCGCGTCACGAGGGCAGGGGCCTTGGCGACCTCTTCCTCGGCCATGTCGAACGCTGCGCGGTGCTGCTGCACCTTGTCGATGGCACATCCGAGGATGTGAAAACCGACTACAAGACGATCATCGACGAGATCGAGGCCTACGGCGCGGGCCTTGCCGACAAGCCGCGGATTACGGTGCTGAACAAGATCGACGCGCTCGACGCCAAAGAGATCGCGAAGAAGCGCAAGATCCTCGAAAAGGCCTCTGGCGGCGATGTGCTGACCATGTCCGGCGTCAGCCGCGATGGCGTGCAAGAGGTGCTGCGCGCGCTGCGCGCCCGGATCGACGCCAACCGCCTGCGCCAGCGCAAAGCGGCAGAGGAGCCCGAGACATGGCAGCCCTGAACAGACGCCAAACGCCTCGTCGTCAAGATCGGCTCGGCCCTGCTGGTCGAGAAAGGCACGCTGCGCGCCGACTGGCTGCAAGGGTCTTGCCGAAGATGTCGCCGCTGCCAAGGCGCGCGGCACCGCCGTCATCCTCGTCTCCTCTGGTTCGATCGCACTTGGCCGCGCCGTGCTCGGCCTGCCGGCCGCCCAACCTGCCGCTGGAACAATCCCAGGCCGCCGCCGCCGTCGGCCAGATCCGTCTGGCCCGCGCCTATGAGGAGGTGCTCGCGCCCGCACGACATCACCACCGCGCAGGTGCTGGTGACGCTCGAGGACAGCACCGACCGCCGCCGCTACCTCAATTCCCGCGCCACGCTGGAAACCCTGCTGGCACTCGGCGTCGTGCCGATCGTCAACGAAAACGACACCGTCGCCACCGACGAGATCCGCTACGGCGACAATGACCGCCTCGCCGCGCAGATCGCGGTGACGGTGGGCGCGGATCAGCTGATCCTGCTTTCCGATGTCGACGGCTTTTATTCCGGCAATCCGAAAACCGACCCCACCGCCCGCCGCTATGACGTGATCGACGCGATCACGCCCCGAGATCGAGGCAATGGCGGGCGATGCAGGTTCTGGCCTGTCGAAAGGCGGCATGAAGACCAAGCTGATGGCCGCCAAGACCGCCACCGGGGCAGGCTGCGCGATGGCGATCACCGAAGGCTCTACCCACCGTCCCGCTACAAGCGCTGGACAACGGCGCGCCCGCGACTTGGTTCACCGCGCAAGGCGATCCGCAACTCGCCCGCAAACGCTGGATCGCAGCGATGAAGGCGCGCGGCGAGATCGCCGTCGATGAGGGTGCCGCCAGTGCGCTCGGTTCCGGCAAATCGCTGCTGCCCGCGGGCGTCGTCACTGTCTCGGGCAAATTCGGGCGCGGCGATCCCGTCGCCATCCTCGGCCCGGGCGGTCAACGCCTCGGCCTCGGCCTGACCCGCTATACGGCCGAAGAAGCTCGCGCCATCGCCGGTCACCGCTCGGCCGAGATCGAAGGCATCCTCGGCTATCCCGGCCGCGCCGCCCTGATCCACCGCGATGACATGGCGCTTTGACCAGCCCGCATTATTTGTCCATAAATATCCGTATCCTGCCCGCAGCCCCAGACCGGACATCCGCGATGAAAGACCACGACAACATCCCCGCTCTGATGCAATCCATCGGCAAGGCCGCCCGCGCCGCCACCGCCGCGCTGGCCACCGCCACCGCCGAACGCAAGCACGCCGCCCTGATCGGGGCAGCCGAGGCCGTCTGGCAGAACCGCGCTGAGATCATCGAGGCCAACGCCAAAGACCTCGCCTATGGTCGCGACAAGAACCTCAGCCCGGCGATGCTCGACCGCCTGATGCTGGACGAGGACCGCATTCGCGGCATCGTCGACAGCCTGCGCGCCGTCGCCGAACAAAAAGATCCGGTGGGTGAGGTCATCGCCGAATGGGACCGCCCGACCGGACTGCACATCAAACGCGTCCGCACGCCGCTCGGCGTTATCGGCGTGATCTATGAAAGCCGCCCGAACGTGACCGCCGATGCCGGCGCGCTCTGCCTCAAGGCCGGCAATGCGGTGATCCTGCGCGGCGGCTCGGAAAGCTTTCATTCCTCGCGCGCGATCCATGCCTGTCTGGTCGAGGGTCTGAAATCCGCCAACCTGCCCGAAACACGCAATCCAGCTCGTGCCGACCCGCGACCGCGAAGCGGTGTCGGAAATGCTGCAAAGCCACCGAGTATATCGACGTGATCGTGCCGCGCGGCGGCAAGGGTCTTGTCGGCCTGGTGCAGCGCGAGGCGCGGGTGCCGGTTTTCGCGCATCTCGAAGGCATCGTGCATATCTATGTCGACAAATCGGCCGACCCCGAAAAGGCGCTCAATGTCGTCCTGAACGCCAAGACCCGCCGCACCGGCATCTGCGGCGCCGCAGAATGCCTGCTGATCCACCGCGACGTCGTGGACACCCTTGGCCGGGACATCATCGCCGCCCTGATCGCCAAGGGCGTCCGCGTGCATGCCGACGCCGGGCCTGCAAAGCTTCGATGGCACGATCCCGGCGACCGACGACGACTGGGGCCACGAATATCTCGACATGGACATCGCCGCCAAGGTCGTGGACGATATCGACGCCGCCATCGCCCATATCCGCCGCTATGGCTCGAACCACACCGATTGCATCCTGACCGAGGATGACGCCGCCGCCGAACCGCTTCTTCGCGGAACTCGACAGCGCGATCCTGATGCGCAACGCCTCGACCCAGTTCGCCGATGGCGGCGAGTTCGGCATGGGCGCCGAGATCGGCATTGCCACCGGCAAGATGCATGCCCGCGGCCCGGTCGGGGCCGAGCAACTGACCAGCTTCAAATACCTGGTGACCGGCGACGGCACGATCCGCGACTAGAACCGAACCCGCGCCACCCGGTCAGAGGTTTCCACGACCAGCTGCCGACCGATCGTGGCCGCGGCCAGCGGGGCAAGGGCGAAATGCACTTCTGCCGCGTCCAGTTGCGGGTTCGCGACCGGGGCCGACAGCATCGACCAGAGATCGGGCTTGATCGCCAAGGCGTCGGCCTCGCCTGTCAGCGCCCATTCCTCGCCCACCAGCCGGACCGAGACATGGCCGCCGCGCGGCATCGCGGACTCAAAGCATTGCAGCAACAGGAACGCGAGCTTCACCTGCGGCCGCTGCAACGCCCCGGTGATCTGCCAGTCGACCATGAACCGTCCGCCCTTGGTAAGATCGCGCAGCGTGCCGGTGACTTCCGAGGTCGCGATCACCTGTCCGGGATGCGCCGCACCGAAGGCCACGCGAAAGAACCGGATCCGGGCATTGGCATTTTCGATGCTCTCGGCGATCAGATCCATCTCGGGGCCATCGGCCTTGCCGGCCATCCCCATCAGTTCGACGCCATTGCCGATCGCGCCGAGAGGGCTGATAAGGTCATGGCAGATGCGCGATCCGATAAGCGCGGTCAGGTCAGGCGTGTCGGCTGGCATCATTGGCAGACCTTCTTCAGGAGGATCGGTGTGGACAACATGAACTCCTTGCTGGAACCCGGTATGCTGGTGCGCAATCCCGCGCGCCCCGATTGGGGGCTGGGACAGGTGCAATCCAATATCGGCGGACGCGTTACCGTCATGTTCGAACATGCCGGCAAGGTGGTTCTGGATAGTCGGAATGTGGCATTGGACCCGGTTTTCGACAGTTAGGCTTACCCCGAGGGATACGAACTCACGGTTAACACAACCTTAAGGTGTAACCAACCCCAGTTCGGCGGTTCGCCGCCTTGCAATGCCCGGGCAGGGGCCATAGAACCCGCCAACCTGAAGAGGGTTAAGAGCCGCCTGAACCGATGACCCCGAAAGATCCCAGATTCGCATTGCGGCTTGCCCGCGCGGGGGCTGACCTGACCGCGGCGCAGCGGCTTCGGTACCGTGTCTTCGTCGAGGAACTCGGCGGTAACGGCGCGCTGGTCGATCATGACGCGCGGCTGGAACGGGACGAATTCGACGACCATTGCGACCATCTGGTGCTGGTCGACCTCGACCGCGACCCCGCCACGCTCGATCACGTCATCGGCGTCTACCGTCTGATGCGCCGAAAGGATGCAGACCAGATCGGCGGTTTCTATACCGCGCGCGAATATGATCTGACGCCGCTGCTTACCCATGGCCGCAATCTTCTGGAACTCGGCCGATCCTGCGTCGATGCCGAGTATCGCGGCGGCAAGGCGATGTATTACCTCTGGGGCGGTCTTGCCGATTATGTCGCCGAGCACGGAATCGAGATCCTGTTCGGCGTTGCCAGCTTCCACGGCACCGATGTCGCTGCGCTGGCCGAGCCGCTGTCGCTGCTGCATCACCGCCACCTCGCGCCTCAGGCGCTTCGGGTCCGGGCCAGAGCAGAGCGGTTTCAGCGCATGGACCTGATGCCGGAAGATCAGATCGACCGCCCGCGCGCGCTCCGCGCCACTCCGGCGCTGATCAAGGCTTACCTGCGGCTTGGCGGCTTCGTGGGCGAGGGTGCCTATGTCGACGATGCCTTCAACACCACCGATGTCTGCCTGATCCTTGACACCGCCAGCCTGAGCATCCGCCAGCGCGACCTCTACACCAAGGGGCGCCAGCCGTGATCAAGCCCTGGACCTCTGCCGATGAACCAGCGGCAAGGCCGATCTCTGCGCTGGGATGGCTTCTGGTCCTGCTGCGCGCGCCCCTGCTGTTTCTGACCGTCTTCGGCGGCCTCGGCCTGCTGCTGCTGCTGCGCCTGATCGAGCGTCCGGTCCACGGGTTGCACCGCCCCTGGACCCCGCACATAACCCAGATCGTGTGCCGCACCGCCTTCCTGATCCTCGGCATCCGCTACATCGTGCGGGGCGCCATGATGCCAGACCGGGGGGCGGTCGTGTCGAACCATGCCTCCTGGCTTGACATTTTCGCGCTCAATGCGCGCAAACGGGTCTATTTCGTCTCGAAATCCGAGGTCGCGCGCTGGCCCCTGATCGGCTGGCTGGCGCGAGCCACCGGCACCGTCTTTATCCGCCGCGACCGGCGCGAGGCGCGCAACCATGCGGACCTGTTCGAAGATCGTCTGAAACTGGGCCACAGGCTGCTGTTCTTCCCGGAAGGAACCTCGACAGACGGCTTGCGAGTTTTACCATTTAAATCAACGCTTTTTGCGGCATTCTTCGCGCCTGATCTGCGCGATATCCTGTCGATCCAGCCCGTGACGCTGATCTACCACGCCCCGACCGGCGAAGACCCGCGCTTTTACGGCTGGTGGGCGGATATGGACTTTGGCAGCCATTTCCTGAAGGTGCTGGCAACGCCGCGGCCGGGGTCTGTGGAACTGGTCTATCACCCGCCGGTGCATGTGCGCGATTTCGCGGACCGCAAGGCGCTGGCCAGCCATTGCGAAGCCGCGGTGCGCGCGGGCCTTCCCGCTAACCCATAGCGGATACGAGCGCCCGGAACTTGGCAAGCGGATCAGCCGAGGACCAGATTTCCTGCCCGAAACCAAAGAAATCCGTTATATTACAAAGCTCTCGGATGCGATCTTCGTTCAAAGCGCCTTCGGCGACAACCGGCACTTCGATCATCTCGGACCACCATTCGAACAGCTCTGCCTCAGCCACTGTGCCATCGCCCAGCGCCGTCGCGCCGACCGGGCCGAAAGCGACATAGTCCGCACCGGCTTCGCCGGCCGATTGATCCCGTCATGCCGCGATGCGCCGCAAAACGCGCCGACAATCGCGTCGTCGCCCAGTTCCTTGCGCCATTTGCGCACCGAGCGCGCGCCATCGGGCAGATGCACGCCGTCCAGCCCCAGCCGGTCCACCATCAGCCCGTGTTCGGCGATCACCAGGGCCACATCGCGGGCATGCGCGACCTCGCGCAGCGCATCGCCGGTGCGCGACAGCCGGTCCTCGTCGCGGGTCGACAGCGCCATCCGGACGCAGGCGACCTCGGTCATGTCCAGCATCCGGCCCAGAAGGTCGGGAAAGCTGGACAATTCCACCTCTGCCGGGGTGATCAGGTAGATCTGCGGGCGCTCTGTCTCGGCCATGTCCGGCTCCCTCATCGGATTCGGCCCGCTATAGCCGGGAATTGGGGGCTTGGCTACTTCGCCGGCAGGCTGGCGGCATGGGCCAGCGCCAGCAGCGATCCAGGCGCGCCGCCGTGTCGTCATCGGCCAACGCCTCGTCGCCGACGTTGACCATGCCGCCCATCGTGCGCCCGCCCATCACCATCGGCCCGGCACCCGCGATCGCCATCGCCTCGGCCGTGCGCGTCCTTGCCGACCCGGAACATGCCGCCGCCCTTGTGGACCCCGCAGACCATGTGACCGTTCACCATGAAACACAAACCGCCGAACATCTTCTGCTCGCGCACCTCGCCCGTGCCGACCAACTCGTCGCGCAACAGCGCCGCCGCACCTTCGTCATACGCCATCACCGCCTCCTTGCGTCACGCGTGCCCCAAGCGTATCACCGCCGCGAGCAATTCCCAAAGGATCCCGATGACTGCCGCGCAACCCGCCTTCGTCCTTATCGCCCCGCAGATGGGCGAGAATATCGGCGGCGCCGCGCGCGCGATGTGGAATTTCGGCCTCGACCGGATGCGCGTCGTGGCCCCCCGCGACGGCTGGCCGAACCCGCGCGCCGTGGCGATGGCCGCCGGGGCGGGGCGGCTTCTGGATCAGGCGGGGCTCTACCAGACGACAGGGGCGGCGATCGCCGATTGCACCTATGTCTTCGCCACCACCGCGCGCAATCGCGACCTGACCAAACCCGTCCTGACCCCCGAACGCGCGATGGAAAAGGCGCCGCGCAATGGTGGCCGAGGGCCGCAACGTCGCGGTCCTTTTCGGCCCCGAACGTGCCGGGCTGGAGAATGAGGATATCGCGCTTGCCGACGCCATCATCTCGGTCCCGGTCAACCCCGATTTCCCGTCGCTGAACCTTGCGCAATGCGCGCTGCTGCTGGCCTATGAATGGCGCCGCCAGACCAGCGAGGCGGTGCCCGAGCGGGTCGAATTGGCGAAAACCGACTTCGCCACCAAGCTGGAGATCGAGAAACTAGGCGACCACTACGAGGCGCAACTGGCAGAGGCCGGGATGTTCTTCCCCGACCTCAAGGCCGACAGCATGAAGATGAAACTGCGCAACATGTGGTCGCGGATGCCGCTGACCCAGCGCCGATGTGCAGATGCTGCACGGCGTGTTGCGGCAGATGGTGCGGTGGAAAGAGCGGGGGGAGTAAGGGGAAGTTCGTTCACGACGTCACGCCCGCGCGCGCCGTGGGGGCGGTTCGGGTGCTGCCAGTGTCCTGACATTGGCAAACTCGACGGATCGTATCCGGCGTCGACGCAAACCGTGAAGAGACATAAAGACGGAGCCCCTAGAGGCCGTCGATCTTCCCCTCCAGACCTTTGCGTGCCTTGCCGCCCAAATCGTCGGCCAGCGCAGAGACAAGATCTTTCACGTCGTTCTCCAGTTTCTTCGGGTTCACGCCGTCAATCTTGCTGGACCCGGTCAGAGAGGCGAACATTTTTGGCCCTGGCAGCGTCGACAGTTCCGCCTGGGCCTTGGCCGACATCGCGCCTTTCTTCTCATCGTACTGAAGATCCTGAACGGTGAAGTTGACTTCGAACCCCTTGTCCTTTCCCGCCACCCTGTTCTTGATTTCAAGCTTGCCGGATTTGCCGACAGCTTTCGCCAGCGCGGCGGCGACGAGATCGGGAACCGCCTTTGTGGCCTTCGCGTCAAAGGTTTTTCTGACGACTACCTTTTCGATAACAACCGGGATCTTTTCCGCCATGATGTCCTCTGAATGCTGTTGGGACGTGCGTGTTGGTGTGCTGGTCACAAAAGACCGGCAGTCGTGAATTTACCATGTCCGCGCACTGCCTCCTAACACAAAGTGCGTGGTTATCCGGGCACCCCGGCCGGCCGGGCTTTGGGACGAATTCCGACGCGGCCCTTCGGTGGTGTGCCGAACACCCCAACCACCCTTGAACCCCCACACCCCCTCCCATACTGTCCCGCCAGATTTTCCGGGGGCGACATGAGCCAGAAACGTTCAATTTTCGAGGAAGTCGGCAGCGACAAGACGCCCGACAAGCCGAAACCGCAGACCGGTCTGATCGACAAGGCGCGCGGGCGGGGCGCGAGGAGCGATCTGGGTGTGGCTGATCGTGCTTTTCGCGCTGGTGGCAGCGATGATCGTTGTCGGCGGACTGACGCGGCTGACCGATTCCGGACTTTCGATCACCGAGTGGAAACCCGTCACCGGCGCGCTGCCGCCGATGAATGCCGAGGCATGGCAGGCTGAATTCGCCAAATATCAGACGATCCCGGAATATCAATTGCAGAACAAGGGCATGACCCTTTCCGAGTTCAAGAGCATCTACTGGTGGGAATGGGGCCATCGCCAGCTTGGCCGCGTCATCGGCCTTGTCTGGGCGGCGGGCTTCCTTGCCTTTCTTGCCACCAAACGCATCCCAACCGGCTGGACGCCACGGCTTCTGGGCATCGGTGTTCTGGGTGGGCTGCAGGGTGCGATTGGCTGGTGGATGGTCTCCTCCGGCCTCAGCGGCGACAGCCTCGACGTCGCCAGCTACCGCCTCGCCACTCATCTGGGACTCGCCTTCGTTATCCTCGGCTTCATCACCTGGTACATTCTGATGCTGGACCGGCGAGAGGCCGACCTGATGCAAGCCCGCCGCAACCGCGAGCCGCAAGCTCTTCTCGATGACCACCGGCCTGATGCATTTCGCCTTCCTGCAAATCCTTCTGGGCGCGTTGGTGGCTGGGATCGACGCCGGTCGCGGCTTTACCGACTGGCCGCTGATGGCCGGCCGTTTCTTCCCCGAGAACGCCTTTTCGCTCAGTCCGCTCTGGCGCAACTTCTTCGAGGATGACGGTCTTGTGCAATTCATGCACCGGATGTCCGGTTACCTCCTCTTCGTCTTCGGCCTGATCACCTGGCGCCGGTCGCGCCACAGTGGCAACTCCGCTACCCGCCAGGCCTTCGACTGGATGGCGGTGATGCTGTTCGGCCAGATCGTCATCGGCATCGTCACGGTGATGTATTCCGCGCCCTTGGTCCATAGCGCGATCCTCCACCAGATCGGCGCAATAATCCTTTGGGTACTGATCCTGCGCGCCCGCTATCTCGGCGCAATACCCGCTGCCGCAATCGGTCAGAGGAGCCCGCGCATGACCGCCTATGACGACCTGATGATGTTCCAGCGCGATACCGAGGCGCTGGCACAGGTCTCGGGCCGGCTCGGCTGGGATCAGGAAACCGTCATGCCGCCCGGTGCCGCCGAACAGCGTGCCGAGGAAATGGCCGCGATGGAGCATGTCCTGCACGCCCGCCGGATCGATCCCCGGATGCAGGACTGGCTGGGGCTGATCAACGACATCGAGCTTGACCCCGTCGCGCAGGCCAACATGCGCCACATCCGCCGCCGCTACGAGCCGCACCATGAAGGTGCCCGGCCAAACTGGCCGCCGAAATCGCCCGCATCACCTCTGTCGCGCAAGGTGTCTGGGCCCGCGCCCGTGCTGCCGAGGATTTCGCCGCTTTCGCCCCGACGCTGGAAAAGGTGGTCAAGCTGCGGCAGGAGGAGGCCGCGGCGCTGGCGGGCGATGGCGATCTCTATGACGCGCTGCTGGATGATTACGAACCCGGCGCCACCGGCGATAGCGCTGGAAACGATGTTCGGCGCGCTCCGCCCGCGCCTTGTGGCGCTGCGCGAGAAGATCCTTCACTCGCCGCATCAGCCCGTGCCGCTGACCGGCGAGTTTTCGGAAGCCGGGCAACTCGCGCTCTCGCAAAGACCTGGCGCTCGCCTTCGGCTACGACCTCAACCACGGCCGTATCGACAAGGCGGTGCATCCGTTCTCCTCCGGCTCGGGCCTCGACGTGCGGATCACCACCCGCACCAACCCGACCGACCCGTTCAACTGCTTCTATTCCACCATCCACGAGGTCGGCCACGCCGCCTACGAACAGCATATCGACCGCGCCTATCTGCTGACGCCTCTGGGGCAGGGGGTCAGCATGGGGGTTCATGAAAGCCAAAGCCGGAGCTATGAAAACCAGCTTGGCCGCTCGCGGGCCTTTGCAGGGTTCCTGTTCGAGAAGATGCGCGCCGCCTTCGGCGATCTCAGCATAACTGACGCGGATGCCTTCTATGCCAGCGTCAACCGCGTCCATCCCGGATTTATCCGCACCGAGGCGGATGAGGTGCAGTACAACCTGCATGTCCTGATGCGCTTCGACCTCGAACGCGCGCTGATCTCAGGCGGCCTTGCCGTCGCGGACCTGCCCACCGCCTGGAACGAACGGTTCGAGGCTGATTTCGGCGTCAAGGTCGACAAACCCTCGAACGGTTGCTTGCAGGACGTCCACTGGTCGGTCGGCCTGTTCGGCTACTTCCCGACCTACACGCTCGGCAATGTCTATGCGGGCTGCTTGCACAAAGCGATGCGAGAGGCCGTGCCCGATCTCGACGCTTCCCTCGCCAAAGGTGACACCAGCCCTGCAAGTCATTGGCTGTGCGACAACCTGCAACGTCACGGCGGGCTTTACACGCCGCGCGACACCATTCGCCGCGCCTGCGGGTTCGAGCCCGACGAAGGCCCGCTTCTGGATTATCTCGAAGCCAAATTCGGCCAGATCTACCAGTTGTGATCGATCTCGTCGCCGAAACCCCGGACGGCGACGCCCCGGCGATCTGGATGCTGGCCGTGGGGCAAACCCTCGGCTTTGCCACGCTTTACTACATCTACGGCGCGCTTCTGGTCTCGATAGAGGCCGATACCGGCTGGGACCGCCCCGCGCTTGCCATCGGCCTGACGCTGGCACTGATCGTCTCGGCCATCGCCGTGCCGCTGACCGGGAGACTGGTCGACCGCGGCTTTGGCGCGGAACTTCTGGCAGGCGGGGCAGGGTTCGGCGGTCTGGCGCTGCTGGCGCTCTCGCAGGCGCAGAGCCTGACCCACTGGTATCTGGCATGGTCGGCCATCGGCCTTGCGATGTCGGCCTGCCTCTATGACACCTGCTTTGCCTTCCTGACCCGCCGCCTCGGCCCCACCGCCCGCGCCGCGATCATCCGGGTGACGCTGGTCGCCGGTCTCGCCTCGACGCTGGCCTTCCCGCTGGGGGCCGTACTGGCCGATAATTTCGGCTGGCGCGTGGCGGTTATCACCTTTGGCCTGATGCAGATTTGCCTGGCGATGCCGCTGCATTTCACCGCTGGGGTCCGGCTTCGGCGGCGTGAAAGACTGGGCGGGCCGAAACCGTCCGACGGCAAGGGCGCGCTGAAGCAGGCCTTGCAGCAAGCGCAGTTCTGGTATCTCTGCCTCGCCTTCGGTCTGGCTTTCATGAATCACGGGATGCTGGTGACATATTTCATCCCGCTTTTCACCGGTCTCGGGGCCAGCAAGGCCATCGCGGTCGCTGTGGCCAGCACGGTGGGCCCGTTTCAGGTCGTCGGACGGCTCGCGCTGATGCTGCGCGGCGAACGCGCCAATATCCTGTTCTCGACGCGGGGCGCCCTGATCGGCATGACCCTTGCCAGCGCGGTCCTGATGGCTGCCGGCGTGGCGCTGCCGCTGCTGTTTCTTTTCGCGGTGGTGCAGGGCGGGGCGATCGGGATGATGAGCATCCTGCGCCCGGTGCTGATCGCCGAGGTGCTGGGCCGCGACGGCTTCGGCGCGATATCAGGCGCCATCGGCTCGGCCCCGCTTCTGGCCAATTCCATGGCCCCGTTCATCGGCGCGCTGCTGCTGGAGGCGGGCGGCGTCTACGCCCTTCTGTCCGGCAGCCTGATCATCGCCGCCGGGGCGGCGGGGTTCGCGTTTCTGGTCCGGACGATGCCGGAGCGGTGACGCATTGGGCGACCGCGTTCAGAACAATCAGGAAAGTTGAACTTTTAGGGTGGGGGCTGGAACTCGCGGTGGTCCGCTATGCGGGACTTTCCTGCCCTTCGGCATCTTGAAACGAAGGTCCGCCCCAACATCTTGCAGACTTTCGCTGCCAGTTGCACATTGATTGCACACTTTCAGTCGCGATCTCCCTGATTTCACTGGTCGGTTTGGTCGATCCTCCGTTTCCAACAGAGCTACGCTTGGGTTCGGCGATCAGGCCTATGGCAAACGTCGGAACCGATGGGTCTGTCGTCGAACACTATCTGCCTTGGAGCCTTACTCAAAACTGATATTTGACATATCATTGTCCATGTTTTAATTGGTCTTCATTCCATTCAGGATATGCTTCATGATCACTGGCCCTCAGATGCGCGCGGCGCGTGCCCTTCTCGGCATCGACCAGAAGACCCTGGCCGAACTGGCGGGTCTGTCCGTGCCGACAATCCAGCGCATGGAGGCCAGCAGCGGCAATGTCCGCGGCGTCGTGGACAGCCTTACCAAAGTCGTCGCGGCGTTTGAACTCGCCGGCGTTGAACTCATCGGAGAAAGCGCAGCTAGTACGGCAGGCGGACGCGGCGTGCGACTGAAGGTGCCTCCACCCAAACACTGATCCCTCAACCCGCGACGGCGACCGCCGACACCAAGCCGACGATCCCGCCGCAACCCTCCAACGTGCGGCCACAAATGAAAGACCAGACCGGTAGACAGAGCGACGCTCCAAACTTCGCCGAGCTCTTCACCCCGAAACTCGTCACCGTCCTGCGCGAGGGCTATGGCCTGACCCAGTTGCGGGCAGACGCCATCGCCGGATTGACCGTCGCTATCGTCGCGCTGCCGCTCTCGATGGCCATCGCTATCGCGTCCGGCGCGACCCCGGCGCAAGGGCTCTACACCGCCATCGTCGGAGGCTTCTTCGTTTCACTACTCGGCGGATCGCGCTTCCAGATCGGTGGCCCAGCGGGGGCCTTCATCGTGCTGGTCGCCGCCACCGTGGCCCAGCACGGGATGGAGGGGCTGATCCTTGCGACCTTCCTGTCGGGCCTGATGATGGCAGCCGTCGGCTTTCTGCGGCTGGGGACCTTCATAAAGTTCATCCCGTTCCCGGTCACGGTCGGGTTCACCGCCGGGATCGCGGTCATCATCTTCGCCAGTCAGGTCAAGGAGCTGTTCGGCCTGACACTGGAGCATGAACCTGGTGAGCTGCTGGAGAAGATCCCCGCACTGTGGGAATCACGATCGAGCCTGACGCCGGCTGCGCTTAGCGTTTCCGTAGCGACAGTGGTCGTCATTCTTGGTCTGCGACGCTGGCGCCCGCTCTGGCCAGGCATGCTGATCGCCGTCGGTCTGGCCGCCGCCGCCACGGCATTGCTCGCGCTTCCCGTGCAGACCATCGGCACCAGGTTCGGCGGCATTCCCTCGTCGCTTCCGGCGCCGAGCCTGCCATCGCTCTCGATGGACAGCATTCTCGCAGTCCTCCCGGCCGCCATCTCCTTCACGTTGCTGGGCGCCATCGAGTCGCTTCTGTCTGCTGTCGTCGCGGACGGCATGACCGGCCGCCGGCACCGCTCGAACTGCGAACTTGTGGCACAGGGCGTGGCGAATATCGGATCCTCCCTGTTCGGCGGCTTCTGCGTGACCGGCACCATCGCGCGCACCGCGACCAATGTGCGTGCTGGAGCGCATGGCCCGGTTTCGGGCATGCTGCACGCCGTATTCTTGCTGCTGTTCATGCTGGTGGCCGCGCCGCTCGCCTCTTACATCCCGCTGGCCGCACTCGCCGGCGTTCTGGCCGTCGTTGCCTGGAACATGATCGAGAAACCGTCCATCATCATCCTCGTCCGCTCAGGCTGGGGTGAGGCGACGGTGTTGGGCGCGACCTTCTTCCTGACTATCTTCCGCGATCTGACCGAGGCCATCGTCGTCGGCTTCGCACTCGGGTCGGTCCTGTTCATTCATCGCATGAGCCGGACAACAGATGTTGCGACAGACAGCGCATTCGTCGGTCGCGACGAAGCCGACACTGCCCACCCGCGCGGCGAATACCATGAAGAGCAGGCCGCGAACCCCGACGTGGTCATCTACCGGATCACCGGTGCGCTGTTCTTCGGCGCTACCGCCTCCATCGGCTCTGTGCTCGACCGAATCCAGGACAACCACAAGACGCTGATCGTCGACTTTGCATCCGTGCCCTTCCTCAACTCGACCGGCGCCAACATGATCGAGAGCCTTGCCCACAAGGCGCAGAAGCAGGGTGTCGCGCTTTGGCTTACGGGGGCGACCCGCGACATCCAGCGTGTATTCGTGACCCACGGCCTGAAGCGTCCGCTGGTCCACTATGCCGCCACGGTCGATGAAGCTCTGGAGCTGATGCGCAAGCGCGCCACCACCGGTCAGGAGGCAGCCTGATGCTCGGATCCGGCAGCGAGACACGTCGCCCGGCGCGTCGCCGGAACGGCCGGGCGGAGGCGCGGCGACGCTATGTTTTCGAGGCCCTCGAACGCCCGCGGAGGCAGGCGGAACTGCGGGATGCCCTCGGGATGAGCAACAGCGGGATCCTGCACCTTCTGCGGCGGATGGAGCGCGACGGGTTGGTGCGGCCCGCCGAACGGGTCTGCTGCACCCGGATATGGGAGCGCGCGATCAAGTCGGCGACGGGTCGGCGATCATGACGGACGAAAGGCAGGCTTGCTGCGGCTGAGGACATTAGTGCGTGCCGCAGCATCTGGCACTCCGGGCTCACTGCTGACCTCGGGTGCGACGCAGCATCTTGTGATATAGTGCCCCGTCAACGCCGGGTTGTCGTCGGGGTAGGGTATGGCGGATCGGAGGATCAGTCATGGAAACACTAAATCTACCTGCCATTCGCGCGCTTCGCTCAGCTTGGAACAAGGGGCGCATCGTTGGTCAAAAGCGACCACTGAAACCAAAACACGTCTGGGCGATCCGCGTTCGACTGGAATTGGCCGAGAACCATCGCGATCTGGCGCTGTTCAACATGGCAATCGACAGTAAGCTCAGAGGCTGCGACCTGGTGAAAATGAAGGTCGTCGATGTCATGGCGTCCTGACAGATCAAGGAACGGGCGTCGGTGCTGCAAAGCAAGACGCAGAAACCAGTGCGCTTCGAGATATCCGAAGGGACGCGTGCATCTGTCGAGAAGTGGATGGAAGATGAGCTGATGGTCGGATCTAAGTACCTCTGGCCGGGCCGTTTTCATGAGCGCTTGCACATCTCGACGCGCCAGTACGCGCGGATTGTGCGTGACTGGGTCACGTCTGTCGGACTGGAGGCCAGCGCCTACGGAACACATTCGATGCGGCGGACCAAAGTCACGCAGATCTACAAGAAGACTGGCAACCTACGGGCCGTTCAGCTCTTGTTGGGCCATACGAAAATGGACAGCACGGTTCGGTATCTGGGCGTTGAGCTGGAAGATGCTCTTGCGATTGCAGAAGCTATTGAAATCTAACGACGCGGGCCGTCTTCAGAGACGGCCCGAAGGAGACATCCAGGCACAGCGTGAGCGCCGCGGTGCAGCTTCCGCAATGCTGCCATTCGTGGACGGTGCAGCATTTCCGGGCGGTGGACGGCAGCAGAGCGGACCGAGCGGACATCGCAACTCTCCGCGCCGCGTGCGCGTGGAAATTAGTCCGGAGGGCGACGGTGTGTTCGCTGCGGGTTAGAGCCGTTCGTCAGATCCTTCAGCGGATCGGTGCTGCATTCGCAATGCTGCTAGTCAAGTGTGGCAAAGGCCATCTATAAGCGATCGACT
The DNA here is from genome assembly GCA_963768355.1 of uncultured Alphaproteobacteria bacterium. Lineage (GTDB taxonomy): Bacteria > Pseudomonadota > Alphaproteobacteria > Rhodobacterales > Rhodobacteraceae > JAHEAO01. Next base: position 130,768 of record CAVYHT010000010.1, read on the forward strand.
TCCGCATGAGAAAAGCGCTTCTCTCGATCCGCTCGTAATAAGGATTGGGTGAAAAACCGAACTCTCGATAAACCCGCAGCGAAGGGGACACCATGCCTGTGAATCTCGATGAAATGACGATGAAACAACTCAGGAAACACGCCGGAGACGTTGCCAAAGCCCTTGCACGTAAAGAAGCAGCGCGTGCGAAAAAGCTCCGCAAGAGAGTCGTGAGTTACACACAGGAACTCGGGGAAAACCTTGGCGAGTTCTTTGGCACGAAGACGACCGACGAGAAAAAGGCTCCTTCCGCCAAAGCCGGTCCGACCAAGACGAAAGAGTCCAAGCCGCCCAAGTATGTTGAGCCTGATGGAACGCCAAGACAACGGCTGGGGAAATGGTCCGAGAAATACACAAAGAAACAGATTGAAAATATGAAGCAGAAATAAAGGCGCGTGAGGCACTGCAGCAGGCTACGAAAAAGGGCGGCAATCTAATGTACCGCCCAAGTCTCGCAAAATCAGGCCACACGAGAGGCGTGTCGGCCTCAGTTCAACGAATAGCCTGACCCCAGGTCAGCAAGATTCCGCCAGTTCTAACGGTGCAGCATCCTCATTAAGCCGCTGTTAGGAAATCAGGCGCTGAATTGGCAACAGTTTGTCATTTCCCGGAGGATTCCATGGCATATCCGGTACAACAAGAGTTCGAAGTTTTTCTGGCGGAGAGCATTGGTCTGCAACTTGCAAATCTCCGCCATCACCTGGCACTTTGCTCAGCAAATTGATGGGCGGGACCAAAGGCCGCTTACAAAGGAGCAGTTCGCCCAGATTGATGAGCTCATTGAGGCAATGTCGCAAAAGGCGCACCGACTGCATGAAAGACTAAGGCAAGAGGCAGCTCCAAGCGGTGTCAACCAGACAGGCCGAGACGCAACGCCCTATCATAGACCGACGTCTACCAGGTCCAGGTGCGGGCCGGGTCTCAGCTCCGTCTTGGAGCACTTTGCCTCTAGTTGAGCAGATCAGAAATGGGTTGATTTTTGCTGCTTTGGGGTCAGCCAAGAAAGACTGGGGTGCAAGAAGGGCACCATTGTCTTGGCTGACCTCACTTCAGACAGTTCCTTGATCGCAAGATATCTTGCCAGAGTCCTGGAGACCGTTTGAGAGAACTCGGAGTGCCGTTGAAGCTTTGCGTCAAGGGCTATTTCACACAGGAAGTCGCATACCCAGTCGTTTTCCATGGCGTTGACCTAACTTGTTATTGTCACTCATCGATGGGCTGGCTTGTTCATCGCCGACTGAGCCTTTGGTTTGGAGTACTTCAATCACTCATTGGGGCTGTTTGTCTGTTCATGGACGCAATCGCCTGTCCTTATCCCGAGACGGCTGCGTTCCGCTCTAGTTCTTCGTAAAGTTCGTCTGCATCCGATTCAGACTGGCCCGACAATGATTGGCAGAGTGAGGCGACCGACATAAACGCCGCTCCGGAGGCTCCATACACGAACGCCGAACCAAAAAATCCCAGTGGCAGCCAAAGTTCGACGATCCAGGTCACCGAAACCCCAACCATCATAGATAGAAAAATTAGACCAATCAGCATGGTTCTTTCCCCTGAATGCACAACCTTCGCGGGAGTACTTCGTCAGGAAATAGACCTCAAGGTGGTGAATCAAAAGTTAATGCGAAGCCAATCCGCTTGGACAAGCCGCAGCCTTCAACACGAGCGAACTTCAGCTACGGAAGGCACTCGATACCAAATTTTTGGCCCGAGCGCCTAAGTACATTGGTCCGCAGCAGCGCTGGGATGACCGCCTTCATTGACTGTCGCGCGCTCCATGCGTACCTTTTGCTGCGACGCAGCACAATGCATGGTTGATTCGCTCGTGCGCACCACAAATGGTAGAACGTCAACCAAAAAGGCCCATATATTGTAGTTTTATTTGCTGCCAAGGCCCACCGCGTTAGTACTAAATTAACCCGAGAATCCGAGATGTAGGCAATCGCAAATGTAGCGCTTCAAAATGAGGGATTCATGGAAAACAAAGACTACAGGAATTGCGTACGCCGTGCTCTGCTTGCCGCCGACGAAGCCGAAAGTCAGGGCTTTTCCGAGACCGCCAATGCATTCAGAAATCTGGCACTTTCTCTTCGCCAGCATAACTCCATGGACACGCCTCATACGGAACCAACTGCGTAAGTGGGGTCTGTGATTTGACGATTTAGCAACACATCGCGGCCTACAACTTAAAATAGACACATTTCCCCGGAAGATTCCCTCGGGTTGTTGACTTGCGCTTCAGCATGTTGTCGTGATTCGTCCAAATTAGGAGGCTGCAATGGGCAAGTACGATTGGATGTTCGATGTTCTCACCGATATCGAGGATTACGCCAGAATCAAACGATCTGCCACACATTGCCGATGAAGTGGAAAAGGCGCGGCAGACAGCAAAGAAAGAGCTGTCCGACCGAAGGAATGTCGCCGCAGCAGAAAGTGCTCGACCAGTGTCTCTTTTCCGGGCCCGAATTACTCACTAGCTATTTCCGCTGAAGTACGGCCCTCAACTGCCGCGATGCGACCAAGTCCCGCGAACGCCGCGCCGATAGATCTGGTGTGTCATGCCTCGTTGTAGCACGCCAAAGTTGCTATTCGTTCTGCCACCAGAATTGCCGATCAATGACTGAGTTCAAGATTGGAGACGTCGTGTTAACCGCGATGTGTGATTCAGTATTCATGCTTCAGGTTTGGAAAATCGAAGTCCCTACGGATAAGACAGACAACCGCCCTCTTCACGGGTGGGCGCTGGCGCATACGGCTGAGGAAGCGAAATCGCTTTCTGGCTTCAAGAATGCCGTCATCGAGCAAAAGCCTGAGCACCTTTGGATCGCACGGGAGCGAGTCATTTGGGAAAACAGGGTCGCCGCTTAACGGTCGATAACTGGAATCGCGGCATAGACCAGATGCCCCAAAATGACCGACACCCGCCGCGACGTGGCCACCTCCCGCAAACACCCACCGCGCCTGTAGCTCGGGTGTAAAGAGCTAAGCGCGGCCCCACCACTGGGTTCATGAAGGCAACGCATTTTTCAGGACGCCAACACCTTAGAGTCAGTTATTTCTGCTTTTCCACCCCCTCACTCAACACTGCCGACAATCGCCTGCCCGCCCTCGCTGACCGTCACGCGCTCAACTCGGACGATTTGGCTCCCACATTTACGAGGGGCTACTGGAATGACTCGCAAGGGGGGTCTTGGTGCTTTGGCTCAAGGTAGCTCCGATACGGGTCAGAGACTTTGGATGAAATCAACCTCTCAGACACTGACAATCCATCGAAATGCCAGAGTGTCAAATCGCTTGAGCGTGGTCGTGTCGCGAAGGTGGTGGAAATTTGAAGGCGGCGTAATCTCCGGGTGAAAGAACCCCACCCAAGCCGGCGGCAGCAACCGCCATGGAGATCACGCCATGAACAGGAATACCGAGACTTCCGCCTTTTCGCTACTGGCCAATGAGGCCGGGTATGATCCGATCGAGGATCGGCTGCGAGAGAACATCCGAACCACGATCGAGGCGGTATTTGAAGAGGAACTGGCGCAGTTTCTTGGCCGCTGCCGCTATGACCGGGTCGCCGACAAGCCTGCGGGCTATCGCCACGGACACCGTGAGCGCCAGTTGATCGGCACTTTCGGAACGGAAACGGTGAGCGTGCCGCGTGCCCGAGTCGCCGCCGAAAACGGCAAGACCAAGGAGTGGCGGTCAAAGGCTCTGCCACGTTATCAGCGGCTGACGAAGAAGGCCGAAGCGCTGATCGCCTCGGTTTACCTTGCAGGCACCAACACCCGCCGGGTGAAGCGGGCGCTCTATGGGCTGTTCCAGGGCGCGGTCAGCAAGGACGTGGTCAGCCGCGCCTGGCGCAAAGTGAAGGTGGATTGGGATGCATGGGTCGCCCGCAGCCTCGCCGAAGAAGACATCGTCCGGCTGATCCTGGACGGCACCGTCATCAAGACCCGGCTGGACAAAAAGGCTACGAACATCTCGGTGCTGGCCGCTATCGGCGTGCGTCGCGACGGGCAGAAGGTCTTGCTTTCTATCAGAAATATGGGCGGTGAGAGCAAAGCCGCATGGCGCCAGTTCATCGATGACCTCGATGCACGCGGGCTTGTGAGACCGGAGTTCGTCATCGTGGACGGTGCCCCCGGCCTTGAGGCAGCCCTCATCGCACTCTGGGGCGCGGAGCTGCCGATCCAGCGCTGCACGGTTCACAAGCACCGCAATCTTCTGGGCCATGCGCCCAAGCACATGCATGACGAACTGACCGAGGATTACCGCGACATGATCTACGCCGAGACCGCCGCCGAAGTGGAAACCCGCCGCAAGGCGTTTCTGCGCAAATGGCGCCTGAAGTGCAAAGCCGTCGCCGAAAGCCTGGAAGAGGCAGGGGATCGGTTGTTCAGCTTCACCCGCCTCGATCCGTCGCAGTGGAAGTCCGCCCGGACCACAAACGCGATAGAACGATTGAACGAGGAATTCCGCCGCCGCATCAAGACCCAGACCGTGCTGCCTTGCCCGGAAACCGTTCCGATGCTGCTTTGGGCGCTGCTCGCCTCCGGTCAGATCCAGATGCGCAAGATCGACGGATGGGAAACCCTCGATCAGCCAATAGCGCCGATCGCTCTTGACCTCGCAGCCTGACCCGGCCAACCATCACATGCTCGGAGACGTCGCCAGAGAATTTCTACCAGTTTCGAGACACCACCCTTGCGCGTTTCTCGAAATGACTTGCTGCAGCCCAAGTTTGGTCAACTCGGCGAAATATGATACTTCATCGCCCAAAATTAAATGGTTGGCACATTGAACACATCACCTAACTACCCTGCGCTCGTTAAAACTTTTGCTCGGGCAGGATTTGCATTTAATCGCCTCATAGCAAAGGACGGAACGATGTCGGACCAGGAACTCGCGCGTGATGCCGACTATCAGCAACTTCACAAGTTGGGATTGCAGATCGCATTGATTGGTGGAGAGCCCGCGATACGAGCCGCAAAAAAATCGATTCTAAGGGCGCATAACGGAGAGACTGAGAGCGTACGAGGAGAACTTGAGAGGTTTTGGTGTGGCATGGGCAATTGGTCATACAAGTCAAGCCAGGACAGATTCCAATCCTGAATTGCTCGAACCAGGCGCCAGGTTGAGCCCCTCGTCGCCAGAGTTCTTTCTTGCCGGGCCAGAAGCAAAGCTAGGGCAATGATGGGAAGTGGTTTTAAGAGACAAGGGGGATTATGTTTGGCAATAGATGAACCCGCAGAATTGCAGGGTTTTGTTACCGAAGTGAGAACAATTAGTTCTCCCTCTTAAGCTGTATTGACTTTGGGAGACACATCTCAGAGAGAAGGCTCAACCCGTCGTAATCAGAGCAGTTCGAGATCGGACTGGCTCTCGGGCAAATAGAGAAAAGAAATTTCTTGATGCACAGATGTGTAATGACGACCTACGAGCAGCAGCTCGTCCAGAGTGCGGTGATCGAAGACCGCATAAGTGAAGCTCTCGGTGAATTGTTCAACCTATCACCTGACATCGCAATCGACGTGTCCAAATCTATTGGATCTCATGTTGCCGCCTTGGTTGCGGATATTTGTGCGACGAGTAAATCACTAGCTGTTCGCGACCGCGCACTAGACCGAATCTCTGAATTCGAGACTGAATTGGACGCGCTATCAGAGGGCCTCGCCAAGTTGTTCTTTGCGCAGCAAGTTGATCACTGACTAAGCGAAATAGGTCGATGCCGATTTCAAATGAAGTCCTTCTGATTACGGGCAATTTGATGCTGATCTTATGAATTTTGAACGATAGGTATTTGGGTTGATAGAGTTCAACCGGCCAGGCGAGTTCTCCATGTATGGAGGTACTTCAGGCGGTGTCCCCGATAATGGTCATCGTATCTATTGCACCTTGCTGAAAGCGCCGGGACGGGCGTTCCGGTAGAAGTGATTGCTTGAAACTGGCGCGTTAGCGACGGTCAAGGAACTCGCCGAATACGAGTACATCGCGTTCACGTGTTTGACGCGAGTGCTGCGGCTTTCACTGCCGGCGCGTGACCTCGTCGAAGCGATCGTTGATGGGAAGCATGATCCGACGATGACACTTGCCACCTGCTCGAACAGTCCCCGCTGTGATGGGGGGAGCAGATGGACCATTTACATTAACGGCCCTGACCCCATTGGCTAAGCCTCCCGCCGCCGCAGTGCAGCTTTCGCATTCCTGCCATTCGTTGACGGTGCAGCTTTTTCATCGAACGAATGCCTGCAGCGCGAACAATGTGCCAATTCGCTACGTTGATCCAAATGACAGCTATCTGTATTCGCCGTGACTCATCTGTTGAGCAAGGCTTTCTCGGTAGTCATGGCAGGAAAAGAGCATGTGCCGTCTTATCCTGTCATGGGTCCCAAGGTTACAGTCAGCTCGTTTGTCCCGTCCAACAGCGGAATCGTCAGGCCGTCTCTCTCAGGGCACAGCGCGGCACCATTCAGTTCCGCCGTGGCAATTCCATGCCCCGTGCCGCCAGGATTGAGGATGGTGATCGCGATCCGGGCGTGGCCAAGGGTGACGGTTGCTGAAAGCTTCGGCCAGGCCTTCGGAAAGCAGGGGTTCAGCGACAGGTTTCCGCCAGCGCGGCTCAGGCCCAGCAGTCCTTCGATACCTGCGCGGTACATCCACCCGGCGGACCCCGTGTACCATGTCCACCCCCCACGCCCCTCATGCGGCGCAGTGGAATAGACGTCGGCGGAAATCACGTAGGGGTCAACCTTGTAGCGTTCGGCCGCTTCCGGCGTCAGCGCATGATTGATTGGGTTGAGCATCGCAAAAAGTTGCCCCGCCGCGTCACCATCCCCCAGTCGGGTCTGCGCCAGAATGGCCCACATCGCCGCATGGCTGTATTGGCCGCCATTTTCGCGCAGGCCCGGCGGGTAGCCCTTGATATAGCCGGGGTCAGCTGGCGTGCGGTCGAAGGGCGGTGTAAACAGTAAGGCTAGGCCGGGGTCGGGGCGCACCAGATGTTCCGTCATCGAAGCCATCGCGATCTTGGCGCGTTCGGGATCGGCGGCGCCCGAGAGCACGGCCCAGGACTGCGCGATGCTGTCGATGCGGCATTCGTCGGAGGCGGCAGAGCCAAGGATCGTGCCGTCATCAAACGTGCCACGCCGGTACCATGCGCCGTCCCAGCCTTGGGTTTCGATCGCCTCGCGCACCGCCTTTGCATGGCGCCGCCAGTTTGCGGCCCTGGCGGGATCGCGGCTGTCGGCAAGGGGGGCCATCATGTCGATCGTGGCGATCAACAACCAGCCGAGCCAGACGCTGGTGCCCTCCCCGCCTTCCCCCACGCGGTTCATCCCATCGTTCCAGTCGCCCGTGCCGATCAGCGGCATGCCGTTTGCGCCTGTCAGCTCAATGGCTTGATCCAGACCGCGGGCGCAGTGTTCGAAGAGGCTTGCCGTGGTGTCCGAAACCGAAGGCTGAAAGAATTCGTCATGCGCGTCGGGAGGGACGGCTGGGCCCTGCAGGAAGGGTAGCGCCTCATCCAGAACGCCCTCATCGCCGGACACCGCGATATAGCGGGCCACGCCGTAGCCAAGCCAGACGCGGTCGTCTGAGATGCGGGTGCGCACACCTTGGCCGGAATGCGGCAGCCACCAGTGCTGCACGTCACCCTCGGGGAACTGGCGGCTGGCCGCGCGCAACAGATGCGCCCGCGTCATGTCCGGGCGGCTGAAGGTCAAGGCCATGCCATCCTGCAGCTGATCGCGAAAGCCGTAGGCACCGCTGACCTGATAAAATCCGGTGCGGGCCCAGATCCGGCAGGCGAGTGTCTGATACATCAGCCAGCCATTCAACATGATGTCCATCGCCCGATCGGGCGAGGTGACCTGTACCGTCGTCAGCAGGTCTGCCCAATGCTGTTTCACCGCGTGCAACAATGCGTCAAGATCGTCGCCGCGTATTCGCTGGATCAGGGCGCCGGCGGCGCTTTCGCTGTCGGCCTGGCCGATCTGAAAGACGACCTCGACGCTCTCGCCCGGCGGCAGCGTCACACGGCGTTGCAGGGCGGCGCAGGGG
>CAVYHT010000011.1:0-231171 GCA_963768355.1 uncultured Alphaproteobacteria bacterium
GTTGAAAAACTCTTGTTGATTGGTGGCCTGTTCGCTGATTCAATCTCATTGTCGATGCAGGGGATTGATGGCGATGATGGGTCCGAAGCAAGAGGCGCAAGGCGCGTTGTTTTATGAGTTCTCGATAGAACATCATGTGCCGCAAGATCATCTGCTACGCTCCATTGATCGTTTCGTTGACCTTGATGGCATCCGTAATCACCTCGTGCCGTTTTACAGCTCAACCGGACGCCCTTCGATTGATCCCGAGCTCCTGATCCGAATGCTGCTGGTGGGCTACAGCCTTGGCATCCGCTCCGAACGCAGGCTGTGTGAAGAGGTTCATCTCAATCTTGCGTATCGGTGGTTCTGTCGTTTGGACCTGACGGACGCTGTGCCAGATCACTCGACGTTTTCGAAGAACCGCCACGGCCAATTCCGCGACAGTGATCTGCTGCGTAAGCTGTTCGAGACCGTGGTGGCCCGGTGCATTGCGGAAGGCTTGGTCAGTGGCCAACGCTTTGCTGCAGATGCCAGCCTGATAGAGGCGGACGCCAACAAACAGAACTCGACCGCCAGGGAAGATTGGGACCACGGCACGATCGATCCTTCAGATGCGCCGCGCGCGGTTATGGAATACCTCGATGTGCTTGATGAGGCTGCCTTTGGCGCGGCTTCAGAGGTGGAACCAAAGTTCACATCCCACTCCGACCCGGCCAGCCAGTGGACTGCCGCGCGCAAGGGGCCCGCTTTCTTTGCCTATTCCGACAATTATCTGATCGACACCGATCACGGCGTCATCGTGGACGTGGAGGCAACCCGATCAATCCGGCAGGCAGAAGTGGGTTCTGTGCGCACAATGCTGGATCGGGTCAAAGAGGTGTTTGACCTCGATCCCGAGCGCATCATCGCGGATACTGCCTACGGTTCTGGCCCGATGCTGGGCTGGTTGGTTGACCGCAAAATCGCGCCACATATTCCAGTGATTGACAAAGCTGGCCGCACAGATGGGACCTGGACCCGCGACGACTTCGAATGGGACGCCGAGAATGATCAATACATCTGTCCGGAAGGCGAAGCGCTCAAGCAGTTCCGGCGCAACTACTCTGATCCGAACAGAGGCCCGTCAGACAAGGGCGTTGCCAAATACCGTGCTCTGAAACTGACCTGCCAAAGCTGCCCGTCAAAACCGAAATGCTGCCCGAATGCTGACTTCCGTTCCATCACCCGCGAAGAACATGAAGACGCCCGCCAGGTCGCGCGCGACATCGCAAAGACAAAGCAATACGAAATCTCGATGAAACTGAGAAACAAAGTCGAGATGCTCTTTGCACATCTCAAACGCATACTCGGCCTGGGACGGCTCCGATTACGTGGCCCGTGCGGCGCGAAAGACGAATTCCTCCTCGCAGCAACCGCCCAGAACCTCCGGAAGTTAGCGAAGATCTTTCCTGCACCGGCAGCATTACCGGTCGCGCCATAAAGAAAGGCGTTCGCGCGCCTCAAAAGCCAAAATATTCTGCTCTGCAGCACGTGTTTTTCATCAGAATCAGCCCGTTGTGCTCTTTCAGAAGAAGCTGTAAACGTGCCGCAACGCCCGATCAGGACGACCTGATGCAAACTGGGCTTGCCGGGACGACCCGAAACTTTGGAGGTCGAAATGGCGTGGGTTGCTCTCTTCATCGCTGGTCTATTGGAAGTTGCGTGGGCAGCCGGTCTAAAGACCCTTTCCGGAAATTTCAGATTGAGCTTGCTCATTGCAACAGCGGCTTTGATGTTCGCCAGTCTTGGTGCTTTGTATTGGTCGATGCGCTCTCTGCCATTAGGGGTCGTATACCCAATCTGGACTGGCATCGGATCTATCGGATCCGTTGTCGTCGGAATCATTGTGTTCAAACAAGAAATCAGCGCTGCTGGTATCGCCGGAGTGGCGTGCCTGATTATCGGCATGTTTCTTGTCAGCCTTGAAACCCTTTAAGAACAGGGAGAAAATCATGGTGGGTGAGACGAATTTAGACGTCCTATTGAAAAGTATGTCGGCGGACCTTGTGGACGGCCTGTATGTTTTCGTGACGGTTTCAAACGGTGTTGTACCGGTTGGAATTCGTCCCAAAATGATGTTTCAAGAGGCTGAGGGAACGACACTTATTCTTCTAAAAGAAGAGGCTGAAGCCCGTGGTCTGACCTATGAATTCCCATGCCGCATGATCACGTTGAATATTCATTCGTCACTTGAGGCCGTCGGCTTTCTGGCGCGTATTACGACGGCGCTCGCAAGACATGACATGGGGGTAAACCCTGTTTCTGGATTTTTTCATGATCATCTATTTGTCCCTGATGGCAGAGAAATGGACGCGATGGGCGTACTCAAAGAATTTGCGAACCAAACCTGAAATCGAAAGTCCGGTTTGTCCGCATAGGGGATAGGGAACGTAGCAAGTGACGGGTTGATACTGCACGGCAGCACAACCCCCTTAACTCACTCGGCCGCGATCTCGATCACCGGTTCCATGCTGGCGAATTGCTCGTCCGACAAGTGGCATTTGACCTGATGGTCGCCTTCCAGCGTGCGGACGGGTGGCATTTCCTTCTCGCACAGATTGCCGGGCACTTGCGATTTCCAGCGGCAGCGAGTCTGGAACGGGCAGCCGGGCGGCGGGTTCATCGCCGACGGAATGTCGCCTTCCAGCACGATGCGCTTTTTCTTCACGCGGGTATCGGCAATCGGCACCGCTGATAACAGCGCCTCGGTATAGGGATGGTAGGGGGGCGAGAACACCTGATCGGTGGTGCCCAGCTCAACCACATGACCCAGATACATCACCATCACGCGGTCGGCGAGATAGCGCACGATCGACAGGTCATGGCTGATGAACAGCAGCGTCGTCTGGTTCTGGCGCTGAATCTCCATCAGCAGATCCGTGACAGCGGCCTGCACCGACACGTCAAGCGCCGAGACCGGCTCATCCGCCACCACGATCTTCGCGCCGCCAGCAAAGGCCCGCGCGATTCCAACGCGTTGCTTTTGCCCGCCGGACAGTTGGCGTGGCATCCGGTCGGCGAAGGCGCGGGGCAGTTTCACGAGGTCAAGAAGCTCCAGCATCCGGTCGCGGCGTTCAGCGTCACTGTTGCCCTCGCCGAAAATCTCCAGCGCGCGGATGATCTGGCGGCCCACGGTCGAGGACGGGTTCAGCGTGTCGAACGGGTTCTGGAACACCATCTGCACGCCCGACACGGTCTCGGTCGAGCGCTGCTCGATCGGCGTGTCCTGAATGTCCTGACCATAAAGCAGGATTTTACCTGAAGTTGCGGTCTCTAACCCCATGAGAACTTTGGCAAAAGTTGATTTGCCACAGCCGGATTCGCCAACGATAGCCAGCGTTTCGGACTCGCGCGCCTCGAAGGACAGGGTTTCATTGGCCTTGACCACCTTGGCATCGCCGCCGCCGAACATCTTGTTGGCCGAAACCTCGTAGTATTTCTTGAGGTCTTCCATCTTCAGAACGACCTTGCCCGGCGTGGCTTTCTCGAATGTTTTCTTGGCCTTAAGGGGTGCGTTCCAGTCGATCTCCTGGAACTTGAGGCAGCGCGTCTGGTGCCGGTCATTGCCCGGAACCTTGGCCATCGTGATGTCTTGCGCATCGCAGCGCCCGGCCTCGAAATAATCGCAGCGGGGCCCGAAATTGCAGCCCGGCGGGCGTTCATGGGGCAGGGGGAAGTTGCCGGGGATCGCCACAAGCGGGCTGGCGTTCTTGTCGGCACCCGGCAGCGGGATCGAACGGAACAGCGCCTGCGTGTAGGGGTGCTGCATCTCATCGAACACGTCCTTGATCGAGCCGGTTTCCACCGCCTCGCCGGAATACATCACACAAAGCCTGTCGCAGGTCTCAAGAATGAGCCCCAAGTTATGGGAAATGAACAACATTGAGGTGCCGTACTTGGTTCCGAGATCCTTGACCAATTCAACGATTCCGGCCTCGACCGTCACATCAAGCGCGGTGGTCGGTTCATCGAGGATCAGCAAGGCGGGCTTGGACATCAGCGCCATCGCGATGACGATCCGCTGTTGCTGTCCGCCCGAAAGCTGGTGCGGATAGGCTTTGAGGATACGGTCGGGGTCGGGCAGTTTCACGTCGGTAACGACCTGCAACGCCAGCTTGTAGGCATCTTCCGCGCTCGCGCCCTCATGGATCATCGGCACTTCCATCAGCTGCTTGCCGATCTTCATCGCCGGGTTCAGGCTTGCCATAGGCTCTTGATATATCATGGCAATTTCGGAACCGCGGATCTGGCGCAGTTCTTCCTGGCTCATCGTGTTCAGGTCGCGGCCCTTGAACTTGATCGATCCGCCGACGATCCGGCCGTTGACGCCCAGATCCTGCATGACGCCCAGAGCCACGGTGCTTTTGCCGCAACCGGATTCGCCCACCAGACCCATCGCCTCGCCGGGCATGACCTTGCAGGAAAAGTCCATCACGGCGGGAATTTCACGTAGCCGCGTGAAGAAGGAAATCGAGAGGTTCTCAATCTCGAGGATCGGGCCGTCGTAGGGTTCGCTCATGACGTGACTCCGTGTTCATTCATCGGGGTTAGTCCCTCAGGCTTTCTTCGCGCAATCCGTCGGCCAGCAGGTTCAGGCCAAGGACAAGGCTCATCAGCGCGATTGCGGGCACCAGCGCGGGATGCGGATAGATCGACAGCAGCCGGCGGCCCTCGTTGATCGTCGAGCCCCAGTCGGGGCTGTCGGGCGACACGCCGAGGCCGAAAAAGCCGAGGGTTCCCAGAAGGATGGTGGTGTAGCCGATGCGCAGGCAGAAATCGACGATCAGCGGTCCGCGCGCGTTTGGCAGGATCTCCCACAGCATGATATACCACGGACCCTCGCCTCGGGTCTGACCGGCGGCTACGTAGTCACGCGTCTTGATGTCCAGCACGATGCCACGCACGATCCGGAACACGGTGGGCGAGTTCACGAACACCACCGAGACGAAGACAATCAGGATATTGGGCTGCATCGAGATCAGGCCCAGCGGATCGGCATTCCAGGCGAGGCCCAGATAGATCCAGAGATCCGATCACCAGCGTGATCGCCGATATAGATGTTGCGCTTCTTCGGCTGCACGAAGAACCGGCTGTTGAACAGGATCACCAGGAAGATGATCGGGAACAGGAACAGCACAGCCGCCAGATAGGTCGGGATGCCGGTTTCGACGATCTCGGGCGTGACCAGAAGGTAGAACAGCAGGATCACCGGGAAGGCGAGTACGAGGTTGGCGAGGAACGACAGGAACGTATCCAGCTTGCCGCCGAAATAGCCCGCAGGCAGGCCCAGCGTGATGCCCACCATGAAGGCAAAGAGCGTCGCGGCGGGGGCGATGATCAGCACTTCGCGGGCGCCCATCACCATGCGGCTGAAAACACGTCGCGCGCACAGGTTGTCGCCGCCCAGAAGGTAATAGCCCGTAGCCGTCGGACAGCGGCGTGCCGGGCACCTTGTTCTTCATGCCCGACGAGATCTGATCAGCGGGTCGTACATCGCGATCATGATCGGCGAAGATCGCGGTGAAGACCCAGAACAGGACAATGGCGAAACCGACCATCCCGATGGTGGAATCGAACAGCTTGCCGTAAAGGCCAAGACGGCGCTTGATACATGATCGAGAGAACGAACACGGCGACCATCCCGATCCAGACCGGCCAGAATTGTGCGAGGACGCGGGCGATGATGCTGCCCCAGGAGAGTTCTTCCATGGTGGCGGCTCCTTACGAGATTCTGATGCGCGGGTTCAGGAACACATAGCCGATATCCGATATCAGCTGCGTGACCAGAACGACGATGACGGCGACGACGGAACAGGCAAGCAGCAACTCGATATCGTTGTTGCCTGCGGCCTCGACCAGCGTCCAGCCGAAGCCCTTGTAGTTGAACAGGGTCTCGACGATGACGACGCCGTTCAGCAGCCACGGGAATTGCAGCATGATCACGGTGAAGGGCGCGATCAGCGCGTTGCGCAGCGCGTGTTTCATCACGATGTTGCGGAAAGCTGACGCCTTTCAGCCGCGCGGTGCGGATATACTGGGCGGTCATCACCTCGGCCATGCAGGCGCGGGTCATCCGCGCGATATAGCCGATGCCGTAAAGCGCGATGGTCAGCACCGGCAGCGTGAAGTTGTTGAAGGTGATGTCATCCATCGCCGATGTCGCCGAGCCCTTGAACCATTTGAGGCCCACAGCGGACGAGGCGAAGATCGCGATGAAGATAACGCCCGAGACATATTCTGGCGTCGCAGTGGTGGCGATCGAGACGGTCGACAGCGTGCGGTCGAGCCGCGAGCCTTCGCGCATCCCGGCCAGCACCCCGATCAGACAGGGCGACGGGGACCATGACCAGCATCACGCAGACCATCAGCATCCCGGTCAGGCCCAGCCTGCGGCTGATGATCGTGCCGACCTCATCCTTGAAGACGGTCGAAAAGCCCCATTCGCCCTGCAAGACACCGCAAAAGCTTGGGGCCTCGTCGGCACTCATCCGCCGGATCGACGCAGCGGCCCGTCACGCGGTCGCCATCATCGTCGGGTCCAGCCGGGCAGCACGCCCAGCCATTCGCCGTAGCGCACCAGTATCGGCTGAGCATAGCCGTTCTTTTCCAGCCAGCTTTGCACCTCTTCGTCCGACATCCGGGATCCAGCCTCGGATTTGGCGAGCTTTTTCGAGGTTCGGAGGCAGGTTGGTCAGGAAGAACACGATGAAGGTCAGGCAGAGCGCCGTGAGCACCATTGTTCCTAGACGCCTGAGAATGAACATCAGCATGGAATGTCCTTGGCTGTCGCAACTGGCCGGACGATATGCGGAACGGATCCGCGACAAGCGGCCATGTCGGGGCAAAAGGGCCGCGCGATATGCGCGCGGCCCCCGGTCCGGATCAGGCGTCGATCCAGTATTTCTGCATGATGGATCTCGAAGGTCGGGTGCATGTCGGCCCCCATGACATTCGGCTTGGCATGGCGGAAGAGCGAGCGCCAGTAGGGCTGGATCATCACGCCTTCGTCCTGCATGAGCTTCTCGATCTTGGCCATCACCTCGCGCCGCTTGTCGGCGTCGGCGATCGACATGGCCTCGGCCAGCAGCGCGTCGAATTCGGCGTTGGCGAAGGCGGTCTCGTTCCAGGCAGCATCGCCGGATACGGTAGGCCAGCGCCAGAACCTGCACGCCAAGCGGACGCATGTTCCACTCGGTCGCCGAGAACGGATACTTGGTCCAGTCGTTCCAGAAGGTCGAGCCGGGCAGGATCGTCCGCTTGATGTTGATGCCGGCGTCGCGGATCTGGGCGGCGACCGCATCGCAGGTGGCGGCCTGCCAGCCGTCGTCGATCGAGATCAGCTCATGCTCGAAATCGGCCATGCCGGTTTCGTCCATCATCGCCTTGGCACCGGCCGGATCGACCACCAGCGGCGGCAGCTCGGCATATTCGGGGTGGATCGGGCAGACATGGTGGTTCTCGGCCGGCACGCCGAGACCGGCATAGCCGAGTTCGAGCACGATCGCGTTGTCGACCGCCAGTTGCAGCGCCTTGCGAACCTTGCAGATCGTCGTAGGCGTCGGATGCCTGGTTGAAGCGCACGACGATGGTCGCCGCGGTGACGGCCTCGGACTTGGTCCAGCCGAGGCCGTCGAAGACTTCGACGAAATCGCCGACGGTCTGGTAGGTCATGTCGATCTCGTCGGCATCGGCGGCGGCGACGGTCGAGGACGGGTCGGTGCCGAGGTCGATAAACTCGATCCGGTCGAGATAGGCGCCTTCGCCCCACCAGTCGTGGTCTCGTTGCTTGCACCAGCACCTGCTTGACGCCGACCTCGTTCTGCTCGGGCAGGTAGGGGCCGGTGCCGATCGGGTTGGCCGACGGATCGCCATTGTCGTAGGACGGTGCACCACGGCGGCCGGATAGTCGGCCATGCCCGCGATCATGGTGATGTCGGGGGCCGGCAGCTTCAGCGACACGGTGTGGTCGTCGACCACGGTGATCGCGCCTTCGACGGATCGTCTTGGTGGTCTCGTCGACCAGCCCGCCCATCCGGGTGGCCATCGAGTTGCCCTCGACATTGGCGTCGCACCAGCGGGTGATGTTGTGGACCACGTCGTCGGCGGTGAAGTCGTCGCCGTTGTTCCACTTCACGCCCTGGCGGACGTTCAGCGTGTATTCGGTGGCGTCGTCGTTGACTTCCCAGCTTTCGAGCAGCAGGCCGTTGAAGGTGCCGTCGCGGTTGTATTCGACCAGGTATTCCAGCCAGCCGCGGGAGAAGTTGGCATATTCGGACCAGTCAAAGGTGCGCGGATCCTTCTGCGGCTTGGTTTCCATCTGGATGCGCAGCGTGCCGCCGGTACTTGGCGTGAGCTTCGGCCTTGCACCGGGGCGTTCAGGCCGATCAGGCCATAGGCGCCGGCGGTGGTGACGCCCAGCGCGGAGGCGCGGGTCAGGAATTCGCGGCGGCTGAGTTTGCCGGCCTTGAATTCTTCTGCATACATGCGAGCGGCCGGATGCACCGGCTTGGCCTTGGTGATCTTGGTGGTCATGCTTTATCTCCCTGAAGTGTCACGTTTATTGTTATAGGATGGTGGATCGTCGCGATCATCACGTCGCGAAGTCTGCCTGAATGGCCGCGACGTCCCCCCTTCGCGCCATTCCGCACTGAAACCGGGGCCGCGTCAACGGCTCTTCGGCATTTCAGGGTCACGAAAGCGACATACTGCCCATAGCAAAAACGACCAGCGCCATGTGTTGCAAGCCCCGAGTTACTGGTGATATTTCGCGTTATTTTCCGTAGCGTCAGCGGTTCTTGCGGAAGCCGGACGGGGTCTTGCCGGTCTTGTTCTGGAAGGCGCGGGTGAAATAGGCCGCCGAGGTGAAGCCAAGGCCTTGCGGCGATGTCCTTGACCGGCAGTCCGGGTCTCGGCCAGCAGCCGGCGCGCCTCGTAATGCACCCGGTCGGCCAGGAGCGCCGAGGCCGGGCGGCCGCAGGCGGCATTGCAGACCCGGCTCAGATGGGTCGGCGTCACGCCCAGTTCGGCGGCATAGTCGTTGACCGATTTGCCGGAGCGGAAATCGCGCTCGACCAGCGCGGTGAAGGCGGCGGTCAGGCGGCGCGCCTTGTCGGGCCGCGCCTCGGGGTCGGGCAGGGCGGCGATCTGGCGTTCCAGCCAGACGGCCAGCAGACCGCCGTGGAACGCCAGCGCGCCGGTCATGGCCAGGCATCTCGCGCTCGGCCTCGCGCTGCAGATTGTCGATCATCTGGGTCAGTTCGGCCTGCACATGGGCGTCGCGAAACCGCAGGTGCTGCGGCTCGGCGGGCAGGCCAAGGCCGGGATCGTTGGGGAAATAGACCAGCGTGCCAAAGACCTGGCCGGTCATCTCGAACCCGTGCATCGTGCCGGGCGGCAGGAAGATGGCGTTGTGCGCGCCAAAGCCGCGGGTCATGCCGGAAACGGTGATCCGGCCCTGACCCTTGGTGAACCAGATCAGCAGCGGCTGGCCGTAGCTGCGCATCGCCTCGGTCCGCCAGCGCCCGCCTTGCGCAAAGCGCGGCAGCGGTACGACCCGGAACGGGCCGTCGGACGGCGACTGAGCTTCAGGTAGTCTCGGTCATGCGGTAATCGCTGGTTCGTTTTGTCCAAGTTAAGCGAGGATGTCCGGGAAAGGAAAGCCGGCAGACAAGGCGGATGGCGGGATCGCGCGCGCCGCAGAGCGTTGCATCCGCGAAACGGAGACATCCGGCAGGCCGACGGAGTACACTATGGCGCGGACCGATGCCTCCGGCGGGATATCTGGGACATCTGGCAGCTGGATCAGTCCGGCAGAACCATGCGGGTCCAGTCGCTTCATCCGGGCGCGGAACCATGTGCGCTGGCGCTTTGCATATTGCCGGGTGGCGATCTGCGGCGCGGTTGCGGGCCTCTTCCAGCGTCAGCTCGTCCGCGCAGATGCGCGACCAGTTCCGGCGCGCCGATCGCCTTGGACGAGGGGCGGGCGGGGCGTCCAGTCGGGCAGGTTGGCGCGCGCCTCGTCCAGCGCGCCATTGGCCAGCATCGCGTCGAAACGGCGGTCGATGCGCGAGCCCAGCCAGTCCTTGTCGGCCTCGATCAGCAGCGTGTCGGCCTTTGCAAGCGGCAGCAGCGGCGCCGGCGTGTCGTCCTGCCAGGCGGCAAGGCCGCGGCCGGTGCTTCGCTGCACCTCCCAGGCGCGCTGAACGCGCACGGGGTTCAGCCGGTCGATGCGGGCGGCGGTCGCGGCGTCGATCTCCTCCAGCAAGGCTTGCGGCGCCCAGACGGCAAGGCGTTGGTCGGCCTCGGCGCGGATCTCGGGCGGCGTATCGGGGATCTCGGCCAGACCCTCGGTCAGGGCGGTGAAATAGAGCCCGGTGCCGCCGACGATGATCGGGCGGGCAGGGCCGTGCGAGAAGCGGGGCGATATCGCGCAGCCAGTGGCCGACCGAATAGGCGACATCGGCCGCGACATGGCCGTAAAGCGCGTGGCGGGCCACGCTTTCCTCTTCCGGCGACGGGCGGGCGGTCAGGATGCGCCAGTTGGCGAAGACCTGCAGCGCATCGGCATTGACGATCACGCCGCCCTGCCGCGCGGCCAGTTCCAACGCGAGGGCGGATTTGCCCGATGCCGTGGGCCCGGCGATCAGGACCGGTCGCTCGGGTGATATATTATCAAGTATAGACAATGGCTTGCGGCGCCATCTTCAGGTCACGTGCGTGGGCGACGGCCGGGGCAGGGCAATCCGGCATTGAACCCGACGGCGTTTTCCGACATTTTGCGCCGAAACAGATTTCACCGGATCAGACATGAGGCAATTCATATGACCGAGCAAGGCGAAGGCCAAGCCTCGACCCGCTACAAACGCGTGCTTCTGAAGATTTCCGGCGAGGCGCTGATGGGCGATCAGGGCTATGGCCTGCATCCGCCCACGGTGGCGCGGATCGCCGCGCGAGGTCAAATCGGTGCATGATCTGGGGGTCGAGATCTGCATGGTGATCGGCGGCGGCAACATCTTTCGCGGGCTGCAGGGCTCGCGCGCAGGGGATGGAGCGGACCACGGCCGACTACATGGGGATGCTGGCCACCGTGATGAACGCGCTGGCGATGCAGTCCGCGCTGGAGGATCTGGGCGTCTTCACCCGGGTGATCAGCGCGATTCCGATGGATCAGGTCTGCGAGCCCTATATCCGCCGCCGCGCGGTGCGCCACCTTGAAAAGGGCCGGGTCTGCATCTTTGCCGCCGGCACCGGCAACCCCTATTTCACCACCGATACCGCGGCGACGCTGCGCGCCAACGAGATGACCTGCGAGGCGATCTTCAAGGGCACCAAGGTCGACGGGGTCTATGACAAGGACCCCAAGAAGCACGCCGACGCCAAGCGCTACGACCCATGTCAGCTATGACGAGGTGCTGCAAAAGCACCTGGGCGTGATGGATGCCAGCGCCATCGCGCTGGCGCGCGACAACAACCTGCCGATCATCGTCTTTTCGCTGGATGAGCCGGGCGGGTTCCGGGGGATTCTGGCCGGGGAAGGCACCTATACAATCGTAGGCGGCTGACCGGCAGACGCCATACTGTTGCCAATGATTTGGAGTCCATGGGGCGCATGGACAAGGTCGAGACAATCGAGAGCATAGCGAGGCCGCGTCGCGGACACTTGACGTTCCGATTGAGCGGATTGGAGTCGATATCCCGTTATCCCGTTATCCCGTTATCCCGGTGTTACGTGTGTGACGAAGGCTTGGAGAATGCCGCCCCCGATAAACTCCTTCGGCAGATAGAACGAGACCTGCGCCTTAACAGCTCGGAGATATGGGACGGTTATCCAGAGTTCGATCTGAGAGCCGAGTGGCGCGCTTCGACCATCGCGAGAAGTCTGCGGTTGCTGGCACCGTTTGATCGCCGGGCAGGGAAACTGCTGCCCGAATACGCGCCTCGCCACGAAAATTCGACTATTGCAAGCAAAGCAGACTTCGATTGCTGTCAGGCGATATGTTCCGTCGGGTCTGGTCCATGTTGACGTCACTAAGCCGTTTGATCGGAGCGGTTCGCTTTGGCGGGTCGGTGGCAGATTTGTGTTCTTTTTGATGGCTTTGCCAATTTTGTCAGCTGGTCTTTCCCTGCGATCCGACCTGTCAGGACTGTATCAAAACACTCAAATCATATCGACTGCCATGCTGCTGTTCGGTCTTGCCGTGGGACTATTTGTACTGTTCCTTGATATCGTGCCGGAGGCAATCGGCCATCAGGCGCAGTGCACCAACGTGAATCGTCCGCATTGCGTGCGCCGATGGGACGCGCCAAATCTCTTACCCCCGATAGTCTATACATTCATGGGCGGTTGACGTTATAACCCGCGCAAACACGGCGGCGAAAGGCCGAAGGGCAATTCGAGTGGATGACCATGGCAGACGATATTGATCTCGATGACCTGCAGCGCCGGATGGATGGGGCGATGGCTGCACTCAAGCATGAATTCGGTCATCGCTCCGGACCGGGCGCGGCGAGTTCCTCGATGCTCGAGCCGGTGATGGTCGATGCCTATGGCACGCTGACGCCGATCAACCAGGTCGGCACGGTCAACGTGCCGGAACCGCGGATGGTCACGATCAACGTCTGGGACAAGCGACTGGTCGGCAAGGTCGAAAAGGCGATCCGCGAAAGCGGGCTGGGGATCAATCCGCAGCTGAACGGCACGATCATCATGCTGCCGATCCCGGAGCTGAACGAGGAACGCCGCCGTGATTTGACCAAGGTTGCCGCGCAATATGCCGAAAGCGCCCGAGTCGCGGTCCGCAACGTGCGCCGTGACGGTATGGACCAGATCAAGAAGGCCAAGGCCGACGGCATGTCCGAGGACGACCAGAAATTCTGGTCCGACGAGGTGCAGGAACTGACCGACAAGACCATCGCGAGGTCGATGCCGCGCTGGAGGCGAAACAGGCAGAGATCATGCAGGTCTGAACGACCGGCATGGACGCGTACAAGGGTAGAGCGCTTGAAGGACTTACCGGAATCGGGACCGCGCCATGTGGCCATCATCATGGATGGCAACGGACGCTGGGCGCAGAGCGCAGGGCAGACCGCGGCTGTTCGGCCATCAGGCCGGCGCGCAGCGGGTCCGCGAGATCGTCGCGGCCTGTCCGGATCTGGGCGTCAAATACCTGACGATCTTCGCCTTTTCGACCGAGAACTGGAAGCGGACGCAGGCCGAGGTTGCCGGCCTGATGACGCTGTTCCGCCGCTACATCACCAAGGAGGCCCGCGCGCTGCGCGACAACGGCGTCCGGGTGCGGTTCATCGGCGACCGGATCAAGCTGGACGACAAGCTGGTGCAGCTGATGGACGAGCTGGAGCTGATGACCGCCGACAATGACCTGGTGCATCTGACCATCGCGCTGAACTACGGCGGCCGCGACGAGGTGGCGCGCGCCACCAAGCGGCTGGCGCGCGATGTGAAGGCGGGCAAGCTGGACCCCGAAGCCGTGGATGCCGAAACGCTGGCGCAGTATCTCGATACCTACGTGCTGCCCGATCCCGATCTGGTGATCCGCACCAGCGGCGAGGCGCGGATCTCGAACTTCCTGCTGTGGCAGTCGGCCTATGCGGAATATGAATTCATCGACACGCTCTGGCCGGATTTCACCGACAGAGATCTTCGCCGGGATCATCGGCAATTACGCCAAACGCGACCGGCGTTTCGGTGCCGTTCTTGGATGACGGACGCGATCTGCCAACTGGGATGATCTGCGCCCGCGCCTGCTGAGCGCGGCAGCGATGGCGCTGGTCGGTGCTGGTTGCGATCTCTGCTGGGCGGGGTCTGGTTTGCGGCACTGGTTGCGGTGTGCAGCCGGCGTGATGATCTGGGAACTGGCGCGGATGCTGGGCACGCAGCGGGCCGAAGCGGCCGCTGATCCTTGGTGCGGCGTGCGGGCTTGGCGGTTCTGATCGGCACTGCGGCGGGCGCTATCGCCGGCATCGTTGCGCTGGCGGCGTTGGCAGCACTTGGCGTGATCTGGGTGCGCGGGCGACCGGTCGATCTTTCTGGGATATGGCGCGGCGATCCTCCTTGGCGTGTTTCGTGGTGCTTGCGGCGCGCGGCTTTGGCACGGTCTGGATGTTCTGGCTGCTCGGCGTCGTGATCGCCACCGATACGGCGGGCTATTTCGCGGGCAAGCGGCTGGGCGGGCCGAAGTTCTGGCCCCGGGTCAGCCCCAAGAAGACATGGTCCGGCACCGTCGCGGGCTGGATCGCGGCGGCGATCTGTCGGCCTTGCTGTTCTGCCGCTGACCGGGGCCGGGCCCTCGCTGATTCTGGTCAGCGCGCTGGTCGGGTTTGCCGGCGCAGATGGGCGACATCGCCGAAAGCGCGATCAAGCGGCGATCGCGGGGTCAAGGACACCTCTGACATCCTGCCCGGACATGGCGGTGTTCTCGACCGGTTCGACGCGCATGATCGGGGCCGCGCTGGCTGCCGCGCTGTTCTTTGCGCTCGGCTGGCTGGCGGTCCCGGCGGGATGACGCCCAAGACGGATATCGATTTTCGGCGCGACCGGCTCAATCGGGCAAAACACGCTCGATCTGATGCGCGCGCGCCCGAGCGGTTCGAGGTCGTGGCGCTGACCGGCGGGCGCAACGTCGCGCAGCTGGCGCGGGATGCGCGGGAATTCGGCGCCGCGCTCGCGGTCACCGCCTATGACGACTGCCTGGACGATCTGCAAGCCGCGCTGGCGGGGTCCGGCATCGAGGTTGCAGCGGGGCCGGAGGCCTTGCTGGAGGCCGCCGACGCGGCCTGCCGACTGGATCATGTCGGCGATTGTCGGCGCGGCCGGTCTGGCGCCGGGGCTGCGGGCGCTGGAGCAGGGCACGACGCTGGCGCTGGCCAACAAGGAAATCGCTGGTCACCGCAGGGCCCTTGCTGATGGCGACCGCCGCCGAGGCATGGCGCGACGATCCTGCCGGTCGACAGCGAGCATTCGGCGGTGTTTCAGGCGCTGGTCGGCGAGGATATGGCGGCTGTCGAGCGGGTGATCATCACCGCCTCGGGCGGGCCGTTCCGCGACTGGCCGTTCGGACGGATGGCCGAGGCGACGCTGGAACAGGCGCTCGAACCATCCGAATTGGGCGATGGGGCAACGGATCACCATCGACAGCGCCAGCCTGTTCAACAAGGCGATGGAAGTCATTGAAACAAAAGAGTTTTTTGGACTTGCGCCGGATCAGATCGAGGTGCTTGGTCCATCCCGAAAGCCTGATCCATGCGATCGTCGGGTTTCCGCGATGGCGCGCTGATGGCGCATCTGGGGCCCGCCGATATGCGCCATGCCATCGGCTATGCGCTGAACTGGCCCGAGCGGCGGCATCTGCCGGTCGAACGGCTGGATCTGGCGAAGATCGGCAAGCTGCGGTTCGAGGCGCCGGATGAGAAACGCTTTCCCGCCCTGCGGCTGGCGCGCGAGGTGATGCAGGCAGGCGGGCTGGCCGGCGCTGTGTTCAACGCCGCCAAGGAACGCGCGCTTGATGGCTTCATCGCCGGGCAGATCGGGTTCACCGACATGGCGCGGGTGGTCGAAGAGGTGCTCGACGCAGATGTCATCGGACACAGGCCTTGATGCTGCCGCGATCACCCTTGATAACGTCGCCCAAACCGACCATGTCGCAAGAATACGCGCCGCCGAGGCAATCGAGACGCTGAAAACAAAGGCCTGAGCATTGGATACTATCGGACTGATCCCGTCGTTCGGCGGTTTTCTTTATACCATCGTCGCTTTCGTGATCGCCCTGTTGATCATCGTCGCGATCCACGAATTCGGCCATTACATCGTCGGGCGCTGGTCGGGCATCCATGCCGAGGTGTTCTCACTTGGCTTCGGGCCGGTGATCTGGTCGCGGATCGACCAGCGCGGCACGAAATGGCAGATCGCGGCGCTTCCGTTCGGCGGATTTCGTGAAGTTCCTGGGCGATTCGAATGCGGCCAGCGGCAAGGACGAGGGCGCGTTGCACGCCATGGCCGAGGGCGAGCGCCGGCGCTCGATGCACGGCGCACCGCTTTGGGCCCGCGCGGCAACCGTGGCGGCGGGTCCGGCCTTCAATTTCATACTGTCGATTCTGGTCTTCGCCGCGATCATCGGCTGGCGCGGCACCGCCTCTGATCCGTTGACCATTGCCGAGCTGCGCCCGATGCCGGTCGAGCAGGGGCTGATGGTCGGCGACGAGGTTCTGGCGATTGCCGGAAATGACGTGCCCGAACTCGATGAGATCAGCAATTTCGTCGACGATCTGCCAAACCAGTCTGCTGCTGGACTATACCGTCCGGCGCGACGACGCAGTGCTGACCGTGTCGGGACCACATCCCTATCCGCCGATGGTCGGGTCATTGACGCCGGGATCGGCGGCCATGGATATCGATCTGCGCGTCGGCGATGTGGTTCGTTCGGTCGATGGCCTGCCGGTCGAGACGTTTCACCAATTGCGCGAGATCACCGGCGCGTCGGACGGCAAGCCGATGCTTCTGAAGGTCTGGCGCGATGGCGAAGATATCGATTTCACCCTGGCGCCGCGCCGGGTGGATCTGCCGGATCCCGATGGCGGGTTCGAAACCCGCTGGCTGATCGGCATTACCGGCGGCATGGTCTTTGTGCCGATGACCGAGTTGCCGGGGGTTCTGGCGGCAATCGGCTATGGCGCAGAGCAGACCTGGTTCATCATGAAAAGCTCGGTCTCGGGGCTGACGCATGTGATCTCGGGCGCGATTTCATCGTGCAACATCCGCGGTCCGATCGGTATTGCCCAAACCTCTGGAGAGATCGCGAGCCAGGGCCTGACCAGTTTCATCTGGTTCATTGCGGTGCTGTCGACGGCCGTGGGCCTGCTGAACCTTTTCCCGGTGCCGGTGCTGGATGGCGGACATCTGGTGTTTCATGCCTACGAGGCCGTGGTGGGCAAGCCGCCCAGCGATGCAGCGCTGCGAGTTCTGATGGCCATCGGCCTTGCGCTGTTGCTGACCCTGATGGGCTTTGCGCTGCTTAATGACCTGACCTGTCCCTGAGCGATCGGTGAGGCGTGGGCGCGGCCTCCGTGCCCCAACTTCGCCACACTCTTGCCTCAATCGGTGCCTAGGCTCTGTTCGGGACTGTAAAGGAATGAGAGGTCACTCATGCAAGCGATTGAAAGCGGGTATCGTGGGCTGACATTGCTGGTCGATCTGAACTGGGATCGGCTGCTTTATCTGGCAACAATCGCCACCGCCCTTGGGGCAGGGGCCTTTATCGGCTCGCTCTACTCCTGAACCACCGCCACTAGGCTGAAACCGCCGCGTCCGGGGAATTCCTTTCGGGCGCGTTTTGCTGTTTTGACAAGGCCAAGCAATCCCGATACCTAGCTCTGCAGGGAAGTCAAAAGTGGATTGGGGCCAATGAGCATTAAGTGCGGCAGGGGAGCGCTCGGCGCTTCGGGTTTTGTAGGTCTGGCTTATCGTGCCGCACTATCGGTTTTCTTCGCCATATCAGGTGCTTCCATCCTTGCGCCACAGGCCGCCGAGGCACAGATCTATCAATTCAGCAGCGTTCAGGTCGAAGGCAACCAGCGCATCGACGCTGCCTCTGTGGTGGCGCTAAGCGGAATTGCCCGGGGCGAAAGCCTGAGCGGCAGCCAGTTGAACGAGGCCTATCAGAACGTTCTGCAAAGTGGTTTGTTTGAAACCGTCGAATTCATCCCTCAGGGGGGCAGCTTGCTGATCCGGGTCGCCGAATGGCCGACGATCAACCGCATCGTGGTCGAAGGCAATCGGAGGCTTAGCGATGAAGACGCTTTGGCACTGGTCCAGTCGCAACCGCGCCGGGTGCTGAACCCCAGCCAGGTCGAACAGGATGCCGCCGCCATCACCGAGGCCTATAGCGTTCAGGGCCGCCAGGCCGCCACCGTCACCCCGCGCCTGATCCGCCAGCCCGACAATCGCGTCGATGTGGTCTTTGAGGTAACAGAGGGCCGTGTGGTCGAGATCGAGCGTCTGTCGTTTGTCGGTAACCGCGCCTATTCCGACGGCCGCCTGCGCCGGGTGCTGGAGACCAAGCAGGCCGGCTTCTTGCGCCGCATCATTCGCCGCGACACCTTCATCGAGGACCGCGTGGAACTCGACAAACAGCTTTTGCGCGATTTCTATCAGGCGCGCGGCTATGTCGATTTCGAAATCCTGTCGGTGACGTCGGACTTCTCGCGTGAGCGGAACGCGTTCTTTCTGACCTTCACGGTCAAGGAAGGGCAGAGCTTCAACTTCGGCCAGATCACCGCCACCAGCGACCTGCCCGAGGTCAATGCCGATGAGTTTCTGGCGATGTCCCGGATCCGTCCGGGCACCACCTATTCGCCAATGTGGGTCGAAAACACGATCGCCCGCTTGGAAAACCTTGCCGTGCGTAAGGGGCTGAACTTTGTTCGCGTCGATCCGCGCATCACCCGCAATGAGCGCGATCTGACGCTGGATGTGGAATTTGCGCTGGTGCGGGGGCCGCGGGTCTTCGTCGAGCGGATTGATATCGAGGGCAACGCCACGACGCTGGATCGGGTGATCCGGCGCGAATTCAAGACCGTGGAAGGTGATCCGTTCAACCCGCGCGGAATCCGCGAGTCCGCGGAACGGATCCGTGCGCTCGGCCTGTTCGAGAACGCCGATGTCGAGGCCCGGCAGGGCACCGCCGAGGATCAGGTCATCGTCGATGTCGATGTCGATGAGGCGTTGACCGGCTCTTTGACCTTTGGCGCCAGCTACAGCGTGCAGTCCGGCGTGGGTGTCACCGGCAGCTTCACCGAACGCAACTTCCTGGGGCGCGGCCAGCGGCTGAGCATCAGCATCTCGGCCGGGGTCGACAATGCCGATACCAGCCTGATTTTTGTAGAGCCGGCTTTTCTGGGCCGCGATCTGTCGTTCGGGTTCGAAGCGAGCTATCGCCAGACGGAGTTCGACTACACCAGCTACGACACCGAAAAGGCCAAGATCAGCCCGTCGTTCGATTTCCCCGTCAGCGAGAATGGCCGCCTGCGGTTAAGCTATGCCCTGACTCGTGACGAGATTTTCAACGTCGACGGCGGATCTTCTTCGGTGCTGATGACAGAAGAGGCGCAGGGCGCATTGTTCGGCAATACCGTCGGCTACAGCTACAGCTACGACAACCGCCGCAACGGGCTGAACCCGCAGACGGTTCTGGCATTCCGCATTGGCCAGGATTTCACGATGCTGGAAAATGACACCCAGTTCGTCACGACCACGGCCTCGGCCACGGCCGAACGCAAGGTGTGGAACGAGGATGTCACGCTGCGCGCGACGCTGGAAGGCGGCGCGCTGACCACCAGCGGCGGCGACAGCCGGCTGAACGATCGTTTTTTCCTGACCTCTGCGCGGATGCGCGGCTTTGAGGCGGCAGGCGTTGGCCCACGCGACCTGACGGTGCCGAACGAGGATGCGCTTGGCGGCAACTATTACGCCGTTGCGCGGTTTGAAACCGAATTTCCGCTGGGTCTGCCAGAGGAATACGGCATCACCGGCGGTCTGTTCTTCGATGTCGGATCGGTCTGGGATCTTGACAACACCGGTGGCGGGGCGATTGACGACAGCCTGATCTGGCGCTCGGCGGTCGGTTTCTCGATCTTCTGGACGACGCCGCTTGGCCCGCTGCGCTTCAACTTCTCGAACGCTTTGCAGAAGGAAAGCTACGACAAGGAGCAAAGCTTCGACCTGACGATCTCGACCCAGTTCTGATCATGGGCCGGGGGCTGGGCATCGCGCTTGTGGCGGTCCTTGCGCTGGCGGGGGCTGTCGCTGCTCAGGACGCCGAGGTCAACCAGTCCCCGGTTCTGACCATCGACAGCGAACGCGTGTTCGCCAGCAGTAATGTCGGCCAGAACATGACCCAGGATCTGGAATCGGCGCTTGCGGCGCTGGTCGCCGAAAACCGGCAGATCGAGGCGGATCTGAACGCCGAAGAGCAGGAGCTGACCCGCAAACGTCCCGGTATGGCATCCGCAGAGTTTCGGACGTTGGCGGACGCGTTCGACGTCAAGGTGCGCCGGATCCGCGCCGAACAGGACGCCAAGGAACGCGAATTGCAGGTTCGCCGCGAGGCCGAGCGGCAGAATTTCATCAACGTGATCGCGCCGATCCTGACCAGCATCGGCCGGGAACGCGGGGCAATCGTGATCCTTGAACGTCGCAGCGTGATCCTGTCTGCCGACAGCGCCGACATCACCGAAGAGGTGATTTCCCGGATCAACGCCTCTCGCAGCACCGAGGACGCCCCCGAGAGCCCGGCAAACGACGGCGAAACCGCGGCCCCCGAGGCGCAATAGCCCGGCGCGCGCTTGTGCGATGCAGGGTGACTTGGTACGACGATCCAACGAGGCACTGCAGGGACGGACCATGACCACAGATCAAACGACCGCCGATATCGACCTGATCCAGCGGATCATTCCGCATCGCTATCCGTTTCTGCTTGATCGACAAGGTGGTCGATATCTTGATGGCAAGACCGCGACGGGCATCAAGAACGTCACCATCAACGAGCCGCATTTTCAGGGCCATTTTCCGGGCACGCCGATCATGCCCGGCGTGACGATCGTCGAGGCGATGGCGCAGACCGCGGCGGTGATGGTGGGCGTATCTCTGGGGCTCGCCGACAAGAACTTCCTTGTCTATTTCATGGCGATCGACAACTGCAAGTTCCGCCGCAAGGTGGTGCCCGGCGATGTGCTGAAGCTGCATGTCGAGACCAAGCGCGGCGGCGGCAAGGTCTGGAAGTTCACCGGGCGAGCCGAGGTCGATGGCGAACTGGCCGCCGAGGCCGAGTTCACCGCGATGATGGACCTGCCAAAGGACTGACGGGTATGGCAATTCACCCCTCTGCGCAGGTTCATCCCAGCGCCGTCATCGAGGATGGCGCGACGATCGGGGCGGGCTGCGTCATCGGGCCGTTCTGCGTGGTCGGCGCGGACGTGACCCTGGGGCCGGGCGTGCATCTGAAAAGCCATGTGGTGGTGACCGGCTGGACCGAGGTCGGGGATGAGACCGTGATCTTTCCCTTCGCGGTGATCGGCGAGATCCCGCAGGACCTGAAGTTCACGGGCGAGAAGACCCGGCTGATCGTCGGCAAGCGCAACCGCATCCGCGAGGGCGTGACGATGAACCCCGGCACCGAGGGCGGCGGCGGTCTGACCTCGGTCGGCGATGATGGCCTGTTCATGACCGGTGCCCATGTCGGCGCATGACGCCAAGGTCGGGCAACCGGGTGATCATGGCCAATCAGGCCGCCTTGGCGGGCCATTGCGTGATCGAGCGACGATGTGATCATCGGCGGGCTTGTCCGGCATCCATCAATGGGTGCGGATCGGCCAGGGCGCGATCATCGGGGCGGTGACGATGGTCACCAATGACGTGATCCCGCTACGGTCTGGTGCAGGGGCCGCGCGGCGAACTGGACGGGCTGAACCTCGTCGGGCTGAAACGCCGCGGCGTGGCGCGGGCCGACATCACGGCACTTCGGGCGGCCTATCAGGCGCTGGCCCAGGGCGACGGCGCGTTTCAGGAACGCGCCCGCCGGATCGCCGATGAAACCGACAGCGATTATGTGCGCGAGGTGGTGGATTTCATTCTGGCCGCCAGCGACCGGTCGTTCCTGACCCCAAGCTGAGGGCCGGGCGGTGCTGGCCATCATCGCGGGCGAGGGGGCATTGCCAGGCGTGCTGTATCGGCACCTGTCGGACCGCGGCGACACGCCGCTGGTGGTCGAACTTGAAGGCTTCCCCGCAAAGATCGAAGGCGTGGTGCCGATCCGGTTCCGGGTCGAGCATCTCGGATCGGTGCTGACCGATCTGCGCAATCGGGGCGTGACCGAGCTTTGTCTTGCGGGCCGTGTGCAAAGACCCCAGCTTGACCCCAAGCAGGTCGATGCGGCGACCGAACCGTTCGTGCCAGGCATCGTCGCGGCGATTACAGCGGGTGACGACGGGGCGCTGCGCGAGATCCTGGCGATCATCGAGGAATTCGGATTTACCCTTCTGGCCGCACATGATGTCATGCCCGACCTGTTGCCGCCCGAAGGTGTCGTGACCGATGCCGCACCCGGCGACCGCGACGAAGCCGATGCGGTCCGCGCCGCCGCGATCGTGGCTGCCCTCGGCGCGATTGACATCGGGCAGGGCTGCGTGGTGGCCGCAGGGCAGGCGCTGGCGGTCGAGGCGCTTGGCGGCACCGACTGGATGCTGCGGTCGCTGGCGACCGAGCGACCCCGGGCCCCCGACGGCGGGATCCTCTACAAAGCGCCGAAGCCCGGGCAGGACCGCCGCGCCGATCTGCCGGTGATCGGGCCGAAGACCGTGGCGGGGGTCAAGGCGGCGGGGCTCTCTGGCATCGTGATCGAGGCGGGCGGCGTCATGGTGCTGGACCGCGCGGCGGTGATCGCCGCCTGCGACAGCGCGGGCCTGTTCCTGTGGGTGCGGAGGGTGCCCTGATGCGCGTCTATTTGATCGCCGGCGAGGCGTCGGGCGACAAACTCGGTGCTGCTTTGATGGCCGGGCTGAAAGAGCTTGCGGGCGAGTTGGAATTCCACGGCGTCGGCGGGCCGCTGATGCAGGCCGAGGGGCTGGCCAGCCTGTTTCCGATGCAGGAACTGTCGGTGATGGGCATCGCCGAGATCCTGCCGAAATACCGTGCGTTGATGCGCCGGATCGAACAGACCGCGGCGGACGTATTGCGTCTTGCGCCGGACGTGCTGATCACCATCGACAGCCCGGATTTCACCTTGCGCGTCGCGCGGCGCGTCAAGGCAGCGTCCGACATCCGCACGGTGCATTACGTCGCGCCCTCGGTCTGGGCCTGGCGGTCCGGGCGCGCCGCGAAGATGGCGAAATCGGTCGATCAGGTGCTGGCGCTGTTGCCGTTCGAGCCGCCCTATATGGAAGCCGCCGGAATGCGGTGTGATTTCGTCGGCCACCCGGTGGTGGCAGAGCCCGTGCCGTCAGAGGCCGAGGTGCAGGCGTTCCGCGCCGAACATGGCCTGGGCGACGGGCCGGTGGTGCTGGTCCTGCCGGGGTCGCGGTCGGGCGAGGTCAGCCGGCTGACCCCGGTTTTCGACCAAGCCCTGCAATCTGTCCTGCAAACCCACCCGGAGGCCCGCATTCTGGTGCCCGCTGCCGCCGGCGTCGCAGATGCGGTTCTGGCCGCCACCGCGCGCTGGCCCGGCGATCCGATCGTTCTGGATCCGCGCGGAATGCCACCCCGCGATGCCGAGGCCCGCAAACGCGCCGCCTTCGCCGCCGCCGACGTGGCGCTGGCGGCCTCCGGCACGGTGTCGCTGGAACTCGCGGCAGCGGCCACGCCGATGGTGATCGCCTATGACATGAACTGGTTCAGCTGGCAGATCCTCAGCCGGATGGTGAAACTCGACACGGTGACACTGGTCAACCTCGTCAGCGAGCGTCTGGTGGTGCCGGAATTCCTCGGCCCGAACTGCAAGCCCGCGCCGATTGCCAGGGCGCTGAACGCGCTTCTGGACGATCCCATCCAGCGGCAGGATCAGCTCGAAGCGATGGCTGCCACGATGGCCGCACTTGGACGCGGGGCAGAGCCTCCGGGCCTGCGCGCGGCGCGGGCGGTGTTGCAGGGTCTCGCGTCCTGATCCCCCTCATCTTTTGTCTGAAAAATATCCCCGCCGGAGGCATCGCGGGGCCGGAACGGCTCCGCCAGGAAAGCATGTGGTGCCGAAGGCGCCTCAATTCCCGACAGACCGCTCTAATACCCGCGCCAGATCCAGCCGCCGCCGAAAATGCGAGAGCTTTCGGGGTCGTAGAATACGCAGGCCTGTCCGGGGCTGACGCCTTCCTCCGGGGTCAGTAGCTCGACCTCGGCCGTACGTCGGGCCGGTGGCGCGCAGGAGTGCCGGCCGTGGCGGGCGGGTCGAGCGGACCTTGACCGCGACATGCCGTTCCGGGATCGCATCGAATGCCCCATCGCCCAGCCAGTTGATCTCGCGCACCGGCACGATCCGGGTCGCCAGCAGGTCTTTCGGCCCGACGATCGACGCGGCGGGCATCGACATCGAGTTTCACCACATAAAGCGGATCGGCCAGCCCGCCGATGCCCAGACCGCGGCGCTGACCGATGGTGTAGTGAATCACGCCGTGAATGCTCGCCCAGAACACGTGCCGTCGACATCGACGATTTCGCCGGGTTCGGCGGCACCGGGGCGCAGCTTCTCGATCACGCTGGCATAGTTGCCGTTCGGCACGAAGCAGATGTCCTGACTGTCAGGCTTGTCGGCCACCGGCAGCCCGTATTTCGCGGCCAGCGCCCGGGTTTCGGCCTTCGAGGCCAGATGGCCCAGCGGAAAGCGCAGGTAATCGAGCTGTTCGCGCGTCGTCGAGAACAGGAAATAGCTTTGATCGCGCGCCGCATCGGCGGCGGAATGCAGTTCCGGGCCGTTCGGCCCCATCTTGCGCTGGATATAGTGACCGGTCGCCATGCAATCGGCATCGAGATCCTTGGCGGTTTCCAGCAGGTCCTTGAACTTCACCCGCTCGTTGCAGCGGATGCAGGGCACAGGCGTCGCCCCGGCCAGATAGCTGTCGGCAAATTCGTCGATCACCGCATCCCTGAACACGTTCTCATAATCCAGCACGTAGTGCGGAAAGCCCATTTCCTCGGCGACGCGGCGCGCATCGTGGATATCGCGGCCCGCGCAGCAGGCGCCTTTTTTGGCCAAAGCCGCGCCGTGGTCGTAGAGCTGCAGCGTCACGCCAACGACATCATAGCCCTGCCGCGCCAGTTCTGCGGCGACCACGGACGAATCGACGCCGCCCGACATCGCGACAACCACACGCGTATCGGCCGGGGCCTTGTCAAAGCCAAGTGAATTCAGACCAGCGCTATCGCCGTCGAGTGCCATCTTCCGAAACCTTTCCGAAGTCTGACGGAATATAGGAAAATGCAAGATACTAACAAGGCCCAGTTTCACCCGTCATTAAGCACCGTCGGCCAGGTTATCGCGCACCTGTGAGAGGGGTAAGATGATGTATCTGAAGAAAATCGACGGCCCGCGGGCCGTGACGCTGCCCAATGGCCGATCATGACCCGTGCTGATCTTCCGCCTGCCGAAACCGCCGCTGGGTCGCCAGCCGCAAGGCCGCGGTCGTGCGCGGTGTCGCCTTTGGGCTGATCACCCGGTCAGAGGCGCTGGCGCGTGTGGGCATTGTCAGAAGCGGAATTCGACGAATGGCATGCTCGCTGTGCGAACACATGGAGAAGAGGCCTTAAAGGCGACCCAGATCCAGCAGTATAGACAACCATAGTGTGAGTCGCGTAAGTTCTCCGCAATGATAACGGGTCGTTAACCATTCTTCGGCAAGGATGAAGATGACGAGCGGATAGTAACGGAGAATTCACATGCGTGTCCTGCTGGTCGAAGACGATCCAACAACCTCGAAAAGCATCGAACTGATGCTGACCCATGCCAACCTGAACGTCTATGCGACGGATCTGGGCGAGGAGGGGATCGATCTGGCGAAGCTCTATGACTACGATCTGATCCTTCTGGATCTGAACCTGCCGGACATGAACGGGCACGAGGTGCTGCGCCAGCTGCGCCTGGCGCGGATCGACACGCCGATCCTGATCCTGTCGGGTGCGGACGATACCGAAAACAAGATCAAGGGCTTCGGCTTTGGCGCCGACGATTATCTGACCAAGCCGTTCCACCGCGAAGAACTGGTGGCGCGCATCCATGCGATCATCCGCCGGTCCAAGGGCCATGCGCAATCGATCATCAAGACCGGCAAGATCGCGGTGAACCTCGATGCCAAGACGGTCGAGGTCGACGGCAAGCCGGTGCATCTGACCGGCAAGGAATACCAGATGCTGGAGCTTCTGTCGCTTGCGCAAGGGCACGACGCTGACCAAGGAGATGTTCCTGAACCATCTTTATGGCGGCATGGACGAACCCGAACTCAAGATCATCGACGTCTTCATCTGCAAGCTGCGCAAGAAGCTGGCGCAGGCGACCGGCGGCGACAACTATATCGAAACCGTCTGGGGCCGCGGCTATGTGCTGCGCGATCCCGAGCCCGTCGCAATACAATCAACAGATCGCCGTGAACGGTTAAGCCTTCCGGCTGCTCGCAAATCCTGCGACGGCGGCATCACGGGCACTGGACCTCGCCTTCAGGCAGGCTGCCTATCACTTCGGGGTCAGTATCGACGAGTGGGTCCGATGCCAGAGGCGGCGACAACCGCCAGCGCCGGGATCAGTGTCTGACAGCGCTGAGCGAGGATCAGGCCCAGCGCCGAACTCGCGCGGCTGTCCGGATGCGATTGCGCGGGCCAATACCGCCTATCACACGCGAAGACGCGCCCGAAATCTCCGATGCGGACTATGATGCGCTGAAGCGCGCGCAATGCGGCGATCGAGGCGCGATTTCCCGCATCTGAAACGCGCCGACAGCCCCAGCGATGTCGTCGGCGGCGCCGTCGCGAGGGCTTTTCCAAGGTCACCCATGCGGTGCGGATGCTGTCGCTGGCCAATGCGTTCGACGATGACGAGCATCACCGATTTCGACGAACGGCGTTCGCAAATTCCTTGGGCTGGGCGATGACGCGCCGTGACCTATACGGCCGAGCCCAAGATCGACGGGCTGTCGCTGTCGCTGCGCTATGAGAACGGCACGCTGGTGCAGGCGGCCACCCGCGGCGACGGAGCGGTGGGCGAGAATGTCACCGCCAATGCCCGCACCATCAGCGACATCCCGCAAGCGCTGACCGACGCCCCCGATGTGCTGGAGGTGCGCGGCGAGGTCTATATGAGCCACGCGGATTTCGCCGCGCTGAACGCGCGCCAGGCAAAGGCGGGCGGCAAGACCTTCGCCAATCCGCGCAACGCCGCCGCCGGATCGCTGCGCCAACTCGATGCCGCGATCACCCGGTCGCGCCCGTTGCAATTCTTCGCCTATGCCTGGGGGGCGCATTCCGCGCCGCTGGCCGACACCCAGATCGGGTGCCATCGAACGGCTGGCGGCACTCGGGATTTCACGACCAACCCGTTGACCACGCTGTGCGAGGACCCGAGGCGATGCTTGACGCATCTACGCGCAAGATCGAGGCACAGCGCGCGACGCTTGGCTATGACATCGACGGCGTGGTCTACAAGGTCGACGATCTGGCGCTGCAGCGGCGGCTTGGGCTTTCGGTCGACCACGCCGCGCTGGGCGATTGCGCACAAGTTTCCGGCCGAACTGGCCTGGACCCGGCTGGAGGCGATCGACATTCAGGTCGGCCGCACCGGGGCGCTCAGTCGCCGGTCGCGCGGCTGACAGCCGGTGACGGTCGGCGGCGTCGTCGTCTCGAACGCGACGCTGCACAACGAGGATTACATCGCCGGGCGCGACTCGCAAGGGCGAGCCGATCCGCGACGGCAAGGACATCCGCATCGGCGATTGGGTGCAGGTCTACCGCGCGGGCGACGTGATCCCGAAGATCGCCGATGTCGATCTGTCGAAGCGGCCCGACGGGGCCGACGCCCTACGCCTTCCCGACGACCTGCCCGGAATGCGGATCAGAGGCGGTGCGCGAGGAGGGCGACGCGGTGCGCCGCTGCACCGGCGGCCTGATCTGCCCGGCGCAGGCCGTTGAAAAGCTGAAGCATTTCGTCGCCGCGCGCGCCTTCGATATCGAGGGGCTGGGCGCCAAGCAGGTCGAGATGTTCTATCACGACGATCAGCTGCGATCAAAGAACCGGCGGATATCTTCACGCTTGCGACGCGCGATGCGGCGAACGCTTGCAGCAAGCTGAAGAACCGCGAGGGCTGGGGCGAGAAATCGCCGACGAACCTGTTCGCCGCCATCGACGAAAAGCGCAAGATTCCGCTGAACCGGGTGATCTTCGCGCTCGGCATCCGTCATGTCGGCGAAAGTGGCTCGGCGACCTGCTGCGCCAGTCACTACTGGGATCGTGGGACGCCTTCGAAGCAGGCGATGACCGCAGGCCGACGGTCGGCGACAGGGGCCGCGACTGGGAGGAACTCGACCGAGTATCGACGGGGTCGGCGACGGTGATGGCGGCCTCGCTGGTGACGACCTTCCAGCAACGAGGCGGAGCGCGCCTCGATCGACCGGCTGGTCGCGGCAACTCGACGATTCAGGATGCGGTGCAGCGCGGCGCGGTCGACAGCCCGGTGGCGGGCAAGACGGTGGTCTTCACCGGCACGCTGGAAAAGATGACCCGCGCCGAGGCCAAGGCGCGGGCCGAGGCGTTGGGCGCCAAGGTGGCGGGCTCGGTCGTCGCCAAGACCGATCTGGTCGTGGCCGGCCCGGGGGCCGGGTCGAAGGCGAAGAAGGCCGAGGAGCTGGGCATCGAGACGATCGACGAGGACGGCTGGCTCGCCCTGATCGGCGACGCATGAGCGGGCGCCCGGCGATCCTGTTTCCGCTTTTCGCGGGCCTTGAGACGCTGGACGGGATCGGCCCGAAAACCGCGCAAGCATTTGCGCGCAGATCGGCGTCGAACGCCGCGCGATCTGCTCTTCACCTTGCCCTATTCGCGTGGATCGACCGCCGCACGGCCAGCATCCGCGAGGTGCGCGCCGCCCGCCACGGTGACGGTCGAGGTCGAGGTCGGTCAGCACCATCCGCCGCGCACCAAGGGCGGGCCTACCGGGTCGAGGTGCAGGATGCGGCAACCACGTTTCAGCTGGTGTTTTTTCACGCCCGCGACGATTGGCTGAAGCAACAGCTGCCGACCGGGCAGCGGCGGCTGGTGTCTGGCAAGGTCGAGATTTTCGACGGGATCGCGCAGATGGTGCATCCCGATCACATGCTGCCGGTGGAGGAGGCCGAGGAGATTCCCGCGTTCGAACCGGTCTATCCGCTGACCGCCGGGATCACGCAGAAAGCTGATGCGGCAAGGCGACGCAGGCGGCGCTGATCGCGGGTGCCGGATCTCGCCGAATGGATCGACCCAGCCTGCAAAGCGCGCGAGGGCTGGCCGGATTGGCATGACGGCGGTGCGACGCGGCCCATGCACCCGAAGGCACCGCCGATCTGGCCGCAGGCGCCGCGCGCGAACGGCTGGCCTATGACGAGTTGTTCGCGCATCAGCTGACCTTGGCGCTGGCGCGCGCGACGGCAGCGCGGCAAGGGGCGCGCAAGCCACGGCGACGGGCGCTTGCAGCGCAAGGTTCTGGCGGCGCTGCCCTACCGACCGACCGGCGCGCAGGACCGGGCGATCGCGGAGATCGCCGCCGATATGGCCGCGCCCGTTGCGGATGAACCGGCTGCTGCAGGGCGATGTCGGGTCGGGCAAGACGCTGGTGGCGTTCATGGCGCTGCTGATCGCGGTCGAGGCGGGCGGGCAGGGCGTGATGATGGCCCCGACCGAGATCCTCGCCCGCCAGCATCTGGACGGGCTGCAGCCCCTGGCCGAGGATGCCGGGGTGGTGCTCGAGATCCTGACCGGGCGCGACAAGGGGGCCGAGCGGCGCGCGAAGCTGGCGGCGTTGGCGACGGCGATATCCAGATCCTGGTCGGCACCCATGCGGTGTTTCAGAAGGATGTCGAATTTCACGATCTGCGGCTCGCGGTGGTCGATGAACAGCACCGTTTCGGCGTGGCGCAGCGGATGGAGCTGGGCGCCAAGGGCAAGGTGACGGATGTGCTGGTGATGACGGCGACGCCGATCCCGCGCACGCTGGCGCTGGCGCAATACGGCGATATGGATGTGTCGGTGCTGGACGAGAAGCCGCCCGGGCGCAAGCCGGTCAAGACCGCGCTGGTCTCGACCGGACGGATGGACGAGGTGGTCGACCATCTGCGCCGCGCGATCGCCGAGGGGCGGCAGGCCTATTGGGTCTGCCCGCTGGTCGAGGAAAGCGAGGTGAGCGACCTGACCGCCGCCGAGGAACGGTTCAAGCGGCTGCGCGCGGTTCTGGCGAGAGGGCGTGGTCGGGCTGGTCCACGGCCAGATGCCGCCGCCGAGAAGGACGCGGCGATGGCGCGGTTCGTCGCCGGCGAGACCAAGGTGCTGGTGGCGACGACGGTGATCGAGGTCGGCGTCGATGTGCCCAATGCCTCGATCATGGTGATCGAACGGGCCGAGCATTTCGGCCTGGCGCAGCTGCACCAGTTGCGCGGCCGGGTCGGGCGCGGCGCGGCCGCGTCGACCTGCCTGCTGATGTATCAGGCGCCGCTGAGCGAGAGCGGGCGAGCGCCGGCTGGAGATCCTGCGCGAGACCGAGGACGGGTTCCGCATCGCCGAGGAGGATCTGGCGATGCGCGGCGCGGGCGATCTGATCGGCACCGCGCAATCGGGCCTGCCGCGGTTCCGGATCGCCGATCTGGAACGCCAGGCCGGCGCTGATGGCGGTGGCGCAATCGCGATGCGCGCAAGCTGCTGCGCGAGGATCCGGGGCTGGAAAGCGCCGCGCGGCAAGGCCGCGCGGCTGCTGCTGTGGCTGATGGAGCAGGACCAGGCAATTCGTTTGATTTCAGTGGGTTAGCGGTCGACGTTCCACTTTGTTCACAAATGTTCTTAAAAAGTTCTTTACACGCGATTAACATGTGAGAACAAAGGGGCAACAACGACGGATCAGCAGGAGCCACCCAATGATGACCGACCTGAAAGCCATCATCGACCGCACTGCGCCGACACGCTTGCTGGACGATGCTGCCGGCGCCGCTGCCTTGTGGTGATGTTGTGGCCGGACTTTACCTGCCGGCCTTGTCTGACCTGCCCGGGTCTGAACGGCCGCGACTCGCGTTCTCTGTCCCCAAGTCGATACGCAACTGACTGCCTGTCCTGTCGCCGGGTCCTGCCCCCGGTCTCGGCCGACCTCCGGACCTCTGCCTGCCGCCGCCATCCTGTCCGGGAAGTGCGGCGGTTTTTTTCGCACGCATCGTGCGGAGCCTGCGGCGCGGATATTTTCAGACAAACGATGCCGGATCAGGCGTCATGGTCTTTTCGGCCTCGGCCATCGCTTCGGCGGTGGCCTCCAGCGCCAGCATGATCGAGGCGTGGCGGTTCTTGTAGTCGCGGGCGGGCAGCAGCACCTCGAGCCCGTCGAAGGGCGCGTCGGGCACCGGGCCGTCGTCCTTCAGCATGGCGTTCAAGCTGGTCGCGCGCCGTCTCGACCTCGGCCCGGCTGCGGCCGATGACGTTGGCGCCGACCACCGATGCCGCGGCCTGACCCAGGGCGCAGGCCTTCACGTCCTGGCCGAACTCGGCGATCCGGCCATCCTGCATCACCACGTCCACGGTCACGGTCGAGCCGCAAAGCGGCGAGCGGCGTTTGACGCTGGCCTGCGGCGCTGTCCAGCCGCTCGGTTAGCGGGATATCGGCCGCCAGCGCCAGGATGCGGCCGGAATAGAGCTTGATGAGGTCGCTGTCGCTCCATGGCTTTTCCTTCGTGCCGTGCCTGCCCTAGATAGGCCGGGTCGCGCCTGATGGAAAGGTCTGCCGATGTCGCTTCGATCCCGCGACCCTGCGCTATGACGACCGACGGCCTGATCCCGGCGATCGCGCAGGACGCGGGCAGACGGCGAGGTGCTGATGCTGGCCTGGATGAATGCCGAGGCGGTGGCGCGGACGCTGGAGACGCGGGCGGGTGACCTATTGGTCGCGCTCGCGGCAGGCGTTCTGGGTCAAGGGCGAGACCTCGGGCCATGTGCAGGAGCTGGTCGAGCTGCGGGTCGATTGCGACCGCGATTGCCTGCTGGTGCTGGTGCGCCAGACCGGGCCCGGCCTGTCACACCAACCGGCGGACGTGTTTCTACACCGGCCTGCGCGGTGGCGACGAGGTTGAACTGATGGAGCCGAGGCGTGAGCGGCCAGGAGCCTCCGGCTGCGAGTATTTTTGCACAAAGAGCAAGGTGTGTCAGAGGCCGACCATTGCGCGGATGTCGCTCGGGCGTTGCACCGTCTCGCGCGGTAGTGCGCGATCGCGCGGGCATCGTCGCGTTTGGCGAGGCGTTTGCCGGTCTCGTCGCGGATCAGGCGGTGGTGGTGGTAGATCGGGGTCGGCAGGCTCGAGCAAGCGCTTGCAAGCAGCACGTGGATGGCGTCGCTTCGAACAGGTCTTCGCCGCGGATCACATGGGTGACGCTCTGGCGCGGCGTCGTCGATGACGACGGCGAGGTGGTAGCGAGGTGCCCATGCCGGGCCGGGCAAGGACCACGTCGCCGACTGCCGTCGAGCAAGGTGTACGGCGGTGAGTTCGTGGCTCGCCTTCGTGGCCGGCCGCCGGTTTCGGTGAAGCCGGGCATGCGGGCAGCGGCGGACGACGGCGCGGGCCATGTCGAGGCCGGATCGCGTCGGCGGCTGCGGCTCGCCGGTGCGCGGCCGCGGCAGGTGCCGGGATAGATCGATGCCGTCGGGCCCCATCATCGGCACGCCTTCTTGCGGGCGCGGCGGCCGCGTGCGGATGTCGCGCGCGAATGCAGGCGCAGGGATAGAGAAGTCCCATATCCGCAGCGCGGTTTCAGCGCGCCGCGGATAGGCGGGCGGCGGTCGGACTGGCGCAGCACCGGGTCGGGCCATGTCAGGCCGAGCCAGTGCAGATCGTCGTGGATCTGCGCCTCCCATTCCGGGCGGGCGCGGGTTTGGTCGATATCCTCGATCCGCAGCAGGAACGTGCCGCCCGCCGCGCGCGCCATGTCATGCGCCAGGATCGCCGAATAGGCGTGGCCCAGGTGCAGCGGCCCGGTGGGCGAGGGCGCAAAGCGGGTGATCATACCGTGCGGATGATGATGACCGTCGAGCCCATGCCTTTTTGCCGGCAGATGCGGCCCGTGATCGCGGAAGACGACTTTGCGGCCCGGTCGGCTACAGGCGCATCGAGCGCGCCGGTATAACGTCCGGTCGTCGAGGGTCGGCATCGTTGTAGGAAAAGGCGAGGAGGCCGCCGGCGGCAATACACCGATCAGGCGGCGCAATGCTTCTGGCGGGGCCGCGCCCAGGCTGACCACGCCGGCTGCGAGGATCGGCGGCGTAGGCTCCCTGACTTCACGGCCCAGCATCGTCGGGGGCGGACTTGCCAAAGCGCTGCGGTAGCATGCCCTCGCGCGCGGGCCAGCGCCAGCATCTCTGGCGTGATGTCGGTGCCGTCGATCGCGGTGAACCCGGCATCGCGGAGCGCACGGCCGGACAGGCCGGTGCCGCAGCCGAAATCGAGCATCGGGGCGGCGAGGTCCACCAGTGGCGCGAGGGCAGCGACGGCAGCGCGTCGGCGTGACATAGCCTGAGGACAGCACATCCTCGTCATAGGTCGAGGACCAGTCGCGATAAAGCGCGCAGCGTTTCAT
Organism: uncultured Alphaproteobacteria bacterium; assembly: GCA_963768355.1. Lineage (GTDB taxonomy): Bacteria > Pseudomonadota > Alphaproteobacteria > Rhodobacterales > Rhodobacteraceae > JAHEAO01. Next base: position 33,351 of record CAVYHT010000011.1, read on the forward strand.
CGACAGAGCGCGGTTTCCAGAGTTTTGCCTGCAGCGTGTCTTCGGTCAGGCTGCGAGGCTAGCGCGCCAGGTCAGGCGGCGTCCAGTGCCGCCTGTTGCAGCCAGCCGGTCCAGGCGGCTTTGGCGCGGTCGGTGTAGGCCTTGTAGCGGTCCTTGCGGCCACGGCGACCGGCATTTCAGACCTTCGAGCGGGCGGGAAGAGGCCGAAATTGACGTTCATCGGTTGGAACGTCTTGGCCTCTGCACCGCCGGTGATGTGGTGGACCAGCGCGCCCATCGCGGTGTCGGGCGGCAGCGGGCGGCAGGTCGGCGCGCCGAGGATCTCGGCGGCGGCCATGCGACCTGCCAGCAAGCCCCATCGCGGCGGATTCGACATAGCCCTCGACGCCGGTGATCTGTCCGGCGAAGCGGATATTGGGCCGCGAGCGCAGGCGCATCTGATCGTCCAGCAAGGTCGGCGAGTTGATGAAGGTGTTGCGGTGGATGCCGCCGAGGCGGGCGAAAGAGGCATTCTGCAAGTCCGGGAATCATTTTGAAAACAGCGGCTTGTGCCGCCATACTTCATCTTGGTCTGAAAGCCGACGATATTGTAGAGCGTGCCCAGTGCGTTATCGCGGCGCAGCTGGACGACGGCATAGGGCTTTTGGTCGGGCTTGTTGGCGTTGGTCAGGCCAACGGGCTTCATCGGACCAAAGCGCAGGGTCTCGCGGCCGCGTTCGGCCATGACTTCGATCGGCAGGCAGCCGTCGAAATAGCCGGCGGTTTCGCCCTCGTGAAACTCGGTCTTGTCGGCGGCGAGAAGCGCGTCGATGAAGGCTTCGTATTCGTCCTTGGTCATCGGGCAGTTGAGATAGGCCGTCCGATCTTCCTCGGTCTCGCCCTTGTCGTAGCGGGATTGCATCCAGGCGATGTCCATGTCGATGATGTCGGCATAGACGATCGGGGCGATGGCGTCGAAGAAGGCCAGAGCCTCGGCGTTGGTGGCTTGACGGATACTTTCGCCGAGCGCGGACGAGGTCAGCGGGCCAGTCGCGACGATCCATTGGCCAGATGAAGGAAGCTCTGTAACCTCATCATCGGACAATGGAAATATTCGAATGCGCGCGAAGCCGAGCGGTCACCGCCTCGGCGAACGGATCGCGGTCCACGGCCAGCGCACCGCCTGCGGGCAGGGCATGGGCGTCGGCCATCGCCATGATCAATCCATCGGCGGCGCGCATTTCCCAGTGCAGCAGGCCCGACCGCGTTCTGTTCGTCGTCGTCCGAGCGGAACGAGTTCGAGCAGACCATTTCCGCCAGATTGCCGGTCTTGTGGGCGAAGGTGCCGACCTTGGGGCGCATTTCGTGGATCACGACCGGAATGCCCGGTGTTGGCGGCCTGCCAGGCGGCCTCTGATCCGGCCATGCCGCCGCCGATGATGTGAAGAGTGTTCATGCTGCGGGATTTAGACCGCAGCGGAGCAAATGAAAAGGGGCTGAAGCCGCGGGATCAGGTCAGGCTCGCGCCTTTCTTGGCGGGTCATCGTTAAAGATGTTGTCGGTGTGGTCACTGGTTTCCACAAGCGACAGATTGGCCCGGGACCGGCTGCGGAATTCCGGCACCGGCACTGGTTGAAGATCGGGCATGGGGACCGGTCTTGGCACCCTCGACGCGACTTCGGGTGCCGGACGGTCGGGGCTGGCGGAGTTTACCGTGCTGGTGACGCGGCGCGGCGCGGTAGCGCCCGCCTGCAACTTGCGAACCGTATGGCGCCGCCGCAGGATAGACCGATTACGCGCCGCGCGGCCCGATTGCGCATAGGTCAGGAACAGCGCACCGATCAGGGCCAGATCGCGCCAGAAGGCGTCAAGCGACCTGGCGGCGTCCGGTCCAAGCAGCGCCATGAAACCGGACCAAAACACTACGATCGCCAAAAGCAGCGCGGCGGGGCGCAGCCAGACCGCGATCATCACCAGGAATGCCAGGGTGAAGATGACCGCAGATGCTGTCAGCGCGACATAGTCCGCAGGCACCACCCATTGCGCCAAAGCATGGCCCATTGTGCCGTCGATCAGATTCAACGCCACCGCGATGAAATAGGATGCGACAAGAATGCGAGAGAGGTTTTGTGCTGATGCGGCCAACGGCTTTTGCGGGATTCGGTCTGATCTCATTGTCTTCTCCACTTGGGCATTCGGCAAAATCGAAAGTGGACTGGTCAACTGAACAAGGATTGCGATGGTTAATGGTTCGTTCGCAAACGAGACGAAAATATGTCAATACAACCAGAAACTGCGGCAATTAGGTGGCATGCACGCCAAAATGGTGAATGCGAGTGGTGCGGAATTGGCCGTCCGTTGCCCGCAAGTGTATGCAACCCATGGCATTTTCCGGGCTGGCAGTCTGGGTCCGAGCGAGCATCAAAAAAAACCACAAAACGGACCGGAATCCGCCTGAAAGGTGCGCGCGGCCACGGGTTTTCTCTAGTTTGGGACCACAGCCGCCGGAATATCGCCATCACATAACCGTAGAGTTATGTTCTGATTGCGTTGCCTGCCGCTAGGTCTCGTCGGTCTCGGCGATCTCTTCTTCCGGTTCGGCGATCCAGGCAACCGAAACAACCTCTTCGCCCTTCGCCGTGTCAAACACCTTGACCCCGCCAGCGCTGCGCGAGCGGAACGAGATACCCTCGAACCGGCACCCGGATCGACTGGCCGGTCGAGGTGGCAAGCATGATCTGGTCGTCGATCTCCACCGGGAACGAGGCGACCAGCTTGCCGCCGCGCATCGCTTTGTCCATCGCCATCACGCCCTGACCGCCACGCCCGCGCACCGGGTAATCGTGGCTGGAGGAGGTCTTGCCAGAGCCCTTGGCGCGTTATCGTCAGGATCAGATCCTCGGCCGCCGACATTTCGGCGTAGCGTTCGGGCGAAAGCTGACCGGCCTCGACGGTTTCCTCGTCCTCATCGGCCTCGGCACCGTCATCAAGGGCACCGGCCACGGCACGGCGCATCTTGAGGTAGGCGGCGCGTTCGGCGGGGTCAGCCTCGAAATGCCGGATCACGGACATGCAGACGACGTTGTCGCCCTTGGCCAGCCGGATGCCGCGCACGCCAGTGGAATCGCGGCCCTTGAAGACCCGCACTTCGGTCGTGGGGAAACGGATCGCGCGGCCAAGCGCTGTGACCAGCATCACGTCGTCGTCTTCGGTGCAGATCCGGGCATTCACCAGTCTGCACGCCCTCGGGCAGTTTCATCGCGATCTTGCCGTTGGATTTGACATTGGTGAAATCCGACAGCGCATTGCGCCGCACGCCGCCGTCGGTGGTGGAGAAGAAGATTTGCAGGTTCTGCCAGTCTTCTTCCGGTGCATCGACCGGCATCATGGCGGCGATCGACGTGCCGGTGGGAATCGGCAGGATGTTGACGATCGCCTTGCCTTTGGCGGTGCGCCCGCCCTGCGGCAGACGCCAGGTCTTGAGTTTGTAGACCATGCCGTCGGTGGTGAAGAACAGAAGCTGCGTATGGGTGTTGGCGACGAAAAGGGTGGTGACGACATCCTCTTCCTTGGTGGACATGCCCGACAGGCCCTTGCCGCCGCGCGTCTGCGCGCGGAATTCGGCCAACGGCGTGCGCTTGACCTAACCGGCACTGGTGATGGTCACGACCATATCCTCGCGCTCGATCAGATCTTCGTCGTCCATATCGCCGGACCAGTCGACGATCTCGGTGCGACGCGGGACGGCGAATTGATCTTTCACCTCGCGCAGTTCATCCGAGATGATCGCCATGATCCGGTCGCGAGAGCGCAGGATATCGAGGTATTCCGGATATTGCCGGCCAAGGTCTTCAAGTTCGTCCGTGACTTCCTTGACACCCATTGCGTCAGGCGTTGCAGGCGCAGTTCCAGGATCGCGCGGGCTTGAATTTCCGACAGGTTATAGGTGCCATCCTCGTTCACGGTATGGCTCGGATCGTCGATCAGCTTGATGTATTCGATGATGTCATGCGCAGGCCAGCGCCGGGTCATCAGCTTGTCGCGGGCATCCGCCGGATCGGCAGAGCTGCGGATGGTGGCGACAATCTCATCGACATTCGAGACGGCGACGGCAAGACCGCACAGGACATGGCTGCGCTCGCGGGCTTTGCGCAGATCGAACGCGGTGCGCCGTGCAACAACTTCTTCCCGGAAGCTAATGAAATGTCTAAGGAAATCGTGCAACGTCAGTTGCTCTGGCCGACCGCCGTTCAGGGCCAGCATGTTGCAGCCAAACGAGGTCTGCATCGGCGTGAAACGGAACAGCTGGTTCAGCACGACTTCGGCGGTGGCGTCGCGCTTCAGTTCGATCACCACCCGGACACCGATCCGGTCGCTTTCGTCCTGTACGTGGCTGATGCCTTCCAGCTTCTTGTCGCGTACGAGGTCGGCGATCTTCTCGATCATCGTGGCCTTGTTCACCTGATAGGGGATCTCGTCGAGGATGATGGCCCAACGGTCCTTGCGGATTTCCTCGATCCGGGTCTTGGCGCGGATGACGACGCTACCGCGCCCTTCAAGATAGGCTTTGCGCGCCCCGGAGCGGCCCAGGATGATGCCGCCGGTCGGAAAATCGGGGGCGGGCACGATCTCCATCAAGGCCTCGATCGACATGTCGGGGCTCTCGATCAGCGCCAGCGTGGCATCGATCACTTCGCCCAGGTTGTGCGGCGGAATGTTGGTCGCCATGCCGACGGCGATGCCGCCCGCGCCATTGACCAGCATGTTCGGAAACCGGGCGGGCAGGACCGTCGGTTCCCGGTCCTTGCCGTCATAATTGTCCTGAAAATCGACGGTATCTTTTTCGATATCCGCCAGCAGGGCGCCGCGCGGGCTTGTCCATCCGCACTTCGGTATAGCGCATCGCGGCGGGGTTATCGCCGTCCATCGAGCCGAAATTGCCCTGACCGTCCAGCAGCGGCAGCGACATCGAGAAATCCTGCGCCATCCGCACCAGCGCGTCGTAGATCGCGCTGTCGCCGTGCGGGTGGTACTTGCCCATCACGTCGCCGACCGGGCGGGCGGATTTGCGGTAGGTCTTGTCGTGGGTGTTGCCGGTTTCATGCATCGCGTACAGAATCCGCCGATGCACCGGCTTCAGCCCGTCGCGCAGATCGGGGATTGCGCGGCTGACGATCACGCTCATCGCGTAATCGAGATAGGACGTTCTTCATCTCATCGGTGATGTCGATCGACGGGCCATCGTAACGCGGCCGTTCTGGGCCGTTTTCTTCTTCGGTATCAGGAGTTTCCGGAGTGTCGTTCACGTTGCCTGCCGCCTGTCTCTGTTCGCGCTATATATAGTTGCCGGAACTCTATCAGAACCGGGATATGGGGTGCAATGCCTGCCTCGGTGCAATTCACGCCCCTTTCACGCCGCAGTGACAACACATTGTTTTCATTGAAAAGTAATCGAGTTCAGGCATGATGGACTTGGGGGACCCTTGCAAGAGGTACACCATGAGCAGATCAGAGACCGAATTGATGCTGAAAGGCTACGGCCTGACAACGGCGGAATTCTTCTACCGGATGCCGGATTTCCAAAGCGTTCTGAACAGTTACGTCTGGCAGGATTACGACCTGGCGCCGGATCATCCGAGGCTCTTCAAATTCATCGAATTCTGGCAGGACAAGATCGAAGGCCCGCTGCATTCGGTCCGATTCACTCATCGCAAGATGATCGGGCCGGGCGAATGGCGCAATGTCGTGGGTGAATTCACGATTCACTGACATTATTTGTCTCGAAAATCTCCGCCGGAGGCACCGCGGCGCGCGACAGCGCGGCGCAACCAACGTCTTGACGCCGCCAGGCGTCGCGTTCACCGGTATCTGACAGCCGCCAACATCCAGATCCCCGCCAAACCCAACGAAATCAGCACGTTCCAGCTGGCCATCGACAGGGTCAGGAACTCCCACGCCACCTCGTCGCACTGGATCAGCGGGGCGGTCAGGATCTGGTCCATCAGCTCATCCGTGCTCAGACCCGCCGATCGGCGCCGCTGGTACAGGTGTCGGGACCCTACCACCATCCGCGCTCGACCCCGGTGTGATAGACGCCGATGCCGCCGGTGGTCAGCGCGGCCAGCGCGCCCAGCAGCCGGCAAGCCAGCCGGTCGGACGCCACAGCGCCAGCGCGCCGATCAGGATCGCCGCGCCATGCGGCCAGCGCTGCCAGAGGCACAGCTTGCAGGGCGCATAGCCCAGCCGCTGAAACCCGAAGGCCCCAAGGAGCAGCAGCAAGAGAGCCGCCGGCAGCCAGAAGGATCAGGGTTGCGCGTGTCATAGGTATTTCACCGCCGAGAAATCCGCCGATCAGCAGGATCATGAAGAGCGTGAACATCAGGCCCAGACGCCGCTCGATGAAGTCACGGATCGGCGCGCCGAATTTCCACAGCAGCGCCGCCACGACGAAGAACCGAAGGCCGCGCGCGATGATCGATGCGACGATGAAGACCGGCAAGTTGCAGCCCGGTCGATGCCCGACAGGATCGTGATGACCTTGTAGGGGAACGGCGTGATGCCCGGCGATCAGCACCGCCCAGGCGCCCCATTCGTTGTAGCGCGTGGCGAAAGCCGTCGAAATAGGCGTCCTTGCCGTAGAATTCGAGAATCGGCCGGCCGATCGCTGTCGAAAAGCGCCCCAGCCGATCAAATACCCGAACATGCCGCCCAGCACCGACGCGACCATCGCGACGCCGGCGATCACGAAGGCGCGCGCGGGGCGTCGCGATGATCATCGGGATCATCAGGATGTCGGGCGGGATCGGAAAGACCGAGCTTTCGATGAAAGCCACCAACGCCAGCGCCCAGAGCGCGCGGGGATGCTCGGCCAGCGAGATCGTCCAGTCGTAAAGTGCTCTGATCATGCCTGTCCTGCCTCGATTTTGGCCATACGCACAGGCCGCGATCGCGGCGTCAAGCCATCAGAGCCGATTGCGGTGCTCCAGCTATCGTGAAACGCGATTGTTCAAGGGTAGGAGTGGTCATCATGAAGTGGCAAGGACGGCGCGGCAGCCGGAATATCGAGGACCGGCGCGCATGGGCGGCGGCGGCGGCGGGCGGCATCGGCGGCGTCGGGCTGATCGTGGTGCTGGTGATCGGCTATTTCCTCGGCGTCGATGTGACGCCGCTGTTGCAGGGCAGCGGCGGGGCGCATCAGGCGGGCGGCGGCGAGATCACCGAGGCCGACCGGCAGGCGGGCGAGTTCGTTTCGGTCACGCTGGCGGATACCGAAGAGATCTGGACCGAGATGTTCCAGCGACCAGGTGGGGCGAGCCCTATGACCCGGCGACGCTGGTGCTGTTCAAGGGCGTGCACGCAGTCGCCCTGTGGCGGCGCATCGGGCGCGACCGGTCCGTTCTATTGCCCGGGCGACAAGAAGGTCTATCTCGACACCGATTTCTTCACCACGCTGGCCCGCCGGATGGGGGCAGGCGGCGATTTCGCGGCGGCTTATGTGGTGGCGCATGAGGTTGCGCACCACGTGCAGGACGAGCTTGGCATCCTGAGCCAGGCCAACCGGATCCGCGCGCAGGTCGAGCGAGGCGGAGATCGAACGCGATCTCGGTGCGGATCGAGTTGCAGGCCGATTGCTATTCCGGGCATCTGGGCGCGGCTATGCCGAGGCGCGGTTCGGCTCGCTGGAACCCGGCGATATCGCCGAGGCGATGAATGCCGCCAAGCAGATCGGCGACGACACGCTGCAACGGAACGCCGGACAGCGTGCCGATGCCGCATACCTTCACCCACGGCACGTCGGAGCAGCGCCAGCGCTGGTTTGCGACCGGTTACGAGAATGCCAGCTTGAGTGCCTGCGATACCTTCGGCACCGACAGGTTATAGGCCGTGACGGTTCTGATCGCCGGGGCAGGGATCGGCGGGCTGACGCTTGGCCTCAGCCTGCACCAGCTTGGCATCCCGTTCCACATTTTCGAGGCCGTGTCGCAACTGCGCCCCTTGGGCGTCGGCATCAATGTCCAGCCCCATGCGGTGCGCGAGTTGCACGATCTGGGCTTGGCCGGCGCTTTGCAGGACATCGGGTTGCAGACCGAGGAGGTGGCCTATTTCTCGGCTCAGGGCGGGCGGATCTGGTCGGAACCGCGCGGCCGGTTTGCCGGCTATAACTGGCCGCAATATTCCATTCACCGGGGCGAATTGCAGATGCTTCTGCGCGACACCCTGATTGCGCGGGCGGGCGAGGATGCGCTGACCCTCGGCTCTGCGGTGACCAGCTGGGCCGGGGCGGGCGAGGGCATCGAGATCACGCTGACGGACCGCGCCAATGGCTGGGAAAAGGGCAAGGCGAGGGGAGCAGTACTGATTGCCGCCGACGGCATCAATTCGGCAGCCCGCGCGCGGCTATATCCCGACGAAGGGGCTGCCCATTGGGCCGGTGTGATGATGTGGCGCGGCATCACCGAAGGGCCGCAATTCCTTACCGGACGCACGATGGCGATGGCCGGGCGCAAGGCGCAGAAGTTCGTCTGCTATCCGATTCGCGATCTGGAGAACGGGCGCTGCCTGATCAACTGGATCGCCGATCTGGGCTTTCCACCCGATTACGCCTGGTCCCGGCAGGACTGGAACCGACAGGGCAGCAAGGCCGATCTGCTGCCGAAATTCGCCGGCTGGCGGTTTGACTGGCTGGATATTCCCTCGGTCATCGAGCGCGCCGCCGCGATCTGGGAATACCCGATGGTCGACCGCAATCCGCTGCCGCGCTGGACGCATGGCCGGATGACGCTTTTGGGGGATGCGGCACATGCGATGTATCCGATCGGCTCGAACGGCGCGTCGCAAGCGATTCTGGATGCCCGCATTCTGGCGCGTGAGTTGCGCGACAGAGGGACGGGCGTGGCGGCGCTGGAGGCGTATGAGACGGTTCGGCGCGAGGCGGTCAATGCGCTGGTGCTGGCCAATCGCGGCGACGGGCCGGACAAGATCCTCGACGTGGTTGCACAGAAGGCACCAGATGGTTTTCTGGACATTGCGGACGTGATGAGCCGGGCCGAGCTGGAGGCGTGAGGCCAGTCGCTACAAGGCGATTGCCGGGATGGATATCGACGCATTGAACGCGCGCGGCCCGCTGGTGCCGGTGTGACCGAGCGGCGGACCGTTCCGGTCCACAGCATGCTGGTCCCGCTCTGCGAGCGCGACATGCCTGCGGCGCGGATATTTGCAAGACAATGAAAGCGGACAGGTTTTCGGAGCCGCGCGATGCATTTGCCGATTTTTCCGGTGGACGCGGCACTGGACCGGCGATAAACCGATGCCCGGCTGCCCGAGTGGCGGAACGGTAGACGCAGGGGACTCAAAATCCCCCGCCGCAAGGCGTGAGAGTTCGATTCTCTCCTCGGGCACCAGCAGCCTTTTGACGCTTGCTTTTCGCCTTGCCGCGCGGTCTATTGATCGCTGCATGAACGGAGCGCATATGCTGTATTTTCGTACTATTTTCAGTGGCTTGATCCTGACACTTGCGGCATTGGGCGGGGTCCGGGCCGAGACCGCCACCGTCGCCGTCGCGGCAAACTTCCTGACCACCGCCGAATTGCTGAGCGAAGCCTTCGAGCGCGACAGCGGGCATCAGATCGATCTGGTTTCGGGCTCGACTGGCAAGCTTTATGCACAGATTCTGAATGGTGCGCCGTTCGACGTCTTTCTTGCCGCAGATGCGGAACGGCCCGAAGCGCTGGAGCGCGAAGGGCTGGCCATCACGCGCGATGTCTATGCCTTCGGACGGCTGGTGCTGGTGGTTCGGGGCGCGCGCGAAGCCTCGCTGGAGACATTGGCGAGCGACCGTTTGCGCATCGCCATCGCCGATCCCAATCTTGCCCCCTACGGTCAGGCCGCACAGCAGGTGCTGGGCGAGATACGCGGCTCTGACGATTGGGACGCCAATCTGGTTTATGGCGAGGATATCGGTCAGACGATGAGTTTCGTGGCCACCCGCAATGCCGATGCCGGTTTGTTGGCCATGTCGCAGATGCCGCTGATCAGGTTCCGGTCGCAGCAATTCGTGATCCCGGACCATCTGTATCGACCGATCCGGCAAGAGGTCGTGCTTCTGGAACGCCCGTCCAACAATGAGGCCGCACGCAGCTTTTTTGAATATCTGCGGTCGCCAGTCGGTCGGAGTCTGATCGAGGCGGCCGGATACGGTGTTCCGGAATGAGTGATCTGCTGACCCCGGTCTGGCTGTCGTTGCAGTTGGCCGGGGTGACGACGCTGATCCTGCTGGTGCTTGCGATGCCGCTGGCCTGGTGGCTGGCGCGGACCGATCACCCGCTGCGCCCGGTCATCGAAGCGCTGACCGCCCTGCCGCTTGTGTTGCCGCCGACAGTGCTTGGCTTTTACCTTTTGCTGCTTTTCAGTCCGAATTCCGCGCTTGGCGCCGGTTTCCTGCGGCTTACCGGGGATACGCTGGCGTTTTCCTTTGCGGGTCTGGTGCTCGCCTCGATCATTTATTCGCTGCCCTTTGCGGTGCAACCGTTGCAGACCGCGTTCCACAGCGTCGGACAGGGCGCGATGGAGGCGGCTGCGACGCTTGGCGCGGGCCGGTTTGACGCGTTTCGCAGCGTCGCCTTGCCGCTGGCGCGGCGCGGGCTGTTGACCGCGGGCGTGCTGACCTTTGCGCATACCCTGGGCGAGTTTGGCGTGGTTCTGATGGTGGGCGGCAGCATTCCGGGCAAGACGAGGGTGATCTCGATCGAGATCTATTCGGCGGTTGAGACGCTGGATTACCGCACCGCGCACATTCTGTCGGGCGGTCTTCTGGTGTTTTCCTTCATCGTGCTGACATTGGTCTACGTGCTGAACCGGCGAGGGATGCGGCTTGGCGGCTGAGACGCTTTCATTCGATCTGGCGTTTGATCATCCGGGCTTCGCGCTGCGGGCGGCGGCGGACATGCCATTGCAAGGCATTACCGTGATTTCGGGGGTCAGCGGATCAGGCAAGACGACCTTGCTGCGCGCGCTTGCCGGGTTGGAACCGAAGGCCAGTGGCCCGGTGCGGTTCGGCGAAGAGGACTGGACCGGCAAGCCGCCGCAGGCCCGGCAGGTCGGCTTCGTGTTTCAGGACGCGCGGCTTTTCCGGCATCTGAGCGTCGAGGGCAACCTGCGTTATGGCGCGGCGCGGCGCGGGGCGCCCGAGGCAGCGGTTCAGGAGGTGATCGAAGCGCTCGACCTTGGCCCGCTCCTGGCGCGGCGCACTTACGCGCTGTCGGGCGGCGAGGCGCGGCGGGTGGCGCTGGGGCGGGCTTTGGCGTGCCAGCCGCGGATCCTGTTCCTCGATGAGCCGATGGTCGGTCTCGATCCGGCCCGCCGGGCCGAGGTTCTGCCCTATATCACCCGCGCCGTGGATCATTTCGGGCTGTCGGTTCTGTATGTTTCGCACAGCCAGTTCGAGATGGCGCTGCTGGCCGACCGGGTCTACCAGATTTCGGACGGGCTGCTTGGGCCGTTGCAGCTGGGGCCGCCGCGCTTCACCGCGCCGGTCGTCGGTGTGGACGCAGGGCAGATCCGGTTCGATATCGGCGGCCATGATTTCACCCTGCCCGGAGAGGGTGCGCCCGGCGAGCAGTGGGAGATCCGGCCCGGCCATGGCTGCATCCTGTCGGCGAATCATCCCGGTCGGAATTCGGCGGCTGCGGTGCTGCCGGTGACCTGCGCCGGTTATGATGCCGGGCGTCAACTGGTTCGGATCGAGGTTGCCGGTCAGGCTCTGGAAATCGAGGCCGTTGCGGATTTTCCCGAGGGTCAGCAGGCCTGGCTGATCTGCCCCAGACTGCGGGCGCGCAAACGCGGTTGAGTGCCATGGCGAAGCCGCAACGTCACCGCGCGAGCGTCATTCCTCCGTCACGAATCGACATTAGGAAGACTGCATTCAGGTACCACTTTTCATCAGTATAGGCGGGCAGGGAAACCTGCCCGCCTTATTGCTGTCGCGCACCGCGCCAGTTCGCCCAATCCTCGGGCGTATCGAGGTCAAGAACCGAGTGTTGGCCGGGCAGGGGGACCAGCCGCACCTCTTCCGCTGCCAAGAGATCGCGCGCGCCGGTATCGCCGGTCAACTGGGTAAGATCGGCGAACAGCCTTGCGGGGAAGATCACCGGGTGACCGGGGGATCGGTCAGCTGTCGCGCCCCTGACAACCTGCGCGCTACCAGTTTCGTCGAAAGCCGCGGCCAAAGCAGCCATATCCTCGCGCGTAACCTCGGGCATGTCGCCCAGCACAAGCATCGCCCCGGTGCAGCCCGGCGGTAGCGCGGCAATCCCGGCAGCAAGGCTCGCCGCCATGCCTTCACTCGGGTCATTCACATCAACGATGCTGACGGCAAGCCCCGCAAGGGCGGCGCGCCTCTTCGTGCCCACGTTGCGGGGCAGGGTAACGAAAACCGGCCCCCCAAGGCTCAGCGCCTGCTCCGCCAGATGTCGCAGCACCGGCTGGCCCAGTACGTTTTGCAGCAGTTTGTCGGCGCCGCGCATCCGCGATCCAAGACCCGCCGCCAGAATGACGACGGCTAGACCACCAGACCGGCTGACTTTTGCTTCGGTCAAATGTTCAACTCCGACCGTCCCACCGCGCGATGCCGAAAATGGGTCAGCGTTCCGGTATCAGCCCACGCGGGCTGAACCGCAGCACCAAGAGCAGGATCAGCCCCATCGTCAGAAGCCGCATATGCGCCGCACTTTCCAGCAGATGCTTTTTCAGCGCCGAGCCGTCTGGCATACCTGCGGTGATCTGGTCCATCAGCCAAAGCCCCATCGGTTCGACCTGCACCCACAGGAACCAGATCAGGAAACCGCCCAGCACCGCACCCCAGTTGTTGCCTGACCCGCCTACAATCACCATGACCCAGACGAGGAAGGTAAACCGCAACGGCTGGTAGCTGCCCGGCGTCAGCTGGCCGTCCAGCGTCGTCATCATCGCCCCCGCCAGCCCGCAGATCGCCGAGCCGAGGATGAAGATCTGCAAATGCCGCCCCGTGACGTCCTTGCCCATCGCCTCTGCCGCGACCTCGTTGTCGCGGATCGCGCGCATCATCCGGCCCCAGGGCGAATTCAAGCGCCATCTGGCTGAGCCAGATCAGCAATAACAGCACGATCGTGAACAGGCCCGCATAAGAGAGTTTGACGACGATGGAGGACGCGGTAACCGGGTCAAAACCCCAGTCGCGCATGGTCGAGACGAAGCCGGGCATGTTTTGCAGATCGATCTCGAACGGGATCGGGCTGCGCGGTACGCCGACGACGTTCTTGACGCCACGGCTCAGCCAATCCTCGTTCTTCATCACCGCGATGATGATCTCGGCGATCCCAAGCGTCGCGATGGCAAGGTAATCCGAGCGCAGGCCAAGGGCGGTCTTGCCGACGATCCACGCCGCCCCCGCCGCCAGCACGCCACCGACTGGCCAGGCAATCAGGATCGGCAGGCCGAGGCCACCGAGATAGCCGGTGCCAGCGGGGTTCACCGCCTCGATGGCATCGACCGCCGGGTCGAAAATGGCGCGGAACAGGAAGAAGCCCGCGATCAGCAAGACCAGCATCGCCAGCCCGCGCATCCGTCCCTTGGCCATCCGGCCCCACAGCATGATCGCCGCGACGATGGTGCCGATGCCGACTGCCAGCGCCAGCAACACGCGCGCGCCACCCGCCGCCCAAGCCTCGCCCACCGGCGGCATTGAGACGATGACAGCGCCCAAGACCGCCCAAGGCCACGAAGCCCATGACGCCGATGTTAAAGAGGCCCGCATAGCCCCATTGCATGTTGACGCCCAACGCCATGATCGCGCTGATCAGGCCCATGTTGATGATGCCAAGTGCTACGTTCCAACTGCTCATCTGGCCAGTGATCGCGATCAGGCCAAAGACCACGACGAACATCAGAATGGTGCGGAGTTGATGGGTCATACCGATTTCCCCGCGAAAAGTCCGGTTGGCTTGAACAGCAGCACGATGATCAGGATCGCGAAGGAGACCGCGAATTTGTAGTCGGTCGACAGAAGCTGCACCAGCGTGTCAGGCTCCCATCCTCCGGGTGCCAGATACCCCAGCACCTTCTTGAAAGCGTAGGTCACAGTGATTTCCGAGAACGCGATCACGAAGCCGCCCGCGATGGCCCCCAGCGGGTTGCCAAGCCCGCCGACAATGGCCGAGGCGAAGATCGGCAGCAGCAGTTGGAAATAGGTGAACGGCTTGAAGCTTTTGTCCAATCCGTAAAGAACACCCGCGATTGTCGCCAATCCTGCAACGATGATCCAGGTATAGGTCACGACCTTTTCGGGGTTGATGCCCGACAGCAGCGCCAGATCCTCATTGTCGGAAAATGCTCGCATCGACTTGCCGGTGCGGGTGCGGTTGAGGAACCAGAAGAGCGCCGCCACCACGATCACAGCCGTGACGATGGTCAGGCCTTGCGAGGTCTTGAAGGCGAGGCCCTCATCCAGCCCGGTCATCTCCTTGAAGGTCCGGGCAGAAATTATGAAACGTTCACCGTCGAGGAAGTTCTGGTCATCGACGCCGATGATGAAGCGGACAAGGCCGTTCATGATGAACATCACACCCATCGAGACAATCACCAGATATCACCGGTGCCGCCTTTTGCTTTCGGTAGAACCGGTAGACCGCGCGGTCGGTGCCGATCAGCAGAAGCGCCGTGCCAGCGATGCCGAAGGGCAGGGCGAGCAGAGCGGTGGGCAGCACCCAAAGATGCAGCCCCCAGCTTTGGAAAAGCCATGTCACAAGGATCGTACACATCGCGCCAAAGGCCATCGTGTCGCCATGCGCAAAGTTCGAGAACCGCAGGATGCCGTAGATCAGCGTGACCCCCAGCGCGCCAAGTGCCAACTGCGCGCCGTAAGCGGTGGCGGGGATGATGACGAAGTTCAGAAGCGCCACGATGGCGTTGATCGGGTCCATCATTGTACCTCGTCGCAACGGCCAAGGTAGCTGACCACCATGGGACCGTCGAAAATATGGGTTGAATAGCGCGCCGCGCCGTCAGTTGCGACTGTCAGAAAATGCATCGCGTTGTCGCCCTCGGCAACCACGGTCGTCGCGCCATCTTCGCGCCTTTCGATGCGCCCGCCAGTGGTTTCGGACGGGGTGATAACGGTGATCACTTCGTGGCGTTCGGATTTCCAGGAGACTTCGAAGCCGTAGTCGGTGTCAGCGCAGGCATCAAACTCCAGACATTCGGTGGTGAAGCTACATGCCAGTCCGCCCGCATGGGCCATCATCGGGGCGCAAAGACAGATCGCAAGTGGTATACGCATCTCTCAGCCCCCCAAAAACGTCCGGCGAACCTCGGGGTCCGCCAGCAGCGCCTTGCCGGTATCGGTATAGGCGTTCGCGCCTTGCACCAGCACATAGCCCTTGTCGGCGATCTCCAGCGCTTGCCGCGCGTTCTGCTCGACCATCAGGATGGTGATCCCGGCGCGGGCGACCTCGATGATCCGGTCGAACAGCTCGTCCATCACGATGGGGGAGACGCCGGCGGTCGGCTCGTCCAGCATCAGCACCTTGGGTTGGGTCATCAGCGCGCGGCCCACCGCGACTTGCTGGCGCTGGCCGCCCGATAGCTCCCCCGCCGCCTGTCGGCGCTTGTCCTTCAGGATCGGGAAAAGGTCATAGACCTGCGCCATCGTCGGGCGGATGTCGTCGCGGCGCAGGAAGGCGCCCATTTCGAGGTTTTCCTCGACGGTCAGCGAGACGAAGACGTTCGAGGTCTGCGGCACGAAGGCCATGCCCTTGGCCACCCGGTCCTGCGGCGAAAGCGCTGTGATATCCTCGCCGTCGATCCGGACAGACCCGGACTTCAGGTTCAGCATCCCGAACACAGCCTTCATCGCGGTCGATTTACCAGCCCCGTTCGGGCCGACGATGACCGCGATCTCACCCTTTTCCACGGCGACGGTGCAGTCATGCAGGATGTCCGCGCCGGTGCCATAGCCGCCGGTCATCGCCTCGCCGATCAGGAACGGGCTGTCGCCCTCGACCTTGCACCGCCTTGCCGCGCCCCTCGACCGGGAAGTGCTTGCCCTGACCATCCGGGTTGGCAATCGAGCGGTCCTTGTTGCCGCGATCCTCTTGCCAGGCGTTCTTGCTCATGCGCCTGCCTCCGCCTTGGTCTTGTTTTTCAGCCCAGTGCCGAGATAGGCCTCGATCACCGCCTCGTTCTGCATGATCTCTTTGGCCGCGCCCTGCGCCAGCACTTTACCTTCGGCCATCACAATCACCGGATCGCAAAGGCGGCCGATGAAATCCATGTCATGCTCGATCATGCAAAAGGTGTAGCCGCGTTCCTTGTTCAGCCGGATGATCGCGTCGCCGATGGTGTTCAGCAGCGTGCGGTTCACACCCGCGCCGACCTCATCGAGAAACACGATCTTGGCGTCGACCATCATCGTGCGGCCAAGTTCCAGCAGTTTCTTCTGCCCGCCGGAAAGGTTCCCGGCGCGTTCATCGGCCAGATGGTCGATGGTCAGGAATTCCAGCACCTCGTCGGCCTTCTTGGCCAGCAGCTTTTCCTCGGCGGCGATGCGGCCACGGGCGAACCATGTGTTGATCAGCTTTTCGCCCGATTGTCCGGGGGGGACCATCATCAGGTTTTCGCGGACCGTGCGGGTCGAAAACTCATGCGCGATCTGGAAGGTGCGCAGCAGTCCCTTGTGGAATAACTCGTGCGGGGTGCGCCCGGTAATCTCTTCGCCCTGCATGAAAACGCGGCCAGAGGTCGGTTGATGAACCCCTGCTACCACGTTGAAAAGCGTGGTCTTTCCCGCGCCGTTCGGGCCGATCAGTCCGGTGATCGAGCCTTGCTTGATTTCAAGCGACGCGCCGTCGACAGCATGGAAGCCGCCAAAATGCTTGTGCAGATCCTCTACGACGATCATCCCGTCTTCCCCTGTCAGCCCCTTCGTTTCGCAAGCTGCGCCGAAGGTGGTCCCGTTATGTGCAAACAGCCCGGAGCGTTTTCCGGGCTGTCTGGTGTTTTTTCACGTGGCGATCAGCGGTAGCCAGCGGTTTCCATCTTGCCGCCCTTGAACTCGATCTCGCGGTAGTTGCCGGCGCTTTCGCCGGGTCCGATCAGTTCCACGGCCGAGGCGCCGATGAAGTCGACGTCGCCGCCATCCTTGAGGATTTGCAGCGCTTTGGCCAGTTCACCCGGCAGGATCGGCTCGCCCGGTGCGTTGGCAACCTCCATCACCTTGTCCTTGTAGACCTGCGGATCGGTCGATCCTGCGGCCTGCATCGCCATCAGGATAAGCGCCGCCGCGTCATAGCTTTCCGGCGAAAAGGCGTTGGTCGGGTTGAAGCCGGCAGCGGTGCCGATCTCGGTGAACTTCGCACCGCCTTCGCTGTCATTGCCGGGATGCTGGCCGAACGAGCCTTCGACCTTTGCGCCGAAATTGGTTTCCAGCGTTTCGGAGATCATGCCATCTGGGAACATGAAGGTGTCGAACGCACCAGAGTCGAGGGCACCGTTGATGATGCCGGCACCGCCCTGATCGACGTAACCGGCAACCACCAGAACCTCGCCACCGGCAGAGGCCAGCGCGCCAACCTCGGCCGAATAGTCGGCTTTGCCATCTTCATGCGCTGCGTTCAGCGTGACCTTGCCGCCGGACTCTTCGTACGCAGCCTGAAAGCTGTCGGCCAGACCCTTGCCGTAGTCATTGTTGGTATAGGTCACGGCGACTTCCTTGATGCCGCGATCGTTCAGGATGTCGGCCATGACCTGGCCCTGACGCGCGTCAGAGGGCGAGGTGCGGAAGAAAAGGCCATTATCCTCGACCGTCGACAAAGCAGGCGACGTGGCCGACGGCGAGATCATCACCATGCCATTCGGGATCGCGGCGTTTTGCAGCGATGCCGTGGTTTCGCCAGAGCACATGCCGCCGACGATGCCCGACACTTTGTCCGAGGTGATCAGGCGTTCCGCGGATGCAACCGCGAGGCCTGCATCAATACAACCGGTATCGGCGTTGACCGAAGTGACGGTGGTGCCGTCAAGGAAAAGACCGAACTCGTTGACCTCGGCTATCGCCTGATTGGCACCAGCGGCCATATCGGGGGACAAGGTCTCGAGCGGGCCGGTAAAGCCCAACAGAATGCCCAGTTTGATCTCTTCGGCGCTTGCGACGCCGGCCGTCAGTGCAGCAGCGGCGGTTGCCAGAAGCAGCTTTTTCATATCAGTACTCCCTAGTTGGACTTGTGTCCTGACCCGGCACGTTAATTGCAGTCAATGCAAAAGAAAAGCCCGTCCGATGGTTTGTTACCCCAACGGAAATGAGCGGCCCCCTGTGCCTCGAATTGGACAATCACGGCGGCAGTATTAGAATTCTTGGATGAAGGAGAAATGCCATGCGACCGTTGCTTCTGGCCATTGCCCTGAGTGTCTTGCCGGCCTGGGGCTGGAGTGATTCTATTGAAACCTCTGCCGGACCGGTCACGATCACGCGGGTGATGGGCGGGCTGGAAGAGCCCTGGGCGCTGGATTTTGTGCCCGGCGGCGGATTTCTGGTGACCGAACGCGGCGGCAAGCTGATCCATGTCACCGCAGAGGGCACGCCACGGGCTGTCAGCGGCGTGCCCCAAGTCTTTGCGAAGGGGCAGGGCGGGTTACTGGATGTGGCGGTGGCGCGGGACTTTGCGACCAGCCGAGAGATCTTCCTCAGCTATGCCAAGCCCCAGCAGGGCGGCGCTGGCACGGCGCTTTCCGCCGCCCGGTTATCGGCGGATGGAACAGCGCTTGAAGATGTGCGGCTGATCTTCGAGATGAACCCCGGCAATACGACTGACCGGCATTTCGGTAGCCGGATTGTCGAGGCGCGCGACGGCACGTTGTTCCTGACGATGGGGGATCGCGGCGAAAGCGATCAGGCGCAGCAACTTGGCCGCCACAATGGCAGCGTCGTCCGGATCAACCGCGATGGCTCGGTGCCGCGCGACAATCCTTATGTGCGTCTGCCGACGGCGCGCCCGGAAACATGGTCTTACGGGCATCGCAACCCGCAAGGCGCCGCGCTTGATCCACAGGGGCGGCTCTGGGTCAACGAACATGGCGCGCAGGGCGGCGACGAGGTCAACCTGGTCATCGGGGGTGCCAATTACGGCTGGCCGGTGATCGCCTATGGGCGGCACTACGACGGAAGCAAGATCGGCATCGGCACCTCCAAGGCAGGGATGGAGCAGCCTCGGCATTACTGGGATCCGTCGATCGCGCCCTCGGGCATGATGATCTATTCCGGCAAGCTATGGCCCGACTGGAAGGGCGATTTCTTCATCGGTTCGTTGAAGTTCAACTATCTGTCACGGCTCGATCCGGACAAGGGCTGGACCGAAGAGCGCATCCAGTCCAACGACACCCGCCGCGTGCGCGATGTGGCCGAGGCGCCCGATGGCTCGATCTGGTTTCTGAGTGTCGGGCGGGGCGGGGTTTACCGGATGACGCCGGAATAAAGTTCGCGCCATGGTTGAAAGTCTTGGCGGAATCACCTGATTCTGGTGTACACTTTCCAAATTGCACCAAAGCTGTTTTCTGTCGGAGTATCGTTGTGCGTAGTCTGTTCCGGGCGATTTTCGCCGTTTTTCTGAGTCTTTCCGCTGCGAATGCGCAAGAGCCCTTGCCGGGCTTTTTCATTGCTTTCGAGCAATGCGAGGCCTTTCAGTCAAAGAACCAGATGACCAATCCGGGCGATGTCCGGACCGAAATGATGCGCGCTTATCAGATGATCGGCATCAACAAGACGGGTGGCGATTTCTACCAGATCCGGATGCCCGATGCCCCGGTGACGTCGGCGCGCTGGGTGCATGTGAGTTGCGGCCAGCATGTCGTTGACGCCGGAACAGTCGTACTGCCGGGCCCGACCGAACCTGTGGTCGTCACGCCGGTTACCGGATCAGAATCCGCGGAAAATGTGCTGGCGATCAGTTGGCAGCCTGCGTTTTGCGAAACCCGACCCGGCAAGACCGAATGTCAAAGCCTCAATGCCGGCGACCTGCCGATCACCGAAACCCAGTTCTCGATCCACGGTCTTTGGCCGCAGCCCCGTGGTAATGTCTATTGTGGCGTGCCCGATGCGGCCAAGCAGCTTGACGGCGCGGGGCGCTGGTCGGACCTGCCGGCGGTCGAGATGGATGCCGACACCCGCGAGGCGCTGGACGTGGCGATGCCCGGCACCGCCAGCCTTCTGGAGCGTCATGAATGGATCAAGCATGGCACCTGCTACGGCGGGGCCGGCGGATCCGACGAGTATTACGACGATACGCTGCATCTGCTTGCAGCGATCAACCAGTCATCCGTGGCGGACTTCATGGCAAGTCACGTCGGCGGTCAGATTGCCACCGCGGAGCTGCGCGCCCTGTTCGACGATGAATTCGGGCAGGGCGCAGGGGACCGGGTGCAATTTCATTGCGGCGGTGATGGCGGACGGGTGCTGATCCAGGAACTGACCCTGGCGCTAAGCGGCGTGATCGGGCCGGATGCAAAGCTGGGTGATCTGTTGCTGGCCGCCGATCCGGTGTCCTTGGGCTGCGGGTCCGGCACGGTCGATCCGGCCGGATTGCAATAGATCAGATCGACAGCCGCGCCGCATGGCTGCCGCGCTCGCGGTAGGGCGTGGTGTCATAATGCGCGCGGTAGCATTTCGAGAAATGCGAGGGCGAGGCGAAGCCGCAGGCCAGCGCCACGTTGATTACGCTCATATCGGTCTGCATCAGCAGGTTGCGGGCCTTTTGCAGCCGCAGTTCCATGTAATAGCGCTTGGGCGAGCGGTTCAGGTAGCGCCGGAACAGCCGTTCCAGTTGCCGCGTGGACATGCCGACATCGCTGGCCAGAATCGCAGGGCTTATCGGTTCCTCGATATTCTGCTCCATCATCTGGATGACCGCGGATAGCTTGGGATGCCGGACCCCGATCCGGGTCGGCACCGACAGCCGCTGGGTATCCTGATCGGTGCGGATCGAGGAATAGATCAGCTGATCAGCGACGGCATTGGCCAGATCCTCGCCATGATCATCCGCGATCAGTTTCAGCATCAGGTCGATCGAGGCGGTGCCGCCGGCGGTGGTCATCCGGTTGCCGTCCACGACGAAGACCGACTTGGTCAGCGTGACCTCTTCGAATTCCTCGCCGAAGCTGTCCTGATTTTCCCAGTGGATCGTCGCGCGCTTGCCGTCCAGCAGCCCCGCCATCGCCAGCGTATGCGCGGCGGTACAAAGCCCGCCGATGATCGCGCCCTTGCGCGCCTCGCGGCGCAGCCAGTTGATGATCTTCTTGGTCGAGGCCATTGCGACGTCGATGCCGCTGCAAACCACGATCGTATCGTCGCGGGTCGTCTCTGGCAGATCGCCGTCAAGAGTGAAGCTGGTTCCGTTGGAACAGGTGACGCTTTGTCCGCCTTCGCCGACCAGCGTCCAGGAATAGACATCCGCACCCAGCATCCGGTTCGCGATCCGCAAACTGTCGAGCGCACAGGCGAACGAAAGCATCGTGAACCGGTCCAGCAGCACGAAAACGAAGCGGCGGGTCTTCATAGAGGAAGCGTCTTTTTTTGTTTTTTCTGCCAATTCAGCTGTCCATCGATCCCCCAACAGGATGCGGCACCGAACCAGCTTTCGGACGCACATTCAAGGGCCGCAGTCGGCATTTCGCAGTATGGATCGTGCGTCCGGGCAGCCAACGGCGGCCGGGTTTTCTGCGTTTGCAGTGGCATCCCCGCTGTCCTATAAGCAATCGTCCAAAACCTAAGACCGGAGCAAGACGATGACTGATTGGGTAAAATCTGCCTGGCGCAAGAAGCCTCGGGTGCAGATGCCTGACTATACGGATCAGGCCGCGCTGAGTGCCGCAGAGGCGCAGCTAGCCAAATATCCGCCGCTCGTCTTTGCCGGCGAGGCGCGCAAGCTGAAACGCGCGCTTGGCAAGGCCGCCACCGGCGAGGCGTTCCTGTTGCAGGGTGGCGATTGCGCCGAAAGCTTCGCTGAATTTTCCGCCGACAGCATCCGCGACACCTTCAAGGTGATGCTGCAAATGGCGATGGTGCTGACCTACGGCGCCAAGGTGCCGGTGATCAAGGTGGGCCGGATGGCCGGCCAGTTCGCCAAGCCGCGCTCGGCCGATACCGAAACGGTGAGCGGCATCGAACTGCCAAGCTACCGCGGCGACATCATCAACGGGTTCGACTTCACGCCAGAGGCGCGGATCCCCGATCCCGCCCGGATGTTGCAGGCCTATACGCAGGCCGCAGCCTCGCTGAACCTTGTGCGCGCGTTCAGCCACGGGCGGCTATGCCGACGTGCATCAGGTCCACGCCTGGACGCTTGGTTTCACCGATCAGGACGAGGCCGAGAAATACCGCGATCTGGCGAACCGAATCTCCGACACGCTCGATTTCATGCAGGCCGCAGGCGTCAATCAGGACACCGCGCATACGCTGCAATCGGTCGATTTCTACACCAGCCACGAGGCGCTGTTGCTGGAATATGAAGAGGCGTTGTGCCGGATCGATTCCACGACCGGCGATTCCGGTGGCAGGCTCTGGCCACATGCTGTGGATCGGCGACCGCACCCGGCAGCCCGATGGCGCGCATGTCGAGTTTCTGCGCGGCGTGCAGAACCCGATCGGCCTGAAATGCGGGCCGACGATCACCTCGGGGCACCTCAAGGTTCTGATGAACAAGCTGAACCCGAAGAACGAGCCGGGGCGTCTGACGCTGATCGCGCGGTTCGGGGCAGGGCAGGTGGGCGATCACCTGCCGCGCCTGATCAAGGCGGTTGAGGAAGAGGGCGCCAATGTCGTCTGGTCCTGCGACCCGATGCACGGCAACACGATCAAGTCCTCGACCGGCTACAAGACCCGGCCGTTCGAAAGCGTGCTGCGCGAAGTGCGCGAATTCTTCGCGATTCACAATGCCGAAGGCACCGTACCGGGCGGCGTGCATTTCGAGATGACCGGCAAGGATGTGACCGAATGCACCGGCGGTGTCCGCGCCGTCACCGACGAGGACCTGTCGGACAGGTACCACACCGCCTGCGATCCCCGGCTGAACGCCAGCCAGTCGCTGGAACTGGCGTTTCTGGTGGCCGAGGAGCTTGGTAATCGGCGCGCAAAAACGGCGCAGGCCGCGGCTGTCTGATCAGTCGTTGCTGGAAACCACACGAAGGGCCGGGCGCGCTGCGTTCGGCCTTTTGCTTTCGGTCAACCCGGCATAGTGCCGGGGCAGTTCGGCAAAACCTGCGTGTTGCAGGTCCGGGGCTGCGGGCATTTCCGGCCTTGCCGGCGCAAGGTGCCGGCTGCTGACCTTGGCCACGCGGAACCGGCGTGGTTGACGACCGATCGCGCCGTTGCTTTGCAGGCAGCCAAGGATCCGGTTCACTTCGCCGAAATCATCGGTAAGCGGGGCCAGAAGCAACCGCGCTTCAAGGCCCGGCCGGCCAATGCTGCGTTCGGCCTTCAGCACCAGTTGCGATGATCTGCGGGCGGGTGCAGACCTCGGTCAGCACCTCTGTGATGCCCTTGCGCGCGTCGGGGTGAACATCGTGGTCAGCGGCATGCCGCGCACTTCCATCCCCATCAGATCGTTCAGATGCATCCCGGCCAGCCGGAACCGGGCCACACCCGGCGCCACGCATTCCAGAATGAATGCATATTCCAGCGCATCCTCGATCC
Organism: uncultured Alphaproteobacteria bacterium; assembly: GCA_963768355.1. Taxonomy (GTDB): domain Bacteria; phylum Pseudomonadota; class Alphaproteobacteria; order Rhodobacterales; family Rhodobacteraceae; genus JAHEAO01. Next base: position 57,040 of record CAVYHT010000011.1, read on the forward strand.
CGCGCGGGTTGACGGCAGAGCGCGGCGGCACCAGGGCATCGCCACGCAACGCCTCCCAATAGGCCTCGACCTGCGCCAGCGCCGTGGGGATCACGCCCTTGCGCTGCGACAAGAATGAAATGACGTTCGGTTTCCCGGCATCTTGTGTCTTCACCTCTGCACCCTTCAGTTTCGGGTGCAGGTCAGGATCGATTGTCCTGCCCCACACCCTCTGTTAACCCTACATCAATACTCATTACCGATGTGTTAACATGGCATGTTTTGCGTAAAAGTTGAGGTGAAAAAGAACTAAATGGTTAACCCGAATGACTAAGTCGATGACAGGCTTCGCCGCCGCCAAGGGAGAGGTGCCGGGTTGGACCTGGGCCTGGGACATTCGCTCGGTCAATGCTCGCGGCCTTGATATCCGCATGCGGCTACCGGACTGGATCGACGGGCTGGAAGCCGGCCCTGCGGCCGCTGGTTCAAAAGGCGCTGGCGCGGGGCAATGTCAGCCTGTCGCTGCAAGGTTCAGTCCGATGACCTCGGACGCCACCGGCAACATCGACCACACGGCGCTGGATCATGCGCTGTCGATGCTGGCCGCAGTCGAACAGGCCGCCCAGCATCGCGGCATTTCGCTGACGCCTGCGACGCCGGCCGATCTTCTGACGCTGCGCGGCGTGATTGACGCGACCACCTCCGATCAGGACACCGTCGCCGCTACGCGATGCACTGGTCGGCGCGATGCCGGATCTGCTGGCCGCCTTCAACGCAGATGCGCACTGCCGAGGGTGCTGCACTGGAAACCGTGCTGCGCGACCAGATCGACCAGATCGAAACCCTGACCGCCGCAGCGGCTGACAGAAGCCGAGACCCGGCGCGCGCAGATGGCGGTGAGCTTGCGTGAAAATCTGGCCCGAGTGCTGGACAATACCGAGGGCGCCGATCCCGACCGGGTGGCGCAGGAACTGGCGTTGATCGCGGTCAAGACCGACGTGACCGAGGAGCTGGACCGGCTGCGCGCCCATGTCGGGGCCGCCCGCGATCTGCTGACCGCCGGCGGGCCGGTGGGTCGCAAGTTCGATTTCCTGACGCAGGAATTCAACCGCGAGGCCAACACGCTCTGTTCGAAATCGCAATCCGCCGATCTGACCCGGATCGGACTTGACCTCAAGCATGTGATCGACCAGATGCGCGAGCAGGTCCAGAACGTGGAGTGACGCATGGCCGACCGGCGCGGATTGCTTTTGATCATTTCCTCGCCTTCGGGCGCGGGCAAATCGACGTTGTCAAAGCGACTGCGGGTCTGGGATCCGACTATCCGGTTTTCCGTCTCTGCCACGACGCGCCCGCCGCGCGACGGCGAGGCGGATGGCCGCGAGTATTACTTCCGCAGCCGCGACGAGTTCGAAAGCATGGTCGCCGAGGGCGAGATGCTGGAACATGCCGAAGTCTTCGGCAATCTCTATGGCTCGCCGAAAGCCCCGGTCGAGGCCAACATGAAAGCCGGCTGCGATACACTGTTCGATATCGACTGGCAGGGTGGTCAGCAGATTCGTAACTCGGCATTGGGCAAGGATGTGGTCTCGATCTTTATCCTACCGCCCTCGATTGCCGAACTGGAACAGCGGTTGCGCAACCGCGGGCAGGACAGCGACGAGGTGATCGCCGGGCGGATGGCAAAATCGCAATCCGAGATCAGCCATTGGGCCGAATACGACTATGTGCTGATCAACGACGATCTGGACCGTGCAGAAGAGCAATTGCGCACGATCCTGACCGCCGAGAGGATGCGCCGCGATCGCCAGCCGGGGCTGACCGGCTTCGTGCGCGGCGCTGAACGCAGAATTTGAGGGCCGGACATGACCTTTATGCTTTGGACGGGATAGCCCCCGAATTGCCCGCGGATGACAATTACTGGGTCGCGCCCGATGCCAATCTGATCGGCAAGGTGACGCTGGAAGCCGGGGCGTCGGTCTGGTTCGGCTGCACGCTTCGCGGCGACAATGAACGCATTACGGTGGGCGCGGGCAGCAACATCCAGGAAAACTGCGTGCTGCACACCGACATGGGCTATCCTCTGGATATCGGGGCCAATTGCACCATTGGCCACAAGGCGATGCTGCATGGCTGCACGATTGGTGATGGCAGTCTGATCGGCATGGGGGCCACGGTTCTGAACGGGGCGGTGATCGGCAAGGGCTGCCTGATCGGGGCAGGGGCGCTGATCACCGAGGGCAAGGAGATCCCGGACGGATCGCTGGTGATGGGCGCGCCGGGCAAGGTCGTGCGCCAGCTTGACGAGGCTGCGATTGCGGGGCTTCTTGACGCCGCAAAACATTACCAGCAGAATTTTCGCCGCTACCGGCTGGGTCTGAAGGAAATCACACAATGACGCCGCCGAAATCGCTGATCCGGCGCACACCCTGGCCCGAAAGCTCCAGCCGTCCGGTGGTCACACCGCTACAGCCCTCGGTCGTCTATGCCTCGGCCAGTCCCGACGCGCTCGATGCGCAGTATGAAGGCCGCGCCAAGGGCTACACCTATGCCCGCGAAGGCCACCCGAACGCCGATGTGCTGGCGCAAAAGATCGACGCGATGGAAGGCGCCTCTGGCGGGATCATCACCGGGTCCGGCATGTCGGCCATCGCGGCGGTGTTGTTCGGCCTGCTGAAAGCCGGCGACCATGTGATCGGCGGCGGACCAGCTTTACGGGCGGTCGCTGCGGATGATGCAGCAGGACCTGCCGCGTCTCGGGATCGAGACCTCGCTTGCCGATCCGACGGATGTGGATGCCTTCACCGCCGCGATCCGGCCCAATACCCGCATGATCCTGCTGGAAGTCGTGTCGAACCCGACCCTGCGGGTTGCAGACATCGACGGCATCGCGGCACTTGCCAAGGAACGCCGCATTCTGCTGGTCGTCGACAACACCTTTACCACGCCGCGCGGGCTGCGCCCGTTCGAGCATGGCGCGGATATCGTCGTGCATTCGGTTACCAAGCTCTTGGCAGGCCATTCCGACGTGACGCTTGGCTATGTCGTGGCGTGCGATCCCGAATTGCAGGCGCAGATCACCGGCACCGCCGTGACCCTTGGCCTGACCGCCAGCCCGTTCGATTGCTGGCTGGCAGAACGCGGACTTTATTCCTTCGAGTTGCGCTATGACCGGGCCGAAGAGAATGCGACGAGGTTGGCAGATGCGTTGGCCGCGCTGCCAAATGTCGCCCGCGTGCTTTATCCGATGCGGCCCGATCACCCCGACCACAACCACGCCGTGGCGCTTCTGGGCGGGCGTGGCGGCAACATGGTCAGCTTTGCGATCAACGGCGGACGTGACGCGGCGAACCGACTGGTTCAGGCCGCGCCGAACATTGCCTTTGCGCCGACGCTGGGGGATATCGGCACCACGCTGTCGCATCCAGCCAGTTCCTCGCACCGGGCCCTGACGACAGAGGGTCGCGCGGCACTTGGAATCACCGAAGGGTTCTTCCGGGTCTCGGTCGGGGTTGAAGCGGCCGATCTGCTGGTTGCAGAGTTCACTCAGGCCATTGCCGCAGCAGGTTAGTGCAAATGGTGTACGGCGGATGCGTCATAGTAGATGAACGCCACATCCAGATCCGGGGCAGAGCGCCTTGATCTCTGACTGGATCACCAGCGGGTTGGGCATGTCGGGCGCCACGACGCGCAGCCGTCCACGAAAGCCGCCGTCATGCAGCGCCTGCGCAAGATCGAGACAGTCGAAGCCGCGCGTCAGGACCGGCGACATCACGATATCCGGCGTCAGGGTTTGCAGAAGTTCCGGCGTGATTTCATGAAACTCCGCAAAAGCAATCTGCGAATCCATCGGAAGCGCCCGGCCTTTGCTGATCCAGTTTCGCACATCGCCTACGGCCAGAATGATCGGCCGCAGCCGCGCATCATTTTCTGTCGCTGCCGTGTTCGGATCCCCGCCGAATACGGCCTTGCCTTCATACTGCGCCACGCCGCATTTTCCCCGAGTTTGCTGGGCCCCTGCCAGATATTCCTCGGTCAACGTGGCAAATTGCTTGGACGATTGCAATGCTCACCCTTGGGTTGAACGAAATAATATTTCCCGGCACTGTCCCGTTCCTCAAATCAATGCGTTACAAGCCCCTACGTCAACTTCATGAGGTATTGCCATAATGACTTCAGGCGTTCTGGACGGGGTTCTGGCCGCGTTACCGCTACCACTTGTCCTGGTCGGCCCTCAGGAACGTATAGTGTTCGCCAATGACCGCGCGACGGCGGTGTTTTCCAAGCCGCTGAATAGCCAGCACTATATTTCTGTCTTGCGTCAGCCGATGCTGCTGGACGCCATCGAAAGCGCGTTTGTGTCCGGCAAACCGCAAGAGGCTGTCTATCTGGGCCGCGAGGGCGCGCGCGAGACGACTTATCTGGCCCGCGCCGTTCCCGTCAGCCTCGAGGCCGGCACCGCTGTTCTGGTCAGTTTCGAGGATCAGACCGCGATGCAGGATGCCGGCAATATGCGCCGCGATTTCGTGGCCAATGTCAGCCACGAGCTGCGCACGCCGCTCACCGCGCTGCTGGGCTTCATCGAAACGACTGCGCGGCCCCGCCCGCGACGACGCCGAGGCGCGCGACCGGTTCCTCGCGATCATGCGGGACGAATGCGAGCGGATGAACCGGCTGGTCGACGATCTGCTGTCGCTGTCGCGGGTCGAAAGCAGCGAGCGGCAGCGACCGATCGACCCGGTCGACGTGGCCGGATCTGCTGCGCGCTGCCGTGACCCGCCTGCAACCGGCGGCCAGCAAGCGCGGCGTGACGATCGAGGTCAGACGTCGACGCCTGCACTGGGTCCGGTGCCCGGCGATGCCGATCAGTTGACGCAGGTCTTCACCAACCTCCTCGAGAATGCGATCAAATACGGCAGCAAACCCGGAACTGTCACCGTCGACCTGTCGGAAATCGAGGCGGAACCGACGCTGCGAGGCGCGGCCCTGCGCATCGATGTTGAGCGATCACGGCGAGGGCATCGACCCTTTGCATATCCCGCGCCTGACCGAGCGGTTCTACCGGATCGACAGCCACCGCTCGCGCGAAATGGGCGGCACCGGGCTGGGCTTCGCCATCGTCAAGCATATCGTCAACCGCCATCGCGGGCGGTTGCGGATATCCAGCGCGACCCGGCGCAGGGCAGCAGGTTTTCGGTCATCCTGCCCGAAATCCTGACGGTTCGTGGCGCGTGGCCGGCGGCCGAATTTGCGGCCTGTCATGAAACTGTTACGCAACTGTCACAAAAGCATAGCCAGACGCCGATAGGACGCAGACATGGACAAGGGCGGCGACCGCCCCGTCGGAAACCAGTCACAGGAGCCATATCCATGTCATTCGCGAAACTGACCGCCTCGACGCTTGCGATCGCCGCCCTGTCCGCCACCGCGTGCCGCACGCCCGCGACCAGGTCCAGGTCGCCGGATCTTCGACCGTGCTGCCCTATGCCTCGATCGTTGCCGAAGCCTTTGGCGAGAACTTCGACTTCCCGACACCGGTGGTGGAATCGGGCGGCTCTTCGGCCGGTCTCAAGCGGTTCTGCGAGGGCGTCGGCGAGAACACCATCGACATCGCCAACGCCTCGCGCGCGATCCGCGAAAAAGAGATCGCCGCCTGCGCCGACAACGGTGTGACCGACATCATCGAGGTTCGCATCGGCTATGACGGCATCGTCTTTGCCAGCCGACATCGACGGCGAGGCCTTCGCCTTCACCCCCGCGGACTGGTTCAACGCGCTCGCCGCCGAGGTCGTGGTGGACGGTGCGATCGTCGCCAACCCCTACACCACTGTGGAACGAGGTCAATCCGGACCTGCCCGCGCAGGAAATTCAGGCCTTCATCCCCGGCACCAAGCACGGCACCCGCGAGGTGTTCGAGGAAAAGGTGCTGACGCAGGGCTGTGAAGATAGCGGCGCGATGGCAGGCGCTGATCGCCGCCAAGGGCGCAAGATGACGGCCGAGGCGGCCTGCATGGCGGTGCGCACCGATGGCCGCTCGGTCGATATCGACGGCGACTACACCGAGACGCTGGCCCGGATCGACAGCAACAAGAACGGGATCGGCGTCTTCGGTCTGGCCTTCTACGAGAACAACACCGACAAGTTGCAGGTCGCCACGATGTCGGGCGTCGAACCCTCGATCGAGACCATCTCCTCCGGTGAGTACCCGGTGTCGCGCCCGCTCTACTTCTACATCAAGGAGGCGCATATCGGCGTGATCCCGGGCCTCAAGGAATATGCCGAGTTCTTCATCTCGGACGATCTCGCCGGCCCCGACGGACCGCTGGCCGAATACGGCCTGGTGTCCGACCCCGAGCTGGCGGCAACCCAGTCGACGGTCGCTGACGAAGTGCCGATGAACTGACCCTGACAGGACGGGCGGCGCGCAGGTGCCGCCCGCCCCAAACGCTGCCAAGAAAGAGCCCCGATGTCTGCTACATGGCTGTTGCTCCTGCTGCTGGCGCTTTCCGCGCTCGGCTTCGTTCTGGGTCGGTCGCGGGCGATGGCATCTGCGGGCGGCGACTCCAGACTGTTGCACTCGCTGCCGAAATATTACGGGTTGAACGTCGTGATGACCGCGCTGGCCCCGGCGATGCTGCTGCTGGTCGCCTGGGTGCTGATCCAGCCGATGGTGGCGCAGAACCGCGCCGCCGCGCTGATCCCCGCAGGGCACCTATGCCGACAGCGGCGCGCTCAACCTGATGATGAGCGATGTGCGCCGGATCGCGGGCGGTCTTGATGCTGCCGTGGGGCAGGGGCGTCTAACCCCCGAGGCGGCGCGCGACATTGGTGCAGATGCGGATATCCGCGCCCTGCTGGGCGAGGTCGGCGTGGCCTTGGGGTCCGAGGTTGATCCCGCCGTTCTGGCCGCAGCACAGCGTTACCGCGCGGTTACCGCGACCGGCGCGGCTTTGGATGGCGATTGCGGTTCTTGCGCTGGCAGCGGTCGGTTTCGCGGTGTCGTTTCAGCGCACCGACAAGGATCTTCGCGCCCGTAATCTCGTGGAACGCGGGATGCTGGCGCTTTTGATCGCCGCGGCTTCCATCGCGATCCTGACCACGCTTGGCATCGTGTTGTCACTGATCTTCAATACGCTGGAATTCTTTCGCCTCTACCCGGCCTGGGAGTTCTTCACCAGCCTGACCTGGAGCCCCAGCTTCGGCGGCGGATCAGAGCTTGGCATCCTGCCGCTCTTGTGGGGCACGCTCTACATCTCATTCATCGCGCTGGCCGTCGCGGTTCCCATCGGCCTGTTCGCGGCGATTTACCTGTCGGAATATGCCAGCCCGCGGATCCGCAGCATCGTCAAACCGCTGCTGGAAGTGCTGGCGGGCATCCCGACCATCGTCTACGGCCTGTTCGCGCTGCTGACCGTCGGGCCGCTTCTGGTCGACATCTTCGGCGATGGCGGCCTGCTGGGGGTCGGCTGGATGAAGGGCGGCACCGCCGTCATGACCGCGGGCCTCGTGATGGGCGTCATGCTGATCCCCTTCGTCTCGTCGCTGTCGGACGACATCATCAACGCGGTGCCGCAGGCGATGCGTGACGGCTCCTACGGCCTGGGCGCCACGCAATCGGAAACCGTGCGCCAGGTCGTGCTGCCCGCCGCCTTGCCGGGCATCGTCGGGCGCGATCCTGCTGGCCGCCAGCCGCGCCATCGGCGAGACGATGATCGTGGTTCTGGGGGCAGGGGCGGCGGCGAAACTGTCGATGAACCCGTTCGAGGCGATGACCACCGTGACCGCCAAGATCGTCAGCCAGTTGACCGGCGACACCGATTTCGCCTCGCCCGAGGCGCTGGTCGCCTTCGCGCTTGGCATGACGCTGTTCGTCATCACGCTGGGGCTGAACATCTTCGCGCTTTATATCGTGCGCAAATACCGGGAGCAGTACGAATGACCGATGCAAGCGCTCCTTCCGGCGGCAAGACCTCGCTTTACACAGTCGATCCCCGCACCCGTCGGCGCAATGCGGCCGAGAAGCGGTTTCGTGCCTATGGTATCGTCGCGATCAGCGTCAGCCTGTTGTTTCTGGCGGTGCTTCTGGGCACGATCATCCGCAACGGCTTGCCGGCCTTTCAGCAGACCTTCATCAGCGTGCCCGTGCTGCTGGATGAGGCCAAGCTCGACAAGAACGGCAACCGCGACCCTGCCGATCTGGCCAAGGTCACGACCTTCGGATATGGGCCGATGATCGACGAGGCGTTGCAGGCGCATATCGCCGATCTCGGCATCGAGACCCCGTTCGACCAAGGCCAAGGAGTTCGGCGCGATCCTGTCCTCCAGTGCTGCCGCCGAGGTGCGTGACCATGTGCTGGCCAATCCCGAGACCATCGGCACGACGGTCGAATTTCGCATTCTGGCCGCAAGCCGGGTCGATGGCTACCTGAAGGGCCGCGTCAGTCGCGAATCGGTGGCGCGCGACAAGAGCATCGACACAGAACATCTCGATCTTGTCGATGCTTTGCGGGCCGAAGGGTCCATCGTCAAAGGCTTTAACTGGTCGATTCGTCACCGGCGCGGATGCATCTGAATCCCGCCCCGAACAGGCCGGGATGGGTGTGGCGATGCTGGGGTCGTTCTTCATGATGCTGGTGGTGCTGGCACTGTCGTTGCCGATCGGCGTCGCGGCCTCGATCTATCTGGAGGAATTCGCCGCCAAGAGCCGCTTCAACGACCTGATCGAGGTCAATATCTCGAACCTCGCCGCCGTGCCGTCGATCGTCTTCGGCATCCTCGGCCTCGCCGTCTTCATCCAGTTCGCGCATCTGCCGCAATCGGCCCCGCTGGTCGGCGGCCTGGTGCTGACGCTGATGACGCTGCCCACGATCATCATCTCGACCCGCGCCTCGCTGAAGGCGGTGCCGCCGTCGATCCGCGATGCGGCACTTGGGGTAGGGGCCTCGAAGATGCAGTCGGTGTTCCACCACGTCCTGCCGCTGGCAATGCCCGGCATCCTGACCGGCACGATCATCGGTCTGGCGCAGGCCTTGGGGGAAACCGCGCCGCTGCTGCTGATCGGCATGGTCGGCTACATCGCCACCAACTATCCGACCGGGATTGCCGAAGGCTTCCTGAACCCGAACTCGGCCATGCCGGCGCAGATCTATGAATGGGCAAAACGGGCCGATCCGGCCTATTATGAACGCGCCTGGGGCGGGATCATCGTCTTGCTGCTGTTCCTGATGGCGATGAACATCATCGCCATCCTGTTGCGCCGCAAATTCGAACGTCGTTGGTAGGGGCCATGATGAAAGACACGTTAATCGAAGAAAGATCCGTGATGGATGATGTGAAGATCTCGGCCAAGGACGTGAATGTCTGGTATGGCGACAACCATGCCATCAAGGATGTCAGCGTCGAGATCGACGACAAGACCGTCACCGCCTTCATCGGCCCCTCGGGTTGCGGAAAGTCTACTTTCCTGCGTTGTATCAACAGGATGAACGACACAATTGATGTATGTCGCGTGACAGGCACGATCCTGCTGGACGGGCAGGACATCTACGACGCCAAGGTCGATCCGGTGCAGTTGCGCGCCAAGGTCGGGATGGTGTTCCAGAAACCCAACCCGTTCCCGAAATCGATCTACGACAATATCGCCTATGGCCCGCGGATCCACGGGCTTGCGAGGAACAAGGCGGAACTGGATGAAATCGTTGAGAAATCCCTGCGTCGCGGCGCGATCTGGAACGAAGTCAAGGACCGGCTGCACGCCCCCGGCACCGGGCTGTCGGGCGGCCAGCAGCAGCGCCTCTGCATCGCCCGCGCGATCGCCACCGAACCCGAAGTGCTGTTGATGGACGAGCCTTGTTCGGCGCTCGACCCGATCGCCACAGCGCAGGTCGAGGAGTTGATCGACGAGTTGCGCGCCAATTACTCGGTCATCATCGTGACCCACTCGATGCAGCAGGCCGCGCGGGTCAGCCAGAAGACCGCGTTTTTCCACCTCGGCAATCTGGTCGAATACGGCCAGACCGACGAGATTTTCACCAATCCAAACGATCCGCGCACGGAAAGCTACATCACCGGACGGATCGGGTAGGGGACAGAGCCATGAACAGAGCAACATATCGCCTCGGCCTTCGACCGCGATCTGGAGGCGATTCAGGCGCTGATCATGAAGATGGGCGGGCTGGTAGAGACCGCGATCAGCCAGGCCAGCCGGGCGCTGGAGGAGCGTGACATCGAGCTTGCCGGCCAGATCCGCGCTGCCGACAAGCAGATCGACCGGCTGGAAGAGCGGTGAACGAAGAGGTCGCCCGCGTCATCGCCCTGCGCGCGCCCACCGCGTCCGACCTGCGCACCGTGCTGTCGGTGCTGAAGATCAGCGGCAACCTAGAACGCTGCGGCGACTACGCCAAGAACCTCGCCAAGCGCACATCTGTCCTGGTCGAGATGCAGCCCGTCGGCGGCACCGCGAAATCCATCCGCCGCATGGCACGCGAGGTCGAGTTGATGCTGAAGGATGTGCTGGATGCCTATGTCCAGCGCGACGTGGCGCTGGCCGAAGAGGTCCGTCAGCGCGATCAGGATGTGGACCAGATGTATAACGCGCTGTTCCGCGAATTTCTGACCCACATGATGGAAGACCCGCGCAATATCACCGCCACGATGCACCTGCATTTCATCGCCAAAAACCTTGAACGGACCGGCGATCACGTCACCAGCATCGCCGAGCAGGTGATCTATCTGGTGACCGGCAAACGCCCCGAAGAAAGCCGCCCGAAAGGCGATAAAACAGCCTATGTTCAAGGTATTGGAGATGAAATCTAATGTCCGCCCCGAAACCGCATGTTCTGGTGGTCGAGGATGAACCGGCGCAGCGCGAGGTTCTGGTCTATAACCTGACCGCCGAAGGCTTCGCTGTCGACAAGGCCGCCACCGGCGACGAGGCGCTGACACTGGTCGAGGAGGTCACGCCCGACCTGATCCTGCTGGATTGGATGCTGCCGGGCGTGTCGGGGATCGAGATTTGCCGTCAGCTCAAGATGCGGCCCGCGACGCGGCAGGTACCGATCATCATGATGTCGGCGCGCACCGAAGAGGTCGACCGGGTGCGGGGGCTGGAAACCGGTGCTGATGATTACGTCGTCAAACCCTATTCCGTCGCCGAGCTGATTGCCCGCATCCGCACCCAGCTGCGCCGCACGCGGCCCGCGACCATCGGCGAGCGGCTGGAATTTGAGGACATCACGCTAGACGCGGAAACCCACAAGGTCCACCGCGCCGGCCACGAGATCAAGCTTGGCCCGACGGAGTTCCGGCTGCTTTCGACTTTCATGGAGAAGCCGCGGCCGGGTCTTCAGCCGTGATCAGTTGCTGGACCGGGTCTGGGGCCGCGACATCTTTGTCGACACCCGAACCGTCGATGTGCATGTCGGGCGTCTGCGCAAGGCGCTGGTCCGCAGACGGCGGCACCGATCCGCTACGCACCGTGCGAGGGACGGGATATGCGTTAGGATAAGAGGAATAAGTCGAGGATCAGCGCATAAGGCTTGGAAACAAATACCAAAACTTACATTCAAGACTGCTTACGCTCCACAATTTAGCAATGTTGCAACTAAGTTGATATGTCCGTCGTGCCGCAAAGTAGAAATGTCTCACCTGGGCGCTGGCGGGAGCGCAGCCTGACAGGGCGGAGACGTCATATTTCGCAGGCCTGGCTGGCTGCGCGGGCTTCTTTGGCACCCTTCGCCAGCTTTGAATTCCAGCCGTTGTTGCGTTGTCCGTTCGGCTTGTATCGGCTGCGTTGTTTGCCGACGTTCTGGGCCTTCGGGGCCGCTCTCTCCTGCTCGGTTTTGATGTGCTCCAGCACGGCACTCAGGCGTTTGTTCTCGGTGACTGCCGCATGGGTGACACGCTGATCCTTGTCAAAAGCGGAATAGGGCAGCGTGATACCCTTTAATCGGAATTCCAGTCGGCCGTCGGGGAACTCGTAGCTGTCGACATATTTCCCCACGAGGCCGCGTGTGATGTCGTTCTCTGTCAGCATGATCCGCTTGCGGTCATAGCGGAGCACCAAGTTGCGGTCGACGTAGCGTTCGTCCCTGAAACACAGGATGTCGCGCAACCTGTCGGCTTCGACATTCATCGGCCTGTGCAAGTTGTCCGCCCGGCGCGCAGGCTTGGCGAACTTGGCGTTATATCTCTGCATAAAATCGGGCAGAAATGCATTGGCGGTGTCCATGTCCGAGATCGCAGCCAGCCGCAGCTCTTTGACCAGCCGATCCTGCAAAGTCCGGTTGGCGCGTTCGACACGGCCCTTGGCCTGGCTGCTGTTGGCGCAGAGGATCTCGATGTTCAGCTCGTTCATCGCGCGGCCAAATTGGGTCATCCCATGCCCGGATTTGGCTCCTTGCTGAGCCACGCGAAACACCGTGTGCTTGTCAGAATAAAAGGCGACGGGGCGACCGTGATTTGCCAGGTACCCTCCAACGCATTGAAATAGCTGAAGGTGCTCTCCGATTCCACAAACCGCAGCTGCATCAACGTGCTGGTTGCGTCGTCGATGAAGACGAGCAGGGTGCAGGCTGGGCCACGATCCTCGAACCAGTGATGATCTGAGCCGTCGATCTGGATCAGCTCGCCATAGGCATTCCCGGCGCAGACGCGGTTGGTGAAACGTCCGCCGCTGTTTGCGCGACAACCAGATCCCGGCGTCTTGCATCCACTTGCGCAGCGTCTCGCGCGAGACCTTCAGGCCGTGATCTTCGGCCAGCTTCTCCGCCGCAAAGGTCGGCCCAAAGTCGATGTAGTTCTCTTTGACCAGCGTGACCGCAAAGTCTCGAACGCCCGGATCGATCCGGTTGTTCGACCGGCGACCACGCGCCTTGTGCCGGATCGCAGCAGCACCGTCAGTCTGGAACGTCTTCAGCAAACGATGAACTTGCCTGCGGCTCAGCCCCAGCACATTCGCCGCCGTCGATCGCCGTCATCCGGCCTTGAGTGACTTGGCTCAAAACCTCAATCCGGTTCAGCTCGCGCTCGCTCATCAAAACCCATCCCACGGCCACACTCCAATCCTGCTTGCTCAGCAGGGAAGTGTGACACTTCTACTTTGCAGATGTGGGACATTCTAACTTTGCGGCTACAAGCAAAAGTCCTATAATCGGTATTATGTGAATAATAGAGGGGTGCAAACCCGGACAAGCCTGATTAACCACCGGCAAATGACGGGCCTGCCGCTTCCCACCGTCACCAGAACTTTACGCCAGCGTAACCCGCCTCGACAATCGACAGGTGCGGAGTATACTGCAATCCTACTGGTTTGCGCCGTCAGTTTGCACCACCTGCGCAGCCGCGATGCAGACCGGCAAGACCGTGACTGATGGGTTCAAATGCTGCTCGACTATCTGGAAAAGCTGAACGAGACCAACTCGATCGAGGATCTGTGGAGCTTGCATACGCAAAGTATGGCAGAGTTCGGCTTTGATCGGCTGCTCTATGGCTTCACGCAATTCCGCACGGCGCATTCATTTGGCGACAAGGAAGATGTGCTTGTCCTGACCAATCATGACCCGAAGTACTCCGACCCCTTCGTCAACGATCTTTACTTCCATGCGCCGATGGTGCGTTGGGCGACCGAGAATGTCGGGGCGTGTAGTTGGGGCTGGATGCGCAACAACGCCGAGATGCTGACCGAAAGCGAGCGCAAGGTTGTAGAGTTCAATCGTAAGATGGGTATCGTTGCGGGCTATACGATCAGCTTTCGCGAGGTTTCGGTGCGCTCCAAGGGCGCCATTGCGCTGACCGCGAAAAATGGTCTACGGCTTCACCCGGTTCCGCACCGCGCAGAGCTTCGGCGATCCCGACGACCTTATGATCCTGACCAACCACGACCGCGGCTACACCGACCGCTTCATCGGCGATCGGCTCTACGCCGACGCGCCGATGGTCCGCTGGGCTGCCGAGAACGTCCGGCGCCTGCTCGTGGAGCTGGATGCCGCGACCACGCAGAACACCTCACCCCGGCCGAGCAGCGGGTCGCCGAGTTCAACCGGCAGATGGGGGTGACCGCGGGCTACTACGATCAGCTTCCGCGAGCCTGTCGGCACGCGTGCCAAGGGCGCCCTCGCGCTCACGTCGCGCCGCGGCATGGACCAGGACGATACCGATGCGGTCTGGGCCGAAGCATGGCCGGCGAGATCGTGCAGATGAACAACGGTCGCGCATCTGAAAATGACCAACCTGCCCTTATCGACCGCACGCAAGAGCCTGACCAACCGCCAGCGCGAGGCGCTGGAATGGGTCGGCGACGGCAAGACCACCCAGGACATCGCGACGATCATGGGGCTGACACCGGCGACGATTGAAAAGCACCTGCGCCTGGCGCGCGAGGCGCTGGACGTCGAGACGACGGCGCAGGCGGTTCTGAAGGCCTCGTTCCAGAACCAGATCTTCGTTCTGGAGCCTAGAGCGCCGGCGCGGTCCGAGAGGGCCGAACTGATCAGTTGTCGTATTGAAAACGACACCTAGTGTAACAATTCCAATCACTAAATCGCCGATTTACGCCTTATTTTTAAGGGTTTTTGCTGACCATGGCGTGCGGAACAATCTTTTGACCAAATGGTCAGGTATGGAATCCCGTACTTTCTTTCCGCAGCGTAACGATGCATTCTACAGCTGTTCCGTGAGTGGTGGCATTTAGCCAAGGAACAGCGGGCCGGGATAGCTGCGATTACAGGCGTGAACGGCCCGCACCCGGGAAACCGGACGTTGGTATGGGGTGAATAGTCCCGCCCTCATATCGGCACACCAAGACCGCGTCTCGTCCTCATCCCCAAACAGATTGGGCGCGGGGAAAAGGGAACGGTGCAGATCGCAAGATCTGCACCGTTTTCTATTTCCGGCATCGATGGACAGGACCGCGTCAGCCGCGGGCAGTCTTGGCGACCTCGGCCGCGAAGTCCTCTTCCTTCTTCTCGATCCCCTCGCCGACTTCCATCCGGACGAACGCCAGTCATCTCGACGCCGGCTCTTTCGCGGCCTCGCGCCACGGTCACGTCGGGGTTGATGACGAACTGCTGACCCAGGAGCGTGACCTCGGCCATGAACTTCTTCATCCGGCCTTCGATCATCTTCTCGATCACCGCTTCGGGCTTGCCGGATTCGCGGGCCTGCTCGGTCAGGACCGGACTTTTCACGCTCGACGACCGACGGATCAAGGTCTTTTTCGCGACAGCGAGGCCGGGTTCAGCCGCAGCCACATGCATCGCGATCTGCTTGCCGATGCCGTTGTCCTCGCCGTTCAGCGCGACCAGGACGCCGATCTTGCCCATGCCATCGGCGGCGGCATTGTGGACATAGGCCACAACGGTGTCGCCCTCGACCGCGGCCATCCGGCGCAGCGCCATGTTCTCGCCGATCTTGGCGATCGCGTCGGTCACGTGGTCTCGACGGTCTTGCCACCCATCTTCGGCGGCCTTCAGCGCGTCAGATCGCGTCGCACCCAGTGCGGCGATCGGCGATCGCCGCCGACCATCTCCTGGAACTCGGCGTTCTTGGCGACGAAATCGGTTTCCGAGTTCACCTCGACGGCGACCCCGCGCCCGCCCTTGACGGCGACGGCCGACAAGGCCCTCGGCGGCGGTGCGGCCGGATTTCTTCGCGGCTTTGGCCAGGCCCTTGGTGCGCAGCCAGTCGACCGCGGCTTCCATGTCGCCATCGGTCTCGGTCAGCGCCTTCTTGGCATCCATCATGCCTGCGCCGGTCGTGTCGCGCAGTTCTTTTACCAGTCGCGGCGGTGATCGCCATCTCTGGTCTCCTTGGTTCAAATTTGAATCAGGCCCGGGCGCGCATGTTCCGCGCCCGGGTATCAGTTCGGACGACACCCTCAGGCTGCCGATCCGGCTTAGTTGCTTTCGGCGTCTGCCTCTGCGGCGACCGGGTTCTGCGGCGGCTTCTTCGCCGGCGGCTTCGGCCGCGGCCTTCTCTGCGGCCTTCTCCACCGCCTCTTCGACGGCGGCTTCTTCCAGCGCACCGACATCGACGCCAGCGGCACCCATCTGCGCGCGTCATCCCGTCAAGCGCGGCACGGCTGACCAGATCGCAGTAAAGCGCGATCGCACGGGCCGCGTCGTCGTTGCCCGGGATGATGTAATCCACGCCATCGGGCGAGCAGTTGGTGTCGACCACGGCCACGACCGGAATGCCCAGCTTCTTGGCCTCGAGGATCGCCAGATCTTCCTTGTTCACGTCGATCACGAAGAGCAGGTCGGGACGACCGCCCATTTCGCGGATGCCGCCAAGCGAGGCCTGCAGCTTGGCCTGGTCACGCTCCATGCCGAGACGCTCTTTCTTGGTCAGACCCTCGGCGCCTTCGGCCAGCTTCTCGTCGATCTTCTTCAGCCGCTTGATCGACTGCGACACGGTCTGCCAGTTGGTCAGCGTGCCGCCCAGCCAGCGGTGGTTCATGTAGATACTGCGCGCATCTCTCGGCGGCTTCGGCGATCGGGCGCTGCGCCTGACGCTTGGTGCCGACGAACAGGATGCGGCCGCCCTTGGCCACGGTCTCGCGGATCACGTTCAGCGCCGCGTCCAGCATCGGCACGGTCTGCGTCAGGTCGAGAATGTGAATGCCGTTGCGGTCGCCGTAGATGAACTCGCCCCATCGCGGGTTCCATCGTTGCGGTCTGGTGGCCAAAGTGAACGCCAGCTTCCAAAAGCTGACGCATAGAGAATTCAGGGAGCGCCATGTCCAATGTTCCTTTCCGGTTTGCGCCTCGGCAGGGTCGTCAGAGCAGATGCTCAACCGGTGGACCGTTGCGGGATGTCTCCCCGCAAGGGCCCGGACCCCGCCTGTGAAGTGAGGCGGGCTTTAGGCGATTCGGTGCAAAATGCAAGCGGATTGGGCGGTTTGCGTGCTAGGCTGCCGCCTGCACCGACCAAGGATGACGCCATGCCCCTGCCCGACTTCATCATGAACTTCCCCGCCGCTCGACGTGCCGTTTCCCGAAGATGTCGTCCAAACCCGTGCGATACGCTCGGACCCGGGCCTGGTCGTGTTCTTCACGCTTCCTGAAAGACATGTGTGTCTGCCGCCGCATTCGCACAAGGCGCAGTGGGGCACGTGATCATGGCGGCGAGATTCAAGTTCACCATCGAACGGCGAGACCACGGATCTACGGGCCGGGCGACAGCTATTCGATTTCCGGCGGGCGTGGTGCACGGTGCGGGCATCAAGGCGGGCGACCTCGTGGTCGACGTCTTCGAGGAACCCGACCGCTATCCGATCAGGCGTTCAGCCAACGGATGAAGGGCATATGCGCCTCAGTCAACTCGCATGATCTGGCGTCGCGTCGGGCGTGGTGATCCAGTCGGGCGCGGGTTTCACCCGCTTCATCGTCCGCATCACGAACCCCTTGCGGCGCAGCAGATGGGTCCACTCGCCCTTGGCGTGCTTCGTAGCCTTTGCGGCAGGTTCACGCAGACCCGGTTGCCAGAAGCAGGATCGCGGCCAGCGCGCCTGCCTGCGGCGCATCGGCCTCCAGCAGCTCTGCGCGCGTCTCTGCGAGCGTCTCCGATCCGGTGCGCTGTCATAGGCTTTAGCGCGGCCTCGGCATCGCCCCAGGCCCCTGCCCCATAACCGATACCGTCTGGATCCAGCACCAGGTGCATGCCGGGCGATTGTTAGGCATGTTCGCCGGTCCAGAAGATCAGGTGCAGGCGCGCCTGTAGGGCGATTTGTCCTTGGAGAACCGCACATCGCGGTTGATCCGGCGAGAGAGCCGTTCAGACGCGGCACGGCGCTTCACCGTCGGGTCAACAGCTGCGACATCGGCCCGACAAAGCCGCGATCAGATCCTGCGCCTCGCCCTTCCAGATCGCCTCATACCGGTCGCGGTTGCGTCGAAACCACGTCCTTGCTGTGTTGATTGGCCTCCAGATCTCGCAGGAAGGCGAAGGTCTCGTCCGAGAAGCCTGAATGTCTGTCTCGGCCATAAGCTCGGCACCCCTCATTTGTCGCCTTTGTCCATATAGCATGCGTCGCGTCGCCCCTTGCCATCCCCTGCCGCGCTTGGCTCGGAACGATGACATCATGACAGCAGCCTGACATCCTTTGCATCGGCTCGGTCCTGTGGGACATCATCGGCCGGTCATCGAGCCATATGAAGCTGGGCGCCGATGTGCCGGGCCGGATCACCCGCCTGCCCGGCGGCGTCGCGATGAACATCGCCATGACGCTGCGCCGCTTCGGCATGACGCCCGCGATCCTGACCGCCATCGGCACCGATGCCGAGGGGCAGGAACTGCTGGCCGCCTGCCAGCGGATGGGGATCGTGACCGATCATGTCTATGTCTCCGCAGGATCTGCCGACCGACCGTTACATGGCGGTCGAGGGCGGCAACGGTCTGGTCGCCGCCATTGCCGACGCGCATTCGCTGGAGGCGGCGGGCGACAAGATGCTGCGCGCGCTTTGTCGACGGCGCCCTGGGCAGCGCCGCGGCACCCTATCCCGGCCTGATCGCGCTCGACGGCAATCTGACCGAGGCGCTTTTGTCCGACATCGCCCAAAGCCCGCTGTTCGCCCGTGCCGATCTGCGCATCGCGCCCGCCAGCCCCGGCAAGGCCGAACGCCTGCTGCCGTTGCTGCGCCATCCCGGTGCCACGCTTTACGTCAATCTCGAAGAGGCCGGCCTGCTGTGCCATCACCGCTTCGACGACCTCCGCCGCAGGCGGCCGCGCGAATCTGCGACAAACGCGGCGCGCACCGGGTGCTTGTGACCGACGGCGGCCGCCCGGCGACCGAGGCCAGCGCCGATGGCCTCTGTACCGCGCAGCCGCCCGAGGTGCTCGTGACCCGTGTCACCGGTGCGGGCGACACCTTCATGGCCGCCCATATCGCCGCCGAAGCGCGCGGCGCAGCCCCGCGATGCGCGCTGAGCCGACGCTCTGCAAGCCGCCGCCGATTATGTGTCCGGAGATACTCAGCCTATGATCCCCCTCGCCTTTTCGCCCGACGTCGCCGAAGGCCCGCGCAACACGGCACCGCCGATTGTTGCGCTTGAATTGACAATCATCACCCATGGCATGCCATTCCCGCAGAATGTGGAAACAGCCCGGCAGGTCGAGGCCGAGGTGCGCCAAGGCCGGGGCCACGCCTGCCACCATCGCCATGCTGGACGGCCAGATCTGCGTCGGGCTGACCGACAGCGCAACTTGACGGGCTTGGGCAGGCGCAAGATGTGGCGAAACTGTCGCGCGCCGATCTGGCCGCTTGCATCGCCACCAAGGCGGCACCGGGGCGACCACCGTCGCGGCGACGATGATCGTGGCGCATCTGGCTGGCATCGACACCTTCGCCACCGGCGGCATCGGCGGCGTGCATCGCGGCGCAGAGACCAGCTTTGACATCTCCGCCGACCTTCAGGAACTCGCCCAGACCCCGGTCACCGTGGTCGCCGCCGGGCCGAAGGCGATCCTCGACATCCCGAAGACGCTCGAAGTGCTGGAAACGCTCGGCGTTCCGGTCATCGCCTTCGGACAAGACGAGGTGCCCGCCTTCTGGTCGCGCGCCTCCGGCCTCACGCGCTCCGCTCCGCATGGACGGGGCCGCCGAGATCGCGGCCGCCGGCCTGATGCGCGCCGCGCCTCGGGCTGCCCGGCGGACAGCTGGTCGCCAATCCGATCCCGGCCGAGGCTGAAATCCCCCGCGAAACCCTTGCCCCGGTCATCGAACAGGCCTTGTCCGAGGCCGAAGACCCAGGGCATTGCCGCCAAGGACGTCACACCGTTCCTGTTGCAGCGCATCTATGAGTTGACCGAGGGCCGTTCGCTGACCGCCAATATCGCGCTTGTGCTCAACAATGCCCGGTTGGCGGCGCAAATTGCCCGCGAATTCGTCCTACAGCGCGAAAAATAGGCCATCCAATGCAGGTTGGTCATTGTCGTAAGGCATCTGACCTCTTAGATTCAGCTCGGTATTTGGAAGATCGGCGGACATGACCAACCCATTCGACGACAAGACCCCGCCGCACAAACGCGGTCTGTTCGGTAGTCTCCGCGCCAGCTTCCTGACCGGGCTGGTCGTGGTCGCGCCCGTGGCGCTGACCATGTATCTGATCTGGACGGTGGTCGGCTGGATCGACAGTTGGGTGCTGCCGTTCGTGCCTTATCACTACCGCCCCGACCAGTATATCGGCATCAACCTGCGCGGCCTTGGCGTGATCGTCTTCCTGATCTTCACGATCATGGTCGGCTGGGTCGCCAAGGGCTTCATCGGCCGGTCGCTGATCCACTGGGGCGAGAATCTCGGTGTCGCGGATGCCGGTCGTGCGCTCGATCTACAACGGGCTCAAGCAGATTGCCGAAACCGTCTTTGCGCAAACCGACACCTCGTTCGACAAGGCCTGCCTGATTGAGTACCCGCGCAAGGGAATCTGGGCCATCGCCTTTATCTCGACCACTGCAAAGGGCGAAGTCAACGACAGCGATTCCCGGTCGACGAACAGATCGTCTCGGTCTTCCTGCCGACGACACCGAACCCGACCTCGGGTTTTCTGCTGTTCGTGCCGGAATCCGACGTGATCGAGCTGGAAATGACGGTCGAGGATGCCGCCAAGCTGGTGATCTCGGCAGGGCTTGTCTATCCGAACCCGAAGGACCCCAGCCAACCCGCCATTGCGGCGCGCTGATCCTTGCTGACTGCCGCCGCCACCGGCTTCGCGACCGCTTTCGCGCTGATCCTTGCGATCGGTGCACAGAACGCGCTTGTCCTGCGGCAAGGTCTGATGCGCGCCCATGTCTTCTGGCTCTGCCTGCTTCTGCGCGATGTCCGACGCGGTGCTGATCGCCGCCGGGGTCACCGGTTTCGGCGCGCTGGTCACGCTTTATCCCGGCTTTCCCCGGATCATGGCGCTGGCCGGGGCGGCGTTCCTGCTGGTCTACGGCGCGTTGCGGTTCCGCGCCGCCATGCAGGGGCGACGATGCGATGATCCTTGCCGGCCACAGCGCACGCGCTTTGGCCGACGCTGGCCACGGCGGCGGCCTTCACCTGGCTCAATCCGCATGTCTATCTTGATACGCTTGGCCTGATCGGAGCGGTTTCGACGCAATTCCTCGGGTCCGACGAAACTCGCCTTCGGCCTTGGCGCGGCAGCCTCCAGCTTCGTGTTCTTCTTCGGCCTTGGCTACGGCGCGCGCCTGTTGGCGCCGCTGATGCAATCGGCCCGCGCCTGGCGCATTCTTGGATATCGGCATCGGCATCACGATGTGGCTGCTGGCCGCCGGGCTGATCCTGTCGGACTAACTGACGATTTCTTGCAGGTTACAGCGTCGGGCGCTTGTTCAGATCGTTCTTGTGTTTGGTCAGGAAGGCCTCGGCGGCGTTCCATCCTGCTTCGCGCAACCGCCAACAACAGGCCCGGCGTCGGCATCATCTTGGTCGCCACGCTCAGATCGTTCATCAGCCCATCATCGGCGATCATGTGCACCCGCACGGCCTTCATCTGACCCTCTTTCATCCGCCCCTCGGCAATCAGGTCACGGACAAACTGGATCGCGCGCAATTCCTGCAGCAGCGAGGCGTTAAAGCTGATCTCGTTGACCCGGTTCTCGATCTCCTGAGGGGTTTTCGGCACTGCGTCGCGCACCAGCGGGTTGATGTTGACGATCACGATGTCGTCGGGAAATTCCGGCTCGTACAACGGCCAGAGCGCCGGGTTGCCGGTATAGCCGCCATCCCAGAACGCCTCGACCTTGCCGGTCCGCGGATCCTCGAATTCGACCGCTTTGAACAGCGTCGGCAGACAGGCCGAGGCGAGGATCACATCGGTATGTATCTCATCGCCGGAAAACACCCGGATCTTGCCGGTCCGCACATTGGTGGTCGAGATGAACAGCCGCGGACCGTCGGTGTGGCAGACCTTATCGTAATGGAACCGCCGCACGATTCGCTCCAGCGGGTTGCGGTAGAACGGCCCATAGTCATAGGGGCTGACAAACCGTGAAACCGCATCCGCCGCCAGAAAGGCCGGTGACATCGCGATGCCTTGCGCCAGCATGGCGGTCGTCGGCGCGAATCCCGCCATCCAGTGCGGCATTCGCAGATCGTTCAGCGCGCCGAACTGCTCCCAAAGCCAGTCAAGGTTGTCGCGCGCCGTCTGCCGGTCGCCCTGCAATCAGGCCGGCTTTCAACGCCGCACCGTTCAGCGCCCCCGCCGAGGTCCCGGAGATCGCGGCGATCTCGATCTCGGGATCGTCGAGCAACCGGTCGAGCACGCCCCAGGTGAACGCGCCATGCGCGCCGCCGCCCTGCAGCGCTAGGTTGATCCGTATCTTCGCCATTGCTCCTACATCGCCGTCCAGCCGCCATCGACGCTGATCGTCGTCCCGGTGATCTGCTTGGCCGCGTCAGAGCACAGGAACACCACCGTTCCGCCGATCTCGGAGGTGGTCGCGAATTGCGCGCGACGGCTGACGGTCCAGCATGACCTCGCGGATCACCGTCTCGCGGTCCATGTTGTGGGTCTTCATCTGGTCGGGGATCTGCGCCTCGACCAGCGGCGTCAGCACATAGCCCGGACAGACCGCATTGCAGGTGATCCCCTGCCCGGCAGTTTCCAGCGCCACGGTTTTCGACAGGCCGACAATGCCATGCTTGGCCGCGACATAGGCCGATTTGTAGGGCGAGGCCGTCAGCCCATGGGCGCTGGCGATATTGACCACCCTGCCCCAACCGGCCTTGCGCATCAGCGGCAGGGCGACGGCAGTGGTGTGAAACGCCGATGACAGATTGATCGCGATGATCGCATTCCACTTGTCGATCGGAAACTCGTCGATCGGTGCCACATGCTGAATGCCCGCATTGTTCACCAGAATATCGCAGGCCCCGGCCTTTTCGATCAGATGCGCGGCACTCATCGGGTTTCGACATGTCGGCCTTGATATAGCGCGCGGTGACGCCGAATTCCTTGCCGATCTTGTCGGCCAGCGCGTGATCGTCCTTGTTGTCGGTGAAAGAGTTCAGCACCACATTGGCCCCGGCGCGCGCCAGTTCCCGAGCGACACCAAGCCCGATCCCCGAGTTTGATCCGGTTACAACAGCGGTCTTTCCTGCAAGTGTCATGACTCACCCCGTGATATGCGTTTGCAGCAAGCATATGCCGCAAGTGCAGAAAGCGCGAGAGTGAACTGGCGGATCAGCTCTGCCGCAACGCCTCGGCGATTCGGCGGCGGACATCTTCGGGCTCAGTTTCAACGGCGCTCAGCACCCGGTGCAGATCTCCGCGCACAGCATGAAGCTGGTCGATCAGCGAGATCACGATGCTCAACGCATCCTCATCAAGGTTGAATTCCTCGGACAGTTCGCACAAAAGCTCCATCCGCACGATGTCGATCTGGCGAAACGCCAGCCCGGCTTCGGTCTGTAACGGCACCACGATCTGGGCGGCGATGAAGGCCGACAGCTGCGGCCGGGTCAGCCGTGCGACAGCGGCGATTGCCTCATCCTCTGAATACCGGTCGCTCATGTCTTCATCCCCTTGCGCGGATCATATGCATGGGTCTTGCGCCAATTCTCCATGAAGCTGGCCAGATCGTCGTCGATCTTCTGCGGCGCCACGATCTTCAGCTCGACCCGCTGATCGCCCCGCGTCTTGCCGCCCCGACGTTTAACGCCGCGCCCGCGCAGCCGCAGAACCTGGCCGCTGCTGGCGCCCATCGGCACCGTCAGGCTGACTGGCCCGTCGATCGTGGGCGCTTCGACCTTGCTGCCCAGAACCGCCTCGTCAAAGGTGATCGGCAGCGTCACCGCGATATCGTCGCCGTCACGTCTGAAAACCGGGTGTTCGCGCACCGTCAACGTCACCAGCGCATCGCCCGGCGGGCCGTCGCCGGAACCGGGGCTACCCTTGCCGCGCAGCCGTATCGTCTGGCCATCCGCCGTGCCTTCGGGGATCTTCACATCCAGCGTGCCGCCAGTCGGCAGGGTGATCCGCGTGGTGCCGCCCTTGACCGCATCCATGAATGGCACTTCCAGCGCGTAGCGCAGATCCGAGCCACGCGCGCTGAACCCGTGAGAGGACCAGTCGCCACCGCCGCCCTGCCCGCGCTGGCGCAAGAACTCGGCGAAGATATCGGACGCGTCACCGAAATCCTCAAACCCGCGGCTGCCGCGGTAGGGGTTGTCGGCGGCCCCGGCATAGTCACGGTAGAACTGCCGTTCGGGCCGCTCGGCGCCGGTGGCGTCAATCTCGCCCTTGTCGAACCGCGCCCGCGTCTTGGGGTCTTTCAGCAGATCATAGGCTGCCGAGGCCGCCTTGAACCGCGCCTCGGCGGCCTTGTCATCGGGGTTGAGGTCCGGGTGGCTGGTGCGCGCGATCTTGCGATAGGCCTTGCGGATCTCTTCGTCCGTCGCCGCTTTCGTCAAACCAAGGGCCGCATAGGGATCGTCGCTCATCCAAGCCTCACGCATTGCCATCCGCACATCCGTAACATCATGCACATCTTGCCCGACAACAAGACCCCGCGACAAAGCGCCCGCGCCGGTATCGGTCGGGGGTTGCACCCTTCCGACCTGGATCCAGCCCTTTTAAGAGCGTCGGCCTTTCGAAATGGCGCACGCCCCCGAACCAGCCAGTCGCCCGACGCTTTCCGTTCGATGTCGCGTTCTGCAAATCAACCCGGGTTCACACGGGAGCCGGACCAAGCGACTCCCGCCATTTGATCTCGGCCTTCAGTTCAACACTCGGGCCCGGGTTTTCACCGTTGCGCAGAGCGACGAGCAGTTTCGCGGCCCCCCGGCCCATGTCCCGATGCGGGACGCGGACGGTGGTCAGGCCCGGCGTAACGATGTCGGCGATCTCGATGTCATCGAAACCGGTGATCGAGACATCCTGCGGCACCCTGATTCCCATCTTTCTGGCCATCGTCAGGGCTCCGGCAGCCAGTACATCGTTGCCGCACAGAACAGCCGTTGGCCGGCGGTCGCCCTGCATCAGGGTCTCGAACGCCTGCGCTCCGTTCGCGATCGAATATTGCGTCTCGACAATCCGGACGCTGCCAGGGTCAAGCCCTCGCTCGGTCAGCGCATCCAACAGGCCTTCGAACCGGTCCCTTGCCCGGTCGTTTCCGGCGCGCTCGGCGGTGATGAAGCCAAGCGAACGATGGCCAAGATCCAGCACGCGGTTCGTCAGCGCCTTCATCGCCTGGCGGTTGTCGAAACCGATTGATATTCTGGGCTTGGCCGCGTCATAGATCCACGCCACCACATATGGAATGTGCCTGCGATCGAGAAACTCGTAGCACTGCGGCGTCCGGTCGTGACCGATCAGAAGCAGCGCGTCCGCTCCTCGTGCGACCAAAGTGCGTATCTGCTCTTCTTCGCGTTCCGGGTCGTAGGAAGAGCTTGCGACAAGAAGCGTGATGCCGTGAAGCTGCAATTCTTCCTGAAAGGCCTGTAACCCCCGGGCGAAGATCGCGTTCTCCATCGTCGGGATGATCGCCCCGAAGGTGTTCGTTCGTTTCGCGGCCAAAGCGCGTGCCCCGAAGTTCGGCGCGTAGCCCAGTTCACGAACCGCCTCCATCACCCGCTCGCGTGTGGGCTCGGCAACACGGG
Organism: uncultured Alphaproteobacteria bacterium; assembly: GCA_963768355.1. Lineage (GTDB taxonomy): Bacteria > Pseudomonadota > Alphaproteobacteria > Rhodobacterales > Rhodobacteraceae > JAHEAO01. The sequence continues at coordinate 82,617 of CAVYHT010000011.1, forward strand.
CCGACGCATTCAGGCATCGCGAAACGGTCGCTGTAGAAACACCGGCCAGCGCCGCCACGTCCTCCAGCGTGGGGACACGGTTGTCTGTCTGTTCGGGCTTTGCACGCAAATTGCCGGTTTCCCACGTTAAAGTATCCGCAGCCGTACTCTCACCGACACCGAACAACTGCAACTATATATGGATACAAGACCTGCGCGATCCATGTAAGCGGCTTCATCCCCCCTGATCGTCAAGTGTTCAGCGAAGGCATGGCGCTGGCGCTTGCAGCGGCAAAAATCCTGTTCGCCTTGTCCGTTCTGAACATCCTGCTCGGATCAGTGTCCGCCCAGTTGGATGCTCGGAAACCAAACCTTAGGCGTCGCGTGCACGAGCGGATGAGCGTTACCTGAACCGCGATTCTCGTCTGCTGTCAGGTCCTGGGTGTGATACGCGGTTCGCCGGTGTCTTCGCGGAACACATCGCCTGCTCACCCATCCGCCAAAAAAAACGCCCGCACGAAGCGGGCGCTAAGTTATTGAGGCAGGTTTCATACAGGCAAGAAACCTATCGAGCAGTGCCCCCTTTATACGCGGTCCCTTGCCGGGGGCCAAGCTAAAAGTTTGAAAAGGTTGAAGGACACGCCTAGTCTCAGCGCCAAGAAAACAAGAAAGCTGAGGGATACCGGGCAAAATGACACGAAATTATCGCGAAAACCTCTGCCTCGTCGGCGCTGCTCTGGCGTTGGTTCTGGCCGCCTCTGCCGCGCGCGCGGAACCGCAACACGCAATCGCTATGTATGGTGACCCGGCCCTGCCACCCGATTTTGTGTCGCTTCCCTATGTCAACCCCGATGCCCCCAAGGGCGGGCGGATGATTTTCGCCGAACCCGGCGGCTTTGACAGCCTCAATCCGCACATCCTGAAAGGCAACGCGCCCTACATCCTCGGGGCGCAGGTTTTCGAAAGCCTGATGGGCCGAAGCTGGGATGAACCCTTCACGCTTTACGGCCTTCTGGCCGAATCAATCGAGGTCGGGCCGAATCGCAACTGGGTGGAATTCACCCTCAATCCGGCGGCGAAATTCTCTGACGGCAGCCCGGTCACCGTTGAGGATGTCATGTGGAGCTACGAGACCCTCGGCACCCAGGGCCATCCGCGCTATGCCTCGGCCTGGGGTCAGGTCGAGAAGATGGAAGCGACCGGCGAGCGTTCGGTCCGCTTCACCTTCAATTCCGACAACCGCGAACTTGCACTTCTGATGGGTCTGCGCCCGATCTTGCAGAAAGCCCAGTGGGAGGGCCGCGATTTTGGCGCCAGCGGCATCGACATCGTGCCGATCGGGTCCTCGCCTTACGTGGTCGACAGCTTCGAGCCCGGCCGCTTCCTGAGCCTTAAGCGCAATCCCGACTATTGGGGCCGCGATCTGCCCTTCATGCGCGGGCAGGCCAACCTTGATGAGTTGCGCAGCGATTTCTACGGCGATGGCGACGTGGTGTTCGAGGCGTTCAAATCCGGCAATGCCAATACCTACCGCGAAGGCAATGCCGCGAAATGGGACCAGCAATACGATTTTCCGGCGGTGCAATCCGGCGAGATCGTCAAGTCGATCATCCCGCACCAGCGCCCCTCGGGTATCATCGGCTATGTGATGAACACCCGCCGCCCGGTCTTCCGCGATTGGCGGGTGCGAGAGGCGATGATCCACGCGTTCAACTTCGAATATATCAACGAGACGCTCACCGGCGGCGATCAACCCCGGATCACTAGCTACTTTTCCAACTCGGTGCTGGGCATGGATCCCGGCCCCGCCACCGGCCTGGTGGCCGAGTATCTGGCCCCCTTCAAGGACGAGCTGCTGCCCGGCGCGCTCGATGGCTACGAATTGCCCGTCGGTGACGGCTCTGAACGCAACCGTGCCAACCTGACCAAAGCGCTGGATCTCATGGAAGAGGCCGGCTGGACCGTACAGGACGGCGAGATGAAGAACGCGGCAGGCGAGCCCTTCAGCTTCGAGGTCGTGCTCAATCAGGGCGCGGGCGAGACCCTGCAAACCATGGATATCTTCGCGGCCGCGCTGAACCGGATGGGGATCACCCCGCGGATCACCGCTGTGGACAGTGCGCAATATACCCAGCGCACAGATGCCTATGATTTCGACATGGCTTATTACCTGCGCGGCCTGTCGCTGTCGCCGGGCACCGAGCAGCGGCTTTACTGGGGGTCGGAGGGCGTCACCGACCCCGGCACCCGCAACTGGATGGGCATGGATAGCCCTGCCGCCGAGGCGATGATCGACCGTCTGCTGAATTCCGGCAGCCAGGAAGAATTCCGTGCTGCCGTCAAGGCGCTTGACCGCATCCTTACCACCGGGCGATACGTGATTCCGATCTGGTATTCCAAGGACAGCCGGATCGCGCATGCACGGCAGCTTCACTATCCCGAACGCCTGCCGATGTACGGAGACTGGATCGGGTTCCAACCCGACGTTTGGTGGTGGGAAGACTGATGAGAATTGTACTATTGGCTTTGACGCTGGCGCTGGCTGGCTGCGGCACCGTCGCGGGTGTGGGCGAGGATATCTCCTCCGGTGCTCGCACGGTGCAGCGGATGTTCTAAGGTGCGCGCTTGCGTCCCCGTCGCCGGCTACTTGGCCGCACGCGCGACCTCAAGCGCCAGATAGTCCATCTCGGAAATGCGATAGCTGGTCGCGCCGCAGGTGCTAACGTTGCCTCGCAGGTGGCTGAAGATCAGATCACGGTCCGGGTCGTGGCAGAGAAGCAGACGGCCTTTCATAAGCCCGTCATGGGGCAAAGCCTCTGGCCGCTGCGCAGCCCGGCGGCCGAGTTCGTTGAAAAGCGGCGCAAGGCAGGCCCCGTTTGCCGCGTAAAGATCGCCTGTCGCCTTGGCGAAGGCGGGGTTGCCGGCGGTCAGCTGCGCCAGTTGCACCGCGGTTCTGGCGGTCAGCACCGGATAAAGCCCGGCCTCGGTGCGCACCACCAGCCCCAGCACATCGGCGCGGTTGCTTTGATCGTCCCGTTGCCAGCGCATCCGCGCGGTGAACCCGCTTGTGGGGACCGCGTAGCGGGTCGCGCCGCCATTGCTTTCTGTGGTCATGGATTTGACATTAAACGCAGCGCCCAACCCGACAAGATGCAAAAACCGCGACGCCTCTTTCGAGCAGGCGGCACAACTGATCGGGTCAATCCCTTCGGGCGTGATCCGCAGCGCATCGGCGGTCATGATCAACGGATGCAGTGCCACCAGCTTTTCGCTGTCGTCGGTCTCGATCTGGGCCACCGCCTCGCCGTCGATGATGTCACCGCAGCCAAGCGCGTCGGGCGCGATGCTGAAATTGATCGTGTCGGGCGCGGCCGCGAGTCTGGTCAGCGTCGTCCTGGTCCCGTCGGTGAAAAGAAGCCGCACCGCACCGTCGGCGTTGGCCAGCGCAGGCGTAAGAGCGATCAGGACGGCTAGAACGAAACGCATGGGATACCCTCTTTCGTGCAAGCTTGCCACAGGATGGCGGAGCTGTCACACCGGATCGGCAGAAATGCGTATGCCGCAAGCGGGTGGCAGGTCGCACCAGTGCCAACGACCTGTCATGAACCCGTTACAGAACCGTCCTAGGGGCCTGAAATGAACATCCTTGTCCTTTGCACCGGCAACTCGGCGCGCTCGATCCTGCTTAAATCGATCCTGAACCATGACAGCGCGGGGCGGGTTCGGGCGTTCTCGGCCGGGTCGCAGCCTGCGGGCCGGGTGCATCCGCAATCGCTGGCGCTTCTGGGGGCGCTTGGCCATGACACGCGCTCGGCCCGTTCGAAAAGCTGGGATGAATTCGCGGGCCCCGACGCGCCAAAGATGGACGCCGTGATCACCGTCTGCGGCTCTGCCGCCGGAGAGACCTGCCCGATCTGGCCCGGCGCGCCGATCCGCGCCCATTGGGGGGTCGAAGATCCCGCCGCCGCCCCCATCGCAGAGCAGCCCGCCGCGTTTCAGGCGGCCTACGACATCCTGCACCGCCGCGCCACGGCGCTGCTGGCGCTTGACCTGTCGGATCCCACGTCGCTTAGGGCGGATATCGAGCGGATCGGAACCCTGCCATGAACGACCTCCTGTTTGCCGAGCCCGTGCTGCAATACTCGCCACGCTTCGCACCGGCCCCGCGCAATGCTGGGCCGATGATCATCGCGATGCAGCTGGTCGGTGCAGCGCTGGCCGTGCTGGTCGCGGCGCGGCTGTTTCGGGCGTGATGGCATTTCTAGCGAAAAGCCAGCCTCCGGCGGGGATATTTGCAAGACAATGAAAGTGCGGCAGAGGCTTGCATAAGACGCGACCCGGTTCTAGCGCTTGGGCCATGATATCGGTTTTCGATCAGGGCCCGCCGCCCGCCGCCGCTGCGCCCTTCAACATGGCGGCCTACGTGCTGGGCCGCGCAACAGAGTTGCCCGACAAGATCGCACTGGCGGTGATCCACCCAACGGGCGCGGAACGCTGGAGCTATGCGCGGCTGGAGGCGGCGGTGCGCGGCACCGCGACGGGGTTTCTGGACCGTGGTCTGGCGCCCGGTGACCGGATCCTGATGCGGCTTGGCAATACCGTCGATTTTCCTATCACCTATCTTGCAGCCATCACAGCCGGGCTGATCCCGGTGCCAACATCAGCTCAGTTGACGGCGCGAGAGATCAACGGGATAGCCGCGGAACTGGACCCGGCGCTGATCGTGGCGGGCGACGGCGTGGCGCTTCCCGATACCGCCTGCCCGGTTCTCACCCTACCCAATCTGCAAGCCATGCGCGCCCTGCCGCCTGCCGATTACGCAACGGGCGACCCGAACCGGCCGGCCTATATCATCTACACCTCCGGCACCGCCGGTCAGCCGCGCGCCGTGATCCACGCGCATCGCGCGGTCTGGGCGCGGCGGATGATGTGGCAAGGCTGGTATGGATTGACCGAGGCGGACCGGCTGTTGCATGCCGGGGCGTTCAACTGGACCTACACGCTTGGCACCGGGCTGATGGACCCCTGGGCCGCCGGGGCGACGGCGCTGATCCCCGGCGCGGGTGTTGCGCCAGATGCCTTGCCGCATTTATTGCAACGCTTTGAGGCGACGATCTTTGCGGCTGCTCCGGGGGTTTATCGGCAGATGCTGAAAGCCCCAATCTCTGACCTGCCGAACCTGCGCCACGGCCTGTCGGCGGGCGAGAAACTGCCCGACACAACCCGCACCGCCTGGGAAGCCGCCACCGGAACCGCGATCCACGAGGCGTTCGGGATGTCGGAATGCTCGACCTTCATCTCATCCTCGCCGGACCGCCCCGCGCCCTTGGCAAGCCTCGGGTTTCCGCAGCCAGGTCGGCGCATCGCTATCGTCGACGAAACGGGCCCGGTGCCGCGCGGCCAGCCCGGCACCATCGCCGTCAGCGCCCGCGATCCCGGCCTGATGCTGGGCTATCTCGGTGCTGAAGCGGAAACAAAGGCCCGCTATCAGGGCGAATGGTTCCTGACGGGCGACACCGGGGTAATGGATGCGGACAGGGGCGATCAGCTATCTGGGTCGTGCCGATGACATGATGAATGCGGGCGGGTTCCGGGTCTCACCGATCGAAGTCGAAACCGCCATGCGCCTGCACCCCTGCATCACCGATTGCGCCGCGGTCGAGCTGGCGATCAAGCCCGATGTCACCGTCATCGCCGCGTTCTATACCGCCGACACGGCCCTGCCCGACGCCGAGCTTGCGGCCCATGCCGACGCCATCCTTGCGCGCTACAAGCAACCGCGCCTGTTCGTGCATCGCACCGATCTGCCGCGCGGCGCGAACAACAAGCTGCTGCGCAAGGTCCTGCGCGACGGCTACGACCCCGGCAAATCTGCACAGTAACCTCTGCACGGCGCAGGCTGGTCATTTCCGCCCCGCGCGCCTAGAAAACCATATCCCGCCCGCGCCAACATCCGGAGCCTTTCATGGTCAAGCTTGACATCATTTCCGACCCGATCTGCCCGTGGTGCTATATCGGCAAGGCCAATCTTGACCGCGCGCTAGAGGCGCATCCGGAACATCCCTTCACCATCGAATGGCACCCGTTCCAGTTGAACCCCGAGATGCCCGAGGGCGGCATGGACCGGCGCGATTATCTGGAAACCAAGTTCGGCGGCAGGGAAAACGCCGCCAAGGTTTACGGGCGCATCGACGAGGCCGCCAAGGCTGCGGGCCTGTCGATCAACTGGGAGGGCATCACCAAAACCCCGAACACGCTGAACGCCCACCGGCTGATCCACTGGGCCGGGATCGAGGGCGCGCAGACTTTCGTGGTCGCCTCGCTTTTCAAGGCCTATTTCATCGAAGGCCGCGATATCGGCGATACCGAGGTGCTGGCCGACATCGCCGATGCCTGCGGGCTGGATGCCGCGATGATGCGGCAACTGCTGCAGGGCGACGCCGATCTGGATGATATCCGTGCCCGCGACGAACATTCCCGCAAGATGGGTGTCACCGGGGTGCCGACCTTCGTGATCGCCGGCAAGCACGCCGTGCCCGGTGCGCAACCGCCCGAGCTGTGGGGTCAAGTGATTGACGACATCGTTGCGCAGTTGAAAGAGACCGGGGAATGACGCCGACCAAGCCACTCAGAATGCCCGAATTCGTCGCCATGATGGCGGTGCTGTTCGCAACACTCGCGTTTTCCATTGACGCGATGCTGCCGGCTTTTCCCGAGATCGCGGCAGAGCTTAGCCCCGACGCGCCGAACCACGCACAGTTGATCATCCTGTCGTTCATTCTTGGCATAGGGGTTGGCACGATTTTCACCGGGCCGCTCTCGGATGCATTCGGGCGCAAGATCGTGATCAGCGGCGGTATCGCGCTTTATATCCTTGGCGCGGTGCTGGCGTTTTATGCCGAAACGCTGGAACTGATCCTGGCCGCCCGCGCGCTTCAGGGGTTGGGTGCTGCTGGCCCGCGGATTGTGCCGATGGCGATGATCCGCGACCTTTACGAAGGCCGCCGGATGGCGCAGATCACCTCTTTCGTGATGACGGTCTTCATGCTGGTTCCCGCTATCGCGCCCTATCTCGGCGCGCTGATCATCGACCTTGCGGGCTGGCGCTACATCTTCGTGGGCTTTGTCATCTTCGCGCTGATCGGCGGCGCCTGGCTGAACCTGCGCCAGCCTGAAACGCTGCCACCCGAGAAGCGCCGCCCGCTCAGTTTCGCCAAGCTCGGGCTGGCGCTGGCCGAGATCACCAGCAACCGGGCGGTGATGCTTTACACCGCCGTCCTTACACTGGGCTTTTCGCAGATGATGGCGCTGATCTCCTCGACCCAGCAGATCTACGACGTAACCTATGATCAGGGCGAGAATTTCCCGCTGTGGTTTGCGCTTTCCGCGCTATTGGCCGCGAGTGGAACAATACTGAACGCAAGGCTGGTGATGACGGTTGGGATGCGCAAGCTGGCGCTTCGGTCCTATCTGGTGCAGACGACCTTTGCGGGCGGCTTTCTGCTGGCCTGGTGGACCGGGGCGATCCCGGCGGCGTTCGCCTTTCCACTCTGGTTCGTCTGGTCGGTCTCGATCTTCTTCATGGCGGGGCTGACCTTCGGCAATCTCAACGCGCTGGCATTGCAGCCGATGGGTCATATTGCGGGCACGGCCTCTTCAGTCATTGCGGCAATTTCGACGGTTCTGTCGGTCCTGCTGGCGATCCCGATCGGGCAGGCATTCAACGGCACGCCCGTGCCGCTCTTGATCGGAACGGTGGTCTGTTCGGCACTGGCCTACGCGCTGATGCGGCGAACAACCGAGGTCGAGGACGGCGTGGTTCACCGCGCGGGCGCGGCAGAATAGCCAGCAAAGCGCCCATTATTCACGACAGACATAGACCGCCCCGCCCACTGCGACCACCGAAACGGCGGCTGCCGTCAGGGTTGCAGGCGCCGTGACGACCGACATCGCAGTCGCCCCCAATGCACTAAGCGATGAGGCGACAGAGCTGCCCGTGCCACTCAGGATAACTGCGCCGGAACTGTGCTTGGTAATCCCGCCCGCAACCTCGGCAGCACCTTCGGCCTTTTCGGCAGCAAGGCCCGCAATCGCGATGGCCGAGTCCTTGGACGCATTCACCCGGCTGCAAAACGCTTTCGACGGATCCTTGCACACCAGATAAGCCCCGCGCTTGCCTTGCGCATAGCCCAGATAGGTCGCCGCCTCCTTGTCATAATGCAGACAGAACGGTTCGCGTTCGGCGTCGGTCAGGTCGGGCGTCAGATGGCGGAGCGTGACATAGGCCGGACAGGTGATGTTTCCGCGGCCCCCGAACACCCGCTCTCGCAGGGTGGTGTTTTCCGACACGGTGTCCTTGTCGTCGTAGAACAGCCCGATCTCTTCGCCGCCGATCGAGGTCTGGCAGGACTCGGCGTCTGCTGTCGCCACCGACGGCAGGACAGAGAGCAGAAACAGGAACGGCACGGTTTTCAGAAGGGTCATGGTCAGCCTCTCGACCGGGGAAATCCCGGCCTGCTTACCGCGCCGCACGTCCCGCGCAAGACAAATTCCCGGCATCGGCGAACCCCCGCGACCTACCCCTTTATCTGCGCCTTCACCGCCAGATCGCGGGCGATGCCATAAGCGCCCTTGATCTTGTCGCTGTCCTTCTTCCAGTCGCGCCGCACGACGATCTTGTTGTCCTTGACCTTTGCCATGCCACGCTCGGCCTGGATGAAATCCACCAGCCCCGCCGGATTGGCGTATTTGTCATTGTGAAACTGCACCGTGGCGCCCTTCGGCCCGGCATCGAGCCGCGCAATGCCAGCTTTCTTGCATTCCGACTTGATGCGCACGACCAACAACAGCGTGTTGACCTCTTTCGGCAGCTTGCCGAAGCGGTCGATCAGCTCGGCGGCAAAACCCTCCAACTCGACCTTCTCATGCAAGGACGACAACCGCCGATAAAGCCCCAGACGCACATCAAGATCGGGAACGTAAGCCTCTGGGATCAAGACAGGAACGCCCAGGTTGATCGTCGGCGCCCATTGTTCGTCGGCCTCGCTCAAGCCCTCCATCTCGCCGGCCTTGATCTTGGCAATCGCCTCTTCCAGCATCGACTGGTAAAGTTCATACCCGACCTCGCGGACATGGCCTGACTGCTCCTCACCGACCAGATTCCCCGCGCCGCGAATATCGAGATCCTGCGCCGCCAAAGTGAACCCCGCCCCCAGTGTGTCCAGAGACCCCAGAACCCGCAGCCGCTTTTCCGCCGCGGGAGTCAGTTTGGCGCGCGGTTTCGTCGTGAGGTACGCATAGGCCCGTGTTTTAGAGCGGCCCACCCGGCCCCTGATCTGATACAACTGCGCCAGCCCGAACATGTCGGCCCGGTGCACCACCATCGTATTGGCCGCCGGAATATCCAGCCCCGATTCGACAATCGAGGTCGCCAGCAGCACATCATACTTGCCGTCATAAAACGCATTCATCCGGTCATCGAGTTCCCCGGCCGCCATCTGGCCATGCGCCACGACGTAACTGACCTCCGGCACCTGATCCTTCAGGAATCCCTCGATCTCGGGCAGGTCGGTGATACGCGGCACCACGTAAAACGACTGCCCGCCCCGGTAATGCTCGCGCAGGAATGCCTCGCGCACGGTGATCGCGTCGAATTCGCTGACATAGGTCCGGATGGATAGCCGGTCGACTGGCGGCGTTCCGATGATCGAGAGGTCACGGACCCCCGTCAAAGACATCTGCAAGGTACGCGGGATCGGCGTTGCGGTCAGCGTCAGCACATGCACGTCAGAGCGCAATTGCTTCAACCGCTCTTTGTGGTTGACCCCGAAATGCTGTTCCTCATCGACGATCAGCAGCCCCAGATTGCGAAACCGGATGCCCTTGGCCAACAGCGCATGGGTGCCGATCACGATATCGACCGTGCCGTCCGCCAGCCCTTCGCGGGTCCGCGCGGCGTCCTTGGCCGACACAAACCGCGAGAGCTGCCGCACCTTCACCGGAAAGCCGCGGAACCGCTCGGCGAAACTGCCGTAGTGCTGGCGCGACAGCAGCGTGGTGGGCGCCACCACCGCCACCTGCACGCCCGACATCGCCGCGACAAAAGCCGCGCGCATCGCCACTTCGGTCTTGCCGAAGCCGACATCGCCGCAGACCAGCCGATCCATCGGACGGCCCGCCGCCAGATCGTCCAGCACGTCCTCGATGGCCTTCTGCTGGTCGTCGGTTTCCTGATACGGGAACGCGCGCCGAAAACGCCTCCCACATGCCGTGCGGCGGCTCCAGGATCGGCGCGCGGCGCAACAGCCGTTCGGCGGCGATCCGGATCAAGCGGTCGGCAATCGCGCGGATGCGTTCCTTCAGCTTCGCCTTCTTCGCCTGCCACGCACCGCCGCCCAGACGGTCGAGCAGACCCTCTTCCTGACCGTAGCGCGAAAGAAGTTCGATATTCTCGACCGGCAGATACAGCCGGTCGCCGCCCGCATATTCGATCAGGATGCATTCATGCGCCGCGCCAAGCGCGGTGACCACCTCCAGCCCCTGATAACGCCCGACGCCGTGATCGACATGCACGACCAGATCGCCGGGGGTCAGGCTATTGCGTCTCGGTCAGGAAATTATCTGCGCGTCGTTTCTTCGGCGCACGCCGGATCAGCCGGTCGCCCAGACACGTCCTGTTCGGAGATCACCGTGACGCCCTTGCCCTCGAACCCGTGTTCCAGCGCCCAGACCGCCAGATAGACGCCGCCCTCACCCTCTGGCACGTCGCGGAAATCGGCAATGGCGCGCGCACCGATCAGCCCCTGATCCTCCATCAGCCCTTGCAGACGCTCGCGCGCACCCTCGGAATAGCTGGCAACCACCACCTGCCCCGTCTTGCGCTTTGCCTCGACATGGTCTTCCAACGCGCCGAACAGGCTGACGCTTTCCAGCTGGCGCTCGGGCGAGAAATTGCGCCCGATCCGTCCGCCCGCATCAATGACATTCGGCCCAGAGGCTTGCGGCAAGGGATGAAACTGCAACAGCCGATGCCCGGCCACCGCCGCCTCCCATGCGGCATCGTCGAGGTAAAGCAGACCCGGCGGCGCGGGCTTGTAGACCGTGTCCATCCGGTTCTTCTGGCCCATCGCGATGCGCCGGGTCTCGTACTGATCCTCGATGCTGTCCCAGCGCGCCAGCCGCGACGGGGTGATCTGGTCGTCAAGGCAGATCGTGGCGTCCGGCAGATAGTCGAACAGGGTCTCCAGCCGCTCGTGAAAGAACGGCAGCCAGTGTTCGACGCCCTGATGCTTGCGCCCCGCGCTGACCGCCTCGTACAGCGGATCGTCGGTGCCCGCCGCGCCGAACTCGATCCGGTAGTTCTGCCGGAACCGGGTGATCGCGGCCTCGTCCATGATCACTTCGGACACCGGGGCCAGTTCGATCACGGACAAGCGTCTCGGTCGTCCGCTGCGACGCCGGATCGAACCGCCGCGCGCCATCCAGCACGTCGCCGAACAGGTCCAGCCGCACCGGCCCCGACTGCCCCGGCGGATAGATGTCGATGATGCCGCCGCGCACCGCGAAATCGCCCGGCTCCATCACCGTCGGCGCCTGGGTAAACCCCATCCGCACCAGGAAAGACCGCAGCGCCGCTTCGTTGATCTGCCGCCCGACCGTGCGCGGTGAACGCGGCTTCGCGCAGCACCTCGCGCGCCGGAATGCGCTGGGTCGCCGCCGACAGCGTGGTCAGCAGGATGAACGCTTCGGCATCCCGTGGACCAGCCCCGCCAGCGTCGCCATCCGCGCGGCCGAGATATCGGCATGCGGGCGACACCCGGTCATAGGGCAGGCAATCCCAGGCCGGAAAGCTGATCACCGGCACATGCGGCGCGAAGAACTCCAGCGCCGCCTGCATCGCTGCCAGCCGCTTGTCGTCGCGGGCGACATGCAGCACCGGGCCGGCCGGATTTCTCCAGCTCGGCCAGCAGCAGCCGCGCGTCATAGCCCTCGGGCGCACCGCCAACGGTTATATGTTGGGCTTTCGACATGACGCGTTCAGGTAAGCGCACGGGGCCGGTGTCAACCACCAAGCGGCCCGACAACCAGATTCTGATACATGCCCCACATCGCGGTGACGAAGACCGACATCATGCCGATGAACTGCGTCGCCACCCGGTGCCGCGTCAGCCGCCGGCGCAGCGCCTCGCCCTCGTCGCCGTCGCGCCGGATCCGCTGTGCGGTCAGCATGCTGAGCATACCGACAATCGACAGCGGAAACGCCAGCAGGAACAGCGCCTGCGCGAACTCGACACCGTACCAGAAACCCAGCATCACCAGCATCGTCAGGCTGCCACAGATAAAGGCCAGCAGCCAGAGCCCCGAAACCTGCACGATATGCAGGATCCGGTTGCTGTTGATCCGCACCATATCCTCCAGATCCACTTCGGCCTCGCCGCCCTGCCGCCGGGCGCGCAGCACCATGTCGTAGGGCACGCCCAGCACCCAGTGACTGGTCGTCGACCAGACGACCGCAAGGCCGATCCAGTACCAGAGGTTAGAGAAGGACCGCATGTCGATCACTTCAAAGACGGTGGTCGTACCAGTCCACAGCAGTTTCCTTGCCAGTTCATCAGCTTGCGCGCGACCCTAAGCCTGCCCGCCGGCGATTCCTACCCTTGAGATACAGCGAAATCCATGCCAAGCGGTGCATCAGTGACCCAAGGATGTCCGCTATGCCACAATCCGTCGCCCGGTTTCCAGCCGCCCGCTTTCGCCGCCTGCGCAAATCCGCCGCCCTGCGTGGCCTGCAGCGCGAACATACGCTGCGGCCGAAGACCTGATCTGGCCGGTTTTCGTGCAGGACGGTACCGATGCCGAAACCCCGATCGCCTCGATGCCCGGCGTCTCGCGTCTGACGATCGACCGCCTGATCGCGCGCCGCGGCCGAGGCGCATGCCCTTGGCATCCCGGCGATCTGCCTGTTTCCCTATATCGACCCGGCGCTGAAGACCGAGGATTGCGCCGATGCCTGGAATCCCGACAATCTGTCCAACCGCGCCGATCCGCGCGCTCAAGGCCGAACTGCCCGACCTTGCGGTGATGACCGATGTCGCGCTCGACCCCTACAACATCAACGGCCATGACGGGTTTGTCGTGGACGGCGAGATCGTGAACGACGAGACCGTCGAGGCGCTGGTGAAAATGGCGCTGGCCCAGGCCGAGGCCGGCGCCGATATCCTTGGCCCGTCCGACATGATGGATGGCCGCATCGGCGCGATCCGCACGGCGCTCGAAGGCTGCGCGGCACACCAACAACGTGCGATCATGAGCTACGCCGCGAAATACGCCTCGCGCGTTCTACGGCCCGTTCCGCGATGCGGTCGGCGCATCGGGCGCGCTGAAGGGCGACAAGAACACCTATCAGATGGACCCGGCCAATTCCGACGAGGCGCTGCGGCTGCGTCGAACGCGACCTGTCCGAAGGCGCCGACATGGTCATGGTCAAACCGGGCATGCCCTATCTCGATATCTGCCGCCGGGTCAAAGACCGCTTCGGCGCGCCGACCTTTGCCTATCAGGTCTCGGGCGAATACGCGATGCTGCGGGGGCGGCGGATCAGCGGCTGGCTCGATCATGACCGGGTGATGATGGAAAGCCTTTTGGCCTTCAAACGAGCGGGCTGCGACGGGATCCTCACCTATTTCGCGCCCGCGGCCGCGAAGCTTCTGCGAAGCCTCGGATCCGTCCCGGCGCGTCGACGCCGAATCCACGATCCGAGCGACCATCACGGGTGACAGTCCCGCGATTATCCCCTATAGTTTGCGCAGATCGGCCGCATAAGGCCGACATCCAGAGGCATACCGGCAAGCAAGGGCAGTATCCCATGAACACTATCTCACGTCGTCTTCTGATCACGGGCGCTGCATCTGCAGGTCTTCTGACCGCCGCCTGCAACAACGGCATTGGCGGCACCGGCGGTCCGCAGATCGACGCCCGTGTCGATGAATCGCTGAACTACCTCTTCACCAACTATCCCGGCACCCGCGAACTGCGCGACAAATCCGCCGGCATGCTGGTGATGCCGCTGGTGACGGAAGCGGGCTTTGGCATCGGCGGATCCTACGGGCGCGGCGCGCTGCGGGTCGGCGGCACCTCGGTCGATTATTACTCTGCCACGCAAGCCAGCTTCGGCCTGCAGATCGGCGCGCAGCAATATGCGCATGTGCTGTTCTTCATGACCGAAGAGGCGCTGTCGGAATTCCGCGCGCTCGTACGGCTGGGTCGCGGGCGCGGACGTGAAATACGCTGTCTCGAACAACGCCGATACCCTGCTCGGCCGACACCACCACGACGCTGTCGCCGGTCATCGCGGTGGTCTTCGGGCAGGCCGGCCTGATCGTTGGCGCAACGGTCGATGGCACCAAGTACAACCGCATCATTCCGTAAGGAAACGCGAGAGGAAAACGCAAGGTTCCAAAGGTTTCTCTGGCCTTTCTCGCGCGTGCAGTATAGGGGGCGGCAAACCCCCTAAAAGGCATTCCAATGGACCTGCGCAATATCGCGATCATCGCTCACGTCGACCACGGCAAAACCACGCTGGTCGACGAACTTCTGAAGCAATCCGGCGCTTTCCGCGAAAACCAGGCGGTCGCGGAACGGGCGATGGATTCCAACGATCTGGAACGCGAGCGCGGCATCACGATCCTTGCCAAAGCCACATCCGTCGAATGGAAAGGCGACCCGGATCAACATCGTCGATACGCCCGGCCACGCCGATTTCGGCGGCGAGGTCGAACGTATCCTCTCGATGGTCGATGGCGTTGTCCTGCTGGTCGATGCCGCCGAAGGGCCCGATGCCGCAGACCAAATTCGTGACCTCCAAGGCGCTGGCACTGGGCCTGCGCCCGATCGTGGTGCTGAACAAGGTCGACAAGCCCGACGCCGAACCCGACCGCGCGCTGAACGAGGTCTTTGACCTCTTCGCCAACCTCGATGCCGATGACGATCAGCTCGACTTCCCGCATCTCTACGCCTCGGGCCGCGCCGGCTGGGCCGATACCGAGCTTGACGGCCCGCGCAAGGATCTGTCTGCGCTCTTCGATCTGGTCGTGAACCACGTACCGGCGCCCGCGCAAATCGCGCGTCAGGATGAACCCTTTCAGATGCTGGCCACCACGCTTGGCGCCGACCCTTTCATCGGCCGCATCCTGACAGGCCGCGTCGAAGCGGGCCGTCTGAAAACCGGCGAGACCGATCAAGGCGCTTTCCCGCAACGGCGAAAAGATGGAGCAGTTCCGCGTCACCCGCATCATGGCCTTCCGCGGCCTGGCGCAACAACCAATCGACGAGGCAGATGGCAGGCGACATCGTGACCATCGCCGGCATGTCCAAGGCCACCGTCGCAGACACGCTTTGCGCGATCACGGTCGACACCGCCCTGCCCGCGCAACCGATTGATCCGCCGACGATTTCGGTGACCTTCGGCATCAACGACAGCCCGCTTGCGGGCCGCGATGGCAACAAGGTGCAAAGCCGGGTGATCCGTGAGCGGCTGATGAAAGAGGCGGAGTCCAATGTCGCGATTCACGTCACCGACACGCCCGGCGGCGAAGCCTTCGAGGTGCATGGCCGCGGCGAATTGCAGATGGGCGTTCTGATCGAGAACATGCGCCGCGAAGGCTTCGAGCTGTCGATCTCGCGCCCGCAGGTGATCTTCCGCGCAGGTTGACGGCCAGCGCATGGAGCCGATCGAAGAGGTCACCATCGACGTCGATGACGAATATTCCGGCGCTGTGATCGAGAAACTGACCGGCCCCCGCAAGGGCGAACTGGTCGAGATGAAGCCTGCGGGCGTCGGCAAGACCCGGATCATCGCGCATGTCCCGTCGCGCGGACTGATCGGCTATCACGGCGAGTTTCTGACCGACACGCGCGGCAACGGCGTGCTGAACCGCGTGTTCCACGCCTGGGCACCGCACAAGGGCGATATTCCAGGGCGCCGTCAGGGGTTCTGATCTCGATGGAGGCCGGCACTCGGTGGCCTATGCCTTGTGGAATCTGGAAGATCGCGGGCACATGTTCATCGGCGCGCAAGAACCGGTCTATCAGGGCATGATCATCGGCGAGCATACGCGCGACAACGATCTGGAAGTGAACCCGCTGAAGGGCAAGAAGCTGACCAACGTGCGGGCATCTGGCACCGACGAGGCGGTGCGGCTGACCACGCCGATGCGGATGTCGCTGGAAGAGGCGATCGCCTATATCGACACCGACGAACTGGTCGAGGTCACGCCAAAATCGATCCGGTTGCGCAAGCGGCTTCCTGGACCCGCATGAGCGCAAACGGGCCTCGCGCGCGGCCAGTTAACGCGACAGAAAGGTATTGCGCCGCGGCTTCGCCGCGTCGCGGTGCCTCCGGCGGGGATATCTTTCAGACAAAAGATGAATCAGGCCGGTGCAAGACGCCGGTCAGCCGGGCATCGACCCTCGGATCATTGCATGGCCGCTGCCCGAGAGTTTGGCCAAGACCTGACGCGGATTACGCTGCCTCTCGGTACCGCTCGAACGCGCAATCCGATACGTGATGCCTGGGCGTCAAGGTCGAAAAACGTTGACAAACACGTTAAAGAAAACCCCTAGGGCTTTAACATATGGGTTAAGAAACGCCCGCTATTCGTCGGTTTCGACGACCAGCAGATCTCGCTCGCTCGCGCCTTTGGCGAAAGACAGTGCCTCTTGATACTGGTCGGAATTGTAGCATTCCACCGCAGCCTCAAGGGTCGGGAATTTCGCCACCACGTTACGCGGCCGATCATTGCCTTCGAGCTGCACATAACGGCCGCCCCGGGCGATGAATCTGCCGCCATGATCCGCAATAGCTACGCCTGCTAACTTAGCGTATTTCATATAAGATTCTTCATCCGTCACCTTGACATGTGCAATCCACAAAGCGCCCATTTTTCAGCCCTCCAAAACCTTTTCCGCCGCCGCGATCGCGGCCTTCGCATTCGACACATCGACACCGCCGCCTTGTGCCATATCGGGCCGGCCGCCGCCCCCCTGGCCGCCTAGTTCGGCGACGGCGGCGCGCAGCAGATCGACCGCCGAAACCTTTGAAATCAAATCCTTGGTGACCCCTGCCGCCACCGCCGCCTTGCCGCCGGTGTCCGCGATCAGCAGCACCGCACCAGACCCCAACCGGGCTTTGTGTTCATCAATCAGGCTTGGCAAGTCCTTGCCTGAGACCCCAGAAAGAACATGAGCTACGAACTGCATACCATTGATTTTCTTTGTGTCCTGCCCCTTGCCGGTTTGACTGCCACCAGACATCGCCAGCTCCCGGCGAAGCTGGGCCACCTCGTTCTGCAGCGCCTTGCGTTCGTCCAAAAGGGCCCGCACCCGCTCTGGTACCTCGCTGGTCTGCGCCTTCAGCGTCGTCGCCAGATCGGCCATGCGTTTGGATTCGCCCGACAAATGCGCCAGCGCGCGCTCTCCGGTCAGGGCCTCGATCCGCCGCACCCCGGCGGACGAGGCGCTGTCGCCCAGCACTACGCACAGGCCGATATCGCCGGTTTGGCGCACATGAGTGCCGCCGCAAAGTTCGATCGACCAGGTCTTGCCATCGAGCCCCTTGCCGGTATCGGCATAACCCATTGAAACCACGCGCACTTCGTCGCCGTATTTTTCACCGAACAGGGCCTGAGCTCCAATCCCGCGTGCATCATCAGGCGTCATGATCCGGGTCTCGACCGGCGTGTTCTGCCGGATGAACCGGTTCACATCTGCCTCGACCGCTTGCAAGTTCGTCGGCCGACATCGCCTTGTTATGAGAGAAATCAAACCGAAGCCGATCGTCGGCATTCAGCGATCCCCGCTGCGCAACATGGTCCCCCAACCTGTCGCGCAGGGCTTCGTGCAGCAAGTGCGTGGCCGAATGATTGGCCCGAATCGCAGTCCGACGCGCATGGTCCACTTCCAGTTCGGCACCCTCGCCGCGCGAGAGTGTACCTTCCGACACTTCGGCGAAATGCAGGAACACACCCGCCACCTTCCTGGTGTCAGTGATGCGCGCCTTGCCGCTGTCGGTCGTCAGCATGCCACTGTCGCCGACCTGGCCGCCGGCTTCGGCGTAAAACGGTGTCTGGTTTACAACGACTTGCACCGTCTCTCCCGCCTCGGCCGTGTCAACCTTCTGGCCATCCCGAACAAGCGCCACGATCTGACCCTCAGCCTTCTCGGTGTCATAGCCCAGGAACTCGGTCGTCCCTTTCTCTTCGGCGATGTCGTACCAGATCGAGGCATCGGCGGTCTCGCCCGAGCCCGCCCAGGCCGCACGGGCCTTGGCCTTCTGCTCGGCCATTGCCGCATCGAATCCGTCGGTGTCGACGTTGCGACCCTTTTCCCGCAGCGCGTCCTGAGTCAGATCGAGCGGAAAGCCGAAGGTATCGTAGAGCTTGAAGGCGGCCTGGCCGGGCAGGTCCGCCCCCTCTGGCAAGCCTGACAGTTCTTCGTCCAGAAGCCGCAAACCGCGATCGAGCGTCTGCTTGAACCGGGTTTCTTCCAGTTTCAGGGTTTCCTCGATCATCGACTGGCCGCGGCGCAGTTCGGGATAGGCCTGCCCCATCTGCGCGACAAGTGCCGGCACCAGACGGTGCATCACCGGATCCTTGGCGCCCAAGCAGATGCGCGTGCCGCATCGCGCGGCGCATGATCCGGCGCAGCACGTAACCGCGCCCCTCGTTCGACGGCATCACACCGTCGGCGATCAGAAACGAGGTCGAGCGCAGGTGGTCGGCGATCACCCGGTGATGCACATTGCCCGGTCCGTCGGGATCCTGACTGGTCGCATGCGCCGAGGCCTCGATCAGCGCGCGCATCATATCGGTGTCGTAATTGTCGTGCTTGCCCTGCAACAGCGCGCCGATCCGTTCCAGCCCCATGCCGGTATCGATCGACTGCATGTCGAGGGGGCGCATCGTGCCATCCTCGAACTGCTCGTTCTGCATGAAGACGAGGTTCCAGATCTCGATGAACCGGTCGCCATCCTCCTCGGCGCTGCCCGGCGGGCCGCCCCAGATATGATCGCCGTGGTCGTAGAAAATCTCGGTGCAGGGGCCACAGGGGCCGGTCGGGCCCATCATCCAGAAATTGTCATTGGTCGCGATGCGGATGATCCGGTCGTCCGGCAGGCCCGCGACCTTCTTCCAGATCGCGGCAGCCTCGTCATCGGTGTGATAGACCGTGACCAGCAGCCTGTCCTTGTCGATGCCGAATTCCTTGGTCAGCAATTCCCAGGCATAGGGGATTGCCTCTTCCTTGAAATAGTCGCCGAAAGAGAAATTTCCGAGCATTTCGAAGAAGGTGTGATGGCGCGCGGTATAGCCGACATTGTCGAGATCGTTGTGCTTGCCGCCGGCGCGCACGCATTTCTGCGATGTCGTCGCGCGGGTGTAGTCGCGGTGCTCGACCCCGGTGAAGAGGTTCTTGAACTGCACCATGCCGGAATTGGTGAACATCAGCGTCGGGTCGTTGCGCGGCACCAGCGGAGAGCTGTCCACGATCCGGTGATCGTTGCGCTCGAAGTAGTCCAGAAATGTGGACCGGATATCGTTCAGACTGGCCATGGTGTGGTGGGCTTTCGGGCTGGCGTTGCGATGCGTCGGTCAGGTTTATCGCCAAGCCCGAACCCTGTCCACCGCAACCGAAAAAGGCCGGGGTCATGCCCCGGCCTTTCTGTCACTGTGACGACGGGAATCAGCCCTCGAAAACCTCGTCGTCGCGTCTGCTCCGCGGCAGCAGGGCCATCGGGATCGGCAAGGTCGAACTCCAGCCCGTGTGCGGCCCGGATCTTGTCCTCGATCTCCAGTGCGATGCCGGGGTTTTCCTTCAGGAAGACCTTGGCATTCTCGCGCCCCTGACCGATGCGCTCATCGCCATAGCAGAACCAGGCGCCGGATTTCTCGACGACGCCGGCCTTGACGCCGAGATCGAGAAGTTCGCCGGTCTTCGAGATGCCCTCGCCATACATGATGTCGAACTCGACCTGCTTGAACGGCGGCGCGACCTTGTTCTTGACGACCTTGACGCGGGTCTGGTTGCCGACCACCTCGTCGCGGTCCTTGATCGCGCCGATGCGGCGGATGTCGAGGCGCACGGAGGCATAGAATTTCAGCGCATTGCCGCCGGTCGTGGTTTCCGGGCTGCCGAACATCACGCCGATCTTCATGCGGATCTGGTTGATGAAGATCACCATGCAGTTCGAGCGGCGAAATCGAACCGGTCAGCTTGCGCATCGCCTGGCTCATCAGGCGGGCCTGCAGACCGAGGCTGCTGTCGCCCATCTCGCCTTCGAGTTCGGCTCGCGGCGTCAGCGCGGCGACCGAATCGATCACCACCACGTCGCACCGCGCCGGAGCGCACCAGCGTATCGGCGATCTCCAGCGCCTGCTCGCCGGTATCGGGCTGCGAGATCAGCAGTTCGTCGAGATTGACGCCCAGCTTGCGGGCATAGAGCGGATCGAGCGCATGTTCGGCATCGACAAAGGCGCAGACGCCGCCCTTTTTCTGCGCTTCGGCGACGCAGTGCAGCGCCAGCGTGGTCTTGCCCGAACTTTCCGGACCGTAAATCTCGACGATCCGGCCCTTCGGCAGGCCGCCGATGCCAAGCGCGATATCGAGACCGAGCGAGCCGGTCGAGGTCGACTCGATCTCCTGCACCGGGTTCTCGGCGCCGAGCCGCATGATCGAGCCCTTGCCGAACTGCCGCTCGATCTGGGCCAGCGCCGCATCGAGCGCCTTCTGCTTTTCGCTTTCGCGCTTGTCTGTCATGTCGAGAATACTTGCCGTGGCCATTATTGTGCTTCCTTATTTCATACCCCGTCCGGGGCGGCAATCCTGCTGATGTTCGCCTCTTGTTCTCAATCCGCTTATGAGATCAAAAAGAGAACATTTCAAGCAAATTGTTCTAAATTCAGATTTGCACCGAGAGATTAAGGAAGCATTTAACCCTGCCGACGGCGCCGATTTTAGTGGATTTGATTCTGCACGGTGGCGGTCAGTTCGCTTAGTGAGAACGGTTTGGGCAGGAAGACCGAGTTCGGAATCCGCGCCTGCTGTTCGGCAAAGCTTTCCTCGGCATAGCCCGAGACGAAGACCACCTTGACGCCGGGCCGGTCTACCAGAGCCTTCGCAACCCAGCTTGGCCCGTCCATTCCCGGCATGATCACATCGGTGACGAAGACGTCGATGTTCAGCGACATATCCTCTAGGGTCTCCAGCGCCTCTTCGGCATTCTCGGCCTCCAGCACGGTGTAGCCGCGCATCCGCAGGGCACGAGAGGCAAAGGTGCGCACCGGAGCCTCATCCTCGACCAGCAGGATCACCCCGCCATCGTGCGTATGGGTCGGTTTCGGCAAGGCTTTGGCAACTTCAACAGGTGCCACCGCGGGCGCGCTGTGGGCCGGAAAGAACAGCGTGAATTTCGTGCCGCTGCCCGGCACGCTGTCGGCGAAGATGAAGCCGCCGGTCTGCTTGACGATGCCGTAAGCCATCGACAGGCCCAGCCCGGTCCCCTCGCCCGTCCGCTTGGTCGTGTAGAACGGCTCGAATATCTTCGGCAGTTTGTCGGGCGCGATGCCGACGCCCTGGTCGCTGACCGAAACCACCACATATTTGCCCGGCGGCACGGTGGCGCGGTCGCGCTCATAGGGCGTCGTAAGCTCTTCGACATGGGTCTCGATCTGGACTTCGCCGCCATCGGTCATCGCGTCGCGGGCGTTGACCACGAGGTTCATGATCACCTGTTCCAACTGCCGCTTGTCGGCACGGATCGTATGCGCGCCAGCGTCGTGATTGAGCGCCAGGGTGACCTTTTCACCGACCAGACGGCCCAGAAGATGCGCAAGGTCGTCCAGCACTTCGCAGATCTCGATCACCTCGGGCTGCAGCGTCTGCTTGCGCGAGAAGGCCAGCAACTGCCCGACGAGGCTGGCGGCACGATTGGCGTTCTGATGGATCTGCACCAGATCGCCGTAGTCCTGATCGCCCTGATCGTGACGCAACAGCAGCAGATCGCAATGGCCGCTGATCGCGGTCAGCAGGTTGTTGAAATCATGCGCGACACCGCCCGCAAGCTGGCCGATGGCCTGCATCTTTTGGCTTTGTACGAACTGTGCTTCCAGCGTCTTGAGTTTCGTGGCGTCATGCAGCACGGCGACCAGCACCGTCTTGTCGTCTTCGGTGACAGGCGACAGCGAGATCTGGAAATAGACCTCTTGCGCCTGACGTGAGGCGCGCACGAATTCGGATTTCTGCTCGCCGCTGGTTTTGGCCGAGGCTTCCAGCCAATCGGTGACCGGCCGACCCAACCCCTCGACCAGATCCCCCAGGAATGCGCCCTGCACCTGTTCGAGCGCCAGCAATTGTCGCGCCGGCAGGTTGCACATCAATATCTCGCCGTTCGGCGCGACTTTCAGAAGCGGCACCGGCATTTCGTCAAACAGATCCCAATCACGGCGAGCGGGCACGCCGTCTTTCAGATGCGGCAGCAGGTAGACCTCACGCCGGCCAACAGTGCTTTCGATGACGCAGACCTGCGCCTGCACCTTGCCGTCAATGCCCGCCACTTCGTGCACCTCTCCGGGGCGCAGCGGCAGATCGCTGATGATCCGGTCCAGCGTAGCTTCGCGGCCGCCGATGAGGCGGCGCAGAGCGTCGTTCATGAACAGGACGGTGCCGGATTTGCTGACTGTCATCATCGGCAGGCTGATGCCTTCGGCGTTGCGGCCGGGATTTGCCCGTTCGATGATATCCTCGAGCCGCCAGAGGAAACCGTTCTCGCCAAGCTGATGGACTGACAGACGCAGATGGCCGCGTCGCATCACCACGTCTTCACGCGCAGCACCCTTGGCCAAGGCCTTGTTCTGCAACCGATAAAGGGTTGCTGCAGGTGATGCGAAGAGATCGCCCAAAGCGGATAGCAGCGTGTCGCCGTCCACGGCCGTGAACCGCTGTTTCGCCGCCTTGTTGCGATAGCCGATCACGCCTTCCCGGTCGGTGGTGAAGCTGGGCGAGGCGTCAAGTTCGACGAAGCTGGAGATTGTGGCCTGCAGCGACTTTTGCGCCCTGAAGTTCCGGCGGCTGAGTAGTTGGACAATGCCAGTCGCAGCCAGCAGCGTCGTACCGGCCGCCAGCAGAAACAAGCCAAGCATGGTGTTGGGGCTGTAAAGTGCAGCAGCCAAAACACTGACAGACAGGGCCAGAAGATAGCCAAGCCGAGGGGCCAGCGCGATTGCCTTGCTTGTCAGCGGATCCCTGATCAGGGCCGGATGCGACACTGATGCCTCCTTGCTCGATTCGTCCTCAGGTCATTTCGGGCGCAAATCGTTAACCGCTGCTTAAGCCCGTTTGACGCACAACTAAAGGTTGTTAAATATTGTAACTACTTCCGCGTCAACACCGCAAAGTAGAAACCGTCTCCGCCATCGAGCGGCGTAAGCCGCCGTTCCTGAACCACGGCCCAGTCCGGATGCGCCGTCAGAAACAGGTCGATCCGGGTGCGGTTCTCGGCGGGCAACAACGAACAGGTCGTGTAAACCAGCTGGCCGTCGGGCGTGACGAAACTTGCAGCGTCCTCCAGTATCTTTGACTGGGTGATACAGAGATCGTTCAGCCGGTCCTCTGTCAGTTGCCATTTCGCCTCTGGCGAACGGCGCCAGGCGCCGCTGCCAGAGCAAGGGACATCGCAAAGCACAAGGTCATAGGCGGCAGGCGACAGGTCGGATTTGTCCTCGACGAGCGTGATCTCTGCCCCGGCCCGCGCGGCACGGTCCGGCAGGTCGCGCATCCGCTGGCAGTTTGCGTCGTGAGCAGTAATCTGCACCTCTTCGCGGGCTGCCAGCGCCAGGCTTTTGCCGCCGCCGCCTGCGCAATAGTCCAGTATTTTCGCGCCGTTACGTAGCGCAAGCCCATCCATGATGGCTTGTGATGCCGCATCCTGCATCTCGACCCGCCCCTCGGTGTAGGCCGCGCTAAGATGAACCCTTCGGGGGTTTGCGGTCACTTCAAGCGCCGTTGGCGATAACGGGTGCGGCTGCGCGGTGATGCCGGAGGCGGCGAGCTCTGCGATTGCATCCTCTACGGTGGATTTGCGCAAATTCACCCGCAGAAAGACCGGCGCGCGGTGTCGGAGCGCCGCAAGAACAGGATCGGTTTCCGACTCAAGCCCGTCCTCAAGAACCGGCAAAAGCCAATCCGGGCAGTCCAGTTGCACAGCGCGAGGGGCATCCGCCAGCAAGGCCGTGTTGGTCTCGGCCTCTGACAAGGGCGCGGGCGCGAAACGCTCGCCAGTGAAAAGTGTTGCCGGATCGGTGCCTGCGGCTCGGATCGCGCCGATCATCAATCCGCGGCCCGTTTCCGTCCCGCCGATCCATGCATAGGACCGCCGGCAGCGCAGCACATCGAAGACATGATCGCGGATCGCCGCGCGATCGCCAGAGCCGGCATAGCGGTTGGCGCGCGCCCAGTGGGTCAGAACCTGCTCTGCCGCCGCGCCCGCCTGAATGGTGTCCAGTATCTCTATCGCGGCAGAAATGCGGGCTGCGGGCGTCATTGGCCCCCGCGCAAGTATTGCCTTAGCTTCAATCCATAGGTCATTGATAAATCACATGACTCTGTAGTTCGGGCTTTCGCGCGTAATCTGCACGTCATGGACGTGGCTTTCCTTCAGCCCTGCGCCGGTGATCTTCACGAACTGGCAGTTCTTGCGCATCTCTGCCACGGTGCCGTTTCCGGTATAGCCCATTGCGGCGCGCAGCCCGCCGACGAGTTGATGCACCACCGCCGAGGCCGACCCCTTGTAGGGCACCTGCCCCTCGATGCCCTCGGGCACCAGCTTGTCGCTGGCTGCATCCGACTGGAAATACCGATCAGCGGACCCACGCGCCATCGCGCCGAGGCTGCCCATGCCGCGATAACCTTTGAAGCTGCGGCCCTGATAAAGGATGACCTCTCCGGGGCTTTCGTCGGTGCCCGCGATCATCGACCCGACCATCGCACAGCTTGCCCCCGCCGCAATGGCCTTTGCGAAGTCGCCGGAATATTTGATGCCGCCATCGGCGACAACAGGAGTGTCCCCGGCGGCCTCGGCACAGTCTATGATCGCGGTCAGTTGCGGCACGCCAACGCCCGCCACCATCCGCGTGGTGCAAATCGATCCGGGCCCGATTCCAACCTTGACGCCGTCCGCACCGGCATCGATCAGCGCGCGTGTAGCCTCGCCGGTCGCGACATTGCCGGCCAGAACCTGAACCTCGTTCGAGAGTTTCTTGACCCGTTCCACCGCGCGCGCGACGCCTTCGGAATGACCATGCGCCGTGTCGATCACGATCAGGTCGCACCCGGCGTCGATCAACGCCTCTGACCGTTCAAAGCCGGAATCCCCGACGGTTGTCGCCGCCGCGACGCGCAACCGGCCCAACTGGTCCTTGCAAGCATGCGGGTTCAGCACGGCCTGTTCGGTATCCTTCAGCGTCAGCAGGCCGGTCAGCTTGCCCTTGCCATCAGTGACCAGCAGTTTCTCGATCCGGCGGGCCTTCATCAGGCTTTTCGCCTCGTCCAGATCGGCAGGCTCGGTCAGCATCGCAAGGTTGTTGAAGGTCATCATGACCCGCACCGGGGTCTTGTCATCGCTGGCAAAACGCATGTCGCGATTGGTGACGATGCCGACGACATGGCCCTTCTCGTCGACCACCGGAAAGCCCGAAACATTGTAGCGCTCTTGCAGCGCCTTGGCGTCGGCCAGCGTCTGGTCGGGGGTCAGCGTGATCGGGTTGAAGACGATGCCGCTTTCAAAGCGCTTCACCCGGCGTACTTCCTGGGCCTGCTCCTCGATCTCGAGGTTGCGGTGGATCACGCCAAGACCGCCCGCTTGCGCCATTGCAATGGCCATGCGTGCCTCGGTCACGGTGTCCATCGCTGAGCTGAGAAGCGGAATGTTCATCCGGATCGCGCGGGTGACGAAGGTTGCGGTGTTGGCGGTCGAGGGCAGCACCTTGGAGGCACCGGGAACCAGCAGAACATCGTCGAAAGTAAGAGCCTCGCGAATCTCCATCTGGCGTCTCCTTGGAGTTTTTCGTTTGGCGCTTCCCTATTTCACGGGTCGGACGAAATGAAAAGGGGCAAAGCCGGGATTGCCGGATTGACGGCCGCGCCCTGCCCCGCTCAGATCCGGGCAGCGTTGGTCATGGGGCCAAGTTTGCCCTCGGCCCAGAGCCTGAGGATGCGGTAGGCGATGTAGGGCAGGATCAGCGTGGCGGCGATCAACGAAAGCCCGCCGAGGATGCGGAACGGCTCTCCGACGATTGCGAGCAGCAGCATCAGGTTGGCGAAGGCCGCGACGGGAAAGGTCAGCGCCCCCCACATCGGGCTGAAGCCCGCCGCCAACAGATAGCGCAGCCGCAAAAGGAATATCGCCACGACCAGAATCGCAAGCCAGCCGAACGCCGTGGCGATGCCCAGAAGGCCCAGCATCCCGGCGACGATGCCGAACAGACACAAGGGTGCAAGATGGATCGCCAACAAGGGCCGCAGCGGCGGCGGGACGGCCTTGGCGCGGGTCAGATAAGCGTGACCGCAACAGATGGTGACAGCCAACGGCAGGGTGACGACCAGTATCAGCTCTGACATCAGGCCTGCCCCCAGCGGAATGGCCGCGACCGGGGCGATGATGAAGCCGACGAAGGTCAGTTGCCAGACCGGGGTGATCCGGCGCTGCTCCAGCGGTGCGGACCAGAGGATCCAGACCACCAGAAAGGCGACAAGCGCATGGCTGGCCAGCGCCAGAACCAGCGTGAGGCTGGCCCAGCCGGTCGCATAGGGGATCAGCGTCGCGGCCAGCAGCATCAGGGCGGCGGTCGCCGCCGAAAGGCCCGAGCGACCCGGCAGAATGCCAAGGTCCCGGATCAGCGCGGCTGGCTGCCGCAGGATCTTGGCAAGGTAGGCGACAAGGGTGAACAGGAACAGCAATGTCACCGCGCCGAGGATGAATTCTGCCACCCACCCCGGCACCGAAAACACATCCCCCGCGCGGCGCCATGCAAGGCCAAGGCCGAAAAGCCCCAGCAGAGGCGGAAAGATCGCTGGCGATGTCTGCCGGAAAAGCCCCGGTCGGCCGGTGTTCTGCATCTTGCGCCTCGTTGCCAAATCGCGCGGCCATGTTTGCCAAACCGACGCCAAGTGCAAGGTGGCTCAGACTTGTGGGGTCATATCAGTGGTCTTTGGGCC
The DNA here is from genome assembly GCA_963768355.1 of uncultured Alphaproteobacteria bacterium. Classification (GTDB taxonomy): domain Bacteria; phylum Pseudomonadota; class Alphaproteobacteria; order Rhodobacterales; family Rhodobacteraceae; genus JAHEAO01. The sequence continues at coordinate 109,857 of CAVYHT010000011.1, forward strand.
GCAGGTTAAGTGCGGCGGATCTTAGCGATACAGCAGCGATTGTCCGTTGGCGAAAATGTGCACCTTTTCCGGCACTGCCGACAGCTTAACCTCTTTATGCCGCAACTCGCGGTGGATGCCGGGCAGCTTCGCGATCACCGGTTCGCGGTCGCCGTCGGGAACGAAGTAAAGCAGCGTCACCTCGCCCAGGGCCTCGGTGATGTTGACCTTGCCGGTGTAAAGCGGCGTCGCCGTCGGTGGCCACCAGATCCTCGGGGCGGACGCCGACATTGACCTGCAGCCCGGCATCGCTGTCCTTGCTGGGCACGGTTGAGACGGCAGTGCCGCCGCCATCGAGCGTGACGGTCGTTTTCTTGCCGGTCTCGCTGATCTTGCCGGGCAGCAGGTTCATCGCCGGCGAGCCGATGAACTGCGCGACGAACTCGTTCTCGGGCCGCTCGTAGAGCTCGAGCGGGGTGCCGACCTGCGCGATGCCCTTGTTGGCCAGCACCACGATGCGGGTGGCCAGCGTCATCGCCTCGACCTGATCGTGGGTGACGTAGATCATCGTCGATTTCGGCATCGATTCCTTGAGCTGCGCGATCTCGATCCGGGTCGCGACGCGCAGCGCCGCGTCGAGGTTCGAGAGCGGTTCGTCGAACAGATAGACCTTGGGGTCGCGCACGATGGAGCGCCCGATGGCGACGCGCTGGCGCTGACCGCCCGACAGCGCCTTGGGCAGACGGTCGAGATAGGGTCGAGTTGCAGGATCTTGGCGGCCTTGGTCGACGGCGGCGTCGATCTCGGCCTGCGGATTTCTTGGCGATCTTCAGCGCGAAGGCCATGTTGTCGCGCACCGTCATGTGCGGATAGAGCGCGTAGGACTGGAACACCATCGCGATGCCGCGCTGCGCGGGCGGCACGTCGTTGACCACCTGCCCGTCGATCTCCAGCGTGCCGCCGGTGATCTTTTCCAGCCCGGCGATCATCCGCAGCAGCGTGGACTTGCCGCAGCCCGACGGGCCGACGAAGACGATCAACTCGCCCGTCTCGATGTCGAGGTTGATGTCTTTGAGCACCTCGACGGTGCCGCCATAGGTCTTGGCGACATTCGTCAGTTTCAGATCGGCCATGGTCGTCCCCTCCCTTGTCCTGTATTCGCTGGCTGTCAAGCGTCGAGGCAGGGCTGCCACGGCCCCAGGTGCAGTTTGCCGTCCGCGCCGGGATGCGGCGCTGCCCAATTCGGCCCCGATCTGCGCCCAGTCGCCCGTCGGGCAGGTCGATCGTCGGCAGGTGTCGTCGCTCAGGTTGAAGGCGCAGAAGATCGTCTCGTTCCCGTCGGCTCGCGGGTGAAATGCAGCACGTCGCCCTCGGCCTTCACGCCTGTCGATGGCTGCCCTTGGCCAGCGCCGGATGCGCGTGCCGGAAGGCGATGGCGCGGCGGTAGTGGTGCAGCAGCGCGCTCGGGTCATCCTCCTGCTGCGGCGACCGACATGGCGCAGATGCTCGGTGGCGACCGGCAGCCAGGCGCGGCGCGTCGGAGAACCCGCCATTCTGGTTGCGACGTCTCCCAGACCATCGGCGTGCGGCAGCCGTCGCGGCCCTTGAATTCGGGCCAGAACTCGATGCCGTAGGGGTCCTGCAGATCCTCGAAGGCGACATCGGCCTCGGGCAGGCCCAGTTCCTCGCCCTGATAGAGGCAGACCGATCCGCGCAGGCACATCAGCAGCGTGGCAAAGGCCCGTTGCGGCGGCGGCGACAGGTTCCAGCGGGTCGCGTGGCGCATCACGTCGTGGTTGGAAAACGCCCAGCAGGCCCAGCCGTCGGCGGCGACCTCGTCGACCTGCGCCATCACCTCGGCGATACCGTGCCGCAGTCGGGCGGATCGCCGGACAGGAATTCGAACGCGTAGCACATCTGCATCAGGTCATCGCCGGCGGTGTATTCGCCCATGATCTCGAGCCCGCGCTGCGCATCGCCGACCTCGCCCACGGCGGCGGCGTCGTAACGGCTCCATCACGGCGCGGAAGTTTGCGCAGGAAATCAAGGTTTTCCGGCTGGTTCTTGTCGTAGAGATGTTCTTGGTGGTTATAGGGGTTCACCGCCGGCGCGATGGTGGCGTTGCGCTCTTCGGGCGGCAGCGCCGGATTGTCGCGCAGCTGCTGCGTCGTGGACAGTAGAAGTTGATCGTATCGAGCCGGAACCCGTCGACGCCGCGGTCCAGCCAGAACCGCGCGACGTCCAGCAGCGCGTCCTGCACGTGCGGGTTCGTGGAAGTTCAGGTCGGGCTGCGAGGTCAGGAAGTTGTGCAGGTAGTACTGCATCGCGCCGCGCGTCCCACTGCCAGGCCGAGCCGCCGAAGATCGACAGCCAGTTGTTGGGCGGCGTGCCGTCGGGCTTCGGATCGGCCCAGACATACCAGTCGGCCTTGTCGATTGTCGCGGCTGACGCGGCTTTCCTCGAACCACGGATGCTGGTCGGAGGTGTGCGACAGCACCAGGTCGATCATCACCTTGCAGCCCAAGCGCATGCGCCGTGTCGACCACCGCGTCGAAATCGGCCAGCGTGCCGAACATCGGATCGACGTCGCAATAGTCGCTGACGTCGTAGCCGAAATCCTTCATCGGCGAGGTGAAGAACGGCGAGATCCAGATCGCATCGACACCGAGCGAGGCGATGTAGGGCAGCCGCTGCGACGATGCCCAGCAAGGTCGCCGATGCCGTCGCCGTTGCTGTCCTGATAGCTGCGCGGATAGATCTGATAGATCACCGCGCCGCGCCACCAGTCCGGTCGCTGCAGGGCGTATCTGTTGCCGGTTCGCGATGGCCTGAGATCGGTCATGATCGTCATCTGTCCTTACTTCACCGAGCCGGCCAGCAGGCCGCGCACGAGGTACTTCTGCATCGCAAAGAACACGACCAGCGGCACCGCGATCGAGACGAAGGCCGCGGTGGCCAGGATCTCCCAGTTGCCGCCGCGGGTGCCCAGCAAGTTCGACGATCTGGTTGGTCATCACCGTGGTCTCGCCGGTCGCGTCGATCAGGAACACCTTGGCGACCAGCAGGTCGTTCCAGGTCCACAGGAACTGGAAGATCGCGAAGGAGGCCAGCGCCGGGAACGACAGCGGCAGGATGATCTTGGTGAAGATCTGGAAATCCGTGGCGCCGTCGACCTTGGCGTTCTCGATGATGTCGCGCGGCAGGCCGACCATGTAGTTGCGCAAGAGATAGATCGCCAGCGGCAGGCCGAACCCGGTATGGGCCAGCCAGACGCCCAGATAGCCCTTGCCGATGCCGATGCCCAGATGCAGCTGCAGCAGCGGGATCAGCGCCAGTTGCAGCGGCACCACCAGCAGCGCCGACGACCAGCGCGATCAGCAGCGCGCGGCCGGGAAAATCCATCCAGGCCAGCGCATAGGCGGCAAAGGCCGCGATCACGATCGGGATGATCGTGGCCGGGATCGTCACCGTCAGCGTGTTGAAGAACGCCTTGGCCATGCTGTCGGTTGTCGTGCCGCTCGAACAGCACGGTTTCGTAGTTGTCGAGCGTGAATTCCGGCGGCGTTTCGGCGGTGACGAAGACCCGCTGGCCGCGCCCGCTGATCTGCTCGTCGTTGCCGGTCCAGACGATAGTCGCCGTTGGCCTGCAACGGTGATCGTCTCGCCGTCGCCCAGATCGGCGGTTTCGCCGGCCTGCATAGGCGCCGATCGTCGCGCGAGGATGTGCCCCAGACGACTGATCTCGCCGCGTCAGATCGCCGCCCGTCAAACAGGTTGCCTTCGACCACGTAAAGCTCGCCGTCGCTGCGACCCGATCGTCATCGGGATCGGCGGTGCGCAGCATCACGTTCTGCTCGGCCGGGAACATCGCCTTCCACCAGCCCGATGCCGAAATCTGGTCGGCGGTGCGGAACGACGACACGAACAGCCCGACGGTCGGGAACAGCCACAGCAGCACCAGCAGCGACGACCGAGATGTGGACGGCCCAGGTGAGGCGTGGATTTGGTGCCTGCGATATTGTCCATCTCATTCCCCTCAGCGCATCTCCTTGCGGGCGTTGTAGACGTTCCAGACCAGGATCGGCGTCACCAGCAGCATGATGACGATCGCGCTGGCCGAGCCGACGCCCCAGTCATTGGCGCGGAACAGCTTGTCGAACATGTAGTTGGCCAGCACCTGCGTTTCCCACTGGCCGTTGGTCATCGCGAACACGATGTCGAAGACCTTGAGCACGACCAGCGTGATCGTGGTCCAGACCACGACGATGGTGCCCATGATCTGCGGCACCTTGATCTTGAAGAAGATCTGGAACGGGTTGGCGCCGTCGACGATCGCCGCCTCGATGGTTTCTTCGGGAATGCCGCGCAGGGCGGCCGACAGGATCACCATGGCGAAGCCGGTCTGGATCCAGATCAGCACGACCATCAGGAAGAAGTTGTTCCAGAACGGGATCGTCAGCCAGGTCTGCGGCTCGCCGTAGGGATAGTCGAAAGTGAAAATGCCGAGCATCGATCGCAGCGACAGGAACACAAGCTAGATTGCCCGCCGCTGCCACGAGGAGGCGCAGCGGCATGAAGCCAACGCCGCCGCCCTTGTCCTGCGATGACAATATCGGCTGAACAAAGATATAACCGACATAGGCGACGATGGCTGCGAAAGACGAGCAGGATGATCGCCGGCAGGATCGTCAGGAACAGGACCGAGCCGAAACCGCCGTCGAACTGCAGCCAGACCGCGTTCAGCACGCCGATCTGCTGCTGATCGACGGGGCGGGCGTCGTAGATCAGTTTGAAGATCACCGCCGCGCCGACGAACGAGATCGCCATCGGCATGAAGATCAGCGATTTGGCGAAGTTGCCCCAGCTGATCCGGTCGGTCAGCTGGGCGGCCAGCAGGCCGAAGGCGGTCGACGCGGCGGGCACCACGATGAGCCACAGCATGTTGTTGCGCATCGCTTCCCAGAATTTCGGCTCTCCGAACATCTGCGTGGTAATTGGCGAGCCCGACAAAGGCGCCGCCCTGACTGCGGTCGGTCAGCGACAGGCGCAGGGTCTCGAACACCGGATAGGCCAGGTAGAGGCCAAGCGCGAAGATCGCCGGAAACAGGAACAGCCAGGGCCGGATCATGTTGGCGCGGTTGATGTTGCGGCCCGCATTCGGTCCGCGCGGCGGAAAGATGACCTTGTCGAGGAACTGGTTGGAGAAATAGAAGTATCCGACACAGCCACCGACACCGATGATGATGGTCAGCAGACCCTGAAATGCTGGATGCATGTGTCCCCTCCCGCTTAGGTGCCGGTTCAACTCGGACTTGAGGGGGAAGCCCGGCGCTTGGCCGGATTTCCCTGATTTTCAGGCAAGAGCCTTACTTGGCAGCGTCCCAGCTCGCCTGGATTTCGGCCGCCACAGTCGGCCGCGTCCTTGCCACCGGTGTAGTCGACCATGCCGGTCCAGAACGACCCCTGCCCGACCGCGCCCGGCATCAGGTCCGATCCGTCGAAGCGGAAGGTCGTCGCACCCAGCAGGATCTCGTTCATCTTGCCAGTGTCGGATCGCCGAACTTCGACGGATCGACGCCCTTGTGCGGCGTCAGGAAGCCCTTGCGCGCCATCCAGATCTCATGCGCTTCGGGGGTTTGCAGAAATGCGATCAGATCATGCGCGCCGGGGTTGTCATTGGTGATCGCCCACAGCGTGCCCGCGCCCAGAACCGGGGAGCCCAGATCCTTGCTCTGCGTAGGCCGGGAAGTAGAAGAAATCGGCATCCTCGCCAACACGAGCCTTCGGGGAAGAAGGCCGGGATGAACGAGGCCTGGCGGTGCATGTAGCACTGCGGCGGCGATGAAAAGAGGCCCTTGGGGCTGTCGCGGAAGTCGGTCGAGGCAACGGCACCGGCGCCACCCGCGACATAGTCGTCGTTGCGGGCGAACTAGCCGAATTCCTCGATCGCGGCGACCACACGCTCATCGTTGAACGGCATTTCGTTGGTGACCCATTGGTCATAGACCTCGGGCGGCTGGGTGCGCAGCATCATGTCCTCGACCCAGTCGGTCGCGGGCCAGCCGGTCGCGCCACCCGATCCCAGACCGATGCACCACGGCGTTTCGCCGTCAGCGACGATCTGCTCGGTCAGCGCCTTCAGTTCTTCCATCGTGGTGGGCACTTCGTAGCCGGCATCCTCGAAGTTCTCGGGCACGTACCAGACCAGCGATTTCACATCGACCTTGTAGAAGAAGCCGTAGAGGTTGTCGGCGCCATCGGGACCGGCATAGGTGCCCAGATCGACCCAGGACTGACCGGCGGCGTAGTTTTCGCGGATCCAGTCGGCGGTGCCATCGGCCAGCGGCGTCAGGAAGCCGCGCGTGGCCATGTCGGCGGCCAGACCGGGCTGCGGAAAGACCGCGACATTGGGGGCCGATCCGGCCTCGGCGTCGATCACGATCTGCTGCTCGAAGCTGTCAGAGCCGACATAGCGTACGTCATGCCCCGACTTTTCGGCGAACACGCTCAGAACTGCTTCAACATTTTCCTGGTCCGGTCCCAGCCAGGGCCCGAAAACCGTAACTTGTTCGGCGCCGGCCATGCCAGCCGTCAATGCAATTGCGGCCGATCCGGCATAAAGCAGATGTTTCATGGAAGTCCTCCCTCGTGGTTGCATTGCGCAATCCTTAACTAGGCTGAAAGCGCAAGGAATCATCACCCAAAGCGCTTTGGGTTCACTTACGTTGTTCAATTCAAGTCCACCTGTCAAACGATATCTGGCGCCGTCTGAAACATCAATGAATTACTTGGGGTTGTGCTGCACCGCAGAAAAAACACCCTTTGACCTCTTGCTGCGATGGCCCGTAGTCTCAAAGGGAATTGAAACCGCTTTGGGCGCATCTGATGAACCTCAAGGAACTGGCCGCGATACTTGGACTGTCGCAAACGACGGTCAGCCGCGCGCTGAACGATTATCCGGAAGTCAGCGAGGCGACCCGGCGGCGCGTCAAGGCGGCTGCGCGCAAGAACAGCTATCGACCGAATGCGCGCGCGATCGGCCTGGCGACGGGACGGACCTTGTGCATCGGGCATGTGATCCCGGTTTCGACCCGGCATGAAATCGTCAATCCGATCTTCGCCGATTTCATCGCCGGAGCCGGAGAGGTCTATTCGCGGAACGACTATGACATGCTGCTGTCGGTTGTCGCGGATGTCGAGGAAGAGCGGATCTACCGCGACCTCGCCTCTCGGCGCTCTGTCGATGGTGTGATCGTCCACGGTCCACGAGAGGATGATCCCCGGATCGCCCTGCTGCAGGATGTTGGCCTGCCGTTTGTGGTTCATGGTCGCGCCGGGGCAGCAAAGCCGAATTACAGCTGGGTCGATGTCAACAATCGCCGGGCGTTCGAGCGCGCCACTGACTTCCTCCTGGACCTGGGTCACCGCCGGATTGCGCTGATCAACGGCGTTGAGAGCATGGATTTCGCCAGCCGCCGACGCGAAGGATTTGTCGCGGCCCTCGCGGGTCGCGGTGTGACACCCGATCCGGCCCTGATGCAGTCCGAGGAGATGACGGAATATTACGGCTACCGCGCCGCACATCAGATGCTTACCGGTCCAACTCCGCCGACCGCCTTTCTGGTGTCCTCGATGATCACGGCGATCGGGGTGCGGCGCGCGGTCGGCGGGCAGGATCTGAAGCTGGGGCGGGATATTTCGGTCGTAATCCACGACGATGAGCTGTCATATCTGAAGAACGGCGAGGATGTACCGATCTTTTCGGCAACCCGGTCTTCGGTTCGTCACGCCGGGCAGCTTTGCGCCGAGATGCTGCTGGAGATCATCAAAGACCCCGGGATGGATACCCAGCACAAGCTGCTGGAGGCTGAACTGACGGTCGGTCAGTCCACCGGCCCTGCCCCGGCCGCCGCGCCCTGATCCGCGGGCCGCATCGCCCCTTGAACCGCAAGGCGTATCGCCGGATATAGAGAGACATGAACAAGCATCCCGCAGACACCTATTCGCTGGTTGCCGATGTCGGCGGCACCAATACCCGCGTCGCATTGGCCGAGGGCACCCGGCTTTTGCCCGACACCGTGCGGAAGTACTCGAACGCGCAGTTCCCGGGACTGGAAACCGTGCTGCGCCGCTTTGTCGAGGAAGAGGATGATGTCGATTGCACCGGCGCCTGCGTGGCAGTGGCAGGGCCCGTGCGCGACGGTCGGGGCGAGCTGACCAATCTGAACTGGACCTTCGACCGCGACAGTCTGGTGCGCGCCACCCGCGCCGAGCGGGTTGCGATCCTGAACGACCTGCAGGCCCAGGGCCATGCGTTGGGCCATCTTGACGCCAGCAAGATCCGCACGATCCTGACGGGCGCGCCCGCCGGACCCAATGCCGCCCAGATGGTGATCGGCGTAGGGACCGGGTTCAACGCTGCGACGGTCTTTGACGGCGAGGCGGGGCGGCTGGTGCCGCCGTCGGAATGCGGCCATGCCAATTTGCCGATCCGCACCGAGGCAGAGTTGCGGCTTTGTCAGTATGTCGAATCCGCGCACGGTTTTCCGTCGATCGAGGATGTATTGTCGGGGCGCGGGCTGGAACGGGTTTATCGCTGGCTGGGCCATGAGGCGGGCGACGAGCGCGAACTGTCAGCGGCGGAAATCATGAGATCCGTGGACGCCGGCGACGACCCGCGCGCGGAAGAAACCGCCCGCGTCTTCGTGCGCATTCTGGGCACCGTGGCGGGCAACCTCTCGCTGATCCAACTGCCGTTTGGAGGGGTTTATCTGATCGGCGGTGTTGCCCGGGCGATGACACCGCATCTGGACCGCTTCGACTTTGGCGCCGCGTTCCGCGACAAGGGCCGGTTTGCCGGTTTCATGGGCAATTTCAGCGTGTCGGTCATCGAGGATGACTTCGCGGCGCTGATCGGTTGCGCAGGCCATCTGGCCGCAACTGCCTGACTTCATTAGCCGTTAACCTCGCTTGGTCTAAGTTGGGCGGATAGCCGCAGACGCCCCCGACCTTCGGGGGCCGCGGCCAATTGCGAGGTCCGTCATGGCGCTCAGAAAAGACCTTCGGCTGCTGATCGTCGATGATATGGCGGTCAGTCGTCAGATTCTAACGCAGCTTCTGGAACAGCTGGGTCTAGTCGATGTCCGCACCGCCCAATCCGGCGACGAGGCGCTAGAGCGGTTGGACAAGCACCCGGCGGATATCGTGATCGCCGATCTTAACATGCCGGGGATGGACGGGATCGAACTGCTGCAACGGATACGCTCGGCCCGGCGTGGCCACGAAGCGCGGTTTGTCCTGTGCAGTGCCAATGACGCTGATCCCCGGATCGACGAAGCCCGGATAGCCGGGATGGACCGCTTTTTGGCGAAACCCTTCAGCGCCGACCGGCTGATCCGCGTGCTAGAGGCGGTCTCGGGCAGGTTGTGACGGCTCAGGCAGACGTCCGGCCTTTCGCAGCTTTCTTTCGCTGCGCTCAGTGTGGGCAATGGTTCAACACGGGCGTTCCGGGCCTTGCGCTCGACCGCTTGCTGTTCCGCGCCCGCCATGTCGGGGGCATCACAGCGTGACCGCAGCGCCCAGCCTGGCCGATTCCTGCGCCGCCAGTCCCATCCGCACGGCGGCGTAGCCGTCGCGGACCGTTACGTCGGCGGGTAGGTTATGCCCGCACGCTTTGCAGAAAATATTTGTGCTGATAATAGGTTGCGCCGTTGTGGTCGCCCGCCTCCAGCAACAGCGGATCAACCGGAATGACCAGTTCCGACGGCCCTTTGGGCTGACGCGGACTGACGACGACCTTGGGCACTGGCGGCGCGCCCAGATTTTCGGGCCAGAAACGGCCCGGACCGGGCACGAAGGCTTCGATCTTGCCGGTTGGACCGACGGCTGAAATTTCTTCCTGATACCGCGCGCCTTCGGCAAACATGCAAAGCTCCAGCATCGCGCGGGCGCCATTCGCAAAATCGACAATGACATAGGCATTGTCCCAGATATCGGGCACTTCGCCGGAGTAGCTTTCATCAATATGGTTCACCGACTGCCCGCCCGAGGCCATGATCCGAACCGGTTCCGATCCGATGGCAAGCCGCATCAGATCGAAGAAATGGCAGCATTTCTCGACCAGCGTACCGCCAGTATTGCGCGAAAACCGGTTCCAGTCGCCGACCTTGGTCAGGAACGGAAAGCGGTGTTCTCGGATGGTCAGCATCCGGATGCCGCCGGTCGCAGATTGCACTTCGTTCAGGAATTTGGCGATCGGCGGCATATAGCGATATTCCATCGCCACCCAGATAGTCTGCGGATAATCGGCGATCAGCTGCTCTACGCGAGCCGCGTCTTCGGGCGCGGTGAAAAGCGGCTTTTCGACCAGTAGCGGCAGAGGGCGTGTGGCCAGAATCTCCTCAATCTGCCCCAGATGCAGGAAATTTGGCGAGACGATCAACAGAACATCAAGCGCCTCGATCGCCAGAACTTCGGACAGGCTGTCAACGAACTGCGCCTCTGGAACCAGTGACCGGGCAATGGCCTGCATCCCGGCATCGGGTTCAAAGATTGCAGCGACGGTCGCGCCCGGCAACAGCGCGATGTTGCGGATATGCTCCTGCCCCATCATGCCGCAACCGATCATGCCGTAACGTACTGGTCTGGTCATTTCTGTCCTATCTGATACGCGCGACATAACGTACGACGCCGGTGTCGAACCAGGTGCGGGAAAACTCGGCGGGCTGGTTTTCCTGTGACCAGCTCAGCCGTTCGACATAGCCGCAGGCCGTACCGGGGGCCAACTGGAAGGTCGCGGGCGACCAATCGGGGATCGTGGACAGTCCGACACTGTCATCGGCGCTGGCGATCCACAGGCCCAGCCGCTGCTTGTAGTAGAGGTAGAGTGAGTCCGACAACTCGTCTGCACTGATCCGTTCCGCCCAGTGGCCATCCAGCCAGATCTCTTCCAACGCCACCGGTTGATCGTTAAGGTATCGGATCCGCCGGATACGATGGGCACGACCGGAGGGGCCAAAATCGGGCAGATCCTCTGGTTTAGGCAGCGTCGTGGCGTCCAGAACATCGGCGGTGGGAAGGCCGCCGCCCTTCAACAGTTCGATCCGAAAGAACGCGTACACGCCTTCCGCCCGCCCGTCGGTACGGACGTAGTTGCCCGACCCTTGCCGCCGCTCCAAAAGACCCTTGCGCTGCAACTCGGCCAGCGCCTTGCGCAGCGTTCCCACCGAAACGTTCATTTCCTTCGCCATCACCCGTTCGGGCGGAAATCGGTCGCCGGCAAGCATATGACCGGCGCTGATTTCGCGGATCAGCATCTCGCTGATCTGAACATAGGCGGGCAAAGATCCAGGTCGTTTCATGGCAGGGTCCAAAGCCGGAATTGAAAAATTGATGCACTATTGATCTACATCAAGGCGGATGCTACGCAAGTCCTAACAGCAGCCTGCGGAGAGATTCGATGACAATCGTGCCGGTTACGTCAGCTGACCTGAATGCCGCCGAAATCTCTTGGTTTTCAGCACTTTGTTCGGACGATTACGAATTTCTTGGCGTCCCGGATGGCCGCTTGCGGTCCAGTTGGGACCATTGCTCGACGATTGTCAAGACCGCAGAGTCATAGGGCTTTCGTAACATTCTCTGCCCCTCCTCCTATCAGGTTGGCCAGGACACGCTGAGTTTTGTCGCCGGATGCGCGCCGATCACCGAGAAGATCAACATGCTGGCCGCCGTGCGCTGCGGAGAGATGCAGCCGATCATGCTGGCGCGCACCATCGCGACGCTGGATCACATGCTGAAGGGGCGGTTGACGGTCAACATCATCTCGTCCGATTTCCCGGGTCAGAAGGAAGACAGCACGTTCCGCTACCAACGCAGCCGAGAGGTCGTCGAGATTCTGAAACAGGCCTGGACGCAGGACGAGATCAACTATGACGGCGAGGTCTATCAGTTCTCGGGCGTCAGCACCGATCCGGCAAAACCCTATCAGACCGGCGGGCCACTCTTATACTTCGGCGGTTATTCGCCCGACGCGCTGGAGCTTTGCGGTCAGCATTGCGACGTCTACCTGATGTGGCCAGAGCCGCAGGACGTGCTCGCCGAGCGGATGCGCGCCGTGCACGAACGTGCCGCCGCGCATGGCCGGACGCTGGACTACGGCCTGCGGGTTCACATGATCGTGCGCGATACCGAGGTTGAGGCGAAGGAATACGCCGAGCATCTCGTATCGAAACTCGATGACGAATATGGCCGGGTGATCCGCGACCGCGCACATGACAGCATCTCGCTTGGCGTCAGCCATCAGGCCCGTGCGCGCGAACTGGCCGACCAGTTCGGCTATGTCGAGCCGCATCTGTGGACCGGGATCGGGCGGGCGCGGTCGGGCTGTGGTGCTGCGTTGGTCGGTTCGACCGATCAGGTGATGTCGAAGATCGAGGCCTATCAGAAAATGGGTATTCGGGCCTTCATCTTTTCAGGTTATCCGCATCTGGATGAATGCGACAGTTTCGGAACGCGGGTTCTGCCGCACTTGAAAACCTGCTCGCTGCCGCAGGAATACGGCCGTGTTCCTGCCCAGACCCCCGACACACCGCTTGGCAACGGGGAGCGTCGCTGATGGAACGCATCGAGCTGCAACCCGGTCTGGACGTGTCGCGCATCGTCTACGGCATGTGGCGGGTCGGGGATGACAGCGACACCTCACCCGGCCATGTTCAGGCGAAGATCGAGGCTTGTCTGGATCAGGGCATCACCACGATCGACCAGGCCGACATCTATGGCGGCTATACTGCCGAGGCGATCCTGGGCGCGGCTTTGAAGGCGGTGCCTGCGCTGCGCGACCGGATCGAGATCGTCACGAAATGCGATATCGTGGCGCCTGCCGGACGCTATGCGGATCGCGCGGGTCAAGTATTACGATACCAGTCGCGATCACATCGTGGCCTCGGTCGAGCAGTCCTTGCGCGATATGCACACCGACCGGATCGACCTGTTGCTGATTCACCGCCCCGATCCGATGATGGATCATCGCGAAACCGGCGCGGCGCTGGATGAGGTCGTGGCCAGCGGCAAGGTGCGCGCGGTCGGTGTGTCGAACTTCAAATTGCATGACTGGACATTGCTGCAGTCGGCGATGGAAACCCCGTTTCTGACCAATCAGATCGAGGTCAGCCTGCTGCATCACGCGCCCTTCACCAATGGCGATATCGCGTATTTGCAGGAACGCGGCGTGCCACCGATGGCGTGGTCACCATTGGGCGGCGGCGCGTTGTTCGACGCGGAACATGGCGCGCTTCGCGGCCTGCTGAAATCGCTGGGGCAGGATCAGGGTGTCGACGAGTCCGCCATCGCCGTGGCCTGGCTGATGGCGCATCCGGCGCGGATCATCCCGGTGCTTGGCACCAACAATCTGGCGCGGATCGCAAAAATGGGCGATGCTGCCAAAGTGAACATGGATCGCCAAACCTGGTTTGAGATTTACACCGCTGCCCTTGGGCAAGAGGTTCCGTAATGGGGCATCCCGCGGAAACCCCAGCGATGCGCCATTTTGAACCGGGGCCGGATTCCGGCAAGGATTTCCGCGATGCGCTGTCGCGGTTCGGCACCGGGGTGACGGTCGTCACGACAGTCACCGATGACGGCCCCATTGGCATCACCGCCAACAGCTTTTCCTCTGTCTCGCTCGACCCGCCGCTGGTTCTGTGGTCCGCATCGCTGAAATCCCGACGTTTTCCGTATTTCAGCAATGCCGAAAACATCGCCATTCACGTTCTGGCCGAAGATCAGGACAAGCTATGCTGGGAATTCTCGAAAACGAACGACGCCTTTCATCATGCCGACTGGATGATGAGCGAGGACGGCATTCCGCTGATCAAGGGCTGTCTGGCGCGGTTCGAGTGCAAGAAATATGCGCAATATGACGGCGGCGATCATGCGATCATCGTGTCGCGCGTGATGAATATCTCTTTCCGCGAGGGCGATCCGCTGTTGTTTTTCGGCGGGTTGACCGGGCGGTTTTCGCAGACGGTCTAGGCCGCTTTATCGAAACCGGCCAGCATAGGCCGGGCAAACGGGAGGATGCGCGATGGCGCCACTGTTGGGGATCCTGAAACCCCTTCAGTTCATCAACGACCACGTCCTGCGCGCGGGACGTGCGATAGCGATTGTAGCCATTGGGCTGATGGTCATCGTGATCCTGATTCAGGTGTTCTTTCGCTATGTTCTGAACAACGCGCTGCCCTGGCCGGATGAGGCGGCGCGGTTCCTGATGCTTTGGATGACCGGCCTGATTGCGGCTTCGGCCTATCGCCGTGGCGGGTTCGTGGCCATCGACATGCTGGAACTGGCCCTGCCCCGCAAGGTCGGTGCGGTCCTGTCGCTGGTCCTGCTGGTGCTGTCGCTGGTGGTTCTGCTGGTCGGTGTCAGGCTGGGTTGGAACCATGTGAATTCCGGTTGGCTCTTCGCGTCGTCCTCGCTCAAATTGCCACTGTCGATGATCGGGATGACCAGCGTGAAGATCAAACTGGCATATATGTATATGTCGCTCTTCGTTGGGCTGATCCTGTTGACGGCCGTTAACATAGAGCTGATCTTGCGATCGCTCATCACGCTGGGCGGGCGCGGCGATGATCTGGCGCCTTTGGCCGAACTCGACATACCGGGGGCCGAGTGATGCTGATCTGGTTCCTGCCCCTCTTCCTGCTGTTCCTGATGATCGGTCTGCCGGTCTTCTTCGGCCTTCTGGCCGCTCCCGGACTGCTGCTTTGGATGAACGGGCAGGAACGCGACATAGCGTTGCTTTATCGCAATGTTTACAATGGGATGGACAGTTTCCCTCTGATGGCCATCCCGTTCTTCATGCTGGCCGGAGAGTTGATGAACCGCGGCGGCATCACCATGCGGCTGGTCGAATTCAGCCAGGCCCTGATGGGCCATTTCCGCGGCGGTCTGGCGCATGTGAACATTCTGTCCTCGATGCTCTTCGCAGGTCTGTCCGGCTCGGCGGTGGCGGATACCTCGGCACTGGGGTCGATGCTGATCCCGGCAATGGAGAAGCAGGGCTACACCCGCCGCTTCTCGGCGGCGATCACGGCGGCCAGTTCGGTGATCGGGCCGATCATTCCGCCCTCGGGCATCATGATCATCTATGCCTATGTGATGGGCGAAAGCGTCGCCGCGCTGTTCCTTGCCGGCATCGTGCCGGGCATCCTGGTCGGGGTCGGGCTGATGCTGATGGTCAAGATCATGGCCGACAAGTACGACTTCCCGGTCGCGACGCGGAAATACACCTGGCCCGAGCGCGGGCAGGCCAGCCTCAAGGCGTTCTTTCCGCTGCTGACACCGGTGATCATTCTGGGCGGCATCCTTGGCGGTATCTTCACCCCGACCGAGGCGGCTGCGGTGGCTGCGGCCTATGCGATCATCATCGGTATGTTCGTCCTGCGCACCCTGCGCCTGTCCGATCTGCCGGATGTTCTCAGCCGCGCGGCGATGACCTCTGCCGTGGTGCTGTTGCTGGTCGGGGCAGCGATGGCGTTCAAGACGGTGGTCAGCCTCAGCCATGCGCCCGAGGCGTTGGCCGCATACATCCTGTCGCTCAGCGACAACCCGTTGATCCTGCTGTTCCTGATCAACCTCTCTGCTGTTCATCGTCGGCATGTTCCTTGATGCCGGTCCCGCGATCATCATCCTTGGCCCGATCCTTGGCCCGATCTTCGTCAGCCTCGGCGTCGATCCGGTGCATTTCGCCATCATCATGAGCGTCAATCTGACCGTCGGTCTGGCCACGCCACCGATGGGTCTGGTGCTTTTCGTCGCCTCATCCGTGTCTGGCGAGCGGGTCGAGGCGATTTCGCGCGCAATTTTGCCATTTCTCGCCGTTGAAGTGGTGGTGATCTTCCTGATCACCTACATCCCGGCGATATCCATGACGATCCCCCGCCTGACGGGCTTCGTGAATTGAACCAACAAAGCAAAAACCAAATGGGAGGAATCAATGCTTAATGGACCCTTAAAGTCGCTGATCGCGGCGACAATGCTGGCAGGCTTCGCCCTGCCCGCGGCGGCACAGGATTATACGATCCGCGCCACGGCAAACTCGAACGAAAACGACGAGGACTATGACGGTCTGATCGTCTTCAAGGATTATGTTGAGAAAGCCTCGAACGGCGCGATCGCGGTCGAGCTGTTCATCGGCACCCAGCTTTGCGCCAACGGCACCGAGTGCTTGCAGGGTATCGCGGACGGCTCGATTGACGTCTTCGTCACGACCTCTGGCGGCGCTGCGGGGATTTTCCCCTACGTTCAGGTCTTTGACCTGCCTTACGTGATGCGCGATGACCGGGTCGCCGAGGCCGTGCTGACCGACGGCGACTTCACTCGCAAACTGCGCGATCTGGCGCTGGCCGATTCCGGCGGCGCGATCCGGATCATGACCATCGGCAATACGGGCGGCTGGCGCAACTTCGCCAATACGCAAAAACGCGTGGCGATGCCAGGTGATCTGGCGGGGCTGAAGATCCGTACGGTCGTGGCCGACCTGCCGCAGGAACTGGTCAAGACGCTAGGCGCCTCGCCCACCCCGATCCCGTGGCCCGAGCTGTTCACCTCGCTGCAAACCGGCGTGGTCGAAGGCTCGAAGAATGGCATCACCGACATCATGGGTATGAAATTCCCGGAAGCAGGTCTGCAATACCTGACGCTGGACGGGCACGCCTACATGGCCGCGATCTGGGTGATGAACAACGACAAGTTCATGTCGATGCCGGAAGATATGCGCCGCGTCGTGGCCAACGGCTTCAAGGAATTGCAGCAGGCGACGTTCGCCTCGCCCAAGCGCAAGTCGATCCAGGCCTATCAGGACTTCGTGGCCGGGGGCGGTGATCTTTACGTGCCCTCGCCCGAGGAAAAGGCGGCCTTCGCCGAAGCCGTGCAGCCGGTTTACGAATGGTTCAACACCAATGTCGCGAATGGCGGCGATGTGCTGACCGCGCTGCGCGACGCCGTTGCCAAGGCCGAGGCTGATATCGACGCCGATCTCGCCGCCGATACGCAGTAAGCGATCCGGGGCGCGGCATCGCTCGCGCCCCGTCGCCAGTCTATTGGTCAAAAATGCCCGCGCGCGCCAATCCCTACGCCTGGAAGGTTGCCCTGCCGTGGCAACCGTCAGAGCCGCAAAGCCGCAAGATCGACCGACAACTCGACAGTCATCACGATCTAGGGGTGCCTGTGGGCGGGATCGGATCCGGCGCGATCAGCCGGGGCCCGATGGGCGGCTTCAACCGCTGGACGATAAAGGCGGGTCAGGTTGATTATTTCAGCCAGGATGTGAACGGATTTGCGGTCTGGCAACGCCCCGCCGGGGGCTCTGCAAGCGCCCGGGCGCTAAGGCCGGGCGGCGCAATCCCCGGCTGGCGATTTGATCCGGAGGGCGAGTACGCCGCCTTGTTTCCGAAGGCCTGGCACAGCTATCAGGAAGGCGATCTGTCGCTTATCATCGAACAGCTGTCGCCGGTGGTCCCAGATCTCGAGACGGACGCGGACCTGCCGGTCGGGCTGTTTCGCGCACATCTTCGCAACGCCGCCGATACCCCTTTGGAAGCGGCGGTCATGTTCAGCTTTGCAAATCTTGTCGGTTGGTTCGCCGGGTTTCGCGGGGTCGGTCATCCGGGCGGTGTTGCCGGGCAGCGGAACGAGGCGGCTGATAGCGACCTCTGCGCGGGCATTCTGATGACCCGAGAGACCGCCGGGCCCTTCGACGAGGGCGACGGCCAGATCCTGCTGGGCGTGATGAAGGACGATGGGATCGAAATCACCCGCTGCCCTGCCTTCGATGCCGACCGCGAAGGCGAGGCGCTTTGGCAAGGGTTTGCCGCCGATGGCCGGGTATCGGCGCCCGGTGATGGTTGGTGCAGCGGTGGCGGGTTCAGCGAGTTTCCTGCCGCCCAACCCAGCGGCGCCATCGCGGCGCGTGCGACGCTGAAACCGAGCGAGACGCGCGTGATCGACTTCTGCCTTGTGTTCGATTTGCCGGTGATCCGGTTCGGACAGGGCCGCCGCTGGCGTCGGCATTATACGGCGCGTTGGGGTGGCGGCGGCAATTCAGCACAGGCCATCGCCGACCACGCCCTGCAACATGCCCAAACCTGGTCGGACGAAATCGACCGGTTCCATGATGCGGCGCTGTCACGTCTCGATCTGCCTGACGCCGCAGCACACCTGCCATTCAATGAACTTTACCTGCTGACCGACGGCCTGACGGTGTGGACCGCGCCAGAACGGGATCACCCCGCACATTTCGGCCTGATCGAGTGCCCGGACTATCCTCTCTACAATACGCTCGATCTGTGGGTCTACGCGGCGGCCGCAGTCTCGGAGCTTTTCCCCTCGCTCGCGCAGGCGGTGGTGACGGATTATGCGATCGAGGTTCCAAAGGATGATCCCGAGATCCGCTTTCATCTCAAGTCCACGGCCCGGATGCCGCGCCAGCGCGCCGGAATGCTGCCGCATGATCTGGGCGCGCCGAATGCCGATCCGTTCATCAGGGCGAACGACTACGTCTATCAGGATTCCTCGCTGTGGAAGGACCTGAACGCCATGTTCGCAGTCACCGCATGGCGCGCGGCACGGACAGAAAATGCAGGTTATGCGGCCAGCCTGCTGCCGGCGGTCTCGCGGGCAATGGATGCCCTGTCCAGGTTCGACCGCGACGGCGACGGGCTGATCGAGAATGACGGCTTTCCGGACCAGACATTCGACAACGTGCCGATGCGTGGGATCAGCGCCTATTGCGGCGGGCTGTGGCTGTCAGCACTTCGCGCGACGGCTGCATTGGCAGAGAAGGCGCGCGACCCAGTCGCGGCCAAGCGCTGGCGGGCAATGTCCGCCACCGCCGAACCGGCATTCGAGGATGCGCTCTGGGCCGGAACCCATTTCCGCGTCGACAGCGATGGCACCTTCCGCGACGCTGTCTTTGCCGAGCAGATGTACGGCCCGGCCACGGCACGCATGTTGGGATTGGGCGATACCGTCGATCCTGACAAGGCTCGTACGGCGCTGGCGACAATCTATCGGCGCAACTTCATCGAGGCGGGGGCTGGGCGCGGCTTAGTGGCGATCACCTCTGCCGCGCATTCGTCAGAGCTTTATGCGCCCAAGGGCGAGGAGGGATTGCAATGGGACGAGATCCTCGTCGGCTTCAACTACTCTTTCGCCGCGCAACTTCGGGTCTTCGGGATGGAGGAGGAATGCCGCACGCTGATGGCGGCGCTTGCGCGCGAACTCGGACCGCAGCGCGGCCTGCATTTTCGCACGCCCGCGGCGCTTCATCCCACCAAGCCGTTGTTTCGCGCACAGATGAACCTGCGCCCCTTGGGCATATGGGCCCTTGCACTGGCGGCGGATTACCGAAACGGATAAAGCCAGACCTTGTAGTCATCGACCAGAACATGCGCAGCTTCGATCTCTTCCCGAGTCATCTTCTTGACCACCTCTTCCTGCGATATTGCCGCATCGGGATCGCCGCCGATCGCCGACAGCACATACCACATATAAGCGCGCACCAGATCGGGCGCGGGCATACCGCGACCGACCTCATAGTACCATCCGACACCGGATTGCGCGCCGGGATGGCCCTTCATCGCCGAGCGCAGATACCATTCGAACGCCCGCCGATCGTCGCGTTCGACGCCAAGACCCATTGCATACATCACGCCTATCAGTTCCTCGGCATCGGCATTGCCGGACCGTGCAGCGGGCGCGAGCATTTCGCGCGCCTCGCCAAATTCACCGGCCTCCATCAGATCGCGCGCCTCTTCGATATCGGCAAGCGCGGGCATGGCCAGCAGGCAAAGCGCAAAGGCAAGACGGCGCATCTGATACTCCTGAGTCTCGTTGGTTGGGCGGGAATGGCGCAGGCCGAGATACCCGCACCGATCACGCCAGCCGACTTTCTCGCATTCGACCCCGAAAAGGCAAGGATCGGGCGGCTTTTGTTTTACGACAAGATCCTGTCCGGCAACCGCAACATTTCCTGCGCCACCTGTCATCACCACGATCTGGGCAGTGCCGACGGCCTGTCGCTGGGGATCGGCGAAGGCGGCGTCGGCATCGGGCCGGACCGTACCCCCGGCAGTGGTCCTGACCGTATCCGCAAGCGCATTGCGCGCAATGCGCCGGGGCTTTGGAACCTTGGCCACAAGGATATCCGCGTGCTCTTCCATGATGGGCGGCTGGAGGTGTCAGAGCTTTACGGAAACGGCTTCAACTCGCCTGCCGAGGAATGGCTGCCGCAGGGGCTCGACAGTATCCTGGCGGCTCAGGCCCTGTTTCCGCTGGTGGCGCAATTCGAGATGGCGGGGAACCCGCGCGAGAACGACATTGCGGGGGCCGTGCACGACCGGATCGACGCCGCTTGGCCGATCCTTGCGCGCCGGGTGCAGGCTATTTCGGGCTATCGCCAGATGTTCTTTGACGCGTTCGACCACGTCGACGCCCCTGGCGACATCACCATCGTCGAGATCGGCAATGCGCTCGGCGCGTTCGTCGGCGCGGAATGGCAGAGCCATGACAGCCCATACGATCTGTGGCGCGCGGGGTCTGGCACTTTGCCGGCGGACGCTCTGCGCGGGGCAGAGCTGTTCTTTGGCCGGGCCGATTGCGCCAGTTGTCATTCCGGCCCACTGTTCAGCGATCAGAAATTTCATGCGTTGGCCCTGCCCGCCTTCGGTCCCGGTCGCACCCGACGTTTTGACCCGATGCCGCGCGATACCGGCAGGATGGCCAAATCGGACCGATCCGAGGATGCCTACCGGTTCCGCACGCCGATGTTGCGCAACGTGGCGCTGACCGCCCCCTACGGGCACAATGGCGCCTTTCCCGATCTGGCCGGTATCATCCGTCATCACGCCGACCCTGCGGCGAGTCTTGCGAACTGGGCCCCGGATATGGCCAGACTGCCCGACGTGCCGTGGCTGAATGCTGTGGATTTCATCATCCACAGCGACCGGTTCGAGGCGGCGCGGCAGGCCGCCGTAAAGCCGCAGCCGCAACCCGCCCTGACAGAGGCGGAGGTCACGGATCTTGTCGCCTTTCTGAACAGTCTGACAGGCGGCCAAAGCCGTCATGGACGGCTGGGACGGCCAGAAACTGTGCCCAGCTTCCTGCCGGTGGACTGATGTCGCTGAAACCGGGGCATCGGTTAGCCTGCTGGCCCTCAGGCCCCGACCTCGTAATGCCGGATGAAATCACGGTCCGGCTCGACCCCCAGACCGGGGTCTTCCGGGACCGCCACGTAACCGCCCGAGGTCCTGACCTGGCCCTGAATGTCCAGGGGGTCGGTCAGCAATTCGTCGCGAAACTTGTTGTCGGTCGTGTCAAATTCCAAAAGCGGCTCCCAAGGAAAGAGCCCGCCGGGCAGCGGCGGCATGGCCGCGAGAAGTTGCAGGTTGGTCGCCACCGCTATGGCCGACCCCCAGACATGGTTGATCACCGGTGTGAAATGCGCATGGCACAGCGCCAGCACCCGCAGGTATTCGCTGATCCCGCCAAGCGCGCAGACCTCTGGCTGGGCAATATCGAGCCCGCGGTTTTCAAGGATGCTTCGCCAGCCCCAGCGGTTGAACTCGGCCTCGCCGCCCGAAATGTTCACCTTCAGCCCGGCGCGCAATTCGCGGTAGCCGTCCAGATCTTCGGGGGCGACGGGTTCCTCGAACCAATAGGCATCAAGTTCGTCCAGAGCCCGCCCAACGTAGAATGCGTCGGACGTGGTGTAGCAATGGTTGGCATCGGCCATGAAGCGAAAGCCGGGGCCGACGCCTTCGCGGACAGCCTCGGCCAGTTTCACATCGTCGCGCGGGCCGAGGCCCAGCTTCATCTTCACGGCGGCAAAACCCATACCCTTGATCGCGGCGGCCTCATCGACAAAGCGGGCCCGGTGATCTGCGGCGCTTTCGCGTTTCAGCATCATGCCGTAGCCATAGGCCTGCACGCGGGTCCGGTGCGCGCCGCCGATCAGCTTGTGCAGCGGCAGACCCGCGACCTTGCCAGCGATATCCCACAGCGCGATATCGACACCCGACAGGGATTGCAGCGGCATCCCCTTCTGCCCGTGATCGCGCATCAGGTTGTAGACTTTGTGCCAGATCACGTCGCGGTCCATCGGATCGTCGCCAAGGATCATCGGCTGGATGACCCTTTCGACGATACTCTTGTTTGCGATGGCGATGTTGCCGGGGCCAAAGCACTCGCCCCAGCCAGTTATGCCCTCATCGGTCCCGACCTCGACCAGATGGGCGGTCCGCTTCGCATAATATTGCTGCGAATAGCCCAGTTCCTCGGGCATGTCATATTGCAGAACATGGCTGGTGACTTTGGTGATTTTCATGTCGTCAGACCGCGTGCACCTGCACTTTTTCGCCGATCTCGTTCAGGATGCCGCGCAGGGTATCGAAATCCTCGTGCCGGACCCGCATCCAGGCATTGGCCATATAGCCCGCCTCGACACCTTGCGTCGGGGTTCCGGGCGAGGGGAAATGCTGGCCGACGACCAGATCCCGATATTTTCCGAAGATCTCGTCGGTCCCTTCGTAGCCCGAGATATGTCCGTCCCGGTTCGGGCGCAGCGCGATGATGCCGCAGGCATAGCGGCGTGACGGCGACACATCCGATTTGTGGTGGCAGACGGCAAGCGCCCATTCGCGGTAAAGGTCGAATTCATTGCCCGCACAGTAGCTGTCCCACTGTCCGACGCCGGGCGGGCGACAGCCGATTTCAGAGAACTTCAGCCCCTTGGGACCGAAGAACCATTCCATATGGGTGGCGGCCGTGGTGATCCCCAGGGCAGAAATCACCCGCCGGCCCATCTCGCGCACTTCGTCGTAGCCGGGCGCGTCCATGCGGTTGGTGGCGACGATCTGCGGCGAAATCCAGCGAGTGCGCATGGCGTCCAGCACGTTGGGGTAATAATGGCTGATGAAATCATGCGCGACGCTACCCTCGATCGCGATGGTGTCGTAAAAACCTTCGTGGCCCTCGACAAATTCCTCGATCGCGGCAGGCGCCCCGTCGGCGACGCCACTTGCCTGCGCCGCCTTGACCAGTTCGGCGTCATTGCCGGCGCGATAGGTGCCGGCGGCACCCGCCGCATCGCGGGGCTTCAGGATCACCGGATAGCCGACGGCCTTGGCGAACTCGCGCGCCTCGGCAAGGCTCGACACCCCGCCCGAGGCCGCTGTCGGCACGCCCGCCTTACGCAGCACCTCTTTCATCGCCACCTTGTCGCGGCAGAGATAGGCGGTTCGGGGCGATATGCCGGGGATTCCGGTGCGCTCGCGAACATGGGCAACCGGCATCGTATGCGCCTCGACGGTGGTTTCCAGCCGGTCAATCCAGACATGTTTCTGCGCCTCGCGCACCGCCCATTCCAGCGCGCCCTCATCGGTCACCGACTTGATTTGCTGATAGCCGGTCAGCCAGCCCTTGATCTCGTCGTCGAGCCAATCATAGGGGCGTTCCCCGATACCGTAGACATTCGCCCCGATCGCGGCCAGCGCGCGCACGAATTGGCGCTGGTTGGTGGGAAAAGCCGGTTCGATGAAGAGAATGTTCAAGGGAGCGTCTCCGTCAGGGCACGAGTTCATCCAGGTATTTCGGCAGCATTTCGCGCCAGGTGGTCCAGTCGTGATCGTATTCCGGACCCCAGGGATCGACTCGGTTTGGAATGCCCTTGGCGCCCAGAACCCCGGCCATGCGCCAGGCTTCGTCGATGTTCTCCCACTTGCCCTGACCACACGGCATCACGATAAAGCGCTGACGCAACTGATCGAGAACGGGGCTGTCGCCCAATCCGGGTAGAAACGACAATGGTGCCGAAAAATAGTAGTCTTCAGTTCCCTGGAACCCCATCAAACGCTCCAGATCATAGGATCCGCTCATTCCGATGGCGCCCCTGAACAGCCAAGGATAGCGGCAGGCGACCGCTACCGCGTTGAAGGCGCCGATCGAGGCACCTGCCGCCAGAACCTCGGCCTGACCATCCGCGCAATCGGCGCGGATCGCGGGCACAGCTTCATGTGCGACATAATCGTGGAACCGGTTCAGAAGCCAGCAGCGAAACTCTACCGTCCCGGCCTTGTCGGCCAGCGCCTTTCCCGCAAGACTGTCACAGGCATAGACCTTGATCCGACCGGCCGTCGATCAGCGGCTGAATGGCTCCGATCAGATGCATTCGCTCGGCTTCTTCGGCATCACCGCCTGCTGTCGGAAACAACAGCACCGGCTGGCCCCAATGGCCCCAGCGAACCAGGGTGATCTCTTGCTTCAGCCGGTCCGAATACCACCTAGAAACCGTCTTTGTCACCCTGCTGCCCTTCTTGCGTGCGCCAAAGCTGGACGCGGTCCCAGAACAACTCGGTGAATTCGTCGACTTCATGCGCCGGGAACAGGGAGCTCGACCTTTTGATGAATCGCATCGCGCATCACCGGCGAGCCGAAGAAATCGTAAGCCAGTTCATCCAGATGGCCCAACTGCTTGCGACAGAAGTTGCGGAACTTCTCGGTCTCGAACCGCTTGTGCGCGATCTTGGCATATTCCGTCAGCTTCTCGCGCGGCGAGATGTCCTTGTCGGCGATCTTGTAGAACGGCGCCCAGTCCATGTTCTTGCGCATCGGGCGGTCGGTGGCGGCACAAAAGATCGACCAGCGCAGGTTCGCCTTTATCAGCCACGGGAAATGATAGTGCAGCGAGGTGACCTGGCTGTCGGGACAGGCATTGGCAAAATCGATCGGATGCCAGACGCCATCGCGGCGCAGCGACTTCGCAGGAATTGAAATCCCAACCGAAGAAGGCGTTGATCGTCAGTGTCATGTCTTCCAGCACCGATTGATCCTCGGCGGGCAGAAAGTCGATATCCATCCGATAGCGGTCATGCAGCGGCGCGCCGGGATCGTAGTTGACCTTGCGCATCTGCGGGCCAAGGCCGACGCAACGCACGAACCAGTCGTGCGGCAGCACGGCGGCCTGCAGGTTCATCACCTCGGTGCCGCTGGCGTCATAGGCCTTGTGCAGTTCGGCGGCATTGTCGATCTTGGTCACGCCCTTCCAGCCGCCGCCGTGATAGGGTTTCATGTAGAACGGATAGCCGATCTTGTCGCCGATCTCGTCAAGCGAGAACATCCTGGCGTATTTCTTCAGCGTCGGCCTCCAGATCGTCCGACGGATCATAGGCCTTGGGCGGCAGCATCCAGGTTTCGGGCACCGGCAGGCCGAGCCGGGTCATCGCCGCGTAGCTGGTGTGTTTTTCGTTCGACTGCAACGACCAGGGGTTGTTGTAGACATAAAGATCGTTGATCAGGATCGCCTTCTTGATCCATTCGCGGCTGGTCGAATACCAGTGCGTCAGCCGGTCGATCACCACGTCGTATTTCACCGGCTGGTGCAGGCTGTAGGGCTCGATCGTGACGCGGTCGCAGTCGAAATTCAACGACTTGCCGCGCAGCTTCATGCCATCCAGCTTCAGCCCATCGAACAGGCTTTCGTAGCAGATCGGCCAGCAGATATCCGCGCCCAGAGACAATCCGATATTCACGGTCCTGTCGGCCATGGCATTCCCCCCAATCACGGCGTTGCCCCCATGGGCGGCCGTCTTTGCTAGGCACGGTCCGGGTGCAGAACCCACATCAAGCCGTCGCGCAACTGATCGCGCCAGTTGTGCCAGTGATGGCCGTCCCATGCACTTTGGAACAGAACATTAACGCCCCTGTCTTGCAAGAAGCTTGCAAGCGCCCGGTTTTCGTCGGCCAAGCCCTTCCAGTTCACCGGTCGAGACGAAGGCGCGGGTGTCGGGCAGGCGCGGCGCCCGTTTTATGGCGCGCACCAGATGCGCAATACGGTGAAAGACCGGATGGGTGCGTTGTTCAAGCTTGGCGGGGTCCAGAATGAAGGATCCTGATTTCAGCACGAGCCCGCCAAACACTCCGGGATAGCGAAACGCCGTCGAAAGCGATGCCACGGCCCCAAGGCTTGCGCCCAACAGCACCCGGTCATGCGCCTGATCAGAGATCGAGTAAGTCGCCGACAATGCTGGCAGAAGCTCTTTCACCAGGTAGCGGGCATGGCGCCTGCCCTTTGGATATTCGCCCATCCTGTCGCCGGTCTGCACCAGCGCCACCACAACCGCCGGAATGTCACCGGCGGCAATCAGGTTGTCCAGCGACACCGACAGATCGGCATAGGTCATGTAGTCCGTGCCGTCATGGATCACGACCAGCGGATAGGCCTCGTCCAGCGAATAGCCAGCAGGCAGGTAGACACGCTCGGCCCGCTTCTCGTGGAACGTCGGGCTGTCAATCTCGATGGGCACGATAGAGCCCTGTGGCGCGCCGCTGTCCTTGCTCCAGTCAGGGCGTTCATAGCCCCATGTGCGGCAGACGGAATTCTCGCCGAACGGATCGCCTGCACGGGCCGGGTTCAGCGGGTCCAGACCCCAATGCTCGTGATCCCCGTGCCGGACATTCAGCTTGTATTCGAACCGCCCGCGGTCTTCGACCGGGACGCGCAGTACCCAAAGGGCGGTGCCAGGCAACATGCTGAAAGGCTCTGCGGTCAACGCCTGCGTGAATCCAGCGGAGCAGCTCGACCTGGCTGGCGTTGCCGTGCCAGGCGAAGGTGGCGGCGCCCGGTTCGATCAGCGGAAAGTCGTGATCGGCCAGAAACCGGCTGACGGCATCCTCGGAGGGCGTTCCGGAGCCAAGCAGGTCCCGCACGGCAGGATGCAGCGCTGGTGCGCCAAGAAAGCCGGCGCCCACTTCTGTCGATTGGGGCGTTTGCATGTTCACTCTGTCATCCAACACCGTGTCCGGACCCTCACGAACCGGACAGTTTCTGCTTCGCGGACTGCTACAGCTAGGACTTCGGCTTGGCAATTACAACGCGGACCTGTCTTGACGTCAGGTATCCGGCCCCTTTGGTATCGCGGATTGCTGAACCAGCCAGTCGACAACGGCAATCTGCGCATCATGGTCCCCTGCCCCGGAGTTGAGCGCCTCTTTGTAGACCCGCAACTGATGATCGGCGCTTGTCCCCCGCCGTGCGATCACGCTGGCGTTCTCGACCTCGGCCACGCAATCGAGCTGTTCGGCAAAGGGCCGCAGCAATTCGACCAGCTCGTCGGTCAGTTCGGCAAACGGCACCACCTTGCGCTTGCCGAAATCGCCCATCTCGGCGTCGACGCCATAGCGCTGCGCGCGCCATTTGTTCTCGGCCAGCAGGATGCGCCGGTAGTGGCGGCGGCGGTCGTTGTTTTGGCGCAGATCGCAGAGATAGGCCAGGATCGACTGGTAGAGCGCGGCAATGGTCAGCCCGTCCTCGGACCAGGTACAGATATCGCAGACCCGGATTTCCAGTGTCGGATGGCGTGAGCTCGGGCGGATGTCCCACCAGATCTTCGACGGATCGGTGACCATGCCGGTCGCGGCAAGATCGTCCAGCATGTCGGTCCAGTCGTTCCAGTTGTCGAATACCTCGGGAAAGCCTGACCGCGGCAGGTCGCCGATGATGATCGGGCGGAACGACTTCAGCCCGGTATCGGTGCCCTCCCAGAACGGCGATGAACCGCTGAGGGCCAGCAGATGCGGCATGAAATAGCTGACCTGGCTCATCAGATCGACGCGCAGGTTCTTGTCGTTGATCCCGGCATGAACATGCATCCCGCAGATCGCCATGCGCCGGGCCAGCGTTCGGTGTTCCGCGCCGAGGATGCGGTAGCGCTCCATGTCGACCGGTTCCTGTTCGCGCCAATGCGCCCAGGGGTGGGTCGACGCCGCGATCATCCGCATTCCGTGCCGTTTCGCGGTTTCCGACACGCCTTCGCGCAGTTCAAGCAGTTCTGCGCGCGCCTGCGCGATGTTGGCACAGACCCCGGTGCCGATCTCGACCTGGCTTTGCAGGAACTCATGCATGACACGGGGGCCCAGCAAGGCCTTGCATTCCTCCATGAACGCCGAGGGCGGTCGTGCCGCAAGCGCCCGACTTTCCTCGTCGACCAGCAGGTACTCTTCCTCGATCCCGATCGAGAGTGTTTCGTCTTGTGGGGTCATGCCGCCCTCCCTCGCGTCGCCGAAAAAGTCGTTGTCGCCGCGCGGGCCGCCAATTGCCTAACCCGCGTGCTGGCCATTGATATCAGATCAGTCCGCGATTGCGCGCAGATTCGAATGCGGGGCGACTACAGCCGACTTGCCGGGCCAGCGCGGTCGAAAACCGCGCCGGTCGAATGTCTCAGTCACCCGTCGCAGCCTCGGTCAGTCGGCTGGCCAGAAGATCACCGCTCTGGCTTACGATCGGATAGGCAATCATCGTGAAGGCGGTATTGATCTGCTTGAGAGAGCGCAGCGTTTCCTGATGGATATTGCTGGTCGACAGGCTGTCCGAGACGTTGTTGCGCAGACGCTCGATGTGCTTGTTCTGCAAATCCGCTTCAACCTCGCGGACCTGCTCCTTTTCCTCGACCAGTTGCCGCGCCGCATCGGGATCGCTGGTCAGCAGAACGTTCAGCGCAAGCTGCGCATTGGCAAGAACCCGATCGTGGAAATCGCAGATCTCACGCCACCCCTGTTCAGAAAAGCGCAATTTTTCCGTCTGTAACTTGCGCGACATGCCTGCGAGGTTTCTGGCAATCAGGTCGCCCGCCGCTTCGAGGTTCGCCGAGATGTTCGCAAGGTCCGTGCACCCCTGCGCTACCTCCTCACTGATTTCGCCGCCCTGTAACTTGGCAAGGAATATCTTGGTTTTGAAATGCAGGCTATCGACCCGGCTCTCGCATTTGGCGATGTGGCTGGCGGTTGCGTCGTCCCATGTTGCAAGAAGCCTGATCACGTTGGTCAGCATCGCTTCGACATTCTCGCCGATGTGCAGGATCTCTCGTGTCGCGCTGGCAAGCGCCTGCTCTGGTTTGTCCAAAAGCGCCTCATCCAACGCGCTGAAACGCTCGAATTCGGCCGGAGCGTCTTTCGGGGCTGGAATCATCAGCGCTGCCAGAAACAATACCGGCCGCGCGATCATCTGTCCGGCTAGGGCGACAAAGAGGTTGAAGGCGATATGCATGTTGATGGCCTGCTGGCCCGCGGTCGACCCGATCAACGTCAGATCCGGCTGGAAGATGCTGAGTATCGTCAAAACCAACGCAGCACCGCCGCCGCGCAAAAGAGCGTTGGCCAGGATGACCTGCCGGGCCTGTTGCGGCGAGGCCAGGGTCAACATGAAGCCGATCATGGCGCCGCCAAGATTTGCGCCCAGAACAAGTGCAATGGCAGCCGTATCGGACAAGGCGCCGTGACTTGCCAGCGTCACGACCAAAAGAACCGCTGCGACGCTGGAATGCGCGGCCCATGCGAAGACCGCGCCGATGACAAATGCGGTGAACAGGTCAGTTCCCAGATAGGCGAGGATCGTCGTCAGCCCGGCAACTTCCTGCAGCGGTTCTGTTGTCGAACGGATCATTCCGAGGGCGACAAAGATCAGCGCCAGTCCAACAAGAATCCGACCGATCTGCCGGGTGTTCTTCTGCTTGCCCCGCAAGAAGAGCGTGACCCCAAGCACAAGCAACGCCGGGATCAGCCAGCTTGGCGACAGCAACAGAAGCTTGGTGACCAGCGCCGACCCGACATCGGCCCCCAGCAGCACCGAAAGCCCGACGACGGTGCTGAGCGTACCGGCCGACACGAAGCCCGCCGTTAGGATCGCCACCGCTGTCGAGCTTTGCATCAACACCGACGCAACGATGCCGCTGCCGATCGATATGACTTTGCTGCCCGAGCTTCGCCGCAACCAGCGCCGCATCTCGACCGAATAGCCCCGCTCGACGCCAGTGCGCACAAGCCGGACCGACCAGAGCAGAAGGGCTACTGCACCCGCGAGGTTGAACAGAAACAGTGCCAAATCCAGTCGCCTTTCACCGCGATAAGGGGGTTCATCAGCCCGGTGCGGTTTCCTTGCTGCCCGTGGGGCTGTATCCGACAGGCCGATCGCTGCTCTCAGGATGTCACGAAACCGATGAGATTAGAAATACAATCTAACATAAGGAAAACTAGACCTTTTCTTCAAGGCTCTGCACTTGCAAGCGCGTAAGACTGCACGATCCCTCGGAAAGCACCTTCAAACGTCCAAAGACGGAGGCGCCTGACCGGGAAATCGCAACGGTTCGACGGCCTTGACGGATTGCGAAACTCCAGCGTGGCAGCTAGGCGTTACGCCACAATCCAGGTTCGGAAGGCAGAGCACACTCCCCCATGCAAACACTTGTCTTTGATCTTGACGGCACGCTGATCGACAGTGCGCCCGACATACATCTGGCTGCGAACGATCTGATGGCCTCGATCGGCCAACCGGCGTTTGGCCTGAGTGAAATCAAATCGTTCATCGGCAACGGCGTTCCGGTTCTGGTTGAGCGTGTAATGGCGGCGCGAGCTTTGCCGTCTGACCAGCACGCAAAGCTTGTGGCGCGGTTCATGGAGTTTTACTCCGCCGAGGTCGTGCGCCTGACGCGGCCCTATCCCCATGTTAAGGCCGCACTCGATGATCTGCTGGCACAGGGGTGTCGGCTGGGCATCTGCACCAACAAGCCGGAAGAGCCCACACGCCGGATCCTGACGGCTCTGGGCCTGTCGCGCTACTTCTCTGCGGTTGTCGGTGGGGACAGCCTGCCATCGCGCAAACCGTCCCCCGAACCGCTGCTGCACACGATGACACTGCTGGGTGCTGCCGATTGCATCTACGTCGGCGACAGCGAAATCGACGCGGAAACGGCCGAACGGGCCGGCGTCCCTTTCATCCTGTTCACCGAGGGCTACAGGAAATCCGACGTTCAGAAGATAAACCACCGGGCCGCATTTGATGACTTCCAAGCGCTGCCCGGATTGATCTGAACCGCGGCAATCAGATGATCGCGCCCCGCACCTTGGCCGAGACCCATTCACCGATGACAACGGCGAACAGAATGACGATCAGGATCAGCGACACCTGCGGCCATGCCAGCGTGTTCAGCGAGGCGGACAATTGCAGCCCGATCCCGCCTGCCCCGACCAGTCCCAGCACTGTAGATTCACGGATGTTGATGTCCCATCTGAACACCGAAATGCCAGCGAAAGCTGGCATAACCTGCGGCACTATACCGTAGGCCATCACCTGCCAGCGGCTTGCGCCAGTGGCGGTAATCGCCTCGACCTGGCTGTGGTCGATTTCCTCGATCGCCTCGTAAAGCAGCTTGGCGCAGAACCCGATCGACCGGATCGCGATGGCGATGACCCCGGCAAAGACGCCGGGACCGATGATCGCGATCAGCAGCAGCGCCCAGATCAGCGAATTGATCGAGCGAGTGGCGACAATGATCAATAGTGCTATCGGGCGCAGGAACAGCCGCGATGGTGTCGTGTTGCGTGCGGCCATGAAGGCCACCGGGACTGCCATGAAAAGCGCGCCGAGGGTGCCGAGCGTGGCGATGTTGATCGTGTCCCAGATCGGCCACCAGAGTTTCTCCATATAAGACCAGCGCGGCGGGGTCGCTCGTGACAAGATATCCTCTGCGATGCGCGGTGCGTCCCAGACGAAGAACCATGTCGTGGATTCGGAAATCCGGTTCCAGCACCACACGAAGGCGGCAACCCCCAAAAGCCAGCCGAACCAACGGATCAGTTGCGGGCCGGTTTCGCGCCGTTTCCAGCCGGGGCGGCCATCGGAAAGGGTGGTTGTCGGCATTACTGGACCCTCGCGCGGATGATGCCGGAAAGGTATTCCAGCGCCATGACCGTGCCGATGATCAGGACAAGGATCGCGGCGGCGGTATCAAACTCGTAGCGGTCGAACGCGGTGTTCAGGGTCGCGCCGATGCCACCTGCGCCGACCAGCCCCAAAATGGCGCTTTCGCGGAAGTTGATATCGAGGCGATACATCGACAGACCGATCAGCCGCGGCATGACCTGCGGCTGCACGCCGTAGTTGATCCACTGCATCCAGCGTGAACCGGTGGCCCGGATGGCCTCGGCTTGCGATTTGTCCATCGACTCGATGTCTTCGGCGAGAAGCTTCGACAGAAAGCCGATGGTGGCGAACGACAGTGTCAGGAACCCGGCCAACGGGCCGAAGCCGAAGATCGCGACCAGAAGGATTGCGACGATGATCTCTTGCAAGGCTCGGCTGAGCGCGACGATACCGCGACAAATCAGATAAACCGGTAGCGGCGCAATGTTCCGGGCCGCCCCAAGACCAATGGGAATCGAGATTGCGATGCCCACAACCGTTGAAGACACCGTCATGATGATGCTTTCCAGCATCCCGTCCCATATATCGCCGGCCCGGCTGACAAAGTCAGGCCGCGCGAAAGCGGCGATGAAGGCCGCACCGCGGTCGAGTCCCTCGTAGACCCGAGACCAGTTGACCTCGATCGAGGCGATGGCGGCGACAAGATAGATCAGGCTGCCGACAAGCAGCACCCAACGCAGCCATCGCCGCTGGATCAGCGGTGGTTTCCTCCAGGGCGTGCCCACATAAAGGTCAAGACTGCTCACGCGGGGACCTCTTCGTCTTCTTCTTCGTCCACCGCCTTGATTGTCGCCTGCCAGTCCTCTTCGCCGTAAATCGTGGTCAGCACATCCGGGGTCAGCCCGTCGGGCGGACCATCAAACTCGACCGCGCCAAAGCGCAGGCCGATCACGCGCTGCACGAACATCTGCGCCAGCGCCACATCGTGTATGTTGATGATTGCGGCCAGACCGCGCTCGGCACAAAGTTCGCAAATCAGCCGCATGATCTGGCGGCTGGTCTTGGGGTCGAGCGAGGCGGTTGGTTCATCGACCAGCAACAGCGCTGGATTCTGGATGAGCGCGCGGCAGATGCCGACGCGCTGACGCTGTCCGCCCGATAGCTCGTCGGCGCGTTTGTCGGCCATTTCCAGCAGGCCGACGCGGTCGAGAAGACGGTAGGCCTCGTCAACATCCGATTGCGGGAACTTGCGCAGGAAGCTGCGCCAGAAACCGACATAGCCCAGACGGCCGGACAGGACGTTCTCCATTACCGTCAGGCGTTCGACAAGGGCATATTCCTGAAAGATCATCCCCATGCGGCGGCGTTCGCGGCGCAGCGCGGCAGAGCCGAGATGCGTCAGCTCGACCTCTCCCAGCCAGACCTTGCCGCTGGTCGGTTCCACCAGCCGGTTGACGCAACGGATCAGCGTGGACTTGCCAGCGCCAGAGGGGCCGATCAGCGCCAGAACCTGGCCCTTGGGAATTTCGAGGTCCACGGCCTTCAGCGCCATATCACCCGTTCGATAGGTCTTGGTCAGCTTTTCAAGCCGCAGCATATCCCCGCCCCTTATTTTCTTGTTGAAGTGCGGCGCAACTCGCGCTGCGCCGCACTTGGTCCTTTATCACTCGCAGGCGTATGACACGCCGTTTGCCGTATCGATCTTGCGGATGACCTCCCAGAAATCCTTGTAGTTCATTGGCAGAAATTGACCTTCGCCCGACTTCTCGAATTCAGTCTGAAGCGTGGTGCCTTCCCAGTCGAAGCTGAAGAACGCCTCGCGGATCTTGTCCTGCAATTCTGGCGTCAGGTTGTAGGCAACGCCAAAGCCTGTGGTGGGGAAGGTCTGCGACTTGTACATCGAGATCACCTGATCGGGCTTCACCACATCCCGCTCGATCATCCGCGCCAGGACAGAGTTTGCGATGGCCCCTGCGGGATAGTCCTTGTTGGCGACACCGAGGATGGTGTTGTCATGCTTGCCTGAAAAGGCGGGTTCGAAATCACGCCCCGACTCCATGCCATAGTCGGCTTTCAGGATCGCGGACGGCGCCTTGAAACCCGAATTGGAGGTCTCTGACGAAAAGGCGAGCGACTTGCCTTTGATGTCCTCGACCTTCTCGATGCCCGATCCGGGATAGGTGATGATTTCCATTTCGTACCCAAAGCCACCATCAAGGCTGGCCATGATGGTGAACGGACGGAACCCGGCGCAGTTTACCGCCAAAGGGTTGGACCCGGTGTTGTAGCCAGCAATGTGCAGCCGGCCAGAGCGCATCGCCTCGATCTGGGCGGCGTTGTTCTGAACCGGGAAGAACTCGACCTTCTTGCCGGTCTCGGCCTCCAGATGTGTCAGAAAGTCCGACCATGCAGTCTTGTAGACGGCCGGATCTTCGACCGGCGTATAAGCGAAGATCAGCGTGTCGGGATCGACCAGCATTGCGGGATCGGTCGGAATATCGGCAATCATGTCACCGTCAGCGTCACAGAAACGCTCATCAAGATCGCCGCGCGGACAGTCCTGCGCGCTCGCGAAACCAGCCGTGCCCAAGGTGACGGCCGCAGCGATTGCCGCCTTTAGTAGAATGTTCATTTTCTCTCCTCCCGAGATGTCTGTTCGGCAACGGTATCCGCTTTGGGCCCTCTGGCAACCCCTTTCTGGCCATTGACGGAACGGCACCTTGCACTTGCCGCACTGTGACGAACCAAGTTTGCTTCCCCCATTCGCGGTCAGAATCTGCTATCCGGCATACTGCGACAGGCGGACCAAAGTGGATGCCCGGTGATGGTCCCAGAGATAGCGCCCTTGCTCACCGCGAGATTCCCGGAAATATTGATCAAGTCGCTGTCGAGAACCGGAATCACGGCGGGATCGTCGCCACTATGTGCCGGCGAGACGGGGCGACAGGGTGGGACTGGCTGACTGCCGGTCTTGGGAAGGGGACAAATGACGCGTGCGTTGAAGGCCTATGTCCGTGTTGTGGATCGCTGCAACTACTGGATCGGCCGTATCGTGATGTATGGCATCTTCGTGATGATGGGCATTCTTCTTTGGTCCTCGATCTCGAAGACGTTTTTCCTTCCCTCGCTCTGGACGCTTGAAATGGCCCAGTTTGCGATGGTGGCCTACTACATGCTGGGCGGTCCCTACTCGATCCAGCTTGGCTCGAACGTCCGGATGGACCTGATCTACGGCGCATGGTCCGATCGGCGAAAGGCCGAGGTCGATGCCTTTTCCGTCGCCTTTCTGATCTTCTATCTCGCGATTCTGCTCTGGGGCGGCTGGGACAGTCTGGTCTATTCCTTCCAGTATGGCGGCGAGCGCAGCCCGACAGCGTGGCGGCCTTACCTCTGGCCGATCAAGTCGATCATGGTCTTCGGCATCTTCCTGATGCTGCTTCAGGCGATCAGCGAATTCTTCAAGGATATCATGCGCATTCGCGGCGTGGACATGGGGGCAAAGCTCTGATGTCGCTACGAGTTGATCGCCATCCTGATGTTCTCTTCGATGATGCTGATGCTGATGACCGGTCAGCGCGTCTTCGGCGCCATCGGTTTTGTCGCTGTCATCGCGGCGCTGTTCCTTTGGGGTGACCGCGGCGGCTATGACCTGGGCTTTTCGGCCGCGATGAAGTTGATGAAATGGTATCCGCTTCTGACCCTGCCGATGTTCATCTTCATGGGCTATGTGCTGTCGGAATCCCGCATTGCCGACGATCTTTACAAGATGTTCCACGTCTGGATGGGCGGGCTTTCGGGCGGTCTGGCGGTCGGAACCATCGGTCTTATGGTCCTGATCTCTGCAATGAACGGTCTTTCCGTCGCGGGCATGGCCATCGGCGCAACGATTGCGCTGCCTGAATTGCTCAGGCGAAACTACGACAAGCGCATGGTCACCGGCGTCATTCAGGCCGGATCGAGTTTGGGCATTCTGGTGCCACCTTCCGTCGTTCTGGTGCTATACGCGATGATCGCGCGGCAACCCGTCGGTCAGCTCTGGCTTGCCGGCGTGCTGCCGGGGCTGATGATGGCGGCGATGTTCGTGCTCTACATCGTCGATCCGTTGCTGGATCACGCCCTCGCTCGGCCCCGTCCTGCCAGCAGAAGAGCGCGACATTCCGATGCGCGAAAAACTGCGGCTTCTGCGCGCCGGCCTGCTGCCGGTGGTGATCTTCTTCGCCATGATGGTGCCATTCGTGAACGGCTGGACGTCGCTCGTCGAAAGCTCGGCAATCGGTGCGCTGGCGGCTTTCATGGCAGCCGTTCTAAAAGGCAGGATGACGCGCGAGGTGTTCGAGAATTCGGTCCGCAATACCCTCGCCATCTCCTGCATGTTCATGTGGATCATCCTTGCCGCACTTGCCTTCGGTGCCGTCTTCGACGGGCTTGGCGCGGTCAAGGCAATCGAAAGTCTGTTCACCGAGAAGCTGGGCCTTTCGCCGTGGATGATCCTGATCCTGATGCAGCTGTCGTTCATCCTGATGGGGACGTTTCTTGACGACACCGCGATGCTGGTGATCGTCGCGCCGCTTTACGTGCCGCTGGTGGACGCGCTTGGCTTCGATCTGATCTGGTACGGGGTGCTTTACACGATCACGACACAGATCGCCTACATGACGCCGCCGTTTGGCTATAACCTGTTCCTGATGCGCGCCATGGCGCCGCCCGAGATCACGCTGATGGACATCTATCGTTCGATCATTCCGTTCGTTCTTGTGATGGTCCTGGCCCTGACCATCGTGATGGTGTTCCCGGAAATCGCGCTGTGGCTGCCGGGCTATGTCTATGGAAACTAAGACCAAGACCCCGATAACGGGGCATATAACAACGAGCATTAAAACAGAGAGGAGAAGGATATGACTACCAGACGTACATTCCTGAAGGGCGCCGTTGCGGCCGCGCCCGCGGCGGCGCTGGCTGCGCCCGCCATTGCGCAAGGCAACGATCACCTGGCGGCTACAGACCTATGCCGGTCCGGCGCTGGCCGAACACGTCATCGATCCCGCCATCGCGATGTTCAACAAGATCGCCGGTGACCGGATGCAGATCGAGCTGTTCTACGCCGACCAGCTTGTACCGACGGGCGAGTTGTTCCAGGCGATGCAGCGCGGCACCATCGATGCGGTGCAGTCGGATGACGACAGCATGGCCTCGCCCACCGAAGTCACTGTTTTCGGCGGTTATTTCCCCTTCGCCACGCCGCTATTCGCTCGACGTGCCGGTACTGTTCAACCAGTACGGCCTGAACGAGATCTGGGCCGAGGAATATGCCAAGGTCGGCGTGCAGCACATCAGCGCCGGGTCCTGGGATCCTTGCCACTTCGCCACCAAGGACCCGATCAACAGTCTGAAAGACCTTGAGGGCAAGCGCGTCTTCACCTTCCCGACTGCCGGCCGCTTCCTGGCGCAGTTCGGCGTCGTGCCGGTGACGCTGCCTTGGGAGGATATCGAGGTCGCCGTGCAGACCGGCGAGCTCGACGGCATCGCCTGGTCGGGCATCACCGAGGACTACACCGTCGGCTGGGCCGATGTGACCAACTACTTCCTGACCAACAACATCTCAGGCGCCTGGATCGGTCACTTCTTCGCCAATCAGGATCGCTGGAACGAGCTTCCCGAAGACCTGCAAACGCTGTTCCAGGTCTGCGCCGACCAGTCGCATTACTACCGGCAGCACTGGTACTGGGGCGGCGAGGCGGCGCTGCGCGTGAACGGCACCAAGATGCAGCTGACCACGATCCCCGACGACGAATGGGACACGGTCGAAAGTCGCTGCGCAAGGTGTTCTGGGACGAGATCGCGGCGGAATCCGAGACCAAGGCCAAGGTCGTCGAGATCTTCAAGCAGTACAACGCCGACATGCAGAAGGCCGGACGGCCCTACCGCTACGGCAAGGCTTAAGGCAAATCGAGGGCGCGCTGCGCCCCAAGCGGTTACCGGACGCGATGCCTGGGTTCTTTCTGAACTCCGGTCGCGTCCGGCGACTTTGACGTGAACAAAGGACGCACTTCATATGGCTGCAAACCTGACCTTCGAGTCCCTGAAAGAACTGGCCGCGACCGGCGAGATCGATACCGTTCTGGTCTGCATGGTCGACATGCAGGGCCGCCTGATGGGCAAGCGGTTTCATGTCTCGAACTTCCTTGAATCGTCCTGGAAGGAGACCCACTGCTGCAATTACCTTCTGGCCACCGATCTTGAGATGGAGACGCCCGAGGGCTATGCCTCGACAAGCTGGTCCAAGGGCTACGGCGACTATGCGCTGCGGCCGGATCTTTCGACCCTGCGGCGGATCCCATGGCTGGACTGCACCGCGCTGGTTCTGTGCGATGTGTGCGACCATCACACCGACGAACCGGTACCGCATTCCCCGCGCCAGGTTCTGAAAACCCAGATCGCGCGCGCCGAAGCGATGGGTTTCACCCCGATGATGGCGACCGAGCTGGAGTTCTTCCTGTTCGAGAAAAGCTATGACCAGATCCGCCGCGGCGGGTTTCGCAAGCTGAAGCCGTTTTCGGGCTATAACGAGGATTACCACATCCTTCAGACCACCAAGGAAGAACACGTCATGCGCCCGATCCGCAACCTGCTGGTCGCGGCGGGCGTTCCGGTCGAGAACACCAAGGGCGAGGCCGAGGCCGGTCAGGGCGAACTGAACATCCGCTACGCCGACGCCCTGCTGGCCGCCGACAACCACACGATCGCCAAACAGGCGGTCAAGGAAATCGCCAACGCAACATGGCCACGCCGCGACGCTTCATGCCGAAGTGGCACCATGAGCGTGTCGGCTCGGCCGCGCATATCCATCAGTCGCTGTTCAAAGGCGACGACGAACCTGTTCCACGACAAGGACGCAAAGCGCGCGATGTCGGACCTGCATGAAGCCACTATGTCGCTGGATTACTGAAATATTCCACCGACATGACCTGGTTCCTGGCGCCCTACGTCAACAGCTACAAACGCTTCCTGCCCGGCACATTCGCACCGACCAAGATCGCCTGGTCGGTCGACAACCGCACCGCCGGTTACCGGCTGGTGGGCGAAGACACCAAGGGCGTGCGGATCGAATGCCGGATCCCCGGCAGCGACATCAACCCCTACCTGGCCTGCGCCGCACAACTGGCCGCCGGGCTGACCGGGATCGAAGAAGAGCTGTCGCTGCGCGACCCGGTGACCGGCGACGTCTACGGGATGAAGGGCGTCCCGGAGATTCCCCACACGCTGCGCGCCGCAACCGAGACGCTGCGCAGCTCTGAAGATGCTGCGCGCGCACGATGGGCGACTGGGTGGTCGACCACTACACCCGTACGGCCGAAGTCGAACAGGAAGCGTTTGACGCTTGTCGTCACCGACTGGGAAATCGCCCGCGGCTTTGAAAGGGCCTGAGCACATGAGCACAGAGCATTGACCTGATCTCTCCCATCGACGGCAGCGTCTACCTGACGCGCGAGGTCTTGCGCCGCGACGCCGCGTTCGCTGCCGCCGCACGCGCCCGCAAGGCCCAGCCCGCCTGGGCTGCCCGGCCGCTGTCAGGAACGCATCGATCTGGTTCTGAAGGCCAACGAGATCGTCGGCCAGAACACCGACCGCATGGCACAGGAACTTGCGCACCAGATGGGTCGCCCGATGCGCTATGGCGGCGAATTCGGCGGGTTCAACGAGCGTGTGACCTACATGGCGGGCATTGCCGAGGAAGGCCTCGCCCCGATGGTGGTCGAGGACAGCGACCGCTTCCACCGCATGATCAAGCGGGTGCCCTGGGGCACGGTTCTGGTCATCGCGCCCTGGAACTATCCCTATATGACCGCGATCAACACCATCGCCCCGGCGCTGATCGCCGGCAACACGGTGATCCTGAAACATGCCGCACAGACGCTTCAGGTCGGCGAACGGCTGGCCGAGGCGTTTCATCAGGCCGGCGTGCCGACGGATGTGTTCCAGAACGTCGTTCTTGACCATGACACGACCTCGGCACTGCTCTCTGACCGGGCCGTCGATTTCGTGAACTTCACCGGCTCGGTCGGCGGCGGTCAGGCGATCGAACGCGCGGCGGCGGGCACGTTCATTCCGGTCTCGACCGAACTTGGCGGCAAGGATCCGGGCTACGTCCGCGCCGACGCCGATCTCGAGGCGGCCGTCGATACGCTGATGGACGGGGCGATGTTCAATGCGGGCCAGTGCTGTTGCGGGATCGAGCGGATTTATGTGGATCAGATCGCTGTTTGACGCCTTCGTCGAAAAATCCGTCGCCTGGATCGGCCAGCAGCGTCTGGGCAATCCGCTGGACGCGGAAACGACGATGGGACCGATGGCGAACGTGCGTTTCGCACGCGAAGTCCGCGCCCAGATCGACGAGGCGCTGGCGGATGGCGCAACGGCGCATATCCAGAAGATGCCGGCCGACGATGGCGGCGCCTACCTGACGCCGCAGATCCTGACGAACGTCACCCACGACATGCGGGTGATGCGGGACGAAAGCTTTGGTCCTGTCGTCGGCATCATGCCCGTCGAAAGACGACGACGAGGCCGTGCGCCTGATGAACGACAGCCGCTTCGGCCTGACCGCGTCGATCTGGACCAGCGACGCCGACGCCGCCGAAGCCATCGGCGACCGGATCGAGACCGGCACCGTGTTCATGAACCGCTGCGACTATCTGGACCCCGCGCTTTGCTGGACCGGATGCAAGGACACCGGCCGCGGCGCGGGTCTGTCGAAACTGGCCTATCAGGCGCTGACGCGTCCGAAATCCTATCATCTGCAAGAAGGCCTGAGCCCATGAACCTCACCGGCAAACTGGTCCTATCCCACCGCGATCCGCTTCGGCGCAGGCCGCATCGCCGAGATCGGCGACGCCTGCATCGCCGCCGGCATATCCAAGCCGCTTCTGGTCACCGACCGTGGCCTGAAGTCGATGGAAATCACGACGCGAACGCTCGATCTGATCGAGAGCGCCGGTCTGGGCCGGGCGATTTTCGCAGAGGTCGATCCGAACCCCAGCGATCATCAACGTCGAAGAGGGTCTGAAGGTCTATCGCGACGGCGGCTATGACGGCGTCATCGCCTTCGGCGGCGGCTCGGGCCTCGATCTGGCCAAGACGCTCGCCTTCATGGCCGGGCAGACGCGCCCGCTCTGGGATTTCGAGGATGTCGGCGACTGGTGGACCCGCGCCGATCCCGCGGGCATCCATCCCATCGTCGCGGTGCCGACCACCGCGGGCACCGGGTCTGAGGTCGGCCGCGCGTCGGTCATCACCAACTCTGCAAACCCATGAGAAGAAGATCATCTTCCATCCCAAGATGCTGCCTTCGCGTCGTGATCTGCGATCCCGGAACTGACCGTGGGCATGCCGCAAGTTCATCACCGCCGGCACCGGGCTCGACGCCTTCGCGCATTGCGTCGAGGCCTATTCCAGCCCGCACTACCACCCGATGAGCCAGGGGATCGCACTCGAGGGGATGCGGCTGGTGAAGGACAACCTGCCCCGCGCCTATGCCGATGGCACCGATATCGAGGCGCGCGCCAACATGATGAGCGCCGCGGCCATGGGGGCGACCGCCTTCCAGAAGGGGCTTGGGCGCGATCCATGCGCTCAGCCATCCGATCGGCGCGCGTGCATCACACCCACCACGGCACGACCAACGCGGTCTGCATGCCCGAGGTGCTGAAGTTCAACGCCGACGCAATCCGGGACCGGTTCGATCTGGCGTGCCGCCTATCTGGGGATCGACAGGCGGGCTTCGACGGGTTCTGCGCCTTCGTCGATGACTTCAACGACAGTTTCGCGATCCCGAAGACGGCTGACCGATCTGGGGGTCAAAGACCCCGACATCGACGCGCTGACCGAGGCCGCCCTGCGCGATCCATCGACCGGCGGAAACCCGGTGAAGATGACCCGCGCGAATACGCGAGCGCTGTACGAGGCGATCCTTTAGGCTGGCCGGGCCGGATCGAGCTGATCAATATTTCTCGAACACAGCCTGCAAAAGGTGTATCAAAAGAGGGACTTGTGCGCGTTGTTACTCAGTTTTCACAAAACTCGGACAGACAAACCGAGTGTCTGCAACATAAAGGGAGAATCGACATGACCACCAAATTGCACCTGGCCAGTGTGGCGGCTGCACTTCTGCTTGCTGCCCCTGCCAATGCCGAAACCTTGCGGCTTCTGACCTGGGGCGGCTATGCCCCCGACGCTGTCATCGACATGTTCGAGGAACAGACCGGCCATACCGTCGAAGTGACGCTGTCCAACAATGAAGAAATGATCGCCAAGCTGCGGGCCACCGGCGGCGGCGGATTTGACCTTGTCCAGCCCAGCCAGGACCGCATCGCCGGACCGCAGGAGGAATTCGGCATCTACAAGCCGATGGACCTGAGCCAGATCGACGCCGCGCTTTTCATTCCGTCGATGCTTGAGGCGACGAAGGCCAACACGACCGTCAATGACGAAGTTTACGGCGTGCCGCATGTCTGGGGCACCTCGGGGCTGATCGTGAACAAGGCCGAAGCCGGCAGTGTCGCGGACTATACCGACCTTTGCGATCCGGCGCTGACCGGCAAGGTGACCTATCGGTTGAAGCGCCCGACGCTTATCGGCTTCGCCTTTTCGATGGGGCTCGACCCGTTTGCTGCCTATGGTGACGAAGCCGCATACCAGGCTATTCTGGATCAGGTCGAAGCCAAGCTGACCGAATGCAAGCCGGTGGTGAAGGCCTATTGGTCGGGCGGCGACGAGCTGCTGAACCTGATGCGGTCGGGCGAAACGGTCGCGGCGATGGCCTGGGACACTGGCGGATGGAAGCTGAACAGCGACAATCCCGACATCACCTTTGTCGCGCCGGCGGCTGGTGCCTTGGGGTGGGTCGATACCTTCGCCCTGCCCGCCCAAGGCCGTGCCGACGCGGTCGCCTATGAGTGGATCAATTTCGTGATGCAGCCCGAAGTGGCCGCGATGATCACCGAAGAAGCCGGAAACTTCACCGCCTCGCAAGGGGCCGATGCTTTCGTCAACGACACGCTCAAGGCCCAGTACCAGGCCAGCTTTCCGCCAGAGGCGATCGACAATATCCGCTGGTATCCGCCGGTTCCCGCCGGGATCGAGCAACTGGAAGGCCCTGTACTGGACCGTATTCAGGCCGCTAACTGAGATCGTGACGCAATATCAGGCTGTGGCTCCGGGAAACCGGGGCCACGACACGCTTTGAAAGCCCAGCAAATGACCCCCGATCTTGAATGCCGTGGCCTGACCAAACGGTTCGGCGAGGTCGTTGCGGTCGAAAACGTCGACTTCAGCGTGCCGCCGGGTTCGTTCTTTTCCATTCTCGGCCCTTCCGGCTGCGGCAAGACAACGATCATGCGCATGATCGCCGGGTTTCTGGAACCGACCGAGGGCGATATCCTTATCAAGGGCCGCTCCGTCATCGGGGTGCCGCCGAACAAGCGCCCGGTCAACATGGTGTTCCAGCATCTGGCGCTGTTTCCGATGATGAACGTCTCGCAGAACATCGGCTATGGCCTGCGCCGTCAGGGCGTTGCCAAATCCGAAATCAACCGCCGCGTTGGCGAGGTTCTGGAGCGCATCCACCTGCCCGGCGTCGGCAACCGCAAGGTCTCGGAATTG
Source organism: uncultured Alphaproteobacteria bacterium (assembly GCA_963768355.1). Lineage (GTDB taxonomy): Bacteria > Pseudomonadota > Alphaproteobacteria > Rhodobacterales > Rhodobacteraceae > JAHEAO01. The sequence continues at coordinate 153,238 of CAVYHT010000011.1, forward strand.
TCTGGCGGACAGCGTCAGCGCATCGCCATTGCACGCTGCATGGTGCTTGAGCCTGATGTGCTGCTGTTGGACGAACCGCTTGGCGCCCTCGATCTTAAACTGCGCGAAAGCATGAAGATCGAGCTGAAGGCGCTGCAAGCAGAGTTCGACACCACCTTTGTTTACATCACCCACGATCAGGGCGAGGCGCTGGTGATGTCCGATGCGGTCGCCGTGATGAACGCAGGACGATTCGAGCAGGTCGGATCGGCGCGCGACCTCTATTACCGGCCGGCGACCGCCTTCGTCGCGGGCTTCGTGGGCGAGGCGAACCGCTGGAAGGGCCGGGTTGTCGAGGCGGACGGAGAAGCGCTGAAAATAATGACGGAACAGGGCCTTGCTTTGTCGGCAAGCGGCAGCGGCCTTCGACAAGGCGACAGGGTCGAGGTCTTTGTGCGCCCTGAAACAATCCGCATTGCACATGACGCCAGCGGCGTCGCCCGCGATGCCAACAAGATGAGCGTGCAGGTCTCTTCGCTGCTGTTCAACGGGGCCAATAGCAGAGTGCTGGTCCGCGACACGACATCCGGCGAGGAGATTGACGTTGCCCTGCCCCAGTCCGCAGAGTTTCGGGGTCTGAACAAGGGTGCCGAGGTTCATATCGGCTGGGGTCACGATCAGGCGCTGGCATTCGCGGATCCGGGCCGATGACAGCCAACCGGTTAGGGTTCTATCTGCTGCTTTCACCACTGGTGCTGTGGCTTGGCCTGCTGATCGTCCTGCCACATATCGACATGGCGCTGGTGTCATTGCGCACACGGGTTGGGCCTCGGGAATACGACCCAAGCCTTAGCAATTACGCCGCATTCGTGACCGAGCCGCTGTATCTGTTCACCTTCCTTCGCACCGCCGTCATGTCGATCCTTGCGACTCTTATCACGCTGATCATCGCATTCCCGATCAGCTACTACATCGCCAAGATCGCCAAGGGGCGGCGGCAGGCGATGCTTTTTCTGCTGTGTCTGATCCCGTTCTGGGTATCCGAACTGGTGCGCACGTTCGGCTGGATCATTTTGCTGCGTGAAACCGGGGTCATAAGCGGCTTGTTGCAATGGACTGGCCTTTCCGATCAGCCGGTCGAGATGCTCTATAACGATACCGCAATGATGCTGGGGCTGGTCTATACGTCGATGTTGTTCATGGTCGTGCCGCTGACCACAACGCTGGAAAGTCTGGACGACGCCGTGATCGAGGCAGGCTACGATCTGGGTGGGTCAGGCGGCAGCGTCCTGCGAGAGATCGTTATTCCGCACGCCATGCCGGGGATCGTCTCGGGCTGCATCGTGGTCTTCATGCTCAGCCTCGGGAACTACCTTACGCCAACGATGCTGGGCGGGAAGGACAGCCTGTGGTTCACGCAACTAATCTATTCGCAGTTCATCGTCAGGTTTAACTGGGAGCTTGGGGCAGCCTTTGGATTCTGTCTGCTGTTTGCGTCGTCCTTCATTGTCTGGGCGATGCTGCGGCTGACCGGTCAGACACTGGAACGCACGATGGGAGAAGGCGCATGATCCCGTCGATTCCCCAGTCACCCGCGTTCAGAGGTATTTATCTCGCCTATGTCGTCGCCTTCTTTCTCTGGTTGGCGCTGCCTCTGGTCACCGTTTCGGTTTTTGCGTTCAACGACAGCCTGTTTCCGGCCCTGCCCTGGCAAGGCATGACCTGGGCGTGGTTCTTTGGCGACGAACGGCCAAAGATCGGACTGTTTCACGAACGGCGGATCCTAGCGTCGATCGGAACGTCAGCCTTTGTCGCGGTCTGTGTTTCGGCGCTGTCCGTGGCGGTCGGCACGACGAACGCCTTTCTGTTCAACCGGTACACCTTTCGTGGCCGAGGGCTGGCCTACATCCTGATGCTGCTGCCGCTGGTGGTGCCGGGGATCGTGCTGGGCATCTCTATCCTGGTCTTCTCCAGCCGCATTGCAGGCGCCGTTGAAAGCGCGACCGGGCTCTATGCCGAAGCGCTGCGCCCCGGCCTGCTGTTGGTTATACTCGGACAGTTCTCTTTCATCACCACGATCGCGACCTTGGTCATCTCGGCAAGACTGATCAAGTTCGACCGGTCGCTGGAAGAAGCAGCACTGAACCTTGGCGCGTCGCCCCTGACGGCGGTGCGCACGGTGACGATGCCCTATTTGCTGCCAGCACTTGTTGGCGCATTCGTGGTCGCCTTTCTGATGAGTTTCGAGAATTTCAACACCACCCTGATGCTTGTCGGTTCAGACGCGCCGCTGACCATCACCATGTTCGACCGGCTCAAGGAAGGATCCACGCCTGTCCTGAATGCGGTGTCGGTGTTGCTGATGCTTGGCTCTGGCCTGCTCGCATTGATCTTGATCGGTTTTCAGCGGCGCTAAGGTCAATTGGCGCAGCATCGGGCCACGGTTTGACGTCAGCCGTTCCCGGCCGCACGGCTTGATGAATGATATCGAGCTCAACTTATCAGCTATGCACGATGCAGCGCACCAATCCGGCACAAGGCGGCCAAGCTTCTGTAATGCCACCAACGGCTTGGACGATGTAGTTCAGATTTTACGGAACGTGACGCGGCGAGGGAACGCCTGATGACTCCATCGCCGGACAACATAGCCTCGTGAATTCAATATCTTACAGCCACTTCCTAAGAAATACGCTCTCGCAGGGACTCACCCGCCCGATGCTGGGCAAGAAAGTGTCGAAAACCCGGACTGCGGAGAATGATGTTGACAGGTAGCGGGACGGCCGTGCAATCATCGGTGGTATTAAGCATGATAAATATGTGGATACTGGGTGGATGTATTCGCTGCTGACAAAGATCGGACTGGCTCGGTCGGTGAGGGCAGAGTTCCTGCCATTCGTCATCGCGCTTTTCATTGCGCAGCTCTTTTTCAAGTGGGGCAGCTTCAGCCTGGAACTTCTTGGGTTTCTGGTTGTTTGGGGCGTTCTCGGCTTTCTGTTCGATCGGATCAACCAGTCGTCAAGAGACGGCTGAGCGGGCGAAGTCTCAATCCCCCCTGACATTGAGTCCTCCGCCGGAAATCCGGTGGGAGAAAGGGGATTACGATGGGTAAGCGACCGCGAAAGCCGGGACCGAAACCGCCATCGGACGTCGAACCGCCGAAGCGGACCCCTGAAGAGGAGCGGAAGCCGAGGCCGAAACCTCCGCAGACCGATCGCGAGTTCGAGCGCCTTGCAGGCGACGGTGAGCTTCGCCGCGCGATCGACCAGCACCTTGGCCGCAGGCCGCGTGACGATGCCGATATCGACAAAACCTGCCGGCGGCTTTTCAAGGAACTGAGGGAACGCTGCCCCGAGCTTTTCCCGCCCGATCCGGTCGAGACCGGCCAGCCGGGCCCCCAGATTGACCTTGGGACCAAGGCCGCGAGCACGCTTTTCCGCGCTGCGGCACGGAAGGTCAGCGGCGACGTGGCAGAGGCCGTCTGGTTTCTCGGCGACAGCGAGTTGATGGTTTTCCCCGCCAAGACCGAACTGGAAATGCAGGACGGCCGGATACTGGTGCACATCCCGGTGCGCTGCGACCAGACCGGGTCAGCGCGCATCACGGTTCCCTTCGCCGTTGGCTCGGAAAAACGCCCGGGTGGCCTGCTCGCCGCGGCACCTGCACGCCCGGCGGGACCAGCCGAAATAGTCGAGCTGTGGGCCGACGCGCTGACCGCGTTTGCGTGGGGCGCGGTGCTGGAGCTGTTCCAGGCGCTAGCTGCTGGCGCAGGCGAGGATGCCGACAATCAGGGCCTGATCCCCGCCGCCGTGACCGCAGGCAAGGCCGGGCTGAAGATCGGCACCTTGGCGCGGCACGGATTTGACAGGGGTCCAAGATGACGTTGAACGCGGACAGCTTTGGCGATCTGGCCGACCTTCTGAAGGCGCTCGGCCTTGCAAAGGCTGATGGCGCGCTCAACGACGACTGGCTTGGCAACCCCATCGACTACCTCAAGACCATGCTGTCGGCGGAACATCAGCGCCAGGCGCTGATCAGCGTGATCCAGGATCTGCTTGAAGAAGAGACAGAGATTGACGCGGAAGGGCATGTGTGGCTGCCGATCGTCGCCAGCGATGACAGCTCCGCAACGTTCTATTTCGTGATCGACGACGCCCCGGCGGACGAGGTCCATATCGGGCTGGGCGTGCGGCTAAAGACGACCGCTCCTGCGTCGTCTACCTCATTCCTGTTGCCGCTGTTCCGGACCGGCAAGGCGGGCAACACCGTCACCGACCCGGTCCTGATCGGGCATCGCGGCGGCAAGATCATGCTGGCCAGCGAGATCACGGTAGATCCCACGCCGCCCGTCGGCAGCGCCGGGCTGCGCGCGGTCGGGCTTGCCTTCACCGCGCCGACGGCCGCCGATGACGGTCCACCGGGCGTCGCGCTGACGCTGGGGGGCCTTTTCCTGCCGGGGTTCACCGCACCGCGCGACTTTGCGCTCTCGGTCTCGGATATCGACGAACTTGACGATGCCGTTCTGGATCTGATCCTCGGCGTCATTCAGGCGCTGGCCGAAGGCGGCGGGTCGGCTCAGATTACCGCATTGGGCGAGTTGCTGGGGCTTTCGGGCAGCGTTCCGTCGCTGCCGCTCGACCAGCTGGTCAGCGAGGGGCCGGGCGCGCTGGCCGACTGGTTCGCCTCGGTTATCGGCAGCACCGGCGCAAAGACCGCGTGGCTCGATGCGCTGACCCGGCTGATCGGCACCAGCAACGCCACGCTCTCGGGCGACACTCTGACCATCGCGCTTGGCGGCTCGGCCAGCGTCGATCTGGAGATTGGCGTGGTGACCGGTTCCGCCGGGCGGCCGGTGGTGACGCCGCGCATTTCCTTCGGGATCAGCGACGCCTCGGTGCGGGCAGAAGTGACGGCGGATCTCTTCCGTCTCGACCTCGGCACCGGCGATGCCGTCGCAATCCCGCATCTGGCAGCGCAGGTGCGGCTCGGCACCTCCGCCTCGCCACTTCTGAGCGGCGACCCTGCCGTTCAGGCGTTGCGGGCGGGGCTGGCGCTGAATGCAACGCGCAAGCCCGTCGCGGTGCTGGCGCTCGACAATGTCACCATCGGGTCGAACAGCTACCCGGTGCTCGATCTTTCCAGTCCCGACGCGATTGCCGAGACCGGAGCAACGATCATCGGGGACGTGATCGCCGATCTGCTGGCGCAACTCGGGCCGCCGGGCACGGCGATCTCAACCCTTCTGGGTATCGCGGCGCCCGCGGGCGCGCCGGGGCTGCCGACACTCGATCTCTCGGCCTTTCTTGCCGATCCGCTGAGCGCGGTACGGGATCACTGGCTGACGCTTCTGACCGCGCATGTCGCGGATGTGCCGCAGGTGCTGGCTGCGTTAAGGGGTCTTCTGGCCGAAGCTTCGCTGGCAACCAGTCCGATCACCGGCGGCGGTACGCTGGCCGATCCCTGGGCGGTGGCCCTTGTCGGTCCGGTGTCGCTGCTGATCCGCCAGCCCACCCCCGGCACCGTCGAAGTCGCCATCGGGATCACCGCCACGCAATCCGATCTGGGCGAGCGCTGTACGGTACTTGAGACGACCATCGACGCGCTCCTGTTGCGGGCCGATCTGAATGCGCCCGATGCAGCCTTCGCCGCCGAGGTCAGCCTGCGGATAGATGCGCGCGGGCGCGGAACCCGGCGCACCTCGCTCGGGGTCGATCCGCTGCGGCTGGAAACCGACCGGGTCAGCGCGCAGCTTGGCTGGACGGCAAAGGACGGATTGGCGTTCAGCTTCTCAGCGCCCAATCCGGCGCTGGTTTTCCGCGAAATCTCCATCCCGCTCGATGTCCCGAACGTTGATCAGGGCTTTGACGCTCTGACACCAGAACAGTGGGATGCGCTGGAGCAGATCCTCGGGCTGCTGGCCGAGGCGATTGCCACGGGCTGGCTCAAGGATCTGGTCCATGCGATCGGCTGGCGCGGGCAGACCTATCTTTCAGAGAACGCAAACCGCCACCGGCTGCGCCTTGCCGATCTTGTCGCCGATCCAGAGGCCGAGATCAAAGCCTGGATCGGGCGGATGGTCACCGATGGGGCTGGATCGCTGCGCAACGTGCTTCAACCGCTGGCGCGGGTCTTTGGCGGCACCCGCAACACCTTCGGGCAGGTCGCGGGCACCGGGCATCCGGACGATCCGTTCCGCATTCCCGTTGCACCCGCTCTGGGCGGCCCCGAGATCGCGCTTTGGATCGAGCCCGAAGGCGTGCCGCGCGGCGTGGCGACGCTGGCTTCGGACCTCTTGCGGGCCTGGCGGCCGGGGCAAGAGGCGCTTGATCCGGCAAGCCTTGCAGAGGCGGTCTTTGCCGAACTTTCGGGCCGCGAAGGCGTGGTGGATGCTGTGTCGCGGATCGCCGATCTGCGCCTTGGCATCGAGGCGCTTCTGGCGCGGCTGGCCGGGACCGACGGGCTTTTCGCGCCGCCGACTTCACTGCCGGCCGGCATCCTGCGCCAAGTCGTGCCGGGCGTCGCCGGGCCGGATCTGCGCGACGCGCTCGATCTGGCCGATCTGCTGGGCGCGGCACCCACAACCGAGCTGCATATCGCGGTGGCGCGCGAGACCGACGACTGGCCGTTCCCCGACGCCCCGCAGGCCCGGCGGATCGACCTTCGCGCCACCAACCGGGCACCCGAGACCTTCGCCGCACCGGTCCCTGCCCCGGGGCTATGGTTCATCGCGCTCGCGCCGCGCGCAGACGCCGCACTGACCTCGGGCGATCCCGACGGGGCGCTGGGACAGGCAGGGCGGCTTGGCCGCGTGTTCGGGGCATTCTCGACAGCGGGCGGCGACGTGGCGGCGATTGCCGATGCCGCAGCCGCCCATGCGGTCTGGATTGCCGCGAACCAAGCCGGGTCCGGTGCGGTCAACCGGCTGGTGACGCTCGGCATGGCGATGGCGCCCGCCTCGTTCTCGATCTTCGACGTGAATCCCGGCGCAGAGGCGCTGCGGACATTCGTCGGCCTCTTGCCACCAGTGGATGAAAGCGAGCCGGACGACGCGGACCTGGCCGCCGCACGCGGCGTTCTGAATGCGCTGACCGGACTTTCACGTCTTGCCAACCCGGCCGCCGAACTAAGTCCGCCAGCCGCCCTGCCCGCCACCGTGGCGAGCGGCATTACATTCCACGCGGTTTATGGCGAATTCACCGCCGATCAGATCCGCCGCGCCCTGACGGCCGTGGCCGCGGCGGGGCTTAGCCAGCGCGCTTCGGCGGCGGCGGCGATCCGGGACGCAGCGGCGGTCACCGGCGCCGGTCTGGGGATTCTTCTGCCGATCAGCGCCGAAACAGGTGGGCTCACCATCTCAGGCCACGGCGCCGTCGATCTTGCCCGGCTGACGCTTACCCCCGATCCCGCGCTGTCCGCGGACCGTTCGGTCCGGGTGCATCTGGAAATCCGGCGCGACGATGGCTGGCTTCTGGGTGGACCCGGAAGCGGCGCAGGCGCCGGGCAGGAACTTCGCTGGATCGCAGTGGATCTGGGCATTCCGGCCGCCGGCAACGGACCGGCCTATGCGAAGGTTCGGCTGCACGACGCGCGGATCTTCGGCATCTCCCGCGATGTCTGGACGCTTCGCGAGGCGGGCGCGGTCGCAGCAGAGGGCGTTGTCACCACAGCGCTGCCCGAGGTGCGGGTGCTTCTTTCCAGCGTTATCGAAGCGCTTCTCGCCGAAACGTCGCCCCGGATCGTCGCGTTGGCCGATCTCTTGCGCTCTGTCGGGGTCATCGACGACACCGGTGGGCTGGTCGCGGCGGCGCTCGACCGGCTCTTGCATGAGCCCGGCGCGCAGATCGCGCAGGCGCTGCAGAGCGCGGCGCGCCAGCTTGATTTGCAGGATGCGGTGGACGAGGTCTTCGCCGCCGTCCCGGGGCTCGATATCGACATCTTCAGTCAAAGCGTGGATTTCGTATTGTCCGGCGCTGCGCCGGGGCTTGGCCTTCCGGAATGGAGTATCACGGCGAGCGCGTCCGCCGCTGGTCCGGTGACGGCAGAGATTTCCCTCGGCAGTGCTGCAAGCGGGCGGCTGGCGCTCTCGCTCAACCCGCTGACGGTCGAGTTCGACTGGGCGCCGCCGGGATCGACCGCGCTTAACGTGCCGATCTGGCCCGACCCGGATCCGGCCCGGCTGATCGCGCTGGCGCCACCGGTCGCTACAGCGGCGCTGGTGAAGTTCGGCGTCGACTATATGCGCGATCAGGACGATACCGCGCGGCTGATCATCGACGGACTGCTCGACCTTCTCGGCCTGCTGGAACCCACGATCCCCGATGGCAGCCGCCGGATGATCCCGCCTGCCGGGCTGTTCCACGATCCGGTGGCTTGGCTGAAATCCGAGGCCGTGTTCGGGCTCACTGGTGGCGGGCTCGACGCGACCCGCGTTGTCTCTGCCTTCAACACTATCCGCCCGTTCCTCGGCCTTAATGGCGCGCCGGGGCGGTGGGACGTGGCCGATGGCGTCGCTATTCAGCTCAGCGGCGCAGGCGGCGAGGTGGACATTGCCTTGGCGCTTGACGGCAGCGCGTTCACCGGCACGGCAGAGACGCTGTCCTTCGGTGGCACGATCGGGATCGGAATCGGTCGAACCCTGGTGCAGCCGGTCGCGGAGATTTTCGTTGGCCTGCCCGGTGCCAGCACACCTGGCCGTAGCGCCGTCCACCTGAGTGTTGATGGCGAGGTGGCGCTGTTCCTTCGCAACGCCTCTGGCAGCGACCTGTCGCTTTACCCAAACCCGCCGGGACTCGCCTCTCTGGCCAGCACGGCGGTCGAGACCGCTTTGCCGCTTGTGCTCAACGCCATCGTCGATGACGGCGGCACGGCCGGCGCGGTGACCTCGGCCATCGGCGACGCGCTGGTCCTGCGCGAAGGAGTGCCCGCGCGCTTTACCGGAGCACGACTTGGGGCTTGGGCGAACGACCCCGAGGGCGAACTGGCCGCACGCTGGACGACGATCTCGGCCTCGGCACTAAACGCGCTGGCCTCGGCGCTGGCGCCGGTCCTGCCAGCGGGCGTCTCGGCCAGCGCCACGGGATCGGGGCTATCGGTCGCGGCGGGGCCGGTGACGCTTGGACTCGATACCGGTCCGTTCCGCTTCACGGTCGGATATGCGGATACCGGCCTGCCCTTTGTCGAGGCTATCGACGCCGATCTGGCTTTCGACCGGGACGGGCTCGACGTCTTTACGGTCACGGTGGGACCAGCCTCTGTCGACACCGGCGGGGCGGCGCTGTTCCCGGTCTTCACTATGGCGGTCGGTGCGGGCATTACGCCGCCCTTCGTCGGGATCGGGCTTGCGATCGCCTCTGACGGCACTCAGGTTCTGACGCTCAGAAGCCTCTTCGATCCGCTCCGCTTCGAGGTTGTCTTTGACGACGGCAGCGGCCCGGTGACGGACCCGGCGACCGTGGCATCGGGGCTACTAACGCTAACGCTCGGGCTCGTCGTCGATTTCCTGCGCCAGACCCCGGCGGTCCAGATGCTTTTGGCAAGCAGCATTCCGGGCAGCGGATCTTCCTCGGTCGAGGATCTGCTGGAAGGCGTGGTCCTTGTCGATGGCAACACCAGCCAGATCGACACCGGGCTTTTTCAGCTTATCCCGACGCCCACGCAAAGCCCTTCCGTCATCCTTGATAACTTCAAGACGCGGATGATCCGGCTGATCGACAACTTCGCCGTCGCCAAACCCAGCGTGACCATCGACGGTATTCTCACCATCGGGCTTGCCAAGGATGCCGGCGGCGCGGTCGGGGTCTCGGTCGGGCTGGCGGGGCGGCTGCCGCTGACCTCGGGCGATATCGTGGTTTCCATCGAAAATGACAGCCGCTGGATCAAGGACACGCCGACCCCGGGGATCGTCATCGGCGTTCTGACCACCGCGCCAAGCCTTGACTTCACCCCGTCGATTGCCGCGAACGGACTTGGCGTCAGGATCGGGAAGAACGGCGGGCCGCTTCTGGATGTCGGGTTCTCGCTTGGCTCGATCGCGCTGCATATCTTCGGGCGGATCGGCAACGGTCCAGCGGCGGGTGGCGTTCACGTGCAGCTTTCCGATCTGGCGGTCGGCGTCACCGGGGGCACCGGCGGCAACCCGGTTGCGCAAGGGATCATGGACGAATCCGGCGACAGCGGTCAGGCGCTGGCACCATCCTTCAGCCCCGCGCTCGCGATCCAGAAACATGGGTCAGACCCGGTGATGGTCCGGTTTTCGGCCGGCGAAGGCGACGGGCCGTGGTGGATTTCGATCCGTAAGGGGTTCGGGCCGCTTTACGTCGAACAGGTGGGGCTAGGCGTCACCCAGACCGGGGAGGAATTGGAAAAGATATCTTTCCTTTTCGACGGCAACATCTCGATAGCGGGCCTGACGGCGGCGGTCGATGATCTGCAACTGACCTATTCGCTGGACGCGGGACCAATCTATGATCCCTCGAACTGGAACGTCGATCTGGCGGGGCTTGCGGTCAGCGCCGATCTTTCAGGCGTGTCGCTGGCGGGGGGATTGCGGAAATACGTCGAGCCGGGAAAGCCCGAGAATGTCGAATATGTCGGGATGCTGCTGGCCCGCTTCGCGGCCTACGGGCTTTCGATCTATGGCGGCTATGCCTCGATCGAGGACAGTTCGGAGGGCCGCTATACCGCGTTCTTCGCCTATGGCGCCATCGTCGGTCCGATCGGCGGGCCGCCCGCCTTTTTCCTGACCGGGATCGGCGGCGGGTTTGGCATCAACCGAGAGATCATCGTGCCCGACGATCTGGGCAAGTTCGATGACTTCGTGATGATCAAGGCGCTCGACCCTTCTGCCTCTGCGCCCACGGATCCGCTGGCCGAGATGGACGAAGTGCGCGCCAGTTTCCCGGCCAAGAAGGACAACTTCTGGTTCGCCGCCGGGATCAGCTTTACGAGTTTCGCCGTGGTCGACGGCATCGCCGTGGTCGCGGTCGAGTTCGGCAACGGGTTCGAGCTTAACATCTTCGGTCTGGCGCGGATGGCGCTGCCGCGGCCGCAATTCCGGCTGGTCTCGATCGAGTTGGCGTTGGTCGCGCGGTTCTCGACGGAAGAGGGCGTGATCTGGATACAGGCGCAACTTACCGACAATTCGTGGCTGCTGCACGAAAGCGTGCGGCTGACCGGGGGGTTTGCCTTCGTTTCGTGGTTCGACGGGCCCAAGAAGGGCGAGTTCGTACTGACCCTGGGCGGCTATCACCCGAATTTCCACCGCGACGGCTACCCTGTCGTGCCGCGCCTCGGGTTCCACTGGCAGCCGGTCAGCAACATCGTGATCAAGGGCGAGAATTATTTCGCACTGACCTCCGAGGCTATCATGGCGGGCGGCGGGCTCGAGGCCTCTGCCACCTTCGGACCGGCCTGGGCACATGTTTCGTTCGGTGCGAATGTCATCATCTATTTCGACCCGTTCCGCTACGAGGCGGATGCCCATGCAAGGATATCTGCCGGGATCACCATCAAGATCTGGTTCGCCAAGATCACGATCTCGATCAGTCTCGGCGCCCGGATCTTTATCGAGGGGCCGGAGTTCCGCGGCGTCGTGACCTTCGAGGTCGGGCCGGTCGAGCTGAGCGTCGCGTTCGGCGACCGCAGCCAAAGCTCGCCCAATCACATTACCTGGTCCGATTTCGTGGTCAAATACCTTGAAGAAGCAACAAGCGGTACCGCCCGGGCGCTGACCTCGATCACCGGCAATGGCAGCCTGCCGCCGGGGGGCGAGAACGGAACCGCCGATGGCTCGGCCGCGCATCCGTTCGAAGTGCTGAGCGAATTCGAGATGACCATCACGACGACGATCCCGGCGGATCAACTGCGGGTCGGCACCGGATCGGTCCAGAGCTTTGCGACCTCGCTGGCCCTTGGCCTGCCGCCGGTGAACGCTTCGCTATCGGCCTCGGAGCTGCATCTGAGTTTGAAGCGCGTCTCTGTCGGGACCGAGCGGATCAACGGCACGGGCATCACCGTGACCGAGCGTAACACCGGCAACTTCCCAACGGCGGTTTGGGGTCCGCCACAGGAACTGGACAACAAGAAGCTGCCGAAAGGTGAGGTCATCTCGGCGCTTGAAGGCGCGCATATCGTGGTGGAGCCGAACCGGGTCGGCAAGCTGCAACCCGAGATCGCCTTCAACCAGGTCGAGGCAGGGCCAAGAAAGCCCCTGCCCTTCGTGCATGAGAAAACCGGCCGGACGAACTTTCTGAACCGAGCGCGCAATCTGAGGAACGTGCTGCCGGACGGACTGAACCAGGCCGAGACGTTCGCGGCGACCCAGTCCATCTTCTTCGCGACCGGCCTTGGCGCAACAGCGCTTGCTGCGCAAGGGAACGCGCGCGTGGCACCCTCGCGGCTGGGCTCTTTGGGCGAACGGCTTGCGGCACCCGAGCGCGAGACCAACGGGGCGGTTCTGAAAGCCGCCGCACCCCGAGAGTTTGACCGCCGCGTACGCCCGCCACGTGCGATCGGGATCCTTGCCCCCGAAATCCGGGCCGAGGCCACGGCGGCGCTTACCACGGTATCCCGCGCCGCCAAGGTGGTGCGGACCGCCGCGCCGACGATGGCGGCGATGGAGGCTCGGCTTGACAGCGCCATGCCGTTCCAGCTGGAACGGGTAGAGATCGGCGCGCGCGCAGGCAGGACTGTCATCGCCCAGACCCGGCCCCCGGTCACGCAATCGGCGCGCGGCAACGCGGCCTTTGTCCGGGGCCTCGGACAGGACGCCGAGGCCGCACGGCGACTAAAGGCCTTTGAGACGGCGACGACAGGCAGCGCGCGGGTTGCGGCCGAACAAGGCGAAAGTGAACTGCTGCCGGGTGAGATCGCGATTTTCGACATGCCCGCCGCGCGGCGTTCCGACCCGACACTCGGTGCCGGGACGGTCATCACATCGGGCGGCCCTGCCCGGATCACGGCCCTTGGGCTCGGCGGCGCTGTGCTGGAGACAATCACCGATCCAAACGGCCGGGTCGCGCTGCCGGGGCGGACCTCTCGGATCGTGATCGAGGCGCTGGGTGACGCCGGTACGCGGGGTGGCTCGGCTGGCTGGATTGCCGAACAGGAACTGGCCTACGCAGGCTGGTCCTCGGCCTTTTTCCCCGGCGGCATGGTCACCGCTTCAGGCGCGACGATCCCGCGCCTGGCCGAGAAAGCCGGGATCGGCTGGATCGCTGCCGGGCGGCTAAGCCCGTCGGGGCTGGTCTCGACACGGTTCGAGCGGTTCGCGCCGGTGCTGGCGGTCCTGCTCGACGGCCCGGTTGACCCCGAGGCGGCGGCGGATTTCGCGCTGTCGCTGATCGGTGCGAAACAGACCGCCGCCGCCCCGATCATCGCCAGCCTCGGCGCACGCACTGCGCTGATCTTTGAGATCGAGGCCGAGAAGAAGACCAAGCCCGGTCCGGTTTCGGTCGCCATGCAGAGCGTCGGTCAGGGCCGGCTCGCCGGCGTGATCTCCGTTGGCGGTAGTGCCGCAGGGCTGGCCGAGACGCTGACCCACCGGACACTCGAAGACATCATCGCCAAGCCTGTCGCGCTTGGCAGGAAACCGGTTCGCGTGACTTGGCGGGCACCGCGAAAGAACGGGGGATAAGTCATGGTAAGCTCTGGCAAATTCGTGCTTTACGACGGCTTCGTCCCGCCTTTGGAGGCTGGGGATTACGAACTGACGACAAGCCAGACCCTGACTTCTCCGAACAAGAGCGGCCTGAATGTCGAGGCCCAGAAGTCGCGGATCCGGATCACCTCGCCGCGGTTCAAACTGCCGCCCGACCAGATCCTTTCGGCCTTCCCGCCCGCCAATTCAGAGGGCGCTTACGAAAGCCGGCTGCCGCAGGTCGTCATCAAACGGCGCACGATGCCATGGGAAAGGCGACCGCTTCGCCCCGGCGACCCGGCCGTAGATGCAGAGGTCGACGCCAACACGCCTTGGCTTGCGCTGGTAGTGATCGCAGAGGGCGAAGGCGAGATCTCGGTCGAGAAGCCAATCGCCGAGTGTGTCACCCAAGGCGTCGACATGAGCGGGCCGTCGGATGTGGTCAAGGGGCTCTACCTCGCCGTCCCGGAAACCACGGTGCGAAAGGTCTTTCCCACGTTCGCGGACCTTCGGCTGCTGGCCCATGTCCGCGAAGTGAGCCTTGATGACACCGAAAACGCGATGGGCGATGATGACGGATTCATGGCGGTGATGCTGGCCAACCGACTGCCGCAGTTTGACCGGGTCAACTGCAAGCCGGTGCGCTACCTTGCCTGCCTGATCAATCTGGAAGGCCAGCTTCACGTTCTGCCGCCCCCGACCCCGCCGCAGCTGACATTTCTGGCGACCGAGTTCGTCTTCAACGCGACGCTCGCCACCGCTTCGGCCCGCCCGTCCGACCCAGATCACCAGTTCATGGGCACCAAGGCCGAAGTCCGGGTGGATCTGTCAGCGCTTGAAGGCGATCTGCCGCTACCCGGACCGGGTTTTGCCGCAGATTTCGGTGCGCGCTCGGTCCTGTCCAGCACGTCGGAGGCAGCACTCGGCGTCCCGCGCCACGGCGCAAGCGCGACGACGGCCGCGAAATCGAGCGAATGGAAGGTGACCGAAACCCAGTCCCGGATCGCCACCGCCGCGGTGACGGCCAACAGCGACGATGCCGCCTTCGTGGTGCGCGACGCGATGAAGGCGGGGTTTCGGTTCCCGTTCGAGGCCTTCATTGCAGAGAAGACCTTTCGCTTCCCGGTTCTCGCTCACTGGTCGTTCACCTGCAACGGGGCCGGATCGCTGGACACGATCATGCAGGATCTCGACGTGGGGCTTCTGGGCACCCTGCCGGGACCGGATGCGACACCGCCACGCCCCGAATGCCTGCCCCCCGTGGCGGGCGAAGGACCGCCGCCGGCGGAAAAGCCGCGCGTCGCCCCCGAGGTTGCCGAGACCGGGCATGTCGGACTGGCCCACAAGACCCGCGATGGAGAGGATCGCCGCGCCTGGTTCCGTGGCCCGTTCACACCCTTCGCCACCAAGCGCCGCGTCACCGACGACAGCGCCCCGGTGCTGGCGCATGTCTCGGACCAGTTGCGCCTGACGATTCCGGACGGGCGCGAGGATCTGTCGCTCGCCGTCGCCTTCGAGATCGGGCGGCTTCTTGCCCTCTCGCAGCCCTCGCTGGTCGCCGCGCTGATGCGATGGCGCCGCGAACAGTTCGGTGCCGAGCGGGCGCGACGGCTGAACGGCAAGCTGGTGGTCTCAGTAGATTTCGCCCGCGATGTGGTGGCAACCGGAGTCGCGGCGGGTATTGCCAGCCGGATCGGCACGGGGTTCGTGAAGATCTCGGCCAAGGATCCTCTTGCGGCCTTCGGCGATGCCCGCCCGATTGCCGATCCGGGCCGCCCGATCGAGCATCTGGCGGCAAACCCGCTGACCGATCTGGCCGCCGGACTGGCGATTGACCGCGCGGTGCTTGCAGAGGCCCAGAAGTCCCGCGACACCGGCGTTCTCGACCGGCTCGGCGTCGCCGCGGCGGGCAAGCCGGAAGAACTGGACGAGGCCGCCCTTCAGACGCTCGACCGGGCGCTCGATACCGGGCTTCGTTCGGTGCTGGACGCGGCCTTCGGCGAGGCGCTGGTCCAACGCGGCGCGATCAGGCCGGAACGCGGCGACGCGCTGGACGATGCGATCCGACGCACGATCGACCGCCGCAATCGGGAGATGAAGTGATGGTAAGCCCAGTGTTCACAGCCGACGCGATCATGACCGAGCTTGTGGCGGCGATCGAGTTCGCGATCCAGCCCTCGGACATCGACGATCACTCGGCGGAGGACCGCATCACCCCGCGCGAGGTGCGGCAGTTCCTCGCGCGGCTACGGCTGCTCGAAGGGTTACCGTTCTCAAACATCGTCGCCGACAGCGCGCTCCTGCCCATTGAGTTGATCCGCTTTTTCTACGTCGATCGGGGCTGGACCGACGCGCTGACCCAGGGCGCGCTGAGCGTCGGCACGGTCAATTCCGCCGACCGGGCGCAACTGGAACGGCTCTACCCCGCCATCGAGGAAGAGATCGATGACGAAGAGCGGCGGGTCCGGCTGCCCGGCGGCGAGGACCGGCAGAAGGGCAAGGCCGGGCTGATGACCGGGTTCCTGATGCGCTCACGGGCGGTGTCGGGCTGGCCGGGGTTGCATGTGCGCGCCTACCGCGCCGAACCGGCGGAGAATGACGAAGAGATCCTGCCCGAGACCCACCCCGACCGGTTGAAGCTGCTGCGCCTGGAACGGTTGGCGCCTGCGGTTCTGCTGGCGCTGTTCGACGGTCTGCCCCAGGTCGTGCATGTCGAAGAACCCAAGCGCGGGCTGCAATTCGGCGTCACGTTGAAGGAAACCGCGGCCAACACCTACTCTGCCTCAATCCCGGCCCGCGACGTGCGCACCGCCGAATATGTCGATGCCGCCGGCAATCAGGTTGACACCGCGGCCGAGGCCAAGCGGCTGCCGGTCCGCTTCCGACCGGGCTCTCCGGGTGTGCTCGATCTGGCAAATACCGGTCGCGCCTTCCTTGACGACCCGCACACGGGCATGGGGGCAGACGGTCTGCTCGACGGCGCAGAATTCGCGCTTCAGATGATCCGCTTTCCCTACCGGCAGGTGTTTGGCGATCCGGCGGTGACGGCAAACGACAACATGCGTGCCGTATTCCGCCCGACCGTCTCGAAAGAGATCTCAGCGCTCGCCGCCGATTTCAGAAAGGTGTTCTGATGGCCATCCCGCTCGATTCCGAATTCCTCGCCAAGGCCGTCACCTCGGAACGCTGGTCGGTGGCCACACGAACCGGCCTTAGCGCCGAGGCTTTCGCTACATGGGACCCGCAGATCCTGCGAAAGCCGCGGCTGATCGTGCCGGTGGATGTGCAGGCGCTTTATGTGCCGGAAGGCTCGGACGAGCGCTTCGTGCAACTTCCGGGTGCGATCACGACACCCGAAGGTGCGGATCCTGCCCCGGTGCCGGTGCCGCTTGACCCGGGCAAGGCTCGCCCGACGGGCGTTCATCTGCACTGGGCGATGCCGGATTCGATCATGCGCGGAACGATGCAGGAAACGACCGACGACGAGTTGGGCCTTGCCGCCCTGCCCGACCGCTGGCTGGTGCTGCGGATCATCGCGCCGAACGGTGCCGATCGGACCCATGTGCGGGGCTGGGTGATCGAGGCCGACACGACACGGGTCGTCCCGCTTGCCGTCTGGCGCGAGGGCGCCGAAGCGGGCAGCGCGCCCACCGGCAAGACGCTTTCGGGGCGGGATCTGAACGCAGGCGCTGGCGGCAGCATTAGTTGGACAGCGAGCTACGATGCGACGCTGAACCGGTTCGCGATTCACGACCCGCTGGACGATCTCGACCAGGCCGCACCGAACGGCGCGTTCAACGATGCGGCGACTTATCTGGTCGCCGGCTGGTGGTCGCGCGCCGCAGAGGACCCGCTGGACGCGGCCCGCAGTGCAAAGGGCTTTGCACAGGTGGTCGAGAGCCTCAACTGGCGCGTCGGGCCGGACACCGCCGGGCAGACATCCTATGTCGACGCGACCGAGCAGTTCGCCATGTCCCGGGCCGCGTTCGGGATCGACAGCGCCAGCCGGTTCGCAATCGTTCCTACCTCTGGCACGCTGGCCAACTCGACAGCACTCGCGGGGGCCGCCGGCCAGCAGCTTTTCCTGCCCGATGGCGGGAAGTTCGTGGCCGCGCCGCCGCGTCACATCTATTCCACGCTGCTTCACGGCGTCGTCCACGGCGTCCCGGTGGCAGGCGGCATTCCGGCTGACAACCGGCCTACCGCATCCCGCATCAGCGTAGCGCTGGCCGGTCAGGTGGAGGATGCGGTTGCCGCACTGACGGCGGTGGGTATCGGTGCCGGAGACAGTGAGGACAGGCGCGACACCGAGCGCCTGATCGCGGCGCTCTCCAGCGATCTGGTCGGCAAGCTTTCAGAGGCCAATGGAGCGGTGGAAATCGAGGAACGCGAGCATGCGGCCAATTTCGCGGCCGTTCCCGGTGGCGATCATTTGGTCGAGCGGATCCTCGATCGCGGCGGGCCGGAAGACCTGATCGCCGGGCGCGCGGCGCGCAATCGCGCTGGCGCGCCAGCGCGCGAAGCCAGTTCAAAAACGCTCGCAACCAAGCTGACATGGTCGGCCACCAAGCCCGGCCTGATCGCCCTCGCAGAGGACGACCTGCGCGTTGCGTCGGGCGTTTTCGAGAAAAAAGGCCGGGCCGCGGCGCCGACACGTGCCCGGAATGTGCGTCGACCCGGACCGCGCTTTTACACGCCACTTGAACCGGTCGTGGCGATCCGCAACAGCAAGCGCTCGCTTCGGCACCTTTGCGACGGGCGCGCCTCGCCCGACGAGACGTTGACCTGCCGCTGGCCAAGTCAGGTGGCCTCGGCGATCCCCGGCGGGATCAGCGGACGCGAGCTTCTGGGCAGCTTCCCCTATGGCGCGATCCCGCAGGAAGTGGTCCGGCTGGCGCAGAACGCCGTCGTCACCGACCCCTATTCAGGGCCCTGGGTCGCCGAGAATGCAGCCAAGACAAGCGGCATGCCGCAGGGCCTGCTGCTGGCGCGGATCAAGGCAGAGACGGCGCTGCGTTTCTCGAAGAACGGGGTCTATGACGGCACCGTTCCGGGGTTTTCCGCCCAAGGCGGGGCCGCACGGGGGCCGAAGGACGCGGCACTCGGCGATCAGCTTCGCCGGCATTCGCTGATCGAGGGCGTCGATGCGGCCCCGATCGGCGTCACCGTCTGGGCGCAGCCATGGTCGCCGGTCTGGCTGGAGTGGGAGGTCGAGCTTGACACCTCCGACCGGCTGACGGGCTGGTCCCTCGGCCAGGTCGATTACGAAACCGACCAGGCGCCCGAAGGCGGCACACGCCGCACGATCACTGGCCGCAGCCCGATCTCGACCGGTGCTGCGCGCACGCTTGCGGCCACCATCGGCAACTGGATCGAGGCCGAAAACCTGCGCGACATCGATACCGACGGCGAGGCGAGCGACGAGACCGAGGACGAGGTCGCGCTGCTCAAGCACCATCTTGCCTGCGCCGACATGATCTCTGCCTCGCTGACCGGGATCCTCGATGCACTGCTTGGCCTGCCGCAGACACCAGACGGTCGGGTCGAGGAGACCGGTACGTTGATCGCGCCGATCGGTCCGCTGGTGCTGCTGTTTTCGGGTCGGATGCGGCTAAGCCAGGCCCGGATCGTGGACGCTTTCGGGCGTGTGCTGGATATCGACACCCGCCAGGTGATCCATCCGGCGGCAGGCGCGCTTGAACAGCCCAGTGGCCTGCGCCTGCCGCCGCGCCTTACCCGCCCATCGCGGCTGTCGTTCCGCCTTGCCGATCCCGGCGACCCGGCGGCGCTGCCGCGCGAGGCAACCGTAAACCAGGAACGCCCGGACCTGATGGTCAACCCGGTCGCAGGATTCCTTCTGCCCGACCTGATCGACGAGGCGCTGGAGGTCTTCGATGCCAGCGGCCAGCCGCTTGGTCAGTTGATGCACGAACCGATTTCGGGCGGCGTGACATGGGAGATCGCGCCGGGGCGCGAGGGACCGGCGGATTCGGGTCCGCTTTATGACCTGAGGCCAGAGCAGCTGCCGCTTGGCCGGTTCGCGGCCGCGATGGTCGAGGCGGATTCGCGCGCCCGGCAAGGCACCGCGCTGACGGCCGAAACCGAAACAGCACTTTCGGCATTCCTGCGCGCCGTCGATACCACGCTTTGGTCAATCGACACTTTCGCCTCGCTCGGAACGCCGCATATCGCGGGGCTCGTCGGGCGCCCGATGGCGGTGGTTCGCGCTACGCTGCGATTGCAGATCAAGGATGATTTCGCCGAGCTTGACCTGTCCGCGCCCGGCGCGCTGGAGGTGCGGAAGGCCGTCTATGACGACCTTGCCGACCGGGCCTTCACGGTGCGTATCGGCGAGTTCACCCGCGACGATGACGGGGTCTACGGCTATTTCGTCAATGACGATTACGCCCGCTTTCACCTCGTCGACAAGCTGGTGCGCGACCGCGCGGTGGATGCGGGGCGGCGGCGCGGCCATTTCGGGCTTCTGGGCCAGACGGCGCAGGTGCCCGCGACACGCCCGATCGAGCACCCCTATATCGTTGCAGAGGACGAGCTGGCGATACATGCGGGCGAGGTTCTGCGGCTGACGATCCTGATGCATCCTTCCGGCAAAGCGCATCTGACCAGCGGCGTCCTGCCCCGCAAATCGCTGCAACTTGCCCGTGACTGGGTCGACCCCGGTCTGGCCAGAATGGCCCCTTCGGCCCGGATCGGCCCGGTTCTGATTGATCCTGACAAGGTGCGGCTGCCGAAGATCGCGAGCTTCGGTGCGGACCAGATGTGGACAAGGCGCGACACGCCTTTCACCTGGAAGGACGACCCGATTCTGGCGGCGACCCAGACCGCGCTGCTGCCAGACGCGCCCGCGGGGATCGAGGAAGGTTACGTGCGGATCGCCGCCACCTCACGACCGTCGGAAGAGGGAGAAGGCTGATGCGCTACACTTGGCCCGACCTCGGCTATCAGTCGCTCGACTTCTTCGGGCTGCGGCACGATCATACCACGTTCCGCGACCTGCATTTTCCCGAAGGCCTGTTCGATGAGATGTTTTCCGCGCGTGCGGCATACCTGCGCGTCCTCGAGGGGCTCGGGCTCTTGGTGGATGCGACCCGCTGGGTCCCGATCGGTCCCTCGGCGATGCTGAACGGTCAGGCAACCGGCAACCCGATCGTTGCCGGACGGGTGCGCGACCTGAAGGTCCACCCTGACGGCCAGCGCGCCTATGCCGGCTCGGCCAACGGCGGGGTCTGGTATACCGAAGATGGCGGCAATAGCTGGTTGCCACTTGGCAGCTGGGGGATCGATCCCAGCGCTTCTTCCGGCATCGGCGGTCGCGTTCAGTCTCTGACGATTGGCTCTCTGGATGTGCATTTCGGCCAGAACGGCGACGGCACGGACAACCCCGATCTGGACGTCGTCTATGCCGCGACCGGAGAGTTGCGCCCGCAGGACCAGGCGTCGCCCGGCACCAAGCATGGCGGGATCGGCGTTCTGCGGCTTGACGGCGCGGTGAACCAGGCGGTCGCCAATCCGGGCAACGTGCCGTGGCTGCGCGAAGGCACCGCGCTGAGCGGGGCCGGGATCTACCGGCTGACCCACGACCCGGCTGCCGATCTGGCCTTTGCGACCACCGGATCAAACACGCTGGTCGCCGCCGCGTCGACCGGCCTCTATTTCCGCGACGGGCCGTTCGTGCCGGATGCGCCCTGGACGCGGGTGACGCGCGCGCCCTTCAATTTCGATGCCGATGCTGCGACTTATTGCGCGGATGTGCTCTGGACCTCCGGCGCGCCGTCCCGGCTGTTCGTCGCGCTGACCGATGCCGGCGGCAGCGACACCGCCGTCTATGTGACGACCAGCGGCCCGGACAGCGACTATACCAGGATCAATCTGAACGGCGCGCGCCAGAGCGGGCGGCTGCGGCTTGCCGCGGCGCCATCGGACCAGAACGTGGTCTACGTGCTTGGCACTGGCGCGGGGAAGCGGGCGCGGCTTTGGCGGATCGAGGGTGTGGGGCCCGCGCGCGTGGTCGACCGGATGCCGCCGGGACTATTCGGCACGCCAACCGCCGCCACGGACGGGACCATCACCGTCACAGGGGACCAGTCTTATTATGACATGGCGCTCGGCGTCGATCCGGCGAATGCGGATATCGTCTATGCTGGCGGATCCACAATCCAGACCGCTGGCGGGCACAACGCCAACATGCACAAACTGACGATCAACGGAACTGATGCGGCGGATGATTTCGCGACCGATTTCAGCGCTGCGAACAACCTTCAGGCGCAGAACGACCCGACTTATTTCGGCGACCGCGCGCATTCAGACGTGCATGCGATACAGCCGCTAGCCGCGGATGTCTGGATCGGCTGCGACGGCGGTGTCTTCGTCCGGACCGCCACCGGCATGCAGGCGCGGAACTACGGGCTGGCGGTTTCCGAACCGGGGTTCGTGGCCTCGCACCCCTCCGAGGCCGGAGCACTTATCGCCGGGACCCAGGACAATGGCCGGATTGAGCGGATCGGCGACACGATCTGGCGGCTCTGGCGCAAGGGCGATGGCGGCGGTTCGACCTATCACCAGACCAAACCCGCCCATTATCTGGCGCAGTACACACGGGCGCATTGGGTCGTGAACGGCGGCAGCTTCACCAACCCGGTGTTCCGTACCGTCGTGGCGGCAGGTGCGAACCCGCCGCAATCGGAAACCGATGAAAGCACCGCGTCGAGCTTTTACAGCGGGGTCGCGGCCACCACAGGAAACGGCGACGATACGCGGATCGCGATCGGCACCAACCGCATCTGGTTCTCGCCGGACTGGAACCCGACGTCGGGCACCGCGAACAGCTGGGTAACGCTGCCGACCGGCAGCAGCGATCCGCGCGATCCGACCGCGCTCAACGACGGCCAGGACAAGCTTGAAAGCGGCGAACAGGTGCTGTCGCTCAAATGGGCGCGGCGCGGCGACGAAACGAACGGGTTCGACGGCGCGCGGCTGTTGGCTCTGACCACGCAGAACATCCTCCAGTTCAGCTATTCGGCCGCCGAGGACACGTGGAGCAGGCAGAACTTCACCGATGAGAAATCCAAGAACCGCATCACCGACAATGACAATGTCGCCCCCGGCCCCACAGACCGGCTGCCCCATATCGGCATCTGGACCGAGATCGCGCCGCATGACCCGGCGCGTGGCGCGCACGGCTCGTTCTATGTCGGCGCCACCGGCAAGGCGCGGCTGACCGCGACCGGGGAGATTGACGAGGCCGACCGGATGGACACGCTCTGGTGGTTCGACGGGGACGGGAACTGGCACCCGACCAACCTTCGCAACCAGGGGCTCGATGCTGCGGCGGGGACGTCGGGCTCGAAAGCGCCGGTCTTCGCGGTGATCGTCGATCCGGATCATCCGGAAACGGTCTTTGTCGGCAATTCGAGCGGTGTGTGGAAAGGCACGTTCAGCCTGTCGGGGTCGACGCCAACATGGCGCTGGACCGGGCTTCTGAACGGATTGCCGCAGGCGGTCGTGCAGGATTTGTCGGTCTTCACTTTCGGCACGGTGCGGCTTTTGCGCGCGGCGCTCCAGTCCCGAGGGGTCTGGCAGCTTGATATCAGCGACACGCCTGCGTCAGTTGGCAATACCTACCTCCGGGTCACCAATCTCGACAGCCGCCAGACAGAGGTCGCCGCCGATCCTATCGACCCGCGAAGTCAGGCGAATCCGCCAACCCGGCTTGGCCTGACCAACAGCCCGGACATCCATGTGCACACTTCTGCCGCCTCGCCGCCTTGGGGCACCGGCAACCTGCCGAACGAGGCAGAGATGTACGACCGCACCGAGATTGCGACGGCCCTTACCACGGCGGGGATCCGGCACCGCCCCGGCGTCTTTCCGACCTATGTGATGGTCCATCACCGGCATACGGTTCGGCTTGCGGGCAATGCTGTGAGTGTTCTTCTTCTGCGCCTCGACAATGCGCCCGACGACCTTACCACCGTGCCAATCGACGCCGACTGGCGCCAACGCGTGCTGGACCTGATCGGGGGATCCTCGACCACACCACCGAGCGGCTGGGCGCTGGCCGATCCAGGTACTCCGGTGCGCACCCTGTCCCTGCCGGTAGAGGCGCGCACCCCAAGGGCCGTCGAGTTTTCCGCCGATCTTTCCCATGCCGTCCCCGCGCCCCCGGGCCTGGACAATGTGCTGCTCCTCGGGGTCGTAAGCTCTGACCGGGACAGTCTTACGATGGCCAAGCTCAACAGCAATAACCTGGCCATTCTCATTCGGCGAAAGCGCCATGTCGCGGCCCGACTTCTGCTGCGAAGACCCTGACGTAGTCTGGGCGCAACCACGCTAGCGGCTCTTGGAAGCTCAGCGAGCCGGGCATCGACCGACGACTGAGCTACTCGCCAATTTCTGGACAGGTTCTGGCGTACGTTAGGCTACTCTTTGCACCTCCTGATCCATTGGCCGGCAGTCGTTTGCCCGCAAACGATGAGAGGGGAGGAAGCTGCCTTTCCCGTCCATGGAGATTCATATGCCTGTTCGGCGCAACCGATCAGTCCAGGCAAAGGATGTAAACTGGCTGTCTTGGTCGGTGTTCATGATCTCAGGTGACCCGAACTTGCGGATTGCTTCATCCCGCGCATCGACACGAACTCGACTTCCAATGTGTTTGAGATGCGCCAGGCCAGAACCTTGTGCCTGTTCATGATCGCCACCAGATACAGGAACCCGCGCGGCATGGATCATCGTAGGATGAACACCAAACTGGCTCGCCAGCTCAGCAACGGTCTGTTTGTCCTTCAGCGCCTCAAGCGCCACCTTCGCCTTGAAAACCGCCGAATGGTTCTTCCGCTTCGACATCTCTGATGTCCTCCGTGTTGAAGATCAGCCGACACAAATCGCAGCTTACGTCAGTGTTCGATTTTCCGGGGGGGGTGGCTCACAATGCGTCGTGCCCACCATGTCAAACGGTCCGTGTAGTCTCCGGCAGCGACCAACAGGCCGACTCTCAAGACCGTTGCGATCCCGCAATACGTCCTCGGCGGCGATTTCGCAGGCGCGTTTGAGTGGACCGTAGGAGGCTCCATAGGCAAATGCAGAGGCGCGATCTTCCGAAGGCAACGATTTGGCGACAGCGAAATCGTCTTCCATCTGCTCCGGCACAGGATCGTCTTCGGTCAGGCCAGGCTTTGTGAAAGTGCCTTGGGCGGAGATCGAGGATATCATCGCATTGCGTCTAAGGTTCGACCCAACCGCATCGACGAGACGGTGTGCAGCGTCTGGCGTGTACGCGCAGGAATTGAAGACCCAGCGAAATTCCCGACCTTCGAGCAGGCTCAGATCCTCGCATCGATCGGCGCGAATGACCTCCGCATCCCAAGGCGTGGACCGCGATGCTGCACCGCGCGATAGAATAGTCACTTCGTGCCCTACCAAGGCGCCGGCATCTGCTATTGCTCCTCCGAGAAACCCAGTTCCGCCGACGACAAGACACCGCATCGCATTCTTCATTGCGAGCAGCATTGAAATTGGAATTCAGACTATCAGCGCCAAAATGAGATTGGCAGCAGGTATTGCCGGGATCGGAGCGGTCTCGTGAGCTAAACTGCGGAGTTTTCACATATGGAAGGCCGGATTGCGGAAAAGCTATAGTTCTTAGCATTGCCTGATGCCGCTCTGTGCCATCTTGCAATGCAGAAGATTGAGATCGTCGATGAAGCAGAGCGTGAACGACCGGACATTCTGGTTAGCTGGTTGTTGATGGGACCAAGTTGCCAATCGCAGTAGCGCCACTATGCGGGAATTGCAAAGACGGCTAGAATTCCGATCAGGCAAGAGCGGGTTGGCGATATGGATCGGCGTGACTTTCACATTGGTGCAGCGGCGGCAGTCGCTGCGGCGGCATTTCCGGGGACCACGCACGCGCGCAGCTATGAGGGAAGAAACGTCATCCTGGTGCGTTTCGGCGGCGGGGTTCGCCGGGCCGAGACGATTGATGAGGCCACGACCTATGCGCCCTACCTGCGTCAGGTCCTGGCCAAACGCGGCGTTTTCATTCCCGACATGCGCATCGCCCAATTGGACGGGGTGGAGACGAGCCACGCCGAAGGTACGCTGAATCTCCTGACCGGGCGCTACCTTGCCTATCGTGATGCCGGCTCCCGCTTCCTTTCCGACCGGCTGGAGCCGACAGAACCCACGCTGTTCGAGTATTTGCGTGACAGCTTCGACATCCCGTCGCATCAGGTGTTGCTGGTCAATGGCGAAGACCGACCGCAGGAAGAGTTCTTCACCTATGGGATCCACGACCACTACGGTATCGACTATCGCTCGGAAATGCTCAGCCTGCATCGTTTCAAGCTTTACAAGTTTGCCCAGATACTTGCCGAACGGAATGCGAGCGAGGCGGAGCTTGCGGCGGCGCAGCAGGAATACGAGAACCTCTTGGCCGCGGACCCCCGCGCCTTTGCCCCGGATCAATCGCCTGACGTTACCGAGTTCTGGGCAAGGTGGCGGGCGCACTACGGAGACGACGGTTTTCGCAATCCGCGCGGCGACCGGTTGCTGACCGCGCTCGCATTGCGGGCGCTTGAAGAGTTGAAGCCGCGGTTCCTGATGGTGAACTACCAGGATCCCGACTATGTGCATTGGGGTAACGCCAGTCACTACACGCGCGCGATTCAGGTCATTGATGAGGGCTTGCAGCGGTTGGTGGAAGCGGTCGAAGCCAACCTAGCCTATCGCGACAACACCGTCTTCGTCATCACGCCTGATTGCGGGCGTGACAACAATCCCTTGTTGGGTCTGCCGTTCCAACACCATTTCAATTCCCGCTCGGCGCATGAAACCTGGGCGGTCATTTTCGGGCCGGGCATCGTTCGTCACCGCATCCTCGACAAAGTGGTCGACCAGTCAGCAGTCGCACCCACTATCGCCGCCCTGATGGGCTTTCGCGCCGCACGGGCCGAAGGCGATATCTTGTCGGAGATCATGACGTGACCGCCAACGCGATAACTTTACTCGCCCTGCGCTTGCCGCTGCGACTGATCGGTTTCGTCGTCAATCTCGTCGTCAATCTCGTCGTCGGGGCTTTGCTTTGTCTGACGCCGGTCAGCTCTGTGATTGTCCTCGGCTGGCTGGCGCGGAAGATGAGTGCTGCAACGCGCCGGCGCTGGGGCGAAGATCCGGAGCAGGCCGGTTGGCTGCTTGGCCCGCGTGAAGCAGGCTGGATCACCTATCTGCTGGGTGGGCTTGCGGCCAATATCCGCGCCGGACTGAAAACCGTCGCCGGATTGGCTTTCCTGTCATTACCCTTCAGCGCGCTCTGGCTGGGGGCCTGGTGGGCGGGCTGGGAAAACTCGTTCAACAAAGGCTACGAACAAGCTGCGGTTGGCCCGTCGGTCTGGCTTGTGGGCGCGGCGATCGCGGTTGTCGTTTTGGCGCATCTGCCATTCGCACTGGCGCATGCGGCGGTGGAGGGACGCTTGGGGGCGTTTTTCGAGCTGCGCAGGATACGGTCGATCGTTGCGGCGGCCGGATGGCGCGGGCCCTGGCTGGCGCTGTTGTCAATCGCGATGAGCCTTCCGTTTCTCGGCGCAAGAGCGCTGCCGGTTTTCATCGAGAATATCGTGCCGGGGTTTGCAGAGATGAGCGCCGAGCAGCAGGTGAATATCGCCGGACTGTCGGGAATGCTCACCGCAGCCTACGGGTTCACGGCGCTTTGGTTCCTTCGCTTGCACACTGCCTCGATCTACGCAATCGCTGCGCCGCGTGCAGCGGCAGGACCGGCAGCAGCTTTGTGGTCGGGTCACAAATGTGCGGCGATTGCCGGACAGACGCGCCCGGTTTCGCGTCTTCTTGCGGCAATCTGGCTAACCGCCAGTTGCGTTATCTGGTTTGGCCTCGTGGTGCAGATCGTGATCGCACAGTTCATGAACTACAATCCGTTCCTTTGGCTCACGCATCCGATGTACCTGCTGCCGTGGTTCGGCTGACGCTCGACGACGCCACGATCACGCTGCGCGACCATCTGCTGTTGCCGCTTGATGTTCGCGGGCCTTAACGGGGCCTCGCAATGCGATTTGATGGCCAAAAGTGCATCACTGGCTATGTGTGAGTTCTTTTTCGGAAGGTGGAGGCTATGTGATGCCCCTTCCCGGTCAATGCGGCCATGCGTGGGTCATGCAGAATCTAGAAGCGGCGTGTGTCGGTCGTGCAGATCGAACTGCCATTGGTCAGTTTGACCTCAATGTCCGGCCTTGGCGCACTGCGAACCTGAAACAGGTTCGGCAAACGCATCTGGGTCAGGGACATTCATTCGCTCAGCCCGCCGGTGCCGCTGTAACGCGTGATAGTGCGGCGGCGAGCGCTGATGCGACGGTTATGGTTGGCTTTGAGGCCAATACCAAGAGCGCAAGGCCCACTCAAAATGGTTGCAACGAGTCTTCAAGTCGTGTCTCGTCGCCGGCGGGGGGCACCGTTGACGCAAGAAACGATAATAGTCGTAGGCGCCGGAATTGTTGGCGTTTCGACGGCGCTGTGGCTTCAGCGCGACGGATATTCCGTGACGATTGTCGATCGCGAGGGGCCCGCTGCGGGCACGTCCCATGGCAATGCAGGTGTGCTTGCCTCGGGATCCATTGTGCCGGTCAGTGTTCCCGGCCTTTGGCGCAAAGCCCCGGGGATGTTGTTCAGTTCGAACCAACCGCTCTTTCTGAAGTGGTCATACCTGCCACGCCTGCTGCCGTTTCTGCGTCAATACCTCTCTCAAGCCAAAAACGTGGATCAGATCGCTGCCAGCCTGCACCAAATGCTGCACGACTTCGTCGACCAACATCATGCTTTGGCGGATGGCACACCTGCTGCGGCCTATCTCAGCGATGACGATTGGATTTACGGCTACAAGGACCGCGCAGCCTATGGGGCCGACAGCTATGGCTGGGCGATACGCAAGAAACACGGCGTTCCGTTTGAGGAAATGTCATCAGACACGCTGGCCGCCTATGATGAAAGCTTGGCCCGGAGGTTTGGCTTTGGGGTGCGTCTGCCACACCATGGTCGTATCGCCGACCCCGGTGCCTATGTGACGGCGTTGATGGAAGTGTTCACGTCAAAGGGCGGCACATTCCGCAAGGCCACTGTGACCGATGTCAGACTAAGCGACGGTGCCTGTGTTGGGCTTGAGACCGATCATGGGCCACTCACTGCCGCTCAATATGTGCTCACATTGGGGGCCTGGTCCGGGCCCTTGGCGAAGAAACTCGGTATCAGATTGCCGATAGAATCCGAACGCGGCTATCACATTGAATTCGTGAATCCGTCTATCGAGTTCAAAGGCGCTGTCATGGTTGCGGCCGGCAAGTTTGTGATGAATTCGATGAATGGCCGACTGCGTTGTGCAGGTGTTGTGGAATTTGCGGGGCTCGATGCACCGGCTTCCCGCGCGCCCTTTGCTTTGCTGCGCCGCCAAGTCAAAGACTTGTTTCCTGAACTCACCTATGATCGGGTCGACGAATGGATGGGACACAGGCCAAGCACGACAGATTCACTGCCCGTCATCGGTACTGCGCCCAAAGCCCGGAACGTACTTCTGGGCTATGGGCATCAGCATGTCGGGCTGACGGGTGGGCCAAAAACCGGGCGATGGCTGGCGCAGCTTGTAAGGGGCCGCCCCCCAAACGCAGACCTTGAGGCTTATTCCCCAAACCGCACGACCTAGTCAAAACTGGGCACATCAAAACCAAGGAGAGGATGAAACATGACCATGATGAAAACGATGCTTGTTACGTCGGTTGCAACGCTGGCCCTTGCGGGGGCAACTTCGGCAGAGAACTGGGACATGCCCATGGCATATCCGGACAACAACTATCACACCGAAAACGCCAAGCTATTCGTGGATGCCGTCAGGGAATGTACCGGCGGAGAGCTGGACATCACGATCCATGCGGGCGGCTCCCTGTTCAAGGGCGACGAGATCAAGCGCGCGGTGCAGGTTGGCGAGGCGCAGATCGGCGAACGTCTGTTGTCAGCGCATGCCAACGAAAACGCGGTGTTCGGTTACGACTTCGTTCCGTTCCTTGCCACATCGTTTGAAGCTTCCGACGCGCTGCGTGACGCCGCACGACCAACGCTGAACGCGCTGCTGAACGAGCAGAACATGACGCTGCTCTATTCGGTGCCCTGGCCACCGCAGGGTCTTTACTTTGCCAAGGAAGTGAACAGCGTTGCGGACGCCGCGGGTGTCAAATTCCGCGCCTATAACGCGGCGACGGCGCGTGTCGCGGAACTGGCCGGGATGGTCCCCACGCAGATCGAGGCCTCCGAGTTGAAGCAGGCGCTGGCGACCGGCGTTGTCGAGGCATTCATCTCGTCAGGCTCTACCGGCGTTGACGAAAAGGTTTGGGAAGACCTGACCCACTTCTATGACGCCAGGGCATGGCTGCCGCGCAACACGATCTTCGTGAACTCCGAGGCCTTCAATGCGCTGCCCGCAGCGTCGCAGGAGTGCCTGACAGCCTCGGCGGCCGAGGCCGAGGCGCGCGGATCGGCGAAGGCGGCAGAGCTGGCCGGGGGGTTCCTGGCCACGCTGGCCGAAAATGGTCTGACCGTGTCCGAGCCCGGCGAGCAGCTTGCCGCCGACCTCGCGGCGATCGGTGACACCATGACCGAAGAATGGCTGGCCGAAGCGGGCGACGCCGGTCGCGCCATTGTGGATGCCTACAAGAAATAGGGTTCCGTCGGCCTCTGTCCTGGCAAGACGGGGGCCACATTCCAATACCCAATTTGAACGAAGGAGCCGCGCGTGCGAAGCCTGCTGGACAGTCTTTACAAAGCTTCCGGGATGGCCGCCGCCGCGGCACTAATTGCCATTCTTGGCCTCGTGACCGCGCAGATGGTCGCCCGCTGGACCGGCCAGATTTTTCCCGGCGGCGCGCAATATGCAGGCTATGCGATGGCCGCCACATCGTTTCTGGCGATGGCCTATACGTTCAACCACAACGTCCATATCCGGGTGGCTCTTTTCGTCACCAAGGCGGGTCGCTATCGCCGCGCGATGGAAATCTGGTGCTATACGCTGGCCAGCCTGTCGGCTATCTTTCTGGCCTGGTATGCCGTTAAAGCCACGCTGCTTTCGGCCAAAATAAACGACATATCACAAGGTCAGGACGCCACACCGCTGTGGATTCCGCAAACGCTGATGGCGATTGGCGCGGTGATCTTTGCCATCGCGATCGTTGATAACCTGATGCGGATCGTTCTGACTGACTTCCAGGGCGTCGATTCCGCTGGCGACGCATTCGACTGGTCGGCGGTCCTGCTGCATTCGAAGGCCAGCCGCGCGATCATGGTCGGGGCTGTGTTGCTGCTTGTCTATGGCGCTACGCAAGCCATGACCGGGTTTGACCGTGACGCTGTTGCCCTCAAGATCGGCATCTTCCTATTTGTGATGTTCTTCCTGCTCGGGTCCGGCATTTGGGTCGGGCTTGCGCTGATGGGGGTGGCCTATATCGGGATGATCGGCTTCACCTCGCGCAATCCCGGCAATGCGATGATCATCACCGTCTGGACCAGTTCCAGCAGCTGGACGCTGACTGCGCTGCCGCTGTTCATCTGGATGGGTGAGGTGCTGTATCGCACGCGCCTTTCCGAGGATATGTTCAAAGGTCTGGCCCCCTGGCTGGCCCGCATCCCCGGCGGCCTGCTGCATACCAATGTCGTTGGCTGCACCGTCTTTGCGGCTGTGTCGGGATCATCGGCGGCAACCCTGACCACGGTCGGCAAGATGTCGATCCCCGAATTGCAGAAAGCGCGGCTACCCCGAGTTCATGACCATCGGCACGTTGGCGGGGGCTGCCACGCTTGGGCTGATGATCCCGCCCTCGCTGACGCTGATCGTCTACGGGGTGACGGTGAAGGAAAGCATCACCAAGCTTTTCATGGCCGGCGTTCTGCCCGGCCTGGTGCTTGCCGGAATGTTCATGTCCTACATTGTGGCGTGGTACTACCTGCGCCCATCTCAACGCCCCGAACCCGAACCCGCGATCGGCTTTGTCGAGGCGCTCAAGAACTCGACCCTGTTGGTGCCTGTCATCGCGCTGGTCGTCGTGGTGATCGGGTCGATGTATACCGGCTATGCCACCCCGACTGAAGCTGCGGCCTTTGGCGTGATCGGGGCGCTGCTTCTTGCCGCAATGCAAGGCTCGCTTAACCGTGAAACCTTCATCGAAAGCCTGCTTGGGGCCACCCGCACCAGCGCGATGATCGCCCTGATCCTGATGGGGGCGGCATTCCTGTCACTGTCAATGGGCTTCACCGGGTTGCCGCGCGCGCTGGCCGGATGGATCGCCACGTTCGAGCTGTCGCCCGTCGCGCTGATCGCGGCGCTGACGGTCTTCTACATCATCATCGGGATGTTTCTTGATGGCATTTCCGCCGTGGTCCTGACGATGGCGATCATCGAGCCGATGATCCGTGCCGCAGGCATTGATCTGATCTGGTTTGGGATCTTCGTCGTTGTGGTGGTTGAAATGGCGCAGATTACACCCCCCATCGGGTTCAACCTGTTCGTGCTGCAATCCATGACCAATCATGACATCACCTATATCGCCAAAACGGCGCTGCCGATGTTTGGCATCATGGTCGTGATGGTTGGCGTGCTGGTCGCCTTTCCCGGTTTGGCGACATGGCTTCCAGACCAGCTTCTGACACGATGAGGCTGCTTCGGTTCGCGGGCCGCCATGCGGCCGGCATCATGTTGTGCGGCATGGTGGTCGTCGCGCTGCTGCCGGGACTGTCGGCGATGTCGAGGCCGTGGTTGCCGTTTCTGGTGTCGTTGGTCCTGGGGCTGGCAATCGCAAGGCTCGATATTCGCGCCGTCTTGTCCGAACTGGTACAACTGCGCAGGCTGATCGTTTTGATGAGCCTTGTGATCGCGTTCCTGCCACTGACCTGCGTGATGCTGGTCGGGCTTGGAAGACTTCTTGGCGCTGGTCCGGACACGCTGCTGGCACTTGCGGTTTTTGGCATGGCCCCGCCGATCAGTTCAGCGGCAAGCTTGGCGCTGTTGCTGGGGTACAACGCGCGGATTACACTGCAAGTGGGGCTGCTTGCGACCATAGCACTGCCCGTTCTGGGGCCGCTGACCCTCGCGCTTGTGGATATCCAGGCTGATATCGCTTTGGGCACAATAGCGCTTAGAATGGCCGTCATCATCACGGGTGGATTCATCATCGGGATCACGTTGCAAGGTCTGATCGGGAAGGGCCGGATCGCGACAAACGCCGATGCGTTCAACGGCGTTGCAGCCTTGGCGATGGTTTTGTTTCTGTTTCCGCTTTTCGACGGTGTCACTGCCTTCATTCAGGCCAACCCCTATCAGGCCCTGACGCTATTGGCTCTTGCGTTGGTACTGAATCTTGGTGGGCATATGGCGGCGGCGTTTGTCGCACGGCGGGCCACTGATACGGACACCGCAAGTGCGATCGGGCTTATGTACGGCAACCGTAATATCTCGTTTTATCTGGCTGTTTTACCGGCCAACCCAGCCCTCGCCCTGTTCATCGCAGCGGCCCAAGTCCCGATCTACGCAACCCCAGCAATTTTTGGCCGCCGCAAATGAGCGGGTTTATCGGTGTCCTGATGCTCGACACGGCCTTCGAACGTATCCTGGGCGATGCAGGCAACCCCGACAGCTATCACCGACCCGCCCGCACACGGGTGATTGAACTCGCCGGTAGCACCGATATCGTTCGCGACGGGCAACCCGATTCTGCGCTGGTTTCGGCGTTCTGCACTGCGGCAAAGTCGCTAGAGGCCGAGGGCGCCGTGGCGTTGACCTCGACCTGCGGGTTTCTTGTGACCATCCAACAGCAGGTGGCAGCCTCTGTTACGATACCTGTGATGGTCTCCGCACTTTCGTTGTTCCCGGTTATCCGGGTGGCACATGCAAACCGATCAATCGGAATTATCACGGCGTCAATGCCCAGCCTCGGTCACTTCGCGCTGCATGCCGCCGGTATCGCACCCGGGCAAGCGGTCATCACAGGAATGGAGGATTGCGCCGCATTTGCCTCGGCAATCCTCGTTCCCAAGGCGCAGCAACCGGCGAAGATTGACCGTGAAGCCATTCAAGCGGCCGCCATCGGTAAAGCGAAGAGTATTTGTGCGGCACAGCCTGATCTTGCTGCGATCCTGCTCGAATGTGGCAACTTGCCGCCATATGCTGACGCGATCCGCGCGGTGACCGGCAAGCCGGTTTATTCTATCCTCGAAGGCGCGAAACTCATCGCGCCTTAGCGTCCGAGCGGCATTAACGAGCGCGGGACATGGTTAAAAGGACGCGCCGCGCGGCGTGCCCGCCTTGTCAGGGCTCGGCGCGCGAACCTGATCGCGGCTGCGTTCGATCACGAAATCGATGAACATCCGGATCTTTGGATCCTGCAATCTGCGATGCGGGTAGAGGCACCCGAAGATTGCGGCAACCGGCGGGGTATCGGGCAAAACCTCGACAAGTCGCCCGGCTTTCAGATGCTCGACCACGTCAAAAACCGGCTTGTTCACGATGCCCCTGTGATCCAGCGCCCAGCCTGTCAGCACATCGCCATCGTCGGAATCATAAGACCCCGATAGTTCGATCTTTCGCGGACCGGCGGGGGTTTGCAGGGTCCAGAAATATTCCGGTGATCGCGGGAAGCGGAGCAACAGGCAATTGTGCTCTTCCCTTGCCAGATCGTCAGGTGTTTTCGGCACTCCGCGCCTGGCAAGATAGTTCGGCGAGGCACAAAGTATCCGGGGGCAATCAGCGATCTTGCGTAGTTTCAGCGTGGAATCCGGCGGCAGACCGATAAAGAATGCCACGTCCAATCCGTCTTCCAGCAGGTCGACCTTTCTGTCCGAAAGCCTGAGCCGGATCGAAATGTCGGGGTAGTCGTCCACGAATTGCGGGATCAGGGGCGCCACGATGCGCTTGCCAAGCCCCAATGGCGCGGTGACCTGGATTACACCGCGCGGACTGCCTGCGAAACCGGCGATCACCGCCTCGGCGTGTTCAAGGTCTTCGACAACGCGGCGGGCATGATCGTAAAGGCTGTGGCCCGCCTCTGTCGGTGTCAGCTTGCGTGTCGTGCGGTTGAAGAGCCGCACGTCGAGTCGCCTTTCCAGTTCCTTGATACGGTTGCTCGCAACCGCTGGCGTAAGCCGCAGATCGCGCCCGCCCGCAGTGATGCTGCCAAGCTCTACCACCCGTACAAAAACACGCAGGCTTTCCAGATACGGCATCGGACACCCTCGGTGATTATCTACGAAACGTTGAAAAAGCTTACCATCCGGCGGCGTATTTTCGAAGTTAACTTTGCGTCAAGATGAAGCAACTCAATCGACTGAGTCCAAATCGGGGGTAATGCGATGCCGACACGTGCTGAAATCAGGTTTGTGATGAACGGGCGCGATATCACGCTTGACCGGGTCGCGGCCACGGACACGTTGCTCGATTTTCTGCGGCTGGATCACCGCCTGACCGGCACCAAGGAAGGCTGCGCCGAGGGCGATTGCGGTGCCTGCACGGTGCTTGTGGGTCGTCTTTATCAAGGCGAGCTGCGCTATGAGGCGGTGAACGCCTGCATCCGGCTTCTGGCTTCGCTCGACGGTTGCCACGTGGTGACTGTCGAATACCTGACCGGCCCTGAGGGCAAGCTGCATCCCGTGCAGCAGGCGATGGTTGAACATCACGGCAGCCAGTGCGGCTTTTGCACGCCGGGGTTCGTGATGTCGCTCTACGCTCTCTGGATGCAGAATCCCGACCCCACCGAGGCCGAGATCGAAACCGCGATCCAGGGCAATCTTTGCCGCTGCA
Organism: uncultured Alphaproteobacteria bacterium; assembly: GCA_963768355.1. Taxonomy (GTDB): domain Bacteria; phylum Pseudomonadota; class Alphaproteobacteria; order Rhodobacterales; family Rhodobacteraceae; genus JAHEAO01. Next base: position 188,703 of record CAVYHT010000011.1, read on the forward strand.
CGGGCTATGCGCCGATCATCCGCGCCGCCAAGGCGGTGACCGGATACGGCAGCCCCGCCGACGACGCGCTGAATGTCGAGCGCGCAGAGATCACAGCACGGCTTTCCAAGCTTCGCGACGGTAGCCGCGTCGAGGTGACCAAGGGCAAGAGCCGCATCATCCTGCCCGCCGATGTCGATGATCTTGCCGAAGTGCTGGTCGAGAACCCCAAGGCCACGATGGTAGCCGGGGCGACGGATGTGGGGCTTTGGGTCACGAAGTTTCTAAAGGATATTTCGCCGGTGATCTTCCTTGGCCATCTCGATGGCCTGCGCGAGGTCGAGTTGCGCGACCGCGATATCCGCATCGGCGCGGGCGTCAGCTACACCGACTGCGCTGGCGTCCTTTGCGGCGAATACCCGCATCTTGCGACTTTCTGGGACCGGATCGCGGGATGGCAGATCCGCAATATGGGCACGATCGGCGGCAATGTCGCCAACGGATCACCGATCGGCGACACGCCGCCCGTGCTGATCGCGCTGCGGGCCAGCATCACGCTGCGGCGGGGCAAGAAGCGCCGGACCATTCCGGTCGAGGAGTTTTTCGTCGATTACGGCAAGCAGGATCTGGCCGAAGGCGAGTTTCTGGAAGAGATCATCGTGCCCCGGCCCGCCAAGGGCGACCTGCATGCGGCCTACAAGATTTCCAAGCGGCGTGACGAGGATATCTCTTCGGTCTGTGCCGCGTTCAACGTCAGCGTTGCGGCCGGCAAGATTGCAGATGCCCGCATCGCCTTTGGCGGCATGGCCGCGACACCGAAACGCGCGAGCAACGCCGAGAAGGCACTCATCGGAGCAGATTTCAGCGAGGCGTCTTTCATTGCCGCCGCCGCCAAGCTGTCGGCGAATTTCACACCGCTCAGCGATTGGCGCGCTTCTGCCGATTATCGCCTGAAAGTGTCGCAAAACCTGTTCCGGCGCTTCTTTGCCGAGCAATCCGGCGCAGGCGCCGATGCCCAACTGGTTCGGGCGTAACGGGAGGAACGATCATGGAAGACGCAATCACACGCCAAGACCCGCGCCACGACTCGGCGATCAAACATGTCACGGGACGCGCCGAATATGCCGATGATATTCCCGAACCCGTCGGCACGCTGCACGCCTATCTCGGGCTTTCCGAACGCGCGCACGCAAGGGTGCGCGGTATCGACCTGTCGGCCGTCAGGGCCGCCCCCGGCGTGGTCGATGTACTGACCGCCAAGGATATCCCCGGAGAAAACGATGTCAGCCCGACCGGCCTGAATGATGAGCCGATTTTTGCGGTCGATAAGGTCGAATTCTGGGGCCAGCCGATGTTCGCTGTCATCGCCGAGACCCGCGATGCCGCGCGTCGTGCGGCGAAGCTCGTCAAGGTCGATTACGAAGATCTGCCGCATGTGCTGGACGCCGCCGAAGCGCGACAGCAGGATTATCCGCTACGTGACTCCGCCGCTGAAACTTGAACGCGGCGATGTGGGGCCTGCTTTCGACAAAGCCGCGCACCGGGTCGCCGGGCAGATGCGGGTCGGCGGTCAGGATCACATGTATCTTGAAGGCCATATCGCTTTTGCCATTCCGGGCGAGGATGAGGACGTGATCGTCCATTCCTCGACCCAGCACCCGAGCGAGGCGCAGCACATGGTGGCCAAGGTTCTTGGCGTGAATTCCAATGCCGTGACCGTCAATGTCCGTCGCATGGGCGGTGGGTTCGGTGGCAAGGAAACCCAGATGAACCTGTTTTGCGCGGTGGCGGCCATTGCCGCCAAGAAGTGGAACCGCGCCGTCAAGATCCGCCCCGACCGCGACGACGATATGTCCGCGACCGGCAAGCGCCATGACTTCGTGATCGACTATGATGTGGCCTTTGACGACGACGGCCGGATCGAGGCGGTCGCCGGCGAGTTTGCCGCCCGCTGCGGCTTTTCCTCTGACCTTTCCGGTCCGGTGACGGACCGGGCGCTGTTTCATGCCGACAATGCCTATTATTATCCGAACGTGCGCCTCACTTCGCATCCGATGAAGACCAACACGGTCTCGAACACCGCGTTTCGCGGCTTCGGGGGACCGCAGGGGGTCATTGTGGCCGAGCGGATCATGGAAGAGATTGCCTACAAGCTTGGCCGGGACACGCTGGACGTGCGCCGCGCCAATTTCTACGGCTCCGATGGCCGGGATGTGACGCCGTATCACCAGACCGTCGAGGACAATGTTATCGGGCGCATCGTCGATGAGCTGGAAGACAGTGCTGACTATCAGACCCGCCGCAAGGCTGTGCTGGAGCACAACGCGAAAGGCGGCATCACCCGCAAGGGGATCGCGCTGACACCGGTGAAGTTTGGCATCTCGTTCACCGCCACCTGGTACAATCAGGCGGGCTCGCTGGTGCATATCTATAATGACGGCTCGATCGCGCTCAACCACGGCGGCACAGAGATGGGTCAGGGGCTGAACACCAAGGTGGCGCAGGTCGCGGCGGATGCGTTCGGTGTCGATTTCTCGCGCGTCAAGATCACCAAGACAACGACCGAGAAGGTGCCCAACACATCGGCCACGGCGGCGTCCTCGGGGTCCGACCTGAACGGCATGGCGGCTTTGGACGCGCTGCGAGCAGATCAAGGCGCGGCTTATCGCCTTCGCGGCGGAGAAATGGCAGGCCAAGCCCGACACCATCCGATTTGCCGACAGCCATGTTCATATCGGCACCGAGTTCGATCCCGTTTTCGGATTTCATCAAGCAAGCCTATATGGCGCGGGTTCAGCTGTCCGCCGCGGGGTTCTACAAGACGCCTAAAATCCACTGGGACCGGGCAACCGGAAAGGGGCGTCCGTTCTACTACTTCGCCTACGGCGCTGCCTGTTCCGAGGTGACGATCGACACGCTGACCGGTGAATACCAGGTCGACCGCACCGACATCCTGCATGATGTGGGCCGCTCGCTGAACGCTGATCTGGATATAGGGTCAGGTCGAAGGCGCGTTCGTGCAAGGCATGGGGTGGCTGACGACCGAGGAGCTTTGGTGGGACGAGCGCGGGCAACTTCGTACCCATGCGCCCTCGACCTACAAGATCCCGCTGGCCTCTGACCGACCGCGCGTCTTCAACGTCCGGCTGGCCGATTGGTCCGAGAACCGCGAAAACACGATCAAGCGCTCTAAGGCTGTCGGCGAGCCGCCCTTCATGCTGGGTATTTCGGTCTTCGAGGCGCTGTCGATGGCTGTCGCAAGTGTCGCCGATTACAAGACCTGCCCAAGACTCGATGCCCCGGCCACGCCCGAACGTGTGCTTCTGGCCATCGAGCGGCTCAGCGGGCGCGTAAGGCAATGTCGCTTGCCGATTTCTTCAAAGGCCGCACGGAAGTCGTTCACATCCGGCTGACCCGCGTGCGCGGCTCTTCTCCGCGTGAGGTCGGGGCCGAGATGTTCGTGGCCGAAGCCGGATCTTGCGGCACGATCGGCGGCGGGCAGTTGGAATATATGGCCATCGACAAGGCGCGCGCGATGCTTCGCGGTGGCGAGCGCCGCTTCGATATGGACGTGCCGCTTGGGCCCGAGATCGGCCAATGCTGCGGCGGGCGCGTCGAACTGAGCCTGTCGCGGATGAGCGATGCCAGACCGGATGCGCGCATGCCAGAAGCGAGGAGGCGCGGAAAGCCGCAAACCCGCATGTCTATATTCTGGGCGCCGGTCATGTCGGACGCGCGCTTGCGGCTTGCTTTCAGGCCCTGCCGGTGCAATTGCATCCTGATCGACAGTCGCGCCGAGGAACTGGCGCTGTTCTACCGCCGTGTGGAAAAGCGCCGCTCGGCCTTACCCGAGGCGGACATCCGCAACGCGCCGAAGGGCAGCGCCTTCATCGTTCTGACCCACGACCATGCGCTCGATTTTCTGCTGACCTCCGAAGCGCTGTCGCGCCGCGACGCAGCCTATGTCGGGCTGATCGGTTCGGCCACCAAACGCGCGAAATTCGCAACGGGCTATTGCCAACAGAGCGCACGCCGACCTGTCTACGACACGGCTGACCTGCCCGATCGGGGCCAGCGGCAGCAGCGACAAGCGGCCCGAGGTTATCGCGGCCTTCGTCGTGGCCGAAGTGTCTGACGACACTGACGGTATCGCAACCGCGAGAAGCCGCGACCAGTCCGTAATGCCGACAAACCAACCGCCGCAAAGCCCGCAGCAAGAAGAGCGCGCGGCAGACCAGACATCAACCAGGGAGGAGCCCTGACATGATCGGACGCGACCTACAGCTACAAACTGTTCGCGCGCAGCGATTTCAACGCCTTCTGGGCGTTGTTCACCGACAACCTCGTCAACCTGATGATGCTGTCGGGCGTCTGCCAGTTCGTCTTTCAGATGCCCGCCGAGATCGTCTTCGGCCGCATCGTTCCGGGCGCGGCCATCGCGATCCTCGCCGGTGTCGCGGTCTATACCTCGATGGCGAAATGGGTCGCCAACAAGCAGGGCAGGGACGTCACCGCCCTGCCCTACGGCATCTCGACGCCGGTGATGTTCGTCTATCTGTTCGGCGTCATCGGCCCGATCTACTGGGCGACCAGTGATCCGCTGCTGGCCTGGCAGGTCGGCATCGGCGCGGGCTTCATGGGCGGTATCGTCGCGGCCTTCGGCGCCATCGTCGGCCCGTTCCTCAAGCGGATCACGCCGCGCGCGGGCATGCTGGGCACGCTTTGCGGCATCGCGCTGGTCTTCATCGGGTCGGTTCCGCTTGACCGAAATCTTCGAGCATCCGATCATCGGCTTCACGTCGCTGCTGTTCATCCTCTGGGGTCTGATCGGGCGCTTCCGCCTGCCGGGCAACATTCCCGCCGGTCTGGTGGCCATCGGCGTCGGCACGGTGATCGCGATCTGCTCGGGCAGTCGTCGCTTCAACACCGAGGGCATCGGCTTCTACCCGCCCGCTGCCCTATTTCGGCGACCTGATCGTCGGGCATCCAGTATCTGTTCGCCAATCCCGAACTGTTCCTCGTCCTGATCCCGGTGCAGATCTACAATTTCATCGAAACGATGAACAACGTCGAAATCCGCCGAGGCCGCAGGCGACCAGCTATCCGGTGGCGGTCTGTCAGGTCACCGATGGCGCCGGCACGATGATCGGCGCGCTGTTCGGCTCGCCGTTCCCGACCACGGTCTATATCGGCCATCCCGCCTACAAGCGGATGGACGCGCATGCAGGCTACATCATCGGTGTGGCGCTGGTGATCGCGGTCGGCGGCCTTCCTCGGGTTGCTGTGCCTTCCTGACGGGCCTGATCCCGATTGCGGCAGCGGCACCGGTTCTGGTCTTCGTGTCGGTCAGCCTGATCACCAACACCGCCATGTCGGTCAAGCCAGCGCATATGGCCGCCGTGGCCTTCGCGATCCTGCCGCACATCTCGGCCTTCCTGATCACCAAATGGGGCTCGCTGATGAACGCGCCTGCGCACCATCGGGGTCGAAGGGCTTGCCGGCGTCTGGGCGATGCCGAGCTGACGGCCGCCCTGCTGATGGAAGGCGCGCATTACGAGGGCCATCTGGCGCTGTCGCAGGGCGCGATCATCACCGGCCTGATCTGGGGCGCGATCGTCGCCGGACGTGATCGACGGGCGGTTCCAGAACGCAGGTGGGTTTGCGATCGCGGCGGCGGTGATGTCGTCGATCGGGATCATCCATGCAGCTACACCTGCAGATGCCGCAGTTCGACGGGATCACCATCGGCTACCTGATCATCGGCGGCGTTCCTGCTGCATCTATCCGATGATCGCGCCAAAGGAAGATCTGGAACATCGGATTATCGTCCCCGATGAGCCTGATCTTCATGGACGACCGACCTTCCAGGTGGGCGCGCCTGACAATTCCGCCGGGGCGGTCGGACGCGCCGCCCCGCTCTTCGACCCATCCAGGACTAATTTCCCATGACCGATACCCTGCTGCGCGGACGCTTGCTGACGTTCCACCGCGAACCCGGGATGGCACCGACACCGACGCCTACAGCTATGTCGAAGACGGCGCGCTTCTGATCCAGGACGGGATGATCGCAGCCGCGGGCGAGTTATCGACGACGGTCGTCGCCGCAGGCGCCGACTGCTGCCGGTCACCGATCATCGCCCGCACCTTCTGATGGCGGGGTTCATCGACACGCATATCCACTTCCCGCAGGCCCAGGTCGTGGCGTCCTGGGGTAGTCAGTTGCTCGACTGGCTCAACGGCTACGTCTTCCCAGAGGAGGCCCGGTTCGTCGATCCCGAGCACTCAGCCGCGATAGCAACGCGGTTTTTCGATATCCTGACCGGTCACGGCACCACGACCGCCGTCGCCTATTGCTCGGTCCACGCGGCCTTTGCCGAGGCCTATTTCGCCGAGGCGGCACGGCGCGATATGCGGATGATCGGCGGCAAGGTAATGATGGACCGCAACGCGCCCGAGGCGGTGCTCGATACGCCGCAATCTAGTTACGACGACAGCAGGGCGCTGATCGGGAAATGGCACGGTCGCGGTCGGTTGGGCTACGCGATCTCGCCACGCTTTGCGATCACCTCGACACCGGAACAGATGGAGATGGCGGGCGCGCTTGCCGCCGCGCATCCCGAGTGTCACGTGCAAACGCATCTGTCTGAAAACCTCGACGAGATTGCCTTTGCGACCTCGCTTTACCCCGCCGCGAAGGACTACCTGCACATCTACGAAACCTATGGCCTGCTGAGCGACAAGATGCTGCTTGGCCATTGCATTCATTTGTCTGACCGCGAGGTCGCCTCGATGGCTGACACCGGGGCGCATCCGGTATTCTGCCCGACCTCGAACCTTTTTCTGGGATCGGGCTGCTTCGACGATGCAGGCCTGCGCGAGGCTGGGGTGGCAAGCGCGATTGCCACCGATATCGGTGCAGGAACAAGCTATTCTATGCTTCAGACCCTGAACGAGGGCTACAAGATCCTGCAATTGCAGGACCAGAAACTGCACACCTTGCGCGCCTTCGACTGGATCACGCGGGGCAATGCCGCCGTGCTTGGGCTAGCCGACAGGATCGGCACACTCGATGCCGGAACCGAAGCGGATATAGTTGTGCTCGACGCCAGGGCGACCCCGGCGATGGAACTTCGCATGGAGCGGGCCGAGACATTGGATGAAGAGCTTTTCGTTCTGCAGATCATGGGCGACGACCGCTCGGTTGCGCAGACCTATATCGCGGGCATTCCGCAGAAATAACCACCTCGCCGGGTGATTTCATCAGAACTCCGGGCGACCGCTTTGATACGCATCGATGCGTCAAAGACGATGGCGCGCGAGGACGTGGTGCCCTGATCGATGGCAAAGATATGGAACATCGTGCTGTGTGGTGCGGCATTCTGGCCCTTCGGGCCGCCGCAAAAAAAGGCCGGGGCGCCGCCTGCGCCCCGGCCAATTGTCAAAGACTTACTGCCAGGACTTGATCAGCTCGTCGTAACTGACCGTCATCGGCTCTTCATCTTCATTCTCAAGCTTGGCAACGGGCGAGCCGGGTTGCGAATACCAGTATTCCGGATCCTGCGGCTCGTTCATTTTCGGACCGATGTCGCCCTGTACGCCTGCACGTTCCAGACGCTCGAGCACTTTCTCCTGAGCGTCGCAGAGGCCATCCAGCGCTTCCTGCGCTGTTTTAGCACCTGACATCGCATCACCAATGTTCTGCCACCACAGTTGAGCCAGCTTTGGATAATCAGGAACGTTGGTACCGGTCGGCGACCACTGAACACGGGCCGGAGAGCGGTAAAACTCGATCAGACCACCAAGTTTGTCCGCACGATCAGTGAAGTGTTGCGAATTAATGGTGGACTCACGAATGAAGGTAAGACCGACATCGACTTTCTTCAGATCGATGGTTTTTGACGTCACGAACTGGGCGTAGAGCCAGGCAGCCTTGGCACGATCGACGGGGGTGGATTTCATGAGTGTCCAGGAACCGGCATCCTGATAGCCGATTTTCTGGCCGTCTTTCCAGTAAACGCCGTGTGGCGATGGCGCCATGCGCCATTTCGGCGTGCCGTCTTCATTCATGACCGGCAGGCCGGGCTCGACCGTCGCTGCGGTAAACGCGGTATACCAGAACATCTGCTGGGCGACATTGCCCTGCGCAGGGATCGGACCGGCTTCCCAAACGTCATGCCTGCGGCTTCCGGTGGCGAGTATTTCTTCAGCCAGTCGATCGCTTGTTCAACGGCATAGACAGCCGCCGGCGAGTTGGTGGCACCGCCGCGCGCAACACAAGAGCCAACAGGCTGTGAGTTCTCGTTGACGCGAATACCCCATTCATCGACCGGCAGTCCGTTCGGTTCACCGACATCACCCATGCCGGCCATCGACATCCATGCATCGGTATAGCGCCAGCCAAGACGACGGGTCTTTCTTGCCGTAGTCCATGTTGCCATAGACCTCGCCCTCGACACCAAGATGCGACAGATCACGACCGGTGAAGAATTCGGCGATATCTTCATACGCCGACCAGTTGACTGGAACGCCCAGATCGTAGCCGTACTTCTCTTTGAAATCGGCCTTGTTCTTTTCGTCGTTGAACCAGTCGTAGCGGAACCAGTAGAGGTTCGCGAACTGCTGATCGGGAAGCTGGTAGAGCTTTCCGTCGGGCGCGGTGGTGAACTGTGTACCGATGAAGTCTGCCAGATCGAGACCCGGATTGGTAACATCCGCGCCTTCCTCCGCCATCCAGTCGGTCAGGTTGCGCACCTGCTGATAGCGCCAGTGGGTGCCGATCAGGTCGCTGTCGTTGACGTAGCCATCATAGATGTTCTCGCCCGACTGCATCTGCGTTTGCAGCTTTTCGACAACGTCGCCTTCGCCGATCAGGTCATGCGTGACCTTGATGCCGGTGATTGCGGTGAACGCCGGGGCAAGCACCTGGCTTTCATATTCATGCGTGGTGATGGTTTCCGAGACCACCTTGATCTCCATGCCAGCCATCGGTGCTGGCGGCATCGATGAACCACTGCATCTCGGCTTCCTGATCGGCGCGCGACAGGACAGAGAGACCATTGATCTCAGTGTCGAGGAAGCCGTTTGCGGCGTCCATGTCGGCCCAGACCGGCCCTGCCAAAAGCGCCACCATGGCACCCAGCGCAGTCGTTGATTTGAGGGGTAAGTTCATATTAGTCCTCCCTAGGTTCTATTGAACTGTTTCTGGTTTTCGGCCGCCCGGCAAGTCTCCGGACGCGCCAGTCGTACGTCCTAGACCCAGCGGAATACCGCTGCGGCATAGACAAGGCAGGCAAGCAGCGCGTAGGGCTGCGGCCCGACTTCAAGACCCAGCCAGATCAAGTTGATAAAGGCCGAGCCCAAAAGTGTGATGAACAAGCGATCACCACGGGTCGTTTCGATCCCGAGGATGCCTGCGCGGGGCGTCTCTGGGTATTTGATTGCCAGCACCGTAAAGGTGATCAGCAGGCAGGCGATTACGCCAAAGAAGATTGCGGTGGGCAGCGTCCAGGCCATCCAGTCCATTGTTCAATACCTCCCTTAAACCCGGCCCAGGGCAAAGCCCTTGGCAATGTAGTTGCGGACGAAATAGATCACCAATGCACCCGGCACGAGCGTCAGAACACCCGCGGCGGCAAGCACGCCCCAATCTATGCCTGCCGCCCCTTGGGTGCGGGTCATGATTGCGGCGATCGGCTTGGCGTCTACCGTGGTCAACGTACGGCTCAACAGTAGTTCCACCCATGAGAACATGAAGCAGAAGAAGGCCGCGACGCCAATTCCGCTGGCGATCAGAGGTGTGAAGATGCGGATGAAGAAGCGCGGGAACGAATAGCCGTCGAGATACGCCGTTTCGTCAATTTCCTTCGGGACACCGCGCATGAACCCTTCAAGGATCCAGACCGCCAACGGCACGTTGAAAAGACAATGCGCCAAAGCCACTGCGATGTGGGTGTCGAAGAGGCCGACTGACGAATAGAGCTGAAAGAACGGCAGCGCGAACACTGCTGGCGGTGCCATCCGGTTAGTGAGCAGCCAGAAAAACAGGTGTTTGTCGCCCATGAACGTGTAGCGGCTGAAGGCATAGGCGGCGGGCAGTGCGACGGCGAGCGAAATCACGGTGTTCATCACCACGTAGATCAGCGAATTTACGTAGCCCATGTACCAGCTTGGGTCGGTGAGTATTTTGGCGTAATTCGCGACCGTCAGGTCGCGCGGCCATAGTGAGAACGCCCCGAGGATCTCCGAGTTGGTCTTGAGGCTCATGTTCACCAGCCAGTAGATCGGCAGGAGCAGGAAGAGCAAATAGAGCCCCATGACGATGGCAGATCCATTGAGCCGAAACTGGCGCCGTTTGGCCGTAATCACCGTCGTGTCAGTCATCACACGCCATCCCTTTTGTCGAGGTTGGTCATTACCGTGTAGAACACCCATGAAATCAGCAAGATCACCAGGAAGTACATCAGCGAAAACGCGGCGGCGGGGCCGAGGTCGAACTGCCCGAGCGCCATCTTTACCAGATCAATTGACAGGAATGTCGTCGCGTTACCCGGCCCGCCCCCGGTCACGACGAACGGCTCAGTGTAGATCATGAAGCTGTCCATGAATCGCAGAAGGATCGCGATCATCAGAACGCCTGCCATCTTTGGCAGTTCGATGTAGCGGAAAACCTTCCAGCGGCTCGCCTGATCGATCTTTGCCGCCTGATAGTAGGCGTCGGGGATCGACTGCAATCCGGCATAGGCCAGCAAAGCCACAAGCGATGTCCAGTGCCAGACATCCATCACGATAACGGTGGCCCATGCGGCGACGAAATCCTGGGTGTAGTTGTAAGAGATGCCAAGCTTGTCGAGTGTGTATCCCAGCAGGCCGATGTCCACTCTCCCGAAGATCTGCCAGATCGTGCCAACCACGTTCCAGGGTATCAGAAGCGGCAGCGACATCAGCACCAGACAGAACGAGGCCCAGAACCCTTTCTTGGGCATGTTGAGGGCTACGAAAATGCCCAAGGGGACTTCGATCGCGAGAATGATCGCAGAGAACGCCAGTTGCCGCCACAGCGCGTCCCACATCCTCTGGGAATCGAGCATGTTCGAGAACCACTCAAGTCCTGCCCAGAAAAACACGTTGTTTCCAAAGGTGTCCTGAACCGAATAGTTGACCACTGTCATCAACGGAATGACCGCCGAGAACGCCACCAGCACCAGCACGGGCAGCACGAGGAACCAGGCCTTTTGATTGACTGTCTTGTTCATTGTGCGGCCTCCCCTTCGGCGGCGATGCGCCAATCGTCGGCATAGACGTTGATGCCTTCGGTTTGAAAAACGATGTGGTTTGCATCGGCCGAGATATCAGCGCCTTCGTCGGCAATCGCGCTGATTTCGCGACCCGCGACATCAAGTCGGATGATCTTGTGACGCCCCACATCCTCGACGCGAGTGATCCTGGCAGGCACACCGGTGCCATCAGTCGATAGCTTGATAAACTCCGGCCGGACCCCGACCTGCACCTTTCCGGAAGCGATCGGGTAGCCGGCCCCGAGCGCAACTTGCACGCCTTCGATCTGCGCCGTCGTGCCGTTGATTTCAGCGTCGAACAGATTCATCCCCGGCGAGCCGATGAAATAACCGACGAATGTGTGTGCGGGCCGCTCGAACAGCTCTTGCGGCGTGCCGATCTGCACGACGCGACCGTCGTACATGACGACCACTTTGTCGGCGAACGTCAGTGCCTCTGTCTGGTCGTGGGTCACGTAGATCATCGTGTGCCCGAATTCATGGTGAAGCGATTTCAACTGGGTCCGCAATTCCCACTTCATATGCGGATCGATGACGGTCAGTGGCTCGTCGAAAAGCAGCGCGTTCACGTCTTCGCGGACCATGCCGCGGCCTAGGCTGATCTTCTGTTTTGCGTCGGCCGTCAGTCCGCGGGCCTTGCGGTCCAGCTCTGCCTCCATACCGATCATCGCGGCGATCTTGCCAACGCGCTCTGCCACATAGGCCCGGTCCGAGCCGCGATTGCGCAGCGGGAAGGCAAGGTTGTCGCGCACCGTCATGGTGTCGTAGACCACGGGAAACTGAAACACTTGCGCGATGTTGCGTTCCGCGGTCGGCGCGTGCGTCACGTCCTTGTCGTTGAACAAGATGCGGCCCTGCGACGGATTTAGCAGCCCCGAAATTATGTTCAGAAGCGTGGACTTACCGCAGCCCGACGCGCCGAGCAGAGCATATGCCTCACCATCGGCCCAGTCGTGGTTCAGCTCCTTGAGGGCGAAATCATCCTCGGATTTCGGATTTGGCAAATAGGAATGCGCCAGGTTGTCGAGTGTGATCTTGGCCATCATGCAGCCTCCGCATACGGGGCTGCAGACACAAGGTCGCCATTTGTGTCGAATATATAAACGTGTGCGGGATCCAGAAAAACCTCTAGTTGCTGACCAAGTTGCAGGCTCTGGACGCCGTGAATCAGACCCACCCAGCGCTCGCCCTGATGATCAAGATGAACAAAGGTTTCAGAGCCGGTGATTTCGGTCACGTTCAGTCTGGTCTTGAAGGTCATGGACCCTGAGACTTTGGGGCTCAACTCCAGATGATTGGGGCGAAAGCCAGCGGTGTAGGTGCCATCGGCGTGCTGCGCCAGCCCCTCGGGTACAGGGACAGACTGGCCGTCACCAAATGACAGTTTGCCGTCCGCCTTGGAGACGGTCAGAAAATTCATCGGCGGATCAGAGAACACCCGCGCAGTTGTTGCATCGACCGGGCGGCGATAAACCGACGGCGTGGGGCCAAACTGCGTCACCCGACCTTCCCACAATGTGGCTGTGTTGCCGCCCAACAAAAGCGCTTCTTCCGGTTCCGTCGTCGCATAGACAAAGATCGAGCCGGACTTTTCGAATATCTTGGGGATTTCCGCGCGCAGTTCCTCGCGCAGTTTGTAGTCGAGGTTCGCCAGGGGTTCGTCCAGCAAAACCAGTCCGGCATTTTTCACTAACGCGCGGGCCAGCGCACAGCGCTGTTGCTGACCGCCCGAAAGTTCAAGCGGCTTTCGATCCAGCATCGGTGTCAGTTGCATCAGTTCAGCGGTTTCGCGCACTGCCGCATCGATCTCGGCCCGCGACTTGCCCACCAGCTTCATCGGCGACGCGATATTTTCGTACACCGTCATGGACGGGTAGTTGATGAACTGCTGGTAAACCATTGCGACCTTGCGGTCCTGTACGCGCTGGCCGGTCACATCCTCGCCGTTCCAGAAGACCTTGCCTGTGTTGGGCACATCAAGCCCGGCCATCAGTCGCATCAGCGAGGTCTTGCCCGAAAGCGTCGGCCCAAGCAGAACGTTCATCGTGCCCTTCTGCAACTCCAGGTCGGTCGGTTGGATGTGGATCTGACCGCCGACCACTTTCGAGACACCTTTCAAAAGCAAAGTCATGTGTGTTTCCCGTCCATCGATGCACTGTCGTGGTTGCGTGAACAAGCGAGTGTGTATGCATCCATCCACTGGTCAAGTTTCGTGACTTCGTCGCGGCTAAGACGTAGACCCAACTTGTTGCGCCGCCAGATCACATCTTCGGCGGTGCGAGCGTATTCGCGCGTCATCAGCCAAGTTACTTCGCGCTCTGTAAGTGTAGCCCCAAAGGTTACGCCCAGATCCGCCTCGGACTCTGCCCCACCCAGAACATTCCAGCTTTCGGTGCCATAGGCCCGCACCAAACGACGCGCCCAGACTGGGCTAAGGAACGGGTAATCGCGCTCCAGGCGGTCGAACAGGCTGTCCACCTCGGATACGCCGAAATCACCCCCGGGCAATGCCACGCCCGCTGTCCAATGCCCCGAAGTGCCGGGAAAGAACGGCACGATCTTGTCCATCGCGTCCTCGGCCAGCTTGCGATACGTGGTGATCTTGCCGCCAAAGATGTTCAGGATCGGCGCGCCATCAGTGGCATCGACTTTCAACGTGTAATCTCTTGTTGCCGCTGTCGCGCTGCTTGCACCGTCATCGTAAAGCGGACGCACGCCGGAATAGGTCCAGACGATGTCCTCAACACTCAAATCCCGCTTGAAATAGCTGTTGGCGAAGTCCACCAGATAGCGCCGCTCTTGAGGCGTGCATTCGGGTGCTACATCGGGGTCGTGATGTTCGGCATCTGTCGTGCCGATCAGGGTAAAATCGGTCTCGTAGGGAATGGCGAAAATGATCCGGCCGTCGGTGCCCTGGAAGAAATAGCACTTGTCATGATCGTAAAGACGCCGGGTTACGATGTGGCTGCCGCGCACCAGGCGCACGCCTTCGCTGGAGCGGATATTCAGCTTTCTGCTGGATGATATCGCCAACCCAGGGACCGCCTGCATTCACCAGCATCCGCGCCGTCAGCACACGCTTCTCGCCGGTCTCGCCGTCGCGCAGCGTGATGTCCCAGTGATCGCCAGCCCGCGACGCCGCCTCGACCTTGGTCCGCACCATGATCTGCGCGCCGCGGTCTTCGGCATCGCGGGCATTCAGTACAACCAGCCGGGAATCCTCTATCCAGCAGTCGGAATACTCATATGCTTTCTCGAACCGGTCTTGGAGCGGCGCGCCTTCGGGCGTTCCACGTAATTTCAGCGTTGTGGTCGCGGGCAGTATCTTTCGCCCACCGAGATGGTCGTAGAGAAAGAGGCCAAAGCGGATCATCCAGGCCGGGCGACGGCCTTTCATCCAAGGCATCACCCAGCTCAATACGCGAGAGACAGGCGTTTCGCCCTCAAAGCGCATATCCGGGCTGTAGGGCAGCACGAAACGCATCGGCCAGCTGATATGTGGCATCGCGCGCAGCAATGTTTCACGCTCTTCAAGGGCATGGCGCACAAGGTTGATCTCGAAATATTCCAGATAGCGCAGGCCGCCGTGAAACAGCTTGGTCGAGGCCGAAGATGTCGCCGACGCCAGATCGTTCATCTCGGCCAAAGCTACGCGCAAACCGCGACCGGCCGCGTCGCGCGCGATGCCACAACCGTTGATCCCGCCGCCGATGACGAAGAGGTCAAATGTCATTGGAATTGGCGTCCGCGTCCGGCAAATGACCCTCCCCTGTCAATTGTTCGGTTTCAAGTCCAAGGCATAGGTCGGGACCGCAACTTTCGCAAGAATTATTTTCGTTTTTGTTCGTTATTGCAGAAGCCAGCTGAAATCGGTCTGACAGGGCCGTAAAGCTCGCGCGATCTCGCTGTGGCTATAAAACCGCGCACAAACGAATGCTTACGCTTGCTTTTTCGCCCTCCACGCGCATTATTCATGGATCAGGAGATCGCAAATGTCGCAAACTTTCCGTCACCCGGAAATTCTGGAGACCGCCCGCAGACAGGGCAAGGTCACGGTCGAAGGACTTGCCGAGCAGTTTGGCGTCACGCTGCAAACGATCCGGCGCGACCTGACGGACCTGGCAGAGGCAGGCAGACTGGAACGTGTGCATGGTGGCGCGATCCTGCCGTCTGGCACCACCAACATTCTGTACGAAGAGCGTCGCATCCTGAACCAAGGGGCCAAGACGGACATCGCGCGCGCCTGTGCTGCACAAATCCCGGAGGGCAGTTCAGTATTCCTTAACATCGGCACCAGCACAGAGGCGGTCGCGCATGAATTGCTACACCACCGTGATCTGATGGTGGTCACCAACAACATGAACGTGGCCAATATCCTTGCCGCCAACCGGGACTGCGAAATCATTCTGACCGGCGGGACGCTCCGCAGGCTGGATGGTGGGCTGATCGGGACACTGACCGTCGCAACGATCCGCCAGTTCAAGTTCGACATAGCGGTCATCGGTTGTTCCGCGATGGACGACGACGGAGACCTGCTCGATTTCGACATACAGGAGGTCGGTGTCAGCCAGACCATCATCGCGCAGGCCCGCAAGACGTTCCTGGTCGCGGATCACTCCAAGTTCAAACGCAGCGCCCCGGCACGAATCTCCTCGCTCGCCGAAATCGACAGCTTCTTTACCGATATTCCTCTGTCCGACAGACTCGTTACCGCCTGCCGGGAATGGAAGACCAAAGTTGTCGTCGCTTCGGAGCGGGTATCTTAATGAAATCGACCGGCCCGAAATAGAAACCCGATCGGTTTGCAACGAACGGCAGGATCAGCCAAAAGTGGCTCCAGAGCTTGGCCCCGCGATACCGTTAAGTGCGATCGTCCGATGCTCCGTCTCAGCAAGGGCACTAGCTATAGCTAGTGTCTGGTTGTCATGCGGGTAGCAAGCAACAGGCTTGTCTCACTTGTCGATACACCTTCCAGCCTTCGGATTTTAGCGAGCACATCATCTAGCGCCTTTAGGGTTTCGGTCCCGAGTTCGACAATCAAGTCCCATTTGCCATTTGTCGAATGGACGGCCTGCACGGCGGTCATTCCGCCCAGCATTCGCGATATGCGGTCGGCCCCGCGCCCTTCAATCCCCATCATCATCAAACCGCGAACCGGATGTTCCAGGATGTCGTCGGCAAGAACGACGGTAAAACCAATGATGACTCCTTCAGCCTGAAGCCGAGTCAAACGCGTGCGCACCGTCACACGCGAGAGCCCAACGACCGACCCGAGATCGGAAAGTGAAATTCGGGAATCGCGGCGAAGTTCCGCGATGATCTTGGCATCGTATTTATCCATTTCGAACGCTGTAACTTTCGTTTTGTTCAAACTGGTTCCAAAATATACAATATGAGCGCTTATCTCCATCCCGATTTGGTCAATAACAGTATCTCGACAGGTCAGGCTTTGGAGAGGGCACATGGAAACGAGACATTGCATTCTTATTGGCGCTCCGGTGGACAGCGGCAAAAGGCGCAAGGGCTGCCAGATGGGCCCGGACGCCTACCGGACGGCTGAGCTGGCCGAAACCCTGACGACGCTGGGCCATACGGCGGTGGACGTGGGCAACATCGCGCCGGCCGCTGCTCGTGCCGTCGATTGCGCAAATCCGCTGGTTCATTCGCTCGCCGAAACGGTGGCCTGGACCGAAGCGCTGGCCGCAGCCGGATTGGACGCGGCGGCGAAGGGTTTCCCGATCTTTTTGGGCGGGGATCACTCGCTCTCGCTTGGCTCGGTCGCTGGCATGGCTGCTTTTGCCGAGGATCAAGGGCGCCCGCTCTTCGTTCTGTGGCTGGACGCCCACACCGATCTTCATACCCCGACGACCACCGACTCAGGTAACCTTCACGGCACGCCGTTGGGGTACATCGCCGGTGCCAGGGGCTTCGATGCTTTCCCGCCGATGCCCAAGGTCGTTCCGGCGGGCAACATCTGCATGATTGGCCTGCGGTCGGTCGACGCTGCTGAAAAAGCCATGTTGGGCGACAGCGAGATGTCGGCGGTCGACATGCGTGTGATCGACGAACATGGCATTGCCAAACCCCTGTCGGCCTTCCTCAAGAAAGTCGCAGCGGCTGACGGTCTTCTGCATGTCTCGCTCGATGTCGATTTCCTCGATCCGGCAATTGCCCCTGCCGTGGGCACCACGGTGCCCGGTGGCGCGACCTTCCGCGAAGCCCACCTGGTGATGGAGATGCTATGCGATAGCGGACTGGTCAGTTCCCTCGATCTGGTCGAACTCAATCCGTTCCTTGATGAACGCGGCCGAACGGCGTCGCTTATGGTGGACCTGACCGCATCACTTTTGGGGCGGCGCGTCTTCGACCGCCCGACACAGGCTTTCTGATGTCGACCCAGGCCCCTTCCGCAGTCGTAATGGTCCGGCCTTCGGCGTTCAGATCGAACCCCGAGACACGCGGAGACAATGCGTTTCAATCCGACGGTGGCACTGATGCGAACGAAGTCGCAGCCCGCGCGCTGGACGAGTTCAACACGGCGGTCGACCTGCTACAGGATGCCGGAATCCGCGTTCATGTGTTCGACGATCCGAAGTCGGATACACCGGATTCGGTTTTTCCGAACAACTGGTTTTCGACACATGGTGGCGGCCACGTTGCGGTCTATCCGATGTTTGCCGAAAACCGTCGGTTGGAACGGCGCTGGGACATTATCGACATGCTGAAGCGCGATTACCGCGTTCAGGACGTGATCGACTATTCCGGACTTGAACTGGATGGGCTGGCTTTGGAAGGCACCGGTGCGATGGTGCTGGATCATATCGGCCGTGTCGCCTACACAGCCCGGTCTCGCCGCGCCGATCCGGTGTTGCTGGAGCGTTTCTGCACCCATTTCAACTTTGAGCCCATGGTATTCGATGCGAAAGATGCCCACGGCCGCGACATCTATCACACCAATGTATTGATGTGCATTGCCACCGAATTCGCGCTCGTCGGCCTTGATCTGATCGTGGATGCCGCCAGGCGAGAAATGGTCCGGGCACGTCTTGAAGAGGACGGGCACGAGGTGATTGGCTTGAGCGGCGCCCAGATTGGTGACTTCGCCGGCAACGCAATCGAACTGAAGGGGCGTGGAGGACCGGTGCTAGCGCTTTCGTCGCGCGCGCTGGCTTCGCTTACGCCGGATCAGCGCGACCGGATCGAACAGCACGCGGCCCTCCTGCCGCTGGACGTGCGGACAATTGAAACCGCGGGCGGATCGGTCCGCTGCATGATCGCCGGCATCCATTTGTCGCCACGTCCTGCCATTGCCGCGCCATTGAAACCAAAGGACTGAACCATGACCGCCCCGAAACCGTCCGAACTGGCCTACGTTCCCTTCGTCAGTGTCGAGAACATGATGAAACTCGTGCATCACATCGGTATCGAGCCGATGCTCCGCGATCTTGGCGACTATATCGAGGACGATTTCCGCCGCTGGGAATTGTTCGACAAGACCCCGCGTGTCGCCAGCCATTCCAAGGAAGGCGTCATCGAGTTGATGCCAACGTCGGATGGCGAGGTCTACGGCTTCAAATACGTCAACGGTCACCCGAAGAATACAAGGGAAGGCTTGCAAACGGTCACCGCCTTTGGCCTGCTGGCCAGCGTCGATACCGGTTATCCGGTTCTTCTGAGCGAAATGACGGTGCTGACGGCGATGCGGACGGCGGCAACCTCGGCGATGGTCGCCAAACATCTGGCGCCCAAAGGCGCCCGAACGATGGCAATGATCGGCAATGGCGCGCAATCCGAATTTCAGGCGCTGGCGATGAAGGCGATCTGCGGGATCAAAGCCGTCCGGATGTATGACATCGACACGGCCGCAACGAAGAAAGCGATGCGCAATCTGCAAGGTCTTGGCATTCACTTGACCGCTTGCAGGACGCCCGAAGAGGCGATTGAGGGCGCAGAGATCATCACCACCTGCACTGCTGACAAACAATACGCCACGATCCTCACCGACAATATGGTCGGCGCGGGCGTGCACATCAACGCGATCGGAGGCGACTGCCCCGGCAAAACCGAGTTGCACAAGAACATCCTGTCACGCTCCACCGTCTTCGTGGAATATCCGCCACAGACCCGGATCGAAGGTGAAATCCAGCAAATGCCCGAGGACTTTCCGGTCACCGAGATGTGGCAGGTGATAAACGGTGCGGCACCCGGCCGTGTCAATGACCGGCAGATCACTCTGTTTGACGGTGTGGGCTTCGCCGTCGAGGATTTCTCGGCGTTGCGCTATATCCGCCACCAATTGCACAATACCGGGTTCTATCAGGACCTCGACATGGTCGCGGATCCCGACGATCCGCGCGATCTGTTCGGCATGCTTCTGCGGGCAAGACACCAGATTTCGTAAGAGCTGCGCTCTTGTCGCATGAAAACACTCCGACCGGGCAAGTCCGATCACTGACTTGGCTCGATGCCGCATCGGGCGGGTCCGTCCGGTTGCATGCCCGGTTTTGAATCAACAACAGGACTGCAAATTGCGCATTGCACCTAGTGAGTAATGCTGGAACCGATCCTTCCAAACGTCGCCATTGGCGCAAATTCGTCGCGCGCGTCTACAATATGCCTGGTCAGGCAACTTACGGCCGCGGCCTCATCCCCGCAAACCTGGCGTCGACAAGTTCGTGGTGCTTTGCATCGAATTCGTCGCGAAAGGCCTGATCGACTGAATGCATAAGGTATGTCTGTCTGCCGCGTCTCACAGCGCACGAATGTGCTCCAACAACCGGGGAGCAGCCCAGAGAGCGGAACCGACGAAGGGGACGTCCGCTTGCTTCCTCCTGTCTTCAGCCGCCGCCATGGAATGCGGAGAGACCCGTACGAACGGGATGCCGTCTTCTGCTTCCATGATGTCCTCGAGCAGTAAGCCAAGGGCGCCTCGGCCAGACGCATTCCAGTGTCCACCACGAGGGCGACAAGCGAGCGCATGTCATCGTCTGTCTGCGAGCACTCTGCTGTCGCCCAAGTATGCGAGGACGTAGCCACACGAGCGCTAAGCTGCCCCGTGGAAGGTGATGTGCTTTGCCTGAACCCTTTAAGCGAAGATAGATCGCGACCGCCTCGAAGACAGCCTTGGGGACGCACTGGACGAGTACTGGCGACGCCATTAGGGTAAGACCCCTGCCTGCGCTTGCCAGCCCCAGCATGATGACTACCGGGAAGGTCCGCATCCTCATCCGAAGATGGAACCAGTACTCATCGAGCTTGTCTGCCGCCCGGATGGCCAGCGACCAGCTACAGATCGAAAGCGAGTGCGGAGCGAGTAGAGATCT
Organism: uncultured Alphaproteobacteria bacterium; assembly: GCA_963768355.1. Classification (GTDB taxonomy): domain Bacteria; phylum Pseudomonadota; class Alphaproteobacteria; order Rhodobacterales; family Rhodobacteraceae; genus JAHEAO01. The sequence continues at coordinate 209,299 of CAVYHT010000011.1, forward strand.
TGGAGGTCATAGCCGTCGCCGAAGTTCACGGTACGCGCCGAATGAAGTAGAGCACGCCTGTATGACGAAGGTGGTCGGTGCTGTTTTGTATGCCATCTTGGTACGACCCCCTAGCTGATCGAATGAAAAGCTGAAGGGATACAATGGCTAACCTAAGTGGTGGCCCACACGTCTTCATATTGACTAGATATGCCTTTGATATATTTGGGCCACATTCAGGGGCTGTTGACGTTCACCTTATGTGAATGAGCGTTGCGGCGATTGAGATGAAGGCTTTGAAACTCTGGTCGGTTTTGCAGGAACGCATGGCTATCCCTCTGTTTTCCTTTCAGTTTACGAAGTAGCTTTCGATCAGGTGGCGCCATTTGTAGGTTTCCTTGTCGAACTCTGCGGAAACTTCCTGTTGGATTTCGGCGGTATACCCGAATGATGCCGCGTTCCAGCAGGTCATTGCGCAACCAATCCGCATCGAAAGCCCTGTTCGCCAGCAGATGCCCGGCGGACAAGCCGACGGATCAACGTATCGGTTTCGCGCAGATCGTGGGCCTGTCCGGGCATCAGGCAGAAATCGACGAGGTTGCCGAGCGCATCCGTCAGGGCCAGTATCTTCGTCGTTATGCCGCCGCGGGAGCGGCCAATGGCCTGGCAGAGAGTCCCCCTTTTGCGCCCTGACCCGAGCGGTGAACCTTGACGATGGAGCCGTCAATCATCGCGTATTCGAGGTCGGCGTCTGAGGCTAATGCCTTGAACATATTATAGAAAGCATCCGCATTGACCCATCTGCGGAACCGCTTGAATACAGAATTCCATTTCCCGAACTCACCCGGCAATTCGCGCCACTGCGCGCCCGTGCGGACGATCCAGAGGACCGCCTCCAAGAACAGGCGCGGGTCACGCCCGGTTTGACCTGGATCGGTTGTCTTGCCGAGGCAGTACGGTTCTACAATTGCCCATTGCGCATTGGTTAGGACTTTTCGGGTCAAGGCTGCTCTCCTCTGTTTGCAACCTTGAATCAGAAGTTAGGTGATTTGGGAATCCCAAACGTCAACAGCCCCTAGTTCGATTTAGGAAAGTACCCCCAATAATACCCCCAAAACCAGCATGTCTACTCGTGACGCTCACTTTTTTCCGTGCGTTCACCTGACTCAAACGCGACGTCCCACACCCAACTCAAAAAAATCCAACAGTCTAATTCGCTCTTTCCTTCGCGCATGGCCCAAAAAATGTCCGTCGTCAAATAGATTGGGACATGAGAGTAACTTCAATTGAAAGTAACCGTCCGGTCTGACCGCTTTGCCGCGCTAAAACGTGGCCTATGCGACGCGGAGTGCCTTCTCGCGGGGTTGAGCCAATGATGCCGCCTCGCGTAGCCGCTCAGCTTCGTATTTCTCCATCGCAAGATCGCGATCCCATTTCCGGATTTCCTTGGCCAGGAGTTGCCCCTTTTCTTTGAGATGCTTGGCAAGCTGGCGTTTGACCGCGCCGACGGTCAGGCATTCCCGCGCGGGTGGACCGTTCAGGGCCGCGTCGGGCGTCGGGGCAGGTCCGAAGATATCGGTCAGCGCCTGGCGTTCGGCGGCTGACAGCCCGTTCACGACCATCGGCCCGAGCAGCAGCGATTCCGACAGGCAGCCATTGGCGGTGACAACCTCGTGCCGGTCACAGGCGAAATGAATCCAGGTGATCTGGGTTTTGCCCTTCATGTGGCGGATGCCCGGCACAGCTGTCAGGGATTTCGCGGGCGCAAACGCCTCGCTGGCGAAGACCTGCTGCAATTGCCCGGCCCCGCCGACAAGGATGCGGTGTTGCGGCGACACGATCAGGTCGTGCGCGGGCAGGTTCTGGCCCAAGGCACCGGCCTTGATCTGCACCGGCTTGGCATCGATCTTCGGCGTCTTCCAGCGGGTGAGTCGCCGCTGCGGGTCCAGCGGATCGGCTGTGCGCCGTGATCCAGTGTCATCACCAGATCGCCGGGCGTCAGGGTTTCTACAGCGCGTGCGCCTTCAGGCGTGTCGATCAGCGTGCCTGCGGCAAAGCACACGATGTTGGTATATGGTTCTGAACTGGATGACATACCGTCGCCACTGTCCAAAGGATCGCCATCCCGTCCAGTTGTACCAGTAAATGTCGTTCCGATTGTTGGTTCTTGACCTACGGGATAGCCAAAGCCGACGTTGACACCGTCGATCCGGACAACGAAAACTTCATTGCCAGCGGCGTCCAGCATTGAGAACTCGTTCTCGATGACCGCACCGGCCAAATACGTCGTACCGTTGATTGTGACGTCCTGGGTGAGCGTCTGCGCACCGCCGGTTTCTACGTACCCATCCTCAAATAGGCCGTCATCATCGGTTATTTCAATCTGGATCGACGATCCGCCATTGAAGGTGAAGGTCTCACCGATCCATGTGGGAGCTGAAGAACTATAATCGGGACTAGCAGGGTCATTGGAATGAGTATCGCCCTCGATGTCCGTCATCGGAATCGAGCTTGGAAGCGTGTAAAGCGACCAATCGTATACCGCGATGTAGTATGGCATCTGCCTTCGCCTCCAAACCGTTCACGCAATCGCTGGATAATGCTAGCGCGCTTGGGTTAGGCGAGGGTTACATGGGCAGTGCAAGAATGAGGGAACTACCTAAAATCTGAATGATCGATGCGCCCGAATTGACAATCCCTTCTTGTGTTCTGGCGACGGAGTGCCGGTGCTCTGTTACGCTAGCCGGAGCCGCGTAATGCCACGGCATCAGTTCATCGATGCGGGTGATCTTGTGATCGGCGATGCGGCCAAGAACATCGGTGAGCCAGGCCTGCGGATCGACGCCGTTCAGCTTGGCGGTTTCGATCAGGGTGTAGGCGATGGCCGCTGATCGGCCGCCGCGCTCGGAGCCGGCAAAGAGCCAGTTCTTGCGGCCGATGGCGATGGCTCGCATCGCTCTTTCGGCGGTGTTGTTGTCGATCTCCAGAATGCCGTGATCGAGATAGGGCCTGAGCCGCTTGATGCGGGTGAGGGCATAGCGGATGGCCTTGGCCAGCGGCGTTTTGCCGGAGATACGGGTGAGTTGGACGCCGAGCCAGGTGTCCAGATCATCGAGGACCGGCTTTGCCTTTGCCTGCCTCAACCGCACCCGTTCATCCGGCGGCGATCCACGCGCCTCTTTCTCGACGGCGTAGAGCTCGGCGATGCGCCTGATCGCTTCTTCGGCGATGGCAGAGCCTTGGGATTGCTGCACATCGACGAACTTGCGCCGGATGTGCGCCATGCAGGCGACCTCGTGAATACGGCCTGAGCGGTACAGCTCTTCGAAACCGGCATAGCCATCGGCGTGCATCCAGCCGGTGTAGTCTTTGAGATGATTGATCGTGCGGATGCCCTTGCGATCGACGCAGAACTGATACCAGGCCGCCGGTGGCGCATCGCCCGCCCATGGCCGTTCATCCCGGGCATAGGTCCAGAACCGCGCGGTCTTGGTCTTGCCGCTGCCCGGCGCCTGCATCTTCACCGGCGTATCGTCGGCGAAGATCGCCTGTCCCTTCAGCACATGGCGGCCAATCGCGTCGGCCAGCGGTTCCAGCAGCGCCGTCGGATTTGCCGACCCAGTCGGCGAGGGTCGAGCGGTCCAGATCGATCCCGTCGCGCTCGAAGATCTGGGACTGGCGATAGAGCGGCAGATGATCGGCATATTTGTTGACCAGCACATGCGCCAGCAGACCCGGGGCCGGGACGGCCGCGCTCGATCGGGCGCGACGGCAATGCGGCCTGGCTGATCTTCTCGCAGCAGCGAACAGGCCATGCGCGGACGAACGATCCGGTTCACGACGAAGCGGCCGGGCATATATTCCAGCTCTTCGGTCACATCCTCGCCGAGTTGGCGCAGCTTGCCGCCGCAGGACGCGCAGTCTTCGCCAATACCAAGCACCGTCTCGTTGCGCGGCAGGTGATCCGGCAACGGTCGGCGCTTTGGTTGGCGCTTCTCATCGACATCAGGCGAAGGCTGCGAGGCGGGACTTCTGCCGCCCGTGCAATCTCTTCCTCTTCCAGCGTCAGTTCAAGCTGATCGAGGGCTTCCGACCGCGACCCGAACTGATGACGGCGCAGGCCCGCAAGTTGATGCTTCAGCTTCTCGATCAACACATCGCGGCTCTTCAGTCGGCATCCCGGTTCGTCAGTTCTGACGCCATCGAAGCGATCAACGCCTTCAAAGCTGTTGGGTCATCGGGCAGTTTTTTGATGTCATCGAGCATGGCTGACGTCTATCATTTAAGCGCAGAGATGGGAATCCCGCGACAGCGCCAATCCATTGCAAATCAACGGTTTACTCAGCCTGTTGTCAGCGGCCGCCAGGTCCGCTTCGGCATACGCCAGTCGATGCCTTCAAGCAGCATCGCCAACTGCGCCGGGGTCAACGCTGATCTTCCCGTCCTTCGCGGCGATGGCCACACGAACCGGCCCTTCTCAAGCCGCTTGCAGAACAGACACGCGCCCTGGCCATCGAACCAGATCACCTTGATCAGATCGCCGCGACGGCCACGGAAGACAAACAGATGCCCGCAATACGGGTCCTGGCTCAGCACCTTCTCGGCCAGCGCCGACAGCCCGTTGAACCCCTTGCGCATGTCGGTGACGCCCGCCGCCAACCAGACCTTCGTGTTGGTCGGAACCGGGATCAACCGACAATCCCCGGATCAGCCGGGCAAGAGCATCGGGATCATAGGCACCGATGATCTTCAGCCGATGCACCACCAGCAAGTTCAACTTCGATCTCGCCTGGCACAGCGACAGGTCGCTGGCGTCTGATTGAGCGGGCTCGACAATCTCAACGGGCAGAAACCGGGCCGCATCGGCGTCCTTAGGCCCTGGCGCAAACTTCGGGTCCTTCAGCCAGTTGAAGACCTGGTTGGCGTTCACATCGTAACGCCGCGCGACCTGACTGACCGAAACGCCCGGAACCCGCGTCTGTGCGCAGATCATCCGCTTCTCGTCGTCGCTCCAGTTCCTGCGCTTGCGTCGCTTCGCCACCCGAAACCCCGATAGTGTCCATTATCTCAAGTGGACATTATCTCTCATTAGCCATGCGCGGCAGAGCGGTCAGACCGGACGGATACAATTGATAAGTATTTTGACGAGATGAAAGTTTGATCTGCTTGGCTCATAGTCCGTAAACCAGCTCTAAACCGCCCCTGCCCTAGCGTTTCAAGCGCTCGTCGACCGGTTCATACTCGGACCAATTCAATGTCCTTTAGTTTTGTTTACGGTATGTTAAGTAGCCTCTTACTATCTGGGGTTGTACAAGATGCATCTTGCGCACCAACCTAGCGGGCGCTCGGCACTGCGCATTTCTGTACGAAGGGGCAAAAAAAACGGGACACGGAAATACTCATGAACTTGAAATATCGCTGGATCATCGAAGTTCTGGAAGACATGTCGACCTTTGCGGCAAACGAAGGTCTTTCAGTACTGAAAGAAGAGCTCGACAAGTCAACCCAGACAGCAGTCACTGAATTAAGTGCTGTGGCCGAGATCTTAGACGTCCGCGCTGATGCACCCTATAATCTCAAAACCTTTTAGAAGCTGTCTAGGTGGGGCTTCTTTGCGAAGGTGAGCAGCCCACCAGACAGGTCGAAGTTGATTGCTGGTGCTAATCTGTCTTCTGTCGTTTGGCATGCAAGGGCGATCGTAGGTGCCTGCGCGAGCGCCTTGCGGTCGCTTCGCATTGTAGAAACTTCGCCAGCCTTCGATATCGATCTATGCTTGTCGGAGAGACGAGTAGATCCATACGTAGTGTAGTCCACCTCGTGGTTCGGCATAAACTCTAGTCCTCGATATCGGTTTCGGACCTGAAACGGGTGAACTCCAAAGTTGACATGCTTCCCGACAACCGGACCACTTTTGGGTGAGATTCTCCATTTTCTGACCTGCACCCCTTGATTGGACCACCCGGCTGGAGATTTTCCGGGGGTTAGGGCTCAGGGCGGTTGGCCGGCGTCTGAACCATTCATCAGCGTTATCGGCGGGTTGTTTCCGATGGCGCTGTGGGGACGGACTTCGTTGTAGTCCTTACGCCACTCCTCTGGAGTGCCCCCAATGAGTGGTCCAAGTTAATTGTTAATGCATGGTTGGCCTCTGGTCTATCGGGACGATGGTTTCCGGCGCCGGAGGGCGGTAGCCCAGAGCGCTATGTGGCCTGACCGTGTTGTAGTGGCGGCGCCATCTTTCGATGAGGATCTGCGCTTCACGTAGGGTGTAGAAGGCCTCGCCGTTCAGCAGCTCGTCCCGAAACCGTGCATTGAAGCTTTCGCAGTAGCCATTTTCCCAAGGCGAGCCTGGCGCGATGAACGCGGTCTTTGCGCCCACGGCACCGATCCAGGCGCGCACCTTCTTCGCGATAAATTCGGCGCCATTATCGGATCTTATGAACTCGGGTGGACCGCGCAGGATGAACAGGTCCGTCAGAGCATCGACTGTTGAATGTCACTCAAAACTGACCCGGTATTGTCACCGAGATTTGACCCGCTCAGTCGTTATGCTTTCTTCGTCATGATGTGGTCAATGCTGGTGTCTCCTTTCGTTTCTTTTTCACGATCTCCGAGCTGGCTTTGAAGCGATAGCTGTCGTTGCCAGTCTCAAGAATGTGGCAGCGGTGCGTGAGCCGATCGAGGAGCGCGGTGGTCATTTTGGCGTCACCGAAGACGCTGGCCCATTCGCTGAAGCTGAGGTTGGTTGTGATGCTCACGCTGGTGCGCTCGTAGAGTTTGCTCAGAAGATGGAACAGCAGCGCGCCGCCCGAGGTGCTGAACGGCAGATATCCGAGCTCGTCCAGGATCACGAGGTCCGTCTTGACCAGAGCCTCAGCGATTTTCCCGGCTTCGCCTAGGGCCTTTTCCTGTTCCAGCGCATTGACCAGTTCTACGGTTGAGAAGAAGCGCACGCGTTTGCGGTGATGCTCTATGGCATGAACGCCGAGGGCGGTCGCAACATGCGATTTCCCTGTGCCTGGCCCTCCGATCAGAACAACATTCTCTGCCCCTTCCATGAACTCACAGCGATGCAGTTGCTGAACCAGGGCTTCATTGATCTCACTTGCTGCAAAGTCGAAGCCGGACAAGTCCTTGTAGGCCGGAAAGCGGGCGGCCTTCATGTGATTGTGCCAGAGGCTCTACCAAAAACCACTTCAACCAGCTATTCTATTCATCCGGCACTATCCGGCGCTTCATCTCCAAGGGCATCGAGCCAGCATCCTCATTGTGTCAATCGTAAAACATCGCTTCCGCAATTCTTGCCTTCCGGCACATCCCTGCTGCCGAGATGCCCTGCTGCGCGTACTTTAGCACAACAGCTATCTGGGACTCAGTGAACCTGCCGTTCTTTATGGAATGCACTTTCGCGCGCGTATGGGATCATCAATGGAAAATTCCAGCTCCGCTTGGTCCAGGTTTCCGGCAACAGATCAAGTCAGGTATTTGCCATGAACATGGATACGTCCCCTTCTCAGGGGCCTTGTCTATCTTGTCGCCGTCGTGGACCTGTACATGTTTTGAGCCGCTGACGAAGTTCAGTTAATCGGTTCTTCAGATCTCCCAGCTTACATATTGGTAGCAAAAGATTTCGATGCCGGTTGTCTGGTTTGGAAGGCTCATTTGGAAGAATTTCATCCAAGTTACTCACCTCTTAACGACTGCGAAGTTCAGAGGTTTTTGGGCATACGCGGGACGAGATTGACCGATGCCTTTGAAGCAGGCCAACTGGATCGAACAGTTGCCAATCCTTCGCGTCAGGACGTGGAATTCTCGTTCTGCTCTTTCTACGATTTGATAAAGTACCAATTACGTAATGGCCGATGCCAAAACACACGCTTTCGACCAATTGAAGAGAGTCTTGTGAATGCACTGCTTGACGCTATTTCGTTGTTCTTTGAGTATCCTGACGATGAAATTCACGCCAACTTTTTGGAAGGATTCATTATCTCTGCAGCCTCCCTGACCGCTGACCGCCGCTATTGTTTTCAAACAGAAACAAGGTTCGGCGGGATGGACGAATACCTCACACTAGCTCGTCGATCTCGAACAGCAATTGCCATTTGGAATGCCGGACTAAGGAAGTTGTCGATCCAGTTTGGACACCAACCTGGAATCAAGTCTTGGAGACTACCAAATTGCAGCAATGCCATTGATATACCGATCATAAGACTGTCCCGCTTTCGTACCAGTTCGATAGCTCGTTTAGTTGCGTCTTCTCAGACGGTGTCAGAACTGCGTACTTCTTTGGTATGCGTCCGGTGAACCCCACCTAACGCGGGCGGGAAAGGTTTCGTAGTGTCCACCTTTGATAGTGGACACTTTGGAGCACTCTTTCATGGCCCGACCTCGCAAACATCGTCATTGGGCGGATGAGGAGAAGCGCTCGATCTGCCTTCAGACGCGGGCGCCGGGGGTGTCGGTGGCGCAGGTTGCGCGGCGCTACGCGATGAACGCGAACCTGATCTTCAAGTGGCTGAAGGACCCACGCTTACGTTCCGGATGATGCGGTCGCCGATGTCCCGGTTTTCCTGCCCGTCGAGATCAGCCGCGAGAGACTCGACTCGCTGCGCCGCTGAAGGATGCTGTTCCAGTCGCAGCGTGCGTCGGGCATCACGGTCGGGTCGAGATCATCCTGCCGGATGGCGTCCGTCTCAAGGTTGAGGGCGGTTTCGACGGCGGCGAGCTGGCCTGTCTGGTCAAGGGCCTGATGGCGTGATCCCGGTTCCGAGCAATACGCGGGTCTGGCTGGCGGCCGGGGTGACGGACATGCGGCGGGGGTTCAACACGCTGGCGGCGCAGGCGGAGGCGTCTCTGTCGGAGGACCCGTATTCGGGCCACCTGTTCGTGTTCCGGGGACGGCGCGGTGATCTGCTGAAGATCATCTGGTGGGACCAGCAGGGTGCGTGCCTGTTCTCCAAGCGTCTGGAGCGCGGGCGCTTCGTGTGGCCAGCGGCGAAGGATGGCAAGGTGTCGATGTCTGCATCGCAGCTGTCGATGCTTCTGGAGGGCATCGACTGGCGGATGCCGCGGAAGACCTGGAAGCCATTGACGACCGGCTAGATCTTCTCCACCAAGCGCCAGAAAAATCATGGCATTTGCGGTCGGTTCCGGGATTCCCCGAACAGCGCGTTTCTGCTAGATTTCCGACATGCTCGACGACGCCAAAAACCTGCCTGACGATCCTTCGGAACTGAAGGACCTGGTGACGCTTCTGGCAAGAGAGCTGAAGAACCGCGACCTGAAGATCGCCGATCTGCAGCACCAGCTTGCGGGTCAGAACCGGCATCGCTTCGGCTCGAAGTCGGAGAGCCTCGATCAGCTTCAACTGGCCCTGGAGAACGAGGAGATCGCCGTGGCGGCGGTCGAAGAGGTTGAGCCATCGACACCTGATGCCACGGCGCCGAGGAGAAGGCCAAACCGCGTCGCAAACCGTTGCCCGATCATCTGGAGCGCAAAGACGACGGTGATCGTCGCCAGGCGAGGCTTGTGCACCGTTGTGGCGGCGGCTGAAGAAGCTGGGCGAGGATATCACCGAAGAGTTGGAATACATCCCCGGCGGATTTGTCGTGAACCGGTTTGTCCGTCCCCGCATGGCTTGTTCCTGCTGTGAGGCGATTGTGTCAGGCGCCGCTGCCCTCGCGCCCCATCGAGCGCGGGCGACCCGGCCCCGGCCTGCTGGCCCATGTCCTGGTCTCCAAGTACGCGGATCACTTGCCGCTCTACCGGCAATCGCAAATCTACGCCCGGTCAGGCATCGATCTGGATCGCTCGACCATGGCCGACTGGGTGGGCAAGGCGACGGCGCTGCTGGAACCGCTGGCCGATGCCATCGGGCGACACGTGCGGCAAGGCCCGGCGCTCTTTGCCGACGACACGCCGGTCAAGATGCTCAGCCCTGGCAACAAGCGCACCAAGACCGCACGGGCCTGGGCCTATGTCCGCGATGAACGACCCTGGAACGGGCAAGCCCCGCCCTGCGCCTGGTATCAGTTCACCATCGATCGAAAGGGCGACCATCCGGTCAGCCATCTCTCCGGCTACAAAGGCTGGGTCCATGCCGATGGCTATTCCGGCTTCAACGGATTGTTTGGCGAGAACAAAGCGTCAGAGATGGCCTGCATGGCGCATATCCGGCGCAAGTTCGTGGATGTGCAGCAATCTCAAGGGTCGGCTATTGCCGAGGAAGCCATCAAACGGATTGCCAAACTCTATGCCGTGGAGAAACTGGCGCGTGGAAAATCGCCGGAGGAACGCGTCGCCCTGCGCCAGAAACACGCCAAGCACAATCTTCGACGATCTGGAAGACTGGCTGCAGGCCCAATTGCCAAAGATATCCGGCAAATCCCCGCTGGCGCAGGCCATCCGCTATGCCCTTGGTCGCCTGCCCAAAGCACGGCCATATCTGGAAAATGGCGTTCTTGAACTCGACAACAACAGCGTCGAGCGCGCAATGAAGCCGGTGGCCATCGGCAGGAAGAATTGGACATTTGCAGGATCGGAAGGCGGCGGAAAAGCCATGGCCATCGCCTATACCCTGATCGAAACCGCCAAGCTCAACAGCGTCGATCCGCAGGCATGGCTCACTTGGGTCCTCGGCCGCATCGCCGATCACAAGATCAACCGGCTCGACGAACTGATGCCCTGGAGTTACGCTGCCAAAGCAGCGTAACAGGGATCGTCGCAGCGGGTTAGGTGCGGTTCACCGGACGCACTCCTTCTTTGTCCAATTGAAGTAGATCGCTTGGCTGATCACGGACTTGCGACACAGCTCCGGCGCGCTCATGCCCGCCTGGTGTTCCTTCAGAATGCCAATGATCTGCGCTTCGCTAAAACGGCTTCTCTTCATCGTCTGTCTCCTCGCTCGGAGAACAAGCTAACCTCAAAGCGAGGACTTTTCAGGGGAGCAGGTCACTCCGAGTGTGGGTATTTCAGAGGGGCGCATCCGGGAAGCCCCAATCAAGTATCTCCGGCGACTTGATTGGTTCTAGTCATTTGAATTGCAGTACGCCGCTGAGGTCGAGTGTTCCTCAGCGGTGTTCTTGCAATTAACCCGCAAGTTTCATTAGTTTGTTTTCTTTGATATGTTTAGTGACTGCTCGATAGCTTGGTTTTCGCACAAACTGACTGCTTTTTGATTAATCTTGACCTGAGACCCGACTTCCCCCCAGCTTTCGGGAGAATCCGTCGGTGGTTTTGTGGCCTCATGCGGCCCTGTTTTCCAGTCTCGATTTTTTTCAAATTCCTTCGGCGTGAGATTGCCCAGGGATGAATGTGGTCTGTGGTGGTTGTAGTCCTTCTTCCAAGCGGTGATCTTGTCGCGGGCCTCCGGCAGCGATGAGAACACGGTTTCGTTCAAGAGCTTGTCGCGGAAGCTGCTGTTAAAGCTCTCGATGAACCCGTTCTGCATCGGCTTGCCCGGAGCGATGTAGTGCCAGTCGAGGCCTGTGACCTGACACCATCTCAGCACGGCCATGCTGGTGAGTTCCGTTCCATTGTCACTGACAATCGTTTTGGGTCGTCTACGCCGCGTCATGATTGCCGTCAGTTCACGTGTGACACGCAGCCCGGAAAGCGATGTGTCTGGGACCAGCGCCAGGCACTCGCGGCTGAAGTCATCTGATCAGCCCCACCTGAGTGGTCCAATGTGAATGTTAGTGCATGATTGGCCTGGGTTCCATCGGGATGGTGGTTTCCAGGTCCGGTGGACGGTAGCCGAACGGGAGTATCCGAAACTCTGTGTATGGGCCTCAGCCCATGCTGTTGAAACGGGTCATTTGTTGAACCGTTCTGGGTATAGGATAGCGAACTGATTGCGTGCAGCAACCCATTCTCTGACGCACCGGCCAGTCTTCTCAAAGCTGCGGATCGCGAGATAGATCAGCTTGGTGGCGGCGTCATCGGTTGGAAAGCTGCCGCGTGTTTTGGTGGTTTTGCGGATCACCCGGTTCAGGCTTTCGATGGCGTTGGTGGTGTAGATGATTTTGCGCACGGCTGGCGGGAAGGCGAAGAACGGGATGACCTCCTGCCATGCGCGCCGCCAGCTTGGGGCGATTGAGGGGTATTTCTGGCCCCATTCGGCCTCGAAATCATCCAGGGCTTTGTCGGCTTCCTCGTCATCCATGGCCTGATAAATCCGCTTCAGATCTTTGGCGACGGCCTTGCGATCTTTCCAGCCGCAGAAGTTCAGGGAATGGCGCACAAGGTGCACGATGCAGGTCTGGACGGTCGTATCGGGGAAGGCCGCATTGATGGCATCAGGGAAGCCCTTGAGGCCGTCAACGACGGCGATCAGGATGTCTTCCAGGCCCCGTGTTGCTGCAGATTGTTCATCATCGAGAGCCAGAATTTGGCCCCTTCGTTGTTGGCAATCCACAGCCCCAGAACCTCACGTTCGCCCTCAGGGGTGACGCCCAGGGCCACATAAACGGCCTTGTTCTTGACCTGACGGCTTTCCGCATCGCGGATTTTGACCCGCAGGGCATCAAGGAAAACGATGGGATAGATCGGCTCCAAAGCCCGGTTTTGCCAGTCCGAGACCTCCTCCAGAACGGCATCGGTGACACGGCTGATCAAGATCGGCAGAAACCTTCAGGCCATAGACTTCTTCAAGGTGGGCGCGGATATCGCGGGTCGACAGACCCGGCCGCATAGAGCCCGATGATCTTGTCATCCATCCCGTCGATCCGGGTCTGGCCCTTCTGGATCAGTTCCGGCTCAAAACTGCCGTCGCGGTCGCGCGGGATGTCAATCGGCACCGCGCCGTCATTGCCCTTCAGCACCTTGCGCGTCGCCCCATTGCGCCGGTTGGTCTGCTGGCTGGCGGGCTCACCATGCGGCTCATAGCCCAGATGCTCGGTCAGTTCAGCGCCCAGCATCCGTTCCATCAGCCGAACCTTGAGTTCCTTCATCAGGCCCTTGTCGCCCAGCAAATCCTCAGGCCGTTCAACGCCGCTAAGCAGCTCGTCTAGTAGTTCCTTGGAAATCGTCATTGTCGTCATGCTCCTTCGGTTTGGAAGCATGGGCCAAATTACTCATACACAGAAGGTCGGACACTCTCAGCCGAACCGCCGCCGTTCCTCAGCAACGGACTTCATCGCCTGACGCAAATCGGCATCGTCCAGGCGCACGCTTCGATACCGCACGCTCGACGGATCGACATCGAGAACTGAACACGCCCGCCGCTGGCTAACCTGATGCACTGTGCAGAGTTGAGCCACGGCTTCCCGCCTTGCTGCGGGTGTCACCATTTTTTATGTGACGTCTGGCAGCATCGCGTTGTCCAGCATCTGTTCGGCCGACAGCTTCTTCAGCTTCGCGTTCTCGTCCTCAAGCGCCTTCAGGCGCCGAGCGTCCGACACATCAAGTCCGCCGAACTTGGCCTTCCACTTGTAGAACGTCGCCGAACTGATCCAATGCTCGCGGCACACATCCGCCGTCGCCACGCCGCTCTCCTGCTGCTTCAGGATCGTTATGATCTGCTCTTCGCTGAACCGTGAAGTCTTCATTCTGTCCGTCTCCTCGTTCGGGACGGACTTTACCTCAAAATCGAGGAGAAAGCGGGTCTCAGGCCAAAGGCAGCCAAATCACGATTAGAACTCTCTAGGGCACCGTCTGTAGAGACTAACGACTTTCGGACGTTTTACCTATGAAGAGCGTGATCAACCAGCTAAGCATATTAGGCACTAGTTGTACTTTCATTCAGGCATTTTGGCCTTCCGTGACCGCACGGCGGTCCCTAAACGAAAGCAAAGACGCCATCATATGAGTCCAAGTTGGTCACATCCAAAAGCGTGATGCTGTCGCTTTCTCCATAATGAACAACAGTGCTATTTCCATCAGACTCGATTGCAATGTCTTCCTTCTTTACACCTCGAAAGAGCAGCTTGTCGTGATGTAAGTCCAAGTCGGTAATCACATCGGTGCCATCTCCAAACCTAAAGTTGAACGTATCCCTGCCTGTACCGCCAGTGAGGATGTCGTCACCTTCATTTCCAACAAGCTTGTCGTCGCCGTTACCGCCCTCCAGGCGATCGTTACCAAAGCCTCCGAACAATCTGTCTGAATGATGATGGCCAATTAACGTGTCATCGCCGTCCCCGCCTACCAGTTTGTCATTGCCCCTGCCACCATGCAGATAATCGTCACCCTCATTTCCAACAAGCTTGTCATCACCGTTGCCGCCCTCCAGGCGATCGTTGCCGTAGCCTCCAAACAGTCTGTCTGAATGGTGATGGCCAATTAACGTGTCATCGCCGTCCCCGCCGAGCAGTTTGTCACTGCCCCTGCCACCATGCAGATAATCGTCACCTTCATTTCCAACAAGCCTGTCGTCGCCGTTGCCGCCCTCCAGGCGATCGTTGCCGTAGCCTCCAATCAGTCTGTCTGAATGGTGATGGCCAATTAACGTGTCATCGCCGGCTCCGCCGAGCAGTTTGTCACTGCCCCTGCCACCATGCAGATAATCGTCACCTTCATTTCCAACAAGCTTGTCGTCTCCGTTGCCGCCTTTCAGGCGATCGTTGCCGTAGCCTCCAAACAGTCTGTCTGAATGGTGATGGCCAATTAACGTGTCATCGCCGTCCCCGCCGAGCAGTCTGTCACTGCCCCTGCCACCATGCAGATAATCGTCACCCTCATTTCCCCAGATCTTGTCATTCCCGCCCCTGCCTGAGATGAAATCATCACCTGCATCAGCCACCAGATTGTCATGACGTTCGGTTCCCGCAATCCTGGTTCCGGCCACTGAAGTTGTAGTTTCAGATTTATCTATAGTGATCCGGACAACTTCAAAATCTTGCGTGAGCGTGTAGTTTATCTTCCGCCCATCGAATATCCCTGCGCCATACTCAACAGCCGGTGTTTCAAATAGCCTTGCCTCGACGGAAGTCGGATCACCGTCAAAACGAGCGTCAAGGACTGTGCCAACTCGTGCAGTTTGGACTGCCTCAATGCCCGTGACTGACTTGAGATCCATAGTTACATCCACTGGGCCAGAGATATCATTGGCCGCTAAAAACACAACGATTTGTTCAGCGTTTTCATAAGCATATATCCAATACGGCGAGAACTCACCTTGAATGCTCTGCGGAACCGGTTGATCAAATCCATCGAGAAGCTTCATTCCAATCAAGCTTTCAGACATCAGCCGGAACACCTCGCCACCATGTGACAGATCGACTTCACCATTCTCGTAGGTTGAAAACCAATTTGCGTTTACGCGGGCGTCGACACCCCAAAGTGCTGCCGAAATCTGCACCTGCGGCGACGAACTGGCTGAATGTGTCGATGACGGTGCGGCCCTGTCTGGCGCCATAGTCTTGGAACTCCAACTGCCAATCGTCAGTTTGACCGGCCTCACCCACAGTCCATTCGGAGACATAATAGTTCAGATCCGTTCGGTCCTGCCCTTGCGCATTTCCCACGGCCCTTTCCCAAGCCCCAACATAGTCTGAAAATCTGTCAAAAGTGCTATCCCCAACATCCAACGGATCGGTCGAACTGACCGTTTTATTATGCGTTACTATGTTGTTTGGGAGGTGATGGTTGACTACGGAATCGATGACCACCAGATTTTCGGGGTCGATCTGCGATCGGATCGCGGCGTCCTCAGCGTCGGTTTGACCCAACTGCACGGCGATCTTGATATCAATTCCCGTGGGATTGAGATCTGGATCCGCAAGTGTCTCCCGGATTGCCTTGATTTGTAGATTTGCAATTTCGCCATATCCGGCGGCGTCAATGGCACCCTGGCCGACTGATTCATTGCCGATCTCAAGCGTAAAATCAGCCGGAACCGCACCAAATCCTCCTTCAGCACCCTTGAGCAATTTGCTGACGAAAACGCGTACGTCTTGTTCGGCCTGATCAGGGTTCCCGTCATACCTTTCCACTGGCGTAAACATCGTAAAGGCCATCGAATTGGCATTCACGTAGTCGAGCATGTCCGACAGTCCTTTGCCTGGCACGGTCAGAATGTTCTCGTTCGTCAGGCTATAGAGATACTCATCGAAGTCTCCATCCCCGTCGGCGTCGTTCGTATCGAAATGAGTCTCTCCCCGAGTGCCTCCCGGCCACCTGACATGACGGATCCCTAACGCCTCCGCTTGCTGATCGAAGCTCCAAAGACCAAAAAAAGTTGTATAAGCCCCGCCAAAGTGTTGATTTCCGATCAGTGAAACACCATCCACATAATTGCCAGTCTCGATCGTCACAACAGATTCTGAAATTGCCATTTTGGTTCCCCATCTTACGAACCCAGCTGCTTTTCCCCAGCCCTGAGCCCACACCCCTACATATCGCAGTCAATCTTCCGCAGCCCTGATGCTCCTCGAAGATAGGGCAGCTTGCATTCACTTACTTTTGGAGATCTGGTGCCGAAATCACTCTCATCACTAGCGCTGGAGTTCAGCAATCAGCGCGAGACGATTTCGAACTTCGGGAGGTTGCTCGGTCGTAGATTTTCGAAGTTCCGGCAACCCATTCCATTCGTAACACCGGAGCAATTTGCGCTCGTCCAAAACCAAGTGAGCAATCACCCAGCCTACAGATCGCAAATCTTGATCTCACTGTTCGGAATTCTTCCGCATGCGCAAATCTTTCCGGCCCTCGCACCTGGATTGCGCATCTGAATACTTGCACGAGCAAGTGCATAGTGCCAGATTCGAATGCCGATCAATGCATTCAAACTATTGACTCTTATTATTAAAATCGGCTGTGAACTCAGAATACTTTCTTAACTCTTGGGCCATTGGCCTTTGTCTTGCGACATGATTTGGGGACTGGAAGTTTCGTTGCCATACGTCTGTTATTTGAAAATCGCGAATGTTCCCGAGTGTGTTTGTCGGGGCATGGAATGGGCAAACTGCTGTGCTGTGCGGGTGCGGCTTGCTAAATGAGAACCGGCCGCATTAATCGCTTGGAAAATTGACGCCGAGCGACTTTGCTGCCTAACTGGAACCAACCCGAAACGTCGCATGAAGGCCTGAACGGAAATGTGGTGATTTCCATTCCTCGGTTTCTCGATTATGAGGGCTGACTAGTCAAGAGGAGAGGATTGCCAGAATGATAGGGGAGGAAATTCTCATGAAGAACGGTCGCAGCTTATTTCGACAAAGCTAGCCACGTTTTTGTCTGCTTGGCAAACGGTCGTCTTACTCCCTGAAGGCCCTTGCGAAATAGTCCGTAAAGGGCTTTGTGAGGTAAGTGAGCGGTGACCGATCGCCAGTTTTGAGAAAAGCCTCCACGGGCATGCCGGGGAGAAGCACTTGATTGCCAAGCTTCTCTAATTCGCCGTCTTTTGGCAACAGCTCCACGGCGTAATAGGCAAGGCCGGAGCCTTCATCGGTCAGAACGTCAGCCGAGACGCGAGAGACGTATCCGAGCAATTCTGGTGTTGTTCGGAGGTCGAAGTTAGAAAAGCGGAACGACGCGTCCTGCCCAAGTATAACCTGATCAATATTGATTAAATCCACGCGTCCAGCAATCACAAGCGGTTGGTCCTGTGGGATCACATACATAATCGGCGCTGCAGCCTTCACCACTGACTGATGGGCGAATACTTGGCTGCCATAGATGATCCCGCTGACCGGACTCCTTACTTCAAGATGCGAAAGAACATCGATGAGGGACACCCGGCGCTCGGCAAGTTCGATTTCGCTTAGTTGTAGATCGCGTAGCGTCGAGATAGCTTCTTTCCGCCTTTGTGTTTCCACCCTGACTAATTCGATTCTCAGCCCTGCCTCTTGTCCTTTGAGCTCGGCAGTTTCAGCATTTATCTTTGCCGATCTGGCCAAGAAATGAGGCTTCGTTGCTACGGAGGTCCATCACACGCGATGCTTGCGTCAAACCGCGTGCTAACAATGCCTGTTGGTTATCAAGTTCCTCAGCAATAAGCTCACTCTGAATCAGAAGTGCATCAAGCTGGGCGCTGGTTCCCTCTAAGCGATTTCCGATTTGCTCTATTTGTTCGCCGAGTAGTTCAGTTTCTAGCGACTGGGTGGCTCGGGTAGCAAAAAATAATTGGGATTGACCGAGCAATTGGTCAGCAATAGCGGGATTAGATTCTGCCAAGACAATAAGATCATCGGGGTAGGTGATGATCTCACGATCATCTCGCTCTGCTTTCAGTCGAGCCGACCGCGCCCGAATTTCTTGGAGCTTTCCTTCAACTATTGTCAGTTCGGATTGTAGGCGAGTGCCATCAAGGCGGATCAAGACCTCGCCGGATTCTACATAATCGCCATCTTTGGCTAGGATTTCTGCCACGACGCCACCCTCAAGGTGTTGTACTACTTGGCGATTGGTCTGCACCTGAATCACACCAGGTGCGATCACGGCTCCTGCGATCTGCGCTGTTGCGCTCCAATAACCTAGACCACCAACTAAGGCGAGAAGCGCTAAGTATCCTGTGGTCATAGGCAGTAACGCAGACAGCGTAGGTTCATTGTCAAAAGGGTTGTTAGGCATCAACTTGCCCTTGCAGTTTGAAGTGTGCTCTTAACGTCTTCCACGTTTCTTAGCATAGACTTCATAACCTCGTCGCGTGGGCCAAAAGCGGTTACAATGCCCTTCTCAAGGACAAGCAGCATGTCACATTCCGAGATTGCGGCGGGGCGATGTGTCATGATCACAACCGATTTACCTTCCGCCTTTAAGGCGCGCACGCTTGCATTCAGCGCGCTTGACCCTTCTGCGTCGAGCGCCGAATTTGGCTCATCAAGGATCAGAAAGACCGGACCACCGTAGAGCGCCCTAGCTAGTGCAATCCTTTGTCGTTGGCCCCCAGAAAGTTGGCTTTCAGTTCCTTCAACATAAGTCTCATAGCCATCGGGTAGACCCATGATCATTTCATGAGCGTTGGCCTGTTTGGCGGCCGCAACGACAGCTTCAGAATCCGGCACGGTGGACATTCGGGCAATGTTTTCCGCGACGGTCCCGCTAAACAAGGTCACTGACTGAGGCAAGTATCCCATGCATTTTCCGAGATTTTCCGGATCGTATTGATCCAAGGTTGCGCCACCAAGTCGAACCTCGCCGGCAGCGGCCGGACAAAGGCCAAGCATAGTGCGCGCCAATGTTGATTTGCCGGATCCGCTGCGCCCTATAACACCCAACGCATTTCCAGGCTCGAGTTTGAATGTCACATTTCGCAGAGTTGCCGTTGCTCCAATGGTTGAAACCACGGTTAGACCGGAAACGGCTATCCGCGCCTCAGGAAAAGGAAGCTTTGTGCGTGCAGGTTCTTCGGGTATCGCTGCCAATAACTGATTGAGCGACTTCCAGCCAGATCGCGCGCGTTGAAATACCGACCATTGCGCCATGATCTGTTCAATTGGGGAAAGTGCTCGGCCCAGCAATATCGACCCAGCAATCATAGCACCACCGCTCATCTCGCCTTTCAGGACCAAATAGGCACCGCACGCCAGCATAGCGGACTGTAAGAATAGCCGAGTCGCTTTGATGAGAGCCGTAAAACTACCGGTCCAATCACTGGCAAACATTGACTGGGACAACGAGTCTGCGCGCTTAGCAGACAGGCGTTCACCCATAGCACCGCGCATACCCAGCCCGCTGACGGCCTCGCTGCCCATCCGCGCCTCTGCAGCGAAGGTATGGGCACGTTCTGAAAGAACCTGAGCGTCTCTCGTCTTTCGAAACGTGACGAGCTGATTGATCACCGTGATTGTGATCAGAAAGCCGCCACCAGCAACCGCCAGCCACCCGAGCCACGGATGGAAAACAAAAATTGCCGCCAGAAATACCGGTGTCCAAGGAGTGTCCATCACTGCAAGAAATGCTGAAGAAGAAACGAATGCTTGGACCGAGTTCTAAGTCGCGCAACGCAGTGCCAGTCACTGCCCGTTCACGCCGCGCCACCGAAAGCTTCAGTGTTGCTGAAAACACTCTCGCATCCAGCGTCTTTTGCAACCGCCCTCCGATACGTGCCATCACCCGGCCACGGGCAAAATCTAGAATGCCCATAAGCAGAAATAGGGCGGCGACCAGTGCAAAAAGAGCGACCAATGTTTCCTCGGACCTCGAACCAAGAACTCGGTCATAGACTTGCAGCATGAACAGCGGGCCGGTCAGCATTAGCAAGTTCACGAACATGCTGAAAACTAGAGCAGAGAAAAATAGAGAAGGACTGGCGGAGCGCAAAGCGCTCATGACTTCAACGCTATTGGCCATAGTGTCAGCTTTTCTGGCCATGTGTTCTCCTACAGTGGTCGTTCGCAGCAATGCGCCGTCGAGGAATCGATTGTCTTCGGCGGGGTGATCGCAACTAAGCTGCGAGTTTCACTAATTGCATTTCATTGATACGTTTGGTGTCCTACTCGATTACGTTGTATTCACACAGGATTCCTATTTTTCTATTAACTAGTAACTAAAAACTCCCCACTGTCCGTCGCCGCATGCGGGCCAGCAGCGGGCGCGTCTAACAATGCCATAGCTTTGATCGATACTGTCAGCCGTTACCCATCGTATTTGGCACATCGATGTGGCCAATTCCTGTGCTCTATTCGGTGGCGAAACTGTGAGAGCCGAGTCCGGCAGGAACGCCTGAGCGCGCACAGGTTCATGAGACTTGACCATGCACAGTCGAAAATGGAGCAGAGGCGTAATGACTACTGGAGTGCCCCCCATGAAGTGGTCCACCAACTGGGATAGGATTATCCCGTTTTCAGGAGGACCAGAGAATGGCTGGAAAGCGAGAGAAGCCCGAAGATATCGTCTCGAAGCTTCGGCAGGTTGAAGTTCTGCAAGGTCAGGGAATGACGATTGCCGGATGCGGTCACGTCAGATCGGCGTGACGCAGCAGACCTACTATCGGTGGCGCAAGCAGTACGGCGGCATGAGCCGGGATCAGCTCAAGCGGTTGAAGGAGCTTGAGACGGAGAACCAGCGGCTGCGACGGGCGGTTTCGGATCTGACGCTGGACAAGATGATCCTGACCGAGGCCGCACAGGGGAAACTTCTAAGCCCTTCGCGCCGCCGCCAGTGCATCGACCATGTGCGGCAGACCCTTGGCGTATCCGAGCGCCGGGCCTGCCGCACACTCGGTCAGCATCGTTCCACGCAGCGCAAGGTTCCGCATGGCGAGCCGATGAAGAGCAGCTGACCGAGGACATCATCGAGCTTGCCGAGAGTACGGGCGCTACGGATATCGCATGGTCACCGGGCTGCTCAACAACGCGGGCTGGCATGTGAACCACAAGCGGGTTGAGCGGATCTGGCGGCGCGAAGGGCTGAAAGTCCCACAAAAGCAGCCAAAGAAGGGCCGGCTTTGGCTGAATGACGGGTCTTGCGTCCGGCTCAGACCGGAACGTCCGAACCATGTCTGGTCCTATGACTTCGTCCAGGACAGAACCCATGACGGGCAGGTGTATCGAACCCTGAACATTATCGATGAGTTCACAAGGGAGGCATTGATGATCCGTGTCAATCGCAAGCTAAACTCAACCGACGTGGTGGATGCGCTGACGGATCTGTTCATACTGCGCGGAACACCTGAGTTCATAAGGTCAGACAACGGTCCGGAGTTTGTTGCTCAGAAGGTCAGAGACTGGATTGCAGCAGTTGGAGCGAAAACGGCCTTTATCGAGCCTGGGTCACCCTGGGAAAATGGTTATTGCGAAAGCTTCAATGCGCGGTTTAGGGATGAACTCCTTAACGGCGAGATCTTCTACTCGCTCCGTGAAGCTCGGATCCTCATCGAGCAATGGCGACGTCACTACAACACGGTCAGGCCACACAGCGCCCTGGGTTACCGCCCACCGGCACCCGAAACTATCATCCCAATGGACCAAACGCCCATCATGCACTAACATTCAACCCGGACCACTAAGTGGGGGCACT
>CAVYHT010000012.1:0-15135 GCA_963768355.1 uncultured Alphaproteobacteria bacterium
CGGCTCGAAGCGGACATTGGCCACGCCAGAACGGATCGGCGGTCTGTCGAAGGCGCATCGGCGCCAATCGTTCTGATCGCGAACGCTTCCACGCTCTATGCGCTGGACTGCAGCGATTTGAGGGAACCCGACCAGAGCCTCGCCCGTCGGCATTTCAGGCACCGCAACCGGGAAGCGGGGCGCTTCCTGTCCGCGGTTGCAGGGCACATCTTGTGTCAAACCCCTCCGCACGGCCCCTTGGAAGGGTTAAGAAAGTCTGAACGCCGACGGTGATATTGATTTTATTTCAAAGGGTTAGGCTTTTGTCCGCGCGCGGAAAAAAAAGAGCCCCGGATCACGCCGGGGCCCCTGTTCTTGCAAAGACAGCCGATCTATTCGGCGTCGGCGTCCTGCTGCTCCAGCTCTTCGCCGGTTTCCTGATCGACCATCTTCATCGACAGGCGAACCTTGCCGCGATCGTCAAAGCCCAGCAGCTTGACCCAGACCTCGTGGCCTTCCTTCAGAACGTCCGAAGGGTGGTTCAGGCGGCGGTTCTCGATCTGGCTGACATGCACCAGACCGTCGCGCTTGCCGAAGAAGTTCACGAAGGCGCCGAAATCGACGATCTTCACGACCGTGCCCTTGTAGACATGGCCCTCTTCCGGCTCTGCCACGATCGAGTGGATCATGTCATAGGCCTTCTTGATGGCCTCGCCGTTCGGGCTGGCGATCTTGATCACGCCATCGTCGTTGATATCGACCTTGGCACCGGAAAGTTCCACGATCTCGCGGATCACCTTGCCGCCCGAGCCGATCACTTCACGGATCTTGTCGGTCGGGATCTGCATCGTTTCGATGCGTGGCGCGTGGACGGAGAAGTCGCCCGCCCCGGTCAGCGCCTTGGCCATTTCGCCCAGGATATGCAGACGACCGTCCTTGGCCTGCGCCAGAGCGGTTTCCATGATCTCGGGCGTGATGCCCGCGATCTTGATGTCCATCTGCAAGCGACGTGATACCGTTTTCGGTACCGGCAACCTTGAAGTCCATGTCGCCAAGGTGATCTTCATCGCCAAGGATGTCAGTCAGGATCGCATAATCGCCGCTGTCCTCAAGGATCAGACCCATCGCAACACCGGCCACCGCCGATTTCAGCGGTACGCCTGCATCCATCATCGACAAGGAGCCACCGCAGACCGATGCCATCGAGGACGAACCGTTCGAACTCGGTGATCTCGCGACAACCGCGGACCGTGTAGGGGAAGTCGGTCGCGGCAGGCAGAACCGCCTGCAATGCGCGCCATGCCAGCTTGCCATGGCCGATTTCGCGACGTCCGGTGAAGCCAAAGCGACCCACTTCGCCGACCGAATAGGGCGGGAAGTTGTAGTGCAGCATGAAGTTCGACCGGTAGGTGCCATGCAGCGCGTCGATCATCTGCTCGTCGTCGCCGGTGCCCAGCGTGGTCACGACGAGACCCTGTGTTTCGCCGCGGGTGAACAGGGCCGAACCATGCGTGCGCGGCAGCAAGCCGACTTCGCACTCGATCGGACGCACCGTCTTGGTGTCGCGCCCGTCGATCCGCTTGCCGGTCTTCACGACATCGCCGCGCAGGATCGAGCTTTCCAGCTTCTTGAACGCGGAACCGAGGTTCTCGTCGGCCAGTTGCTCTTCGCTCAGCTTTTCGCGAACCGTATCACGCGCCGCAGAAATCGCAGTCGTGCGTTCCTGCTTGTCGGTGATCGCGAAGGCCGCGCGCATCGCTTCTTCGCCAGCTTTCTAGACACTGCCTTGTATAGGTCGGAATAGTCGGCAGGCTGGAAATCGAACGGCTCTTTCGCCGCCGATTCTGCGAGGCTGATGATCAGGTCGATCACCGGCTGCATCGAACTCGTGGCCGAATTTCACCGCGCCCAGCATTTCGGCCTCGGAAAGCTCATAGGCTTCCGACTCGACCATCATCACGGCGTCCTTGGTGCCGGCGACAACAAGGTCAAGCCGCTGCTCGGGCTTGTTGCGCAGGTCGTGCATGTCGTCCACGGACGGGTTCAGCACATATTCGCCATCGACGAAACCGACGCGGGCACGCACCGATCGGCCCCATGAACGGCGCGCCGGAGATCGTCAGCGCGGCAGAGGCCGCGATCATCGCGACCATGTCGGGATCATTGACCAGATCGTGGCTGAGGACCGTACAGATCACCAGAACCTCGTTCTTGAAGCCCGGTACGAACAGCGGGCGGATCGGACGGTCGATCAGACGGCTTGTCAGCGTCTCTTTCTCGGTCGGTCGTGCCTCGCGCTTGAAGAAGCCGCCCGGAACCTTGCCGGCGGCATAGTATTTCTCGTTGTAGTGAACCGTCAGCGGGAAGAAATCCTGCCCCGGCTTCTGTTCCTTGGCGAACGTAACGTTCGCCATGACGCTGGTTTCGCCCAGCGTCGCAATGACAGACCCATCGGCCTGCCGGGCAACCTTGCCCGTTTCCAGTGTCAGCGTTTCATCGCCCCACTGCATTTCTTTCTTCGTTACATTGAACATCTATGGTTTCCTATAAAGGAGCACTCCCAGGCGTTCCCGGGTCTCCCGTTTCTTATGGCGGCCCCATTGCCGCCGACCCCATCATCCTTATTTCATGCGCGCCGGGGTCCGGGCGTCACGTCTCAGATTGCGGGGCCATACAGGAAGTTGCGGCAGAAGGGAAGCGGGGATGGCGGGGCAGGTTACGACTGGCGACATGCGGGTTTCAATTACCAGCCGATTTCAAACCATCACACTGCGTTAGTCCAACGCGACTTTTCGCCCGAAAAATGCTAGAAAGCAAACTTGCCGCGATAAAAGCGGCTGAACACCGAAGGAATGGCTAAAATGGGAATTCGGACAACCAGAGGTCGCGGAAAACTGTTTGCGTCGATCCTTGATACGGTCGGGGACACGCCGGTTATTCGCATCAATCGCATCGCCCCAGGGAATGTTACGATTTACGTGAAGTTTGAGGCCTTCAACCCGGCGGGGTCGGTCAAGGACCGACTGGCCCTCAACATCATCGAAGCCGCCGAGCGTGAAGGTCGGCTGCAGCCCGGACAAACAATCGTCGAGGCAACCTCGGGCAATACCGGCATCGGTCTTGCGATGGTGTGCGCCGCCAAGGGGTATCCGCTTGTCTTGACGATGGCCGATAGCTTTTCGGTCGAGCGCCGCCGCCTTATGCGGTTTCTGGGTGCCAAGGTCGTCCTGACGCCCCGGGCGCTGAAAGGCTTTGGAATGTATGTCAAGGCCAAGGAACTCGCCGAAGCCAACGGCTGGTTTCTGGCGAGCCAGTTCGAAACCCCGGCTAACGCCGACGTCCACGAAAGCACGACCGCACAAGAGATACTGGGTGATTTCGAAGGCGAACGGCTGGATTATCTTGTAACCGGCTACGGCACTGGCGGAACGGTGTCGGGTGTCGGGCGGGTGCTTCGAGACAAGCGTCCAGACACGAAGATAATTCTGACCGAACCGGCGAATGCCGCGATTGTTTCATCGGGCTACGTCAACAGCCGCAACGAAGATCATCAGCCGACCGAAAGCCACCCGTCCTTTGAACCGCATCCGGTTCAGGGCTGGACGCCGGATTTCATTCCTTTCGTCCTGCAAGAGGCGATCGACGGGGCGTATTACGACGAACTGATACCGATCGCCGGCCCCGAAGGAATTTCATGGTCCAGACGGCTGGCCGCGGAAGAGGGTATTTTCACCGGTATTTCCGGAGGCGCGACATTTGCGGTTGCGGTCAAGGTTGCAGCGACTGCGCCCAAGGGATCGGTGATCCTGGTGATGCTGCCTGACACTGGCGAACGATATCTGTCGACGCCGCTGTTCGAAGGTATCCCGGAAGGCATGACCGACGACGAAATGGCATTATCGCAGTCGACCCCGACCGCCCAGATGGCGGCGGAATAGATTGCGCTGACTCGTGATGGGAATGGCGTCTCGTTTCGGCTGAGCATAGGGGGCAAAGCTGCCGCGGGCGCCCTGTTAACCCGCCCGGCGGCAGACAAGTTGCCATACACTTTGCCGACACTTTGCAGACGAATGCAGACCGCCCCAACCCGTTGATTTCAAGCCGTTAACCCCTTGAGTCGCGATCACCGGACGCCGGCCAAAGAAAAACGCGCCCGGCGGGGGCGCGTTCTGGTCGTTCAGACTTTGGTAAGGGGCGCGTTAGCGGCGCAGGCCGAGACGCTCGATCAGTCCCTGATAGCGGGCCTCATCCTTGCCCTTGACGTAGTCCAGCAACTTCCGGCGCTGCGCGACCATCATCAGAAGGCCGCGGCGGGAGTGGTTGTCTTTCTTGTGGGACTTGAAGTGCTCTGTCAGCGTCGCGATGCGCGACGACAGAACCGCCACCTGAACTTCCGGCGAACCGGTATCGCCTTCTTTGGTGGCGAATTCCTTCATCAGGCGTTGCTTCTCGTCAGCCGTAATCGACATCGGGGTCTCCTTTTCAGATCAAAGGGTTAATGGCACAAGCCGGGATGTCGTCCAGCAGAGCCCATGGAGAATATCCGGCCACAACCGTGGTGCGGATGCGGGCGTATAGGGGAATTCCGGGCGGAAGGAAAGCGTTTTCCAGCTCAGCGATGGCTGATCTGGTCGGCAATCTGCGCCGCCCATGCGCCGATGATCGGAATAAGGTCGATATTGGCCAGCAGCAGGACCAGAACCGTCCCCAGCCCCATCGCAAGGCCACGGAGGAACTGGTACCACATGCCGACTGGTCTTTGCGCAACACTGACGGGCGTCAATCCACCAGAAAGAACGGCAGAAATGCGTCGGTTACGGCGTCGGCGTTTTCCTCCATCACGAAATGCCCGCTTTCGCAACTGGTATCAGTCACCTCATCCGCCCACTTGCGCCAATACTCGGCAGGATCGCCGGTCTGCGCAGGAAACCCGCCCTTGGCCCACAAAAAATGCACCGGCGCCGTGATCCGCCGACCAGCGGCCCGGTCGGCTTCGTCAAGGGCACGGTCCACCGTGGCGCCAGCTCGGTAATCGGCACACATCGCGGCGATCCGCACCGGATCGGCCGCCTGCGCGCGATAACTGGCCAGTGCATCCGCCGGGAAGATCGACAGCGACTTGCGCAATGTCCACGCAGCCAACGTCCAGTCCAGATAGGCGATCGGATCGGCGTTGATCATGCGTTCGGGCAGCGGGCTGGGCTGCGCCAGAAATGTCCAGTGATAGGCCTTCATGGCAAGATCTGCATTCCAGGCGGCCCAGAAATCGGCTGTCGGCACAATCTCGATGATGCCAAGTTTGGTCACTAACTCTGGCGCATCCAGCGCCAGCCGATAGGCGACCCGACCGCCACGGTCGTGGCCAAGAACACAGGCGGATTTCAGATCGAAATGCGCCAGAATGGCTGCGACATCACGCGCCATCTGCCGCTTGGAGTAGACCGAATGTTCGGCGTCATCCTGCGGCGCATCGCTGTCGCCGTAACCGCGCAAATCGGGAATAATGACTTGAAAGTGCTTGGCGAATTCCGGTGCAACCCGGGACCAGCACATGTGGTTCTGGGGATAGCCATGCAGCAGCACCAACGGGTCGCCCGCGCCACCCACATGCACTGAAAGTCCGATGCCGTCACCGGGCACACGCTGTTGGTCAAATCCGTCGATGCCAGAGATCATCCACACCTCCCACCCGAGAATAGGCAATTGAGGGCATTTGGGAAGAATTGTTTATACTTGAGGCGATGTTGCCAGGATGTTCCGTGTTATGAGGGTGCCGGAACTAGGGGAAAGGGACAGCCATGCTATATGCGCTGTTGTTATTGGGTTTGATACCGGCTGTCTTGTTGCCGGATTACCTTGCCGAAGGCGAGGCCGAGGTTGATGACCCTGTAGATCCTCAGGAAATGCAGGAGGCTCCCGGTGATCTTCTGGACGATCTGCCCGGAACTCAGGAAGCCGCACTTCTTCCCACGGTCGAAGATGACGTTGCCGACGGAATGGGTGAAACCGATGAGGGGCTTCCGCCTTTGGATGAAGATGATCAGCAGGATCCGGAGGTTGCTGTGCTTCAGCCCGTTATTGAAGACGATCAGCCAACGCCACCCGGCGGTACGGAAGAAGGCCTCGCACCGGTTGTCGAGGACGATATCGATCAGGGCTACACCGATCCCGATCCGGATGAGATCTTGCCGCCAGTGATCGAAGACGATGTCGCCGCAGACGATCCAGACGAAGCGCCGCTGGTTCCTGTCGATGAGATTGAGGCGGGCGAAACCGCGACCTGGTTGAACGCCAGCGAGCTTGGCGCTGGCAACTACGTAGAGATTTCTGGTTTCGAGGTCGGGACTGACGTCTTGAACATCACCTTCGACCCGGACCACGGTCTGCCCGATCTCACTGTCTCAGTCCAGTCGTCGGAGGATGGCAACGATAGCGAAGTGCTGGTGGGCGGCAGCCTGATCGCAGTTCTCATGGATGCTGCGAATGTCCCGGTCGAGGATATCATTGTGGCAATCCAAAGCCTTCAGTAGTCGGGCCATGGCGCCGGCTGCTGCTGGTAGCCAATATATAGCGGGTGCTTGGGATGCCCTGCCTGTGTCAGGCCGAGCGTAAACAGTTGTTTGCCGGTGGCGCGCATCATGGCTTCGACCGCCGCTCCGCGGTCTAGATGCGCGCCATGCGTGCCCCAGGCGCAGATCACCTGATCGGCCCAGTCCAACGCTGCCAGAATTGCCCTGTCGTTTTCCGGTCCAACCGGATCGGTCGGCAGCGCGCATCGCGCGGGGATCCGTGTCGCGCCAGGCGAAGATGTTGGTGACCTGAAATGCACCGAACCCCAGCGTCCGCGCCCGCCTTTCGCAACGCTCGACCGTAGGGTCGTTCTGAATCTCGGTCGCGGTCGAAGGGTTCAGCATCACAAATGCGGCCTTTCGGCCAGTTCCGTCCCAGACCCGCGTCAGGCTGTAGCGATAGCGCTCGCAGTCTGAATATTCCGCTATGCTGGCCGCATCGCCTTTCTGGTGAGAACGCAGGATCATGGGAGGTTCTTGCCAAGCAATGCGCCCGTCCGCAAGCAGGTAGGGTTAGTGATTGAACACCCGGCCAGGATGCAACTCGCCAGCTCTGTAGATACCAATCGCTACTGCCTTGCCGTCCAGCGATGCCCAGGCTTCGTCGCCATATTCGGCATCCGATGTCAGGACCATACCGGCATTGCCGTTCCGCAGCCGCGCCGCGGCTTCGGCGCTGCAACGAAGTTCGGGCAGATCTGCCAGCCCGGTCTCGACCGGCAGCAGCCAGCCGTCCAGTTCCGGCGATTTCGCATTGCTCTGCAAATCCTCCAGCGTGATGCCGTCTTCCGCCTCGAAAGGTCCCGACCAGACCCGGCGCAATGCGCAGACATGCGCGTGGCACCCCAAGGCCTCACCGAGATCGCGGGCGATCGAGCGCACATAGCCGCCCTTGCCGCAAACCAGTTCCAGAACTGCATGGTCGGCATCGGGCCGTTCAACCAGATCAAGGCTTTCCACGAAAAGCGGACGCGCGGCGAGTTCCAGCTGCTCGCCGTCGCGTGCCAACTTGTAGGCGCGTTCGCCGGCGACCTTGACCGCGGAGAATTGCGGCGGCACCTGCATGATCTCGCCCACGAACGCCGCCAGTGCAGCCTTCACTTCCTGATCGGTCGGACGCAGATCGCTTTCCGCTACGATCTTGCCCTCGGCATCGTCAGTATTGGTGGCCTGCCCGAGCCGCACCGTGAAGCGGTAGGCCTTCAGCGCATCAGTGACATAGGGAACAGTCTTGGTGGCTTCACCCAAGGCAACCGCCAAGACTCCGGTTGCTTCGGGATCCAGCGTACCGGCATGGCCTGCTTTGTTGGCATTGAACGCCCACTTCACTTTGTTGACAACAGCGGCGGAACTGATCCCCGTCGGCTTGTCGATCACCAGCCAGCCGGAAATGTCGCGGCCCTTCTTGCGGCGCGCCATTAGTCGTCCTCGGGCCGGTCCAGATCGCGCCGGACGCTTTCCTGATCAAACAGACGGCGCGTATCGTCCAGTCTGTCGAAGGTCTCGTCGATCGCAAACTTTATCTCGGGCGAGAACTTCAGCGTCAGTTCCTTGGACACGGCCCTTCGTAGCTCGTGCCTGTTGCGGCGTAGGGCTGCCAGCGCCTCTTCACGCCCGCGCCCGCCCAGCGGCAGCACATAGGCCGTGGCGATACGCAAGTCCGGAGATGTGCGGACCTCACCCACGGTGATCGACATCCGGTTGAGGTCCGGGTCATGGATATCGCCCCGGATCAGTACATCCGACAGCGTCCGCCGGATCAACTCGCCGACCCGCAATTGGCGCTGCGAAGGGCCGCGGCTTTCATGATGCATGTTTTTTGCCATGGCCGCTCAGATAAGCCCGAATCCCCGACAGCGCAACGGGCCTTTGCTTACCCCGCTGCAGAGGCTAAACCGGGCCAAAGCGGGAAGGAGCCTGAAATGAGTGAGTTGCCGGGGTTCGTTGTAACCGGTGCGTCCGGTCGGATGGGCCAGATGCTTGTCCAGACTGTGCTGGCTTCTGACAAGGCGCGTCTGGTTGGTGTGGTCGAGCGGGCAGGGCACGATTGGGTGGGCCAGGATATTGGCGCGGCCATGGGCCGAGCTGCCGTAGGGTTGACCGTGACCGATGACGCGCTGGAGGTTCTTGCAACCGCTCAGGCCGTGCTGGATTTCACGACACCCGCTGCAACTGTGGAAATCGCCGCCCTTGCCGCGCAGGCACGTGCGGTCCATGTCATCGGCACGACCGGTCTGTCAGAGGCCGATCTGAAAAAGATCAATGCCGCTTCTCACCATGCGGTCATCATCCGTGCCGGAAATATGAGCCTTGGCGTCAACCTGCTGGCGAGGCTGACAAAGACTGTGGCGGCCGCTTTGGATGAAGACTTTGATATCGAGATCGTCGAGGCACATCACAACCGCAAGGTCGATGCGCCTTCGGGTACTGCGCTGATGCTGGGCGAAGCCGCTGCAGAAGGTCGCGGGGTGGTCTTGAATGAGGTTTCAGACCGTGGCCGAGACGGCATGACCGGCGCGCGCAAGCGCGGCGATATCGGTTTTGCGTCAGTCCGGGGCGGCGACATCGTGGGCGAGCATGACGTGATCTTCGCCGGTGCAGGCGAACGCATTATCCTGCGCCATTTGGCCACCGACCGTAGCCTGTTTGCCAAAGGGGCGATGCGCGCGGCCCTTTGGGGTCAGAGCCAGAAACCCGGCGAATACGACATGTTCGACGTTTTGGGTCTTTGAGTGATCCAGACTGGCCTCCGGCGCGTATGACCCCTCGAGCCGTAAGTTTGGGGGCGCGACATGAAAATGCAGACTTTGCTGGCCTCGGCCATCGTGGCAGTTCTTGTTGTGGGAAATGCCTCGGCTAACGGATTTTCTCAGGTAACTGAAGAATCCCGTTTCGTGTCGCTTGTCTCTGGTAAGCAATTGACGCGGTTTGGTATCAAGCTTGGCGTAACACCGGACGGGCAGATCAAGGGCAAAGCCTTAGGCAAGACGGTTTCGGGTGCGTGGAGGTGGAACAGCGGACTTTTCTGCCGCGATCTCTATTTCGGGGACCGAGACCTCGGTCCGAACTGCCAGGTCGTGAAGATCGACGGCAGCACGATCCGGTTCATTTCCGACAAGGGTGCTGGCGACCACGCCGACTTCGGGCTTAAATAGCGTCAGAAGTCGATTGCGATCCCCTTCTTTTCCCAATCGCCATACCGGACCGGCTCTGGCCCATCGCGGCCACCCAATTCCCTGGCAGAACGGCTTGCCGTTCTCGCTTTTCGACGCGCCTCGGCCTCGGCCAAAGCACGCTCGGCTTCGGGTGGCAGTGCGGACGTCTCCCTGTTGTCGGTCATGCTGCGCGGTCCTTGTTCATGCGTCGGCAGTGATATAGGGCCTTGGCAGGCAGAACAACCGTCGGGGACACCGATCCATGAGCATTCCGGGACTGGCCCCGAGACAGGCGGCGTTGCGGTTATTGAACGCCGTGACGGGCGATCGCGCGATGCTGTCGGAGCTGTTGCCGAAGTCGTTGGACCGCTTGCCAGCGGAAGAGCGAGCCCGGGCCGCTCGGTTGGCCGTCAGCTTGTCTGCGTTGGATGGATCGCGCCGACCGTGTGCTTGGCCCGCATCTGCGCCAGCGCCCTCCTGAATTGGTTTTGAACGCGCTTCGCCTTGGCACGGTAGAGCTTTGCGTCGATCGCGCGGCCAGCCACGGGGTCGTCAATGCGATGGTCAGCCTGGTGAAGGCTGATCCCCAAACTGTTCGAATGTCAGGTCTCGTGAACGCCGTCTTGCGCAAGGTCGCGACGCGATGGGCCGGACAAATGGCCCAGCCTGCCAATCCCGCAACTTCCGAAATGGTTGCGCAAGCAGCTTATCGCGGATTTCGGCAAGGCTGTAGTGCTTGAGATAGAGAAGGCCCACGCCGCCGGTCCCGCACTTGATCTGTCGGTCAAGACCGACGCCGAAGGCTGGGCCGAAAAGCTGGCTGGCCGGGTCTTGCCGACGGGTTCGGTTCGCCTCTTGGGTCAGCCGCAGATCAGCGACCTGCCAGGGTTTGCCGAGGGCACGTGGTGGGTTCAGGATGCCGCCGCGGCCTGCCTGCGAAGGCTCTCGCTGCGCAGCCCGGCGAACGCGTGCTTGACCTCTGCGCCGCCCCTGGTGGCAAGACCATGCAACTGGCGGCAACCGGGGCGGATGTGACGGCGCTCGACATTTCCGGCCCGCGGATGGAGCGGGTTAAAGAGAATTTGACCCGCACGGGCCTGACCGCCAAGCTGGTGACAACCGACGCGCTGCACTACTCTGATCAAGCCTTCGACGCGATCCTGCTGGATGCACCGTGTTCCGCCACCGGCACGATCCGCCGGCATCCCGATCTGGTCTATGCCAAAGACGGCAGCGATTTCCCGGCACTATTTGCTCTGCAAGAGGCCATGATCGACAAGGCATTGATGTTGTTGGAACCCGGCGGGCGGCTGGTCTACAGCACCTGCAGCCTGCTGATCGACGAGGGAGAAGAGCAGGTCCGGGATGCGCTGACGCGACACCCTGACCTGACGTTGGACCTTGATTCGCTGAAGCTGCCGGGCATTGATCCTGCTTGGATATCCGAAACTGGCTTGCGCACCCGGCCTGACTACTTCTTTGACCTAGGCGGCATGGACGGGTTCTTCATCACGATGTTCCGCAAGCCCTAGTCAAGCGTTTGCCGGTAGCGTCGCAAGGCGATCCCCACGATCACCAGCATGATTATTCCGATCGCCAGCATATCGCCCGAGATATCCGGGAGGGACGCGCCTTTCAGCATCACCTTGCGGGTCAGGCGCAGGAAATGCGTGGCCGGGATTGCGGAGCCAATGGCCTGCGCCCAGCCGGGCATGCCGGCAAAGGGGAACATGAAGCCGGACAGCAGGATCGTGGGCAAAAGCGTGAAGAATGAAATCTGCATCGCCTGCATCTGCGATCTCGCGACCGTCGAAATCAGAAAGCCCAGCGCCAGATTGACGACGATGTAGAGGTTGAACCCCAGAAAGAACGCAAACCGGCTGCCGACGAAGGGCACATCGAAAAGGAACGTCGCGGCGATCAGAAAAACGATGGTCTGCACGTAGCCGACAAAGACGTAGGGAATGATCTTGCCGAGCATCACCTCGGCGGGCCGGACAGGGGTGGCGATCAGCGCCTCCATCGTGCCCTTCTCGGTTTCGCGCACGATGGCGACGGCCGTGATCATCACCATCGTCATCGAGAGGATGATCGCCAGCAGACCGGGGACGATATTGGTCGAGGTCTTGCCCTCGGCATTGTATTGCCGGTGCACGGTTACACTGAAGGGAGGCGGCGCGCCTGCAGTGTACTGCAGCGGTCCGGTCAGCACATCGGCTATCGCGGTATCGACGATCCCGGACATCGCCGCGACGGCACCGCTGGCCGCCGCGGGGTCAGAGGCATCTGCAGAGAGCAGTATATCAGGATTCAGTCCGCGAACGACATCGCGTTCAAATCCCGGCGGGATCACCAGCAACGAAACTGGCAGACCCTTCGCGCAATGCCTGATCGCCTTCTTCCTGACTGGTCACGATCCCGATGAAGTCGAAATAATCTGACGTTTCCATTCCCATAACGATGGCCCGCGAGATGACGCCGTTATCGGCCATCTCAACCAGCGTCGGCAGATGCTTGGGGTCAGAGTTGATCGCGAAACCGAACAGCAGCAATTGCATGATCGGAATGCCGATCATCATGCCGAACGTCACCCTGTCGCGGCGCATCTGCACGAATTCCTTGAACAGAACCGCCCCGAACCGCGCGAAGGAAAACAGCGTCATGTCGGAACCGCCCGGTTCAGAAAGTTGTCTGTCGCCCCGGCCATTAGGTAGATGAACGCCTCTTCCAGCTCGGCATCTTTCTTCTGCCATTTGTGGGTCTTGCGCTTCTGATGCTCGGCGGCGATCCGGTCCAACGCCTCGGCGTCGGTGCCGGAAACATGCAGAACGGAACCAAAACGCGCCACCTGACCCACGGCGCCTGTCTGGCGCAGTTCTGCCTCCAGGGCAGAGATGTCATCGCCTTCCACCCGCCATGTGGAAAGCCCGATGATACCCGGAATGTCCCGGGCACGGCCAGAGATCAGCTTCTTGCCGTAGGCGATATAGGCAATGAAGTCGCATTGGATCGCCTCATCCATGTAGTGCGTCGATACCAGCACGGTGACGCCTGCTGCCGATAGTCGTCGAATCTCGTCCCAGAAGTCGCGTCGCGCCTTGGGGTCGACACCTGCGGTCGGTTCGTCCAGCAGCAGCAACTGCGGGTCATGCAGCAGGCACGCAGCCAGCGCCAGCCGCTGCTTCCAGCCGCCCGAAAGGGTGCCGGCCAGTTGGCCTGCGCGGTCAGACAAACCGAGATCGCGCAGAGCCTCATCCACTTTGACGCGCCGGTTCTTCATCCGGTACATCCGCGCCATGAAATCGAGGTTCTCACGAATGGTAAGATCCTCATAAAGCGAGAATCCTCTGGGTCATGTAGCCGACATGTTCCTTGATCTGTTGCGGCTCTTTCAGGATGTCATAGCCAAGGCACTTCCCGGCTCCGGCATCCGGGATCAGCAATCCGCACATCATGCGGATCGTCGTGGTCTTGCCGCTACCGTTCGGCCCCAGAAAGCCGTATATTGCACCTTTCGGAACCTCCATGTCGAAATTATCGACCACTGTTCGGTCGCCGAACCGCTTGGTCAGCCCGGACACAGATATCGCCAGCTCGCCGCTTCCGGTCATGGCTTCGGTCCGACCGTCACGGGCTGGCCCGGCAACAGACCTTGCGCGTCTGTAATCATCGCTTCGGCGCGAAACACCAGTCGAGCGCGCTCGTCGCGGCTGTAAAGGATCGGCGGCGTGTGCTGCGGGCTTGGCGAAAGTCGCGAAACGCTTGCGGTCAGGTCGTCAGGGCAGCCATCGCAGGATATCAGCAGACCCTCTCCGACGGTAATGTCTGCGCGTTGCGGTTCGGGTACGAAGAAGATCACCTTCAGCAGATCCGGCTGAAAGATCGAGACAACCGGTGCGCCTGTTGCCGCAACTTCTCCGACATCGAAATAGATGCGATCAACCAGCCCTGAGGTTGGCACGACAATGACCCTGTTGCGCAAATCTGAACGTGCCCGGTCAAGCTCGGCTCGCGCGCCATCCAGCGCGGCTTCGGCTGCAAGCTGCTGCGCGCCGCGGGCAGGCAGCTCGGCGACGTGCAGCTGCGCCTTCAACTGCGCCACTTGCGCATTGGCCAATTCAAGCCTTGCGCGGTCGTTATCGACCTTTGCCGGTGGTACAAGCCCCTTTTCCGAAAGCTGCAACGAACGGTCGAGCGTGATCTGCGCCAGATGTTGTTCAGCTTCGGCATTGGCCAGCGAAGCGCGGATCACCTCGATCTCGGCGTCGCGGCTGCCAGTCATCAGATTGTCCAGATTGGCCCGCGCAACCGCCACATTGGCTTCGGCAGCGTGCAAGGCCGCGCGTTGGCTGTCATCCTCCAGCTTGACCAGCGGCTCGCCCGCCGAAACCGCCTGTCCCTCGCGGGCGTCAATTGCCGTAATCCGGCCAGAGCTAGACGGTGCTACGTAAAGGTAATCGGCTTCGATATAGCCATTGTAGACTTGCTCGGGCGGTTCACCGAAACCGGGGATAACCACGGCTACCAAAGCGGTCAACCAAGTGGGCAGGTCACTCATCGCCGCACCTCGGGTTCGAGGCCGGCAAAGAGGATCAGCAGGTGGTTTTCTAGCAGCCGGTCCATCGCGATGCCGTCCTTCGGCTTGATGTCGAACACCTCGGCCAGCGTGATATGCATTAGGATCGGCCCTATAATGCTACGCACTGTCAATTCCGGATCGACGGGCCGAATGAATCCGCCGTCAACACCCTGGGCAATTGCCGCCGCCAGCGCGGGGATGGCGCGATCGAGTACTTCGTCACGGTACATCTGTGCGATTTCGGGCGCGTTCACGGCCTCTCGGATCACCAGTTTTGGTACCGCAAAGGATTTGGCATCGCCCAGCTTCTCGGCCACCATTTGCAGGAATTGCCGGATCACCGGCCGGGGGTCGCCCCTATAGCTGGCGATCATGCCTATCGCCATGTCCGCGATTGGCGCAATGGCACGATGAACCAGCCCTTCCAGCAACGCCTTCTTGGACGGAAAGTAGAGATAGACCGCGCCCTTCGAGAGGCCCGCATGCGTCGCTATCTGCTCGACCGTTGTGGCGGCGAAGCCCTTCTTCGCGAACAGTTCGATAGCCGCATCCAGAACTTCATCCGGCCGCGCTTCGGCTCTTCGCCTGAATTTGGGTTTCGACTCGCCTGACATCTCAAATAAATAACTGACCGGTCAGTTACTTGCAAGGGAAGAGGAAATCCATCTGATTGAAATTACTACATGTCACCCACCTAAAGGGGGGCTCACGCCTGGATTCTGGCTCCCAACGGCTTCTCGCGCACCGGCAAGTGTATGATCGCGGAGAAGGCGCCAACCCCGACGCCAACCCACCAGACTGCGGTGTAGGTGCCGTAAAGATCGTAAAGCCTGCCGCCCAGCCATATCCCTAG
>CAVYHT010000013.1:0-502500 GCA_963768355.1 uncultured Alphaproteobacteria bacterium
ATAAGCCCAACGTGGACGTTCGGAAACTCAACACCAGCCAAACAAAGCGAGCATCGTGGAATGGCTTTCCGCCGCGGTGAAGCGACGCTTCGGTTGCGGCCCGGCGGGCCCCATGTTGTGAAAACGGAAACAACTTCCGCCAACAGCGCAAGTTGTACTGAATTTCTTCGCGTTCCATCATTTGGCCCGGAAATCGCCGAGTTTCCAGTGGCGGGTGCCACGGTATTGTCTTCGTCTTCGCTGAACGTTTAGGGACCATAAACTAAAATTCGTTACTCAGAATGAAAATTCGCGCGAAAAGGTCTGCGATATGCCACTGCTCGGACTCTATTCTTGGTCGCAATACACCACACCGGCAGGTATCCCATCAGGTGATCTGACCGGTGATACGACCCCCAACGATCCGGCCAGCCCTGGCTACAATTCTGGGGCACCGTCATGGATTGGCAAGACCTTTACATTTAATGGTGGCTCACCGAGTTCGATTGACATCAACGATGATGACGCGAACTTCGAGGATGGTTATGTCGAAACTGGTGGGGCGCAGACCCTCGCACAAGATGTAACAATCGACGGAACCCTCTACTCCGCTGGCTCGGTTGTTGAGAACGAATTCTCGTTAATCGACTCGACTGGACAAGAAATCTACGTTGTTCGCATTAATGGTGTGAATGTCGGATTCACATATGCCAGCGGTGAAGAGCCGACAACTGGGGAAACCTTCACGGCAACCCAAGGTCTTGATGGCAGTCCGGTCGACAACGCAGACGGTGCCTCCAGCAGCTCCGAACCCTATGCCGATGTCATCTGCTTTGCCACTGGCACACTGATCGACACACCCGACGGTCCGCGTGCAGTCGAGGACCTACAACCCGCCGATTTGGTCACAACACTGGATCACGGGCCGATCCCGATCCGCTGGGTTCGCAGTAGCCATCAGCCTTTGGAGGCGGCGGAGAAGGACGCGAAACCGGTTTTGATCGCCGCTGGTGCGCTTGGGGGCGAGCTTCCGTTGCAAGACCTGATTGTCTCGCCCCAGCACCGGATTCTGGTGGGTGGACACCGGCAATTGCAGGCTCTGTTCCAGACTGAGGCACTTGCCCCGGCGAAGTCTCTGACCTCGCTTCGGGGAATCCGGAACATGCAGGGAAAAACCAAAATTACATGGATTCACTTTGCCTGTGATCGGCACGAGGTTGTAACCGCCAACGGTTGCCTGTCGGAGTCGCTGCTGCTTGGACCGATGGTGGTCAATGGATTGACTGCGCCCGAGCGTCAAGCATTGACCGATATTTTCGGGTCGCCCCCTACGCCGGACTCAGCACTGAACGGTCCTCCAGCGCGGGAATGCCTCACAGTGGGAGCAGTTCGCCGGAAGCTTGCGAGAGTCTCTGAAGCCCAAGAAGAACTCGTCGCGAAAGAACTCAGAAAATGGGACGTCGACTTTGCGATGGAGCAGTACGAGGCAGACTTGATGCGCGATGCCAAGGCGATGAAAAAGGCTCGAATTGAGAGCGCCGCCTAAACCGAAAGTGCAATTCGCGCCGTCTCAACTGATGCTCTCCTGGCCTTTTGTCGTTGCTATTCTGTACGTCGGCGACTGGCCGCTTGGTCCGCACGTCAGTCGCTCGGGCGGCTCTGTCCACGCTGCGGCAACGACACCCGGCGGAAGCCGGCGCGTCGGGTCGGGCCGCTGCGGGCAGGGCAGCAGGGCTGAAGCCCTGATGCCGTGCCCTTCCGGTTGCCTTGGCCCCGAGCGGGGCGCCGGCTCAGGCCGGCAGCTTGGTCTTGCGAAGATAGGGGAACACGGTCTCGAACTCGCCATATTTTTTCTTGGCGTCTTCGTTGTTGACTGTCGTGGGAATGATCACGTCGTCCCCGATATTCCAGTTCGCGGGCATTGCTACGTTTTCCTTCGCAGCCGTCTGCAACGCATCAAGTGCGCGCAGCACCTCGGCAAAGTTGCGACCGACGTTCATTGGGTAGGTCATCGACAGCTTCAGCTGCTTGTCGGGCCCAATGATGAACACGACACGCACCGTTGCGCTGTCGGCCGGCGTGCGACGGTCGGGCAGATAGGCGTCGGCGGGCAGCATGTCGAAAGCCTTGGCGACTTTCAAATCCTCATCGGCGATAATCGGAAAACCGGCCTTGGTTCCGGCATAGGTTTCGATGTCGCCTTTCCACTTCTTATGGTCCTCGACGCTATCCACCGAGATCCCCATCACCTTGGTGCCGCGCTTTTTCCATTCGTCGGCGAGCTGCGCCACGGCACCGAATTCGGTGGTGCAGACGGGCGTGAAGTCCTTGGGATGCGAAAAGAGGATTGCCCAGCTGTCACCGATCCAGTCATGCAGGTTGATGGTGCCCTGGTCCGTCTCGACGGTTAGATTTGGAATGGTATCGTTGATGCGCAATGACATTTCGATGTCCTTTCGGTTTCAGGATTGCATTCACGGTTTAATATGTGTTCGGCGCGGCGCGATGTAAGCCCCGCTGCGCCACTACGCACATAGAGTGACAGAGTGCCGCACGAGTTTCCAGAGGCGGGCAGCGACCGGTTTCAGAACGGCCTTGGCGCGCTGAAGTTCATGCCCCGCCCACCTTCGGGGTGTCGGACCCGGAGGCTTTCGGCATGTAGCATCAGCCTCGGCGCATCGCGTGCTTCTCCGGTGGCGTAGAATGGATCGCCCAGGATTGGGTGGCCGATCTCTTTCATGTGAACCCGCAACTGGTGGCTGCGCCCG
Organism: uncultured Alphaproteobacteria bacterium; assembly: GCA_963768355.1. GTDB lineage: Bacteria > Pseudomonadota > Alphaproteobacteria > Rhodobacterales > Rhodobacteraceae > JAHEAO01. Next base: position 2,748 of record CAVYHT010000013.1, read on the forward strand.
GTTTGAGGATAAAGCCGGATGCGGGTTTCGTTGGCGTCATGTCGGACGACGCGCCAGTCGGTGACGGCTTGCCGGCCGTTTTCATGGTCGATCATTTGTAGCGGTCTGTTTGGCCAGTCTACGATGATCGGCAGATCGATGCGGCCGGTCTTCTCGGCGACATTGCCCCAGACGCGGGCGTAGTAGACCTTCTTGGTCTGACGCTTCTCAAATTGCAGGCCCAGATGTCGCTGCGCCATCGCCGAAAGCGCGAAGATCATTACCCCTGACGTGTCGCGATCCAGCCGGTGGACCAACAGCGCTTCGGGAAAGGCGGCCTGAATACGCGAGAGCAGGCAATCGGCAAGATGCTCTCCTTTCCCCGGCACCGAAAGAAGGCCCGAAGGCTTATCCACCACCAGAAGGTGGTGATCCGTATACAGGATGTTCAACGGTTCCTGCGGTGGCTGATAGGTGTCCATCCGCCGCCGATAGCATGGCCTTGTCGCAGGTCCAATGGCCAGGCAATTTCTTCATCGTCCGATATCGGGGCCGGCTGCCAATCCAAGAACAAGACCATATGCGATAAAGCAGGACGCCATGAAGCGCCGAAACCACGTGTTCATGACCGCGCCATAGGCCATGCCGCCCATCCAGGCACCAAGCCACGTATAGCCGGTGTAGCTTAGTGCTGTCAGCGTTAGTGCGGTCGGCACGATCGCGGACATTTGGCCCCAAATCGGAACGTCCGGCTGAACGAACTGGCTGAAAGCGGCAAGATATCCTGCGACGCTTTTTGCGTTGATCGTGGCGATAGCCAGCGCCCGACCATAGATCGCACGACGGTGTGACTGCGGCACCGCTACTGTGCGGCCCGCCATGATCCAGCCGCGGACTCCAAGAAAAACCAGGAAGCTCGCGCCAAGCAGTTTGGCAATCATAGAATAACGAGGGCGAGGTCGCAATCAGCGCGGTTATGCCCACAGCCGAAAGGAATAGAAACAGACTGGCTTGGGTGAGGATCGCCAGCACGCCCCAGAGTGAACGGCGAAAACCGTGGTTCATGCCGTTGGTGATGCAGTTCACAGCGTTCGGTCCGGGAGTGACCACAAAAACTGCCCAAAAGGTCGCAAAGACCAGCCAGGCTTCGAGACTCATTTGCTGAAGACCGTGGCTAGGATCGCCGAAATCTCCTTGGCATCCTCCTCGGTGAAGGCATCGGGCTGGTCGCTATCGACATCGAAGACCCCCAGCAACGAGCCGCTGCCGTCAAAGACCGGCAGCACGATTTCCGATCGGGTCGAGGATGCGCAGGCGATATGGCCGGGAAATGCATCGACATCGGCGACGATCTGCACCTCGCCAGTGCGGGCTGCGGCCCCGCAGACTCCCCGTGAAAACGGGATCACAAGACAGCCATGACCGCCCTGATAAGGGCCGATCTTCAGCATGTCGGGCTCTGTTACACGGTAGAACCCGGTCCAGTCGAACCGGTCATCAGAATGGTGCACCTCGCAGGCTACGGTGGCCATAAGCGCGATGATATCGGTTTCGTCTTCGGTAAGGCTGCGGATCCGGGCCGCGAGGTCGGCATATTCCATCAAACACGCTCAATCGCGATAGCGGTACCTTCGCCACCTCCGATACAGATCGCCGCCACGCCACGTTTCAGGCCGCGAGTTTCAAGTGCGTTGAGCAGCGTAACCATGATCCGCGCGCCGGACGCGCCGATCGGGTGACCCAGCGCACATGCCCCGCCGTTCACATTCACCTTCTCACGCGGCAGGCCCAATTCATGCATGAAAGCCATCGGCACGACTGCGAAAGCCTCGTTGATCTCCCAAAGGTCCACGTCATCCTTGGACCACCCGATCTTCGCCAACAGCTTGTGCACGGCGGGCACCGGGGCGGTCGTGAACAGTCCGGGCGCTTGCGCGTGGCTGGCATGCCCGAGGATGCGGGCGCGGACATTTCCTCCGGCTTTCAGGGATGTCAAAACAAGAGCCGCAGCGCCATCCGAGATCGAAGAGGAGTTGGCAGCCGTCACGGTGCCGTCCTTGCGAAAGGCAGGTTTGAGTTGCGGTATCTTTTCGGGTCGCGCCTTGGCTGGTTGCTCGTCTTCGGTCACCATGGATTTCACCGGTCCGGCCAGAAAGCGTGACCGGAGCGATTTCATTGGCGAACCCACCCGACTGCCTGCGCGTCGAGCGCGTTTTGCAGCGAGGCCAGTGCATAATTGTCCTGCGCCTCGCGGGTGAATTGATAGCTTTCAGCGCAGTCCTCTGCGAAGGTGCCCATCAGGCGGCCCTTGTCATAGGCATCCTCCAAGCCATCGAGGAACATGCTGTCCACGACCTGACCATGGCCTATGCGGGCCCCGCCGCGCATCTTTGGCAACAGGTAGGGGGCATTGGTCATGCTCTCCATACCGCCCGCAACGATGATTTCTGCCGTCCCCAGCGCGATCTGGTCAAAAGCCATCATGGCGGCCTTCATGCCTGACCCGCACATCTTGTTCAGTGTCGTTGCGGGAACCTCTTCACCCAGACCGGCGGCAAAACCGGCCTGGCGTGCCGGCGCCTGACCCTGGCCCGCAGGCAATACGCAGCCCATGATCAGTTCCTCTACCCGCAACGGAGTGGCGCAGGCATCCTTGAGCGCCGCACGAATCGCGACGGCACCCAGCGCGGGGGCATCGGTTTCGGCAAATACACCCTGAAAACCGCCCATAGGTGTGCGCGCGGCACCAGCGACAAAAACCTCTTTCATTTCGGTATCTCCTTCAAATTCCGATATAGGGACCAAACCGAATGGTAACCTTTGCGTCTTAGCGTGGGGGCGACTTCAACCAACCAGAGGCCGCCATGCAGCTTACAGCGGAACAATTTCCTGATGCCACAGTGATCACGGTATTGGAAAGCCGGATCGACGCAGCCGGTGCGATCGCCTTCAAGGATCGGATGCGCGAATTGGCAGAAGGTGGGCCGGATCGCGTGGTTCTGAATCTGACCGATGTCGATTTCGTGGACAGCAGCGGTTTGGGGGCCATCGTCGCCGCGATGAAGCTGCTTGGCCCGGACCGTCGTCTTGAGCTTGCAGCATTGTCCGCGACTGTCCAGAAGGTCTTTCGCCTGACGCGAATGGATTCCGTTTTCGTTATCCATGAGACAGCTTCGGCGGCCGTTGGCGGCCAGACACTGGCAAGCTAGCCGATCGATCAAAAGGAGGCCGAATGGCTGCCACGACTTTTCATGCAGCGTCCGACGCATGAAGCTGACGCTTTGCAGCGACCCATTTGCGGTGCGCGCCGCGCTGCACGACATGCGGAACGCGCTGGCCGAGCATGATTTGAGCGCCGACGATTTGTCGCGGGTCGAGATCGTCATGGCAGAAATCCTGAACAACGTCGTGGAACATGCCTGCGCAGAGCATCCTGATTGCCGGATCGATATCGAAGTGGTACGCGGCCAAGCCGATCTAAAGATAACGATCATCGATGACGGTCGGGCAATGCCCGGTGGCAAATTGCCGGTTTCGGAACCGACCGAGTTGCCGCTGCAGTATGAATACACCTGCCGGAAGGTGGATTTGGCTGGACGCTGATCCGCGATCTGGCCCGTGATGTCATCTATGAACGACGAGGACACCGCAATCACCTGTCCCTTGCGATAGATTTGCAGGGCGTTTCTGCAGCATGATAAGCGTTGCCCGCCTGACAGCGCAGAGGCTTTCGCGCATTTCCCGAGGCCGGGGCGTCTGCCAAGTGCCGCGTCAACGATTTGTTTACCTGCCGCCAAAACGCCTCATTCGGTTCATATGGCGGCCAGAATGTAGGCAGAGAAGGAAGCTGTAGCTGCATAAAGCTTCCCTCGGCGTCGCGCTTAACAGCCCCCACCCAGTGCGCGACGTCGAGGTCTGATTTCCCCTAATTGGCAAGCCGCGGAATCCTCGCTACGCTCGAAAGGCAAGACGAGGAGACTTCGTGATGGGGCGTGATTTTCAGTTGCCGGGGCGATCACCGGTCATAGTCACAAACGGCATTTGCGCCACATCTCATCCGCTCGCCGCGCACACTGCCGTTCGCATTCTCGAAGAGGGTGGCAATGCCATGGATGCCGCGATTGCGGCGCGCGGTTCTGTTGGGCATTTGCGAGCCACAGATGACCGGGATCGGCGGCGATTGTTTTGTGCTTCTGAAACCAGCGGGCGAAGAGCGGATCGTTGCACTGAACGGGTCTGGCCGGGCCCCGGCCGCGCTTTCGGCGCCGGACATGCGAGGCCGGGGCTTGACAGAAATACCGCCCGAATCAATCGAAGCGGTGACTGTCCCGGGGCCAGTCGATGCATTCTGCAGGCTTGTCGGCGGATTGGGGAAAACTAGGGCTCGCCGCCAGCCTTGCGCCCGCGATCCACTACGCGGAGGCGGGCGTGCCGGTCGCGCCGCGCGTCGCGCTCGACTGGTCCGCCGAGCGCACCGTCCTGCGCGGCGAGGCCCGGAAACGGTTTTACCTGATAAGCGGTGTCGGTGCCGAGAACCGGGCAGGTCTTCTGCCCATGCCGCGCCAGGCCGAGGTTCTTGCGCCGTATCGCAAAGCATGGCCGCGCGGCATTCTATGAAGGCGAGGTAGCCGAGGACATGGTCGCATCGCTCAAGGCGCTTGGCGGCAATCCACACGCTCGAGCGATTTCGCCGCGACAGCCTGCGACTACACCGAGCCCGTGTCAGGAACATACCAGGAACCGAACTGGTCGAACATCCACCCAACGGTCAGGGCGCGACGGCAATCCTGCATGGCAAACATCCTGTCGGAGTTTCGATCTGGCGGCGCTCGACCCCTTGGCAGCGCGCGTGCACATCTGGAGGCAGAAGCCGCGAAGCTCGCCTATGACGCCCGCAACCGGTTCCTTGCAGATGCCGACTACATGACCCGGCTGGACCACATGCTGTCACCCGAATACCGGCGAGCCGCCTGGCGGCCCTGATCGACCCGAAACGGGCCGAGGTCGACTTCGCCGAAGGCGGCCAACAATGTCCACAAAGAGACGATTTATCTGACCGTGGTCGACAGGGACCGGATGGCGGTGTCGCTGATCTATTCGATCTTCGACGCCTTCGGTTCAGGCATTGCCTCGAACAAGTTCGGTATTCTCTTCCAGAACCGCGGCATGGGTTTCACTCTGGAAGAGGGACATCCGAACGAGGCCGGCGGTGGCAAACGACCCATGCACACGATCATCCCGGGATGCTGAGGAAGAGCCGGCCAGCGTGACGATGCCGTTCGGCGTCATGGGCGGGGCATATCAACCCTGCGGCCATGTGCGGTTCATGAGCAATATGGTAGATTTCGGCATGGATCCTCAAACCGCCATCGACGCGCCGCGTTGCTTTGCCGCTGACGGCCTGCTGAAGATGGAGCGGGGCTATTCCAGCAATGTCCGGCAGGAACTCGCCGACATTGGTCACAAGGTCGTGGTGCCGGACGAACCGCTGGGTGGCGCACAGGCGATCTTCATTGATCATGACAACGGAACGCTGCATGGCGCCTCTGACCCACGCAAGGACGGAGCGCGGTGGGCTACTGAGACGCTGGCTTCCGTGGTTCAGACATTCGTTCAATCGGCCAATGCAGAGATCGAAAAGCTATGCCTTGATCGGCGACAGGTGGCGTTGCCAAAGGCTTGATGCTGTTGGTCGACAACCGGCATATCCAAGTGCCGTGGCGGGGCAAGAACATCGCCGGACTGGAACGCGGTGTCGCGAACGGGCGCGCCAGCCGCGGATCAGTCGAGCGCTAGTTCAGCTGAAAATGCAGCGGATACTGGCCATCCTCGAAGTCGCCGAACAGATCTGGCAGGTCGGGATGATCGACCGGTTCGCCGGAATAGTCCGGCACCAGATTCTGCTCGGAGACATAGGCCACGTAGTAGCTTTGGTCATTTTCGGCCAGCAGATGGTAGAACGGCTGATCCTTGACCGGGCGGCTATCTTCTGGGATCGCTGCATACCATTCGTCGGTGTTGGAAAACATCGCGTCGACATCGAAAACCACACCGCGAAACGGATGTTTGCGATGGCGCAGGACCTGCCCAAGATGATATTTCGCGCGTGTTTTCAGCATCACATTGCAACCCTCACATCTAGTTAGTAGACCCCGGATCGGGGTTATGTCCATGCAAAGAACAGAAAAAACAGGAAACAAACTGTGAACCTTGTCCTGACAGTGCTGGAAATCGTGGCACCGGTATTCCTGCTGGCGGCGATCGGGTTCTTTTGGGTCAAGGCTGGCTACGAGTATCGGGTCAAGTTCGTCACCCAACTGGCGATGACGCTGTCGGTGCCCTGCCTGATCTTCACAGCGCTGATGCGGACGGATATCGACCCGCAAACGCTTGTCGGCTGTGTCGCTGGCCACCGTGCTGGCCTATGCACTGGTCACGCTTGCGGCCTATCTTCTGGTCAAGAGCGACGCGCGTCGATCTGCGCACCTATCTTGGCACCGCTGATCTTCGGCAATACCGGCAATCTCGGTCTGCCCCTGGCGCTTTTTGCCTTTGGCGATGAGGGACTGGCTATGCGGTCGTGGTCTTTGCGATCATGGGGGTCTATTCCTTCACCTTCGGGGTCTGGCTGGTTTCGGGCGGCGGATCGCCGCTGAAAGTCATCAAGGAACCGATGGTCGGCGCGACTCTTCTGGGCGCGCTGTTTCTGTGGCAGGACTGGGAGACGCCCGAAGTTCCTGACCAACACGTTGACGCTGATCGGGCAGATGGCGATCCCGATGATGCTGATCACCCTCGGCGTCGCGCTGGCGCGGCTGTCGCCCGGCCGATTGGGTTTGCCGGTCGTGCTGTCGGTGGCCAAGGTCGCGTTCTGTGTTGCCATCGCCTGGGTCGTCGGCCTTTGGTTCGAGCTGCCGCCGATCCCGTTCGGCGTGCTGGTCTTGCAGGTTTCGACCCCGGTTGCCGTCACCAGCTACCTTCTGGCCGAGAAATACGGTGCCGATGCCGATGCGGTGGCGGGCGTTGTCGTGGTCTCGACGCTGTTATCCGTGATCACGCTGCCGCTTACTCTGGCTTTTGTGATCTGACGGGGCGTCTTTTTTCGTTCACCTTGCAGCCGAATTCGGCTAAGGTCCTCGCAATAAAAAAGCGAGGGGCAGATGAGCAGACTTCTTCGCGCGACAGCTTTGTTGGTTCTGGTGGCCGCTTGCGGCAGTGGTAACTATTCCGCGCCGCGCAATCTGGATAACGCCTGCAGCATCGTCAGTCAGCGCCCGAATTACCTGAAGGCGATGAAACGGACCGAACGCAAGTACGGCGTGCCGGTCGCCGTGCAGATGGCCACGATCTATCAGGAAAGCAAATTCATCGGCAACGCGCGCACGCCGCATCAATATCGCGTTGGGGATCATCCCGATGGGCCGCCAATCCTCGGCCTACGGCTATAGCCAGGCGCTGGATGGCACCTGGGAGGAATACCAGCGCGCCACCCGAAATCGTCGCGCCAAGCGGGACGATATTGAGGACGCCACCGATTTCATGGGCTGGTACATGGCGCAATCCAACCGCGATCTTGGGATACCGCTGACAGATGCGCAGAACCAGTATCTGGCCTATCACGAGGGGCGGACCGGCTATGCGCGGGGCAGCTACAAGGCAAAATCCTGGCTCATGCGGGTTGCCGGAGAAGTCGGCCAACGCTCGCTCAACTATCACGCCCAACTGATTTCCTGCGGCAAGGCCTGATCAGTAGCCGCGCTTTTCCAACTCGCCGCGGATGTCAAACAGCCGGGGGCTCATCTTTCCGCCAGCCTTGAGTTCGCCGAGGATGACGGTTGTCTTCTGATCAGCAGCGTCGGTTACAACCCACTGCCGCAGCTCAATCGGGTCTGCGGTGAAGACAAGCTGGATATTGCCGTATTCCGGATGCTCCGGATCCTGCGCTGTTACGGCGGTTGTCGTAGCGTTCGAAGTGTGTCCGACGACCATCTTGGCCTGCCCCAGATTGACGGTTGGTTTCAGGATGATCGAAAGTGGCGTACTGGCCAGCGCAAACCGGTCGGGCGCGGCATTGGATTTCGCATCGAAGACGACGACCTCGCCCGATCCGGCCATGACCAGGCTGGCGTCCGGTGGATTGTACTCAAACCGAATGCGGCCCGGTCGATTGATGAAGATCTTCCCGGTTGAGATGGTGCCATCGTCGTTGACTTGCGTGAACTCAGCCTCGGCCGCGGTCATCTTGTTCAGATAGCCCGAGATCTCCGCTAACGAGAGTTTCTCTGCATTTGCAGGAAGCGCAAAGGCAAGCATGACGAGCGGAGCGAGGATAAGACGCAGGTGTTTCATGCGTCCTATCTAGCGATTGCCACAGCGCACTGCACGTGCCGATTTTTCACAAAGCAGAGACTTGCCTGTTACTGCTCGGGCACCAGAATCTCGCGCTTGCCGACGTGGTTCGCGGCACTGACCAGCCCGCTTTCCTCCATCTGCTCAACCAGCCGGGCGGCCTTGTTATAGCCGATCGCCAGCTTGCGCTGAATGTAGGATGTCGAGCATTTGCGGTCCTTGATCACGATCTGCACGGCCTGATCATAAAGCGCGTCTTCGCCTTCGGTATTGCCGCCCAAGCCCAGAACCATGTCGATGCTGCTTTCGGTTTCCTCGTCCTGGCCTTCCGTCACGCCGCTCATATATTCCGGCGGGCCAAAGGACTTGAGGAAGTTGACGATTTCTTCGACTTCTTCATCGCTGACGAAAGGACCGTGGACGCGGGTGATCTTGGCGCCGCCAGCCATGAACAGCATGTCACCCATACCCAGAAGCTGCTCTGCCCCCTGTTCGCCCAGAATCGTGCGGCTGTCGATCTTGCTGGTGACCTGAAAGCTGATCCGAGTAGGGAAGTTTGCCTTGATCGTGCCGGTAATGACATCGACCGAGGGGCGCTGCGTGGCCATGATCAGGTGAATGCCGGACGCCCGCGCCATCTGGGCAAGCCGCTGAATGCAGGCCTCGATTTCCTTGCCCGCGACCATCATCAGGTCGGCCATCTCGTCGACGATGACGACGATATAGGGGATGGTCTCGGGCTTGAATTCATCGGTCTCGAACACCGGTTCGCCGGTCTCGTCATCGAAACCCGGTCTGAACGGTGCGCTTGAACATCTCGTTCTTGGCCAGTGCGTCGCGGACGCGGCCATTGAAGCCTTCGATGTTGCGCACGCCCAGCTTGGACATCTTGCGATAGCGGTCTTCCATCTCGCCAACCACCCATTTCAGGGCGACGACTGCCTTCTTGGGGTCCGTCACAACGGGAGACAGCAAATGCGGAATGCCGTCATAGACGGACAGTTCCAGCATCTTGGGGTCGATCATGATCAACCGGCATTCATCCGGCGTCAGCTTGTACAGCAGCGACAGGATCATCGTGTTGATGGCCACGGATTTACCGGACCCGGTGGTTCCGGCAATCAAGAGGTGGGGCATCTTGGCGAGGTTGGCGATGATCGGATCGCCGCCGATGTCTTTGCCCAACGCCAGGGGCAAGCGCATGTTGCTGTCGCCAAAATCGCGCGCGGCAAGCATTTCCCGCAGCACGACCATCTCTCGTTTTTCATTTGGCAGCTCGATGCCGATCACGGAACGGCCCGGAACGGTCGACACACGTGCCGACAGGGCCGACATCGAACGGGCGATATCGTCTGCCAGACCGATTACCCGGCTGGCTTTAAGGCCCGGAGCAGGTTCCAATTCGTACATCGTGACAACGGGGCCGGGGCGAACTGAAACGATCTCTCCCTTCACGCCGTAGTCGTCGAGCACGGATTCCAGCATCCGCGCGTTTTCCTCCAGCGCTTCGTCCGACAGATGATGCCGTTCAATACCGACCGGGCTGGCCAGCAGGTTGAGCGGCGGGGTTTCGTATTCCGTCGCGGAATCCTCGAACTTCAGGGCGGGCTGCGCTTCGGCCTGGGCCTGGCGCGAGGGTTGCGCGGGCTTGCGAGGGCTGTGCTGGACGACCTTCTTGGGATCCGGGATCGGCACCTGCGGTGCGTAACCGCCCTCATCCGACCCATCGTCGACAAGGGGATCGGAATAATACTCGTCGATGAGTTCCGCTGACGGCAGGTCTTGCGGAGCTTCGGCTATTGCCCTGGAGGCGCCTGGCACGGTGGGCTCCTTCAACATCATCGGATCGGGCGCATGCGGCGTCCGGCTGGCCATTGGCGGTTCGTTGCGAACTGCCGGGCTTTAGTACGGGCGCCTTGCCAACGCGGTTCTTCAGAACATCGGCGATCTTAGCCTTGATCCGCGGATCGCCAAAATCGTCGGCCATCGCCAGAGTTGGCTGCTCTGCCGGCTGAACCGGTGCCGGGGATCTTCTGAGCAGGGATGGAACCCGTGCCAGAAAGCCTGGTTTCGGCTCGGCCCGCGGCTTTGCAAAACCGGCATAGGTCGGTGCTGTCACCGTTGGTTCGGCGCGCAGACCCGGTCGGGCCACGGTGCCCGGCACCCAGCATCGATGGCCCGGCGAACCATCGGCTGCGGCAGGTTCGGAATCGATAAGAACACCGCATCCTCAAGACCGGCAGGTTCGGCTTGCGCGCTGTACCGCTCCGACCGCCGTTCCGCTTGTCGATCCCGAAGTTGCTGCGCGGCCTTCAGTGCACCTATCGCACCTCTGCCGGTTAGGCGCAGCACCGTGGCATAGGCCATTATGATGCCTATCCATAGAAAGCGCGCAACGCGTCGAAGTTCCAACATTGGTGAAGCCCAGAACGAACAACGACATCGCCAGAGTGCCCAAGCGCCATCAGCAATGCCATTACCTTCAGGCCAAGCGTGGCCGTTGATCGGCACCACGCCAAGAATCGCGCCCAGCACTGTATCGCCGAACAGGCCGCCAAGACCAAAGGAGTGGGTCCAGCCGCTGCCTGGCACGTGGGTCGAGGCGTAGACCGAGGCCAGCGCGATTGCGATCGGCGCGAATATGACGCGCCCGAAGGACCGTTCTTCGCCACGGTGAAACAGGAACCTTGCGCCCCAAGCGATGAGAACCGCGGCAGATCGCCCCACGATCCTAGACCCGAGATGATGTAGAGAGGCGATGCGATCGAAGCGCCGAACCGGCCCCAGAGGTTTCGCGCAGGTTCATCGGTGGCCGACATCCAGCTTGGATCGTCAGGCGAGTAGGACCCAAGGATCATCGCCGCGACAACCCCTGCGGCAAGCAGTGCGACTCCCAGCAATTCCTTGCCGCGGCGTTCAAGAATTGCCTGCGTGTCGCTGTCGAGAAGTGGATCCCGTTGCCGTGCCTGATAGGATGCCATTGTTACCTGTTCCTCACGTATACAAGCAGTCGCGAAGCTTGATCAGCCCGCGCTGCATTTCTTGTTTTGGGGCCACCATCGCGACCCGTATGTAGCCCTTGCCAGGATTATCATTGCCGACATCGCGGCTGAGATATGCGCCGGGCAGAACCCTGCACGCCCGGTTTCCCGCCACAGCCGTCAGGGCTGCCGCCTCGCCGTCATCGACCGGCAACCACAGGAAGAACCCGGCCTGAGGTGCTGTGCACCCCTGAACCGAAGCGAATACCTCGATCCGCCGCGTCATACTTCTCGGCATAGAGCGCGCGATTGGCGATGACGTGTTCCTCGTCCGCCCAGGCTCTTTCGGCGACCTTTTGCAGAGGTAGCGGCAATGGTGCGCCCGCAAAGTCGCGCAACTGCTTGATCCGCCGGATGCTTTCCGGTCCACCTGCCACAAATCCTGACCGCAACCCCGGTAGGTTCGAACGCTTCGATAGTGAGTGGAAGATCACAACGCGTTCGGCATCTGCGCCCATTTCAGCGGCAACCTCAACCGCGCCGGCGGGGGGTATGTCGCGGTATATTTCCGAATAGCATTCGTCCGCAAAAATCTGGAAATCGTGGCGTTCGGCCAAGGCGATCAGATCGCGCCAGTAGTCCGCGAGTCGCCACCGCACCTTGCGGGTTGGAGGGCGAGCAGACATAGGCAATGGCGACACGGTTCAACACGTCGGGCTTCAATGCGGCGTAGTCCGGTAGGAACCCAGTAGAGGCCGTTGCCGGGACAAAAATGCACTCTGCCCCTACGGCAGCGGCAGCGACCGCATAGACCTGATAGAATGGATTTGGGGTCAGAACGATGGGCCGCTCGCCTTTGGCAGTGCGTTCCGGACAAAGCGCGATACAGGCGTTGAACAAGCCCTTCGCGGGTGCCGTTCAGGGCCATGACCTCGCTATCGGGATCGACTTGACACGCCATATCGGCGCTTGATCCAAGCCGAAATCGCCGCCCGAAGTTCGGGTGTTCCATCATTCGGAGGGTATTTGCCAAATCCTTCGGCATTATCGGCGATGATCTGGCTTACCCAGTCCGGAAACGGGTGCTTGGGCTCACCGATCGTCATGTGAATCACGTCCCCACCCGGCGCATAGGCGTCGAGCAGGCTCCGCACACGCGGGAAGGCGTATTCTGGCAGGTTCGAGAACCGCTCTGGAAACGTCATGTCTGCCTCAAGTTCGGGATCGTTGCGTCCCGTTTTGCCAAAGATACCGGGGGAAACCCGTCGGGTCCAGAAAAACGCTTGAAAAATCGACAGTTGGCGTCGGAGTATGTTGCTTTTAGGCCAAGATCGCTTCAGCCGCCGCACCCAGCCGCAACAACCGCTCCTCGGAATTTGGTGGGGTCAGGAACATGATCCCTGTCGAAGGGACGCCCGTCGGCAGGGTAAGACCAGCCAAGCCAAAGAGATTGCCGATCCGGGTGTTGCTCAACGCCAGCAAATTCTCTGTGACATAGTAGTCGTTGTCACTGGCCAGCCGCGCCATATTGGGAGGCAAGCTTGGCGCGGTCGGCAGGATTACCGCGTCATAGGCTGCGGTTGCATATGCCCATTGCCTCCGGAGATCGTCGAGATCTTGCCAGGCCCGCACGAAGTCCGCGCCGCTGAATTTACCGCCGGCGCGAAAGCGCTCAAGGATTTGGGCGAACATCTTGTCCGGCGCGGCTTCGATCCGGTCCTTCCAGGTGCCGTAGGCTTCGGTCGCAAACAGGATCGGCGACAAGGCCATCACTGGCTCGATGCAAGCAATCGGTTTGCCGTTCTATCGACCGCACCTGCCGATTGCAGCTGTGTCAACGGCGGTGTCGAAGCCGGTCAAGGGCGCTTTGCGGGCGTTTTCGAAGCAGGTCGTTTGTCGGGATCAGCAGGCGGACGCCGTCCAGTGTTGCGCCGGCAAGATCAACTGCAGGGCCGGCGCCCTCAAGAACCGACAGCAGCAGAGCGGCATCCTCGACACTTCGGCAGAGCGGACCGACCGTGTCGAAGCGGCGGCGAGCGGCACGACGCCTTCCAGCGACAGACGGCCAGAGGTTGTTTTCAGGCCCACAAGATCGTTCCAGACCGCCGGAATGCGCACCGATCCGCCGGTATCTGAACCGATGCCCGCTGCCGCCAGCCCGAACGCAACCGAGGCGGCTGCCCCGGAAGATGATCCGCCGGCAACAGCCTCTGGATCGTTGACCGATGGCGGCGATGCCGTGATCGGATTGTAGCCAAGGCCAGAGAAGGCTAGTTCCGACATATGGGTCTTGCCGAGGCAAACCAGCCCGGCAGCGGTTGCATTCTGAAGGACAACAGCGTCTCGGTCAGGCGTGCGACCTTCGCAGCAGTGCCGATCCGGCCTCGGTGGCGATCCCCGCAGTGTCGAACAGGTCTTTCCAGGAAATCGGCACGCCATCCAAGGGTGAACGCCGGTGCCCGGATCGAGCGCGGTCCGATGCGGCCGCGGCTTCTGCCAGTGCGCGGATCTTCCGTGACGCGGGCATAAATCCGGTCGCTGAGAGGATGTTTGGCGATGGCGTCAAGATAGGTCTTGGCAAGGTCCAGCGGATCAATCGCGCCGTCACCGATGCCGCGACCAAGATCTGCGGCCGTCATTGTCAGCCAAGCCTCGCTCATGTCGTCCCCCGTCCTGTGTTGAGTTCGACGGTAGCGGCAGGACGGCGCATGGACAATCCCGACCGCAAGCTCATATTGGAAGGATGAAGCTCGATACCGATATCCTGATCGCCGGCGGTGGTCTGAATGGCTGCGCATTGGCGTTGGCGTTGGCCAGTGTCGGATTCTCGGTGACCATCGTCGATCCCGTTCCGACGGCGAAAAAACGCAGCGACAGCTTCGATGGTCGCGGATATGCTTTGGCGCTGACCTCGCAGCATCTGTTGAATGCGCTCGGTATCTGGCCCGCTGTCGCAGATCAGTCACAACCGATACTGCAGATAAAAGTCACCGATGGCCGGGCGGGCGAAGGCCCGTCGCCTTTCGTTCTGGAGTTCGACCACGCCGAGATCGAAGAAGGCCCAATGGGCTACATGATCGAGGACCGCTATCTGCGTCGCGCGCTGTTGCAGGCGATTGCGGATAACGAAGCGATCACGCAGATCGGTCACGACAGCGTTGTTGGGCAGGACGCCGATGATCTGGGCGTCACCGTGACTTTGCAGTCCGGCAAGCACGTTACGGGCGAGCCTGCTGATCGGCTGCGATGGGCGCGGGTCCGGCACGGCGGAGCGCGCAGGTATCAAACGGACCGGATGGACCTATGACCAAACCGCGCTTGTCTGCGCCATCGCCCACGAGCGGCCCCATGATGGTACCGCGCACCAGTTCTTCTTGCCAGCAGGGCCGCTGGCGATCTTGCCGCTGCCCGGAAACAGATCCTCGATCGTCTGGACTGAAAGAACCACTGAAGCCGAGCGGATTCAGGCGCTGAGTGATGCCGAATATCTGGAGGTTCTTCGCCCCCGGTTTGGCGATTTTCTGGGTCAGATCGATCTGGCCGGTAAGCGCTTTACCTACCCGCTTGACCTGACGCTGGCCAATGCCTTTGTTGCAGAACGTGTCGCCCTCGTTGGGGATGCCGCACATGGGGTACATCCGATCGCCGGTCAGGGATTGAACGCCGGCCTAAAAGATGTCGCCGCCCTGGCGGAGGTTCTGGCGCTTGCACGCCGCCGCGGCGAGGATTTCGGAAGAGCCGACGTTCTGACGCGATATCAGCAATGGCGCCGGTTCGACGTGGCAACGCTCGCCCTGGCCACGGACGCATTCAACAGATTGTTTTCAAACGACAACAGCGTGTTGCGACTGGGCCGGGATATGGGATTGGGTCTGGTCAATTCCATACCCGCGCTACGCCGCACCTTCATCCGCGAGGCGGCTGGACTGACGGGCGATGTGCCCAAACTACTACAGGGCCGCCCGCTTTAGTCGAGATTTCGTGCTTCGTCGATCAGCATCACGGGAATACCGTTCCGAATCGGGTAGGCCAGACCGGCCTTCACCGAAACGAGTTCCTGTCTTTCGGCATCATAAGACAGGGTCGCCTGGCTCTGGGGCAGACCAGCGCCTCGATCATTCTGCGGTCGAACGAGGCCTCTTCCGTCATTGCATCAACTCTTCCCCGGTTCCGCCGCGCATCGCGAATTCAAGCAATGTAACCAGCGTTTCCCGCCGTGTCATCAGCGATGGTGCCTCTAGCAAGGCTTGCTTGTCTTCCGGCTCAAGCGGGCACAGCATGGAGAGCGAATTGATCAGCAACTCGTCCTCGGCCTGACATAGTGAGTCCCAGTCTGTTTTCAGCTCTTCAGCTTCGAAATAGCGCTTCAGCAGGTCCAGAAACTGCTTTCGATCCAACCCGGCATCGTGTTCGGTACCGCCCAGATCGCCCTCGAATCCTTTCCAGTTCACGTTGCATTTGCGGTAGGGAGCGAATCCCTCGACCTCTTCGACAACGCGAAACCGCGAGATTCCGGTCAGCGTGATCAGGTAGCGACCATCTTCGGTTTCCGAAAATGCTGTAACGCGACCGGCACAACCAATGGCGTGCAGCCTGTTCTGACCACCCGGTCCGGCACTCGGTTGGATCATTCCGATCAGCCTGTGCGGCGTTTTCAGTACATCATCCAGCATCGCCAGATAGCGCGGCTCGAAGATGTGCAGAGGCAGCCTGGAACGCGGCAACAGCAGAGCCCCGGGAAGCGGGAACACCGGAACGGTCGGCGGCAAATCTGCAGCGGGGAACATATCGGTGATCTAGGCCAACAATCTGTTCAGGCAAATATCATCGATGACAGTTTCCGACGCCCGTGCAGCGCGATCGGATCTTGCGGCTTCAATGCATCGAAGATCGTGAAAAGCTGCGCCTTGGCCGCTCCGTCGTTCCACTCGCGGTCGCGCCCGAAAAGCAGCAGCAATTCGTCCACCGCTTCTTGGGTTTGGCCGGCCGCATGCAGCGCTGTGGCAAGATCGTAGCGGGCCTGAAGATTGTCGGGATCCGCCTCGACCGCTGCGCGCAGTTCGGTCAGCGGGCCAATATCGGCGGCTTGTCTGGCCAACTGCAACTGCGCATGAGCGGCTTCCAGTTCCGGGCTTTTCGAGATTTCCGCGGGCGCACCGTTCAGGATCGCCTCGGCCTGATCCAGATCATCCAGCGCCAGATGGGATCGCACCAATCCGCCATAGGCAGCAGCGTTGTCCGGCTCTTCGCCCAGGATCGCTGCAAAGGTCTGCGCGGCATCGACGGCCGCACCCTCTGAAAGCATTGACTCGGCGGCTTCCAGCGCCTCGGAAAGACCCCCATCGTCTTCGGCATCGCCCCCGCCAAGCGCAGTCAGCTTGTCGACGAAGGTTTTGACCTGCGATTGCGGAACCGCGCCTTGAAAGCCGTCGACCGGCTGACCCTTCCAGAAGGCAAAGACGGTCGGGATCGACTGAACCCGAAGTTCCGCTGCGATTTGCTGGTTCTCGTCGACATTGACTTTGGCCATGCGCACCTTGCCCTTGGCGGCAGAAACGGCCTGTTCCAGCATTGGGCCGAGTGTCTTGCAGGGGCCGCACCAAGGGGCCCAGAAATCCACGATAACCGGGACGGTCTGCGACATCTCGACCACATCGGCCAGGAAGGTCGCCTCGCCGACGTCCTTGACCAGATCGCCCTTGGCATCGGGCGCGGCAGGGCTTTGTCCGAATTCCAGCATCTCGATGATCCTTCCGCTAATATCTGCTTGCCCGTCTAGATGGAGTATCGAACCCGCATGTGCAAGGTCAGCAGATTGGCGGGCGCCCGGATATGGCCGGTCGATCCGGCCTAAAGATCGAAGCTCGCAAAGACGGGGGCGTGATCCGAGGGTTTCTCCCAACCGCGCACATCGCGCAGAATGCGAGAACCATGCCCGGCATTCGCGATATCCTTTGTCGCCCAGACGTGGTCCAGCCGCCGACCCTTGTCCGCCGCATCCCAGTCCGGCGAACGATAGGACCACCAGGAATAGAGATTGCCCTCGGGTATGTCATTGCGGGTCACATCGACCCAATCGCCGGCCTCTTGCACCGCATTCAGGTGGTCGACCTCGATCGGAGTGTGGCTGACGATCTTCAGCAGTTGCTTGTGGTTCCAGACGTCATCTTCGCGCGGAGCGATGTTCAGATCGCCGACCAGGATGGATCGTGACGGCTTTTCGGCCTGAAACCAGTCGCGCATCTCGGTCAGATAATCCAGCTTTTGGCCGAATTTCACGTTCGCATCGCGATCAGGAACATCGCCGCCCGCCGGCACATAGAAATTGTGCAGCGTAACGCCGTTTTCCAGCCGAACCGCCACATGCCGGGCATGACCCAAGGCCGCAATGTCGCGGTCGCCGACATCCTCGATCGGCAGTTTCGACAGGAACGCAACGCCGTTGTAACCTTTCTGCCCTCGCGCCACGATGTGCTTGTAACCGAGCGCTGCGAAGCCCTCGGTCGGCATCAGATCGACCGGGCTTTTGCATTCCTGAAGACACAGGATGTCAGGCGCTTCCTCGGCCAACAGCTTCAGAACCAGCGGCTCGCGCAGGCGCACCGAGTTGATGTTCCAGGTTGCTAGGGTAAACGGCATCTCGGTCTCCGGCTTGAGTTTCGGCGACCCTAGCGCCCCGGCGCAATGGCCTCAAGTCTAGGCGTCGGCCTGCACTTTCCGCAGATGGGGAAAATCACCGGCGGAGATATAGGCTTCTTCCTCTGGCGTCGAGATCCGTCCCAGGATTTCGTTGCGGTGTGGGTGCCGCCCGAACCTTTCAATAATGCCGCGGACACGCTCGGCCTGCGCGACGCCGAGCTCCTTGAAGCGAGCCAGGTTTTCAGGAAGTTCCGCGGCAAGATTTTTCGACATCTCGATAAGCATGTCCATACGAGCAAGATGATCAGGCCCCTCGCAATGGGAAATCGCAATCACATAGAACTGGCGTTCCCACGGGGCGTCCAGCGCATCGTAATGGCCCATTTCAATGCCCTCCAGGGCAAGCCGAGCCGACTTGATGTCCTGACCGAAGGCCGCCGGAGTGTCTCGCCAAAGTGACCGGGAAAACTGGTCAAGGGCGATCAGAAGGGCAAGTCGGCCACGCGGCGATTTCCGCCCAGTGATCGAGACGCCCAAGCGCTGCGGCCCGTGTCAGATCGGCGAATTCGCTGCAAATGATCTTGTCCATGCCGCCCTGCATCCGGGTTTCCCAGAATCCACCATGTCTGTCCGGGTCGGTCCAGTGACTGTCATCAGGAAACCAGAGGCCGAGCACCTGCTCGGGCGAATGAGCGTCGTTTGTCATCTGTCCCTCCCTTAATGCATCCGCGGATGCTATCAGGGAATGAGCCCGGCAGGCCAAAAAAAGACCGGGCACAAAGGCCCGGTCAGTCCAACAGGGAGGTGTGATGCCATAACCCCGACATCACAAGGGGATCTCTTACGCTACCAATCTATAGCCGCCAGATTCGGTCACAAGAAGGCGAGCATTTGACGGATCTGGTTCTATTTTTTGGCGAAGACGGTAAATATGCGTCTCCAATGTGTGCGTCGTCACGCCAGCATTGTAGCCCCAAACCTCGTGCAGCAGGACATCGCGTGCGACCACACCTTCGGTCGCGCGATAGAGGAATTTTAGGATATTGGTTTCCTTCTCGGTCAGGCGGATTTTCTTTTCATCCTCGGTGATTAGCATCTTCATGGCAGGCTTGAACGTATAGGGCCCAAGCTGGAAGACTGCATCCTCGGACTGCTCGTGCTGACGCAACTGGGCGCGGATGCGCGCCAACAGAACCGGGAACTTGAACGGCTTGGTGACGTAGTCATTGGCGCCCGCATCAAGACCCAGAATTGTGTCAGCGTCGCTATCATGACCCGTCAGCATCAGAATCGGGCATTTGACGTTTTGCTTGCGCATCCGGCGGCAAAGCTCTCTGCCATCGGTGTCGGGCAGGCCCACATCAAGGATCACCAGATCGTAAATCGCTTCCTTGGCCTTGGTCATGGCATTCGCGCCGTTGTCGGCTTCAAAGACATCAAAGTCCTCGGTCATGACCAGTTGTTCACTCAGCGCCTCGCGCAGATCATCATCATCATCGACAAGTAATATCTTCTTAAGAGTGCCCATTTCGTGACCTCCGGGTCTGTTCCCACTACACATGCGTGAGGATCACCACCTCGGCAAGAATTGCTGCAAGAGACTCACGCGGACGTGTCGGATTAGCGGGATATGTTTCATATTGCTGCAAATCAAACTAAAGCAACGATCATAGACAGGCGGAACCCGAATGAGCCTTGCTCCGACCATCACAGAGATTTTGGCACGCGCGCGGGCCGATCTTCGCATGGGCGTGCCAATCGTGCTGCTCGCGGCTGGTCGTGGCGCGCTGGCCGTGCCTGTCGAGACGCTTGAAAGGGAACGCCTTGCGGCCATTAAGGCGCTTGGCCGACCGGTTCTGGCGATCACGGCGCGGCGAGCCGCCACGCTCAAGGCGCGGAGCTATGATGGCGATATCGCCCGGATCGATTTGCCGGACGACGCCGATCTGGATTGGATTGGCGCGATTGCTGATCCTTCGGGTGACCTGAGAACGCCGATGAAAGGGCCGTTGGCCTCGGTACGCGAGGGGGATGCGGACCTTCACCGCGCTGCCATTCTGCTGGCCAAAGAGGCGCGGTTGCTTCCGGCCGTGCTGGTTGCTAGACCTACAAGAGCCGTTGAAATTTGCCATCGGGAACGGGCTGACGACTGTCGATCTTGGCGCGGCTGAACAGGTTCTGTCGGCACTCAGCCCGTTGCACTCCGTGGTCAGCGCAGCCGTTCCGTTGGAGGTTTCCGAGAACGCGCGCCTGCACGTTTTCCGGCCCGAGGACGGCGCTGAGGAGCATTATGCAATCGAGATCGGTCGCCCGGACCGGGTCGCACCGGTTCTGGCGCGGCTGCATTCAGCCTGCTTCACGGGTGATCTTCTAGGTAGCCTCAAATGCGATTGCGGGCCACAGTTGCGGGCAGCATTGCGGAAGATGGGCGAAGAGGGCTCGGGCGTGCTGCTGTACCTCAATCAGGAAGGCCGTGGGATTGGTCTGGCGAACAAGATGCGTGCCTATTCGTTGCAGGATCAGGGCTTTGATACGGTCGAGGCGAACCACCGGTTGGGTTTCGAGGATGACGAGCGCGATTTCCGCATCGGATCGAGTATCCTGCAGGAAATGGGCTTTGCTTCGGTACGTTTACTGACCAACAATCCCGCAAAAGTGCGGATGATGGAGGCGAACGGCATCAGAGTGACCGAGCGCGTGCCGCTTCAGGTCGGACTTAATCCGCTGAACGCCCGCTATCTTGACACGAAAGCCAAGAAATCCGGGCATATTCTGTGACCCCGGACGACCTGCTGCTGACGCCAACCGGTCTGCGGTTCAAGGGCCGAAGATTTCCCTGCTCGATCGGGAGGTCTGGCCTGACGAAGATGAAACAAGAGGGCGACGGGGCAACACCACTTGCCGAAATGCAGATCATCGGCTGCCTTTATCGACCCGACAGGGTTCGCGCGCCCGGTGCCTGGGCAAAACCGCTGCGCAAAGGCGATTGCTGGTCCGACGATTCGCTCGATCCGGCCTATAACCAGCTGGTCGAGGCACCGCATCCGTTTGGACACGAGCGACTTTGGCGGGGTGATCGGCTTTACGACATCATCCTGCTGACCGATTGGAACTTCTACTCTCCCGTTCCCGGTTCCGGATCGGCGATCTTCCTGCATCGCTGGCGACGCCCCGGTTTTCCCACCGAAGGCTGCATCGCCTGCCGGGCCGACCATCTTGAATGGATCGCGTCAGAGGTCCAACCGGGTGCCAAGCTGGCTATCCGCGCCTAGGGGCGCTCTCCGAAAATAGCAGAGCCGATACGGACATAGGTCGCGCCCTGCGCAATCGCCGTTTCAAAGTCGCCGCTCATCCCCATCGAAAGCTCGCTTAGCCCATTACGCTGTGCGATCTTGGTGAGCAGGGCGAAATGCAGGGCCGGTTCTTCCTCGGCGGGCGGGATGCACATGAGCCCTACAATCGGCAGATCCTTGTCGCGGCAATCGGCGATGAAAGCATCCGCTTCAACAGGCATGATGCCGGCCTTTTGCGGCTCTTCCCCGGTATTGACCTGTACGAACAGCGTCGGGCACTGGCCAAGTTCCTGCGCCAGCCTTGCGAGTGTATTGGCCAGTTTGGGACGATCGACCGAATGGATGGCCTGGAAAAGCTCCATCGCCTGCCGCGTCTTGTTGGTTTGAAGCGGCCCTATTAGATGCAACTGCACATCTGGATAGGTTTCGCACCACTCCGGCCATTTCCCGGCCGCTTCCTGCACGCGGTTTTCGCCGAACAGGCGGTGACCCTCTTCGAGCACGGCCAGAACACGTTCTGCCGGCTGCATCTTCGAGACCGCAATCAGTTTCGTCGACCCGTTGGCACGGCTGGCGTGGTCCTCTGCCTTGTGAATGCGAGAGACTATTTCAGACAGTCCGGTCATTTCAGGGCCTCGAACAGTTCACCCAACTCGCTTTCATAGCGTTGCCAGGCTTTCATCGACGTCGAATAGATCGGCTGTCGCACCTGATAAACGCTCAGGGTTTCCACGCGACGGGTGTTCTTGTGGAAATCCAAACACTGGTCTTCCCATTCCAGGCCCGCAGCGGCGATCAGCTTGCGCGACTCTGCTTCGGTATTGGCGATCAGGTCTTCGTATTCGACGACATGAAACCAGTCCGGGATACGCTCTTGCCAGAAATCCATGAGCTTTACGAACAGCTTGTAGTAGGTGCCCAGATCCGAAAGGTTGTAGCTGTAAAGGTGCGTACCTTCGACAAACATATTGCGGTAGATCGACAGCAAATTGTCGCGCGGGTCGCGGCGGACCACGATCATCCGGGACTTTGGAAGCGCCAGCTTAATCAACCCCATGAAACTGTATGTCTGAATCGATTTATCCGTGATGCGGGGCGCATCAGGGAAACTCTGGCGCATGAAGGCTTCGTATTCATGGCCGAGTTCGGCGATCTCTGCCTCGGACAGATCGGCAAATACCTTGGCGCGCCCATCGGCACGGAACATGAGCCCTTGCGCGGCACGGGCGGAATATCCGACCTCGCCGGCGCCGCTGACCTGCGAATGGCTAGAGATGATCTGCTCGACCAAAGTCGTCCCAGAGCGCGGCATCCCGGTCACGAAGATCGGTGCGAAATCTGTAGCGCCTTCGATCGTCAGACCGGGCAAGATCGATGTTGTCGAAGAAGGCCATGATGTCGGCCACTTCCTTTTCGCGGGATGCAATGTCGTAGGGGAATTCTTTGCGCATCAGAGCGTTAGCGGCATGCAGATACTTGAACACCCGGTCGTATTGCTTGGTATCCTCCATGACTTTTGACAGTGCAAAACCCAGATTCCGACGGTCCGGCAGGGAGGTTGCCGGATCGTCGAAACGGTCGATCATTTGCTGGATCAGCGGATCATCCGGCGCCAGCTTGTAGGAAGCGACCATGACGCGGTAGCCCTCGCCATGCCCTGGGATTCAGCGCGACGGCCTTGCGAAAAAAGACCTCGGCCTCGTCGAATTCCCCCATCGTTTGCAGAAACAGCGCCATGCGGCCATTCACGGTGGCCGATTCAGGCGCAAGTTCCAGCGCGCGCTGAAAGCTGGCCCTGGCGTCCGCCTCTTTACCGATGGCGGCCTGCCCCTGACCCAGAAGAACGTGGGTTTCGGCATTCCGGTCATCCGCCGCAACCGAGGCCGCGAGTGCATTTACCGCTTCGTGGTATTTCTTCTCGCGGCTCAGGACATTGCCCAGCATCCGCAGCGTTTCGGCCGAACCCGGCCGCAGTTCATTCGCCTTTCGGAAGCGTCGGATCGCTTCGCTAGTGTCCCCTTGGCGGGCGTGTATCGCCCCCAGATTGTGGTGCGCCAGGGCGAGCCCCGGTGCTAGACGCAGGGCGGCCTTGGTTTCGCGCAGGGCATCGTCAGTTTCGCCAAGCTCCAGCAGAAACCGACCGAAATTGTTATGCGCTTCGGCATAGTTGGGATCGAGCGCAATGGCCGTTCGAAAATTCGCCTTCGCCGCGTCGGTCTTGCCCAAACGGGCCTGCGCATTGGCAAGAATGTCGGCAATCAGGGCAACCTTTGGATGTTGCTTTTGCAGCGTCAACGCTTCCGCCTCGGCTTCGGCAAACTTGCCTTTGTTCATCAAAGCAATCAGCGCTTCGATTTGGCCTTGCCGGACAGAGCCGATGTCGGTCCTCGATTTGGTCCTCTTCGGGTTCAGCTTGTCCTGCAAAGCGATCAGGGTCTTCGGGTCTAGGCCAGCGGACTTCGCATTCGCCAGGCATTCGGCAGTTTCGCTGTCTTCCGCAAGATCGGCCACCGCATCGCTATAGGCCGCCCAGATCGCTGGTTCCCTGGGTTTCAGGCCGGCGGCGGTCTTCAGGTGACTGACTGCTTTTTCATTGCGTCCGGCAGCCAGAAACAGGCGACCGACCTGAAAATGCACCTCTGCAATGCGAGGGTTGGCATTCAGAATGGTTGAATACTGCTTGAGAGCCTCGTCGAACTTACCGGAGTTCTGCAGTTTCAAAGCGTTCGCATAGATTTTCGGTATCTGCGACGGATTGATCGGCAGCATGTCGCGGGTCTCCTGCAACTTGGTGATGGAACGCTCTGAGAGCATTACAGTGCGCCGCATTCGGTGTCGAGTTGGCCGCCCCAAGAAACCAGCGCTGCTGATCTGCGCCAAAAGAAAAAGAGCGGGCACAAGGCCCGCTCTTCTATGTCAGCTAATCCGGTTTGGATTAGAAGGACAGGCCAACACCAGCCGACCAAGTGTCGTTGCCGTTGCCGTTGCCGGAAGGAGCATCGCCCGAACCGTAGCCGGCCATCAGGACTGCGCCACCGCCGAGGTCGTAGTTCACGACCAGGCCGTAACCGTCGACTTCGCCAATAGCCGTCGAAGTCGTAACGACCCCAGTTCACCTGAACCAGCAGAGCGTCCATCGAGTAGCTCAGGCCAACACCGGTGTGCGTTGCATCTCCGCCAGCAATGGTCCAGTCGGAGTAGTTCAGGCGAGCGCCAATGCCATTGTCCAGATCAGCAGAAACGCTGATACCGGCAACTTTGTTGTCGCTGTCGATGTGCTGGTAGCCAAGACCGAAGCCCAGAGCAACGCCGCTAAACTCGGTGGCATACTTGAAACCGATGGCCAGTACGGAGTTGCCAGCGCCGGTGTCGTCCAGCTCGGCCGAAACGCCAACACCGAAGTCGCCGAACGAGTAGTCGTAACGAGCGATCTGACCGTCGTAGGTGCCGTCAAAGCCGCTGTTGCCGCTGTAGCCAGCGTGCGACGAGTGATCGTCTGCGAGCGACGTACCGCGAGCGACGTCCTGCAGGGCCCAGTCAAATGCACCGTCGGTGTCGCCCATGGTCAGCGTACCGTAAGCACCGGAAACGAAGACCGCAGATGGGTTAGCGCGGTTGCTGATGCCACCCGACACTTCGTCGAGGTCGATCGTTGCACCAAAGGACAGACCGTTGTCAGTTTCGCCCGACAGGGTGAACTTGACATCGATGTCGTGGTGGAATTCCGCGTCAGTCGCCAGACCGTCGCCGCCCTGGATGCCCATTTCGGCGTAACCGGACAGAGCAACCTCTGCCGATGCAAACCCCGCGGTGGCTATAAGAGCCGTCGTTGCGAAGAGAATCTTTTTCATCTTGTTTCCCTCAGATGTTCTAAGTTGTTCCAACTAGCCTTAACCCAGATATTCTGAATCAAGTCCGATGTGCACTCTCTGACCCTTTGCCCTTTTGAATTCAAGCTGGACCGACGCGGCCCAAGCGATGCGTACGACAATGGTGCAGGTTTGCCACAGTGGTGTTCAGGGGCCACAACCCCCTGATTGGGGCCGCGGCAACGGACCTTGGTTCGGGCCCGTGGCAACAAAACCTTGTCGGCGTACCGGGCCTTCGCTACTAGGGGCCTAGGGACAAGGAATAAACTGCAGAGGCCGTTCATATGAGACTTCAAGGGGCTGTTAACGTCTTGTTTGGTGATTGCCACGTTGACGACGCTTGCATCATGCAGTCGGGGTGATCGCGATGCGGCACTAGCCCAACGACCGCAGCAGGAAAGACGCTCTACGATCTGGGATCTGTTCCTGAACGCAAACGACCCGAACAAGTCCATCCAGGTGAACAGGTATCATCTGGACGGCCTCGCTGGACGTTCTGAACTTCCTGCCGCTCGAATCGGCTGATCCGTTCACGGGCGTAATTGCCACCGGATATGGCACCCCGCCGGGTGGCGGTAGCGCATATCGCGCCACGGTTTATGTTCAGGATGCGGCATTGGAGGCACGGTCCCTGACTGTCGCATTGCAGTCTCGCGGCGGCCCGGTCAGCGCTGCGACGACGCGAGCGGTCGAGGACGCGATCCTGACTCGCGCCCGGCAGCTTCGCCTGCGCGACGCCAATCTCTAGACCCCGGAGCCTACTGCAAGTATCACGACGCCGGGCCCCGCCCGGCGTTTTCACGACCAAGGACCAAAGATCATGTCCCGCTACGACGCGACCAGTGTTGAAAGAAATGGCAAGACGCCTGGGAAAAGGCTGGCACTTTTGTCGCCAAACGGGATGAGTCGAAGCCGAAATACTATGTGCTAGAAATGTTCCCCTACCCGTCGGGCCGCATCCATATGGGCCATGTGCGCAACTACACGATGGGCGACGTGATTGCGCGCTACAAGCTGGCAACCGGGCACAATGTGCTGCACCCGATGGGCTGGGATGCGTTCGGCCTTGCCGCCGAAAACGCGGCAATGGAGCGCGGCATTCATCCAGCCACTTGGACCTACCAGAACATCGCCGACATGAAGGCGCAGATGAAGCCGATGGGCTGGTCGCTGGACTGGAGCCGCGAGATCGCGACCTGCGACCCCGAATATTACGGCCTGCAGCAGTCGATGTTCATCGACTTCCTCGAAAAGGGTCTGGTCTACCGCAAGAATGCGGTCGTCAACTGGGATCCGGTCGACATGACGGTTCTGGCCAACGAACAGGTGATCGACGGCAAGGGCTGGCGTTCCGGCGCCGCGGTCGAACGGCGCGAGTTGACGCAATGGTTTTTCAAGATCTCCGACTATTCTGAAGAGTTGCTGGACGCCCTTGACCAGCTCGACAATTGGCCGGCAAAGGTCAAGCTGATGCAGGCCAACTGGATCGGCAAGTCGCGCGGTCTGCAGTTCGCATTCTCGCTGATCGACGGCCCGGATGGGCACGACCGGATCGAAGTCTACACAACCCGCCCCGACACGCTGTTGGGCGCGTCTTTCATCGGCATTTCGCCCGATCATCCCCTGGCCCGGAAACTGGAGTGCTGAGCGCGAGGACATCGCCAGCTTCAACGCCGAATGTCGCCGGATGGGCACCAGCGAGGAAGAGCTGGAAAAGGCCGAAAAGCGCGGCTATTGATACCGGCCTGAAGGTGCGGCATCCCTTTGACACCGCTTGGGAATTACCCGTCTACATCGCCAATTTCATCCTGATGGATTACGGCACCGGAGCGATCTTCGGCTGCCCGGCGCATGACCAGCGCGACCTCGATTTTGCCCGCAAGTACGCACTGCCGGTGATCGACACCTTCGTTGCAGCCGAAAATGGTGCTCCGGTCGAGGACGAAGCCTTCGTTCCGCCGAAAACTGAAATCGTGAAATGGGTTCGCCCTTTCGCATGGGAAGAAATAGCCAGCGGCGAGCAAGCGATCGACGCTGCCATCGGCTTTTGCGAATCAGAAGGGCGTTGGATTTGGCGTCACCAAGTACCGTCTGCGCGACTGGGGTCTGAGCCGCCAGCGCTACTGGGGCTGCCCGATTCCGGTCGTACATTGCGAAACCTGCGGCGTGGTGCCCGAGAAGAAAGGGAATCTGCCGGTCCGGCTGCCCGATGACGTGACATTCGACCTGCCCGGTAACCCGCTCGACCGTCACCCGACATGGCGCAACTGCGCCTGTCCCGCCTGCGGCAAGCCCGCCTTGCGTGAAACCGACACGATGGACACGTTCGTGGACAGTTCCTGGTATTACGCCCGCTTCACCGCGCCACGTGCCGACACGCCCACCAGCCTGCCGGATGCCGACTACTGGATGAACGTCGATCAGTACATCGGCGGCATCGAACACGCGATCCTGCACCTTCTGTATTCGCGGTTCTTCGCGCGGGCGATGCACATCTGCGGCCACCTGCCGGAAAAGGCGATCGAGCCGTTCGACGCGCTCTTTACGCAAGGCATGGTGACGCATGAGATCTATGTAACCCGCGACGAAAACGACCGTCCGGTGTACCATCTGCCAGAGCATATCGACTGGACCGAAAGCGGCGCGCGTCTGGGCGCCACCGGCGAAGCGGTTGAGGTGATTCCATCGGCCAAGATGTCGAAATCGAAGAAGAACGTCGTCGACCCGGTCAACATCATACAGGAGTATGGCGCCGATACAGCGCGCTGGTTCGTGCTCTCCGACAGCCCGCCGGAACGTGATGTGGAATGGACAGCCTCGGGCGCCGATGGTGCATTCAAGCATCTGTCGCGGGTTTGGCGACTGGCGAGCGATATTGCCGAAGCCAGCGGTTCGGGGGATGGCGATGCGGATCTTCTGCGGGCGATGCACAAGACCATTCACGACGTGACCGTCGGCGTCGAAAGCTTCGGCTTCAATGCCGCAATCGCCAAGCTTTACGCATTCACCAATACGCTGGCCAAGTCCTCGGCCGGGTCTGATGCCAGACGGCAAGCGATGGCGACGCTGGCGCAACTGATGTCGCCGATGACCCCGCATCTGGCCGAGGAAATCTGGGCCCTCTTGGGACAAGACGGCCTGATCTCGGAATCCACCTGGCCGGTCGCCGACCCGGCGCAGTTGGTCGAGGCTATGGTTACGCTGCCAATTCAGGTCAACGGCAAGCGCCGGTCAGAGATCACGGTGGCCAAGGACTTGCCAAAGGAAGAGGTTGAAAAGCTGGTGCTGGAGGATGATGCTGTGAAAAGAGCGCTGGAGCAGGGAGCGCTGAAGAAGCTGATCGTCGTGCCGGGCCGGATCGTGAATGTCGTCATCTAGACTACAGCGCCGTATCGTTCTGTCAGGCCTGATCGGCCTGGCTGGTTGCGGCTTTGCGCCCGCCTATGGACCACGCGGATCAGCGCATGCCCTGAACGGCTCGATTGCGGTTGCCCCCCCTTCAAATCGTGATGCGTTCAACTTTGTCAGGCAGTTAGAGTTGCGGCTGGGGCAAGCTGAACAACCCCGCTATACGCTGAAGCATTCTATCAGCGTGCAACGCGATGGCGTTGGACTGACGAGCGCGCAGGAAACCACCCGTTACAACATTGTCGGTACGGCCGCATTCACGCTGACCGATACCGCTACCGGCAAGGTTCTGACATCGGATCGGGTCACCGCATTCACCGGGTACTCTGTTGGAACGGTCGATACCAGTGTATCGCCGCCAAGCACCAGTTCGACAATTTCGACCCGCGCGGCCGAGCGCGACGCGCATGACCGTCTGATGGTCGCCCTTGCCGATCAGGTTGTTACCCGGTTGATTGCCACTTCTTCGGATTGGGCAAAATGAAACTTTCAGGACGCGAGGCCAACGCGTACTTTGCAAAACCCGATCCAACCCGCGCCGGCCTGCTGATCTACGGTCCCGATGCGATGCGCGTCGCACTTCGCCGGCAAGAGGTCATTCTGGGCTTGATTGGCCCGCAGGGCGAAGAGGAAATGCGACTGACCCGAATGTCGGGCGCGGAGCTGCGCAAAGACGGTGCCTTGCTGGCGGATGCGGTCAAGGCGCAAGGGTTCTTTCCCGGCCCGCGCGTGGCGTTCGTGGACGAGGCTGCGGACGGACTTGCCAAACCGATCTCCGACGCGTTGGAGGATTGGCGGGACGGGGACGCCCTGATCGTCGTGACCGCCGGATCGCTGACGGCGAAGTCAGCCTTGCGCAAAGCGTTCGAGAGCCATCGCAACGCGGTGGCAATCGGTATCTACAACGACCCGCCGTCGCGTGAAGAGGTCGAGGCGGAGCTGGCCAAAGCCGGATTGGGCAATTGCGACCCGGACGCCCTGACCGATATTGCTGCGCTATCGCGTGTGCTCGATCCCGGTGACTTCCGGCAAACGATCGAGAAGCTGTCGCTTTACAAGTTGGGCGACGCGGCGCCGGTAAACAGTGCGGATGTTCTTGCCTGCGCGCCCACATCAACCGAGGCCGCGATGGACGATGTTCTGAACTGTGTCGCCGAGGCACGTGACCGCGAAATCGGCCCGATCATGCAGAAACTGGCCGGCCAGGGCGTGCAGCCGGTCGGCCTTTGTATCGGCGCGACGCGGCATTTCCGGACGTTGCACGCGGCAGCTTCTGATCCTGGCGGGCCATCGTCTGGCATGTCGCGGATGCGGCCCCCGGTCTTTGGACCGCGCCGCGACCAGATGATCCGGCAAGCGCAGGCATGGGGAGTTCACCGGTTGGAAACCGCGCTGCAAATGCTTACCGAAACCGATCTGGCCCTGCGGTCATCGCAGCGGGCGCCCCAAATGGCGGTGATGGAACGTACGCTGATCCGCCTGGCCATGTTGGGAAAACGCTGATGCTGACACTGATCGGAACCGTCAAAAGCCGCGCCTTCCGGGTGCTTTGGCTACTGGAAGAACTTGGCATGCCCTTCGATCATCAGGCCGAATCGCCCCGCTCTGACGGCGTGCGGGCCGCTGAACCCCTCGGGGAAAGTCCCGGTGCTGATCGACGAAGATCTCGTGCTGACCGATTCCACCGCCATCCTGACCTATCTTGGCCGACAAGCACGGCAAGCTGACCTTACCCTGCGGGAACATTTGAGCGCGCCAGGCAGGATGGCCATGACGGGCTTTCGTGCTGGATGAATTTGACGCCTGTCTTTGGACGGCCGCGCGGCACACCTTCGTCCTGCCTGAAGAGCACCGGGTGCCGGCGGTAAAGGACAGCCTGAAATGGGAATTCGAGCATAGCCAGAAGCGGTTTGTCGAGCGGCTTGGTGACGGGCCCTGGTTGATGGGCGAAACCTTTACTATCGCCGACATCATCGCGGTTCATTGCGGTGGCTGGGCGATCAACGCCAAGTTCCCGGTCGATGACATCGCCTTTCGTGACTATGTCGATCGCGGACGCGCCCGACCGGCCTTCAAGCGCGCCGCCGCCCGGTGACCGAACGTTCAGTCAGTACGCCACTCGGCAGCCGCTCGGCCGGCCCGCAGGCCGGTTGCAAAACACCCGTTGAGCAAGTAGCCGCCGGTTGGAGCCTCCCAATCCAGCATCTCTCCGGCAACGAAGACGCCCGGCTTTTGCTTCAGCATCAAACCCTCATCGACCGCCTCCCAAGCGACACCGCCGGCGGTTGAGATTGCCTCTGACAGCGGGCCCAGACCGGCATGCCGGATCGGCAACGATTTGATCAGAGCCGGCAGGCCGCCGGCATCCGGTAACGGTCGGCCGAACTCCATCAGCAAAGCCAGCTTGACCGGCGAAAGATGAAGCGCCTTCCGCAAGCGGTTGGTGATCGTGTCCTTTGATTTCTGCGCGCCCAAGCGTCGCAGGATTTCCTGCACCGTCAGGTCCGGCGCAAGATCCAGCATCAATGTCGCCCCACGGCGGATTTCACGTGACATCGCATAGACGCCGCCGCCCTCCAAACCATGCGCCGTCACCACGAATTCTCCGCGTTCGGTCACCTCGCCGGCCCTCAGCGTCGTTCCCTTGACCGGTTCGCCAAAATATTTGGCCATATGTGCGGACCATTCGACGACAATTCCCACGTTTGCAGGACTGAAGGGGGTCAACGGCACGCCGCAAGCTTGAAGAGTTTGGACCCAGGCGCCATCGGACCCAAGTCTTGGCCAACTGGCCCCGCCCAGCGCCAGAACCGCGACATTTGGCACCACCAATGCCTGACCGTCGGGCATGTCGAACTGCCAAGCCCCGTCGGTCCAACCCTGCCAACGCCAGTTGGTTCTGAAGTCGACACCCATCCCCGCCAACCGCCGGCTCCAGGCGCGCAGCAAGGGCGACGCTTTCATGGCTTTCGGAAACACCCGCCCCGAAGACCCGGTGAAAACCTCTTGCCCAAGGCTCTGTGCCCAATTCTGCACGGATTGCGGATCGAAAGCCAAAAGGGCAGTTCGAAGCGGATCAGGGCAGTCAGGATACCGAGCCACAAACTCTTCTACCGGCTCATCCTTGGTCAGGTTTAAACCCGACTTACCCGCCATCAGGAACTTGCGCCCGATAGATGGCTTGGCCTCGACGATTACGACTTTGCGACCAGCCTCGACCAGCGCCGTGGCCGCCATCAATCCAGCCGGACCGGCCCCGACTACCAGGGCATCGAGTTCCTCGACCTTCACTGGTTGGAACCGGCGAGCGGGCTGATCATCGATTTG
Organism: uncultured Alphaproteobacteria bacterium; assembly: GCA_963768355.1. Taxonomy (GTDB): domain Bacteria; phylum Pseudomonadota; class Alphaproteobacteria; order Rhodobacterales; family Rhodobacteraceae; genus JAHEAO01. The sequence goes on from CAVYHT010000013.1 coordinate 34,593, forward strand.
ATCGCTTCAACCTGGCCGCGCTCTGCCGCAAGGGCATCTTGCGCCAGTTTCCCGACCGCTTCCATCAGGCCATTCGCTGGCGCCAGTTTGTCGATAAGCCCCCAACTCAGGGCGTCCTGAGCGCTGACCTTTTGACCTGCCATCAGAATCATCTTTGCGCGGGCCGGGCCCACAAGGGCGGTCAGCCTTGCAGGATCGGACGGCTGCGGCAGGAAGCCCAGCTTCATGACCGGGTAGAAGAAGCTGGCGCTCTCTACGCAAACCCGAAGATCGCAGGCCAGGACCATACCAAAGGCACCCCCCGCCACTGTTCCGTTCAGCGCGGCAATGGTCAGGCAGGGCGCGCCGGCGATCGCGCCGGACAACTCCTCCCAAATCGTGTTTTTGGTCAGACCGGCCCGCGCAGCATCGAGATCCGCGCCGGCGCTGAATACCCGCCCGACGCCCGTCAACATCAGGACATTTGCCCTTGTCGACGCCGCTTCGACCGCCGCAACAATGGCCTGCAACATGTCCGCTGTAAGGGAATTCGCCTTCTCCGGTCGGTTAAGCGTGATCGTGCAGAGAGTGTCCTGCCAATCGACCTGTATAAGCTGCTTCATCAATGGAACTCCGATCAATTCTTTACCATGTCAGGAATCCCTGACTATCTCCCGTCAAAATCGGGTACCATTGTCGTCCAATACTTGACCGATTGCGATGCAAGACGGAAGCTGCCGCAGAAATTCAGACAGGAAAGATTATGACGAGAGCAAACTACACGAAACTCATGGGCGCACCCGCGATCTGGCTCGCGATGAACGGAACTGCCGCTGCCGATGTCACGGCGGCTGAAGTTTGGGACAGTTGGAAGGGCTATGCCGAAAGCATCGGTCAGACCATCACCGTTGGATCGGAATCCACCAGCGGTGATACGCTGACGCTTGAAGACGTGAACATTGCGATGGAATTCCCGGAAGGCAAAGTGTCGGGCACGCTGGAACTGCTGGAATTGCAGGAACGCGGCGATGGAACCGTCGCAATCACGTTATCGCAGGATTATCCGATGGCGTTCTCCATCAATCCGTCTGAAGGCGAAGAAGTCGACATGGGGATCATCGTTCGCCAGACGGGCATGTCGACCATTGCGTCCGGTGGCGACGGCACCGTTGCCTATGACTATACCGCCTCGCGGATCAGTATCGATGTCGACAAGCTGTTTGTCGATGGTCAGGATTTTGCGCCGAAGATCAGCTTCGGCCTGTCCAATATCGATGGCAACTACAAGATGACCGAGGGCGATCTGCGCCAGATCGAGAGTGCGATGAGCGCAGATACGATGACGTTTGATGTCAATTTCGTCGACCCTACAAACGGTGGCACGGTCGTCATGACCGGAAGCATCGATGGTGTTTCAAGCGAATCAAACGCCACGTTGCCGATGATGATCGATATCGAAGATCCGTCCTGGGTATTCGGCGATGATTTCAGTGCAGCGGGTGGTTTCTCCTCGGGTCGGGCCGGATATAAGGCCGAGTTGAACAACGGTACCGAAACCATCAACATCGATGGCAGTTCTGCCTCCAGCGATTTAACTTTTGCCGTGAAGGATGGTGTGATCGGCTATGGTGGAACATCGGCCGATACCGAGTACCGCATTGCCGGATCGGCGATTCCGTTTCCGCAAGTCGTCGTTGGCATTGCCGAAACCGCATTCGATCTGAAAATGCCGATGAAGCAAACCGAAGCACCGACCGATTTCGGATTGCTGACCAAAGTCGCGGGTCTCTACGTAAGCGACGAGATCTGGAACATGTTTGACCCCGGCCAGGTTCTGCCGCGCGATCCGGCAACGGCGATCATCGACGTGTCGGGCAAAATCAAGTGGCTGCTTGACTTCAGCGATCCGGAAGCCCTCGCAGAGGCCGAAGGCGAGGCACCCGCCGAACTTCATGCTGTAACGATAAGTGACATCACGCTGGCTGTTGCCGGTGCGTCGGTTGAAGGTTCTGGCGATTTCACATTCGATCAATCCGACACGGTGACTTTCGATGGAATGCCCGCACCGACCGGGGCGGTGGATTTCACCATTATCGGGGCCAATGGTCTGCTCGACAAGCTGATCGAGATGGGCCTTCTGCCACAGGATCAGGCAATGGGTGCACGGATGATGTTGGGCATGTTCGCCCGTCCAGGCGACGGTGTGGATACGCTGACCTCGAAGATTGAGGTCAAGGGCGACGGTTCGGTATTCGCCAACGGACAGCAGCTGCGATAGGCTGCCTGCAAGCTACGAAAGGTCGTACCAAACCGCGGTGCGGCCTTTCCCGCCTCCGCCTTCTTGCGGATAGCCCTGATGCGGACTAGGTCGTTCAGGCAAGCAACCAAAGGCCGCCTGAATGACCATCTCGCTTTCTGATCTGACTGACGCATTGCTGAGCGCTGCGAAATCCGCGGGAGCTGATGATGCGGATGCAATCGCAATTCGCGGAACGTCTTTGTCGATCGACGTCCTCGGCGGGCGACTTGAACATGCGGAACGTTCTGAGAGCGGCGATATCGGCCTGCGCGTGCTGATCGGGAACCGTCAAGCCTGCGTTTCGGCCTCGGATACAAAGTCCGATACAATCCGCACTATGGCAGAGCGGGCTATCGCTATGGCGCGGGAAGCGCCGCCGGACCCTACGATCGGGCTGGCAGATACGGCGCAACTGGCACAGAACTGGGATGTTGCTTCACTGGATCTGGCCGATCCGACGCCCGAGCCCTCGCCTGCCGCACTTGAAGAAAGCGCAATAGCCGCAGAGGCGGCCGCGCTGGCAGTCAAGGGTGTCAGCACGGTGCAGTCTGCCTCTACCGGATACTGGCGAAGTGCTGTGCATCTGGCGGCAAGCAACGGTTTTTCCGGTGGCTATGAACGGACCGGCCGGTCCCTGAACTGCGTCGCAATCGTTGGTGAAAGTGCCAAGATGGAGCGCGACTATTACGGCGAAGTCTCGAGTGTATCAGCGCGATCTGCCAGATCCGGAAACCATTGGAGAGTTGGCGGGAAAACGTGCGCTGGAACGGGCTGGCGCCCGCAAGCCAAAAACCGGGGCCTATCCGGTGTTGTTCGACGAACGCGTCTCTTCGACGCTTATCGGACACCTGCTGTCGGCGATCAACGGCGTTGCCATCGTGCGCGGCGCATCATGGGCGCGCGAGCTTCTGGATCAACCGATATTGCCGGATTGGCTGAGTATCCTTGAGGATCCGCACCGATCACGCATTTCCGGCTCTCGTCCCTTCGACGGCGAGGGTTTGCCAACCGCAAAGCGACTGATCGTCGATCACGGCAGGCTGACCGGATGGACGCTCGATCTGTCGACCGCCCGCAAACTGAGCTTGCAATCGACCGGCAATGCAATGCGCGGCGTATCTTCGCCCCCGTCGCCGGGTCTCAGCAATATCGCCCTGACGCAAGGCAACGTGTCCCGCAGCGAGCTGATCCGGGATATGGGAACCGGGCTTTTGGTAACCTCGATGATCGGATCGTCGATCAATCCCACTACGGGCGACTATTCGCGAGGCGCGTCGGGTCTATGGGTCGAGAACGGGGAGATCAGCCACCCCGTCAACGAATGCACGATCGCAGGCAATCTGCGCGACATGTTGCGCACGATTATACCTGCCAATGACGCTCGGACCTACCTTTCCCATGTGGTTCCGTCGCTTCTTGTCGATGGGCTGACCCTTGCCGGAGAATGATCTGGTCCTGCTGATCGATGCGGCCCAATCGGCAGCAAAGGTCGCGATGCGCTATTGGCGGCAGACGCATGAATTCTGGGAAAAGGCAGATGGCGCGGGGCCCGTCACAGAGGCTGACCTGGCTGTGGATTCACTGCTGAAAGACCGGCTTCTGGCGGCCAGGCCGGACTATGGCTGGCTGTCCGAGGAAACCGAAGACGATTTGGCCCGGCTCGGGCACGATCACGTCTTCATCGTCGATCCGATCGACGGCACGCGCGCCTTTATGGCAGGCGAAAGAACCTGGGCACATTCATTGGCGGTCGCGCGGCAGGGCAGAATAACCGCCGCCGTGGTGTTTCTGCCTGCGCATTCGAAGCTCTATACAGCAGCCCTTGGCAGCGGCGCGCGCCTGAACGACCAACCGATCCACTCAAGCCAGCGCGCGAACCTGCAAGACGCAACAGTTTTGTCGGCAAAATCGAACTTCGACCCACGGCACTGGCCCGGCGGCCTGCCGCCGATCCGGCGACACTTCCGGGCGTCTCTGGCCTATCGTCTGGCACTTGTCGCCGAGGGGCGGTTCGACGCGATGCTGACCCTGCGCGATACTTGGGAATGGGATGTGGCTGCCGGCAGCCTGATTGTAGAAGAGGCAGGCGGCAGGGTCACTGACCGACACGGCGCGAAGGCGGCATTCAATAATGCAACGCCAAAGCTACCAGGCATGTCTAACGGCCGGTCCGACAGTGCATCGCGAACTCAGCCGCCACCTGATCCCTGCTACAACCTAGATCCTGAAGAAGGGCTGAGCCAGTCGCGGCAGCAGCCCTTTGAACTTGAAGGGTGCGTCCGTCGCGGCCAGACAGATACAGTCTTCGCCGACATCGGCGATAGGTGTGTGCGTAAGATGCTCGGTGCCGACCTCGACGTCGCCGCGAGCGAAACGATCAACTTCGTCCGAAAATGCACCTTGCAGAACCATCGTCAGCTCCAGCCCGCGGTGCGAATGATCGGGCATGGCTGCCCCTGCTGGGATATAGAGCAGCCGGGCCGTCGCGCCGCCGTGACATGGCAGAATCGCCTGCTTGACACCCGCCCCTACACTTCGCCAGCGCACGTCTTTGGGCCCGCCTTGGACATAGTGTACCAGTGGTGCCGGGAAAATCGATACGCCCTTCGACCGCGGTGTCTTCGCGGCAGGGGCAGAGTAGTTCTTGATCCGCGCCATTGTCGCTGCCAACGCGTCCCTGTCGACCTCGGCAACGTCGATATCCTCTAGGATCGCCCCTCCGACGGCTTCGTGGCTGGCCACCGCGCTCCGACAATCGTCACAAAGAGACACATGTGTCGCCACGACCAAACTGAACGCCTCGGGCAGAGTCCCGGCTGCATAGGCTGCCAGAAGCCCATCGGGCAGGTGATGTTTCAAAGACAGGTTTTCCATTCTCAGTTCTTCTTCAGTTCGTATCGCAGCCGCTCTAATCCAAGGCGGATGCGAGATTTGATTGTTCCCAATGGCAACCCTGTCGCCTCGGCGATCTCGTGGTGCGACATATCGCCGAAATAGGCCTTTTCGATTATCTGCCGCTGTGCGTCTGGCAGTTCCTTTAGGCTGCGCCTAAGAAATGACTGTTCATCAGATACGGCCAGTATGTCTTCAGAACTCGGGGGTTCATCCGTGCCCCACGGCAAGTCTTCGGGCTCGGGCCGCCTTTGTTTGCGGATGGCGTCGATCTGTTTGTTGCGCACGATGGTGAAAATCCAGGTCGACGCGCTTGAGAGTGATGGATCGTACATCGCGGCTTTTTGCCAGACTGTGGCCAACGCCTCTTGCGTAGTTTCCTCAGCCAATGCCGCAGAAGCGCCAGACTTCATCAGGAACGCCTTGACGCGCGGGGCGAAGTGACTGAACAGATCCGCAAACTTCTTGGCGTCTTGGGTCTGCTTGAACTCCGTCAGGCATCTGGTCCAAGCGTCGACGGTCTTGGCAGGTTTCAACACTTTCTTATCATGTCCGTACTTGGCCGGAGCCGGCGAACCCACTTTGTGTGGGGCCGTTCTGAGCTTTGTTTCGTGTGTCACTGCAAGGGTCATACACTCTATACGGCAAGGTCAACCCTTTGGATCACCGGATCTCTCAGGTTGCAGGATGACTGCACCGAAACGAGCAGACCTAAGTGATCCGTTTCCATAGTCCCGCCGTATACCAGAAAACAGGATATCGGAGCGAGACCTTGCCATTTGAATTTTCGGCCCCTTCGCGCACGGCCATCATTGGCGGAGGCATCTCGGGCCTCGCGGCGGCCTATGAGCTCACCCGATCCGAGCAGGTTGTTTTGTTCGAAGCTGACAGTCGGCTTGGCGGTCATGCGCGCACTCGGTTGGCCGGACGAAATGGCGATGTGCCCGTCGATACCGGGTTCATCGTGTTCAACTATCAAAACTATCCCAACCTGACGCGGATGTTCAGTGAACTTAACGTTCCGGTCAAGAAGAGCGACATGAGCTTTGCTGCTTCGATCGGAAACGGTGCGATCGAGTATGGATTGAACAATCTCGGCGCGATGACCGCGCAGACCCGCAACATGGTGCGACCGCAATTCTGGCGGATGATCTCGGACATTCTTAAGTTCAACAATCAGGCCACCGACATCGCCGCAAACAGCGACCTTACCCTGGCCGAACTGCTTGACCGGCTGAATATGGGGGCATGGTTTCGGAAATACTACCTTCTGCCCCTGTCCGGCGCGATCTGGTCCTCTACCCCCGAGCAGATGCAGTCCTTTCCGGCCCGGGCCCTGGTCGAGTTTTTTCGCAACCACGCCTTGATGAGTTACCGCAATCACCAATGGTACACGGTCGATGGTGGCAGCATCGAATATGTGCGACGGATCGAAGATGCAATTAACGCGCGTGGCGGGTTCATTCGTACCGGATGTCCGGTCAGCACCGTGCGCCGACACGACCATGGCGTGGAGCTCCGGGTCGATGGCGGCGAGTGGGAGTATTTTGACAAGGTCATCTTTGCCTGCCATTCCGACGACGCCCTCCGCCTGTTGGAGCGTCCGACATCCGAAGAACGGAAGATACTCGGTGACTTGCGGTACCAAAGCAACCGCGCCGTGCTGCACCGTGACCCAGTGGTTATGCCGACCCGCAAGAAATGCTGGGCGTCGTGGGTCTTCAACTCGCCTGACGACAAACCCGCGCCCGCCATCGGCGTGACCTATTGGATGAACTCTTTGCAAGGTATCGACAAGAGCGATCCGATCTTCCTCAGCCTCAATTCGCCTTTCGATATCCGGCCCGAAACGATCTATGATGAAGCTGATTTCCGGCACCCGGTCTTTGACGCCGCCGCGATACGGGCACAAAAGCTGTTGCCGGAGATTCAAGGCCAAAACCGGACCTACTTCTGCGGCGCCTATACGCGCTGGGGTTTCCACGAGGACGGCTATGCCAGCGCGATGGACGTCGTTCAGCGCATCACGGCCGAGGAGCCGGTCCATTGAAACCCGAGCTTCTGCAAGCCCACACCTTTCACAAGCGCATTGGCGGTCCCGAGAATGCGTTTCGCTACAGTATCGACTATGTGATCAGCGAACCCGAGGCCGCATCTTCACTGCCATTGGCGTTGTCCCGGAACGGGTTCAATTTTGCCGCAGTGCATGATCGCGATCACGGCGGACCGGTCGGCGATGGCCAAGGCGCGCGCTGGGTACGCGAAGTGCTGAGGGAGAATGGCTTAACCTATCTGGCAGAAATGCGGGTGCTGCTGGTCGCTCAACCGCGCGTTCTGGGATTTCTGTTCAACCCAGTGAGTTTCTGGCTGATTCTGGACGAAACTGACAATCTCAGGGCCGTGATCGCCGAGGTCAACAATACCTACGGCCAGCGGCATTCCTATCTTTGCGCTCACGACGATCTTGGGCCGATCCGTTTCAGTGACACGCTGACGACCAAGAAGGTGTTCTATGTCTCGCCGTTTCAGGACGTTTCCGGTCGTTATGAGTTCCGGTTCGACTATCAGCCGGGCCATTTCGGTGTCCGGATTGATTTCAGGGACGGCAACAAGGGGCTTGTCGCAACGCTCACGGGCGCACGGCGCCCTCTAACGACGCCAGGCATCCTTTGGTCGATCGTCAAGCGTCCCTTCGGCTCGCTGCGGGTTTTGGCACTGATCTACTATCAGGCGATAGTGCTGCGCCGGAAAGGTGCGCGGATGCGACCGCTGCCAACGCCGCCAGAACCCGAGGTCACAAGATGATCCTGCCGCGTTATTCGGTCTATGCGGCGTTCCTGGCGGCGGCGGGCATCCCGATCTACATCCATGCCCCAAAGTTCTTTGCCGACGAATATGGCGTCAGCCTTGGAGCGATCGGGCTGGCGCTGGTCGGACTGAGGCTGCTGGACGTGGTTCAGGACCCGCTTTTGGGCCGTCTCGCGGAAAGTCTCGAATCCTGCCGAGGACTGGCCGCGTTGCTGGGCGGAGCCGGGCTTTGCCTGGGCATGTTCGGACTCTTCGCCATGACTCCGCCGATCCCGGCGCTGTGGTGGATGGCCGTCTGCCTGACAGTGCTCTTCAGCACGTTTTCCTTCCTGACGATCCTGTTTTATGCGCGGGGCGTTGGTCAGGCCAGAGAACTCGGCGAGCGAGGGCATGTTCGGCTGGCGGGCTGGCGCGAATTCGGAACGCTCAGCGGGGTGTCTCTGGCCGCCATCGCGCCCTTTCTGGTCGAGAAATACACCTCTTGGGATCCGTTCGTCGGCTTTACCCTGCTTTTCATCGCTCTGGGCATTACCGCCAGTCTTGTCATGTACCCGGTCTGGTCCGGACCGGCTCCTGACCGTTCGGTGAACTGGACTAGGTTGATTTCTGACTCGGAGATCCGACGGCTTCTGGTCGTGGCGCTGTTCAATGCGGCGCCTGTTGCCGTCACATCGACCCTGTTCCTGTTCTTCGTCGAATACCGACTGGGATTGCCGGATCTCGCGGGCGTCTTCCTCCTACTGTTCTTCGTATCGGCGGCGCTTTCCGCGCCGGTCTGGTCGATGCTCGCCACGCGGTTTGACACACGGAGCGTTCTGATCTCGGGCATGGTACTGTCGGTGATTGCCTTTATCGGCGCATACAGCCTCGGCGAAGGGCAAACCCTCGCCTTTGCAATTATTTGCCTTGCTTCAGGTGCAGCCTTGGGTGCCGACCTGACCCTTCTGCCTGCGATCTTCGCCAAGAGGCTGGGCGACATAGGCGAGAGCGGCGGCGTTGCCTTTGGTCTCTGGGGGTTCTGCTCAAAATTCACTCTCGCCCTTGCCGCGGCAACTGTTCTGCCGCTGCTGGAGGCAAGTGGATTTCGCGTGGGCGGGCCGAATGACGCGACCGCCTTGGCACAGCTTTCAGTGCTTTACGCTTTGGTTCCCTGTGGGCTGAAGCTGGTCGCACTGGCTGTTTTCGTGGGACGACGCCCGGAAAGAGTACCGGCGTGAGCGAACGGTCTAACTTGCACGGTAAGACCTACTGGCTGATCGGTGCCAGCGAAGGGTTGGGTCGTGCCCTAGCGCATGAACTCGACGGGTTGGGCGTCAAACTCGTTCTCTCGGCGCGGTCAGAGGATCGTCTGAAATCGCTGTCGGGTGAATTGAGCAAGGAGGCCAAGGTTGTCCCGGTAGATGTAACTTCGGCCGCTTCCGTGGAAGAGGCGATCGCGAAAGTGGGCCTGCCGGACGGCGTGGTTTATCTTGCTGGGACATATGAGCCAACAAAAGCGCAGGACTGGGACGCCGAGGCGGTCGAGGCGATTTCGGACGTGAATTTCATGGGAGCCGTCCGCCTCTTTGGCCGTCTGATGCCGAAGATCGTCAAGCGTGGCACCGGGCATCTCGTCGTGATCGGCTCGCTGGCCGGATATCGTGGCCTGCCGGGGTCGATCGGATACGGCGCCAGCAAGGCCGGGCTGATGCATCTGGCCGAAACCATGCAGGCCGATCTTTGGCATACCGACATCAAGGTACAATTGCTGAACCCCGGCTTTATCCGCACCCGGCTTACCGACAAAAACGACTTCAGGATGCCGTTTCTTCTGGAACCGGACGAAGCGGGCAAGATCGTCTGCAGGCTGATGCAGAAAGCCGGGGTTCAAATACGACTTTCCCTACGTGTTTTCGTTGTTCTTTCGACTTGGACGATTGTTGCCGCAGCGGGTTTATCAACGCCTGTTCGCACCTAGGACCTGACCGTGGTTTGAATTGCGAGCGCTGAGCCTTTATGTCGCGCAGGTAAGTCGTCGCAGGAAATCTCCATGACCAGCAGATCCGTTATCTATGCCATCGGTGACATTCATGGTCACCTCTCGAAGCTGGAAGAGGTGCATGACTGGATCGAAAAGGACCGCGCACAAAACGCAGAGTCCGGGTCGCAGGTCGTCCATCTGGGTGATTTGGTGGATCGCGGACCAGACAGTGCCGGGGTCATCGCGTTTCTGCAAAACGGCATCTTAGACGGCCAGCCCTGGGTCGTTCTGAAGGGCAATCACGACCGCATGTTTGCCGGGTTCGTGGAAAATCCCCGTTACAGGGATCCGGGACTGCGGTCCGAACTGCCGTGGCTCGACTCAAGATTGGGCGGGGCGGCAACTTTGGCGTCTTTCGGTGTCGATGTCACCGATCTCGCCCGCGTCCAAGAGATCCACTTGGAAGCGATCCGGAAGGTGCCGGCTGCGGCGCTGACGTTTCTGAGGGATCTGCCGACCTACCATACATCGCAGCAGGTCATATTCGTTCATGCCGGCATTCGCCCGGGTATCCCGCTGAAGGATCAGTCCGAGGATGATCTGTTGTGGATTCGCACTGGCTTTCTTGACGATCTGCGCGATCACGGCGCCCTGATCGTCCACGGTCATACCGCCATCCGAACGGCCACGCATCACGGCAATCGCGTGAATATCGACTCGAGCGCAGCTTACGGCGGGCCGTTGACAGCGGTTGCCATCGAGGGTCAAGAGGTGTGGTTGTTGGGTCCGACGGGCCGAAAGCCGCTATTGCCGATCTAAGCCCGCGCGGCCAAGTCCACCGCTTCGGCCAGAACTTCTGCGTCGCCGATATGGTTGGCCAGGATCATCACTAGCTGGGCATTGAACGCCAGCGCCTCGCGTTCGTTCATGCCGTTTTGCCGCGCCAGAAGCGCCTCGTAGAAGTCGTCATGATCAGGAAGATTTGGGGTCTCGATCAGCTTCAAATTCGTCCCTCCCAAAGGGCGGCGATCGCACGCGCCAGCTTGACCGGATCGCAGTCCACCCAACGACCGGCGACAACCTGATCCGGGCGGATTAGGTAGAGCGCGGCATCTGCGGGTCCGAGATACCGCGACCGAAGCTCTGGCGTTAGCTGCGGTTTCAGCACATCTGCGCCGTCTACATTCCCGATATCGAATCCGAACGCCAGGATCGTGACCCGACCGCCCAGTGCATTCAGCAACCATCCATCGCCGGTCGGGGCGTCAGGAGCAACCGAACCGGGACTGGATAGTGACGGCAGTGTCGGGTCGTCAGGCCCGGCATTATCATAGCGGCAGGGTCGGGAAAGACGCCCGGAATTAACCCATCCACGGGCGAAAGGGGTCTTGGCGGCCAGCTTCAACACTTGATCACGATAGATACGCTCTGCGCCCTCGGCAGGCGTCATGAACCGGGTCGTTCTGGTTGAATTGACGATGTTCTCCTCGGCTCCCTGCACACGTTCCCGGTCATAGCCTCCTAGCAAATCCCTGGTCGCTCGACCCTGAAGAACCGCAGCCAGTCGCCAACCAAGGCCATCCACATCCTGCAAACCGCCATTGCCGCCCCGCGCCCCGAACGGCGAAACCACATGTGCGCTGTCACCGGCGAAGACCACTCGGCCATGCACGAAGTTTCGCAGCCGCCGGCATTGAAACGCATAGACGCTGACCCAATCCAATCGGAAGTCCGAATGCCCGACTACCCGTTCGATCCGAGGGATTACCTTCTCGGGTTTTTTCTCTGCTTCCGGGTCGGCGGCCCAACCGAGTTGCAGGTCAATCCGGTAGATGTTGTCTGGCTGTTTGTGCAGCAGCGCCGACTGCCCGTTGTGAAACGACGGCTCGAACCAGAACCAGCGCTCTGACGGGAACTCTGCCTTCATCTCGATATCGGCAATCAGAAAACGCTCTTCAAACAGTTCGCCCTCGAAGTCCAACCCAAGCATGTGCCGGACAGGAGAGTTTGCGCCATCACATGCAATCAGGTAGTCGGCTTGCAATGTGTACTCACCATCCGGCGTCTGGATCTTCAGGCCCACGAAATCTCTCTTGTCGGCGACAGAGACAACGCGATTGAGAAAGCGCAGGTCAATGAGCGGGGAGTTTTGCGCTCGCTGAATTAGAAACTCTTCCAGATAGTATTGTTGCAGGTTGACGAAGGCAGGCATCTTCTCGCCACCCTCGGGCAGCAGGTCGAAACTGAACACCTCCCGTTCACCATGAAAGGTGCGCCCGACTTTCCAAGTAACGCCCTTGTCGACGCAGCGATCCCCGACCCCGAGTCGATCGAGTATCTCCAGCGATCGCTTCGACCAGCAGATCGCCCGCGACCCGACCGACACCATATCGTTGTCATCCAGAACGACCGACGCCACGCCGTAGTTCGACAGGTCGATCGCCATCGCCAGCCCAACCGGACCGGCGCCGACGATCACCACATTGTGCCGTGGCTCGACCGCGGTCAGGCCGGGGGCCACTTTATAGGCGAAGCGTTTGTATTCATAGGCCATCGATCGCCTAACCTTGCAGGTCTTCCCACATTTTGCGGTCACGCTCTGCGGTCCAGATCCGCGGAGTATCTATGTCGCGCGCCTCGTCATAAGCGCGAGCTACGTTGAACGGCAGGCAGTGTTCGTAGATCGCATAGTCAGAGAATTTCGGGTCGCATTCCGCGCGCACCGCATCCCACGCCTCTTTCAGCGACCCGCCGCCCAGCGCCACCTTCGCCGCCGGGTGATAGGTCGAGGTCAGGAAATCGGCGGTCGAGTTCGAGCGCCCGGTTCACTGCCGCGGACCCGATCAGTGCATCTCCGCGACCGGGCGCGATGGCATCGAGCTTCCAGTCGCGAATACGGTCCAGCGTGCCCGGCCAATCGTGGAAATGCCCGTCGCCGCAATAACAGGCAGAGCGGTCTTCGACGATATCGCCGGTGAACATCACGTTCTGATCCGGAACGAATACCACGATGTCGCCCGCGGTATGGGCGCGACCCAGATGCATCAGATCGATGCGTCTGTTGCCCAGATAGACACTCATTCGGCCATGAAACGTTGTGGTCGGCCAGGTCAGTCCGGGGATTTCCTCGTGCCCTTGAAACAACCGCGGGAACCGTCCGAATTCGCTGTCCCAGTCTTCTTGCCCGCGTTCGACCACCATCGCGCGGGCGCGTTCGGACATGATGATCTGATCCGCTTCAAAGGCAGAGGCACCCAGGACCCGCACCGCGTGATAATGGGTCAACGCCAGATGAGTGATCGGCTTGTCGGTGACACTTCGGATCTCGGCGATGACCTTGCGCGCCAGTTGCGGCGTCGCCTGGGCCTCGATCACCATGACGCTGTCGTCACCGATGATGACGCCGGAGTTTGGGTCACCCTCCGCGGTGAAGGCGTAAAGCCCCTCGCCGATCTCGGTAAAGCTTGTCGCTTTCTCGGTCAGGTCGCCTTGGCTGGCAAAGGCCTTGGCCATGTTTAGTCTCCTATGAACTCAATGCGATTTCCGACCGGATCGTCGGTAAAGAACCTGCGACGGGCGTCGATGGGCTGATCCCATCTGACAGCATGATTGGCGGCGGTCAATCCGGCGGCGAAGCGGTCGATATCCGCAACCGCTAATGCCAGATGAGCCTTCTTTGCCGGCCGAAAGTCATCATCGACACCCAAATGAATTGACGCCTCGTCGAAAATTAGCCAAACGCCACCTCGTGCTTTCAGGTGATCCGGTTTTTCCACCTCGGCGCAGCCCAAAGCCTTCAGCCAGAACGCCCGACAAACATCCTCGGACCCAGCCGGAATAGCGAGTTGAACGTGGTCGATCTTCATAATGCCCGCACACTCTGCTCCATGGCACCAAACAACGACGCCCCACTTGCGTCTTCCATCCAGATCTTCACCCGGTCACCGGGTCGCAGGAACCGTGTCCTGGCTTGACCGTGAAGGAGGGTCTCGACAGTTCGCTGTTCGGCGATGCAGGAATAACCGGCACCACCCTCGGCAATCGGCAAGCCGGGGCCGTTTGTGCCTTTGTTAGAGACGGTTCCAGAGCCAACGATGGTTCCAGCGGCCAAAGTCCGGGTCTTGGCAGCATGGGCGATCAGGGCCGCGAAATCGAAGGTCATGTCAACACCTGCATCGGCACGACCGAAGGGTTCGCCATTCAGATCAACGTTCAGCACCCCACTTAGCTTGCCGTCTTTCCAACCTGGCAAAGCCTCCGGCGTCACTGCCAAGGGTGAGAACGCACAGGCTGGTTTCGATTGAACGAAGCCGAACCCCTTGGCAAGTTCGGCAGGGATGAGGTTGCGTAGCGAGACATCGTTGCAGAGCATGACGAAACGGATCGCCTTCGCGGCCTCCTTGGTGCTCGCGCCCATCGGAACGGCGCCGGTGATGACCGCGATCTCGGCCTCGAAGTCGATGCCCCAGTCGGGATCACTGACAATGTCTTCCTTTGGGCCGAGGAAACCGTCGGATCCGCCCTGATACATCAGCGGATCGGTCCAGAAACTGTCGGGCATTGCGACGCCGCGCGCTTTGCGAACCAGTTCGACGTGGTTGACATAAGCCGACCCGTCAAGGAACTGATAGGCGCGCGGCAGGGGCGCGTGGCACAGATTTTCGTGGTAGGCAACAAGATCGCCCGCCGGCTCCAGCCCGCCGTAGTCAAGCGCCGCCTGCAATGTTTCGGCTTGCGCCGGTCGGCAGGTCTTGCCGTCCGGAGCAACGATTACCAGCCGTCCGTCAAGACTGTGATCGCGCAACGTGGCAACCCTCATTTGACACCCGGCTTGCCGTCGAATTTCTTCTCAAGAGAGGCCCAGCAGTCGACATAGTCGTCCTGCAATGGTGCCTCTTTGGCTGCAAATATGGTCAGATGCTGCGGGAAACGGGTCTCGAACATAAAGGACATGGTGTTGTCCAGCTTTTCGGCGGTCAGGGGCGTATTAGATGCGCCTTCGAAAGCAGGGCCGTCCGGACCATGGGGCAACATCATGTTGTGCAGGCTCATGCCACCCGGAACGAACCCCTTCGGCTTGGCGTCGTAGATGCCGTAGATGTTGCCCATTAGTTCAGACATGATGTTCTTGTGATACCAGGGCGGGCGGAAGGTGTGCTCTGCCACCATCCAGCGCTCGCGGAACAGCACGAAGTCGATATTCGCCGTGCCCTCGACCCCCGAAGGCGCGGTCAGCACGGTAAAGATCGACGGGTCGGGATGGTCGAACAGGATCGCGCCCACCGGGCTGAAGGTGCGCAGATCGTATTTGCAGGCGGCGTAGTTGCCGTGCCATGCAACCACGTCCAAAGGCGAGTGACCGATATGGGTTTCATGAAACTGGCCGCACCACTTTATCACGACGCGCGAAGGCACCTCGCGATCCTCGAACGCAGCGACGGGCGTCTTGAAATCGCGCGGATTGGCCAGGCAATTCGCGCCAATCGGTCCGCGGCCCGGCATGTCGAATTTCTGGCCATAGTTCTCGCAGACGAACCCACGTGCCGGTCCCTCGATGACCTCGACCCGAAACACCATTCCGCGCGGCAGGATGGCGATATCCTTGGGCTCCAGGTCGATGATCCCAAGCTCTGTGCAAAATCGCAGACGCCCTTCTTGTGGCACGATGAGAAGTTCTGAGTCCGCGCTGAAGAAATATTCGTCGTGCATCGAGGCGGTTATCAGATAGACATGGGCGGCCATGCCGACCTGGGTGTTCACATCGCCTGCCGTGGTCATCGTGCGCATCCCCGTCAGGAATGTCAGCGGCTCCTCTGCATGCGGCATCGGATCCCAGCGATACTGACCCAGCGAGATGACATCGGGATCAACGTTCGGGGCAGTTTTCCAGTATGGAACGTCGATTTTCGCAAATCGCTGTACGTGCTTGACTGACGGTCGGATGCGGTAGCACCAGGTGCGCTCGTTCTGACCACGTGGGGCGGTGAAGGCGGTGCCAGAGAGTTGTTCGGCATAAAGTCCGTATTCGCATTTCTGCGGCGAGTTCTGGCCCTGTGGCAGCGCACCGGGCAGCGCTTCTGTCTCGAAATCATTGCCGAAGCCAGGCATGTAGCCATCCAGCGTACCGGTTCTCGATGCGGCGCGAGTCATCCCTGACAGTGCGGTCTGCTTGTTCATCTGAATCTCCGGAATGGCGTGAAATCTCTTGTTGAACGGTATCGTTGCAAATGCAATGACGTCAAGGGCCAGCGATGCCCACCAAGCCTTGAATCGCCGACAGATCCGTGGCTTGTTGCAAATGCAACGAGGTTACGAGGATGGCATGAGCAAGTTCGTTCTGGATGAATTCCTGCCCTACCAGCTGGCGGTGCTGGCCGCACAGATCAGCCGGGAATTCTCGGCCCTCTACAAATCTCAGTTTGGCATCACCAGACCGGAGTGGCGCGTCATTGCGCATCTGAGTCAAACTGACGGCCCCGTCAGCGTGCGCGAGATTTTCGACCGGGTGGACATGGACAAGTCCAAGGTCAGCCGCGCGGCAAGCCGGCTAGAGGCGTCAGGCCATATTGCGAAATCAGTCAATCCCGCCGACCGCCGTCTGGTAGAGTTGCGTTTGACCGGCAGGGGCCGGGCCATGGTGGAAGAGTTGGAACCCCTGGCCCGCCAGTTCGAAAGCCAAGTACTGCAAAGACTTGGCCGGGATGCCGAACATTTCCGGGCCAATCTGACCGCACTGCTCGGCAAGACCTGACGCACGGCGTTCCGAGCGCACGGTAAGAATCGAATTTGAAACAGGAGGACGTGATGAAAGATGTCGTAATAATCTCCGGTGCGCGCACCGCCATAGGAACTTTCGGCGGAGCTCTGGCCGGTCACCCGCCCAGCGATCTGGGTGCGATCGTGGCACGCGCAGCGATGGAGCGCGCCGGCGTAGAACCGGACAAGATCGGCCATGTCGCCTTTGGTCACGTGATCAACACCGAGCCGAAAGACATGTACGTCAGCCGCATAGCCGCGATGAGCGCCGGGATACCCGAAACCGTGCCCGCGATGAATGTAAACCGGCTCTGCGGGTCGGGCGCGCAGGCGGTCGTCTCAGTCGTGCAATCGCTTATGCTGGGCGATGCTGACTTTGGCCTTGCGGGAGGAACCGAGAACATGAGCCGTTCTCCGTACATTCTGCCCGCCGCGCGCTGGGGCCAGAAGATGGGTGATATCGGCGCGATGGACATGATGTTGGGCGCGCTGAACTGCCCGTTCGGCACCGGGCACATGGGGGTAACGGCTGAAAACGTGGCGAAAGAACACGGCATCAGCCGTGAAGCCCAAGATGCCTTCGCGCTGGAAAGTCAGAACCGTGCCGCAAAAGCGATTGCAGAGGGTCGGTTCAAGGATCAAATCGTGCCGGTGGAGGTACGTGTAAAGCGCGACATGGTGTCGTTCGATACCGATGAACACCCCAAGGCGACCACCGCAGAGGCGCTGGCGGGGTTGCGCGCGGTGTTCCAAAAAGATGGCACTGTGACGGCGGGCAATGCCAGCGGCATCAATGACGGCGCCGCGGCTATAGTGCTGGCGACGGCAGACGCGGCCGATAAGTCGGGTCTGAAGCCGCGTGCCCGCGTTCTAGGGTATGCCCATGCGGGCGTCCGGCCCGAGGTGATGGGGATCGGTCCCGTTCCCGCCGTACAGAACCTGTTGAAGCGCACCGGGCTTGCGATCGACGATTTCGACGTGATCGAGTTGAATGAGGCCTTCGCCGCCCAAGCGTTGGCGGTCAACAAAGGTTTGGGGCTGGATCCCGCGAAGGTCAATCCGAATGGCGGCGCAATTGCTCTGGGTCATCCGGTCGGCGCGACCGGGGCGATCCTGATCGTGAAGGCCCTGTATGAACTGGAGAGAATTGGCGGAAAGAAGGCCCTGATCACTATGTGCATTGGCGGCGGTCAAGGCATTGCATTGGCCATCGAGAAAGACTGAAACAGGCTCTAATCCAGCCGAATACGAACGTTCGCCGCCTGACCGTTTGCATCGACAACGGATAGCCGGTGAAAACCTTTGCCGGGGATCGCCACGGTCTCTTCTCGATCGTGGCTGGCTGTCACAACCGGATTGCCATCGGCCAGCCATGTGAATGGCGGCCTGCCGTTGCGGACCTTCAAGGTCAACTTACCACCGGCCAGGACGGTCGCACCGTCCGGCGGAAACGCCACTTGGGGGGCATCCCAGGCTGCATCGAACAGTGCCGTTCGCGCTCGGAATCGTTGCAGCGGCTGCGGTAGCGACGCGCTCGATACGATCAGCGTGTCAGGTGGTGGCGGTGGCAGCGGTTCCAGTTCATGTTTGAGACGGGAAAACGCTTCGAACAGGATCGGCGCGGCCAGGTCGCCGCCAAAAGCGCCCGGTACAGGGGTGCCGTCGGGCCGGCCCATCCAGATGCCCAAGACATGTCGCCCGTCGAACCCGATCGCCCAGGCATCGCGATGGCCATAGGAAGTGCCGGTCTTGTAAGCCAAGCCATTCACCGGCGCATTGGGCGGCGGCGACAGGCCGGATAGGATATTGCTGACCTGCCAGGCAGAGGTGCGCGATAGGACATTCTGCCCCGAATTCGCCTGCGCAGAGCCTTTCTTGGCAGAAAGCTCCACCGCCTGCCCACCCCGAGCAATACTGGCGTAAAGCTGGGTAAGATCTTGCAAGGTCAGTCCAATCCCGCCAAGTGCAATCGCCAATCCCGGCTGATCTCCCGGCAGATGGGGATCGGCACCGGACTGCCGCAGGCGGGCCAGCACCACGGAGGGGCTGAGTGCCTCGGTCAGGGTTATGACCGGGACGTTCAGCGAAAGTTGCAGCGCATCACGCACCCTGACCGTACCGCGATAGGCTCCGTCGAAGTTTTGCGGCGCATAGGTGCCAAAGGCGGTCGGGCGATCCTCGATCAGCGTTTCGGGATGTGCCAGTCCCTGATCGAACGCCATGCCGTATATCAAGGGCTTCAGCGTCGAGCCGGGCGATCGCACTGCCTGCGTCATATCGACAAACCCCTGCCGCCGATCGGCGCGATAGCCAGCGGACCCGACTGACGCCAGGATCTCTCCGGTCTGGTGGTCAGCGGCCAGGATCGCGATAGAGAGCCTGTCGCCTGCCTCGCTGGCGGCGCGCTGGGCAAGCGATTCCAGCTTTGATTGAAGGGCGGCATCCACGTTCAGATTATGGCTTTGGGGCAAGGGCTCGGCGGCGATGATTTGATCTGTCAGATGCGGCGCTAAGGCCGGAAAAGCGTGTCTGACAATGGGAATTGGCTCGCTTGTTGCGGCAGTGGCGGTTTCGCCATCCAGCACCCCGTTGCGCTGCATCCGGTCAAGAACCCGGTCGCGGGCCAATCTTGCCGCCGTCGGTTCGCGATCCGGGCGACGGGCCTCTGGCGATTGCGGAAGTGCCACCAAAAGCGCGGATTGCGCGGGCGTCAGGCGGCGGGGATCCTTGGCAAACCAGGCGCGAGTGGCAGAGCGAAGCCCCTCGATATTGCCGCCATAGGGCGCACGATTCAGGTAAAGCGACAGAATCTCGTCTTTGCTCAGCATCCGCTCCAGCGCCAGAGCCACGCGCATCTGACGCAACTTTCCAGACCAATTGCCGGTTGGGCCGTCCTCCAGCAATCGTGCCGTTTGCATTGTCAGGGTCGACCCGCCAGAGATGATTTTCCCTTTTATCAGAGACTGAATAGAGGCGCGGAGAAGTGCGATCGGGTCAATTCCCTTGTGCGTGCGAAAGCGCTTGTCCTCGTAGGCGATCAACATCCGCATGAAGCCCGGATCGACCTGTTCTGCGCTTGTCGACAGTCGCCAGCGCCCGTCGGCCACCGTATAGGCGCGCAAAAGCTGGCCGTTGCGGTCCAGCATCTCGACCGAAGTCTCCGTGATCAGCGGCGGCAGCTCAGTTGTGGCGATCCAGCGGTCAACGCCATCCCGCGATACAGCGCCCATGTAAAGCGCGGCCAAGGCAGATAGCAGGATCCGGTGCAGTTTCATTCCGTCACAATCACCCGACCGATGCCGGACCGGGCCCGGAAGTGCGGGCGGTACATATCTTCGACGCTGGCTGCCGGATGGTGGAACTCACCCGGAGAGGTCGCGCGGACGATATATGCCAGGCGGAACGGATCATCAGAGCGCCAGTCAACCGCAGCAAGAAACCGGTCCTGTCGGAATTCCGTGGTCTGGGCCTCGGCGTTCAGATCAAGCCAGTCGAGCGCCCGGATATCGCCACCGCGCAACAGGTTCGGATTGTCGATCTCGAACCCTGCGGGCAGCGGATCATTGATCATCAATCGCCCTTCGCCATTGCCGAAGGGCTTGACCGTGACGACCGCAACCATCCGTGTACCGACAGGAACGGCCTCCAGCGCCATCGCCTCACCTTCCAAGGTGAAATAGACTCTTTCTATCGCATATTCGTTGCCACCAGCCGGCTCTGGTTCCGAGGGGACTCCGAATGTTGTGAGCGTCAGGAACGTATCTGACTGACTGTTGTTCTGGAAAAGGACCGGGGCGAAGGCGGTGTCATCCTCGGCGACGCGCACCAGCGGGCCGGTTGCAGGTTGGCCATCGACGGTGATGGCATTGGCCCCGCCAGAGCCGATGATCGCGTTGGCTGCCAGAAGTGACCAGACCTGTTCCTGGGTCGAAAGATGCCGCGTCGTCCCAGCCGAAATACGGGTGACAAGGGCGTCGCGGTCCAAAGCATTGCTACCGGATTCCACCGCCAGCGTCAGCACGGCGGCCGTATCGCGCAGGTTGGTGCCATAGTCTGATCGCCAGACCTGTCCCGTTTCGTCGCCCATCAGGTTGGCCAGCATCTGCCCGGCACGGGCAAACATCGCATCGGCGCGGCTTGGGTCGCCGTAGGCAGTCAGCGCCGCTCCGATCTGCGCGGCGGCAAGCGGAGTTGCGAAGGCGTCGCCCTTTTCATCCGCATAGTAGCGCAAATCGCCGATACTGGCCGCGCCCTCTCTGGCGAGGACATAGAGCGCATAGGCGATATCTTCACCGCCCTCGTCGAAATCGGCAGCGTAGTCCACACGGTTGCGCAGGTTGTCCATAGCCATGCGGAAGGCCGTGTCAGGAACATCATGCCCCAGCGCCCGAGCACGCGACAGGAAGTCGGAAACATAGGCATCCAGCCAGAAATCGCCCGAAGACGGCCCCCAAAGCCCGAATGCGCCATTCGAGGCCTGATTGGTGAGCACTTCTGCAATCGCCTGCTCGATCCGAGTGGCAAGCTGATCGCGCTGCTCCAATCCCATCGCCACCGCAACTTCGTCGAGGTAAAGAAGTGGCATGGCTTGCGAGGCGATCTGCTCGGAACAGCCATATGGGTAGCGGTCCAGCGCGTTCAGAAGCCCCGGTGTATCAAGTCGCGCGAGTGGGCCGATGGCGAGCGTGGCCAAGCCGGTGCCGGGGTGGAGGCCGGCAAAGACGTTGCTGTCAAAGGTGAACGTGTCTCCGACCCCCAAATCGAAACGGGTCGTGCGGGCAATTTCCGGATCATTCACCTGAACTGGCAATTTCAGGGTCTTGGTCAGGCGTTCACCACCTGGTGTGGTCAGATTGACGGCGATTGTGTGCAGGCCGGTCTGATCAACTGCAATCGGTATCGTAACACGCTCGGTTGCTTTGTCGGCCAGATCGAGGCTGCCGGGAACCGGCCCGTTCAGCGTCACGCCATCGGCGATCACTTCCAGACCGGTGATGCCGGTGGGGCCGGTGGCATGGGTGATCTCCAGCGTCAGGCGCGACGTGTCGCCGGGTGCAAGGAATCGCGGTAGCGAGGCGGTTACGACGACCGGATCCCGGACCAGCAGATCGGTGCTGGCCTGCCCGACCCCGGATTTGGACCAGACCACGGCCATCAACCTGACGGTCCCGTTGAATTCCGGTAAGTCAAATGTTGTGCGGGCGAAGCCATCCGCACCAACCGTTACCGGCCCCGAGAAATAGGCAACAAGTTCTTCGGTTGGCGGCGGTGACTGCATGCGCATCTGCGCCGCTGCGTCGCCGCCAGAACGTATCGCGCCCATCGTGCCGTTCATGCCGTCGATCAGTCGGCCATAGACATCGCGCAGGCCCATTCCCAACCGTCTTTGGCCGAAGTAATAGCCAGTGGCATCCGGTGCGTCGAACCCCGTGAGGTTCAGAATGCCAAGATCGATTGCGGCGATCGTCGCATAGGCGGTTTCGCCAGATGCCACGCCTTCGACCTTCAGCGCGACCTGCAGCGGTTTGCGGGGCTCGGCCTCTGCGGGCATATCGAAACTGGCGCTCAGGTGCCGAGGGCCTGGATCAACCGGCGCATAAGAAAGCCCAAGCGACCGGGCCGGGTTGCGGCCCGCGGCGGTGTCCATCGGGCGGATCACGGTCGCAGTGATATAAGCGCCCGCGCCCCAGTCATCGGTCACAGGAAGGGTCACAAGGTTCTCGCCCTCGGTCACGTCGACCGCGACCATATCGATCAGACGGTTCGAGAGGACGGTGATCAAAGCCTTGCCCGCATAGCGCGGCACGATGCGCACGGTGGCGGTGTCGCCGGGATCGTAGGCCGGTTTGTCAAGCGACAGTTCCAGCGTGTCCGGGGTCGAAGAGACATCGGCCGCGCCATACCAACCGGCGTAGAAATCGGTCGCGGCGGCGGTGTAGTCGCCGCCCAACCGCTCAACCTTCATCTCGTAATGGCCCCATTCGACAGGTGCCGCTACCATCACCGGATCGCTGCCGAGCATCGCCTCGGCAGAGGCAACGCGGCTGCGGGTCGTTGTCGGCTCCCAGTTCCAGTTTCCGTAGTTTTGATACCACTGATAGCGTGTCTCGACGCGGTTGATCGTCCAGCGGACCCGCATCGGCGTCGGCTGCCTGTCCTGGTCCAGCGCGATGAGGCTGAAACTTGCTTCTCCACCTTCCGGCAGCACATCGTCGAAAGCTGGCCTGATCCCGATCACCGGGCCCACGGCGGCAATCGCGCGCGTCAGCCGGCGTTCCACCGGACGGCCTGAACCTTCGGTCACGCGAACAACCAAAGTTGCCTCGAGCGGCACATTCGAGCCGTCAGCGCTTGGGAATTCGACCGC
Source organism: uncultured Alphaproteobacteria bacterium (assembly GCA_963768355.1). Classification (GTDB taxonomy): domain Bacteria; phylum Pseudomonadota; class Alphaproteobacteria; order Rhodobacterales; family Rhodobacteraceae; genus JAHEAO01. Next base: position 57,654 of record CAVYHT010000013.1, read on the forward strand.
GAGAGTGGCAATGCCGTTTGCATCGGTGCGCATGTCATAGGGCAGCGTGGCAAGGCGGCTGTCAAAGGGCTGGTCGTAGCGGCCAAAGACATATCCGGGATAGCCGTCGAGCGTGCTAACCGCGCCCAGCGTTACCTCGCCTTCGATCGCAAGATCAGCACCAGGCGCACCGAACAAGTAACGAGCGTCCACTGTCAGTGGCGGCCGGTCGGTAATGCGGATCGCCCCTTCGGGCAGCGAAAGGTCAAAGTCGATGCGCTCGGGCAGGAAATCCTCGACCAGAAATCCGGTCGAGGCCAGCGGCGCGGCATCGGGATCCGTGTAAAGGTTCAACCGCCAGGTGCCGCGCGGAGCGGAGGCCGCGACCGGCAGCGCGAAGACGTGACCGCCCTCCACCGAGTCGCTGGACAACTGGCGAATGTACTCTACTCCGTCAGGACGCATCAGAACTGCCGTTACCGGCAACCCCGCAATCGCCTCGGCTCTGCTATCGCGGGTCAGCGCAGTGGCGAATACAGTCTCTCCGGCGCGGTATGCACCACGGTCGGTTGTCAGGAACATATCGATTGGCCCGGCCGGTGCGCGGCCCTCGACGCCGCGATCCGAGAGGTCGAACTCCGGGTCGGTTAGCGGCAGGAAAGCAAAATCGGTTTCACCCTCTTGCACCGTTACCATCGCCGGGGCCGAGCCTCCGGTGCCCTGCGTCAGACCGGCCTCAAAATGCGCATATCCATCGGCATCAGTTTGGGCTTCGGCCAAGACCGCATTGGCGCGCGACAGCAACTGGACGGCAACACCGGCCTTCGGACCAGCGCTCGCGAGCGACCGCACGAAAACATGCAATCCGTCGCTGCCGCTCATCGTGGCGGTGCCCAGGTCGCTGACTACGAACCACTGCGTCGCCGGGGCGGTGTCATAGGGGTCGGCGCCGGGGATTGCTGCGCTGAGCGCGTAGATCCCAGGGGCGAGCGGACCGGCGGCTTCTCGGATGGGAAGTAGCGTGGTCATGTCCTGATTGAGCTGAAGCTCGGTCTCTCCGCTCCCGCGCCAGACCTCTTCGGCGACATCGGTTGCAAAGGTCTCTTCTTCCCAGGGCGACATCGGCGCGCCGAAATAGTCACTTTGGATGGCCCGCAGCAGGTTGCGGTCGCTGATCCGGCGCAGGATCAGATCAATCCTGTCGGCATTGACGGTCACGACCGGGATGGCGGTCTGACCTTCGGCCGGCAGAATGTAGGAGCGTCCGGGAAACCGGACTGCGGCTGTCCGGTCGCGGACATATAGGTTCAGCGTGACGGGTTTGACCAGTGCCTCGCCCGATTCCGCGGGCAGACCGGCGCGAAAGGTGGCGCGGTAGCGTGCACCGTGGGTCACACCGTCAAGACAAAGCTGATTGGCGCTGATATCCACGGAAAAGGGCGTATCCGGCATCTGAATATATGGCGCATAATCCACACCGGCCTGCACCAGCGTTTCGCTGAACGTCGCGCATATCCGCGGTGTGGCGGCATCGCTGTCAACCTGATGCTCGGTGATTCGAAAACCGTATTTCCCGATCGCCTTGTCCAGCGCATCAGAAGTGTCATCGCGTGACTGGATCTGTTCGGCCAGTCGCAAGGCAGGGATCATGTCGCGCCCACGGCCTGCTTGTTCCAACAGCGTCGCCAGTTGCGCCAGCGTAGTAGCGCGCTGTCCGGGCGACCCCGCCCGCAGATAGGCGTTGATCGTCGCCGACACGGCGCGATTGCTGAATTCAACCTGTTGCTGACTGTCCTTTGTAGCGATTACGCCGGCCAGCCGGCCATATTCCAGCCAGTGATCGGAAGCGTCGGAAATCGACACAGCAGAGCCCGTCAACCGCACCGCACCAAGAGTATTTCCGGCGGCCGCCATGTCCCGCGCGCTGACAAGCAAATCATCAAGCACCCAATTGTCGGTCGGATGCAGCGTCCCTATGCCCTGCGCTTGATCCAAAGCGGCATCAAGGTCTTGTTCTGACAGGAAGGAAAGTTCTTGGGCCCGGCTTGTCGCACCGTTCAAAAGCGCCGGATCGGTTTCCATCACCACGGCGGAAACGGCACCTTCATAAGGAACCCGCTCGGTCAGGTTGGACTTCGGGAAACAGGCATTCGAGCGCGTATTGAAGGTGAAGGCCCGGCAGGCCGGATCGTTCAGGCAGGCGTTCTGACACGCCTCAAGCGTCGTATCGAAGATGTTCTTCAGATCGGAACCGTAGAAATCGACGCCTTGGGAAACGACAAGGCGCCGCTCGGGTATTGATTGCTGCGCGTGAAGTGTTGACGAAACGCTGGTCGCAATAAGGAATATCAAGGCGAGGTGACGCATGGGAGCCTCCTTGTTGTTAAGGACATGCTGCCCGAAGCCACGATGTCTGACAACAGCGACACTCACCAGTTAACACCCTGTTCATGCTGATGCTGTTAATTTTTCCTGTCGGCACATGCTGCCCATTGCTCATGGCAGGAGAAATGGAATGAGCCTATCTGATGCCCTAGCCCAGGAACGCCGCGCCCGGTTGGCGGCTGAACGGCTTTTGGATGCCAAGCAGGCAGAACTCTTCGCGGCAAACAAGAAGCTGTCCTGTCACGCTTTGGCACTGTCCGATGAGATTGTCGAAAAGCGCGAAGAGGTCGCGGTGGTCCGCACCGAGGCCGACGAATTGCGCGGTCAGAACAGCCAGGTCAGGGCCGACCTGGAACAGGCGAATCATGCCATCGTCATCGCGCAACGTCGGCTTTGGGATTTGGTTGAGACCATTGAAGACGGATTCGCGGTTTTTGACGCCGACAACCGGCTGGTTGCCGCGAACTCTGCCTATCTCTCGGTCTTCGATGGGATGGAATGCGTCGCACCCGGCATTCTCTATGACGATATCGTGCGTGTACTGGTCGAAGAGGGCATCGTCGACATCGGTGATGCGAATCGCACCCAATGGTCTGCCGACAAGATCGCACGCTGGCAGGGCGAGGCGCTGGAGCCAACTACGATCAAGCTGTGGGACGGCGGGTTCATCAAACTGGTTGACCGCCGCTCTGACAACGGCGACACGGTTTCGCTGGCGCTTAACATTACCGATACAATTCACAACGAACAGCAGTTGAAGGAGGCGCGGGGCAAGGCCGAGGCCGCGAATCGCGCGAAATCGACGTTTCTGGCGAATATGAGCCATGAGTTGCGCACACCGATGAATGGCGTGGTGGGGATGGCCGATTTACTGGCCGACACGCCGCTTAACGAGGAACAAAAACTCTTTGTAGAGACGATAAAGTCCTCGGGTGAGGCGCTGCTGGTGCTGATCAACGATGTTCTCGATTTCTCGAAGATCGAGGCCGAAAAGCTCGTGCTTCACGCCGAAACGTTTGATCTGGAGCGCAGCATTTTCGATGTCATTCAGCTTCTGCAGCCCAGCATCCAGGATCGCGCCCTCAGCCTGATTGTCGACTATGACATGTTCCTTCCAACTCGTTTTGTCGGCGATCCCGGGCGCGTACGTCAGGTTCTGACCAACCTCATCGGCAATGCAGTGAAGTTCACAGAAGAGGGTCAGGTCCTGGTGCGCGTCGTTGGTCTTCCCGAGGGCGAAAGCGGCGATTTCCGAGTGCATGTTTCGATCGAGGATACCGGGATCGGCATTCCTGAAGCGATGATCGAGCAAATATTCGGTGAGTTCACGCAAGTTGAGGATGAGCAAAACCGCAAGTTCGAAGGCACAGGTCTGGGGCTGGCGATCACCGAGCAACTGGTGCACCTGATGGGCGGAGAGATCTGGGTTGATTCGATCCTTGGCGAAGGGTCGTGCTTTGGTTTCCACCTGACGATGCCCGCCCCCGATGGCCCGGTGACGCCTTTGGACAGCTTGCCCGACTGGATTTCCCGTGTGGTTCTGGTCGACGGCCAGCTGCCGGGCAATGCGATCCTGGTTTCACAACTGGAACTGCTGAACATCAACCTGTGGCGCCCGACCGGCGCGATTGGCGCCGAGGATCTGCGGGCAGGCGATGTCCTGCTTCTGGAAAATCGTTTGCCAGAGGGGTCCGGTCTGGACCTGCTGCGCCAACTGCGAGCGGCGAATTGTTCAACGCCCGCGATGATCATCAATGCAGATACCACTCTGGATCTGCTGACTGACGATGCGCCTGTGGCGGTGCAACACAAGCCGCTTTCCCGCCGGGCACTGATCACCACTTTGGCGCAGATTGAGGTGCCGGCGGTTCAACCTGCCCCGGCAGCCAGCGCAGCGCCTCCGTCGACCGCATCTCAACGAAAAATGCGGGTTCTTGCAGCAGAGGACAACAAGACCAACAGGCTGGTCTTTTCCAGAATGGTAAAGGCCCTGAACATCGAACTGGAATTCGCCGAGAATGGTCGCGAGGCCGTCGAGAAATGGAAGAGCTTTCGCCCTGACCTGATCTTCATGGACATTTCTATGCCAGAGGTCGACGGTAAGGAAGCGACCCGGCGGATCCGGGCAGCCGAGAACGAAGCCGGTTTGCCGCGCACGGCGATTGTCGCACTGACGGCGCATGCATTGGAAGGTGATGACAAGGCGATCCTTGCTGCCGGGCTTGACCACTATCTGACCAAACCGTTGCGCAAGGATGCGATTTTAACTCGAGTTCGCGAGGCGACACCGGACGGGGCAGAGCCGGTTGGGGCTGACACCGACAGCGTCGTTCCGATGGCAGCGGCAAAGGCCTGAAGTCAGGCCTCTCTCAGCACTTCAAGGAAGGCCGAACCGAACCGTTCTGCCCGGCGGTCGCCCAGAAGCCGGGATAGCACACCCATGTCGGGTTGGCGTAGCATTGCAACCTTGGCCAGCAACGAGGCCGAGCATGACATCGTTTTCTCGGTTCCCGCCTCGCCACGAGCCAGGTCGGCCTGGATCTCCAGCAACCGGTCATAAATCACGCCTTCGTTTCGCCCGGCAAGCTTGCGCCGCGTCGGGTGCACGGGATCGGTGTCTTCCCCGGTCACGACCGACAGGAAGGTCCGGCCATAGCGTTCCAGCTTGGTCGCGCCGATACCGCTGATCCCTGCCATGTCGTCCAGGGTCGCGGGCCGTTTCTCGGCGATCTCGATCAGCGTGCGGTCGGGAAAAATAACGTAAGCTGGAACCCGCGCGGCCTCGGCCAAAGCACGACGCTTGGCCTTAAGCGCTGAAAGCAGCGGCGCATCTTCTTCCGAGATCAGGGTCTTGGCGACATGGCGTGTCGTACCCTTGGCCATCGTGTCGCGCCTCAGGGTAATCTCGGCCTCGCCGCGCAGAAGCGGGCGCGCGTGATCGGTCATCCGCAAGGCCCCGTGGCGCTCGGGGTCAGGGCGGGCCAGATCGCGACCCATCATCTGCCGGAAAATCGTCTGCCACTGGCGGCGGTCGAACTCTTTTCCCACACCAAAGGTCGGCAGCGCATCATGGCCGCGCTGGCGGATCTTGTCGGTTTCATTGCCGGTTAGAACATCGATCAGATGACCGGCGCCGAAATATTCGCCGGTTCGCAACATCGCCGAAAGCGCCTTGCGTACCGCCTCGGTGCCGTCGAAAAGATCAGGTGCGGTGTCGCAAAGGTCGCAATTGCCGCAGGGCTCGGATGCCTCGCCGAAAAAGCCGAGCAGTTGCTGACGTCGGCACCCCAGGGCCTCGGCCAGCCCCAGAAGGGCATTCAGCCGTCCATGATCCGCAAAGCGGCGTTCGGCGGGTGCCGGGCTTTCATCAATCTGGCCGCGCCGGAACCGGATATCGTCAGCACCAAACAGGGTCAGCGTTTCGGCAGGCGCGCCATCGCGTCCCGCGCGGCCGATCTCCTGATAATAGGCCTCGATCGACTTCGGCAGATCGGCATGGGCGACCCATCGGATATCCGGTTTATCGACCCCCATCCCAAAAGCGACAGTTGCCACCACGATCAAACCGTCCTCGGTCTGAAAGCGGCGTTCCACGATGCGGCGCTGCTCGGCCTCCATTCCGCCGTGATAGGCGCAGGCAGAGTGACCCGTTTCCGACAAGGCACGGGCCAGCGTTTCGGTCTTGGCTCGGGTGCCGCAGTAAACGATACCTGATTGGCCGCGCCGGGCCTCGGCATAAGCAAGGATCTGTTTGCGCGGGCTGTCTTTGACCGCGAAGGCCAGGTGGATGTTGGGGCGGTCGAAGCCGTGCAGAAAAACCTCCGGCGCGAGGCCGTCGAAGAGCCGCACTATTATCTCGGATCGGGTTTCTTCATCGGCGGTTGCCGTAAACGCTGCCAATGGGACGTCCAGCGCCTGGCGAAGCGCCCCGATCCGCAGGTAATCGGGTCGAAAGTCATGTCCCCACTGCGACACGCAATGGGCCTCATCGACCGCGATCAGCGAGGTGCCGATGCGGCGCAGCAGGGTCAATGTGCCGCCAGAGGCCAGCCGCTCGGGCGCCATGTAAAGCAGCTTCAGTCGCCGCGCCTCAAGCGCTTCGAAGACGGCGCTGGTCTCTTCCTCGGTATTGCCTGATGTAAGCGCCCCCGCCTCGACCCCGGCTTCGCGGAGCGCGCGAACCTGATCGCGCATCAAGGCGATCAGCGGCGATATCACCACCGTCACACCGTCCCGCATCAGGGCCGGCAGTTGAAAACACAGCGACTTGCCACCACCGGTCGGCATGATCGCCAGTGCGTTCCTGCCTGCCGCGACAGCCTCTACGATGTCTCTCTGGCCCGGACGAAAGGCATCGAAACCGAAAACGGAGGAAAGAAGTTCGGATGCCTTTGGCATAGACCTGCTCGGTTGGTGTCAGTCTGCTCTTATGGCTAGACCATCCCATATGAGGAATCGGTGAACAAGTCGCCGTTGGTTACGTCTTGGCAGAAATATCCGCTAACAGCCTCGCAAAATCGCGCGCCCGAAGAGCTTCAAGAGAAAACCGCTTGATTGTTGATCAGGATGATCCGGACTACATAAACGGCGATCAACGCGACAAGGGGTGCCAGATCGAGCCCGCCCATCGGTGGCAGAATGCGCCGGATCGGTTCATATAGCGGCTCCAAGAGCCGGTTCAGCCCGTACCACATCTGCGCCACGATGGGTTGCCGCAGGTTCAGAACCTGGAAGTTGATCAGCCAGCTCATCACGATATGGGCAATCATGACAAACCAAACGATATCGAGAAGCAGCATCAGAATTTGGAAAAGCGAGGTCATTTCAAAGGCCCATTTGGTTTCGCGCCAGAGACACCTAAGCGCAGCCGCTGCGGCTGGCAAGTGGCGCGTGCCGTCGCGTCGCCGGTTGACCAGAACGCCAGCCTCGCATTTCTGGGCACAGCCATTGGAGTGACCAGATGTATCCGTTCCTGCGAATGATGAAAGAAATCGTTGTGCACGGCAGGGCGCCCGATTTGCCAGTTGACGGCACGCATGTCTCTTACCACATCGTCTGGCCGCATGACCTCGATCTCTGGATGGAGCTTAACAACGGCCGCACGCTGACGCTCTATGATCTTGGCCGCATCCCGCTAGCGCGTCGCACGGGGCTTGTTGGCGCGCTGCAAAAGGGCCGGTGGGGCATGACGGTCGCCGGGTCGAGTGTGCGCTATCGCCGCCGTCTCACTGTATTCCAGAGAATTGAGACGCGCAGCCGCGGCATCGGCTGGGACGACAGGTTCCTATACATAGAACAGTCGATGTGGAGGCGCGATGGGGAGTGCTGCGGCCATGCGCTTTTCCGAATGGCTTTCACCAGCCGGGACGGGATTGTCGCGCCGCAGGTGATAGCCGAGATGATTGGCCATTCCGGGCCAAGCCCTGCCCTTCCCGGCTGGGTACAGGCGTGGTCGCAGGCAGAGGGGCAACGCCCCTGGCCGCCCGAAATGCCCCGGCCGGATTAAGGCCCGCTTGCAAGGCTTGCGCTTTCCATGTTCACTCCGCGCGAACGGATGGGGGCAAGATGTCAGAAGTTTCGGCGCGCAAGCGTATCTGGGGCTGGTTCTTCTTTGATTTTGCCAGTCAGCCCTACAGCACGCTGCTGCTGACCTTCATTTTTGGGCCCTACGTCAAAGAGGTGCTGGGCGACGGGACCGTGGCGCAATCGGCCTGGGGCTTTGGCATTGGTCTGGCGGGGATCGTCATCGCTATTTTTGCCCCGATTCTGGGCGCCATGGCCGACACATCCGGCAATCGGCTTAGCTGGATCTGGTTCTTCTCGGTGCTGTTCATTGCCGGATCCTCTGGGCTTTGGTGGGCGGCGCCTGACGATTTCAACCTGATCCTGACGCTTGTGTGTTTCTCCATCGGCCTGATCGGTATGGAATTCGCGACGATCTTCACGAATTCCATGCTGCCGAGTCTCGGGTCGCGGGAAGAGATTGGCCGGATTTCCGGCAATGGCTGGGCCTTCGGCTATGTCGGCGGCCTGCTTGCGCTGATTACCATGTTGCTGTTCTTCGCCGAGAATGGCGCAACCGGCAAAACGCTTCTGGGCATCGACCCGATTTTGGGCCTCGATGCTGGCGCGCGCGAAGGCACCCGGTTTGTCGGGCCGCTGACAGCGATCTGGTTTGTGGTCTTCATGATTCCGTTCGTCCTTTACGTCCGCGATCCGAAACCGACCAAGCCGCCGGTCGGCGCGAAACGCGCGGCATTGGCCGGTCTGGGGCGAACGTTGCGTGCCCTACCACGTTCGCCCAGCCTATTTGCCTATCTCGGGGCGTCGATGTTCTATCGTGACGCGCTCAACGGAATGTATGTTTTCGGCGGAATATATGCCGCCGGGGTTCTGGGCTGGAGCGTTGTCGATACCGGCATTTTCGGGATACTCGCGATCATCACCGGTGTAATCTTTGCCTGGCTTGGCGGGCGGGCAGACAGTGGTTTCGGCCCGAAACCGGTTATCATCACTTGTGTCGTCATACTGACGCTGGTCGCGGTGTCGATCGTCTTTGTGTCCAGAACTTCGGTGATGGGCATCTCTGTCGGACCAGAGTCTCGCCTGCCCGATATCCTGTTCTATGTCCTGGGCGCCCTGATTGGTGCAGCCGGGGGGGCTTTGCAGACAGCCAGCCGTACGATGATGGTGCTTCAGGGCAACCCTGCGCGCATGACCGAGGCCTTCGGGCTCTATGCGTTGGCTGGTAAAGCGACATCATTCGTGGCACCGGTTTCGATCGGTGCGATGACCTTTCTGACCGACAGCCAGCAACTTGGCGTGACCCCGCTTATTGGCCTTTTTCTTCTCGGGTTGTTGCTGCTATTCTGGGTGAAACCAGACCCAAACAGAGCAGAAACATGGTCCGATACGCCCTTGTCCTCTTCCTGACTTTTTGCATGGCCGTCCCGGCCGTAGCCGAGACCCCAGCCAAGCAGCTTTTCGGCAAGATGCGCGATGCGTCTCCGCACAAGTCGGCGCCTTTCGGCAGCTATTCTAAGGGGTGCGTGGCCGGTGCGGTGCAGTTGCCGGAAACCGGGCCAAACTGGCAAGCGATGCGGCTAAGCCGAAACCGCAACTGGGGACATCCCGAACTCGTCGCATTCGTTCAGCGGCTTAGCAAGTTCGCCGCCCGTCAACCTGGCTGGAACGGGCTGTATGTCGGCGACATGTCGCAGCCGCGAGGTGGTCCGATGCTAAGCGGGCATCGCAGCCATCAGATTGGTCTGGACGCCGATATCTGGATGCTGCCGCCGAACCGGCTGAACCTGTCGGCCAAGGACCGCGAGAACCTGTCCTCGATCTCGATGCGCCGGGCCAACGGTGCGTATGTCAACGGCAGCTGGACCCGGGCGCACCATGAGATTCTAAAGGCCGCTGCAAAGGACAAGGCAGTGGCGCGGATCTTCGTGTTCCCGGGCGCCAAGGTGCAGATGTGCAAGGATGAAAAGGGCGACCGAAGCTGGTTGCGCAAGATCCGACCGTGGTGGGGGCATCACTACCATTTCCACGTTCGACTGGCCTGTCCGCGCGGCGCGAGGGGATGTGTCGATCAGGCGCCGCCACCTGCTGGCGATGGCTGCAATGATGCGGTTGATTGGGTCAACAACATTCTGAACCCACCGCCGCCCGACCCCAACGCCCCCAAGCCCAAGCCTCGCCGGGAACTGGTGATGGCCGATTTGCCCGCACAATGCGCACCAGTACTTTCGCAGCGCTGATCGCGGCGGGACTGGGGCTGGCGGGCCTTGGGACTTCTGCAGGGATATCTTCCAAAGCAGAGTATCTCGGCAGCTATCGCTGGGTCGTGGATGCCGCGGAATTCGGCGGGTTCTCGGGGTTGGAACTGGCCGCCAATGGCCGGGACTTCTGGGCAATCAGCGACGACGGCCTCATCGTCAGCGGACAGTTGGAGCGTGACTCGGACGCTGGCACCATCACGGCGGTCACCGGCTATCGAAGCAACATCCTGAAGACCTCGACGGGTGAGGGTGTGACGAGAATATACAATGATGCCGAGGGGTTGGCCGTAGCCGAAGACGGCACGATCTATGTATCATTCGAGGGCTATCACCGGCTGGCGATGTATCCCGATATGACTTCGGACGCCATCAAGATCAAGCGGCCAAAGGAATTCAGGAGGTTGCAGAACAATTCTTCGCTCGAAACTTTGGCGATCGACAGCGATGGCACGCTTTACACGGTGCCCGAGCGGTCGGGAAAATTGTCCCAACCATTTCCGGTCTATCGGTACAAGGAAGGAAAATGGGATCAGCCGTTTGGGATTCCGCGACGACCCCCGTTTCTTCCGGTCGGGGGGGACTTTGGGCCGGATGGAAAGTTCTATTTGCTAGAGCGCCATCTGAACGGGATATTCGGATTTCAAAGCCGGGTGCGCCGGTTCGATCCAGGTCCCGATGGAGTGTCCGGTGAAGAGACGCTGCTGGAAACCCGCACCGGCAACCATGACAATCTTGAGGGCATCGCAGTCTGGCGTGACGAGGCGGGATTTATCCGTATAACCATGATTTCGGACGATAATTTCAAATCGTTCCAACGCACCGAATTCGTGGAATACCGGCTGGCAGAATGACTTGAAATTCGCGCCGAGGGGCGTTAGGACACGCCGTTCCCGGGCGGTCCGGGAGCCAAGTCTCCGCGACCTTGTCAAAACGGAACAACCATCATGACCCGTATTCTTCCCGGCATTCTTGCCATGGCCATCGTCGTCGTGGCCTCGAATATCCTTGTGCAACACCTGTTCGGCCAATGGCTGACCTGGGGCGCGTTCACCTATCCGGTGGCGTTTCTTGTCACGGATGTAATGAATCGTGTTTACGGAGCGTCCGCCGCGCGACGTGTTGTTTTCATTGGGTTTTTGACCGGTGTCGCCTGTTCGCTGGTTGGTACGCAGATCGTCGGCGAGTTCGGGCCGCTGGTGACCTGGCGGATCGCTTTCGGGTCGGGCATCGCGTTCCTGACGGCGCAGATGCTGGACGTGGCGATCTTTGACAGATTGCGCGCTGGAGCGTGGTGGAAAGCGCCCCTGGCAAGCACGCTGGTGGGGTCGAGCGTTGACACTATCCTATTCTTTTCAATCGCTTTTTCCGCGACGTTGAGCTTCGTCGAGCCGGGCAATGATGTGTCCTGGGCGACTGAGGCCCTGCCGCTGCTGGGGACCGGTCCAGTGGCGCCCCTGTGGGTTTCTCTGGCGGTCGCAGACTGGGGCGTGAAACTGGCTTTGGCGCTAATCGCGCTGGTGCCATTTCGCCTAATTGTGACCCGAATGACAGCACCCCTTGCGTAAAAAGTTTTGACAAACACAAAATCTGTGCCAACCTTCCATTATCGGTAATTCAGAGAAAGGAGGTGGTCCAGTGTCTAGAGTGATATTGGAGAGCGAGGTCGGAACAGTCAGGGGGACCGTAGCCTAGAGGCAAACCTTGAAGGCTAGAACGCCACTGATTGGGTCCAGGCTCTAACTGGCCCGTCTCCGTAGATCTCGAAGGGCTGCCGGGTAACCGGTGGCCCTTTTTGATTTGGCGCGACGGCCTTGTTTGTATGCTTTCTTTAAAACATGACCACATTTCGCACCCCGTCCTTTAATGTTTTCAAACACTGAAACCGCCGAGAATCCGGGTTCCCGCCATGCTGAAAGTGACTGAGCAGATCGAGATCGATGACTGGGAGCTGACTGAGCAGTTCACCCGGTCCTCGGGGCCGGGCGGGCAGAATGTGAACAAGGTCTCGACCGCCGTCGAGTTGCGGTTCGAGGCCGAGCGCAGCCCGAACCTGCCGGACCACGCCAAGGCGCGGTTGCGGCGGCTGGCCGGGCGGCGCTGGACCAAGGACGGCGCTGTGGTGTTGCAGGTCGACGAAACCCGCAGCCAGGCCCGCAACCGCGAGATCGCGCGCGGGCGGCTGGTCGAATTGCTGCGCGCATCGCTGGAGCGACCGAAACGGCGGGTGCCGACAAAACCGACATTGGGGGCCAAGCGACGGCGGCTGGCCGCCAAGGTGCAGCGCGGTCAGGTCAAAGCTTTGCGCGGCAAGGTGACGGGTGAGGAGTGACGCCGGGAGGTGGTGGATGGTCGGTTTGCAAGACAAAGTGTACCGTCGAGCGCCCGAGTCACCGATCCGTCGCTCCTTTTCCCGCTATGATCTTTTCACGGAATTCCGGCGATGCGTGACAATCGCGTTTCGGACTTCTTCGCGTAACTGAGATTGATGACGTAGCTTTTCTGACGTCCGGGCGTCAAATTCTGAAAGGCTTCGGCAAGTTCCGGGTCGGCATCCAAAGCTTCTACCAGCTCATCAGGCAGCTCGATTTCGGTTGCCTCTTTCGGTGGTCTGATGCCCGCCTCTGCGTAATCCATCGCCTCTCTTAGATAGGACTGGATAACCGGCTGCATCTGCGCCACTTGCGCATTATCGGTAAAACGTATCATGCTGGGGTGCCGGGTATTCGGCCCCGGCTTTTCGAGCAGGCCTTCGGGGTCCTTCATCAGTGCCGCGTTGAAGAAGCTGATGCGAAGATCACCGCGAAACGCACCAAGGATGGCGATGTTGCGACCCTCATGCATGTAACATGGATGCCCCCATTTCACCGTCTCGACAAGCCCGGATTTCAGGCAAATCTGGCGCAGATCACTTAGGCCGAGGCCCCATTTTTTTGTCGAGCAGTCGGGTGTGGAAAATCGCTCGCAGCGCCCGCATCCTTTCGAGAAGTAGTCTTCTATATCAGTGATCATGACGCCGCTCTGCCCTCAAGTTTGTGGCAGCTTGTAGCGCGAGGCGACGCGGGCATCAAAGGTTCTGGATGAGAACACCGGCAGATTTAACCTCTTCGCGTGCGCCAACCCATTGGCAGCGCAGTCGGGACGACGAGCCACTCACCCCGCGGCTTTTGTTGCGAGGCTGGGTATTGGAGGGATCCCGCAGATCGTCGCTACTTCACTGCGCGGCGATAGAGGTGCCAGGTGGCATGACCAAGCACCGGCATCACGATGATCAGCCCCAGAAGAGCGGGCAGCGAGCCGATGATCAGCGACAACGCCACGATCAGTCCCCAGATACCGATCGTTACCGGGTTGGTCCGGGCCACCTCGATCGAGGTGGCGATGGCAACCGGGATACCGACATTGCGATCGAGCAGCATCGGGAAGGACACGACGCTGGTCGCCAGCACCAGGGCGGCGAAGATCGCGCCCACGACCACGCCGATCACGATCATTGTCCAGCCGGCCCCGGTCAGCGTCAGGGCATCGAGAAAGGCGCCAGCCGAGGCCGGAGGCTCTGGTCCGAGCGTGGTGGAATAGATCAGATCCGCCACCGCGACCCAGACCATGAAGATCACGATATGAACGAGGCCAAGCACGAAGACCGCGCCGAAAGCGGGAGAACGCATGAGTTGCAGGGCCGCAAACCAACTGGCCTCTCCGGTCAGTTCGCGGCGGCGGCTCATCTCATAAAGCCCGATAGCGGCGAAGGGACCGATCAGGGCAAAGCCCGACATGACCGGGAAGACAAGGTGCATGACGTCTTTGTTGAAGGCGAGAAAGGCCAGCAGGAGACCCACAATCGGGTAGATCAGGGCGACAAAAATCACATCTGTGCGCATCGTGCCGAAATCGTCGAAGCCCTTTCGCAACGCCTCTTTCAGGTCGGCGGTCGTGATGTGCTGGACCTGCGGTTCAACATAGTTCTCTTCCGCGCCCAGATGGGTGGTGACATCTGCCACATGCGCCCCCGCAGTGCCAACCTGACCGGCAAGCCATGACAGGGGATTTCCGATGGTCTTGACCATGTTCGTGCCCTCCTTGATGTGATCGGCGTCAGGGACAGTATAGCACCGATATGCCCGTCGCGGATCACAACTTTGAGCGGTTCGGCAATGCTGGCGCATTCCGCCATAGCGGATAGTATGGTGGGGGGTCGAAAAACGGGGACGTGATGAGCGAAAGCCTGATCGAGCGGCGGCGGAGGTTGTTGGGTCCGAACGTGCCGGTATTTTACGATGAGCCGGTGCATATCGTGCGCGGCGAGGGCGTCTGGCTTTGGGATGCTGAGGGGCGCAAGTATCTGGATTGCTACAACAACGTGCCGCATGTCGGTCATTGCCATCCGCGCGTGGTCGAGGCGATTGCGCGGCAGGCGGCGGTGCTGAACATCCATACCCGCTATCTGCATGAGGGGATTCTGGATTATGTCGAGGCGTTGACCGCTCGGTTCGGACACGGGCTGGATCAGGCGATCATGGTCTGCACCGGGTCGGAGGCGAATGATATCGCGCTGCGGATGGCGCAGGCGATGACCGGCAAGACCGGGATCATCGCGACCGACAACACCTATCACGGCAATACGGCCGCCGTGTCGCAGCTGTCGACGCGGCGGCTGCCAATCGGCGGGCGGGCGGGGCATGTGCGGCTGGTCCCGGCCCCGGACGGGCTGCGGCCGGTGGGCGGCTCGGTCGAGGGCCAGTCCGAGGCCTTCGCGCGCGAGATCGGCCGGGCGATTGTGGAGCTGGAGGAGCAGGGCTTCGGGTTTTCCGGCATGATGCTGTGCCCGGTCTTTGCCAACGAGGGGTTGCCCGCCTTGCCGCCGGGGTTTCTTGACCCGGCGATTGGCGTGATCAGGCGGGCGCGCGGGCTGATCCTGTGCGACGAGGTTCAGCCTGGTTTCGGGCGACTTGGAAGCCATTGGTGGGGGCATCAGGCGATGGGGTTCGCGCCGGATGTGGTGACGCTTGGCAAGCCGATGGCGAACGGCCATCCGGTGGCCGCCGTTGTGGCGCGGGCGGATGTGATGGAGGCGTTCCGCGAGGCGTTCGGCTATTTCAATACGTTCGGCGGCAATCCTGTATCCTGCGCAGCGGCGATGGCGGTGCTGCAGGTGATCGACGAGGAAGGGATGGTCGAGAATGCCCGCGATGTCGGAACCTATATGCTGGACGGGCTGCAGGGCCTTGATCATCCTCTAATTGCCGAGGTGCGGGGCTTGGGGCTGTTCTTTGGCATCGAGTTCATGGCGGGCGATGTCCCGGCAGGTGCATTCACGGCTGAGGTTGTCGAGGCGATGCGGCGCGAGGGCGTCTTGCTGAACCGGCTTGGACGGCATGGC
The DNA here is from genome assembly GCA_963768355.1 of uncultured Alphaproteobacteria bacterium. Taxonomy (GTDB): domain Bacteria; phylum Pseudomonadota; class Alphaproteobacteria; order Rhodobacterales; family Rhodobacteraceae; genus JAHEAO01. The sequence continues at coordinate 73,179 of CAVYHT010000013.1, forward strand.
AATGTGCTGAAGCTGCGCCCGCCGATGCCGTTTTCACGCGGTGACGCGGATTTTGCGCTGGCCGCATTGGACCGGGTGCTGAAAGCGCTGCCGGCATGAGCGCGGCACTGGACGAGGCGCTGGCGCATTGGGGCGGCTCGGCAGAGGTTCCGCGCCTGATCTCGCACCGCGAGAATGCAGTGTATGACGTGGTGTTGTCGGGTGGCCGGGCGGCGTTGCGGTTGCACCGGCCCGGATATCGTGGCCAGGCCGAGATCGCTTCGGAACTGGTGTGGACCGAGGCTTTGGCGGCGGCGGGGTTTGCCGCACCGCAGCCGGTTCGGGCGCTGGATGGCGGTTTGGTCGCGCGGCTGGGCAGCGGGCAGTTGGCCTCGGTGATTGCCTGGATGGACGGGGCGCCAATTGGCAGCGGTTTGCAACTCCTGCCGGGATCGGCAGCGGATCAGGCGGCTTTGTACCACGAAGTTGGCGGGCTGCTGGCGCAGTTGCACAACGTCACCGACGCGCTGGATCTGCCGGACGGGTTCGTGCGGCCGCTTTGGGACCGGGACGGATTGACCGGGGCAGAGCCCTTATGGGGCCGGTACTGGCAGGCGCCGGGTTGGTCGGCGGGCGAGGTCGAGGTGATCGTCGCGGCACGGGACCGGGCGCGGGCGGTTCTGGCGGAATTCGACGCCGAGGCGGATTGCGGTTTGATCCATTCGGACGCGTTGCGTGAGAATGTGTTTCGTCAGGGCGCTGGCCTCGCTTTGATTGATTTCGACGATTCCGGGTTTGGTTACCGGATGTATGATCTGGCAAGCGCTGTCACCCAAGCGCTGGACGAGCCTGTTTATCCGCAGATCGTCGAGGGGCTGCTGGACGGCTATGCCGCCAACCGTGCGCTAAGCCCCGGCGCCCGCGACCTGTTCCCGATGTTCGCGATGTTGCGGTCGTTGAGCGCGGTGGGCTGGACGATTCCGCGGATGCCCACCGATCATCCGCGGATATCGCTGTATCTGGGGCGGGCAATGCGGGCGGCAGAGGGGTTTCTGGCGGCCGCCTGAACTCTGCTCTGGTGTTGCCGGGGCAAGACAGGCAGGATCGCGCCATGTTGAAAAAACAGCGCATTGCGATTGCCGATATCCGGGTGCCGGTCAAGCGTGTCAAGACGCTCGAGGCGGGCAAGGTGCAGGAGATTGCAGAGGACATGTTGGAGAACGGCCAGACCACGCCGATCCGGGTGCGGGCGGATGGCGAAGCGTTCGTGCTGATCGAGGGGCTGCACCGGCTGGAGGCGTTGCGCGCCTTGGGTGAGGATAAGATCGAAGCCTATCTGGTGCAGGCGCGGTTGCATTAGCGGGGGCGGTGTCAGGGCGCGCCTTGCCAATCCATGATGAGCTCTAGCGGATACAGCAGCATGATCACATTCAGCGCCAGACCGTCGCGGATGACGATTGCTGTCAGCAGCTCAAACCCGATAACAATGGCGACACTCGCCCAGACCGGGATCCGGCGTGCCAGCCAGAAACCCGCGAGCATCGCCAGAATATCGAAGATCGAGTTGATGACGCTGTCGCCGAAATAATCGAGCGAGATCGTAACCTCGCGATAGCGCTGGATCACAGCGTCGGTGTTTTCCAGAATTTCCCATGCGCATTCGACGATGGTGGCGATGACCAGCCGCCAGCCCAACGGCACCGGGCGCGCGACAAGCCAGAGGGCGGCGTAGAAAAGCAGCCCGTGCAGCAGATGCGACGGCGTGTACCAGTCCATCAGATGCTGCGAGTTTTCGCTGCTCATGGTCTGGCCGTGCCAGAGTTTGACATAGCCGCAAGTGCAGATCGGCACCCGGCCCATTAACAGCAACGTGGCGGCAGTTGCCAGCACGAGGGTGGCGGTGATCCAGTGCGGAAGTGTCTGACGTGTAATCATAAATTGACGTAATCACGCGCTGCCGGAGCTGTCTATGGGGTTCTGCGCACGGGCCTGCGTTGGCCCCGCGCCTAGACCACGACCTTCTGCTTTTCCTGCTCGCCGACACCGAACACGCGCTTGTAGCGCTCGATCTCGGTCCTGCGGGCCCATCGCCTTGTTGGGATTGTCAGACAGCTTCACGGTCGGGCGGCCATTGGCGCTGACCGCTTTGCAGACCAGTGAGAACGGCGCGAGCGCATCGTCCGGCACCAGACCGCGGAAATCGTTGGTCAGCAGCGTGCCCCAACCAAAGGATACCCGGACCCGACCGGTGAACTGCTTTTGCAGGGCGATGATCTTGTCGACGTCGAGACCGTCCGAGAAGATCACCAGTTTCTCGCGCGGGTCTTCGCCACGGGATTTCCACCAGTCGATGGCAATCTCGGCGCCAGTGGCCGGATCGCCCTGAATCAACGCGGATGCCGGTCCAGCCGGCCAGCCAGTCGGGGGCGTTATCCAGGAACCCCTTGGTGCCGTAGGTGTCGGGCAGGATGATGCGCAGGTTGCCGTCATGCTCTTCGTGCCAGTCGGCCAGAACGTCATAGGGCGCGCGGGCAAGTTCCTCATCCGTGTCGGCAAGGGCGGCATAGACCATCGGCAATTCATGGGCGTTCGTTCCGATCGCCTCGATATCCTGCCGCATGGCGATCAGGCAGTTCGAGGTGCCGACGAACTTGTCGCCCAGCCCCTCCATCATCGCCTGCACACACCAGTCCTGCCACAGGAAGGAATGCCGCCGCCGTGTGCCGAAATCGGCGATCCGCAGGTCTTCGAGGCCGCGTAGCTGTCTCGACCTTTTCCCAGAGCTTGGTCATCGCGCGGGCATAGAGCACCTGCAATTCGAACCGGCCCATGTCCCGCAAGACGGCGCGCCTGCGCAGTTCCATCAGGACGGCCAGCGCGGGGATTTCCCACATCATCACTTCGGGCCAGTTGCCCTCGAATGTCAGTTCATACTGACCGTCGCGTTTTTCCAGATGGTAGGGCGGCAGGCGCAGCCCCTCGAACCATTCCATGAAATCAGAGCGGAACATCTGGCGCTTGCCGTAGAAGGTGTTGCCGCGCAGCCATGTCGATTTCGCCGCGCGCCAGCTTCAGCGACCGCACATGATCAAGCTGTTCGCGCAACTCGCCCTCGTCGATGAGATCGGCAATGCGGATGCTTTTGGTGCGGTTGATCAGCGAGAACGTGACCTGGGTGTCGGGCTTGTTGCGGAACACCGACTGGCACATCAGCAGTTTGTAGAAATCGGTGTCGATCAGCGACCGGACGATCGGGTCGATCTTCCACTTATGGTTATAGACGCGGGTGGCGATGTCGGCCATCAGGGGCTCCGGGGTCAGGCCGGTTGGTTAAAGCAACTGGCCGGAGGCTTGTCCAGCATCCGCGCAGTCAGCCCATGCCGCTGGGATCCTGATGGCGTTTGGCGCGGCGGGCATCATCACGCCAGCTCCACAAGGCAAAAACACCCCATGTCAGGCAATAAAAGCCGCCGAAGGCCAGCACGACCTCGCCCGGCAAAGGGCCGATATCGGCTCGGTCGTAAAGTTGTGACACGCTTTGCAAAGCTTCGGGGTGTACGACCAGTTTGCCAAGATAGGCGACGGTCTGGATCAGCAGGATCCAGAAATAGTTGCGCCTGATCCGCCGTCCAAGCGCCACCCAATACGAGACATGGTAGCGCGGGTGCCAGTAATCCTCGGCCAGTTTCTGTTGCCAGCCGTCCTCCATATGCAGGTCGCCATCATGCAGCATGGGCGCGAAGAAATGCGTCTCCAGCCAGCGGCAGCGCGCGCGCCAGACGTTGAAATAGCGATAGCGGCGCGCTTCCAGCATCAGGAAGAAAACGATCAGTATGCCGACGAGGACCAGTGGCAGCGGCGAGGCGACGGGCGAGGAAAACGCAATGGAAAGCGCGATGCCCAGCGTGACAACCGCCCAGTTGGTTGTGGTATCCAACCGCGTGCGCCAGAGGGTCGAGCGGTAGACCTCGCCACGATAAAGATGCGCCAGCGCGCCGATTTCCGCGGCGTTAAGTGACTTTCGCACCTTTGGCGCCGCGTCCGGCATGTTCGCCCCCTTCGCGACAGTGTCGCATGGCGGGGCAGTTTTGGGCAAGCGTTATGGGGGGTTAGCCGGTTAGCACCACATTGGCGGCCAGCATCGCGGTCCGGGCATTTTCAAGCGATCCGTCAAGGTCGATGGCGCGGCAAAGGTCCTGGCGGACGGTAACGGAATAGCCCAGCCGGGCCGCATCGAGGGCCGAGTATTGCACGCAGTAATCGGTAGCAAGGCCGACCATCGTCAGCCGGTTCAACCCTCGTTCCTTGCAATAGCCATGCAGGCCGGTCGGGGTTTTGTGGTCGTTTTCGAGGAACGCGGAATAGCTGTCGATTTCGGGGCGGAAACCCTTGCGGATGATCAGGTCCGCCGGGTCGGTTTTCAGATCTTTGTGAAACGCCGCGCCCATTGACGCCTGCACGCAGTGATCTGGCCAGAGCACCTGCGGACCGTAGGGCATTTCGGTCACGCTGAAGGGTTCAGCCGCTTCATGTTGACTGGCGAAAGAGGAATGGTTGGCCGGGTGCCAGTCCTGTGTCAGGATCACTGTGGCGAAATCGCTCATCAGCGCGCTGATGCCGGGCACGATTTTGTCGCCATCCGCGACCGCCAGCTTGCCGCCGGGGCAGAAATCGTTCTGCATGTCGATGACGATCAGGGCGTGGCTGGCAGGGTGCATGGGGGTTCCTCTCGCTGGTTCATGGGTAAGGAGGGTGCGGTGCGGCGTCAATGGTGGGCCGGCTGGCCCCTTGCCCTTGCCCCCGTGATTGCCGTATGCCGCGCGCCATGTTTACTGTCGCCGCACTTTATCACTTCTCCCGGTTCCAGGACCCAGCCGCGCTGCGGGGGCCGCTGCTGGACTTGTGCCTGGGCGCGGGGGTGAAGGGAACGTTGCTGCTGGCGCGCGAAGGCATCAACGGGACGATCGCTGGATCGCGGTCGGGGATCGATGCGGTTCTGGCGCATCTTCGCGGCCTGCCGGGGTTGGCGGGGCTGGACTGGAAAGAGAGCGCCGCCGCCGAGATGCCGTTCAACCGCATGAAGGTGCGGCTTAAGCGCGAGATCGTGACGATGGGGCAGCCCGATGTCGATCCGCTGGCGCGCGTGGGGCACTATGTCGAGGCTGCCGAGTGGAATGCGCTGATCGAGGCGCCCGATGTAGCGGTGATCGACACGCGGAACGATTACGAGGTCGCGATCGGCACGTTCGAGGGTGCGGTAGATCCCGCCACCCGCAGTTTCGGCGAGTTCCCGGCCTGGTGGGAGGCGAACAAAGCCCGGTTTCACAACAAACGAATCGCGATGTTCTGCACCGGGGGCATCCGCTGCGAGAAATCGACCAACTACCTGCTGAGCCAAGGGGTCGAGGATGTCTATCACCTGAAAGGCGGCATCCTGAAATACCTTGAGGTCGTACCCGAGAGCGAGAGCCGCTGGACCGGCGAATGCTTCGTCTTCGACGGCCGTGTCTCCGTCGGGCATGGGCTGGTTGAGGGGCCGCATGAATTGTGTTTTGCCTGTCGCCGCCCGATCCTTCCAGAAGACCGCAAGCACCCGCAATTCGAGGCAGGCGTGGCCTGCCATCAATGCACGGATGAGACCAGTGCCGAGGACAAGGCGCGGTTTCGCGAGCGCCAGAAACAGATCGCTTTGGCTGCCGCGCGGGGCGACACGCATATCGGATCCTGACCCGCGCTGTGTGATGCAGGTCTTGCCTTGTCGTGCCGGGGCGGTATCAGTTAACCCCAAGCGTTACTAACGAGTGGGGAGAGTGGCATGCAATTCTGGGAAGACCCGCCTGATATCGTTCTGCAGATGATTGGTTATGCCGAGCAGGGCTGGGAGATTGCGCAGCGCTGGCTACTGAGCCCCGCCGCCTGGTCGCAATTCGCCTTGCTGGTGGCGGCTTTCCTTCTGGCGCTGCTGATCAACCGTCGGCTTGCGCCACGCCTCAAGTCCCTGATCGAACCCGTCGAGGGCCAGCGATCGCTGATCGCGACAGCGCGGCGGTTCGTGCTGATCTTCCTGCCGCTTCTGCTGCCGCTTCTGGCATATCTTTTGACCGCAATTGGCGAGCAGGTGACGGTGTCGATGTTCGGCTCTGGCACCGTGATTGCCTTTGGCAAACGGGTCTTTCTGTTCCTCGCGGCACGAGCGCTGGTGCGCGATATCGTCACCGATCCGTTCCTCAAGCTGCTGGGCCGTTATGTACTGATGCCGATCATGGCGATCTATGTGCTGGGCCTTCTGGACCCTGTTCAAGCACGACTGTCAGCGATGACCATCACACTGGGCAACATCTCGTTCTCGGCGGCATCGCTGGTGCGTGGGTTGATCGCGGGCAGCCTGTTGTTCTGGCTGGGCCGCTGGTCGAACGATCAGACTCGCAGCTATATCGGCCGTCAGGAAGAACTGCGCCCCGGCACCCGCGAACTGGCGACCAAGGCGGTCGAGGTGGCAATCTTCGGCGCGGCTTTCCTGGTCCTGATGAGCATAATGGGCATCAACCTGTCTGCGCTCGCGGTTCTGGGCGGCGCCATCGGCGTCGGTCTTGGCTTCGGACTGCAAAAGATCGCATCGAATTTCATCTCGGGAGTGATCCTGCTGCTGGAAGGGCAGACCACGGTGGGCGATTACGTGGAACTTGACGGCGGCGAGGCCGGGAAGATCGTCAAGATGACATCGCGTGCCGCGATTCTGGAAACCTTCGATGGCCGCTGGATCGTGGTGCCGAACGAGGATTTCATCGTCACAAGGGTGGTGAATTACTCGGATGCCGGATCGGCGAACCGCTACGAAGTACCGTTTTCGGTCAGCTACAAGACCGACATAAACATGGTGCCTGCGATTATCGAAGCGGCGGTTGCGAAACACGAGCGTGTTCTGACCAAGCCCGCACCGCCGGATTGCGAATTACGTGGCTTCGGCGAAAGCGGCGTGGATTTCGCGGTCGAGTTTTGGGTGAACGGGCTTGACGACGGGCCGAACAAGTTCACCTCGGACGTGCTGTTCCTGATCTGGAACGCGCTGAAGGATAACGACATCGAGATCCCCTATCCGCACCGCGTGGTCGAGATGAAGGGCGGGTTTCCGGGGGTTCCGACCGAAAGCTGACCGGGGCGGCCGCACTACCGGGCTTTTGTCTAGGATCGCGGTCGATTTTCGGTGTCGCGGAACTTGATATCTGGCGGTAACCAGGCCGGATGAGAGTTACCGCAAGACTAGCCGGCTGGCCGCGATTGGTGCTGGCACTGGTCATTGGCCTGGCATCGGGAGTCCTGACCGATGGTCTGGGGTGCCCCTGCCCTGGATGACTGGCCCGATGATCGGCAACACGATCGCCGCGATGGCTCATACAGTGCGCATTCTGATGGTGATCTTCGCCGCACCGTTGGTCTTTCAGCTGATCGGGAGGCTGCGCTAATGCCTTTCCGCCCTAGCCCCAAGGCATCAAGCAACGTATTCCGCGTCAGGTTTTGGGCGAAACGCCATAGGCCTTATCCCCTTCATTGTCTTCCAAATATCCCCGCGCGGAGCGCATCGCGGCGCCCGCAGGCGCAGCAAGACCCGACCGGACCTAGCGCGGCCCAAGATCAGCATTGAAGCTGATCGAAAACAGCGCGCCGGTTTTGGTTGGAACCAAACTGATCCGCCCCTGCGCGGCCGCGATGATCTCGGACACGATGCCAAGGCCCATACCGGTACCACCATCCTCGGCCCGCGTGGTGAAGAACGGATCGAAAATACGGGCATGGTTTTCTTGGGGAATGCCAGGCCCATCGTCTCGGAGCGTCAGCGTGTTACCGCCATCCGCCTGCGCCACCTCCAGCAGCGTCGCCCCATGTTCCGCGGCATTCTCGGCCAGATGCGTCAGGATAATCGTCAGATTATCCTGCGCCATCGGGACGGGCATTGCCACATCCGGGCCGATGATCCGCAGCCCGTCAAAGCGCAAACGCAGCTCGTTCAGGCTGGCCGGCAGGTCGGCGGGGCCGGTACCGCGGACCTCTTTTGCGGCGGCCAGACTGCGCAGGTCTTCCAGCAGCCGGGTCATGCGCCGGGCGTCGCCGGCGATGTTGGCAAGGAACCGGTCGCGTTGCGGGTCCGACATCTCTGCGCCCTTTTCCTGCAGCAGTTCGGTTGCGCCGATGATCGCGGTGATCGGGGATTTCAACTCATGCGTCACGTGGCGGGTGAAGGTCTGGATGTTCTCGGACCTGCGGTGCAGCCGGTCCGCCATGCGCAGAAAGCTGTCGCCCAGCCGCGCCAGTTCTCGCGTGCCGTAGTGGTCGAGCGGTTTGATCGAATTGCGTCCCTCTGCCGCGATCCGACGGGTGGTTTCGATCAGACCGTAGAGCGGGCGGGTAATGAAGCGCCAGAAGACGAAGCCGATCAGCAGTGCGAAGAAGACCGCGAAACCTCCGGCCTGAAGCAGGACTCGCCGCTCACGGTAGGCGTATTCCAGCACGTTGCCAGGGGTGCGGCTGACATAGACGGCCCCGATGACGTGATCGTCAATCGTCGCGGGCATCGCCACGAAGACCCGCACATTGGCGCGGCGACTGATCGACCAAAGCGGTGGTGTCGGCTCGTCAGATATGCGTTGGCGCAGAACCGTGGTGGGTATTCCGCTGAGCGCGGCGGCAACCTCGGGCACATGGCCGAGCGCATAGCCGACCTCACCCGTGCCACCGATGACGCGGCCAAAGGGGTCGAGGATCTGATAGGCGGCCAGCGTGCGGATCTGCGCGCGTTCGGCAATGCCGGTTAAGGTGGCACCGATTCGCGCATAGACCGGCAGGACCCGGCGGATTGCCAGTTGCCCATCCGCGCGCGGCGGCTGAATGTCCGCCGTGGCTGGCGAAAGCGAGGGCAGGATCGGCGTATAGGGTTCGGTTGGATCGGGGCGGTGCGCGGGCGCGATCATCCGGCCAAGGCGCGGATCGGCCTTCGCGTCAAGAAAGACCTCGCTGAACTGGGCGGCGAGGATCGCGGATTGCGCGATCAGCGTTTCCTCGGTCTGCTGGACCAGTTGCTTGCTGTAGAAGTTCAGCAACAGAAGACCGGTCAGCGGCAGGCTGAGCAACAAGATGATGACCGAAGCTACGACCTGCGCCAGTGAGGGTCGCCACTTGACGCGGGTCAATCCTGGCATGAACCCAAGCGCACCCCGACGCCGCGAACCGTGGTGATGGCCTGTCTGCACCCCGCCTGCGCCAGCTTTGCCCGCAGATTGCGGATGTGACTGTCGAGCGTCCGGTCCGAAACATGGATATTCGGGCCATAGAGTTGATCCAGAAGTTGCGCCCGGCTGTGCACCATCTCTGGCCGGGCGATCAGACGACTAAGCAGCGAGAATTCCGATTGCGTCAGATGGACCTCTTCGTCGTCATAGCGGCAACTGTGACGCTCTGGGTCGAGCGACAGTCTGCCGTGCGTCCGGATGTCGCTGGTGACCGGTTCCGACGCCGCTGCGCTGCGTTTCAGGATCGCTCGGACGCGGGCGGTCAGTTCGCGCGGGCTGAACGGCTTGGTGACATAGTCGTCGCCGCCAATCTCCAGCCCGACAACGCGATCGATCTCATCGTCGCGGGCCGTCAGGAACAGGATCGGCACCTCTGATGTACGCCTGATCTTGCGGCAAACCTCGAACCCGTCAAGGTTCGGGATCCCGACATCAAGGATCATCATGTCGGGCTCTTCCTGACCAAAGGCCGCCAGCGCGCCAGCGCCGTCCGATGCGATCCGGCAGACCATGCCTGCCGCCTCCAGCGCGAAGGTGATGACCTCTCGGATGTGGCTGTCGTCGTCGACGATCAGGATGCGCGGGGTCACTCTGTTGGTCCTTGGCTTTGGGTCTGTGCCGCAAGATAGCGGCGCAGACGCCAATTGCGAAAGCACCATTCGCGCCAGTTCGGCGAAACCTCGGCGGAGCCCGCCCGCCAGACACCGCTGCGGGTCGGGTATCCGCTGACGCACGGCACCATGATCTGAGGATAGCTGCGGGCTGCGGCATAAGCCTCTGGTCCGAGGCCGCAGAGGTAGGCAAGATCCAGCGGCTGGCCCTGCCCGGTGACCTCGAAGCTGTGGCTGATATTGTAGCTGGCGATCGCGGCGGGATAGTTGATGAAACTGCTGCCATAGAGGGTCATCGCGATCGCCGCGGCGATCCGGGCAACGATCCAGATGTTGGATTGGCTTCGGACGACCCGCCACAGGATCAGCGCGAAGATCACCGCGACCAACGCCATCCAGATCAGCGCCGAGAGGCGCAGATAAGTCAGCTGGTAGACCTCGACATAAAGGTTCAGACGCAAGGCGGCCGAGACCGTCAGCAGCAGGTTCTGTGCGACCCAGACGCAGAGCAGCCGCCGGATGCCCGTGGTCAGGGGGCCGAACATCGTCGCGGTCAGCATCAGGGCACCTGACAGGATCGTGGTGCCCAGCAAAGGATAGGCGCCGCGATGCGCGTAAGTCGCATAAGTCATGCCGTCGGGCAGTTCGGCACCGCCCCACAGATAGGTCAGGTCCAGCAACGTTTGCAGGGCGAAAAGGGTGTTCAGCATGATCAGCGTGGTTTGCAGCAGATGCGCATTCAGCCAGGCCGGGGCTGCCGGTGCTGGAAACCGGGTGCCTTTCATCGCGCCGAAATGCGGCGTGATCAGCGGCCAGAGCGCCAGAAGCAGCACCAACCAGAAGACCAGCCGCAGCGGATGCAAATCCAGTCGCAAAAGTGCGGACCAGAGGCTGTCGGCGCCATGTTCAAGCACCGGGTTGGCCGCAAGGAACAGCAGCGCGAAGACCAGCGTTACGCCTAGCGGGATCGCCATTGACGCCACCAGACGCGCCAGATGCAGCCGGTCCTGCGCTGCCTGGGACAGCCGGACCACGTCAGAGACTATCCAGCCTGCGGCCTTTGTTACGAGTTCCCGCAACGCGTTCAGGATATGGTGTCTGGCGACGCCTTCGATCCGCAGCAGGGCTGCCAGCGTCCCGGCCAGAAGGAATAACCAGGACAATGGCCCCGACGCTTCCAGCATTGGCAGGGCGGCGATCAGAAGGACGGCAAATGCCGACAGGCTGCGCGGTGATCCCGTCAGTACAGCGCGGGTGATGATGACGGCGGCGGCGAAGAGGACAGCCGAGAGGCCGGGCGAGACGTCCCAGAGCAGCCAATCGGCCAGAACCAGCAACGTAAGGATCGCCCAGAGGTGCCGCGACGGTGGAGCGTCGGACAGGTCTGGCCCCGAGGCCCCCGGGGTTCCACCCCCGGCTTGCCGTTCGGCGCTCATCCACCAGCCATCCATCTGCAGGCTGCGCGGCACGAAATCCGGAAAACTATGCGGCATCAGGTGATGTCCCTTTTTCTGCCGTGCAGCCAGACGCCGAGGAGCAGCGCCAGAAGCAGCATCGCGGCGATTTCGTTGGCCTCGGGGGTGGAGCTGCCGGTGACGCTGGATGGATAGGCCGTAGCCTCGACACCCAGAACTTGCGGCAGCGGCACGGTGGCGGTTGCGGTGCCCTCGGGATTGTCGTTCAGCTTGGCCTGCGAGACGGCGACGAACGAAGTCCATTCAGTCACCAGCCCGTAGAGCAGGCCGAGCCTTGTGATCTTGTCTTGCAACCCCTCGGAGGGTTCGACCCTGCCGGGTGCAAGCGCGTGCTGGCGCATCAGATCGCCAATGGTGGAGCGCGCCCAGATCAGCGGCAGGGCTGCGGTGCCTGTGGTTGCATCCTGTGGCAGGTCAAGCCGGAGGGGCAGGGCCACGGGCTGACCCTGCGCCACGGCGTTGACCGTGACCGGGTGGCTGCCCGCCCCCTCGAACCGCGCCAGCACCCGAACCGTATCCCCGGCAAAGAGATCTGGCAGGACCTTTGGGGTTTGTTCAGTGATCGCGGCATTGCCCCAATTGATCGAAAGATCCGTAAGCAGCGGGATTTCCAGCCGCCGGGCCAGGCTTTGGGCCGCGTCTAGCCCGGTTTCGGTCGGGTCGACATAGCGCGCGAAGCCGCGCCCGACGCGGGCCATTTCATCCAACAGATAGCGGTTGACCGAGGTGCCGACGCCGAATGCGTAGATGCGGGAGGAGCCGATCAGCCTGTCGATTGTCGCCAGAACCTCGGCCTCGTCGCCGATATAGCCGTCGGACAGAAAGACGACGATACGCAAGGCGTTTTCCCGCTGCGGTGCCGTAAAAGCGGTTCGGATGGCATTTGCAATCTCGGTGCCGCCGCTTGCCTCTAGCCCGATGACGAAGGCTCCAGCTTGGCCAAGGGCTTCGGGCGTCGCCGGTTGCGCTTGCTGGGCATAGGCCTCTGCCGTGTTGGAAAAGCGGATGATGCGGAAGTGGTCGCCCTTGCGCAGGCCTTTTAGGGCCTGTTGCATGAAAGCTTTGCTGGCCTCCAGCGGCGCCCCTGCCATCGAGCCGGATGTATCGAGAACGAAGACCAGTTCACGCGGCAGGATCTGGTCTGGACCCGGCAGGGTTGGCGGCTCGATCATCAGGCTGACGATGCCGCCACGGTCGTCCAGATGGGTCAGCGCGCCCGCCTGCACCGCCTCGCCCGCAAGATCGTAACGCAGCACGAAATCGCGGTTGTCGATGGTCTTGCCTTCGCTCAGCTGGATTGTGCGGGTGTCTTCGCCGGACACGTCGATCCGGTGCGTGGCGCTGTGGATCGCGGTAACCGGCACCGGGGCGGTCAGGTTGGCGTGGATCGACACGCGGTCCCCTGCGATGGTTTCGGGCAGGTTCAGACCGGCGACGCCGGGATAGGCAAGCAGTTTCGCGTCGGTTTCACGCTGGTATCGCGGACCGACAACAAGCGGGACGACCAGCTCGTATGCGCCGTCGATCCGTGGGACGGTCTGGGCGTATTCGATCGTGACCGTAACTGGCAGGCCAGGCATAAGATTGGCGATGTTCTGCGTGAACATGTTCGGCCGGTGCTGCACGAGAAGCGTTGCCGCCTTGCCGTCCGAAGCGGCCTTTTCGAATGTCGCCTGGGCTTGTCGTTTTTCCTGGATCACCGCCGTGATCACTTCGGAGCCAACCTCCATCGTCATCGCATGCACCGCAGCACCTTTGTTCAATGGGAAGAGGTAAGTGGCGTGCAGCGGAACATCGGTGGGGTTCTCGAAAACCTGTCGCACTGTCACTGTGGCAAGATCGCCGGCGATCTGGGCGCTGATCTGGGTGTTGAGGAGTGGCAGCGAGATCTCGCGCCGGTCCAGCAGGGCATTCAGCTGACCGCCGGGGGCGGCATCCTCTGCCCTCGCGAAAGCCGCGCAAAACAGCAGGGCCGCGGTCAGCAAGGTCCTTTTCGATAGGTCGGGGCAAGTCATTTTGTGGTCCTTTCGGTTGTGGTCAGGTCGAGAGCAGCGAGTGTTGCTTGCTCCAGCGCCGCGCGCTGGGGTTCGGGCAGATCCCAGGGGGTAATCCGTCGCAGGCCGGACCAGACCGCGCCGGGGGCGGCCATCCAGTGCCAGACGGCGGCGCTGACGCTGGGGACAATCCGGGTCCGGTCCGCGTAAAAGCTGACCTCGGCCCGCCATTGCCCGCCTGACAGGTCGGTTACGCGGTAGACGGCGGTCGGGATAGGCGCGGCGCGTGTGCCAATGAATTCAACATCATAGCCTAGTCCACGCAAGCAATCCTGCGGGTCATGCAGGTGGCGCAGCGGCGATTTCGTATGCGTCAGAAGCAGCGCCATCGGGCCGAACTGCGCCTTCGCGGCGCTGCCGCCATATTGCTGGAAATAAACGATTTCCTGTGTCGAGAGCGGCTGCGACCGTTGCGGATAGCCTTGCAGCATCGACGGCAGGCGGGCCTGCGCCACGGCATCGGATCTATCCAGCGGGGCATGCGGGATCGCGGCGATCAGCAGACCGATCAGGGGGAACATCGCGACAAGACCAAGCGGCAGGTGGATGTCTCTGGACCGTGTCGGTCGACAGGTTTTAGGACGACCTCTCTGAAGCAGCCAAAGCGGCGGCAGGGCGGATAGGCCGAGGGTCAGCAGGCCTATCAGGCTGTGCCAAGGCTCTGCCATCACGTCGACAGGGGCCAGCACCAGTCCGACCGTCAGGCCGGTGATGCGAAAGGCATTGGCGATGACCGCGCTAACCGGGACCAGGGCTATTCCCATCAGGGCCGTGCGCAGGTCGGGCCGGGCGACGGTCGCGGCAAGGGCGAAGAGCGCCGCCACAAGCGTCAGGCTCGCTGTTCCAGAACAGGGGAGATCGACCAGAATCGTCTGTCCTCTGGTGTCGATCTGCACGCCGCTGCAACTGGTATCGCCAAAGATCAGCCCGATGAGGTTGCAGGCCCCGGCTGCGGACAACTCTTGCAGCGCGTACCCTACCGAGCGTTGCAGCAGTCGTTCGACGGGGAGCGAAAAGAAGAAGACCGCGGCCAACCAAATCGGCGAGACCGCCCGGACACGGGCGTCAAGGCTCGCCAGACGGGCGAGCGCGTAGATGTCGAGGCAAAGCGTCAGCGCGCTGATTGTATTGATATCCAGCACCTGCCCCGCCAGCCGGATCAGCGCAGAGCCGCAAAGCAGCAGAACCGGAACGCCACTCGACCGCCGTAGGCCGGGGCAGAGGGGCGAGGTCAGGCTGAAGACAATAAGACCAACGGCAAGACCCAGAAACACCCAGCCATAAGATCCGTAGGCCGGGTCGGTCCAACTGCGGAAAAGCCAGAGCACCGGATCAGCCGCAAGGATCAATGCCCCTGCCGCCAGAAGAACGTGGTGGACTCCAAGTAGTGTTGTGCGCTTGGCGTGTTGCATGGGGCCGGAATAGCCGGGCCGAATGCAGTTCAGATGGCGGTGTTGCGCAGATCCGCCACAGGTTTCGTGCAGATTACGTGCAGATCGGCGGGCGCCGAAAGCAACGGGGGACCAGTCCGGCTGATCTTGCCGTCACCGTCGTCGCCAGTCGCTGGTCAAAACGCCGTTAGAAGTCCAGATTTTCGACGCTCAGCGCGTTTTGCTGGATGAATTCGCGGCGCGGTTCCACCACATCGCCCATCAGCTTGGTGAAAATGTCGTCGGCATCGACGACATCGTCGATCTTGACCTGCAAGAGCGTGCGCGCCTCGGGGTCGAGAGTGGTTTCCCAAAGCTGCCCTGGATTCATCTCTCCCAACCCTTTGTAACGTTGCAGCGACAGGCCTTTCTCACCCTCTTTCAGGATCGCGTTCAGAAGGTCCGTCGGCCCGTGGATCATCATATCGCGGTCCTTGCGGACAAGGCGAGCGGGGTCGGTGAAGGTGTCGCGGGTGGCCTTTGAGACCTCGGACAGGCGGCGGGCCTCGCCGGAGCGGAGGACGGCACCGTCGAGCGAGCGGATTTCCTCGACCCCGCGCAGGACGCGGGTCAGGCGGATGCCGTGGTCTTGGGTGATGCGCCCGGCCCAGCCCTTTTCGTATTCCAGCGCCACCTGATCGAGTCGGTTCGCGACCCGGTCGGCCACCAGTTGCAGATCGGCATCGGCCTTGCCAGGATCGAAGGCCCCGGCAAGCGCGGCCTGTTCCAGAATGTTGCGCGGATAATGCGTCGGGAAGGCATCCAGCACACGGCGGAACTGCCGCGCGCCCTCAATAACGCGGGCGAGATCCTGCCCGGCAATCTCTTCGCCCGATGGCAGGCGCAGCAGAGCGCCGTCGATGCCCATTTCGACAAGGTAGTCTTCAAGCGCGGCCTGATCCTTGAGGTAGACCTCTGACTTGCCGCGCGCGACTTTGTAAAGCGGCGGCTGGGCGATGTAGAGGTAACCGCCGTCGATCAGCGCGGGCATCTGACGGAAGAAGAACGTCAAGCAGAAGCGTGCGGATATGCGCGCCGTCGACATCGGCATCGGTCATGATGATGATCTTGTGATAGCGCAGTTTCGAGATGTCGAACTCGTCGCGCCCGATCCCGGTGCCAAGCGCGGTGATCAGGGTGCCGATTTCCTGGCTGCCGAGCATCCGGTCAAAGCGGGCGCGTTCGACGTTGAGGATCTTGCCGCGCAACGGCAGCACCGCCTGATTGTTGCGCGACCGGCCCTGTTTGGCCGAACCGCCGGCGCTGTCGCCCTCGACAAGAAAAAGCTCTCGCTTCGCGGGTCGCGTTCCTGACAATCGGCCAGTTTGCCAGGCAAGCTGGCGACATCCAGAGAGGATTTCTTGCGGGTCATCTCGCGCGCCTTGCGGGCGGCTTCGCGAGCGAGCGCCGCCTCGACGATCTTGCTCACGATCTGGCGGGCCTCATTGGGGTGTTCCTCGAACCACTCTCCGAGTTTTTCGTTGATCAGGTTCTCAACTGCCGGCCGCACTTCGGAACTGACCAGCTTGTCTTTCGTCTGGCTGGAGAATTTCGGATCGGGCACCTTGACGGACAGCACGCAGGTCAGCCCTTCGCGGGCATCGTCGCCGGAGAACGTGACCTTTTCCTTTTTCAGGATACCGCTGGAATTGGCGTAAAGATTGATCGTGCGGGTCATCGCGCCGCGAAAGCCCGCAAGGTGCGCGCCGCCATCGCGTTGCGGGATGTTGTTGGTGAAGGGCAGCACCATTTCGTTGTAGCTGTCATTCCACCACATCGCGGCTTCGACGGTGATACCGTCACGCTCTCCGGTGATGAAAATCGGTTCGTCGATCATCGGGGTTTTCGAGCGGTCGAGATAGCGCACGAATTCGCGCACGCCGCCTTCGTAGAACAGATCTGATTCCAGCGCCTCGGCGGGGCGTTCATCGCGCAGGATGATGCGGACGCCGGAATTCAGGAAGGCCAGCTCGCGCAGTCGGTGTTCGAGCGTCTTGAAGGAATAATCGAGGTTCGAAAAGGTCGTGGTCGAACCGAGAAACCGCACCTCGGTGCCCTTGCGACCATTGGCGTCGCCGACGACTTCCAGATGCTTGACGGTTTCACCGCGTTCGAACCGCGCATAATGTTCCTTGCCGTTGCGCCAGATCCGCAGATCAAGCCAGTCCGACAGCGCGTTGACCACCGAGACGCCGACGCCGTGCAGACCGCCGGAGACCTTGTAGGAATTCTGGTCGAATTTACCGCCGGCGTGCAGCTGGGTCATGATGACTTCGGCGGCCGAGACGCCTTCTTCCTCATGAATGTCGATCGGAATGCCGCGACCGTTGTCGCTGACCGAAACGCTGCTATCAGCGTGGATCGTTACCGAAACATGGTCGGCGTGACCGGCCAAAGCCTCGTCGATCCCGTTGTCGACGACCTCGTAGACCATGTGGTGCAGGCCGGAGCCGTCATCGGTATCACCGATATACATTCCCGGACGTTTGCGAACGGCGTCTAGGCCCTTGAGAACCTTGATGGAATCCGCGCCATATTCTTCTGGCTGCGGGACTGCTTCGGCCATGCGATCTTTCCGGGTTATTTTCGCCATTTTATACGAGATTTGGGGGGGGATGTCACGCGATTGCCACAAGATTTGGTGGAATCCGGACGGGCTGGCGACAAGTCTTGGTCAAGTTGTCAGATTGAGCGCCTTCGGCACACGGCTTTTGGCTGGTTTTGCCTCCGGCGGGGATATTTCAGAGACAATGAAATCAGGTGAAGGGAATGATCAGACCAACAGCGATCAGTAGAGTTCCAGCGGTCAGATTCGTGCGCCGTAGCGCCTTGGGTGAGGTCAGCATCCGGCGCGCGCGGTCGATGGAGAGGGCGAAAAATAGGTTGCCGATGAAAGGCACGATCATCGAAAGCGCCACGATGGCGGCGATATCGGGCCAGGTCAGGCGGGTGAGATCGAAGAAACCTGGCAGGACGCCCATGTAAAACAGGATCGCCTTGGGATTGCCGAGGATCACCGCAACGCCTGCGGCGAAGCCTGCCCACACGCCGGGGCGGGTCAGGCGGCTGTCGGTGGCAATGGTCTTGTCGGCGTTGCGTATTATCAGCATGCCCATGATCAGGAAGATCCCGCAGGCGGTCCAACGCAGCACGGTCATGAAGCCGGCAAAGACCGAGACCACCCAGGTTACGCCGAGAATCGCGAGGAACGGCCAGAGCGCATCGCCGATGACGACGCCAAGGGCAAGGGGCCATGCGGCATGAAAGCCGCCCGAGAGCGTGCGCGCGGCCATCGCGACCCAGACGGGGCCGGGGGTAGAGAAGAGGATCGCCAGCGCGCCGGCATAAAGCAGCAGTTCGGTAGGCGTGATGGTCATGATCGGTCCGGCGTTGCTGGTCCGGACCGGGTTAGATCAAGCGGCGGGGCGTGTCGAGATCGGGCTTAGTCGATCTCCTCGGTGGGCAAGGTCAGGCTGCCATCCTCGTTCAGTGGCCAAAACGGGTTCATCGCCACTTCCCAAACATGACCATCGGGGTCCGCGTAGTAGCCGGAATAGCCGCCCCAGAACACCTTTTGCGGTTTCTTCAGCGCGGTAGCGCCGGCATCGAGTGCTGTGGCAAAGGCGGCATCCACCTCTTCGGTCGTAGCGAAGTTCTGCGCCAGCGTCATGGCACCGGTGCCAAGCGAGGCATCGGCGCGGCCCTGATCCTCGGCTAGTGGCGCCAAGGCCGAAGAGACCAAGAACGAGGCCGTTGATCTGGTAGAAGCTGACATCGTCCTGTTCGCGGGTCGGGGTCCAGCCGAGGGCTGCGTAGAACTTGCGCGAGCGATCAAGGTCGGCGACGCCGAGGGTGATCAGGGTGACACGTTGCGGGGTCATGGCAGGCTCCTTCGCTTGGCCGAGAGGTTAACACATCGTGACAGTCGAGGTCCCGTCGGTTTCGTGACTTCGGCATATTGCGCGCGGTCGCCAAGCGCCTCGAACAGCTCCGCGCCAGTGCCGGTCATCCAGGCCTGCGCGCCGAGCGTGCAAATCTCATCGTAAAGTGCGGCGCGGCGGTCGGCGTCGAGATGGGCCGCCACCTCATCCAGAAGAAGGATCGGCGGCGCGCCGAAATCATCGGCCAGCGCGCGGGCATTGGCGAGGATCAGCGAGATCAGCAGCGCCTTTTGCTCGCCGGTCGAGCATTGCCGCGCTTCAGTGCCCTTGGCGGCGTAGATCGCCGTCAGATCGGCGCGGTGCGGGCCGACCAGCGTGCGCCCGGCGGACATGTCGCGCGCGCGGCCGTCACGGAAGGCAGCAGTCAGGGCGTCTTCGGTTTCGGGCGGCGCGTCCTCGTCAGGGCCGGCAAGCGCCAGGCTGGCGGTCGGAAAGGCGGTGGCGGCACCGTCCTGAGCGGCGGCGACACGGGCCAGCGCCTCGGTCCGGTTGGCGATGATCGCGGCCCCGGCAGCGGCCATCTGCGCCTCCAGCGCGCCGTACCACATCGGATCGGCAACCTGATCCTTGAGCAGGCGATTGCGTTCGCGCATCGCTTTCTCATAGGTCAGGCTTGCATCGGCGTGGCCGGGCTCGAAACTCAGCGTCATACGGTCGAGAAAGCGCCGCCGGCCATCGGCTCCTTCGATCCAGAGCCGATCCATTGCAGGAACCAGCCACAGGATCCGGGCGATCCGACCAAGCGCTGTCTGGGTCGCCGTCTTGCCGTCGATCCGGATCTGCCGTGCGGTGCCGGGCTCAGACCACGTTTCGATCTCGTGTATCTGATGCAGGCTTTGCAGTTCTGCGGCCACCTTCCAACCCAAAGCCTCGGGTTTGCGCACGATGTCGTCTGCGGCCGCGCGGCGCAGACCACGGCCCGGCGATAACAGCGAGACAGCCTCAAGGATGTTCGTCTTGCCCGCGCCGTTTGGCCCGTAAATGGCGATCGGCCGGCCATCCAAGCGCCAGACGCGCCGCGCGGTGCGAGCGGAAATGCGACAGGGTCAGCGCGGTCACTGCCAGGCTGCCCATACCTTCCCCTCATCTTTTGTCTGAAAATATCCCCGCCGGAGGCAAGAAAACACTGGGCGCTGCTGTGCTACACCCGCATCGGCATGACGACATAGACCGCACTGGTGTCGTCGCCTTCGCGCATCAGCGTCGGATCGCCCGAGGAGTTGAACAGGAAGACCGCATTCTCGCGGTCGACTTGCCCGGCGATTTCCAGCAGGTACTTGGCGTTGAACCCAATCTCCAGCTTCTCGTCGGAATAGGCGACGCCCAGTTCCTCTTCGGCGGCGCCGCTGTCGGGCGCGTTCACGGACAGGATCAGGCGGTCTTCGTCCAGCGACAGTTTGACAGCGCGCGAGCGTTCCGAAGATACAGTCGCCACACGATCGACGGCTCGCGCAAATTCCGCTGCATCGACCTCCATCTTGCGGGTGTTGCCTTGCGGGATGACCCGGGTGTAGTCGGGGAAAGTGCCGTCGATGACCTTCGAGGTCAGGGTGATTTCCGGGCGTGGCGAAGCGCACCTTGGTTTCGGAGACCGAGACGGCAATCGTGGTTTCGTCATTGTCCAGCAGCTTGCGCAACTCGCCCACGGTCTTGCGCGGCACGATGACGCCGGCCATGCCGTCGGCACCCTCGGGCAGCGGTGCGTCGATGCGGGCCAGGCGGTGGCCGTCGGTGGCCACGCAGCGCAGCACCTGGCCGCCGTCGCCGGTCGGCCACATGCATGTAGACGCCGTTCAGGTAATAGCGGGTTTCTTCGGTCGAGATCGCGAATTTCGACTTGTCGAACAGGCGGCGCAGCACCGGGGCCGGGGCCGAGAAGTTGGTGTCGTATTCCGACGAGGCCATCACCGGGAAATCTTCCTTCGGCAACGTCGCCAGCGAGAAGTTGGAGCGACCGGCCTCGACCGTCAGCCGACCCGCGGCGCCGTCATCGGTCAGCGTGACCAGCGCGCCGTCGGGCAGTTTGCGGACGATCTCGTGCAGCGTGACGGCAGAAACCGTGGTGGCCCCGGCGCGCTCGACCTGGGCGTCGGCCTTGTCGACGACCTCGATGTCCAGATCGGTGGCGCGGAACGACACCTGATTGCCCTCGGCCTCGATCAGCACATTGGCCAGGATCGGGATCGTGTTGCGCCGTTCGACGACCGATTGCGCCTGACCGACCGCCTTGAGCAAGGCGCCGCGTTCGATGCTGATTTTCATGTCCCACTCCTGCAGATGCCGGGGCGGCGAATGTAGCGCATTCGCCGCCCGGCTCAATCGTTTTCTGGAATGTCCGCTGAACGCGACGGGGCGTCAAGGGCGGAAGGCCGGTTCGTCAGCCTTCCAGCGTACGGCGCAACATCTCCAGATCTTCGGCGATCTGGTTGTCGTGGCCTTTCAGCTCCTCGATCCGGCGCACGCCGTGCATGACCGTGGTGTGGTCGCGCCCGCCGAAGCGGCGGCCGATCTCGGGCAAGCTGCGGCTGGTCAGTTGCTTGGCCAGATACATCGCCACCTGACGCGGGCGCGCGATGGTGCGCACGCGCTTCGGGACCGATCAGGTCGGACAGGCGGATGTTGTAGTGCTCCGACACTCTGCGCTGGATCTCCTCGACCGTGACCTTGCGGTCGACTGGCGCGCAGGATGTCGGCCAGGCAGTCCTGCGTCAGTTCCAGCGTGATCTCGCGCCCGACCAGCGAGGCGAAGGCGAAAAGCCGCGTCAGCGCGCCTTCCAGCACGCGGACGTTGGTCGAGATCCGGTGCGCGAGGAATTCCAGCACGCCATCGACGATGACAAGTCCGGGATATTGCTGGCGGTATTGCTCGACCTTCTGCTGCAGAATGCCAAGGCGCAGTTCGTAGTCGGTCGGATGCAGATCGACCACCAGGCCGCATTGCAGGCGCGATTTGATCCGCTCTTCCAGATCCTTGATTTCGCCCGGGGCGCGGTCGGCAGAGATGATGATCTGCTTGTTCTGGTCCACCAGCGCGTTGAAGGTGTGAAAGAATTCTTCCTGCGTGCAGTCCTTGCCGGCGATGAATTGCACGTCATCGACCATCAGCACGTCGACCGAGCGGAACAGCTGCTTGAAATCCATCATCTGCTTGTCGCGCAGCGCCTGGACGAAGCGGTACATGAACTGTTCGGCCGACAGATAGACGACGCGCAGGTCGGGCTGCTGGTTCTGCAGCTCCCAGGCAATCGCGTGCATCAGGTGGGTCTTGCCCAGACCGACACCGCCATAAAGGAAAAGCGGGTTGAAGGTGACAGGGCCACCCTCGGCGACGCGGCGCGCGGCGGCATGGGCCAGCTCGTTCGGTTTGCCGACGACAAAGCTGTCGAAGGTGAAACGGGGATCCAGCGGCGCTCCGGGCAGATCGCCTGCGGATTTCGCGGGCGCGGTGGTCTTGGCGGCAGCTTCGGCGGCGGGCTTGGCGACATTCGGCTTTTGCGACGAAGGCACCGAAAACTCGACCCGAGACACATCCTCGCCGGCCTTTGACAATTGGTGCATGATCTGGTCGCCGAAATTCCGCGACACCCAGTTGCCCATGAAGCTGGTCGGAACAAGGAATGTGGCAACACCATTCCTGAGGTCCGAGAATTCTAGCGGTTCAATCCAGTTCTTGTAGTTGTTCTTGCCTACCGAGCGTGAGCAGTTCTTGCCTTATCCGTCCCCAAGTGTCGTCCGTCATTTTGTTCTTCGACCCGATTCATGTTTTCATTCAAGACCGGCCCCCCGACCGGCCCCCCAAGGTGCAGCCAGCCACTTGGCCTGCCCCGGTGCCCATGCTCATCAAGATCGCCCTCGGCCCGTTCGTTGCCATTCGGGCACGCGACCGCCTTGTCCTGATTGGACAATGATCGGGCACAGCCTGAGCGGCACGCACGAACCACGCTTCGGACCGGCACAACAATAAAACTGCCGGGCCCCTCAATCCCCGGCACTTCCACTATGGCCGCGACAAAACGCGGGATTTCGGACATATCGGGATCCCGGCCCATTCGACGCGAATCTGCGCCGAGACCAAGTTCCGTCAAGTCAGGATTGCTCCAAAGCAACGCTTTGCAACTGTCCTGATATCAATAAGCCGAGCGTTTGGTTTGGCAGCCAAGATCGTCAATACACTGGTCGGATTTCCCCCGCCAACGCATCAACTTTCGCCCGGTCTCATCGAATGTCCCCCCAAGACGATGTGAATCGCTGGGTCAAGCTAGCAAGGGCTCTCAGGCTTCCGCAACAGAACATCGCGCTTGACTCTGTCTTTGTCGGAACGAATCCGAAAAGCGGCGGAAATCCGGCAGGAGGCGCAGTGAAAATGCCACAGTCGGAAAACAAAAAAGGCGCGCCGGATGGCGCGCCTTCTGAGTGATTCTGATAACGCCGCGTCAGGCCAGTGTTTTGACCCGCGAGGACAGCCGCGACATTTTGCGCGCGACGGTGTTCTTGTGCAGAACGCCCTTGGTCACGCCGCGCATCAGCTCGGGCTGTGCGTCGCGCAGAGCGGCGGAGGCCGCATCCTTGTTGCCGGAGGCGATCGCTTCTTCGACCTTGCGCAGGAAGGTGCGGATACGCGACCGGCGCGCTTTGTTGATTTGGAAGCGCGTTTCGTTCTGACGGGCGCGCTTTTTGGACTGAGGCGTGTTAGCCATGTATTCTCTTCCCACTTTCGGGTGGTGTAAATCTGAAGTCGCGCTTCTAGGCCCGAGTCGCGGGCAAGTCAACGGGTTCACCGAAGTTTTTCGGCCTATTTATCACGGAACTGCGGTTCGCGTTTCTCAAGGAAAGCCTGCATGCCTTCTTTCTGATCCTCGGTGGCGAATAGCGAGTGGAACACGCGTCGCTCGTAAAGCAGGCCCTCGTTCAGCGTCGTCTCGTAGCTGCGGTTCACCGCGTCCTTGATCGCCAGCGTGGCGATCTGAGACTTTTCGGCGATCTTGTGGGCAGCGGCCATCGCCTCTTCCATCAACTTTTTCGCGGGAACTACGCGGCTGACCAGGCCCGAACGCTCTGCCTCGTCGGCGTCCATGAAGCGGCCCGTCAGGTTCATGTCCATCGCCTTGGACTTACCGACGAAACGGGTCAGGCGCTGCGAGCCGCCAAGGCCCGCCATGACGCCCAGATTGATCTCTGGCTGGCCGAATTTGGCGGTGTCGGCGGCAATGATGAAATCGCACATCATCGCAAGCTCGCAACCGCCGCCCAGCGCATAGCCCGCAACGGCGGCGATGATCGGTTTGCGGGTCGCGATGATCGCATCGACTCTCGGACGCGAAGAAATCCTGGGTGAAGACATCGACGAAGGTCTTCTCGGACATCTCCTTGATGTCGGCCCCGGCGGCGAACGCCTTTTCAGAGCCGGTCAGGACGATGACGCGGATTTTCTCGTTCTCGTCCGCCTCTCGGAGCGCCTGCACCAATTCGCCCAGAAGCTGGGAGTTCAGGGCGTTCAGGGCATCCGGACGGTTCAGGCGGATCAGCGATATATTGTCCGCGTTCTCGACGACGATCGTCTTGTAGGCCATGAATGGCAGCCTTTGGTTGTTCCGTTTCGGGCGACTCTGTAGCAGCCCTGCCGCATCAATCAAGTTATCTTTGGCATTGCGCACAATAGAAGGATGAGCGTCCGGACTGAACGATTCGGGTGATTGTGCCGGTGCAGCCGGGGGTCTGGCAGGGCTGGCCTTCGCGGTCATAGGCGCGGAACGTATGCTGGAAATAGCCCAGCTCTCCACTGGTCTGACGGTGATCGCGCAGCGAGGATCCGCCGGCCTCAATCGCCTCGTCCAGCACTTGCCGGATGATCGGCACAAGCGCGCGGATGCGGGGCGCGGCTATCTGACCGGCCTTGCGTTTCGGCGAGAGGCCCGCGCGGTGAAGGACTTCGCAGACGTAGATATTGCCAAGGCCCGCGACGATGCGCTGGTCGAGCAGCGCTGACTTAACCGGCGTATTGCGACCATTTAATCGAGAGATCAGGTAATCTTCGTCGAAAGCGTTGCCTAAGGGCTCGGGGCCGATACCAGACAGTAGCCAGTGCGACTCGGTCTTATCGGTCGGAGGCGAGGTCCATCGCGCCGAAGCGGCGGGCATCGTTGAAGGTCACGCGCGCGCCGCTGTCCATGTCGAACACGACATGGTCATGCTTTTCGGGCGCCGGATGGTCGTGGTGGAACTCTCCCAGCATCTGGCCCGAAATCAGCATCCGGCCCGACATGCCAAGATGGATGATCAGGGTTTCGCCGGAATCGAGATCAACGAGGATGTATTTCGAGCGGCGGCGCAAGCGCTCGACCCGTTTTCCAGTCAGCCGCTCGGCCATGCGATCCGGGAACGGCCAGCGCAGGTCGGGGCGGCGAATGTCGGCGCGCGCGATGACATGGCCTGTCATTACGGGTTCCAGCCCGCGGCGCACCGTTTCGACCTCTGGCAATTCCGGCATCGGGCCCCCTTGCGGCGATCAGGGCGCATTGTCACGCCCGGCATCGCCCCTATAAGAAGGGTGAGTTTTCCAGAACGGCAAGGCCCGATGACCGACGAGACGCAAAAGACCACGCATTTCGGCTACCGCGAGGTGGACGAGGATCAGAAGGCCGGAATGGTGAAGGGCGTTTTCACCAATGTGGCCAGCAAATACGACATCATGAATGATGTGATGTCGGTGGGCGTCCATCGGCTGTGGAAAGACGCGATGATGGACTGGCTGGCGCCGCGAAGTGGCCAGCATCTGCTGGATGTCGCTGGCGGCACTGGCGATATCGCGTTCCGGTTCCTGAAACGCGCGCCCGGCGCGCAGGCTGTCGTGCTGGACATGACCGAAGGGATGCTGGTCGAGGGCCGCAAGCGTGCCGAGGCCGAACAAATGGCAGATCGGCTGGAATGGGTCGTCGGCGACGCGATGGCGCTGCCGTTCGCCAATAGCAGTTTCGACGTCTACACGATCAGTTTCGGAATCCGGAACGTGACGCGGATTGCCGATGCGCTGTCCGAGGCGTTCCGTGTGCTGAAACCTGGCGGGCGGCTGATGGTGCTGGAGTTCAGCCAGTTGCCGAATCCGGCGATGCAGAAGGCATATGACCTCTATTCCTTCAACGTGATCCCACGCATGGGCCAGCTGATCGCACAGGATCGCGACAGTTATCAGTATCTGGTCGAATCGATCCGCAAGTTCCCGGATCAGGAGACGTTCGCGGGAATGATCCGTAACGCCGGGTTCGGGAACGTGAAATATCGCAACCTTTCGCTGGGCGTCGCCGCGCTGCATTCGGGCTGGAAGATCTAGATGCGCGGCCCGCACAACATCTGGCGCCTGATCCGCACCGGCGCGACGATGGAGCGCACCGGCGCGATGCGCGTGGCACTCGACGCGATGGATGCGCCGGTTTCGCTTGCGGATCGCCGCACGGGTGCTGGGTTGGCCGTTCAAATGGCTGGGCTACAAGGGCGATCCTGCGCATCCTCCTGTGACGCGGGCGCTGACGGCATTGGGGCCGGCCTACATCAAGTTCGGTCAGATCCTGTCGACCCGGCCCGATGTGGTGGGTGAGGAACTGGCAACGCAGTTGCAGGTTTTGCAGGACAAGCTGCCACCGTTTTCCATCGAGTTGGCCAAGACGAATGGTGGCGCGGGAACTTGGACATCCGGTGGATGAGATGTTCAGCGAGTTCAGCGAACCCGTCGCCGCGGCCTCAATCGCGCAGGTGCACAAGGCACGGCGTGCCGATACCGGCGAGCAGGTCGCGGTAAAGGTTCTGCGTCCGGGGATCGAGAAGGCATTTCGCAGGGATATCGACGCGTTCTATTTCGCGGCCGCTGCCATCGAGATCCTGTCGCCGGCCTCGCGCCGGCTGCGACCGACCGAAGTGATCGCGCATTTCGAAGGCGTGGTTCTGGGCGAGTTGGACCTGCGGCTGGAATCATCCTCGGCGGCAGAATTCGCGGCTAATACCGAGGATGATGCCGGGTTTCAGGTGCCGCCAGTTGCGTGGGATCTCTCAGCGCGGCGGGTGATGACACTGGACTGGGGCGAAGGCATTGCGATCCACGACCTGAAGGCGCTGGACGCGGCGGGCCATGACCGCACCGCGCTTGGCCAGCGGGTGCTGAATCTCTTCCTCAGTCATGCTTTGCGGGACGGCTACTTCCACGCCGACATGCATCAAGGGAACCTGAAAGTTGCGGCCAACGGCGATATCATTGCGCTCGATTTCGGGATCATGGGGCATATCGACGACTATACTCGCCGGGTCTATGCCGAGATTCTGTTCGGCTTCATCCGCCGGGATTTCCGCCGCGTGGCCGAGGTTCATTTCGAGGCGGGCTATGTCCCTGCCGACCGCGATGTCGATGAGTTCGCCCGCGCCCTGCGCGCTGTCGGAGAGCCGATCTTCGGTATGGACGCCAGCCGGATTTCGATGGCACGGCTGCTAAGCTACCTTTTCGAGGTGACGGAACGGTTCGGCATGGAAACCCGCACCGAGCTGATCCTGTTGCAGCGCACCATGGTGGTGGTCGAAGGCGTGTCGCGGTCGTTGGATCCGCATATCAACATCTGGGAAGTCGCGCGGCCTGTCGTGGAAAACTACATCAAGGACAACGTCGGCCCCAAGGCGCTGTTGCGCGACTTGATGCAGACGGCGCAGGTTCTGGCGCGATTCGGGCCAAAGCTGCCGCAGATGGTTGAGGCGCTGTTGATCCGTCAGACAGAAGAGCCGGAGCCGCCGCGCAAGCCAGGCTGGTTGAAGAGTGCCGGGCTGATCGGTCTTGGGGCCGCATTGGCTGTACTGGCGTTTGTTCTGTCAGCGCTATTCTAACTCAGCCAGCTCTAGCTGCATCGCTTCGGCATTGTCGAGCGATCCTCGTTCGGCCTTCCACAGACAATGCGCCGCCATGCGCCGATGAAACAGCGGTTTCAGCGCCCTGTAAAAGTCAACGGCGTCTGCATTTCCATAGGCATCGAGAAAGCGCGACTGTTCGTTTCCCGACAAGGACTGACCGGCGTAGAGGCTTTGCATGGCAGGCGACAGGAACGTCGCTAGATCCTCTGCCGCGTCGCCGATGGCCGGGCATTGCCAGTCAATCAAAGTCGGGCCCGCCGGGTCCTTGATGATATTGGCCGGAACCACGTCGCCGTGCAGGAATACAGGCTGAACGGCGGATTATGCCTGCAATCTGGACAGGCCGCGCAATTCCTGCACCAGCGGCGAAGTGCAGGTCCTCAGTATGGCCAAACCCTGCTGCCGCACGGGCCTCTGGCCCTGATGGGATTTACCTGAGGCCAGAGGGTCGATCATGGCGATGCAAACGGGCAAGGGCCGCGGTCACCTCTGCAAAATCGCCGTGAAACGGGCGGTCCTCGTCGGTGACGGTAAAGCAGGCTGGGGCCCAGCGATGTCGGAGACAGGGCGATCAACGCTGGCGCGGGACCGGTTCCGGCGAGGGTCGAGAGCGCGCGGGCCTCGACATCGGCGTCGTTCGGGAACAGCGGACTATCCGCGGCAGCGTGATAGAGTTTGCAGACAATCGCTGCGGTTCCGCCTCCGATCTTCCAGATCGCATTGGTTCTGCCCTCGGCATAGGGTTCCCAGGGCGCGTCTTCGACGATCAGACCGGCGGCGGCCAGTTCTGTCCGCAAAGCGGTCTGGATTAAAGACGTTGACCGATTGGATGCGGGGTCGATGCGCAAGTTTCGCTGGCCCGGACTGCGGTTCGCGCCAAGCTGGTGCCGCGCCCGGCGACCGGCAAGGGTCAATCCTGCGGCGCGCGCAAGGCGGTGATCTGGCTGGCCGCGATTTCCTGCCCTCCGGACAACACCACAACCGTCTCGCCGTCGCGCATTCGCGCCTCGGTGATCTCGGCAAAGACCTCGACCGGGCGCGCGGCCTGCGCCTCTCCTCCGACGCTGGTTTCCAGCTCGAAGGCGTAGATGCCGGGCGGCAGGGGCGTGCCATCCTCGCCAACGCCGGCCCATTCGACCCTGCCTTCGGTGCGTGCCAGCGTCATGCGCTGCACTTCTGCCCCGGCTTCGTTGCGCACGACAAGTGTGCCAAGATCAGCGCCAGCCGGAAACTCCGGCGCCAAGGTAATCGGGCTGCCATCGAACTGGACCGCCGCGGCAACCCGCGCCTCCATGCCGACCCAGCCGGCCAGCTGCGACATGCCCATGATCCCCATCTGCTGCGCCAGGGACTGCAGAAGGTCGTTGGTCTTGACCTGCTGCTCGACGCCCGAAAAAGTGGCCAGTTGCACCGCAAAATCCGCCGATTCGATCGGGTTGAGCGGATCCTGATTCTGCATCTGCGTGGTCAGCATCAGCAAGAACGTCTCAAAATCCGAACTGATCGGGGTCTTCGCTGTGGCGGCCGTCGGGGCGGCTGCTGTCTGCGTGGCGGTCGTCGTCGATGTGATTTCCATGGTCTCTCCTGTCAAAGTCGCAAATCGAGTCCACCCTCGGACAGGGTGAGGCTAAGCATACCCGGTTGCTGCGCCGGATTCGTTACGGGCGCAGTGTCCTGCTGGGTTGCGGTTTCCTGCCGGTTGGCGTGTTCTGGCGTCGGCTGCCCACCTGCCTGCTGATCGGCGGCAAACCCGAAAGACAACCGGTCGTATCCGGCCTGACGCAGATCGCTGGCCAGTAGGTCGATGTGGCGGCGCAGAAGTTCCAGCGTTTCGGGGCGTTCGACGGTCAGTTGAACCGTCATACCGCCGTCGGACGGAACCAAGGTCATCCGCAAACGGCCAAGTTCTTCTGGGTTCAGAACCAGTTCAACCGGGCGATCTGCCAGAGCGCGGGCGGCATGGGCGATGGTTTCGATAACGCGGGGGGCATGCTCGGCAAACGCGGGCGCGGTTCGGCCGGATTCGGCTGCCGGTGAGGTGGCCCTTTGAACCTCGGCTGCCGCGAGATCAATCGCCGGGTCAGCCAAGACCACCAGAGCATCGGCGGGCGTACCGGCAGGTGTGGTCAACGGAGCTATCGGTGCCAGAGAGGTTTCCTGGGACGCGGGTCGGTCAGCGACGAATGGCACTTCGGTCTCTGCCCGCGCCGCGACGCTGCGCGCCCGGTCGGACCTCGGGGCCGACACCTGCAACTTCTGCGACAAGAGGGGCGGCATTGGGCATATCTGCGCGATGCCGGAGCCAAGATGTCACGACCGGGGCTGCGCCGGCCAACTGAGGCGTGGGCGGATGATCTGGCGCTGACCCGGGTTTGGGCTTCGGGCGCCCTTCGTTTGGTTGTCGAGCCGGCTTGCCGGGCGCAATGGGCGACAGCGCAGGGCCGATCGCAACAGATTGCGGATTGGGGTGCAGCGCGTTGGCCGGGGCCTCTGTGGGTGTCGCCGCGTTTGGCGGTCGATCCACCAGTGATGCGGTTATTACTCCGTCCGGACCCCGGTTCACATTCGCGGACACGGATTCACCGGGATTCGCTGCTTGATGGGGCACGACAGGTGCCGCCAAGATGGGTTGCACGGCGACTTGCTGTTTCGGTTGGCCCGATAGGGCTGTCGAAGCAGACAGGTCCGGCGACGTAGTGCGAGGTGGTCTGGCCACCTCTTCTGCCAGTGCCCCTGCTGATTCGACGGGTGTCGAAATCGGTTGCGGAGCGAGAGACAAAGGGGCGTCGGTGGCAGGCGCGCTGATGCCAGGTCGTACGGCTGGCGCGAGTTCGGTCGGAGGTGACGCGAGCGTTGCCGATTGAGGCGCGGCGGATGGCGCTATCGAAAGGGGCGGAGCGTCGGCAGAAGGCAGGCGTATCCCGTTTTGCTCACCGAGAGGGAGCTCCGCCAAATCACCTGCCAGAGTGTTTCCCGGTTCGCCCGCTGTTGAAATTGGCAGCGGAGCGGCAGGCAAAGGAGAATCGGCGGAAGGCACGATGTCAGCCTGCCCGACTTGCGCGAAGTCGGGCGGGTGCGCCGGGGGTTTTGCTGATCCGACTCCGACGGATGACGTGAACGAAAGGCGTGGCACATCCACCGAAGGCCCGCGCCTTCCAGCTTGTTCGCTGAAAGCAGAGCCAAACGGCAGGTCGACCGCCAATTTGGATGTGACGTCAGAATGCTTGCCTTGGGATATCGAGAGTTCACCGACCTTCTTTGCCTGAAGAACCGCTGGATCGGGCAACGGAGCGGCAAGAGCCCATCTCTGCCGGGAACGCAACCATTGCAGTTTCTTCTTTACCCTGAGGATCGGTCTGCATGAACCGCTCGAAGATCGAAGCCATGTCCGCCGTCAGCGTCACGTCTAGGCTTGCGCACGGATTCCCGTCCCGGGACCGAACAGTGCAAAAAGGTTAGGTTCAATCATGATCCATCCGCGAATTCTTCGCCGTTGAGTGGACTATGACCGCACTTGGTTAC
The DNA here is from genome assembly GCA_963768355.1 of uncultured Alphaproteobacteria bacterium. Taxonomy (GTDB): domain Bacteria; phylum Pseudomonadota; class Alphaproteobacteria; order Rhodobacterales; family Rhodobacteraceae; genus JAHEAO01. The sequence goes on from CAVYHT010000013.1 coordinate 104,358, forward strand.
CGCTTCTTTACCGGTCTCTGTCCAAATGGACCAAAGCAGATCGAATTGGACGGATATGATGACGGATGTTGCAGCTCTCATCTCGGGCCTCGCTGCCCCGAACCACAACCCCAAGGATCAGGCGATCTGGAGAGTTGCGCAGGATCTGGAAGCGACATTCCTTGCGGAGATGCTGAAATCGGCCGGGTTTGGTGCCGCGCGGGACAGCTTCGGCGGCGGTGTCGGAGAAGAGCAGTTCGGATCGTTCCTCCGACAGGCGCAGGCGCAGGAGATGGTCAAATCCGGTGGTATCGGCCTGGCAGAGGCAGTGTTCAACACCTTGAAGGAGCGCAGCAATGGGACTGTTTGAAAGGCGTGACAGCGCGCGCGACCTCGCAAATCTGCTGGAGCGAGAGCGCAAGGCGATTCTTCGCGGTGACTTCGGTGCCTTGCGCAAGCTGGCCCCGGAAAAGGAGCGGCTGATCGCACTGGCTGCCAATGATCGACCGGACGGCGAGCGGCTGACGGACTTGCGGCAAAGGGCCGCCCGTAATCGCACGCTGCTGGAGGCCGCCGCACATGGCATCCGGTCCGTTGCCAACGGACTTGGCGGCACAGGTGCGCCGCCACCCGAACTGGAAACCTACGATGACAGCGGCCGGCGCAGCGCCTGTTCGGATCATACCGGTTCTCTGGAACGGCGATTCTAGGATGGAGCGATCCGATTTGACTAAAAGTCGAAGCAATCCGGCCGCTGCGCTTAGCATTCCGTTAGCACCTGGCTGCCAAATTCGCCAGGCATCCCAAGGGGTGGCGCAGCCGGTTGAATCCCGGATGCCTGCAACCGTCAGAATGACGCAGATCTCGCCTGACCGGGCGATAACTCAATCCGGCGCAAAAGCGCCGTCAGACGGAAGGGAAAACGAATGTCTAGCATTCTGACAAACAAGAGCGCGATGGTTGCGCTGCAGACTCTTAAAGGTATCAACGCAAACCTCGCGAAGACTCAGGGCGAGATTTCCACTGGCATGAGCGATTGCCACCGCCAAGGACAGCTCATCGATCTGGGCGATTTCCAAGGTGATGGAGGCGGACGTCGAAGGGCTTCAAGGGCATTTCCGAAAGCCTGTCGCTTGGCGAATCGACTGTTGCAGTGGCCCGGCAAGGTTCGGAGACCGTGACCGATCTGCTGACCGACATCAAAGCCAAGATCGTCGCGGCGCAGGAACAGAACGTTGACCGCGACAAGATTCAGACCGACATCAGTGCGCTGCGCGACCAGATCAACTCGGTCGTCAATGCGGCCCAGTTCAATGGCCTGAACTTGCTGAAAGGCACAGAGGATGTGAACATCCTGTCCTCGCTCGACCGTGCCGGCGACGGCTCGGTCTCGGCCAGCAATATCACGATCGCACGGCAGGATCTGACCACAACCGCAGGCGTTCTTGGCACTGGAACCGACCTGTCGCCTAATGCGACGCTGAGCGCGGCGGCGGCTACCAATGCCGGCAACACCGCGACCGTTACCATCGCCGGAGACGCTGACATGAGCGACAACGCCCTGACAGTAAATCGTTGGCGGCGCCACCCTCAACTTCGCGGCCGGTGATTTCGGCGTTATCGACGAGGCCGCCGCTGCCGGTATCGTTTCGGTGCAATCAATGCCCTGGGGATTGTTGGCGTTACCGCTTCGGCAGCAGGCGGGGTTATCACACTGACCTCTACCAGAGCCTTCGAAGACGTTGCCTTGACTGCAACCGGCGCCACGGCCTCGGCCGCAACCATCGCCGAGCGCGCCGAGAACGTGGCATTCTCGGGCGCGGCCAATGTGGCAGAGGGCGACGGTTATCAGATTTCGGTCGGCAGCAACACCTATACCTATGTCGCCGGCAAAAACGAGACCATTGAAGATGTCGCAAAGGGTCTGAAAGCAGCAGTCGATGGTGGCGCGGGTGCCGATATCTCGACCCAGGTGACACAGAACAGCTCCGGCCAGTGGATGCTGAAGGTCGACAACAACAACGCAGCCAGTGCTTCGCTGGCCCGTGCAGGTGCGGCCGACGGTACCGCTTCTGGTGGTCTGTTCGGTCTCGATTCGGATTGACGTCACTACCAATGCGGCGCGAATGCCGCGCTTGGCAACGTCGAAACGCTGATCGACAATGGCAATCGACGCTGCCGCTGACTTCGGTTCGGCTCAGGGCCGGATCGACACCCAGACGGAATTTCGTCGGCAAGCTGACCGACTCGCTGAAGGCCGGGATCGGGACGCTGGTTGATGCCGACATGGAAGAGGCTTCGGCGCGCTTGCAGGCGCTTCAGGTGCAGCAGCAGCTGGGCATCCAGTCGCTTGTCGATCGCCAACCAGTCGCCGCAGTCGATCCTGTCGCTCTTCCGTTAAGGGCTTGGTTCGGGGCGCCGTAGCGGCGCCCCGACCGACGTTGCGGCAAAGCCCGCGTGACCCTGAAACCGTCACTCTTGGAAGGACCAGACGTGAACGCTCTTGATATGGCCCGAACGGCCTATACCTCCTCCGCTACACCCGATCCGCAATGAACGGGCATCGAATACGACGCCTTCGCCCGCGTCACCCACCGCCTGAAGACGGCGCAATCCCCATCGCAACTACCCGGCCTGTGTCCAAGCCCTTGCACGACAATCGCCAACTTTGGACCTTGCTGGCCATCGATGTGGCGGACGCCGACAAACGACCTGCCGCAGGGATTGCGGGCGCAGATCTTCTATCTGGCCGAATTCACCGCGCACCAGACCACCAAGATCCTGTCTGTCCGGCGCCAACCCCGACGCGCTGATCGAGATCAACACCGCCGTCATGCGCGGCCTTCGCCAGCAGGGAGAGCAGCCATGAGCGGACTTGTCCTGAAACTCGGCCCGAAAGAGCGGGTTCTGATCAACGGTGCGGTCATCGAAAACGGCGACAGGCGCAGCCGCCTGTCCATCATGACCCCGAATGCCAATATCCTGCGTTTGCGCGATGCAATTCACCCTGAAGAGGTCAACACGCCGGTCCGGCGGGTCTGTTACATCGCGCAATTGGTCCTGTCCGGCGATGCCGATCCAGACGATGCCAAACTGCAGCTCTTGCGGGGTATCGAGCAGCTTAGCCAGGTCCTGACCGATGCCGACAGCCGCAAGCAGCTCGCCGTTGCGACAGAAACCGTTCTGGGCCGCCAGTTTTACCAGACGCTCAAGGCATTGCGTGGTCTCCTGCCTCGCGAAGAGCGGCTGATCGCAGCGCGACCGATATGAGCTTTCAGCCGGTAGTCCCGTTCGGCGGCATTGCCGGCTGGGCATTCCTGAATCGCACCCGCGAGAGTCCAGCAGCAAGCGCTCGATGCCTCGCCGGCGCTGGTTCGCGATACCGAGCATTTCGCCACGCGCATCGGGGCGATCGACAGTGCCGAGGCGCTGGTGGCGGATCGCCGCCTTCTAGGTGTGGCCCTCGGCGCGTTTGGACTTGAGGCCGACATCGACAACAAGTTCTTCATCCGCAAGATTCTGGAAGATGGGACCTTGCAGCCAGATGCGCTGGCCAACCGGCTGTCCGACAAGCGCTATCTGGCCTTCTCCAAGGCCTTCGGATTTGGCGATTTCGATGTACCCAACACAAAGCTTTCGGATTTCCCCGACAAGATCATCTCTGCCTATCGAACTCAGCAGTTTGAAATCGGCATCGGCAATCAGAATGAGAACCTGCGTCTGGCGATCGGGCTGAAGCGGGAATTGTCCGCAGTCCTTGACCGAAAAACCTCTGAAAACGGCAAATGGTTCACGATCATGGGAACACCTCCGCTGCGGAAAGTGTTTGAAACTGCTCTGGGCCTGCCGAGTTCGACCGCCGCCCTTGACATCGATGTGCAGCTGCGCACCTACACAGAGAAAGCGGCCCGCGTATTTGGGGATGAAACCGTTTCGCAATTCTCTGATCCAGCCGCACAGGAAAAGCTGACGCGGCTGTTTCTGGCGCGGTCCGAGATCGAGAATACGGCTTTTGGTAGCTCTCCAGCGGCCAACGCTCTGAGTTTGCTGCAGAACGCGGGCTTCCGGCGGACGGTGTGAAAAAAGGCCGACACCTCCCGATGCAACACTGAGCCATTCGGGTTCGAATCCACAGTTCCCGAAAGCAGGCTCAACCCGACAAACTCGGCGAAGCACGCAGACCGCAACCTGGCTGGTCGATCGGCGTCCCGGCCACGATCTGACAAACCTTCGCTGCGACTGGAAACAGCGGGAATGGTAGGCTGAGAGTCATGGCGGCGGCTTGGGGCTCAGTTCAGCCGCATCGGGTCAACTCAGCCGCGATTGAATTGGGTTGCCAAATGTCAGCTCGGTTTGCTTGCAAAACCGCCTGCGTATCTCCAGCACCAACGCCAGCCCGACTGCGAAAGGGCTTCGGTCACGCTAACTTTAGGATGCCTGCTTTTGTCACCGAATTCGTACCTCGCGTCAGTCTGGCGGATCTGTTTCGTGCTGAACCACGCATTCGGCCAGTCGGGCGAAGCTGGCGGAAATGCCTTCATGCTCATTCTCTGCTAGGAACCGGTCAAGCTGTGGGTGGGCTTCAATCGCGGCGTCGATCTCGGGGTCAGAGCCGGACGTATAGAGCCCCGCCTGAATCATCATTTCGCTCCGGTCGTAGGTTCCCAGCAGTTGACGCGCGCGCTGAATCAGCATGTTCTCATCCCCACTGGCGGCTTCCGGCAAAGCACGCGAGACAGACCGCAAGAGATCGATGGCGGGAAATCGTCCACGTTCGGCGATCTTCCGGTCCAGAACGATATGGCCGTCCAGCACGCCGCGCAGGATGTCGGCCACGGGTTCTTCCATGTCCGACCCGGCGACGAGCACGCTGAAAACCGCCGTGATGTCGCCCGATGTGCCAGCACCCGGCCCGGCCCGTTCGCAAAGCGTGGTGATCATATGCGCAGTCGAGGGCGGAAAGCCGCGGTAGGAACTCGGTTCGCCCGCGGCCAGTGCCACTTCGCGATGCGCTTCGGCGAAGCGGGTCACCGAAATCGGCCAGGAACAGCACCTGCCTGCCTGCATCGCGAAAATGCTCGGCCACCGCCATCGCCGCCAGGCGCAGCGACGGCGCGCAAGCGGTGACAGGTCCGAGGTTGCGGCGACCACGACTGCACGTTTCATGCCAGCCGGGCCCAGCACACGCTCGATGAATTCGCGCACTTCTCGGCCACGTTCACCGATCATCGCCATGACGACGACATCGGCCTGAAGCCCTAGCGCCAGCTTTGCCAGAAGCGTCGATTTGCCGACGCCGGAGCCGGCGAAGAGGCCAATGCGCTGGCCACGGACGATGGGCAGCATGGTGTTGAACACCGCGAGCCCGGTTTCGAGTCGCTCGCCCAGACTGCGCCGCTCTGTCGGGTTGATCGGGGTGCCGCGAAGGGGGCGCGAGTGCTGACCGCGCAGGATCGGTCTTCCATCCAGCGGACACCCGTACGGGTCGATGACCCGTCCGAGCCAGCTGTCATGTGGGGCGATCTGGGTATCGCCGGTCAGGATCACCCGGTCGCCGATCTGCAGTCTCTCGGTCGTTCCATCCGGCACGATCGAGACAAGCTCTCGGTCCAGCTGTACGATCTCTCCGGCGCGGACGGACCCGGCCAGACCGCGGAACGCCACCAGATCGCCCAGCGCCGAGACGTCGCACAGACCGGTGACCCGAACGATCCCCTTGCCGATCTCGGCCACGCGGCCAACCGGCCGAACCGGCGACAGCGCTGCAATCTCTGCCTGCAAAAGGTCAAGGCCTGGATGGGTCATCGGATTCTCCTGATTTCCTGACAACTCTTTCTAAAGGAATCAGGGTTAAGCCTTGGTTGAACAAATCGAGGGAGAAGCCCCGATGTTCGAAAAGCTGGAGATATTTCAGGATGGCGCAAGGCTTGGCGACACATGCCAGCGCGCGCCAGTCGCTGTCGCCAGAAACATCGCCAATGCCGATACGCCGGGATACCGCGCCCGCGATGTTGCCAGTTTCGCCGAAAGTTATCGACGACAGCGCTGGCGTCCAGCGCCATGCGGGCCACGCGAGCCGGGCATCTGGGTGCGGAAGCGTGGATTGCCAGCGGCTTTCAGAAGTGTCCCGGACGCGCAGGGCAGGCCTCGCCCAACGGCAACACCGTCTCGCTGGAAACCGAAATGATGAAAGCGACCGAGGTACGCCATCAGCACGACCTGGCGCTGTCGGTCTATCCAACATCGCTGAACATCCTGCGCACCGCTCTTGGGCGCGGACGCTAGAAAGGCGGTATGCAGATGAATGATCTTTTCCAGACTCTCGCGCTGTCGGCCAGCGGCATGAAGGCGCAGGCCGACGCGCCTGCGCCATGTCTCCGAGAATATCGCCAACGCCGATACGCCCGGCTACCGCCGCAAGACCGTCGCCGTTCGAAGCAGGTCGTAGACGGCGGCCAGCGCGACCGGCGAGGTGCAGACCGGGTCCGGTGCAACTGGACCGAAGCGAGCTGACCAGATCTTCGACCCCGGCCATCCGCTGGCCGACGAAACCGGCCACTATGACGGCTCGAATGTCGATCTGGTGGTCGAAATCGCAGACGCGCGCGAAGCGCAGCGCAGCTATGAGGCGAACCTCAAGATGTTCGATCAGGCCCGGCAGATGTCGACAAGCCTGCTCGATCTTCTGCGCCGTATAGGAGGAGACCAGAATGGACATCCGTTCCTCACTTGCCGCCCAGCAATATGCAGCGACCCGCCCGGCCACAGAGCCGAAGCCCGAACCGGGCGGACAGGGCGGCGATTTCGCAAGACTCGCCCAGGATTTCGCCGCGACCCTGCAAGAGGGCGAGCAAACGGCGAAGGCCGCGATGACCGGCGGCGCCGATCCGCATGCGCTGGTGCAGGCGCTGGCGCAGACCGAACTGGCGGTCGAAACCGCCGTGACGATCCGCGACAAGGTGGTCGAGGCCTATCAGGAAATCCTGCGGATGCCGGTCTGATGCATGGAACGAAATCGATCTTTTACGACACGCTGCGCCAGGGGCTTTGGATCGCGGTGATCATCTCGATCCCGATCCTGACCGTGGCGCTGGTCGCCGGCCTGACGGTCGGCCTGTTTCAGGCGCTGACCTCGATTCAGGAAATGACGCTGACCTTCGTGCCAAAGCTGGCGGCGATCCTGGCTGTGTTCTGGATGTCGATGGGGTTCATGACCGAAACGCTGATCGCATTCTTTCAGGACCAGCATCATCCCGCTGATTGCGGGGGCTAAGACATGGACAATCGCAGGATACACCACTCTGACCCGCCAATCGGGGCTGATGCGCGAAATGCAGGTGGTCGCGAACAACATCGCCAACGTCTCGACCACCGGCTTTCGCCAGGAAGGGCTGATTTTTTCGGAATTCATCGTCGCCATGGACAATGGCGATCCGTCGCTGTCGATGGCCACTGCGCCATGTCCGGGCCACACGTCGATGCGTGCAGGGCCCGCTGACCCAGACCGGCGGCCGCTTTGACTTCGCCATCGAGGGCGAAGGGTTCTTTCTGATCGAAACGCCAGCGGGCCAGCAACTGACCCGCGCCGGTGCCTTCACGCCGAGCGCCGAGGGCGAGCTGGTCACCCCCGACGGGCATCGCGTGCTGGACGCTGGCGGCGCGCCGATCTTCGTCCCGCCTGATGCGACCGCCATCAGCGTCGCCGCCGACGGCACGATGTCGCGCAGATGGCCGCCCGATCGGCGCAGATCGGGCTGTACCGCCCGACCGATCCGACCGACCTGAGCATCAGGCCGGCACGCTGTTTCGCGGCCGCAGGACGGCGTCGAGCCGGTCGAAGACAGCGTCATCCTGCAGGGTTTCGTCGAGAATTCGAACGTCGATGCCGTGTCGCGAGATCGCCCGGATGATCGAGGTGCAGCGCGCCTACGAGATGGGCCAGAAATTTCTGGACAAAGAGGATGAGCGCATCCGCAACGTCGTTCAAACACTTGGCACGATAAGGAAGGATAGCAGAATGCGCGCCCTCAAGATCGCCGCCACCGGCATGAGCGCCCAGCAGATGCGGGTCGAGGTGATTTCCAACAACCTCGCCAACATGAACACCACCGGCTACAACGCCCGGCGCGCCGAGTTCGCCGACCTGCATTATCAGCAATTGACGCGCGCCGGGCACGATCAACGCCTCGGACGGCACGGTGCTGCCGACGGGCGTTCAGCTGGGCCTTGGCGTGCGGCCCGCGTCGGTCACCGTCAACCTGTCGCAGGGATCGCTGTCGCCAACCGGCGGCGATCTGGATCTCGCGATCGAGGGCCACGGATATCTGGAGGTCACGCTGCCTTCGGGCGCCGTCGGCCTATACCCGCGACGGCGGCGCTGAAGCGGTCGGCGGACGGACTGATCGTCACCTCGGACGGCTCACGCGCGTGGTGCCCGACATCGTGATCCCCGACGATGCCCGCAGCATTTCGATCAATGCCGAGGGCGAGGTCTACGCCTATTTCAACGACCGCGACCGAACCGGAACTGCTGGGCCAGTTCACCCTGGCCGGGTTTCACCAATGCCAAGGGGCTGGAGGCGATCGGCAGCAATCTGTTTCTGGAAACCGCCGCCTCCGGCCCGGCCCTTGTCGGCACGCCCGGGCAGGACGGTCTGGGCACCTTGCGGCAGGGCTATCTGGAGGATAGCTCGGTCGATGCGGTGCGCGAAGTGACCGAACTGATCGAGGCGCAGCGCGGATACGAGCTGAACGCCAAGGTCATCACTGCCGCCGATCAGATGCTGGCGCGACGACGCAGGTCCGGTAGGATGAGGGGCAGCGCCATTCTGATGATCGCGATGGTCTCGGCCTGGCCCTGCGCGCCGACACGTTGATTGCCGCGCGCACGATCCGCAGCCAGACCCTGCTGGGCCCCTCCGACGTGATCGTGGTGCCGAACGATCTGCCCGGAGAGTTGAGCCGGCCCGAACGACATCATCGGCCTCGAGTCCCGGGTCGTGCTTTATGAGGGGCGGTCGATCTCCGCATCAGATGTTGGCCCGGCGGCCATCATCGAACGCAATCAGATCGTAACACTTGTGTTCAACAAGGGCGCGCCTTTTGATCGCCACCGAGGCACGGGCACTGGCGCGCGGCGGTATCGGCGATGCGATCCGGGTCATGAATCTCACCTCCCGCAATACGATCAGGGGTACCGTCACGCCGGACGGATCGGTCGTCGTTTTGAACGATCAAAGCGCCCTCTCGCAATAGGATCTGCACCATGCGCCTTCCGTTACTGCTTTGCATCGCCCTTGCGGCCTGTTCGTCACTGAAAGAGGTTGGCAAGACGCCCGGCTTCACGCCGGCCACCAACAATGCCGAGCACCAGGCGATGCTGTCGCCGGGCTTTCCCGAAACCGTCGAACGCAAGCGTCCGATGGACCGATCGTCGCTTTGGGACAGCGGCAGGCAATCTCTGCTTGGCGACCGCCGCGCCATGACCCGCGGCGATATCCTGACGGTGGTGATCGAGATCGACGACAAGGCCGAGATTTCCAATTCCTCGTCGCGCAGCCGCAGCGGATCGGAATCCATGGCAGTCCCGTCTTTGCTGGGGATTCCACAGCGGATCAACGAGGCGCTGCCGGACGGCGCGACGCTTGACCCCGCGATTTCTACCAAATCGAAAAGCAGTTCCGAAGGCGACGGGTCGGTTCGCCGCAAGGAAAAGCTGACCCTGCGGATTGCGGCCACCATCACCGAAGTGCTGCAGAACGGAGTGCTTCAGATCGAAGGCTCGCAAGAGGTGCGCGTAAATTTCGAGATCCGCGAGTTGCTGGTCTCTGGCTATGTCCGGCCAGAGGATATCTCGCGTCAGAACGAAATAACCTATGACAAGATCGCCTCTGCCCGGATTTCCTATGGCGGGCGTGGTCAGATTTCCGAGGTCCAGCAACCACGTTATGGCCAGCAGATCGTCGAGAAGATCCTGCCCTTCTGAAAGGTCATCCAATGCGGCTGCTGTTACCTATCATCATTGCCCTGATTGGTCTTGGCGCAGGCGCCGGGGCCGGTCTGTTCTTGCGCCCGCCGCCAGTGGATCACGCCGAGATCAATCCATGTGGGGATGTCGACGAGCATACAGAGGCAGCGTCGAAGCCCGATCCCGATGATCCAAGTACGGTACGCGACTACGTAAAGCTTAACAATCAGTTCGTGATCCCTGTGGTCGAAGATAAGAAGGTCAAAGCGCTCGTGGTTCTGTCGCTGAGCCTGGAGGTGACGGCGGGCGGACAGGAACTGATCTACGAACGCGAGCCGAAGATCCGTGACTCTTTCCTGCAGGTGCTTTTCGACCATGCCAATTCCGGCGGCTTTGATGGCGCCTTCACCAATGGGCGAAACATGACCATCCTGCGAGACGCGCTGCGCGAGTCCGCGATATCGACATTGGGCAAGGTTGTGACGGATGTGTTGATCATCGACATCGTGAGACAGGATACCTGAGGCCCGGTCAAACCGGGTCAGCGCCCTTTGCGTTCGCTCAAGCGCGACTGCAAGCCTTCGAACGCCTGCATTCGGCCCAGCGCCTTGCGCGCCTGCAGACGTTGAGTTTCCTGCCGGGCATAGATTTTCTCAAGCTCTTCACACAACCGCTCGGCCTCTTGCCGGGACCAGATCCGCCACTTCTCATCCACGCCTGCAGACAGCGCCGGGTCGGGCGCGGTCAGTTTTGCGATATATTGTGCACGCTGATCCTCTGCATACCGCAGCCCTTCGCTAGCCGATTGCGCATCGCGAACCTGCGTAGACAACTCGCTTAGGCGGGCGAGTTCTATATCCTTGATCATCAACAAGAGCCGGTGCAAATGCCGCGCCTGATCGGTCACTTCCGAACTCCCTTTCGGCCCGCGCGTTTCCGCATCGTTTCGGCAAATCGGATGGCGGCGGCAACGGCGCGGTAGTGTTCCGGCCTGATCTCTTCACCAATTTCGACAACGGCAAACATGGCGCGGGCCGTCGTCGGATCGCGGTGGATCGGAATGCCGTTTTCATTGGCGATTTCGCGGATCCGAGCGGCGATTTCATCGACGCCCTTGGCCACGCAAACTGGCGCGGTCCCCGCCGCCCGGCCCCATTTCAGTGCCACTGCATAGTGCGTCGGGTTGACGACGACAACATCCGCGGTTGGCGCGTCGGCCAGCATCTGGCTCATCGCGATCTCGTAACCCCTTTGCCGCCGCTGTTGCTTCATATGGGGATCGCCGTCCTGCTGCTTCGCCTCGTCCATGACCTCTTTGCGGGACATCATGTTCTTGCGCAGATGTTCGGCCGCCTGCCAGAGATAGTCGATACAGCCAACCACACCCGAGACGACCAGCACGATCAGCAGAAACGACAGGCACATCCGGACCAGAACCAGCGATACGACAGTGGGATCGAGATGCAGCGTCGCAAGGATCTCTGGCGTTCGGGCCAACAGAAACCAGCCGAGAACCAACGAGAAAACCAGAAGTTTCACGAAACTCTTGAAGAACTCGAACAGGCCATTTCGGCCAAACTTGTTTTTGGCATTCTCGATCATCGAGATCCGGCTGGCCTTGGGTTGCAGTTTGTCGGGCGCCACCACGAAGGCCCGCTGCGCTATGACCGAGAGCAGCACCGAAACGGCGGGCACCGCGAACCAGGGCAGCAGCGGCAGGATGACGGCCATCATCATCGCACCCATCACAGGCTGTGGCGTGCCTGAAAACAACGCATCCGACAATGGAACCGAACGTTCCAGCAGGGCCGACAGCGCATCGCCCAGCGACAGCACACTCTGCCCGCCGAAGCCGATCCAGACGAGCAGGAATCCCCCGTATGAAGCCGCCGTGATGAGATCGGTGGATCGGACGACATCACCTTTCTTGCGGGCATCGTCGAGCTTTTTCTGGGTTGGTTCGTGTTGCTTGTCTTCGTCCGGGGAACCGCCGCTCATGGCAATACACCAAACGGATCGGCGGTAAATCCGGACATCGCCGCCAGCCAGACCGACAACAGGATCGGCATCGCGACAAGCATCAGGATCAAACCACCCGCGGTAATGGCTGGTGCCCCGACAAAGGCGACCATCAGCTGCGGCATGGCCCGGTTGATGACGCCCAATGCTATATTGTAGATCAACGACGCAATCACAAACGGCGCCGCCAGCGTAAAGGCAAGGCCAAAGGAACGGGCGATGCGCAGAACGCCCCAATCCGCGAGGGCTCCGGCCTGCGGAAAGCGCCCCGGCGGCAACATATCGTAGGACAAAATAAGAAACTCGGCCGCCTTGATGTGAAAGCCAGCCGTCACCGCCAGGGCCAGGCCCGACACCACCATCAGATGACCGATGGCCGGCTGCGGGTCTACGGCGGCACCTCCGAAGATCTGCGAAAGAGACGTGGCCTGCGCCGCCATCGCGCCAGCCGTCTGCAAAGCCAGGATGAAAAGCCGAAGCGACAGGCCAATTGCAAGCCCCGCCAGAACTTCGGTTGCAAGGAAGATGCCGATCACCGCTCCGGCTTCAGCCAGGGGAGAGACGGTCGTAAAGACAGCTGGCGTGACGACGATGGTGAAGCAAAGGGTCAGAACCAGCCGGATTCGTTGCGGGATCGAGCGTTCGCCAACGGCCGGCAGCACAGCCATCGCCGCACCGACCCGCAGAAACACGACGAACCCAACGAAAAGGCCCGCCTGCCCGAACCCCAACAGGTCCGCCAGTTCCGCGGTCACGCCGGTACCAGCCCGACGATCGAGGGCCGTGCCTCGGTGCCGATTTCTTCGAACGACAGCACCGGGTTCGGAACCCCTTTGGCCGTCAGGACGGTTTTCAGGAACCTCCGTCGTCGGGTACTGGTGACGACCGCGGGATAGATGCCGGACTCGCTGGCTTTTGCGATACGTTCGGCCATTGCGTTGGCCAGCCGGTTGAAATCCTCTGGCGGAAGCGCGATGTCTCGGCTCGCACCGTCAGCGCCAAGCTGGTACTTGCTGAACTGCTGCTCCCATTCCGGCGCCAGCTGGACCAGTGGCAGGGTGCCGTCATTGCGGCGTAGTTCCGCAACCAACTGAAATCCCAGCCGTTGGCGCACATGTTCGCAAACCGCGTCGGGCGCTGCCGTGACCGGGCGGATCTCGGCGATCGCTTCAAGGATCAGCGGCAGGTTGCGGATCGAGACCCGCTCTTCGAGCAGCAGGCGCAACGTCGTCAGCAGAAGGTCGATGGGAACACGATCAGGGATCAGTTCATCGATGATGCGGCGATTGGCTTCGGACCGCGCCGGATCGGTCAGGCTGGTCATCTCGTCCAGCAGTTGGCGCAAAGCCTTCAGACCCAGCAGCCGTGCAAAGTTGCGCTTGAGGATTTCCAGCAGATGCGTCGCCAGCACCTCGGTCGGGTTGACCAGAGTGATGCCCGAAAGGGCCATTTCATGTTCGTCCGCCGCGGCGATCCAGCGGGCCGGGGCGCCGTAGACCGGCTCTTTCACATCGTCACCGGCCGGGATCGTGCCGCTATCCTCCGTCAGCAGCGCCAGGACCTTGTCGGCATAGAGCCGGTCGCGCGCCTGTTCGACCCCTTGGATCCGCACGACATAGGTGCCCGACGGCAAAGAGGCGCTGTCGGTCAGCCGGATCTCCGGCAGGATCAGGCCGAAGACGGTTGCCACATGGCGGCGCATATTCTCGATCCGGGCCTCGAGACCGATCTCGGGATCCAGCACCATCGCCACCAGATCCGGGGCGAATTCGACATGGATGTCGTCGAGATCAAGGACATCGCCGATCGAGGCCTTTTTCGGCACGGCGATCGGCGTTTCGGTGATCTTTTTGGCCAGAGCGCGCTTTTCATTGGCCCGGTAGACGACCCGAGGCCGAAATCGCGAGGCCCGAAGCCCCCAGCACGAACGGCAGGAACGGCAGGCCGGGCACCAACGCGAACAGCGCCATCAATGCAGCCACCGTTGCGAGAGCGCGGCGGGATAACGGCCGAGTTGAGTGAAAAGCGCGATATCGATCGACCCCGTCGCACCGCCGCGCGCCAGCAGCAGGGCAGAGGCGATCGAGATGATGACCGCCGGGATCTGCTGACACCAGCCCGTCGCCGACCGTCAGGATCGCGTAGGTCTCGAACGCGCGGCCGATCGGCATGCCGTGCAGGATCGTGCCAATCACCAGGCCCATGACGAGATTCAGCAGTGTGATCAGCAGCCCGGCAATCGCGTCGCCCTTGACGAATTTCGAGGCACCGTCCAGCGAGCCGAAGAACGTCGTCTCGGCTGCTCACGCTCGCGCCGCGCCTTGGCCTCGGCATGGTCGATTGCCCCGGCGGACATGTCGCTGTCGATGGCAAGCTGTTTGCCCGGCATCGCGTCGAGCGCGAAACGAGCGCCGACTTCGGCCATGCGTGCAGCACCCTTGGTTATGACGATGAAGTTCACGATCAGCAGAACGCCAAAGACCACGAGACCAAGAAAGACGCTGCCGCTCATGACGAAGTTGGCGAAACCTTCAATGACGTCTCCAGCGGCATTGGTGCCGGTATGACCCTCGCCGATGATCAGTTTGGTGGATGAAACGTTCAGCGACAACCGCAGCATCAGAGACGCGAGCAGAACGGTGGGAAAGGCCGAGAAATCCAGCGGCCGCTCAATGAACAGCGTCACCGTAAACATCAGGATCGCAAGCGCGAAAGAGGCAGCAAGCCCTACATCCAGTACCCAGGCGGGCATCGGCAGGATCATCATCACGATGACCGCCATCAGGGCGAGGGCCAGCAAGATTGTTGGGCGGAAGATCATCGACATGGTCATGTGGATCAGTTTCCGCCAACATCGATCAGGCGCAGGCCGCCCGCGCCGGCCGAAATCGGCACCAGGGAGCCAAGCCGCGATCCCTGACTGTTTGCCGCCAGGAGAAGTGGAAAGCGATTGACCCGGGGCTTGTCTTGCGGCGCCGTGATGTCGGGTAATTGCGGTAAGGGTAGTTGGGGTCTCTCTCCGGAATCATGCGATGCCAAAGCAGTCCTGAAAGACCGGAACCGTTTCTTGTAGCGATCGGCATATTTCTTGGTTCTGGA
Organism: uncultured Alphaproteobacteria bacterium; assembly: GCA_963768355.1. GTDB lineage: Bacteria > Pseudomonadota > Alphaproteobacteria > Rhodobacterales > Rhodobacteraceae > JAHEAO01. Next base: position 119,422 of record CAVYHT010000013.1, read on the forward strand.
ATGATACGCGCCTGCCGCTTCCTCCCAACTGCCGGTCTCGTGAAACAAGTCGCGCAGGAAGCCGGCGGCGTAGTTGGCATTGATCTGCGGATCGAACATCTCGTCGATTGAGCGAAAGGCTTTGCCGTGCCATTTGTAGTTCAGTTGGAAACAGCCCACGTCAAAGCTGCGAGCCCCGCGCTGAAAATGCTTGTACGCATAAGAGCGGGCCTCGTTCGGCGTATCGAACCAAACACCCCTGCCCTCCATGTTGACAGTCCACGGCCAAGGCCGGAACTGGCCACCGGATTTGCGCCCGGTCTCGGTTCTGGTGATTGCCATCAACACCGATAGCGGAACACCAGTCTTGCTAGCCGCGCGCTGGGCCGCTGCGTCACAGATTTCGGCAACTGACGGGCTGGCGACAGCTGGGACGGCGGCGATCAGCGCGATCCAGGCTGCCAACAGGCAAGATCGTAGCCCGGCTCGCTTCACGCGGCGAAAGTCAGCCACGCGGCTTCCGGGCGATTGGTTCGACTTTCTGTCCATCGGATTCGCAATTCTTGCTGATACCTGGTCAGATGCTAGCAACCGGACCTTTATGAACGGTAACCAAAACAACTGAGGCCGAGGCGTTCACCTCTCGGCGTCAAGCAATCCCAATATGGCGTCCCTGGTCGACTGGCTGCGTTCAAGCAACGCTCTCCCAGACTGAAGAGTCGGGGCCGGATCCGGGGTGACCTCAGCCTTCACGCCATCTGTCGGCATAGCCTCTGGACCGGCATCATCCTGCGTTTGGCCTGGCCTCCCCAGGGTCGCAAACAGGTCGGCAGCCGACTTCTGCCGATCTGTGCCAAGGGCGGCAACGATATCCCAGTCGCCGCTCACCCAGGCCGCGCGGGCGGCGTCGACTATCAGCCCATCGGCCTGATATAGATCGGCGGCATCAGCGGATTGGTTTGCCATTTCCAAGGCTTGGGCGCGCAGTCCCACGATTTCCGGATCCGGCAGGCCGACCAAATAGGACAGCGCCACTGCCGCCTTGCGCTCAATAAGGGCAGCCTGCGCGAGCTTAACCCGGTCCTCATTATCCGGTGGTCGTTCTTCGGAGATCAGCAAGGTCCGAACATGATCGCTGAACCGCAGTTCCAGCAACCGGGCTGCAACAGCGTGCCGGGCAGAGCGCATTTCCGGTATATCGGTGAGATCACCGAAAAAGTCGCAACAACTTTAGAAAATCGACATTGTTCGAGTTTTCGGCGCTGGTCAGATGCGCCTTGTTCAATAGCTCGACCAATTCCGCAGGTGTTAGGCCTCCATTCTCCGTGGCGTCCTTGATCGCCTCAAAGGCGGCCTCCAGCCGCAGACTTGCGATCATCCCACGTATCGCCGTCAATGTCAGCCGGCGACCGATATCTGTACCTTGATTCTCATACGCGAATGCCTCGGCCAATTGCGAGGTCAGCGGGTCGATTTCTTGACCCGCATCGAATTTTGCATCAATCAGTTCGACAAGCGCCTCTGCCGCATCCGGTCCGCCCTCCGAAACCACCCTCTGAAGTTGCTGCAGAGATGCCTCGGCCTTGCCAAGCTCAGCGTCGATCCGCGCCTGAAGCAAGCTTGTCCCGGCCGCTGGCACAGCCGGATTCCGGGTGATCATGTTGCGGATTGATGTAGCGGTGGCCGCGTCACCGGCTTCCAGAAACCGCTCGGCAAGCACAGGCCCAAGATGCTGACGCAGGTGGATCGGAAGACCGGAGAAGTTCTGCAGAACCGCCGCAGCTTCGACAGGATCTCCGGGTTGAAGACCGGGTACAGAAAGAACGGCCCAAAGTGCGGCCATCGAGCTGCAACTGATCTAGAGTCTGGAGAGCAATCGCCCGACCGCTTCCCGGGTCATCGACAATATCTGCCAGTTGCCAAAGGATATCAGCTCGGTCGATTTTGGCGGTGAACGCGGACAGCAGGCCCTTTGCCTCGAAACCGAACCCCAGGTGTATATAGTGGCGGACAGCGGCTTCGATTTCCGCATCCAGCGGCGCGTCAAACTCGCCGAGTACCGACCGATCTATCGCCAACGACAGACCCGAGCGGGTATCTTCCGGACCCCAGGCGGCAACATCGAAATAGGCGTCGGGGAGACATTCCCTACCTTCGAACGTCATCTCCTGGTCGAGGCCTTGGCGCGGCGCGGCGCGGTCCAAAGCGGTCTCGATACGAACATGCTGCGATGGAGGGTCCTCACTTTCTGGCGGAATATCGGCGCGGCGAGTGGTTTTCTGGTCAGGGCCGGTCTCTGGCTTCGGCAATGGCTCGGGAGCCTCCGAACCGGGCGCCAGTAGGATCAGGCCCTGAGAAGATGCGCGACCAAGTTGATGAATGAGCGCATTCTCCATCATGTCCAGGCGGGCATCGGTTCCCGCCTTCAGGGGATTGAACGGGAATGACCCAAAACCAAATAGCGGTAGCACCTGAGTGTCGAGAGAGATCGGACGGCTATCGTCGACTTCTTTGCTGACCAACTTTTCAGCGACCGGCACGATTGCCGGTTCGGGCATGGTCTGAGCCAAGTCTTCTGGTTGCGGTTCGACGGGCAAGGTCTGGTTGTCTAACGCCGTCTCCGAGATCATCGGCGGCTCGTCGATGCTATCTTCGGCTTCTGGCTCGGCCGGGGCGTTCGTCAACGGTTGTTCGAAAACGGACTCGGCCTTGGGCGGACCGTCCTTGATGTCAAGAACGATCCGGCCATTGCGTATCTCGAACGCATCGGCATGGCAGTCGCAGGCGACCTTCAGGCGTACGCTAAAACCGTCCGGGTTGGTGACAGCGGCAATTCGCGACTTTGGTATCTTCTGGAAAACCCGTGTCAAATCAAACTGATTACCAACTGTCTTTAGCCGCAGTTCGTAACCGTCTTCGACCTTGCCGAATGACCAATCGTCTGCTTGGGGCAGTTGAAGGACGAGGCGAGAGAAATCGGCGTGCTCACCAGCCTCGACGACGATGTCGGCCGCGGAGGCCCGCGCGCCGAGGGTCAGCACAATCAGAAACGCCCATCGCAGCATCAGGCGGCTTCCTGTTTGACATCTTTCAAGGCTTCCTCCAGCTCGGAAAAGGATGGTCGGCAATGGCTGGGCGTGTTTTGGCGACCGACTTCGATACATATGTTCGTGGCGTGATTGTAGAGGTTTGCGACCAGAACCTCTCGGATGAGTTGATAGAAATGGCTGTCATCCTCGGTCACGGTTTTTACCTTTTCGGCAAAAGGACCGACCAGGCCGTAAGCCAGAAATACCCCAAGGAAAGTCCCGACCAGCGCGCCGCCAATCAGCTTGCCCAAGATTTCGGGCGGCTGATCAATTGAACCCATGGTCTTGATCACACCAAGGACGGCCGCGACAATTCCGAGCGCCGGCAGGCCATCGGCGACGGTCTGCAACGCATGGCTGGAATGCATCGAGTGGTGCAGGTTCGATTCCATGCGTTTCTCAAGCACTTCTTCAACTTGATGCGGATCGTCATAGTTCATTGAGGCAGATCGAAGTGTGTCGCAGATCAGGTTCACCGCCTCCCTGTCGGTCAGGATCTTTGCGTATTTCGAGAATATCGCGGAACTGTCCGGAGCTTCGATATGTTCTTCCAGCGCCACCGGGTTCTGGCGGGCGAGGCGAATGAGTTCGAACAGAAGGCACAGCAGGTCGCGGTAGTCCCCCGGCAACCATTTCGGACCTTTGAAGACCTTTCCGACATCCTTCATCGTGTGTTTGATACCTGCCATGTCATTGCTGATGACAAAGGCACCGGCCGCGGCACCGCCAATCATGGTAAATTCGTACGGCAGGGATTTGAGGATGATCCCCATCTTGCCGCCAGCGGCCAGATAACCGCCAAAGACCATGATGAAGATCACGGCAATTCCGATAATTCCTATCAAAGTGACCTCCAGAATCGCTGTAACTTCGGTAGATCGAAGCTTTCAGATCGAGGTTAATATTCCTGAAATCCAGGCGCTTATTGCGTCGGTGTCTGCGCGTTCCTGCCTGCCAGTATGACGCTGATCGAATAAGCCGCAGCCGGCGTGAGGCCCGCCATCAGCTGTGCCGCTGCATCCGGCCGCATCCTGCCGATAAAGCCAGCCGCGAAGTCCGGTGACATCTCCTGGAACAGGACCGCCGCATCCTTGGGCTTCATGCTTTCGTAAACACTTGTCAGGCGGGCAAGATCGTCTTCCGACGCGGTTTCGGCCTGCGAGATGGTACGCGACAGGCGTTCCTCGACTGCCTGAAGTTCCGCCAGATTGCGGCGTATCTCCTGTTCCGCCAACTCGACCGTTCGCAAACGCGAGGCCAGATCCTGCTCTCGCTCGGCGACCGTCCGTTCACGGATCAGTACGTCGTCCAGAATAGCCGACAACTCGTCGGGCGTGGTGCACGACGGCTGCGGGCTGACCGCCTGCTCGTCGTCTTTTAGGTTTGCCAACTCTGTTGCAAGTGCGTGACCGGGACCGGCGCCAAAGCGGATCACTGCGGAAATCGCCATCAGCGCCGCAATGGTCCAAAGCGCCCCTCGACCCAAGGCAAACTGCCGTCTCAAGACCGACCAGGCACTCATTCCGCCGCCTCCGGCGCCCGCGCCCGCTTACTCAGGAATAGCGGTTCCTCTTTGACGACTTCGTGGGGTGCAGCCTCCGGCGCCTTCATCTTGGCAGTTGATGCTGCCTGACCCACCGCTTCGGGCAGATCATGCATCGAGGCCACCAAGAGTTCCAACCGCCGAGCCACGCCCTCGGCCCGTCCCGAAAGCTGCTCCAGCGACTCAGCCGAACCCTTGGCAGAGCCTTGCGCCCGTTCGAGCGTTCGGGTCATATCGTCGACCTGCGCCGATAGAACTGCAATCGCCCCGCCCACGCCGTTTTCAAGGTCGGTGAACCTTTTGAGCCGACGTGACAGCACGATGCAATAGATTGCAGCGGCCAGCGAGGCACTGATCAGAACGATGTCGGCGACAGTTTCCATTGCAAGCCTCTAGTTCAGTACGAATTCCATGATCAACAGATCCCGGACCCGCCCCTCACCGGTCACGACCTGAATGCGGCGCAGCATCTGCGCGCGCAGCCGAACCAAAGCGGCGGGGTTTTCAAGTTCCGAGATGTCGACCGCGCGCAGGTAACCGTTCAACACGTCCACCACGCGCGGTAGCATCCTGGTGACATCATCAAGCGCAGTTTTGTTGACCTCTAGCTGGGCCTGAAATCGCAAATGGCGATTCTCGCCGCTGCCTCCGAGGTTGATGACGAGCGGCTGGATTGGCAGGAACAACACATCAGGTAACGCCCCCTGCACCACAGGCTCCATTTCGCCCCCATGCGCGGCGTCTTCCCCCAGGATCAGGCCCGACCAGACCGCATAGAACGCGCCGCCACCCAGCAGAACCGCCAGAATCATCCCGATCAGCAATCCCTTGCCTGACTTTTTCGGGGCGCTCTCTTCGATATCGGTGGTCTCAGCGGTCATATGGTGGCCTGTTTTCTTACCTTGAGCTCCTTTTAAGACGGTTTGGCTAACCGATTGTTAAGGCGGATCGATTCATTGTGGGACCAAGGCCGGGCAGAAGCCCGATCAATTCCAGGAGGTCCGCCTTGCAGTCGTTTCTAAATCTGTGGATCAATATGGACCCGCGTCGGCGGATGATGGCGACCGCGACAACGATTGTCGTCGTGCTGTCCGTTCTGGGACTCGTGCGGGTGGCCACGACATCATCCATGGCGCTGCTCTATTCCGGACTGGAACCGGGCGCCGCCGGAGAAGTCGTGCAGACATTGGAACAACGTGGCGTCGCCTTTGACATTCGGGCAGGCTCGATCTTCGTGGATGCCGCCCGGCGGGATGAGTTGCGCATGACGCTGGCGGCCGAAGGTATGCCCGCGATCAACGGTCAGGGCTATGAACTGCTGGACAACCTGTCGGGTTTCGGCACGACAGCTCAGATGTTCGATGCCGCTTACTGGCGCGCAAAAGAAGGCGAACTGGCCCGAACAATACTGTCCAATCCGAACATCACTTCGGCGCGGGTTCATATCGCCAACACGACCTCTCAGCCGTTTCGGAATGCTGCCAAGCCTACAGCCTCGGTAACGATCACACCCTCGGGCGGCCCGCTTTCGGCACCACACACACGCGCCCTGGTCTATCTCGTCGCCTCCGCCGTGGCGGGGCTGTCGCCCGAGAATGTCTCGGTCATTGATAGCCGCAATGGCCTGCTGACGTCGGGTGACGAAGCCGCGGCGACGTCGTCTGCCGGCGAGGATCGTGCCGATGTCTTGCGCCAGAACCTGTTGCGGCTGCTGGAGGCTCGGGTCGGCGCCGGAAAAGCGGTTGTCGAGGTCAGCATCGAATCGGTTACCGAAAGCGAGGCAATCACAGAGCGCAACATCGACCCCGAAAGCCGTGTTGCGATCAGTCTGGATGTCGAGGAGCGCTCTGGCAATTCCAAGGATGCTGCGGGCAATTCGGTGACTGTGGCAAGCAACTTGCCAGAGGGCGATGGCGCGGCGGGTGGAAACTCTTCCAGCACCAATAGCGAGACCCGCGAGCGGACCAATTATGAAGTGTCCGAAACCACGCGTGAAGTCATTCGGGCACCGGGCGCAATCAAGCGGATCTCGGTCGCGGTGTTGCTGGACGCGGTGTTGCAGACCGATCCCAATACCGGTGATCAGACATGGGTTGCTCGCGAAGAGGAGGAGATGGCATCGCTGAAAGAGCTCGTGGCATCGGCCGTTGGTTTCAATGCGGAACGCGGCGATTCGATCACGCTGAAATCCATGCAATTCGAAGCTCTACCGGAGCTCGGCACCGATGCGCAATCGTCGATGCTCCAGTCTTTTGCTCTGGACATAATGACACTGATCCAGCTTGGCGTCTTGTCGGCGGTCAGCCTTGTTCTGGGGCTCTTTGTCCTGCGACCGATCTTCGCGCAGTCCGGCGCGGCACGCCGCCCGGAACTGGCGCCGCCGCCAGCCGCAGCCGACCGCGCTACTTCTCTGCCCGCGCCGGTCGCAGACGCCAGAACCGCAACGCCCGCTCCGGCGCTGACCGGCGAGATTGATGACAGCGACATGCCGCCCGTCCGAACCGCGAGTCGCAATACGTCAGGTGGAGCGCTGCGGGATGACCGCGGGCCAGCCCAACAGAACGATCCGGCAACCCGATTACGCCAGCTTATTTCTGACCGGCGCCCGGAAACGGTCGAAATCCTGAAGTCCTGGATGGAAGACGCAGAGGAGACAACTTCATGACCCACGCACTCACCCTCGAAGATTTTAGTAAGGCAAGCTTGATCACGGCGTCGGCGAGCTTCGATGCACACTCGCTGTCACCTCTCGATCCGGACTCGGACAATCCGGCCTCGGGGGCGGATTACGAACAGGGTTATCGCGCAGGGTATGAGGACGCGATGCATTCAGCGTTGCAGGAGCAGTCGCGGATCAAGACAGAACTGGCCCACAATCTTCAGGATATCGGGTTCACATTTCATGAGGCGCGGACTCATGTCATGCGATCCCTTGAACCGCTGCTTCTGGAGATCACCGGAAAGTTCCTTCCCGACCTGGTCCGCGAATCGCTGGCCCATCATGTCATCGAAGCCGCCTTGCCGATCGCACGGGAGGCGGTCGATGCGCCGATCGAGGTTGTGACGACCCCGGCCAATCGCGCCGCCCTCGAACCGGTGCTGTCCTCGATCGCCCACATGAATTTCGTCGTGAAAGAGGAACCGTCGCTTGGCGAGGGTCAAGTCTATCTGCAGTCCGGAAAGTCGGAACTCTCGCTCGATTTCTCCGAAGCCATTTCAAACATTCGCGCCGCGCTTGCGGCCCTCACCGACATTAACAAGGAGGCCGTAAGGCATGGATGACGCAGCCGACACAGCCGTCCCCGTTAGCGACAAAGCGGGGAACCCATTCGCACAGATCCCGATCGAAATCACCGTATCCGTCGGAAAATCCCGACCGCTGGTGCGTGACCTTCTTAACCTCAAGCGAGACTCTGTTCTACCGCTGGACAAGCGGGTCGAGGATCCTGTGGAGCTTTTTGTCGGCGACAAGCTGATCGCGCGTGGTGAGCTGCAGGAACTGGAGGGGGATGCGGCGGGGCAGCTCGCCGTCCGACTGACCGAAATCGCCGATCTGAAGAACGGCCTTTGATGCAACGATCCTATGCCGTCCGGTCAGGTATCGCCGTTGGGCTGTCCGCCGCGCTATTGGCTGGGCCGGCCCTTGGGCAGGACCTGTCCCTTTCGCTGGACGGCATCGATTCACTTTCCTTGCGCAGCATCCAGCTGCTGGCGCTGATCACAATCCTCAGCCTGGCGCCCGGCCTTGCGATCATGGTTACTTGCTTTCCGTTCATCGTGACGGTTCTGTCGATCCTCAGACAGGCCATTGGTCTGCAACAGGCTCCGCCGAACATGCTGGTCATCAGCTTGGCATTGTTTCTGACTTATTTCGTGATGGAGCCGGTCTTTGTCGAGGCCTGGCAGAACGGCGTGAGTCCTATGGTGGCGGGCCAGTTGCAGCCCGAGGAAGCGTTTTCGCGAACGCTCGATCCGTTTCGCAGTTTCATGGCCGCCCGAACCGACCCCGAAACATTCTTCAGCCTGGCAGAGCTTCGCGAGGGCGCAGAATTCGCCGGATCGCTTGACCCCGATGCCTCGCTGTCGCTGCTGGTGCCGTCGTTTCTGCTGAGCGAGATTGAACGTGCCTTTCAGGTCGGCTTTCTGATTTTTCTGCCTTTCCTGATCATTGACTTGGTCGTGGCCGCTATCCTGATGTCGATGGGTATGATGATGGTGCCGCCAGCAATTGTTTCGCTGCCGTTCAAGCTGGCATTTTTCGTGGTCGCCGATGGCTGGACGCTGATCTCGGGCGCGTTGGTGCGCAGCTACTTCTAGTGCTGGCCGGTCCGAACCGCAGCCCCTCAAGTTGGGGCGAGCAGGTGCTCGTACAGTCGCGCGGCAGGCCAGGTAACGGCCGACTTAACGGACGACGAAGTCTGCGTGCAGCGCGCCGGCCGCCTTGATGCTTTTCAGAATATCTATCATGTCGCGCGGCGATACCCCAAGGGCGTTCAGCCCGGTGATCACCTCGGAGAGCGACGTTCCCTCCGAGACTTCGGCAAGGCCTCTGCCGGGTTCCTCTTCAATCGAGGCCGAGGTCCGCGGCACCACCACAACCTCGCCTTCGGTGAACGGGTTGGGTTGCACGACCAGTGGCTGTTCCTTGAATCCGCAAGGTTAGGTTGCCTTGCGCCACGGCGACGCGCGAGATCCTGACATCTTCTCCCATCACGATCGTTCCCGACCGCTGATCGACAACCACCCGCGCCTTGCGTTCAGGTTCAACCTCGATATTCTCGATCCGACCCAATGCATGAGCCGGCGAGATTTCTTGGGTGGCGCCAATATCAAGCAGCACCGTGCCCGAATCGAGCATCCGCGAGACGGTTCGGCCATAGGCTTGGTTGATCGCGATTTCGATGCGTTCGGCGGTCGTGAAATCAGCGGTTCGCAAAGCCAGGCGGATCGAGCTGAGTTGAGTGAAATCAAATTCGATCTCGCGCTCGACCCGCGCGCCGGACGGGATCACGCCAGAGGTCGGCACACCCTGAACCTCGGACGCCCCAGTCGCCGGCAGCGGCAACGCCACCTGCGATGATCGTGCCCTGCCCGACCGCGTAGATCTGACCGTCCGCCGCGTTCAGGGGCGTCATGATCAAGGTGCCGCCCAACAGGCTCTTGGCATCGCCAATCGCCGAAACCGTGACATCAATCTGACTGCCGGCGCGCGCGAAGGGCGGCAGTGTGGCCGTCACGAAAACCGCCGCAACGTTCTTCGGCCGAAACTGCTCGCCGGTGATGTTGACGCCCAATCGTTCGAGGATGTTCGACATCATCTCTTCGGTGAATGGCGCGTTGCGGATGCCGTCGCCGGTGCCGTTCAGTCCCACGACCAGCCCGTACCCGACCAAATCGTTGCCGCGCACGCCGTCGAATTCCACAAGATCCTTGATCCGGATCTGATTTGCGCTGGCCGGGAGAATTCCAAGCGACAGAACTGTCAGGACGACAAGAAGAGACTTTCATCGCAGGAAATCCACCAGGGACAGGCGCGAAAGTCGCGCGGTGAGCGTATACAGCGTTTCTAGCTGGTTGCGCACGGCTTCCAGCTCGGTCGCGGTTTTGTAGGGATCAATCGCGGTGATCTGTGATCTCGCAATTTCGAGCGAGGTCGTTTCCGATGCATTGCGCGCGGTAACGGTGTCGATCCGAGCCTGGGCTGACCCGATACCCGACCGCACCACCGCAAGCTTGGATTCCGAACCCAGCAGGCTTTCACCCGCCATCCGTGCAAGGGTTAGCCGTTCACCTGCATTCATCCCCGACCGACCATCACCCGACATGACGGCCATCGCGAAACCCTTGAGCATGCCTCGGATCGCCGGGTCAGCGGCGGTCAGAGCCACGGTCTCGGTGTCGAAGTCCGACAGCCGGAAACGCCCGACAGGCTGCGTTGAACCAAGGTAACCGCTGGTTTCAAAGCCACCGCCGGGGGCAAAGAACCAGTCGTCGATGGCCGCCGCTACGCCCACCGCGGTGGTCTCCGCCGAAATCGCGGTTTGCAGCGCGGTCAGCATCGTTTCCGAATCTGCCAGCGCCGGGCCGCCCGTCGCTGCCCCGGCAAAGGTCGATCTGTCGGCAATGCGGGTGTTGAGGGCCGAGACGACGCCGGCCAGTTTCGTTTCGGCATCCGTTGCCGTCGTCTGCAGAAAGGTCGTGTGGCCCGAACTGCTGGCCGTCAGCAACGATGGTGCCAGTTCCGAGGACGTGTTTTGAACCATTTCAAGCGAAGATTGCATGGTAGAGGTAAACAGCTCCGCCTCGGTCAAAGCAGTGGCGTAGGCCCCGGCGGTACGCAGCGACCGCTCGATTGAGACAATCGGGGAGTAGTCGCCGGCGACGGTTGTCGACAGGTCTGCTTTCCGGCCACTCGCCAATTCTTGTGACAGGCGGCCAAGATCGGTCTTGATCTGAACATTCTGCCGCCGCTGCTGGAAAGTGAGGGCGAGATCGCCGACTGAGGAGTAATTCATCGTTTACAGTCCCAACAAGGTCTGAATCATGTCATCTACGGTCGAGATCACGCGGGCGTTGGCAGCATATGCCTGCTCAATCAACAGCAGTTGCTGCATCTCGTGATCGGTGTCGACCCCGCCCTGAAGTTCCAGTGCCTTCAGCGAATCGGCACGGGTCATCGCAAAACTCTGCCCGGCTTCGGAGGATTGCAGTTCGGTGTGGATCAGCGACAGGAAGTCACCTGCCAGCCCAACCGCGGAACGCGGCGCGCCAAGAAACCCACCGGAAGCGGGCGGGCGGGCAACGGTCAGCGCATCGACAAGCGCGATCAACCCCGTGGAGTTGCCGGGATCGCCGGGGCTGGCAGCCCCCAACCCATCGCGGAACCTCCAAAGCCCGCCACCATTGGCGGGATCGACCAGTTGATTGACCGATAGACGCGCTGAAAGACCCAGTTCTTCCGCCACCAGAAAAGCGTTTCCCTGATCAGTGAACAGCCCCGGATCGGCCGCGCCCAGCGTCGGATCGACGGACGGATCGGCGAAGCGCTCAACAAGATCCCGCGCGACTGCGTCAAGCCGGGTCTGCGCCGATACCGCAAGGTCATCCCGGACAGCGAATGATCCGGCCAAACTGCCACCGGCCAGTGGGCCTCTGGGGCCGACCGAAATCGGCTGACCGTTGATCGTCAGCCCTGAAAGCCCTCCCGAGGCGAGGGTCATTTCCGGAACTATGACACCAGCGGGGGCAAAGCCGACTTCCGCCGCCTTGCCATCGACAAGAATCGCGCCACCGGGCGTGAAAAGCGCGATCTGGCCCTTGCCCCGGGGCACTTCGCGCAGCGGCACAATCGCAGAAAGCTCGTCGATCTCTTGCTGGCGCAGATCCATCAGGCCGGCGGCATCATAGCCGGCACCGAGCTGGGCCCGAATCTCGTGGTTAAGATCGGCAACGCGGCGCAGCCCGGCATTCAGCGCATCAACCTGGCCGGCAATTCCACGGTCTGCCTGCATACGCAGATCCTGGACGCTGTCCGACGCGGATTTGATCTTGCCGGTGACGTCATTGGCTGCATCCAGAACCGCGCGCAGCCGCGGCTCGGAATCCGGGCGGCTGGCAGCCTCTATCAACGAGGCCTCCAGAGTCGCCAGACGACCGGTCAGCGACCCCGGATCGTCCGGTTGACCCAAGACAGCCTCTATCTGACCAAAAAAGCTGGCTCTGGAGGCAGCGTCGCCAAGCCCGGCGTCCGCCAGACGGCGGTCGCCCAGAATCTGCGGGTCGACCATTCGGCGCAGACCGTCGACACTGACGCCCGCCCCGTTGCCAGCTAGGCTACGCGACGAAAGCTCCAGTTCACGACGACCATAACCTTCGGTCAGCGCGTTTGAAACGTTGGAGGAGACGACCTCTGCAGCGCGCGCGGCGGCAGTCAGCCCGGAAAGCGCATTCGAAAGAGAGCCTGATATGCTCATTCCTGTTCCTCCTTTCGCATGCCAGAACTACCCCTAGCGCTTGATGTTTGTGGTTTCCTGCAACATCTCATCCACCGTCTGGATGACTTTCGCATTCGAGGAATAGGCCCGCTGGGTCTGGATAAGCTGGGTCAGTTCACGTGCCACATCGGTTGCCGATTCCTCTCTTGAGAAGCCCTCAACTCCGCCCGTCGGCCCCTCGCCCGCGTTCCACATGAAGAAAGAACCGCTTTCAGGTGAGACTTGGTATGCCTGATTATTCAAGGAAATCAATCCGTTAGGGTTTGGCACGTCAACCAGAGGGATCTGGATAAATCGTCCGGGTGAAGCCAATGTCATAGATGGCGTTCAGAAATCCGTTCTGGTCAACCTCGACCGAGGTCAGGTTCCCGACCGGAGATCCGTTCTTTTCAATTGCAACGGGCGCAAAGCTGTCAGAGAGCTGCGTCATGCCTGTTGGATTACCAATGGTGCCGATCGTAAGGTCCAGCGGTCCGCCCGCTACGCCGAGGGTGACCGCGCCGGTCGTGGCATTGTAAGCGCCGCCGGAAACGGTCGTGACCGAGGCCAGCGTTCCGCCGGCTGCGCGAGATGCGTCGAACACCAAGGTGTATTCGCCGACAACCGCGCCACCCGACGCTGAATCGCTCAGCGTCATCGTCCATTCGTTTGAACTTCCCGTCGCAGGCACGGTTGGAGCAAAGCTGACACTCAGCGTTTCCGACGTGCCGAGATTGCCAAAATACTCGATGGATAGGTCCAGAGGATCACCGCTGGTTCCGGCATAGGTTTCGGTCGCGGGCAGGTTGACGCCCAGCGTCATCGCAGTCGTAGGATCGCCCGCAAACTGATTCACGTTGACCCGCACCGGTTGCAGACCGTCCGATGTATCCCGCGGGTATGTAGGCATGGTGCCGTCGATATTGGCGGGCCAGCCCATCAGAACCATGCCGGTTTCCGTTTTCAGAATGCCCTCGGCGTCCGGGCGGAAAGAGCCGGTCGTCATCAGCATCATCGGGTAGTCGCTGGTCGGCGAATTCAGCGACACCGATGTAGTCACTGGAATCATGCCACGCCCGCTGACTGCGATATCCGTTGGGTTAGAGGTCGAGATCAGGGGACCGCGCTCATCAATCAGTCGCTGAGTCGATGTTCGCACTCCGCCCGCGGAGTACTGCCCTGCAGCATTGCCGTTTATGACTTGGGAATGGAAATCCGCTGATGCGCGCTTATACCCGTAGGTCGCGGAGTTCGCGATGTTGTCGGAAATCGTAGCCAGCCGCGTTGCATTCGCATTAAGCCCGGCCACGCCTGCATTGAGCGAGGAGGAAATTGTCATGGGTAGCGCCTTTCTGCTGCTATTGGTCCCTAATTCCTTTCAGGGTTACGGCCTTTGGCTTAACAGGCCGCTAACGGGTGACTGGGCTTTGCGGGTCTACTTCTGGCGCAATAGAATCAACTCCAATCTGTTGTTGCGATCTGCCATCGGATTTCCGACAGCCGGACGATTGTCGGCATAGCCGGTCACCCTTTCAATGCGCGCGCCCGAAAGCCCCTGTTTTTCCAGCAGTTCCCGCGTCTTGTCAGCCCGGTCGGCAGACAGGTCCCAAACCGGCGAGTGCGCCAGAACGACCGGATAGGACCGAACGAACCCGTTGACCGCAATCTGGTTTTGGACAGGTTCGAACACTTTGACGAAGATCTTCGTGATTTCTTCCATCAACCTGGTCGGGTTGTCGCTTTGGCCGTCAAACAACGGCTCGCCCTCCAGATCAAAGACCTCGATGATTAATCCCTCATCGGTCACCTTCGTCACGATGTGCCGCAGGGTTTCATTCGCATTCATGCTTTCACCGGACATCGCCGTCAGGGCGCGCTCGATCTCGGCGAAGGCCTTTGCGTCGGTCTCGCCGGTTGCCTTCGAAGGATCGAAACCAGAACTGCCCTTGGCGGCGTTCGTCTCGGTCGGTTTCTTCTGGCTGGCACCCGTGCCGTTCTGAGCCAACGTCTCCTCCGAAAAGACGCTGTCGCCACCGAAAGAACCCTCGCCGCCACCCGAGATGCGGTTAATCGGAATCGTCGGGCTGAAATAGTCCGCGATGCCCTTGCGTTGCTTTTCGGTCGTCGCATTCAACAGCCACATGAGCATGAAGAACGCCATCATCGCGGTCACGAAATCGGCATAGGCGACCTTCCAGGCACCTCCGTGATGCCCGCCGGCAGCGATAACTTTCTTACGCTTGATAATTATTGGCGCATTTGACTTCGCGCTCATACCACCACCTCATGTCTCACCCGAAATCTGGATAACAGGGCGGCATGAAGGCCGGCTTAACCATTAAAATTCTAGGTTCTTTACTTTCGCGAACCGCGATTGAATGCAGAGCGCGTTTGCGATCAATCGGTACCCTGATCGCCGAACGGGCGAGATCGCGGGTCGATGATGAAGGCAAGAACCCAACCCGACAAGAATCCGCCAAGGTGTGTTTCCCATGCCAATCCGCCGCTCATTGCCCACCACAAGACAAGGTTGAGCAGGATCAACCAAAGGATCGTTCTCAAGACCGGCCAAAGACGTTTCTCGGCACTGAACCGATCGACATACTCCCAAGCCACGAGCGCGCCAGCCAGACCAAAGAGCGCGCCAGAAGCGCCGACCATTGGCTGCACCGCATTGGAAAGTAACGCAAATCCAACGGCACCGCCCGCAGTTGAAAAGGCGTAGAGCATCAGAAACCGGGCCGATCCAATGCGGTCGATAATGATCTTCCCTAGACCGATCAGGGTCAACATGTTGACGAGCAAATGCGCCATGCCGCCATGCAGGAAGCCGTAGGTGAGGAACATCAGACAGGGCTGATACTCATAGTTCGGGCGCCAGTTGTGCAGCAACCCGATCCAGAAACCACCGTTCTGATAGGCAAGCGATCGCCACTGGTTGGTTCCCCATAGCTGCCTGTCGGCACCCAATAACACCAGTTCCACGGTAATACTGATCATTACCAGAACCAGCAGAACACCATCTATGTGTGGCCTTTGCGATCGGGTATCCGTCTTTTTCATGCTGGCAATGTGACCAATGTCGACCCGCCGCACCAGTGAAGTCGGTGAAGCCGGGACATCTTTGGCTGACCATTTGCCGCTATGCGCAAGCGATCAATCGTTATTCGTGGTGCCGATTTCGGCTTTCAGACGGTTTACCTCGCTTCGGGAGGTCTCGACAAAGGGGCGCGTGTCGGCGGTGGTCGTCAGACTGACAACCTTTAGAAACTGGGTCAGCGCGTCGTCCTTGCGGTCTGCGGTAAGGTAGGCCTGCGCCAGATGATATTGAACCATGGGATCATTGGCCAAGGCTTGTGCCGCTGGCTCCAATGCCTCCAGCGCCTCTTCGTTCTCGCCCCGAAGATGCGCGATCCAGCCATAGGTATCCTGGAACGGGGCAACATCGCTGCCGCGCAAGCGACGAGCAACGACATAAGCTTTTTCGAGGGATTCCGGATCCGACCGGTGATCCGCCAACAGGCTTGCCAGGTTATTGGCGATGATCTGGTTATTGCTGTCCCGGTCATACATCGACCGGTAGATCTCTATCGCCTGTTCGATATCACCTGACTTCTCGACGATGCTCGCGTGGATCCACTGCAAAGTCGGGTCATCTGGATTGTCAGCCATTGCCGTTTCCATTGCACTCCTGGCCTCATCGTCTCGTCCTTGCGCATCAAGCACTCGGAACAAAGCCACCCAGATCTGCGGCTGACTTCCTTCGGTCTTCAGAAGATCTCGATATATTACCTCGGCGCTTGCAGCGTCACCGGTAGCCAAATCGACCGCAGCTTCGATGAACTTGACTGCAGGATTGCCGGGTTCCTGTTCCACAAGTACCTTGATACGTGTCTTGGCCCCGTCAAGGTCGCCGCTTGACAGCAGAGAACGGATAATCTCGACATTCGCGCCCAGACCTGCGTCGCCGCTGTTGATCAGATCTTCGAGGTAGGCAATGGTTTCATCGGTCTTTCGCTGTGCTTGCAAACTCTGAGCCGTAAGCGCCCGACCTAGTTCCAGACCCTGTTCACCACCGCTTTTTTCCAGTGTGGCGGCCACCTGTTCGGCGCGCGGCCAGTCCTCCATCGCAAGGTAGAGATTGCCCAGCGCACTCAATACCGCCAGGTTTTGTGGCGCAAGCCGCAGGGCATCAATCAGTACGGATTCGGCGGTTACGAACTTTTCCCGGTTGATCAGAAACTGAGCAAAGCGAATGGCCTCGTCCGGGGCCTTGTTCGAGGCATCGAAGGCCAACGACAACATTTCTCCGACAAGCTCTTGATTGCCTTCGCGGTCATATGCCCTCGCCATCAAAGACATGATGTCGGCATCTCCGGGGCTTTGGTCAAGAGCCGCGCGTAGGGCGATGACCGCCTCAGAAACCTGATCACTGTCGATCAGCCAGTTAGCCTTGAATTTCAGAGCCTCGACATGGCTAGGGTCGTCGGTCAGCACCTCTTCTATCAGGCTTCTGGCACCCACATTGTTACCGGTCACGATCAGCATCCGCGAAAGCGCCACGCCGATGTCCCGCGACTCGTCAGAGGGTTCCATCGCCGCGAGGATTTCCTGCATTTGAGCAATGCCTTCGTCGCGCCTCCCGCCATCAAAGTCGAGGCCCGCCCGCAAGGCACGGTAGACCGGCTTGTCCTGACCCGCCGCGATGATCTTGTCCAATTCAGCAATCGCAACGTCACTGCCGCGCATTTCTGACAGGAATCGGATCAGGGCCAGTTGGCTGGCGTTGTCCGGATCATCTGGCCTCACGCCCTCACGCATGAATTTCTCGGCTCGGTCAATCTGGTCCCTCGACAGATACCAGCGCACCAACGTCAGGCGGGCGGCTTCATCATCCGGAAACAGCGCTACGAAATCGACCAGTTGCTGCTCAACCGCCTCATTATCATCCAGAGCAGCAAGAATGGATATCCGGGTGCCGATCAGTTCCTTATTTGCTGGCTGAAGTTCAATCGCGCTGTCCAACTCCTTTAGCGCCGCATTAAAATCGGAATTCTTGACATGGTTGTCGATAATGACCTGTCTGACGGACAGGTTGTCAGGCAGTTGTTTCTTCATATCGGCTGCGGTCACAACAGCAGCTGCAATCGCTTTGTCGTCTTTTGCCTCAAGCGCCTTGCCGTAGTCCAACACGATGCGAACCGCCTGAGATGGCAAATCCTGTGGTTCAAGACCTAGGGCAGCATCTACGTGCCGCTCGGCATCGGCCCAGTTTCCGACCGACAGGTTCAATTCGGCAAGCGCACGCTGGCCATCAAGATCGTCTGGATACTGCTCGACAAGCCGCAGGTACTGCCCGATCGCCTCGCGGACATTGCCGCGCTCCAAGATGCAACGCTGCAAAAGTCTTCCTTGCATCGCGGTGCTGCCCGTTCAGTTCGAAGACATTCCGAAGTTCGACCACGGCGCGGTCCTGATCGCCTTCCTGCAAGAACTGCAAAGCCGATTGGTAGTGCTTCTCAGCCCGCTCGGCGGCCGAGTTCGCATGCGGCCTGGAAACTGAACGAAATCACTAGGACGATGATCAACCGAAGCTTGTCGAGTCTCAACTTAAGGCCTCTTTTAATGCAAGAACTGCCCCCGCATGACTGGGGCAGTTGATAATGTGCATCATTGTTTGGAAAATGAAAGGCCTGTTCCGAGCCAAGATAACTTAGTAGCCAGTTCCCTTAAAAACGACACCAATCGTCTGCGAAATCAGTTTGATATCAGTGAGGAATGACATCTTCTCTGAATAGCTATTATCGTGTTCCGCACGTTTGGCGAATTCGCATTCGTTCCGATCCGACACCTGCCACTGACCCGTGATCCCGGGCCGCATAGCATAGTAGGTCAGACCAGGATAAATCCCGCGCTGACTGGGAAGCATCGGACGCGGCCCAACCAGAGACATGTCGCCAATAAAAACATTCCAGAGCTGCGGCAATTCGTCCAC
This sequence comes from uncultured Alphaproteobacteria bacterium, assembly GCA_963768355.1. GTDB lineage: Bacteria > Pseudomonadota > Alphaproteobacteria > Rhodobacterales > Rhodobacteraceae > JAHEAO01. The sequence continues at coordinate 138,001 of CAVYHT010000013.1, forward strand.
GGAAGATTTCCGCAACAGGCGACCGATGCTCGTTATCCGCGGGTCGCATTTCAGCTTCTGAGTTGACTCCCATTCGCGGCGTGCCTCTGGATCACGGGCAAGATGCTCTCTCAGCAACTGTTCGGCACCGGGCACCATCGTGCGGATTTTAAGCATCTTAAACTCTCTGCCGTCCTTGCCGACACGTTTGCTCCAATAAAACGGCTGGTGTCCGTCGCGGGCAACGATCAGTGCAAGCAACAATACGATCGGCACCACAAGCGGCGCAGCCAGAAGGATGAACACAACGTCAAGAAAACGCTTGGGACCATTGCGGTAAATCCCGGCTTTCGCGGACGATCTTACCAGACCTACTGGAGCACTCGCATAGTCAAGGCCACTACTAAGTTTATCAAAATGAATTGTCATTTTTTTCCGGCTAACCCGGCTACCTCCACAAAAATCACTGCAACCGCCCAATGGTCGATCAAAAAAACTATCAGAGCCATTATGTAGGCAGGCGAAAGCAGACTTCCTTCTATACACTTCATTAATAACAGGTAAATGAAACCCGACCAATCCCGATCCGACAAAAACTGACGAATTTTTCAATTCTTTGCCACAAAATTGACCCATTAACCTTGTTGATGAACAAGAAACCTAAGCATTCAGCAATGCAATCGTTCAGCGAGCGGATGTATTACGCAGAGGTGGTGCATACTGTTCACCAATTGGCGTCAATGACATCGACTAGATCGAGCTCAGGAATGGACCGATCCAATTCGGTCAGTGCACCAGTTTTGGGCCCTAGTCGGAATTGACAAACCACCCGAAACCGGACCTTGTTGCCGTTAAATGGCCAGAATCTTTGATCAAATTGAGGGTGAACTGGCTGCTTCGCCGCGGTATTACTCGGTTTCCAGATTTTGTGAGTATTGAACGTCATGAAAAGGCTCAAACCATTGACGAGCGTTGAGCCTCCGAAGAAGCCCGAGGCGGAGCACCTTCCGGGCTTTTATCTTGAGAGTTTCGGCTTCAAGGAACGGCCATTCACGTTGGTTCCCGACCCGTCTTTCATCTACTGGTCCGAGCAACACAAACGCGCATTTTCGGTTCTGGAGTTCGGTGTATTGTCGCGTGCGCCGATAACAATGGTCACCGGGGCCGTTGGTTGTGGCAAGACCACGCTGCTGCGCCAACTGCTCAAGACGATAGAGGCCAACTCGGTCGTCGGCCTGATTTCGAATGCGCAAGGTGATCGCGGTGAACTGATCCAATGGGTCTTGCATGCCCTCGGTGTCAAATTCGATGAGGGCCTTGGTTACGTCGGTCAGTTTCAGATCCTCCAGGATTTTCTGATCCAGACCTACGCCGAGGGGAAACGCGTTGTCCTGATTTTCGACGAAGCGCAGAATCTGTCACAAAACAGCCTCGAAGAACTTAGGATGCTAACCAACATTAACTCGAACAAGGATGAACTGATACAGTTAGTTCTTGTCGGTCAGAACGAACTGCGGGAGGTCATCAAGCGGCCCGAATTACGGCAACTGGCCCAGCGTATCGCGGCCAGCTTTCATCTTCGGCCTTTGTCCGAAAGCGCTGTGCATGACTTCATCGTGCACCGTTTGCGGATTGCGGGGGGCAGCGGCGAAGAGTTTGATGAAGCGGCGAGAACGCTCATACACCAAGTGTCGCAGGGAATTCCGCGATTGATCAACCAGATTTGCGATATGTCTCTACTTTACGCCTGGAGTGCAGACGCCGGTGTCGTTGACAGCAAAGTGGTTCAGGCGGTCATTGATGATGGCGTATTTTTCGGTGCGGAGATCGTGTCTGGAGAGCTAGACTGATGAAACAGGAAATCCAATTCTATTTCGCCATATTTCTGCGAAGGATACACTATTTCCTCATCGTATTCGGAGTCATTTCGGTGGCCTCTGTAACAATGGCCCGACTGCTTCCGCCGGTCTACGATGCCACCGCCAAGTTGCTTGTTGAATCCGCTCAGATCCAGGCCGAAACAAATGGCGACATGAGCTCGATCGAACAATTGCAGGTCATTGAGCAACGACTAATGACGCGCAGCAATCTTCTCGATATCGCCCGCAAGTTCAATGTGTTCGACGATAGTGGTTCAATGACCGCCGACGAGATCGTTAGCGAGATGCAGGACGCGACCTTTATCAACAGGACCGCCGGTCGCGAGCAGGCAACGCTGATGACGGTTTCATTCCAGAGCAATAAGGCAGCCGTCACTGCAAATGTCGTAAACGAGTACGTGACCTTGCTCCTCGAAGACAATCTCAAGATGCGTTCCGAACGTGCGAGCGACACGCTGGATTTCTTCGAACAGGAAGTACAAAGGCTGGATTCCGAACTGGCCGCCCAAAGCCAGAGAATCATTGCGTTCAAGAACGCCAACTCCGATGCGTTGCCCGAAACTTTGTCTTATCGCCTGGCCCAACAGACATCGCTACAGGAACGTATGGCTTCTCTTGCAAGGGAGATTTCAGGCCTGAAAGAGCAGAAACAGAGGCTGGTCGAGATCTTTGAGGCGACCGGTCGGGTTTCGGCGTCGATAACCGACAATAGAACGCCCGAACAACAGCAACTTGCCACGCTGCAAGGTGAGTTGGGTCGAGCATTGGTAATTTATTCGCCTGAGAACCAGCGAATCAAGATACTTGAGGCTCAGATCGCACAGCTGGAGTCGCAGATTGGCGCGCTTCCAACTGGTGCAAGTGGCAGTACATCGCCGAAAACGCTGCTGGATCTGCAAATTCTTGAAATCGACACACGTATCGAGCAGTTGGAATTACAAAGAAAGCAGTCGCAGGAGGAACTCGAACGACTTGCAGAAACCGTTGACAGGACTCCGGAGAATTCAATCGTTCTGGATGGATTAAACCGGGATTACGACAACATTCAGATGCAGTATAACTCCGCGGTTGGTCGCCTGGCCTCTGCCGCGACAGTTGAACGCATCGAACTGCTGGCGAAGGGCCAGAGAATAGCGGTTCTGGAGGCGGCGACGGTGCCCAGCAAGCCGACAAAGCCCAACCGCACTCAAATTGCCATTGCTGGGATCCTTTTCGGTGCTGGCGCTGGTGGTGGGCTTGTTTTTCTGCTCGAGTTCTTGAATCGTGCGATACGCCGACCGCGCGATATTACCAAACATCTCGGCATCACGCCGATTGCGACCATTCCTTACATTCACACACCCATGGAACTTGTCATGCGCCGGGCCGTTTTCGCCGCCGTCTTGGCTGTCCTGGTTTTGGGACTGCCTGCAATACTGTTTGCCCTGCACACTTATTATATGCCGATTGACCTGATTGTGGAAAAGGTGGTCGCAAAGCTCAAGCAATTCATCTAGCGGGCAGTAGTTAGCCACCGCTCTTTTTGGCAAAGGGACCACAAGATGGAAAGACTGGAAGCCGCCCTCAAGAAAGCGCGCGAAAAGCGGCGCGAGGCCGGCATCGACGATACCGCCGTTCTTGGCCCCGAGAATCGCGTGTCCGCGACGCGAACCGCCGCATCAGAGCTTGCCGAGATCAGCATTTCCGCACGTGTTGCGCGCAACCACCGGCTTAACGCTGTTTCAGGCAATCCCCTGGCCGGCCCCTACGACCTGCTGCGATCCCGAGCTTTGCACATCATGGGGGAGAATGGCTGGAAACGGCTGGCAATTACGTCGCCAACGCCAGGATGTGGAAAAACCACGGTTACCGCTAACCTGGCCTTGAGCTTTGCACGGCAAACCGATGTCACGATCGTCCTGCTTGATCTCGACTTACGGCGACCCGCCTTGCACAAGGTCTTCGGTCACAAGCCGCAGGGCAGCCTTAATGACGTGATCAACGGCGAGGTTTCGGTGGCCGATCACTTTGTGCGATTCGGCACAAACCTGATCATTGGCCTGAATTCGGAGCCGGCGCAGAATCCGTCAGAGCTTTTGCAATCACGGCGCACCAAGGGATTTCTGGCGCGGATCGAGGCCGCTTTCAGGCCGGACGTCATGATCTTTGATATGCCGCCGATGCTGGGCAACGACGAAAATGTCGGGTTCATGCAGAACGTTGATTGCAGCTTGCTGATCGGCGCTGCTGACCTGACGACAACAACGCAGCTTGACCTCTGCGAAAAGGAAATCGCGGAGTTGACCAATGTTCTGGGGGTCGTCCTGAACAAGTGCCGATACTCTGACAGTACGGCCGGATATGACTATGACCACGAAGCATATTGATACAACATTTGGGAGTATGACTTGATTGATTCGGTCGGATATGAGCCTGGCGGTGTTGCGCATTCGTTACGAGAGCCCGGTTAACGTGTTCGAAAAGTGAATGAAATTTGTTCGCACGGCATTTTCCGTGTATGATTGCTCAACTGTCTTGAAGGGGATGGGAAATGGTCAGAATGCTGCTTGGCGTATTTGCGCTGTTAATGTTTAGTTCGATCGCTGCCGCACAGGATTCATACCGGATCCGCCCCGGCGATGTCCTGCGAATTGAGGTCCTTGAGGACGCGTCGCTTAATCGAGATGCGCTCGTGCTTCCGGATGGATCGGTGTCTGTGCCGTTGGTCGGCAGCCTTCGCGCCAGCGGTCAGAGCCTTGAAAGCATTCGGCGCTCCATTGCAACCGGACTTGCACCGAACTTTGCGAACCAGCCAACTGTGTTTGTGACTGTCAGTTCTCTAGCCGTGCCTAGTGCTCCATCTGCTCCGGCCACCTTCGATATTTTTGTCATGGGCGAGGTTGCAACCCCCGGCAAAGCAGAGGTTGAGCGTGGCACGAACCTCTTGCAGTTTCTGGCTCAAGCTGGCGGCTTCACAAGATTCGCGGCAACTAAACGCATCCAACTGCGCCGTACAGACCGCAAGACCGGTCAGGCGTTGGTATATAACTTCAATTACCATGCGGTCGAACGAGGGGCAGCCCCTGTCAATGCGATCGTTTTGCAGGACGGTGACACCATCGTGGTGCCGGAACGTCGACTGTTCGAGTAGGAGAAACATGGGGCGATGCAGAGCAACAAGAGCGGCAGGAATTGCAATAGCAACCGCCGTTATCGGGGCAAGCGCGAGTTTCGCGCAGGGGACTGAGTCGAGCTCGTCACCCTCCGGAGTATTGAACCTGACGACAAGCGTGATTGCCGACACAAACGCGGATCTTGATCCGGTGTCGCCCGGCACAACCGTAACCGTCGCCGAGATCCTCTCGCTTTCAATTCTTTCAGAAACCCGAAACCAAGTACTGAGTTTCACGCTTGGTGGGGCGATCGAGGCAGAGAAGGAACCGGGCGGAGGCAATTCATCCGGTTTTGTCGATCCATCAGTACTTCTGTCCTACTCGCGCGATTCTGCAAATGCAGAGTTTGAGCTCTCTGCAAGCTACAGATCTTCCGACGTCAGCGATACTGTCAGCGATGAAGATCTTACTCCTGAGGATCTGATCGTGGATAGCGGCACGGTAAGAGACTACGGTGCGAGCGTTGGATTTCGTTATGGCATTGGCGCACCGCTGGAGCTTGGATTTTCTGCCGCTACCAGCGTCCTGGATTACTCTGACACAACAGATCCCGATCTGATCGACAACACCCGCAACACGTTCGGTATCAGCGCCGATCTGCGGTTTTCTCCGGTCACCTCCGCAACGGCCGAGATCGGTGTCACCCAACTGGATGAAACGGGCGTCGGCAGCAGCGATCGCGATACGACCAGATACTCGTTTGCATTGTCCCACGAATTGCGGCGGGCCCTGACGCTGAGCGGCGATGTAGGTTATTCTGAAACCGATACGACAGAGGCGGGGGTACTCACGACCGAAGATTCGGTGTTTGGTGGCCTGGGCTTGCGTCAGGAACTGTCAAACGGAGCAGTGACTGGTCGTATCTGGTTCGAGAATCGATCCGACGATCCGGATCGCGTTTCGCTTCGGGTCGGGCGCGAACTGGAACTTCCAGACGGGTCTCTGTCTGGCGGGCTAACGCTGACGCGTGCGACCGGTAGTGACGTCAGCCTTCTGGCGGATCTCGATTATACAAAAGAGCTACCGCGAGGCGAGTTGACCGTAGCTTTGAGTCAGTCTGTAACCACTGATGATGACGGAGACGATGTACAGCTTTCCACATTGGGCGTGGGCTATGAACAGAGCATTAATTCGCTGTCGTCGCTCAGTCTGGCGATGGATCTCAGCAGATCGGAAGATGCTGGTAGCGGGTCGATTACGGGCCGGACGCGCGCCGGTTTCACAGCAACCTATTCTCGTGAGCTGACTGCTGACTGGGATCTGAACGTGGGCTACAGGCGTCGGCAATATGACGAATCCGGTGGCGACAAGGCCGAGTCGGATTCAGTCTTTTTAACGTTGTCGCGCGGGGTTTCGCTCGGCTTCTGATCAGGTCACGCGGGTAAACCAACCAATTGCCCGTCCCGAACATCGGCGATCCTGGCCATTATGATCTTGCCTTCCGCCTGAACGTCCGCGAACCGAACTTCGGCAAATTGTTCGGTTCTCCCCATGGCGGCATTCTCCATCAGGACCGGATGGATGGCTCCAACCTGGCGGGCAAGATGCCGCGATACCTGTTCATCGCCCGCCTTTCGCAACTGCGCAGCGCGGGCCTTTATGTCGGCGCCGTCGACCTGTGGCATCCGCTCGGCAGGCGTACCGGGTCGCGGCGAATATGGAAAAACATGCAGCCAGGTCAAATCGCAGTCCTGCACCAGTTTCAGCGAATTGGCGAACATCGCTTCAGTCTCGGTCGGGAAGCCGGCGATGATATCGGCACCGAATGTCATATCGGGCCGCAACCGTCGCGCTTCTTCGCAAAACCGGATCGCATCGTCACGCAGATGGCGGCGTTTCATCCGTTTCAGGATCATGTCATCACCGGCTTGCAATGACAGATGAAGATGGGGCATCAGCCGCGGTTCCTCGGCGATTGCCTGCATCAACGCATCGTCTGCCTCGATCGAGTCAATCGACGATATCCGTAGCCGCGGAAGATCCGGCACCAGCCTGAGAATCCGCATCACCAGGTCACCCAGATGCGGGAGCGCCGGCAAATCGGCCCCCCAACTGGTCAGGTCAACCCCGGTCAGAACCACCTCGTTGTAACCGCGATCCAGCAACCGCTTGATCTGATCGACAACGACCCCCGCCGGGACAGAGCGGGAATTGCCACGACCATAAGGAATAATGCAGAACGTGCAGCGGTGGTCGCAGCCATTCTGCACCTGAACGTAAGCACGGCTTCGGCTGCCAAATCCGTCAATCAGATGCCCGGCGGTTTCAGTCACCGACATGATGTCATCGACCTGGATCGCTTCGGTCGAACCGATGAAATCCGGCCCCAAAGCAGACCAGGTTTCGGGCCGCATCTTTTCGGCATTGCCAACGACAAGATCCACTTCTGGCATCTTCGCAAAGGCTTGCGGATCGGTCTGCGCGGCACAGCCGGTGACAATTACCTTCGCTTGCGGATTCTGCCGCCGGAGCTTGCGGATTTCCTGCCGCGCCTTGCGCACCGCCTCGGTCGTAACGGCACAGGTATTGACCACAACGGCATTTTCAACGCCTGCTTCGGCGCAGAGCGCCTTCATCGCCTCAGTCTCATACGAGTTGAGCCTACATCCGAGGGTGGCGAAGACCGGCGGTGTGTGGGTCACTGGACGCCCTCCAGAAAGGTGCGCGTCAACGTGGCATCAAAAACATGCACGGTCGGACCCGTCATCCAGACGCCGTCGTCACGCCAGTCGAGCTCCAGCCAGCCACCATCCACCTGCATTCGCACCGAGCGTTCCGTGAGACCCCGCAGATGCGTCGCGACCAGCGTGGCACAGGCACCCGAACCACAGGCCAACGTGATCCCGGTGCCCCGCTCCCAGACCCGCATCCGAACCTCGCCCGGCGAACGAACCTGGGCGAACTCCACATTGGTCGCCTTGGGGAAGAGCGGGTCATGCTCGACAAACGCACCGTGCGCCGCAACATCAATGCTTTCAGCATCGTCGACGACAAAGACACAATGCGGATTGCCCATACCAACGGCGATCGGGTCGCCAGGCAAAGGCAGGTGCTGCATGTCCACTTGCCGCGCCAACGGCACCTCTTGCCAAGTCAACTGGGGCGGTCCCATATTCACCGAGACCATGCCGTTCTCTGCGCGCCGGGCGTCCAGCACGCCGCGCAACGTGCGGATCGACACCTCTTTCTTTCCGGTCTCGGACAGGATCAGTTCCGCGACACAGCGCGTGGCATTGCCGCAAGCTCCTGCGATAGTGCCGTCCGCATTCCAGAAATTCAGATCGACATCGGCCACGTCACTGGTCCGGATTTCGGCCAGCTGATCAAAGCCGACCCCCCGGTTCCGATCCGCCAGCGCGCGTGCCAATCGGGCATCGGCAACAGCCTTTCGCCCCCGTGAATCAATGATCACGAAGTCATTGCCCAGCCCATGCATTTTCATGATGGCGAGCCCATCTGAGGCCTGCGTTTTCCACATGAAGCGCGATATAACCCGGCGATGAGGGATTTGGAAGAACGGGGCGCTTTTTGCTTGACGCTATTTGGGGACGCGTTTAGGCAGACGCCTCGTGTGGGCCCGTAGCTCAGTTGGTAGAGCAACTGACTTTTAATCAGTGGGTCACAGGTTCGAATCCTGTCGGGCTCACCACTGAAATCAAATGCTCGGATGAAAAATCGCTCGTGGCCATTTGCTCGGCGGCCGGAAAAGGGCCAGCCAGCTACCGAGAAATCCATTCTACGATCGTCCGCACCTTTCTGCCATCGATAGCCGATGATCGCCTGCAATACATAGACGTCAACTGATCGCGCCGACGCAAATCAGAAGGCGTGACAATCCTTCCGGCTGGTGTCGCTTGACCACTACATCCAGTCCTACGGTTTCCAACGATCTGTTCGGACCGCCTCGGTGGTGAAGGACTGGCGCCGCTCAAGAAATTGCAAGTGAAAGTGGCAGATCCGGCCAAGGCTGGACTTCTCCGGGCAAATCACGGTCATTTGTGGCAAACGCGCTAGGTGTCGCGTCAGAGCAGAAGGTTTGGTGCATGCTTCAGGTCGAGAATCTGTCGAAGAGCTATCCCGGCGCTGATGGCAAGCTATTGGTTCTGGATGGCGTTTCATTTGATATGAAGCGCAGCGAAACGCTGGCGCTGACCGGTGAATCCGGCAGTGGTAAAAGTACGCTTTTGCATTTGATCGGTGGGCTCGACCAGCCCGACAACGGCTGCATCACCCTGAACGGTGTCGAGATGACCAGCCTAGATGATCGTGGTCGTGCCGCCCTTAGGCGCGGTACGGTTGGTATCATCTTCCAGCAGTTCAACCTGATCCCGAGCCTGACGGTTGCGGCGAATATTGCGTTTCAGGCCAGGCTCGCTGGCCGGCTTGATCCGGGTTGGGCCGAGCTTATTACCGATCGCATCGGCCTGACCGATCAACTGGCGAAGTATCCAGAGGCGCTTTCGGGCGGACAGCAACAGCGTGTCGCGATCGCCCGCACCTTGGCGGCTCGGCCAAATCTGGTTCTGGCGGACGAGCCGACCGGAAATCTAGACGAGGACAATGCCGAAATCATCCTTTCGCTGCTTCTGCAGTCTGCGGCAGAGGCTGGCACTTCGGTTCTGATGGTCACCCATTCGCTGCGCCTCGCCGCGCGATTAGGGCGCCGGCTGCACCTGAGCCATGGCAGGATCAGCGCGTGACCCTCGTCGGCCTTCAAGCGCTGTTGTCGCATTGGCGACGCAACCCGTGGCAGCTTTTCACGATGATCGCGGGCCTCGCAATGGCAACGGCGCTGTGGTCGGGAGTACAGGCGATCAATGCCGAGGCGCGAGCCAGCTATGACCGCGCGGCCCAGACCATCGGCCAGGGGCAATCCGCGCAAATCGTCCGGCGGGATGGCGCTCCGATTTCTCTGGCGCAATATATCGCCCTTCGACGCGCCGGATGGCTGGTCAGCCCGGTGGTGGAGGGCGAGGTCGACATCGACGGCGATCAGTTCCGACTGACCGGGATCGAGCCACTCACCCTGCCTAACGGACTTGGCGCGACGGAGGGGGTCGAAGTATCGAAACTGGCCGTCTTCATTTCGCAAACCGGACTAGTTGTTGCCCACCCGGCTGATGCTGCCGCAGTGAAAAGTCTCGCTTCTGCCGTCCAGCTCAATTCAACCCAAGCCCCTGGCACCCTGATTGCCGATATCGGTCTGGTGCAGCGCATGCTGCAAACTGATACGATCACCCGACTTCTGATGCTGCCGGACCAACCGAGTGACCGGCCCGGGCTCGCATCGCTCGATCCCTCGCTGACCCTGCGTGAAAGCCAAATCCAAGACGACGTTGCCCGGCTGACCGAGAGCTTCCACCTGAACCTGACCGCCTTCGGCCTGCTGTCCTTTGCCGTCGGAATTTTCATCGTCTACGGCGCCATCGGCCTTGCATTCGAGCAACGCCGCCCGGTGTTTCGCACGCTTCGCACTCTTGGTTTGCCGCTTGGCGGTCTGATGGCCCTGCTGGCTCTTGAACTCACGCTCTTCGCGCTGATGGCCGGGGCGGTCGGCGTCGCCCTTGGATATGTCTTTGCGGGGATAATTCTGCCCGACGTCGCCGCCACCTTGCGAGGCCTCTACGACGCCGAGGTGACGGGCAGCCTGACCTTGCGACCCGCCTGGTGGCTTTCTGGAATGGGCATGGCCCTTGGCGGCACCGCAGCCGCCGCCGCCGGTGCATTCTGGCGGCTGAACCGCTTGCCGCTTCTGGCTGCGACCCAACCGCGCGCCTGGGCGGCTGATGCCCAACGCACCAACAGGCGGATGGCCTGGATCGCGGCGCTGCTGGGTGTGGCGGGCACGCTTGTCATGCTGTTCGGCTCCGGTCTTCTGGCCGGCTTCGCTCTGCTCGCTTGCCTGTTGATCGCAGCGGCACTGGCATTGCCGCTGACGTTGGACCTGATGCTGCGCCTCGGTGCCAAACTGGCCCGGAAGGCAGTCCCGCAATGGTTCTGGGCCGATACGCGCCAGCAACTGCCCGGGCTTTCGATGGCGCTGATGGCATTGCTGCTGGCAATGGCGGCAAACATAGGCGTTTCGACCATGGTCTCCAGCTTCCGGCTGACGTTTACAGGGTGGCTTGACCAGCGCCTCGCGTCAGAGCTCTACCTGCGCGCCCGCACACCCCAGGAAGCCGCGCTGCTCACCACCTATCTGGCCGAAAAGGTCGATGCCATCCTGCCGATCATCTCGGCTGATACGCGGATTGGCGGACTGCCCGCCGAGATCTACGGGGTGCGCGACCACGCCACCTATCGCGACAACTGGAAACTGATCGACGCAGTGCCGCAGGTCTGGGATCGGCTGGCAGCGGGCGAAGGCGTGCTGGTCAACGAACAGCTTTACCGGCGCGAGGCGCTGTCGGTTGGGGCGCGGCTTGATCAGGATACCGTGCTGGGTGTCTATGGCGACTATGGCAATCCCGCCGGTCAGGTGGTGCTGGGCATGGACAGCTTTCGCGCGCGCTATCCCGACGCTGTCGCCCTGCGGTTCGGCTTGCGGACAGGCGATCAAGACCCCAAGGCGCTTGTCGCAGATCTAAGGCAAAGGTTCGATCTGCCGACCAATGCGGTAACGGATCAGGCCCGCATCAAGGCGATCTCTCTGCAGGTCTTCGAACGCACATTCTCGGTCACAGCCGCGCTTAACATCCTGACCCTTTCAGTGGCGGGCTTTGCGATCCTGATCAGCCTTCTGACGCTCGCCACCATGCGCCTGCCGCAACTGGCGCCGGTCTGGGCGCTGGGGCTTACAAGGGCCAGACTGGCGAAACTTGAGCTCATCCGCGCGGTCTGCCTTGCCGCCTTCACCGGGCTGGCGGCAATCCCGCTGGGGCTGGGGCTGGCGTGGGTGTTACTGGCGGTCGTCAACGTGCAGGCCTTCGGCTGGCGGCTGCCGATGTATCTGTTCCCGCTGGATTATCTGAACCTTGGCGGACTGACGCTGCTCGCAGCGTTTCTGGCGGCGCTCTGGCCCGCCGTACGCCTGGCCAGAACGCCGCCCGACCTGCTGTTGAAGGTGTTCAGCAATGAACGTTAGGGTCGTCATTCTCGCGCTGCTCCTGTTGCCAGCGCAAGTTAGCGCACAGGGTTTCGCCGGGCTTGGCACGACAGCCGAAGGATTCGCCGCACCCCAGCCCGACCCGGTCTTCGTCTTTCCCGCCGATCACGGCCCGCATCCCGAGTTTCGCATCGAGTGGTGGTACCTCACGGCCAACCTGACGGATGGGGCGGGCACAGACTACGGCCTGCAATGGACGCTCTTTCGCTCTGCCCTGCGCCCGGAAACCGGGGAAGGCTGGCAAAGCCCGCAGCTCTGGATGGGTCATGCGGCGGTTACGACGCCCGATACGCATCTGGTTAGCGAACGCCTTGCCCGCGGTGGCATCGGACAGGCGGGGGTGAAAGCCGAGCCGTTCGAGGCCTGGATCGACGACTGGCAGATGGCCGGCGCATCCGACTGGTCGGATCTGACGCTGACCGCCTCCGGGCCGGACTTTGCCTACGAGATGACCCTGACCGCGAACGGTCCGCTGGTGCTGAACGGCGCGGATGGATACTCGGTCAAATCGGCGGAAGGTCAGGCCAGCTACTACTATTCGCAACCCTTCCTGGACATACGCGGCACACTGACGCTGCCGGGTGGCAAGGTGGAGGTGACCGGTCATGCGTGGATTGATCGGGAATGGTCCTCGCAGCCGCTGACCGAGTTCCCAGGAGGGCTGGGACTGGTTTTCGCTCAGCTTCGAGACCGGCGCGCGCCTGATGGGGTTCCAGTTGCGCCAGACCGATGGATCAACCTACAGCACCGCCACCTGGATCGAGCCAGACGGCACCGCCACGACATATCCGGATGGCGCATTCGACGCCGAACCGCTCGGCTACACGACGGTTTCAGATGCAACCCTGCCAACAGCATGGCGGGTCAGGCTGCCTGATCGCGGCGTTGATGTCACCGTATCGGCGCTGAACGAACAGGCCTGGATGGCAACCTCGATTCCCTATTGGGAGGGACCGGTCACCGTGAGCGGCAGCCATTCTGGCAAAGGATATCTGGAGATGACCGGCTACGACGCCAAGTGACGGCACCTGCTTCTAGGCGCAGGCGCGTTCGGTGCCCGATCGACTCGCTTCGACCCAAGCCTGCAACGCAGTCGCATCTGGCTCGACGAAGTCCGCCGGGCCACCGACAAAGTCAAGAAACGCGGCAAGGCTCAACTTGCTGACACCCAAAACCACCGGGATATCGCGGGCCAGCGCCTCGGCGATCAGGGGCCGGAAGCCACGGCCATCGGCCTCGTGCTTACCGAACTTGTTCACGATCAGCAGATCGGCACCGTCAAGCGTTCCGGCAACTTCCGCCACCGCCTGTTCCAACGCGCCGGGGTCCAGTCGGCATCCGCGCGCCCCCTTTCCCAGGGATTGAGAAATGCGGAAAACGCTACCCTTGGGCAACACCTGCACATCCATGTCACAAAGACCCTCATCACACTGTTCCGAGTTGGTTTGAACCACCCCCGCCAGTGCCAATCTCAGGTCCATCAGGTCCTTGGCCAGAGCCGCCAGCGTCCGGTCCGTCTGACCGGGGGTTTCGCAGATCGTGTAAGCCAGTCTCATCAGCTTTTCCTCATCACTGCGCCGCGTCAGAGCGGCAAAAACTCAACCAGATCGCCTGTTCGGATCAGATCAGACTCAGCAGGGATCAACGCCAGCCCGTCAGCCCGCTCCAGAATCGATAACCGCGCCGAGTGCGTGGCCTCTCCGGCATCGACAACCTCGCGCCCGGTGGCGTCAAGCCCTGTAATCCGGGCCGGTCGGAACTCGCACCGACCCGGCTTGTGGCGCAGATCGCACGCAGCCACCGCTAGCCGCCGCCGCGGCAATACCTGTGCCAGCCCGGCCAGGCGGTTCAGCATCACCCGACCAAGCAGCATCCAGGTCACATAAGCGGCAACCGGATTTCCGGGCAAACCAATAACAGGAACGCCGCGCAGCTCTGCCAGTGATACCGGCTTGCCAGGCTTGATCGCTACGCCGTGGAACACTTTGCATGCGCCCAGCAGGGTCAGAGCCTCTGCCAGATGATCCGCATCCCCGACCGAGGCACCGCCGGTCGTGACCACAAGATCGGCGCGTTCCGAGGCCCAGGCAATATGACTTGCCAGATCGCGGCAGTTATCGCCGACGCGCATTGTCTCGACCAGCGTCACATCCGGCCGCATGAATTCCGCCTGTAGCATCGGTGCGTTGGCATCGCATATCTGCCCCGGCCGCAAGGCCTCGCCCGGTGCGCGAAGCTCATCCCCGGTTGTAAGCATCGCAACGCGCACCTTGCGCTGTACTTTGACGTGCGACGCGCCGGCCGTGGCCGCCAATGCAATTTGCCGAGGCCCCATCGCCTGACCGGATTGCAGAACCGCGACCCCCGCTGCAAGTTCGCCGCCAGCGTAGCGGATGTTCGCGCCCCGCTTCGGCATCAGCCGCAAAACGACACCATTGCCGGAAACCTGCACCGCTTCCTGCATCACCACTGCGTCGGCGCCCTCTGGCAATCGTGCCCCGGTCAGAACCCGGACAGCGCAACCCGGAGCCACCGAAATCGCCTCTGCGATGCCTGCCGCCGAAAGTCCGGTCAGACGCAACAGCCATGGACCCTCACCGTTCAGATCATCAAGCCGGATCGCATAGCCGTCCATCGCCGAATTATCGAAGGGTGGCAGCGCGGTAGCTGCCGAAACCGGCTCTGCCAGCACGCGACCAGTCGCCCGCCCCAGCGGCACGGATTCGACACCCGGACCGGCAACTTCAGCACCATAACGCGCTGCAGCGCCTCATCATAGGAAATCAGCCCGGCCAGCAGAACATCACTGTCACAACCACAAACATGCGGGTCGATTGGTCCGATCACCGTCATTCAGCCGCCTCCCCAACCCGATCGTTCAACCGGACACTGCAGCCCAGATCCCGTAGCAGCCCGTCCTTCAGGCCGTAGATCAGCCCATGCACCGCGATCCGCTCGACCGCGCGCCCAGGCGCGCTGCATGATCGGGGTTTCAGACACCCGCCGCACCCCTTCCACGACGTTCAGTTCCGCCAGCTTGTCGCGCCGCGTTTCAGCATCCGGCGCCTGCGCCAGATCAATCGCATATTGTCGCGCCAGCCGCCGGATCGGTTCCAGCCAATGATCGGCCAGCCCGTGCGGCAGATCCTCGGTCGCCGCCTTGACCCCGCCGCAGCCGTGATGGCCGCAGACAATGACCTCGCGGATATGCAGCGCGTCGACAGCGAATTCCAAAGCGCTGAGCAGGTTCATGTCAGAGGAATGCACGACGTTTGCGACATTACGGTGTACGAAGACCTCGCCGGGATCGAGCCCGGCGACCACATTGGCGGGCACCCGGCTGTCGGAACATCCGATCCAGAAAAATTCCGGCGCCTGCAGTGTCGCCAGCCGCGTGAAATAGTCCGGCTCGTCTGTATGGCGCTTCCGCGACCAGTCGACGTTGCGCTTCAGAAGATCGCTCAGCACAGATGCGCCTCCGCTACTTGTCCATGTCGAGGCCGACAACCTCGGCCTTCGCCACCAGGTCGCCGACAAAGGCCGCTGCCGCTTCCGCCCAGGCCTTCCGCTCCAGCGCCTCAACGATTCGATCTTTCACAGCCTTGAACGGCACCACCGCGCCGCGTGCCCGGGCATCCAACCGGATGACATGAAAGCCGTAGCGGGACTCGACCGGCACATCGGTGATCTCGCCTTCCGCAAGTCTCTCCAAAGCCAGTTCGAATTCCGGCACCGTATCGCCAGCGGTCAACTGCCCCAGTCGTCCGCCATTCTCGCGAGAGCCACAGGCGCTTTCCGAAGCGGCGATATCCGCGAATTGCTTGGGATGATCCCGAAGGATCGCCGCTATGGCCTCGGCGCTTTGACGCGTCTTTGCGCGGGCAACGGCGTCGTCCGGCGCTGCGGCCAGCAAGATGTGCGCGGCTTCAAAAAGCGACGGCGCGCGGAACCTTTCTGGCTCGGCCGCGTAGACCGCGCGCGCCTCGGCCTCGCCAACAGGTGCGGGGGTGATCCCAGCCTCCATCAGTGCGCGGATATTGGCCTCGTCCTGGGTTTCAAAGCGTTGATCGCCCAGATCGGCAGGTTCGGCATTCAGCCCCACCCGCGCAGCCTCCTCCAACAACAGATGCCGGATGACCAGCGCCTTGGCGGCCTTACGCCAGGCCAGACCCGGCTTGCCCTTGGGGGCGGAGTGGTTTTGGGCCTCTGCCGCGATATCGGCGGCAGAGATTGCGTGACCGTTGACGGTTACATCGGGGAATAGCGGCTTGTTCATCGCGCTCACTCCGCCGGGGTGCGCGGCAGCGGCGTCTTGCGACGCGAGCGCACCACCTGATAGCCGGGACGCGATCAGGTAACGAACC
Source organism: uncultured Alphaproteobacteria bacterium (assembly GCA_963768355.1). Taxonomy (GTDB): domain Bacteria; phylum Pseudomonadota; class Alphaproteobacteria; order Rhodobacterales; family Rhodobacteraceae; genus JAHEAO01. The sequence goes on from CAVYHT010000013.1 coordinate 154,481, forward strand.
GGCACCGACAGCATGTGGACCAGCCGAGTGAACGGGAACACCAGAAAGATCGTCAGGCCCAGGAACAGATGCAGCTTGAAGATCCAGTTGGCGTTCGCGATATAGCTTGCCGCATTCGGATCAAAGGTGAAGATACCCTGCGCCCAGGACATGAAGGTCGTCATTTCATGGCCGTCCAGATGCTGCAACGAGACGAAGATCGTGCCGATCCCCAGAACCAATTGCGCCAGCAGCAGCACCAGGATCGCGATGTCGGCGAAGCTGGAATTCACGTAGATCCGCGGATCCATCAACCGGCGATGCAGCAGCATAATGCCGCCAACCAGTGCCATGACCCCGGCAACGCCACCGGCCACGATCGCGAGGATCTGCTTGGCCCCGTGGCTGACTGCCCAGTAGCGTCGAAGATCCAGATCGGCGTCAGCAGACCGACCAGATGACCGAAGAAGATCACCAGCACGCCGACATGGAACAGCACCGAACCAAGGATCAGCTGCTTGCGCCGCAAAAGCTGACTGGATGAGCTTTTCCAGGTGAAGGGATCACGCTCATAGCGGGCGATCGATCCGATCAGAAGGACCGAAAGCGCGATGTAGGGGTATATGCCGAAGAAGAAATTGTGCATCTGAGCCTCCATTACTCAGCCGCCGAAGGGCGGGGTTAACGGGCGGGGCGGGATTAACGGGCGCGTCCATCTGCGCCAGCATGTCGCGGACCTGCGGACAGCCTGCATTCGGATCGGGGCCGAAGGTGACCTCGGATTCCTCCCAGACGGCATCAAGCGCCTCCAGATCGTCGGGGTCGTCGTCTTCGGCGGCCAGAAGGGTCGCCAGAGCTTCCTTGTCCGCGACCTCTGCCGAAAGCTCGACCAGTGCTGCAAAGACCGCCGCATAGTCGCTTTCGCGCCGGGTCAGACGAACCTGCAAAGCCTCAAAGATATGCGCGGCATCGGCCAGTATTTCCCGCGCCTCGGCCGACTGGCTGATGCGCCAGGAATTCCAGCAGCACCGGCAGATGGTCCGGCAGTTCCGAGTGAAACCGGCTCGAACCCCGCCTTGCGGTAGGTTTCCACCAGATCGACCATCGCGCCACCGCGATCCCGGCTTTCGCCGTGCACATGCTCGAAGAGGTTCAGCGACAGCGAGCGCGACCGGTCGAAAAGCGACACGTAGCGTTCCTGCAACTCGTAGACATCCGACTGGCAAGATCATCCAGCAACGGTTGCAGCGCCTCTGCTATCGCGCCCGAAAGCACACCATCGCCGCGCAGAACTTCCGCAATTTCACCGGTGGCTTCTTTCAAATCAGCCGTCGGATAGCTCAGCAGCGCCGACAGCACCTTCATTGTCATCAGCATCAGTTGACCTCCGGAAGTTTGAATTTGCGTTTCTTGCTGCCACCGAACATCGAACCTTCGCTGATCCCCGTCGAGCAGCCGTTGCCATCGGTAAAGCCGCAGCCGCCGCGAATATCCATCGCTTCTTCTGTCATTTCGCGGTGCGTGGTCGGGATCACGAAACGGTCCTCGTAATCGGCGATCGCCATGATCTTGTACATGTCCTCGATCATCCGCGCCCGACAGTCCGACCCGGGCCGCGATGCCTTCGTCGATCACGCCGTCGACGGTTTTCGACCGCATGTAGGCCCGCATCGCCAGCATCCGTTCAAGGGCAGAGACGACCGGCGCCTCATCCCGGCGGTCAGCATGTTGGCCAGATAGCGCACCGGAATACGCAAGCTGCGCACATCCGGCATCTGCCCGTCATGGCCGATCTGCCCCGCCTCGGCCGCGTTCTGGATCGGCGACAGCGGCGGCACGTACCAGACCATCGGCAGGGTGCGGTATTCGGGATGCAGCGGGAAGGCGATCTTCCAGTCCATCGCCATCTTCCAGACCGGGCTGTGCTTTGCCGCCTCGATCCAGTCGTCAGGCACGCCATCGGCCAGCGCCTGTTTCTGAACGCCAGGATCGTTGGGATCGAGGAAGATCTCCAGCTGCGCCTGATAGAGATCCTTCTCGTCCGGCGCGCTGGCCGCTTCTGCAATCCGGTCGGCGTCGTAGAGCATCACACCCAGATAGCGGATGCGCCCGACGCAGGTTTCCGAACAGACCGTCGGGCTGACCGCTTTCGATCCGCGGATAGCAGAAGGTGCATTTCTCGGATTTGCCGGTTTCCCAGTTGTAGTAGATCTTCTTGTACGGACAGCCGGAGATACACATCCGCCAGCCGCGGCATTTTTCCTGGTCGATCAGGACGATGCCGTCCTCTTCGCGTTTGTAGATCGCGCCCGAGGGGCAAGCGGCAGAGCAGGTCGGATTCAGGCAGTGCTCGCACAGACGCGGCAGATACATCATGAAGGTATTTTCATACTCTCCATAAATCTCCTTCTGCACGCCTTCAAAGTTGTAATCCTGCGACCGCTTGGAAAATTCACCGCCCAGAATTTCCTCCCAGTTCGGACCCCATTCGATTTTCTCCATCCGTTCGCCGGTGATCTTCGAGCGGGGTCGCGCGGTTGGAAAATGGTCCATCTCTGGGGCCGATTTCAGGTGGTCGTAGTCGAAATCGAACGGCTCGTAATAATCGTCGATCTCGGGCAGGTCGGGGTTGCCAAAGATGTTGGCAAGGATACGCCACTTGGCACCCTGTTTGGGATGCAGTTTGCCGCCACTGGTCCGCGTCCAGCCGCCATTCCAGCGCTTCTGGTTTTCCCAGTCCTTGGGATAGCCAATGCCGGGCTTGGTTTCGACGTTGTTGAACCAAGCGTATTCAACGCCGTCACGGCTGGTCCAGACGTTCTTGCAGGTGACCGAGCAGGTGTGACACCCGATGCATTTGTCGAGGTTCAGAACCTTGCCAATTTGTGCACGAATTCTCATTCCGCAGCCTCCGTTGTCTTCGCGGGCTGATCCAGCCAGTCCACCTTATTCATCTTGCGCACCACGACGAATTCATCGCGGTTCGATCCGACCGTGCCGTAATAGTTGAAGCCGTAGCTTAACTGCGCGTAGCCACCGATCATGTGGGTCGGTTTCAGCACCGTCCGCGTGACAGAGTTGTGGATACCGCCGCGCCGCCCGGTCCGTTGCGATCCCGGCGTATTCACGATTTTCTCCTGCGCGTGATACATGTAGGTCGTGCCCTGCTTCAGCCGCTGGCTGACGACCGCACGTGCTGTCAGCGCACCATTGGTGTTGTAAAGCTCGATCCAGTCGTTATCGACGATCCCGGCGGTCTTGGCATCAACCTCGGAAATCCAGACGACAGGACCACCGCGGTTCAGCGTCAGCATGTGCAGGTTGTCCGAATAGGTCGAATGGATGCCCCATTTCTGGTGCGGCGTGATGAAGTTCAAAACCACATGCGGCGTGCCATTCTGTTCGTCGGTATTGATGTCTTTGGTGATCGTCTTGAGGTCGACAGGCGGCCGGTACAGGCACAGCCCCTCGCCGAAGGCGCGCATCCACAGATGGTCCTGATAAAGCTGCTGCCGACCAGTCAGCGTGCGCCACGGGATCAGTTCATGGACGTTGGTGTAACCGGCATTGTAGCAGACATGCTCGCTTTCGATGCCCGACCATGTCGGGGAAGAGATGATCTTGCGCGGTTGCGCGGCGATATCGCGGAACCGGATCTTCTCATCCTCTTTAGGCCGTGCCAGATGCGCATGTTCGCGCCCCGTCGCTTTGCTCAGCTGTTCCCAAGCCTTGACGGCGACTTCGCCGTTGGTCTCGGGTGCCAGCATCAGGATCATCTCGCAGGCGTCGATCGCGGTGTCGAGTTTCGGCATGCCTTCCGACACACCCTCATCCTGCACCACACCGTTCAAATCGCGCAGATGCTGCACTTCGACCTCGGTGTTCCAGGTGATGCCCTTGCCGCCATTGCCCAACTTGTCCAGAAGCGGGCCGATAGCGGTGAACTTTTTGTAAAGGTTCGGATAGTCCCGCTCGACCGCGATGAAGTTCGGCGCGGTCTTGCCGGGGATCAGGTCGCATTCGCCCTTCTTCCAGTCCTTCACATGGTCCTGCGCGATCTCGGCAGGCGTGTCATGCAGGATCGGCAGCGCCACGACATCGGTTTCCACGCCCAGAATCTCTGGCGCGACTTCCGAGAACTTCTTGGCGATCGCCTTGAAAATCTCCCAGTCCGATTTCGCACTCGTAGGCCGGATCCACCGCCGCTTGCAGCGGGTGGATGAACGGGTGCATGTCGCGAGGTGTTAAGATCGTTCTTTTCGTACCAGCTTGCGGTCGGCAGAACGATGTCGGAATAGACGCAGGTGGTGGACATCCGGAAGTCGATGCGTCACCAGCAAGGTCCAGCTTGCCGTCGCGGCGCCTCGTCGTGCCAGACGACCTCCTTGCAGTTTGCACGCCGCGTCTTCGCCCAGATCCTTGCCCAGCACGCCGTTGTCGGTGCCCAGAAGGTGCTTGAGGAAATATTCATGTCCCTTGCCGCGATGGACCCCAACAGGTTCGAGCGCCAGATAAACAGGTTGCGCGGCCAGTTTTCCGGCGCATCCGGGTCTTCGCAGGACATTTCCAGATCGCCGGATTTCAGCTGCTCAGCGACATAGGGCGCAATGTCCTTGCCCGGCCTTCTTCGCAGCCTTAGCCACCTCCAGCGGGTTGGTCTTGAGTTGCGGTGCCGATGGCAACCACCCCATCCGCTCGGCGCGAATGTTGTAGTCGATCAGGCTTGCATCCCAATCGCCGTCTGGTGCTGTGGGCGACAGAATCTCGTCGCACATTCACCGTCTCGTAACGCCACTGATCGGTATGCGCATACCAGGCAGAGGTAGAGTTCATGTGGCGTGGCGGACTGCTCCAGTCCAGCGCGAAGGCCAGCGGCTGCCAGCCGGTTTGCGGGCGCAGCTTTTCCTGCCCGACATAATGCGACCAGCCACCGCCCGACTGGCCGACGCAACCGCACATCACCAGCATGTTGATGATGCCGCGATAGTTCATGTCCATGTGGTACCAGTGGTTGATCCCGGCCCCGAGAATGACCATCGACTTGCCCTTGCGTCTTTTCGGCATTGAGCGCGAATTCGCGGGCCACGGTAATGATCTTGTCGCGGGGCACCCCGGTGATCTTCTCGGCCCAGGCGGGGGTATAGGGCATGTCGTCGTCATAGGACTTCGCCGCCCATTCGCCGCCCAGACCCCGATCAAGGCCGTAATTGGCACAGAACAGGTCAAAGACGGTCGCCACCAGCGCCTCGCCATCGGCCAGCTTCAGCCGCTTGACCGGCAGATCGCGGGTCAGCACGTCAGGATGCTCGCATTTGACGAAATTGGAACTGGCCGCACCCCCGAAATACGGGAAGTCGACGCCGACAACTTCGTCGTGGTCGGTGTCGAGAACCAGCGACATCTTCAATTCGGTCGCGGAATTGCCTGCGCGTTCCTCAAGGTTCCACTCACCCTGTTCGCCCCAGCGGAAACCGACAGAGCCATTGGGCGCCACGACATCCTTGGACTTCGCGTCAAAGGCCACCGTCTTCCATTCCGGGTTGTTCTTCTCACCCATCTTGTCGCTGAAATCGTCAGCCCGCAGCGAATCGACCCGGCACAAGCTTGCCGTCCTTTTCGTCCAGCCGCACCAGCATCGGCATGTCGGTGTACTTGCGGCAGTAATCCTCGAAATACTCGGCCTGCCGATCGAGATGGAACTCGCGCAGGATCACGTGGCCCATCGCCATGGCCAGCGCAGAATCGGTGCCCTGCTTGGGGGCCAGCCAGATATCGCCGAACTTGGCGGCTTCGGAATAGTCGGGGCAAATGACGGCGGATTTGGTGCCGCGATAGCGTGCCTCGGTGTAGAAATGCGCATCCGGCGTCCGCGTCTGCGGCACGTTCGATCCCCAAAGCAACAGGAACCCCGCATTGAACCAGTCGGCCGATTCCGGCACGTCCGTCTGCTCACCCCAGGTCTGGGGCGAGGCGGGCGGCAGATCGCAATACCAGTCGTAGAAAGCTCATGCAGGTGCCACCCAGCAGCGACAGATAGCGTGAACCTGCTGCATAGCTGACCATCGACATTGCCGGGATCGGCGAGAAACCGAATACGCGGTCGGGGCCGTAGGTCTTGGTCGTATAGGCATTGGCGGCGGCGATGATCTCGGTCGACTTCGTCCCATGACGCGCGCACGAAACCGCCCTTGCCGCGGGTCTGAACGTAAGAGGCGCGCAGGACCGGATCCTCCTGAAGCGCTTTCCAGGCGGCAGTGGGGTTCATCGTTTCGCGCATCCGGCGCCAGGCCTTCATCAGCCGTCCGCGTACCAGCGGGTTCTTCACCCGGTTGGCTGAATACAGATACCAGCTATAGCTCGCGCCCCGCGCACAACCGCGCGGTTCATGGTTCGGCATTCCGGGCCGGGTGCGCGGATAATCGGTCTGCTGCGTTTCCCAGGTCACGATCCCGGATTTCACGTAGATCTTCCACGAACACGACCCGGTGCAGTTCACCCCGTGGGTCGAGCGCACGATCTTGTCGTGCCGCCAGCGGTTCCGGTAGGTATCCTCCCAGTCGCGGTTTTCGCGCGTGACCTGACCATGACCATCCGAGAAGGTCTCAAGTTGCTTGGACTGGAAGAAGTTCAGTCTGTCGAGCAGGTGGCTCATCTCTCTCTCCTCAAATTTGTCGGGGGCCGCCGGATAACCCGGCGGCCCGGATCAGGTCAGCACGCCACCGGGGCGTTGCGGCGGGCGTAGTACCACCACGTCAGCACGGTGCAGATCGCGTAGAAGATGCCGAAGGCCCACAGCGCCATCTCGGGGCCGCCGGTCATCGCGATCGAGGTGCCGTAGCTCTTCGGGATGAAGAACGCGCCGTAGGCCGCGATGGCAGAGGTGAAGGCTATGATCGCAGCACTTTCACGCTCGATCTGCTTCTGACCGGCCGCTGCATCCAGCGACGGCATCAGCCGCGGCACTTCCTGCTTCATGATCGAAGGGATCATCTGGAAGGTCGAGGCATTGCCGACCCCGGTCAGGAAGAACAGCGCCATGAAGCAGGCAAAGAACAGCCAGAAGTTGCCGCCGACACCGTCCGAGGGCAGGAACTGCAGCACACCGAAGACCGCTACCATCATGCCCACGAACACCCAAAGCGTCACCCGTCCGCCACCGTACTTGTCGGAGACCCAGCCTGTCGCGGCGCGGCTAAGCGCTCCGACAAGCGGCCCGAGGAAGGCGTAGGACAGCGCGTTCACTTCCGGGAACTGCGTCTTCATCAGCAGCGGGAAGCCCGCGGAATAGCCGATGAAGCTGCCGAACGTACCGGTATAAAGGATGCACATGATCCAGTTGTGGAAACGCGAGAAGATGATCGCCTGATCAGAGAAGCTGGACTTCGCCGAGGCGATGTCATTCATCCCGAGATAGGCGGCAATCGTCGCGATGGCGATGAACGGCACCCAGACGAAACCGGCGTTTTGCAGCCAAAGCTGGCCACCATCCGACAACGGCTGTGGATCGCCGCCCAGCGCGCCAAAGACGCCCATTGTGATCACGATCGGAACCAGGAACTGCATCACCGACACGCCCAGATTGCCCAGACCTGCATTCAACGCCAGCGCATTGCCCTTTTCAGCCTTCGGATAGAAGAAACTGATATTGGCCATGGAAGAGGCGAAGTTGCCGCCACCAAGACCGCAGAGAAGCGCCAGAACCAGGAAGATCAGGAACGGCGTTTCAGGGTTCTGCACCGCGTAACCGATGCCCATTGCAGGCACCAGAAGCGACGCTGTCGACACCGTCGTCCACAGCCGGCCACCAAAGATCGGCACCATGAAGCTGTAGAAGATCCGCAAAGTTGCACCGGAAAGCCCCGGCAGGGCCGCCAGCCAGAACAACTGACCCTGGTTGAAGTCAAAGCCAATGGCAGGCAGACGCGCCACCACGACCGACCAGACCATCCAGACCGAGAACGCCAGCAACAGTGCGGGGATCGAGATCCACAAGTTGCGCCTTGCTATGCGCCGCCCCTTATTGTCCCAGAACTCCTTGTTCTCAGGTTCCCATTCCGTCAGCGTTGCAGCCGACGGCTTGACCGGTACCGGCATTCCGGCAAATTCGGGCAGCTCTGGCAGTGCATCCACGGAGATCGACTGGGCCTGCGCCTGTTGTTCCATGTGGCGGATCGCGGTGTGCATCCACAACAATGCGATCCCGACCAGACCGAAGAGGAAGGCGAAACACGTGGTGTAAACGCCCGTCAGGTCCAGCAGTGCGCCGAAGGCGATTGGCAGTACGAACCCGCCCAGACCGCCGATCATGCCGACAAGCCCGCCGACCGACCCGACATTGTCAGGGTAGTAGACCGGGATGTGCTTGTAGACCGCCGCCTTGCCAAGGCTCATGAAGAAGCCCAGTGCGAAGATCGTCAGGATGAATGCGCCAAAGTTCATCTGTGTCGAAAAACTGATCGCGCCATCTTTGCCGTAAATCGTGTAGTCGGTCGGCGGATAGGACAGCATGAACAACAGGATCAGCGAAAACCCGAAGGTCCAGTACATCACTCTGCGTGCGCCGAACCGGTCGCTAAGGTGACCGCCATAGGCACGGAACAGGCTGGCTGACAACGAGAACGCCGCCGCCGCCATACCGGCCGTGCGGATATCGACCTCGTAAACGTCGACCATGTAATGCGGCAGCCACAACGCCAGCGCCACGAAAGCACCGAAGACAAAGAAGTAATACAGCGAGAACCGCCAGACTTGCAGGTTCCGCAACGGCTTTAGCTGCTGCATGATTGTTGGGGCCTTGGCCCCAGAGGCGCGCAGTTTGGCCCGAACCGGATCGTCCTTGGCGAAGACGAAGAACAACACAGCCATGAGGCCAAGCGCTAGCGCCCAGATGTTTGCTACGGCTTCCCAGCCGAAGGCGACCATCACGAAGGGCGCGCCGAACTTGGTAACAGCAGCGCCGACGTTGCCAGCGCCGAAAATCCCCAGCGCCGTGCCCTGCTTTTCACGCGGAAACCAGCGCGACACGTAAGCCACGCCGATCGCGAACGATCCGCCTGCCAGGCCGACACCGAGAGCGGCAACCAGGAACATCATGTAGGTGTCCGCTGCGGTCAGCAGCCATGTGGCCACGGCAGTCAGCGCCATCTGCAGCGAAAAGACCAGCCGTCCGCCATATTGCTCGGTCCAGATCCCCAGGATCAGACGCGTCAGCGACCCGGTCAGGATCGGCGTGGCGACAAGAATACCGAACTCGGTCTCATTCAGACCGAGTTCCTGTTTGATCTGAACGCCGATGATCGCGAAGATCGTCCAGACCGCAAAACATAGTGTAAAGGCGACCGTAGATAGCCCCAAGGCCCTCGTCTGGTCCTGTCTTGGTACATCAGGACTTATTATCGTTATCCTTCCTTCTGCGTTGCCCACAAGAATGCGGGCAGAATTACTCGCAGGCAGGAAAAGCAGCGTCGGGCAGGGAAAAGGTTGATTCAGGTCAAAAACCCCGGATCCGGCAGCGAAATAAGCTGCAGATCAAGAATTGTGGATTGCCGAGAGAAAAATGGTTAGGCTTCTGACGTCGGATGCCAGTCACCTGGTTGACAATATCCACCGATGACTTGATTTAAGTCAAGCGAACACTGTCAGAGGATATGATGCGCGTAACCGACGATTCAGGAATACGGGCCCTGCCATTGTTCAGCGACATGGCGGACGAAGGTTTTGACGGCCTGATGCGAGGCGCCTATGTGCAGAACTTTCCGCCACAGGTCGATCTGATCGTCGAGGGTGATCCTTGCGACTTCTTTCACATCGTCACCGAAGGCAGCGTAGAGCTTTTTGCCGCATGGAACGGCCGCGAAACCACGATGGCGACGGTGCGCCCGGTCGCCAGCTTCATCCTTGCAGCAACGATAAAGGATGCGCCCTACCTGATGTCGGCCCGCACGACCGAGAAGTCGCGGATCGTGTTGATCCCTTCGTCGGACGTGCGCGCTGCGTTTTCCACCGATATTGCCTTTTCGCGGGCCATCGTCAGCGAACTGGCCAGCTGCTATCGAAATGCAATCAAGAATTCAAAAGACCTGAAGCTGCGCAACTCGGTCGAGCGTTTGGCCAACTATCTTTTGCGCCAGCACCGCAACCACGGCACCACATTCAATCTGCGAATGGAAAAGCGCCGCCTTGCTTCTTATCTCGGCATGACGCCGGAAAACCTTTCCCGGTCGATAAAGACATTGCAGGGATACGGCGTAGAGGTGGACGGCATGACCGTCACCGTGACCAACACACGCGATCTGGAACGGTTCGCCAAACCGACCCCGCTGATCGACGACAAGATCGGCTAAGCAGAGCGTCTACCCCGGCCAAACCACCGGAAACCAGTCTTCGCGCAGCTTCTGCCCCGCGACCATCCCATGCCCCGGAAATGGCGGAGAGGTCCGCCCCGGCCGCTCTACATAACGCGCATCGTCGCCGACCCAACGCAAGGACAGCGCCCGCCGCCGAGTGCCCGACATATTGCCGCGCGCGCCGTGTGCGGTACGGTAATCGAACAGCACGACATCGCCCGGCTCCATCGCCCATTCCAGCACGCGGGTCTTGTCGGGGTCCGCATCCGGGTCCGGCACCGGCGTCCATTCCTGCTTGGCGTCATAAAAATCGCTGTCATCCGCCCAGCTGACCGGCCGCACCATCTTGTCCCACAGATGCGAGCCCGCGATGAACCGCAAACTCGCCTCGCGCACCGGATCAAGCGGGATCCATTGGCTGACCGTCTGCCGTCCTTCGACAAAGTAATATGGCGAGTCCTGATGCCATGGCGTCGGCTTTGGCGTGCCCGGTTCCTTGACCAGTACGTGATCATGAAAAAACTGCGCGGTCGTGGATTTCATCGCGGTCGCCGCCAATTCCGCCGCCGGGCTTTCCCGCACCATGCGCTCAAACTCCGGGATACGGGTCCAGTTGCAGTAGTCATCAAAGAACCGCCCCGCGCTGACCGCATTCTCGCTGGCATACTCCCCCGGCTCGGCCATGTTTCGCGCCACGCCTTCGGCCATCACATCGACCCAGTCCTTGAATACACCACGGATAACAACCACGCCGTCGCGGCGAAACGCCTCGATCTGATCCTCTGTCATCATCGCCCGCGCCAGGCCTCCAGAATATAGGCGCTGGTCATCAGATCCAGATGCGCCCCGCCGCCGTTTTTGAACAACGTGATCTCGTCGTCGGATCTCCTCGCAAAGGCACCGCTGGCAATATCATAGTAATCCGCCAGCACATCCGCCTCGCCGATCACTCCGCTTTCCAACGGCGTTTTCAACTCGCCGATGTGACCTATCGTTGTCGCACGACTGTCGACGAAAATCCGCGCCCGCCGCAGTGCCTCGTCATCGGCCTCGCGCATGTCGGGCCGGTAGGCCCCGATCAGGTCGACATGCTGCCCCGGCTGCAGCCATTCGCCCTTCAGGATCGGCTCGGTCGTCATCGTGGCGCGAGGTCACGATATCGGCGCCGCTGACAGCCGTTTCCAGATCATCGACCACGGCCATGCCGGGAAACACGGCCGCCAAGGCCTCTGCCCCGGCGCGGGTCCGGTTCCACACGGTGAAGACGGCATCCGGGAACACCGCGCCGTAGGCTTCGCGCAAAGACTGCGCAACTGTCCCGGCACCGACGATCAGGATCTTCCGGCTGTTCTTGCGCGCCAGCTTGCGCGCCGCCAGCAAACTGTCGCCGGCGGTCTTCCACTTCGTCACAAGGTGAAAATCGACCACCGCTTCCAGCGTGCCATCGCTGTCGGAGTAAAGGTTAACCGCCGCCGTTGATGTTGGCCTTGCCCGCCGCCTTGTTGCCGGGAAAGATCGTTGCGGTCTTCACCGCAATCCCCAGCCCGTCGATCCAGGCTGCCCGAGACAGAACAGTGTCGTCACCGCGATAGAGGAACGAATCCTTGATCTCGGCACGCGGCAAGGAATGGCCAGCCTCCAGAGCATCGGTCAGCGCCAACCAGTCAAGCCGCGCCTGACCTTCAGCAAAGGGAATGATTACGACGCTCATGCCGCCACCTCATTTTCGCTCAGCAAGCCCTCTGAAACCAGCCGGTCGCGCGAATCCCCGCGGTCCGTCAAAAAGATGCGTCTGCCAGCCGCGCGATGCCGCGACCTGAATGTTGTCCGCCCGGTCATCGGCAAACAGCAACGCCCTCCGGCGCCACTCCGCAATCCGTCTCGACCATCCGATAGATCTCGGGGTCGGGCTTCACTACTTTCATGTAGCCCGACATATAGCGCCGGTCGAACTCGCCCAGCACCGGATAGATCGTCTCGGCATATTCGAAACTGCCGACGCCGAAGTTCGACAGAGCGAAAACCGGCACGCCGCGCGCCCGCAATGCCCGCAGCAGGCCGATCGAATGCGGGATTTCGGGCGTCGCCATCTCGATCCAGTGATCGAACCACATCCGCACCTCGTCGCGGAATGCGGGGTAATCCTCGGCGGTGCCGTAGATCGTCTCCTGAAACGGTGCGCCACGATCCACAAGGTCGTTCATCCCGTGCAGATCGACCGCGGCAAACATCGTCGCGCCGCCGCGCTTGCGCCGATCTTCGCATCATAAAACCGCTCGGGATTCCATTCGATCAGCACATTGCCGATGTCGAAGATCACCGCCTCAACCGCCATCTTTCGCATCCCTCGTTGCCGCCTGCACCGCCCGTTCCAATCGCGTCGAGGAAACGCGACCGGTCGGCCTTTGTAAAGCCCTTGCCGCCGCCCTGCCGGAACGGATCGGCGGCGCGCAGATCGGTCATCAGATCGCGCGTCGCCAGCACGTTGCCGATATTGGCCGCGGTCAGCGCCTCGCCATTGTGCTTGATCACCCGCGCGCCAGCCTCGACGCATTTCGCGGCCAGCGGGATGTCCCCGGTCACCACCACGTCGCCCGGCCCGGCGCGCTCGGCGATCCACATGTCGGCCACATCGGGGCCATCGGGCACGATCACCGTTTCGACCAGCGGGTTCTGCGACGGGCCGCAACCCGCCGTTCGACACGATGAACATCGCAGCCGATGCCGCGTCGCCACCCGCTCGGCCTCGGCCTTGACCGGGCAGGCATCGGCATCGACGTAGATCACGGCATCGCATCACGCGTAAAGCGCCTCGGCGTGAAAGGCGACGTGGTCTTCCATGAAGGTCGAGACGAAGAAATAGCTGTGGTCATAGCCCGGCTGCATCCGGACAGATCGCCTGCTGCCGTCGCTCTGCCATCGCCTTGGCCAGCGCCTCGGGCTTCAGCAGATCGCACGAACTGATCCGCTGCGCCCGTGTCGATCAGCACCGGCCCGTCAAAGCCCGCGCTCCGCCATCAGCAGCGTCGCATCATGCGCCGCCCAGTCGGCCTCGTCTGCGCCCAGATAGGCCGTCAACTGCTTGCGCCCCCAATCGCTGGCCGCCGGGATTGCAGATCGGCGCAAAGGCCGAGACCGACCGGAACCGGCCGGGATGCTTCATCGCCAGCGTCAGCGCGCCGTGCCCGCCCATCGAATGCCCGGTGATCGCCTGCCGCTCTCCGTCGACGGCGAATTCCGACGAAACCAGCTCGGGCAGTTCTTCGCATCACATAGCTCCCACATCTGGAAATGCGGCGCCCAGGGCGCTTCCGTCGCGTTGACATAGAACCCCGCGCCCTTGACCCAGATCATAGGCCTCGTCATCGGCCACACCCTCGCCGCGCGGCGAGGTGTCGGGAAACACCAGCGCGATCCCGTGCTCGGCGGCCCAGCCCTGCGCGCCCGCCTTGACCATCGCGTTTTCATGCGTGCAGGTCAGACCTGAAAGATACCACAACACCGGCACCGGCCCATGCTCTGCCTCTTCCGGCAGGAACAGCCCGAAGGTCATCTCGGTCCCGGTCGCGTTCGAGGCGTGTCGGTAGACCCCCTGCGCCCCGCCAAAACACCGGTTCTCGGAAATCGTCTCCATGATCGCTCCTGCCACTTTCTTCTATTCGGAAATATCCGCGGGGGTCCGGGGGTGGAAAACCCCCGTCTAACCTCCGCCAATCAGCACCCCGGCGGCGAACACCAACGCCCCGCCCACAACAACCTGAAACGTGGCCCGCAGGAACGGTGTGTCCATATAACGGTTCTGGATCCACGCAATCGCCCATAATTCCACGAACACCACGATGATCGCGATTGTCGTCGCGGTCCAGAAATCCGTGATGAGATACGGCAGCGCATGGCCCAACCCGCCCAGCGTTGTCATGATGCCAGAGGCGAAGCCCCGCTTGACCGGCGACCCCCGCCCAGACAACTGCCCGTCATCCGACGCCGCTTCGGTAAACCCCATCGAAATTCCCGCGCCCACGGATGCGGCAAGCCCGACCAGAAACGTCGTATGAGTATCTTGCGTCGCGAACGCCACCGCAAAGATCGGGGCCAGTGTCGACACTGACCCGTCCATCAACCCCGCCAACCCCGGCTGCACCCAGGTCAGCACGAACTGCCGATGCGCCGCGCGATCCTCGTCGTCGCGTGCATCGCCGTCCAGATGCTTTTCCTCCAACTGGTCGGCCTTGTCGGCATGCCCGGCCTCTGCCGCCGCCAGATCACCCAACAGCTTGCGTGTATCGGCATCCGTCGTCCGCTCTGCCGCCATCCGGTAGAACCGCTCGGCCTGACGCTCCATCGCCTCGGCCTCTTCGCGCATCCGGTCAAGGCCAAGGTTTTCGACCAGCCAGACCGGCCGCCGCGCGTAGTAGCCCGAGACATGCTCGCGTCGGATCAGCGGAATAACGTCGCCGAACCGCTTCTTGTGCAACTCGATCAGCCGGTGTCGATGCGTGTCCTCCTCCTCGGCCATGCCGTCAAAGACCTTGGCCGATGCCGGAAAATCCGCCCGCAGCTTTTCCGCATATTGCCGATAGATCCGCGCATCATCCTCTTCCGAGGATATCGCCAGCGCCAGAACCTCCTGCTCGCTCAGATCTGCAAACCGCTTGCGCGATGAAAAACCAGGGATCATGCCTGCCTCCGAATTAGAATGGTTCTAAACTATCCAAGCGGTCGGCGATTACAATGCCATGCGACAACTTCGCGGTCAGTCGATCCGCCGGATATGTAGCTGTGTGCCGACGCGCTTGGTCTCGAACCGCTTCAATTCCTGCACTAGATCGCTCAGCTTGCGCTTGCCATAGCTACGCGTATCGAAATCCGGGCTATCCGCGACGATATACTGGCCGATCTGGCCCAAGGTGTACCAGTCATCCTCTTGCTCGATCTTGTCCATCGCGCGCAGGATCAGATCGGTCGCATCCTTGGGGGATTTCTTTGCGCTGGGCTTGGCTTCGCCCCTCGGTCCCTCTGCGGGTTCCTCGACGATGTTTTCCAGAAACACGAACCGGTTGCAGGTATTGCGCAACGCCTCTGGCGTCTTCGCGGCACCGATCCCGATCACATCCAGCCCCTGTTCGCGAATACGGCTGGCCAGCCGGGTGAAATCGCTGTCCGACGGAACCAGCACAAACCCGTCGAACCGCCCGGCATGCAGAATATCCATCGCGTCGATCACCAGCCCGATATCGCTGGCATTCTTGCCCTTGGTATTGGCCGATTGCTGATGCGCGACCAGCCCAAGCTCCTTGGCCTTGCCGGACCACTGGCCCAGTTGCGGGCTGGACCAGTCACCATAGACCCGGCGCAGACCCGGTTCGCCGTAGACTGGCGATCTCCTTGAGGATCGCTTCTGCGATATCGCGCCGGAATGTTGTCGGCGTCGATCAGAACAGCATAGAGCGGGTCGCTCTCGCGGGGCCATCAGTACACCACGACGCTGCGGATGCTTTCGCCCGCATGCATCAGATCGAACCCCTTGTTGATCTCGTCCAGCGTCAGCGTGTGGGTGATCATCGGGTCGATCTCGATCTTGCCGTCCATGTACCAATCGACGATCTTCGGCACATCCGTGCGCCCCCGCGCGCCGCCGAAGGCGGTGCCGCGCCAGACTGCGCCCGGTCACCAGCTGGAACGGCCGGGTGGAGATTTCTGCCCCCGCGGGCGCCACGCCGATGATGATGCTTTCGCCCCAGCCCTTGTGCGCGGCACTCCAAGCGCGGTGCGCATCACGTCGACATTGCCGGTGGCATCAAACGTGTAGTCCGCGCCGCCCTTGGTCAGGTCCACCAGATGCGCCACCAGATCGCCCTCGACCTCGTTGGGGTTGACGAAATCGGTCATCCCGAAGCGCGTCGGCCATTGGTATCTTGCCGTCGTTCAGATCGACGCCGACGATCTGGTCGGCCCCGGCCAGCCGCAGCCCCTGAATGACGTTCAGGCCGATGCCGCCAAGCCCGAAGACGATCGCCCGGCTGCCGATCTCGACCTTGGCGGTGTTGATCACTGCGCCAATGCCGGTCGTGACGCCGCAGCCGATATAGCAGATCTTGTCGAACGGCGCGTCCTTGCGCACCTTGGCCAGCGCGATCTCGGGCAGCACGGTGTGGTTGGCGAAGGTCGAGCAGCCCATGTAGTGCAGGATCGGATCACCGTCCAACGTGCTGAACCGGGACGTGCCATCGGGCATCAGCCCCTGACCTTGCGTGGCGCGGATCGACTGGCAAAGGTTGGTCTTGGGGTTCAGGCAGTATTCGCATTCGCGGCATTCCGGCGTGTAAAGCGGAATGACGTGATCGCCCTTCTTCAGGCTTGTGACACCGGGGCCGACATCGACCACGACGCCGGCGCCTTCATGGCCCAGGATCGCCGGAAACAGCCCCTCGGGATCGGCACCCGACAGGGTGAATTCGTCGGTGTGGCAAATGCCGGTCGCCTTGATCTCGACCAGAACCTCGCCGGCCTTGGGGCCTTCTAGATTGACCTCCATGATTTCCAGCGGCGCTCCGGCCTTGGTTGCTACGGCAGCTTTGGTGCGCATGGTTCTTCCTCCCGAACTGGTTTGCCGTTACCTTACGCAAAGCCCCACCTGTTTCAACCGAAAGGCCCCGCCCGTTATGAAAAGGTTTCTGATCGCCCTTACGCTTCTGCTACCGGCCGGATGCCTGGCCCAGACCGAACCCGAGCCAGCAGATGGCTGCGGCGCGGCAGAGCTTGCCGATCTGGTCGGCCAGCCGGGCGAGGTTCTGCAAGGAATGAAATTTGCGGGACCAGTACGGATCATTGATTTCGGTCAGCCGGTGACGATGGATTTCAATCCCAATCGGCTGAACATTGGCAAGGATCCCGAAGGCGTGATCGACCGCGTCTGGTGCGGCTGATCTGAGGGCCGGAGCAGACGGCGATTGTTTTAAAACACGGTGTAGGTTGTGGGGCGATGTCTTAACAAATAGGTTAAAACTCTGCTGAAATTGCCAACCCGCAGTGCAGCCGCTTGGGGTTGATAGTCCCCCGGCGCCACAGGCTGGGTGGGGGCTGTTAATCCATGACGCCGGGGTTAGCGTAGTCGCTATGGGCCTAGATCTGACGTTCAAACCCGGCGGCAAGATGGATCACCTGCGGTATCACGCAGGTCATTTCACGGCAAAAACGCGGCAGGCTTGATTTTGGCCCCGCTTGCCGCCAATCTTGCATCATGAACGTGCAAACCCCCACCCCGTTTTCCGGTCAGGGCAAAACCCCAGATCAGGTGGCGTTCGATCGACAGGAGTTATCCATAATTCTAACGCTTTACGGCAGAATGGTCGCCGCAGGGGAATGGCGGGATTACGGCATGTCGTTTCTCAAGGAAGTCGCGGTTTTCTCGGTCTTTCGGCGGACGGCTGAAAATCCGATCTACCGCATCGAAAAGCGTCCCAAGCTGCGGCAAAAGCAGGGGCTTTACGCCGTTATCGCGATGGACGAGCAGGTTTTGAAACGCGGCCATGACCTGCGCACGGTCCTGCGTGTGCTGGATCGCAAGCTGATCCGCCCGGTCGATTAAAGCCTGCGCCGCGACGTCACCGGCCCGTCCCCTGCCGCCTCGATCCGTTTGATCGCATCCCGGGTATTCTCGTAAGCCACTGACATCGTGTGACCATTTGCGTGGATAATGCGCGTGTCATCGACTGCCATCGCGACGTGCCCTTTCCAGAAAAAGAGATCGCCACGCTTGGTTTCCGCGCTGTCGGGCAAAGGTTCACCCAGTGCCAGTTCCTGCAAATCGCTGTCACCCGGACAAGCGATGCCGCAGGCCTGCAATGCCGCTTGAACCAGCCCCGAACAATCCAGACCAAAACTGGAATTCCCTGCCCAAAGATAGGGCGCACCCAGAAAAACCTCTGCCACCGAAATCGGATCATCAAACGGACTGTCGATTTCGCGTAGGTGAATGCGCGGCACATAGTGACCATCACGGGTGCGAACGAGTTTCCCTGCATCTTCGGTTACCGTCAGATGCGAGCCGAATGAAATCGCCATTACATATGGCGATTTGATACCTGACGCAGAATACAGATGCGTGGAGCGTGCAGAAACGATGTGGGTGGGTCGTGCCATTTTTCCAAGGTCGTCAGAGACGACGTATCCGCAATAGCCGTCCTTGGCGGATTGACCGAAGGCGAATCCGCTCTGATCCTCCAGAACCGTGAAGACGTCTCCGAACAGCAATTGCCGTTCGGGTTTCTCGGTTGAAGCGTCACGCCAGATCGTCGTCATCGAGGCCCGGATCTGCATCGACTCGCCTTCGACGAACCGTTCAGCCTCAACCTGACCTTTCAGATGCAGCGCGGCGACGCGCCCGTTGGCTGGGGTCGTGCGGCGATCCATCTACAGGCCCAAAAGCTCTGGCAGAGCCTCGAGCACTGCGCGCGCGCCCTGCCCAACGCCCCCTTTGGGCCGCCCAGGCTCTGGATTGGGCTGCCAACCGTAGATGTCAAAATGAACATATCTGGACGTTTCAGTGACGAAACGGCGCAGAAAGAGCGCGGCCGTAATGGACCCAGCCATCCCACCCGACGGCGCATTGTCGAGATCGGCAATGCCCGGTTCAAGCTTGGTTTCATAAGGATCCCAGAATGGCATCTGCCAGGCCGGGTCGCGGACACGATCTGCCGCCGCCGCAATGGCAGCCGCATCGGCCTGATCTGTCGTGTAGAACGGCGCGAGGTCCGGGCCGACAGCCACTCGCGCGGCTCCTGTCAGTGTCGCCATCGACAGGATCAAGTCGGGTTTGCCTTCATCGGCCAGAGCCAGCGCATCGGCCATAACCAAACGCCCCTCAGCATCGGTGTTGTTGATTTCGACCGTCAGACCCTTGCGAGAGGTCAGAATATCCTGAGGCCGGTAGGCCGTGCCACTGATCGCATTCTCGACCGCGGGGATCAGCACCTGCAATTGCAACTTCAGGTCCAGCGCCATGATCATCCGAGCCAGCCCCAGGACGGTCGCGGCACCGCCCATGTCCTTCTTCATCAATCCCATCGAAGAGCCAGGCTTGATGTTCAGACCACCTGTATCGAAACACACGCCCTTGCCAACAAGCGTCAACTTCGGCCCGTTTTTACCCCAAGTCAGATCTATCAGACGCGGCGCCCGATCAGAGGCTCTGCCAACGGCATGAATCATGGGGAAGTTTCGCTTTAGCAGATCGTCGCCCTTGATGAACTTGGTTTTGGCTTTGAACTCTCTGGCCAAAGCCAGCGCAGCCGCTTCCAGATCGGCGGGACCCATATCAGAGGCGGGCGTGTTGATCAGATCACGGGTCAGCGCCTCTGCCCGCGCTATGATCATCAGGCGCTTAGCATCGACCGTATCGGGTGCGATCAGCTTTGCCTTTGGTGGCGTTGACTTCGCGTAGCGGTCAAAGCGATATCCCGCCAGCAGCCAGCCAAGCGCCGCCTCGTCAAGTGCTTGCCCGGTCAGGTTACCGGCAAGGCGATATGTACCTGCGGGTAACTTGTCGCGCGCGGCAGCCAGAATGAAGCGGCTTCGGCGTTGATCTTTCGTATCGCCGAGACCGGCTGCGGCCAGCGCGGCCCGACCTTTTTCATCCGGGATCGCAACGACCTGACCAGCATTCGCCTTGAAGCCGGATACTTTGGCCCACTCCGCGTGCGCGGCGGGTAGACCCAATAACCACTCTTCAAGCTGAGTCTTGGTCAGGACATGCAGCGGGATCGCGGTTTTGGTTGCTTTCGCAAAGGTCAGGCTCATGAATCGTCTCGGGCACGTTGGTTCTGTGCCAGACTATTCCCAATTGCGCCACCCGCAAGGGTTCATCCCGAAAGACCCTGCATCTCCCACACTGCCATCAACGAAGTTTCGCCGACCCGCCCCAGCCGCGCCACCGTCGCCGCGAAGCCCGCGCCGTCATTGCGCGTCGACAACTCGGCCACATCGCGGGCAACGCGCGAGACAATGGACATGCCGATCTGATCGGCCTGCGACGCGATCACGAACGCGACCTGTCGCACCTCTTCGATGCGACCAGCGCCATGGTTCCGGCCCAGTTTGGCAAGCTGCACCGCCATATCCTCCATCGTTCTGGAGATGAAGTCTTCTGCTCCTGCCGAGCCAAGCTGCCTATACAGTTCTTCCAGAAAGGCATTGTCCAGCCGCACTGTTTCAACAGGCATCAATTTCCCCTGCACGATAATCACCCCGAGTTGCGTTTGTCCCCTCAGACACGGCCAACGTCGCGCAACAGATTCAAGAAAGAGTTGAAACAGCTAACAGAAATGGCTCGAATCCGAGTCAAATGCAGCCTACAGATGGCATCAAACAACAGGAACCAGGACTGCCATGGAGTATACCAGACCACTGCCATCTTATCTTGTGCAACGATATCATGGCTGGAAAGCCACGACGTACAATGAGAACAAGGCCTGGTATCGTCGCCTTGCCGAGGGTGGGCAGCATCCACGTGCCATGGTCGTCAGTTGCTGCGACAGCCGCGTACACGTCACCTCGATCTTTGGCGCCGATCAGGGTGAGTTCTTCATTCACCGAAATATCGCAAATCTGGTCCCCCCGTACGAGCCTGACGGCGAACCGCATGGCACATCTGCGGCCGTCGAATATGCCGTCACGGCGCTAAAGGTCGCCCATATCATCGTGTTGGGTCATTCCAATTGTGGCGGCGTCAATGGCTGCCATGCGATGTGCTCTGGCAAGGCCCCCGAACTAGAAGAGAAATCCAGCTTTGTAGGCCGTTGGATGGATATTCTGCGGCCGGGCTATGACAGGGTCTCGTCGATCAAGGACGAGGTCGATCAGCGCCGAGCACTGGAAAAGCAAGCGGTCCTTGTGTCGCTGGAGAACCTGATGTCATTCCCGTTCGTGAAAGAAGCGGTCGAACAGGAACGCCTGACCTTGCACGGACTCTGGACCGATGTTGGCGAGGGCGGGCTCATGCAATACCAGACCGAAGAGGACGCCTTTGTTGCGATCTGAGGCATCGCCGGCGCCTGTCAGATGAACCTGGTGACAGCTCGGCGACCGTGAACGACCGCCGAACTCCTATTTCCCGGGATGCGTCAGCCTTTTTTCAATACTCGCTGGCCCAGCACCTCGGCAATCTGCACAGCATTCAGCGCGGCACCCTTGCGCAAGTTGTCCGACACGCACCACAGGTTCAGACCGTTGTCGATCGTCGAGTCCTGGCGGATGCGGCTAATGAAGGTCGCATAGTCGCCGACGCATTCTATTGGCGTCACGTAACCGCCATCCTCGCGCTTATCGACGACCAGCACACCCGGCGCCTGCCGCAGGATGTCGCGGGCTTCATCTTCGTCCAGATGCTCTTCGAACTCGATGTTAATTGCCTCGGAATGGCCGACAAAGACCGGCACCCGCACGCAGGTCGCGGTGACCTTGATCTTGGGGTCGACGATCTTCTTAGTCTCGGCGATCATCTTCCACTCTTCCTTGGTCTGGCCGTCTTCCATGAAGACGTCGATATGCGGAATGACGTTGAAGGCGATCTGCTTGGTGAACTTTCTCGGAGGCTTATTGTCAGTCGGGTTGTAGATTGATTTCGTCTGATCCCACAACTCGTCGATACCTTCCTTGCCGGCACCGGACACGGATTGGTAGGTGCTAACCACGACGCGCTTGATCCTGGCGCGGTCATGCAACGGCTTCAGCGCCACGACCATTTGGGCTGTCGAGCAATTCGGGTTGGCGATGATGTTCTTCTTCGAATAGCCCATGATCGCCTCGGCATTCACCTCTGGCACGATCAGCGGCACATCGGGGTCGTAGCGATAAAGCGAAGAGTTATCGATTACGACGCAGCCCGCCTTGGCCGCCTTCGGCGCATAGGTCTTGGTCGCGTCCGATCCGACGGCGAACAACGCGATATCCCAGCCGGTGAAGTCGAACGTGTCCAGATCCTTGGTCTTGAGTGTCTTGTCGCCAAAGCTGACCTCGGTTCCCAACGATTTGCGAGAGGCAAGTGCCGCGATCTCATCGACGGGGAACTGGCGCTCGGCCAGGATGTTCAGCATTTCGCGACCCACATTGCCTGTGGCGCCGGCGACGACGACTCTGTAGCCCATTTGGCTCTCCTTCGGGTGGTCGGTTCAGACGCGGTCCAATAGCGGATCGACCGGCGGCGTTAAAGGGGCATTCATGCCGCGCCCCTATTCCATGGGATGCAATGTCACACGCGGGTCTCTCTTGATCAGATCCTCGACATAGGCCGCCTCACCGTCGAAATCATGCGGCACCTCTGCGGCAGATCGGCTGCCGGTCAGCGACAGGCTGGCGAAGAAATCAAACCCATAAAGATCAATGGCCGCGGCATTCGACTCTACTGCCAGCGCGATCATCATAAGCCCGGTCGTAGGCGGCGCGCCGATCTTGTCGCGCAGCGTCGAGAACTCGCTGGTCGGATGCAGATAGAACCGGTCGCTTTCCAGGGCCCAGAGCGGCAGGCGCTTGCGTTTGTGACTCATCCACAAGACACGGCTAGGGCCAATGGCCCGTGCCTGCTGCCGATCAAGCGATGTCGCCAGCGCCAGCCAGTCGGTCCGTGTGCCATGTGAAATCGCGCTTGGCCGTGGCGCGCGGTTGATGCGAATGACCAAATCGCTCGCGTCGATCCTCTCGCCGTGATCGGTATCGGCCAATGCGCGGGCGTTGCCGACGATGGCGACGCGCTTACCGCGCAGTTCTTCCAGAACGTCCTTTAGCGATGCCGAGTGTTCGGCAAGCTTGTCGGCCTTGCTGTAACGGTTTACCGCAAGCCGCAGGCGGGCTGGCAGGCTGAGTGGCGGACGCGACGCCAGCAGATCACGGTAGACCGAAACTATGGCATCGGCCTCTCGCTTGATTGTGAAATGGCTTAGAACACGCGCACGGCCCGCCGCACCCATCCGGGCCAAAGCGGCCCGGTCTGACAGCATGCCATCTATGGCGGCAACCAAACCCTCGACATCGCCAGGATCGATGAGCCGCCCGGTTTCCCCCTCGACGACCTGTGCCTCGAACGCGCCGACGCGGGTCGCAACGGTCGGCACGCCGCAAGCCATCGCCTCGATCGGGGTCAGGCCGAAGCCTTCCCAGCGGGCGGGGGCCACGAAAACGTCCATCGCCCGATAGTGCTGCACCAGATCGTCCCAGCTGACTTCGCCGCGCCAGATCACCCGTTCTTGCCAGGCCCGCGGCCTTCACCTGTGCCTTCAGGTCGCTGACAAACGTCTGATTGTCCGCCGTGATCCGACCGGTAAAGACCAGCTTCACGTCAGGGTGTTTCGGCAGGAAAGCAAGCGCCGCTTCGATCAGCACGTCGGTGCCTTTCTGATGCCTGATCCGCCCGAAACAACCTATCAACAAGCCCGATGGCAGGCCAAGCGCGTTGCGCAGTGCGGCCTTGTCGTGCACCGGGTGGAATTCTTCTGTGTTGACGCCGTGCATGATGACTGTGGCCGGGCGTTCAAGATAGCTCGCGGCTTGCGGCGAGGTGGCGATCACGGCATCCATCCGTGAGATCAGAGATTTGGTATAGGCTGAATGCACCCGCTGCGCCGCTGAGGTGAAGAGCAGCCGCAGCTTGCGTCTGAAGACGTGACGCAACAGAAGACCGAGCGCCATCTCGTTATTCCGCCGGGCATGCCAGACCCGCCACCGATCACGCGGCAGAAGGAACATCCGCCAAAGTGGCAGATGCGGCAGATTTTCGGGCAGGCCCGGACCCGTCGTGACAATGCCGATCGCTTCTGCCTGCACCGGTACCAGCCGCAGCACTGTCGTGGTGACACCGGACAGGCGGCGTTTGAGGTTCGGGGCGATAACCTCGATCTTGCTGATTTCAGGAGCTTCCGTGGCCTTGTCCATGGCCGGGGCTTACACGGCGTTGTCGCGGCTGAAAAGGTATACGGCGCATCCAGCCAGCAACACAAACGCCAACCCAAGGAACAAAAGCCCATAGGTTTCGGTCACGGTATTCCCTGCCGCCAGCAGGTCGGCATGCACCTTGCCGCTGAAGAATTGCAGGAAACCCACTCCGCCGATGCCAAAAAGATTCAGCAAGGTCACGCCGCGCCCCGTCAGGTGGGCGGGAACGAAACTGCGGCCATGCGCCATGACCAGCGGAAACGAAGCCCCGAAGAGACCCACCGCCGCAATCAGCAGCGAGGTGCGCAGGATGCTTCCGTCAGGTATCGCCCACATCGCGATTAGGCAGGCGGCACCGATCACGTTGCCAGTCAGCACGACCCATTTGCGGGTACCAAATACCCGGTCAAGCGGACCGTAGGCGAAGTTGCCCACGATCATGGCCATGCCCATCAACAGCGTGACGTTTCCTATCCCGCTGGCGTCATAGCCGTAAACGTCCGTCAGGTAGGGGCCGACCCAAAGCCCCCGCAACGCGGCGGAGGGTGCGTAGTTGACTAGCATCATCGGCAGGATGAACCATAGCGCCGGGATTTTCAGCAGGTCGAGCAGTGAGCCGCGTCCCGTGGCGGTCGAGCCCAGCTTTTCGGGATCTTTTGCAAACGCCGCGATTGCGACCGCGACGGCCAGGGTCAATGCGGCCAGACCGGCCAAGGTCTCGCGCCAGCCGAAGCCCTCGACCGCCATCGCAAGCGGCACAGACCCGGCCAGATTGCCCAAGGAACCGATGCCGATGACCGCTCCGGCCAGTGTTCCGAAGGCCGCCGGCGAATATACCCGCGCGAAGATGTAGTAGCTGGCCATGAGTACCGGCGAACAGCCAATACCGATCAGAACCATTGCAAGATAGATCGCCCAAGGGCCCTGCGCCAAGGCAAAGACCAGCGCACCGCCGCCACCGCAAACGCCCAGCAACGCGGCCGCCGTCCAGCGCGGTCCGACATGGTCCAGCGACCAACCCACCGGTATCTGCATTGCAGCGAAGGCGATGAACCAAAGGCCCGATGCCATCGACAGCACATCTGGCCCGACGCCGATGTCCTTCAGAAGCGCGGGCGCCATCACCGCCAGAAACGCGCGGTAAAACTGGCTGAGAATATAGGCCAGCACCAGAAAGACCAACCCGGCTGTCATGCTGCGTCAGCGCCCAACAGCGACGTAGGTTTCAAACCCGGCGCGATTGGCGTCACGTGGGGAATAGATATTGCGCAGATCGGCCATCCGGGGCGTCGCCATCTTCTTGGCCAGCCGTGCCAGATCGAGCGCCCGGAACTCGTTCCATTCGGTCAGCAACACGACGGCATCAGCGTTCTGCGCCGCCTTATAAGCATCCTCAATCCAGATCGCGCCCGGCAACAGATCTTCACCCTCGCGCCGCCCCTGCGGATCGACCACGCGCACTTTGGCACCGCCACCGATCAACGCTGGCACGATGGTCAGCGACGGGGCGTCGCGCATGTCGTCTGTATTGGGCTTGAACGTAACGCCCAGCACCGCGATGGTCTTGCCCTTCACGCTGCCATCGCAAAGATCGAGGATCTTGTCGATCATCCGCCGCTTGGTCTGGTCGTTGACCTTTATCACGGTCTCGACGATCTGCATCGGCATCGCATGTTCCTGCCCGATCCGCGCCAAAGCGCTGGTATCTTTCGGAAAACACGACCCGCCATAACCCGGCCCCGCATGCAGGAACTTGTTACCGATGCGGTTGTCGAGGCCCATGCCTTTCGATACCTCTTTCACATCTGCGCCAACCTTTTCGCAAAGTGCTGCGATCTCGTTGATGAAGGTGATCTTGGTCGCCAGAAACGCATTGGCCGCATATTTGATCATTTCGGCGCTTTCCAGATCGGTGGTGACAACCGGAAAGTCGCGCAGAAAGAGCGGACGATAGACCTCGCTCATCACCTTACCCGCGCGGTCGGACTGGACGCCGACGATCACCCGGTCGGGCCGCATGAAATCGTCGATCGCGGCACCTTCACGCAGGAATTCAGGGTTCGAAGCGACGTCGAATTCGGCATTCGGATTGGACTTGGCGATGATCTGTTTGACCTTGCGGTTGGTGCCGACGGGGACCGTCGATTTCGTCACGACGACAGTGTAACTGGTGATCGCCTTGGCAATCTCTTCGGCGGCGGCAAAAACGTAGGTCAGATCGGCATGGCCGTCGCCGCGCCGTGTCGGGGTGCCGACGGCGATGAACACAGCTTCGGCCTCCGGCAACCGAGGCGGCAAGTTCGCCCGAGAACGTCAACCGTCCGGCGGTCACGTTCTTGGCCATCAGATCTTCGAGGCCGGGTTCGTAGATCGGCACTTCGCCGCGTTCCAGCATCTCGATCTTCTTCGGATTGATGTCGACGCAGACCACGTCATGCCCGAAATCGGAGAAGCACACCCCCGACACCAGACCCACATAGCCGGTCCCGATCATCGCAATTTTCATAACCAACGCCTCATCCGAAATGCCCTTGGCAGGTGGATGGGCGATTGTGGCCAAAGTGTCAACGGAATCGCCAAGAACGCCACGCTAGTCGCCGTAAGGCGCGGCCCCCACACATGCATGCGCGGCGCATTCCATCTCTATCGTTGTGTGACGGATGCCAAACTTGTCGCTGAGAGCGGCCTTGACAGCTGCCTTGATCGCGTCGGCGCGGCCCCAGGCACCCTTCTCGACCACCAAATGAGTGTCCAGAGCGGCGGCATGTTCATCCATCTGCCACAGATGCGCGTGGTGAACGTCAGCGACGCCCTCGATCCCTTGCAGATGGGCAAGCACTTTGCTGGTCTCCAGGTCCGGCGGGCTGCCCAGCATCAGAATCCGGATCACGCCGCGGATTTCAGCGAAGGATTGCCACAGGATGTAGCCTGCGATCAGCAGCGTTACCAACGGGTCGATCAGCCGCCAATCGTAAAGGATGATGAGCGTTCCGGCGAAGATCACCGCAACCGATCCCAAGGCATCTGCCAAGTTGTGCAGGAACGCGGCCCGAATGTTCACCGACGTTTTCGACATCCGATAGGTTAAGAGCGCGGTGACCAGATCGACGCCAAGCGCGATCCCGGCAATGATCACCACAAGCCAGCCATCGACACCTTGCGGATCAATGAAACGCATCGCCGCCTCGTAAAGTAGATAGAGCCCGATCACGATCAGGGTCGTGTAGTTGATCAGGGCCGCCACAACCTCGGCCCGGCCATAGCCAAAGGTCATGCCCGCATCGGCAGGGCGGCGGGCAATCTTGCGCGCACCGAACGCGATGATCAGCGAAATGGCATCAGAGAAGTTGTGCAATGCGTCCGCGATTAGCGCCAGGCTGCCGGAAAGGATGCCACCGATAACCTGCGCGATCGTCAGGCCAAGATTGACCACCACGGCCAGCGCAACGCGGCGGTCGCCGTCCTCTGGGTCGATATGATGATGGTGATGATGGCCCATTGGCTACTCGCTTGATCAAGGTTCAACACCAAATCTAATGTCTCTAGCAACTATAGGTTCAAGGGCTGTTTTCATGTTTTCTATCGGTCGGCTTGCAAAACGCACAGGCGTGAAGATCCCTACTATCAGGTATTATGAACAATTGGGGTTGATCGCGGCGGCCGGCCGTTCCGATGGCAATCAGCGACGGTATGATGTCGGCGGTCTGGAAAGGCTGGCCTTCATCAAGCATGCCCGCGATCTTGGCCTGCCCCTTGAAGCGATCCGCGACTTGATTGACATGGGCAATGATGGCGGTTCCTGCGCGGCTGCACATCAGATCGCGGCGCAGCATCTGGACCATATACGACAGCGGATCACCAAGCTGCAAAAACTGGAACAGGAGCTGGCCCAAATCGCCGACCTGCCTGATACCGGCAAAGCCAGCGAGTGCAGCGTGCTTGCCGCATTTTCTGAGCACGAAAGCTGTCTATCGGATCACTGATCAGAGGTTGGTGAAACTGGTCGGGCTGAGAGGATTCGAACCTCCGACCCCCTGCTCCCGAAGCAGGTGCGCTACCAGGCTGCGCTACAGCCCGACCGTGACGCGCGGGTTACCGGGTCGCGCCCCGATTTGCAAGGCGCGATCAGTGGTCGGCCTTGGCCTTGCGCAGCAGAGGGCTGATGCGGAACGTCGAGCCGGACTCATGTCGGCTGCGGGTCTGAAGCACGGGCGTATTGGCCGATGCTACGCCGCGGCTTTCGCGAAAGACAATGTAAAGCCCTGATGCGATGATGATCGTTGCGCCAATCAGGGTTTGGCGGTCAATCGAACTCGTCGAACAGGAAATAGCCGAACGCGGTGGCCCAGATGATCTGCGAATACTGCATTGGGGCAACGATCGCTGCTTCGGCGTTCTTGTACGCGGCGATCAGGAACAGCCCCGCGACGAACCCGAAAAGCAGAGATGATACCGACCATGCCCGATATGTTCGAATCGGCATGGGAATGTAAAAGAACGGCAGGAAGCAGGCCATCACCACGAAATTCGCCAGCATCGGATATAGCAGCAAGACGACGCTGCGCTCCTCATTGCCGATCTTGCGCACGATGATCGAGGCAAGCGCGCTGAAAATCGCTGCCGTCAGCGCCGCCAGATGCCCCAGTCCCAACACGGCGCCGTCGCCGCCCGGTCGCAAAACCACCATCACGCCGGCAAGCCCGACGATCACGGCAAGCCAGCGACGAATACGGACCCGTTCGCCCAGTATCGGGATGGCCAGAACTGTTATCAGAAGCGGCGAGGCAAAGAGGATCGCGTAGATCTGCGCCAATGGCAGCACCGAAAACGCATAAAAGGCCGACATGCCGCCGATGACACCGGCACCGGTGCGGATAGCGATCCACCAGGGATGAACCGGTCGAAGATGTCCGGGGGTCGTGTCACGCATCAGCATGATGGTGACCAGCGGGAAGGACAGCAGGACCGTGAAGAAGATCATCTGAAACGGCGCATAGATGCCGCCGAGTTTCTTGATGAACACATCGTGCGTTGCGAAATATCGCAAAAGAAATCAGCGCAAAGCCGACGCCGCGTAGGCTTCCCATCTCGGGTCCCTCCACTCCTGCCCGTGGCCCGTCTGTGGCCTACAGACTGGCATCCAGTGCTGCGACAACGGCGTCACCCATCTGGGCTGTCGTCGCCGGGGTTCCGCCATCGGATTGCAGCAGGTCCGGGGTGCGAACGCCATCTGCCAGAACCTTTTCGACCGCGTCTTCCAAGCGGGTTGCTTCCTCTCCCTGGTCGAACGAATAGCGCAGCGCCATCGCGAAACTCAGGATACAGGCACAGCGGGTTGGCTTTGCCCTGACCGGTGATGTCGGGGGCAGAGCCGTGCACCGGTTCGTAAAGCGCCTTGGGCCGACCATTCGCCATCGGCAGCCCCAGACTGGCCGACGGCAGCATTCCCAAGCTTCCGGTCAGCATCGCCGCCAAGTCGGACAGTAGATCACCGAACAGGTTGTCGGTCACGATCACGTCGAACTGCTTGGGCCAGCGCGTCAGCTGCATCGCGCCAGCATCGGCATACATGTGGCTCAGTTCGACATCGGGATACTCGGCATCGTGGATTTCCTGGACGACGTCACGCCAGAGGATCCCGGATTCCATGACATTGGCCTTCTCCATCGAGCAGACCTTGTTGTTTCGCCGGCGCGCCATTTCAAAGGCGGATCGCGCGACGCGGGCAATCTCGGATTCCGTGTAGCGCTGGGTATTGATGCCGACCCGTTCGTTTCCCTCTTTGAAGATGCCGCGTGGCTCACCGAAATAGACGCCCGATGTCAGCTCGCGGATGATCATGATGTCGAGTCCGGCGACAACCTCTTTCTTCAGCGAAGAGAAATCGGCAAGCGCGTCGAAACATTGCGCCGGACGCAGGTTGGCGAAGAGGTCCATCTCCTTGCGCAGCCGCAACAGCCCGCGTTCGGGTTTCACGCTGAAATCGAGCTTGTCGTATTTCGGACCACCGACAGCGCCCAGCAGAACCGCATCGACCTCTTGCGCCTTGGCCATCGTGTCGTCTGTCAGGGGCGTGCCATGTTTGTCATAAGCGGCACCGCCGACCAGATCCTCGTACACATCGAACCGCATGCCACGCTTGGCGCCGAACCAGTCGATTACCTTGCGGACCTCGGCCATGACCTCGGGGCCGATCCCGTCACCGGCAAGGATAAGAAGGGAGGGCGTGCTCATGCGGGTTCCTCGTTCAGAATGGATCGAACTCCGCGTAAACCGGTGGGGGAACGGGGTCAAGCGCTAGCCAGCAAGGTCGACCCAGACCAGCGCATGCCGCGAGGCGCGGCCTTCGCCCTCGCCAAGTAGAGGCCGCAGGGGGTCACCCTGCGCGGGCCAGAACACGCCGGAATTCACAACCGGAAGCCCCGCTGCCGGAAGAACATAGTCAACCCGAAGATTTCCGGGCCAGCCTCTGTCATCCGGCCAGTCAGCCGTGTCGAGCGACGGATCGCCGAGCTGATCACGGTTCACCCCACCCTGCCGCGCTGAAGCCTCTGTCGCACCCCGGCTTTGGGGTCTCGGGTCCTGCAAGCGCGGATCGGCCAGAAAGCTCCTCATCGCTTCTTTGATGCCGTCGCCATCCGAAGGATCCAGATTGGCATCCCCCAGCAAGACGAACGGTACGTTCGGCAGCGCGTCCAGATAGCGCGACCAGAACATCAACTCGTCCCGGTTGCGCAGGTCGTTGCGCGCTTCGGGGCCATCGAAGGCTGGTGTCTGGTTGTGAAACGCCAACAGGTGTAGACGCGTGTCGTCAGGCAAAAGAATGGGAACGTCCCAATGTCCGACGCTTGATAGCCGCATATTGGCAGAGGTTGCGGACGTGAAGTAAGGCATGTTTCCGATGCTGGGCAGGGCAGCGCCAGGTAGATCGATCCATAAGGTCGGCCCGAAATCCTTGGCTGAGGCTTCATCGATCGGCAGTTTCGAGAGCAACGCCATCCCGCCTTGCCCCGCGAAGTCCCCGAAGCCCTGGGCGTCCTCTGCCTCGCCCAAGCGGCCATCTGCATCCAGATCGGCACCTGTCGGGATGCCGGTGTTCGGGACGTTGGCGAAGAAGTATGGATAATCGCTGCCAGCCGTCCTTAGCCTATCGGCCAGGGCGGACAGCGCACGCAGATCGTAGTCGTAGTCGAACGAAGTTATCAGCAATATATCGGGATCGATATGGGTGATTACGTGGATCACCGATGCAACTTGCGGGTCAGCACCTGACAAGATGTCCCGTAGCAACAGGCCCGGGCCATCGCGTTTCAGTTCTGCATTGTAGGTGGCGATACGAATTGGGTCAGCCGCAGCGGTGCCAGCCAATAGCCAGACAGCAATCAGATAGTGGCCAAGCCGGAATCCTTGGCGCGGGCGTAGGTCTGTTTGCGCTTCGCGGCAATCATCTCGGCTACGCGGCCCATTGCGATGCCACGCATGAATAGACTTGCCGGAAGAAATGCCCATGCCGCTACGGTCCAAACCAACGTCTGCGGATTTTCCAGCGTCA
Organism: uncultured Alphaproteobacteria bacterium; assembly: GCA_963768355.1. Lineage (GTDB taxonomy): Bacteria > Pseudomonadota > Alphaproteobacteria > Rhodobacterales > Rhodobacteraceae > JAHEAO01. The sequence goes on from CAVYHT010000013.1 coordinate 186,281, forward strand.
CCGACCCGAAAAGGTTGGCGGCCGCCTTTACCGCTGCCGGGGTCAAGAATGGCAGCAAAAAGCCTAATGCAATGTTAAACCGCGCATCGCGTTCGAGCCGCTGGACAACATCCTTGCCCGCAGTGGGGTCAAAGGTCGGCAGATTGACCCAGACGTTGAAGGTGCTGTTCTGCGCCGGCCATCCTGCCAGACGCAGGATGATCAGGAACACGGCCAGTGTGATCAGTGAGATCAGATAGCTCATGCCCGCTGCCGTCCGTATCAGCGCGATATGCGCATAGCTCGTGTTGTCCGGCAACATCAGAAGTACCAGGCGTACGGGGCTGTAAGGAAAATCGATTGCGTAACCGATCAGCGCGCCGATGGCATGAATGAACTGGGTCAGCGTGGTCGGTTCCACTGTGCCACGGCAAATGACAGTTAAGAGGAAGATGGTCAGGAACAGCGAAACGAAACGAATGCGGTTGAAGGGCGGCGCGTCGCGGAACTCAACCAGGCCGGGATAGGTAGAGGCATATTCGAAGATGGTCAGGGCGGCACCGAAGATCGCTACGAGTGCGACGATTTGTTTGCCATCTGCGCTGACGCCAGGCAGCAGCAGCGACGGTGTCGCTACCAGCAGCACGATCAGCATCGCGCGCAGAATTGCACCTGAAAGCCGCGAAATCACTGCCCCTTTCCCTCAACGCCTGTGGATACGATACGTTGCCGTATCCTTGTTTCAGCGAGTTTCTGCCCATTACGGCAGGTAAACATGAAGTTGCCCAATTTTTGCCTTCTTTCCCAAGCGCCAGCAAGCAGTGAGACCGGTAAACAAAAGGTTTAGGGCAAAATCGTGAAGGAACTGGTGCTACATTGCATCAATTTCATAACCAAAAAGGGCCACCGAAATCGGTGACCCTAGATGTTGTGGTTTCTCAAGGAGTTAGACCCAGGGACGTGCCTGAGCCGCCTGTTCTTCGAAAGAGTCGATGCTGTCTACTTTCCCTAACGTCAACCCAATATCATCCAACCCATTCATCAGACAATGCTTCTTGAAGGGGTCGATTTCGAAGCTGAACACTTCTCCGTCCGCCGCGGTGACCTCCTGTGATTCGAGGTCAACGGAAATTCTGGCATTCTGGCCCTTTTCGGCGTCCTTCATCAGAACGGCCACCTGCTCGGGCGGAAGGGCAATCGGAAGGATGCCGTTCTTGAAGCAATTGTTATAGAAGATATCGGCGAAACTGGTCGAGATCACGCAGCGGATGCCGAAATCCAGAAGCGCCCAGGGCGCGTGTTCCCGGCTCGAGCCACAACCGAAATTGTCGCCCGCAACGATAATCTGGGCGTCCCGGTAAGCGGGTCTGTTCAGCACGAAATCAGGTTTCTCGGAACCGTCGTCGTTGTAACGCATCTCATCGAAAAGGTTCACGCCCAACCCGGACCGCTTGATGGTCTTCAGGAACTGTTTCGGGATGATCATGTCGGTGTCGATATTGACCAACGGCATCGGCGCCGCGACGCCGGAGAGCTTGTTGAACTTTTCCATCACATCATCTCCCGCACATCGGTTAGATGACCGGTGATTGCCGCCGCCGCTGCCATCGCGGGCGACATCAGGTGGGTCCGGCCGCCACGGCCCTGTCGGCCCTCAAAGTTGCGGTTCGACGTCGCGGCACAGCGCTCGCCCGGCGCAAGTTGATCCGGGTTCATCGCAAGGCACATCGAACAGCCCGCCAGGCGCCATTCAAACCCGGCTTCTGTAAAGATCTCGGCCAAACCCTCTTCTTCCGCCTGGGCACGGACCAGGCCCGAACCAGGAACGATCATCGCGCGAAGACCCTCTTTGACCTTCTTGCCTTTCAGGATTGCAGCCGCGGCGCGCAAGTCCTCGATCCGGCCATTGGTGCAGGAGCCTATGAACACGGTGTCGATCTGCACGTCGCTCAGCTTGGTACCCGGTGTCAGGCCCATGTAATCCAGCGACCGCTTGGCCGCCTCGACCTTGCCGCCCTTGAAATCCTCGGGGCTTGGCACTGTGCCGGTGATCGGCAGCACATCCTCGGGCGAGGTGCCCCAAGTAACGACCGGGGCGATATCTTCGCCTTTCAGGGTGACCACCTTGTCGAAATGCGCGCCCTCATCAGTGTAGAGCGTCTTCCACCAGGTCAATGCGGCCTCCCATTGTGCACCCTTCGGCGCGTGGGGCCGGCCTTTGACATATTCGTAGGTGGTTTCGTCGGGTGCGATCAAACCGGCGCGGGCGCCGCCTTCGATGGCCATGTTGCAAACCGTCATGCGCCCTTCCATCGACAGATCACGGATCGCCTCTCCGCAATACTCGATCACATAGCCGGTGCCTCCTGCCGTTCCAGTCGCGCCGATCACGCTAAGGGTAATGTCTTTTGCGGTGACGCCGGGGCGCAGCTTGCCAGTGATCTCGACCTTCATGTTCTTGCCCTTGCGCTGGATCAGCGTCTGGGTGGCCAGCACATGTTCGACCTCCGAGGTGCCGATGCCGTGGGCAAGCGCCCCGAAGGCGCCATGAGTCGCGGTATGCGAATCGCCACACACCACAGTCATGCCCGGCAAGCGTCCAGCCCTGTTCGGGCCCGACGATATGCACGATGCCCTGACGGACATCCGACACCGGGTAATAGTGAATGCCGAAATCCTTGGCGTTCTTGTCCAGCGCGTCGACCTGGATCTTGCTTTCCTCGTTCTTGATGCCGTCAAGACGGTCGAGCGTGGTCGGTACGTTGTGATCGGGTACGGCGATGGTCTTTTCCGGCGCACGGACCTTGCGACCCGCCATGCGCAGGCCCTCGAACGCCTGCGGGCTGGTGACTTCGTGCACCAGATGGCGGTCTATATAGAGCAAGCACGTGCCATCTTCGGCCTCGTGGGCGACATGGGCATCCCATATCTTGTCATAGAGTGTCTTCGGGGTGGTCATTGGTCCTCTCCCGGGAACGTTTCAGAGGGTATCGATCGTCAAAGTCCGTCGCGCCGCTACAGGCTGGCGAGCACCGTCAGCGTTGCGCCGAAAAACCGCCAAGGCAGGCGCGCGCGGTCGTCCATGTCGAAAACCTTCATCATGACCGAGGAAGTAGCCAAATTCCAATCGTCTCGCAAGGGCCGGCGCTTGCCCCGCTGGGGCCTGCGTGATTATCTGTCCCGAAAGAGGCGCGATGGAAAACGAACTTCAGGCACTTACCGAGCAGTTGAGCCCACTTACGGTGGAACTGAAGGCGCGTCTGCAGGCGCTGATGCTTTTTCGAGGTCAGATCCAGATCGCGATCATCATCGGCTGCATTATCGTGGCCTACCTACTTCGTCGCTGGGTCAGCCCCAAACTGGTCGAATGGATGCGTACGCTTGAAGGCTGGCCAAAATGGCGGTTGCGCACGCTTTTGGTACTGAATCGGCGGTTACAGCTATTGTTCTTCGTGCTCCTCAGTTGGACCAGCGTCGGAATCATGTCACAGGTCAGGGTGTTCCCGTCCTGGCGGAACCTGCTGGTGCTGGCCGCGACAATTGCGACGGCGTTGTTTCTGGTAAGCATGGCGACGCGGCTGGTGCGCCACGCATTTCTTCGCCGGATTGTGACCTGGGGCCTGTTTATCTACGTCACGCTTTATTACCTCGGCATGATCGAGTCGTTCTCTGCATTCCTTGACGGCGTGGCGATAAAATTTGGGGATTTCCGCCTTTCGGCGCTGGCAATTGTCAAGGCATTGGTGGTCACCGGCATCCTTTTCACCGTCGCTCGACTGATCGCAACCTCCACCACTGCCCGCATCCGCGACAACGAGAATATCTCGCCCTCAATGCGGGTGCTGGCCGTCAAGATGCTGCAGATCCTGCTCTACGGCTCTGCGTTTTTCATCGGCCTGAAAGCTGTCGGGTTCGATCTCACCGGGCTGGCGGTGCTTTCGGGTGCGATTGGTGTCGGCCTCGGATTCGGCCTGCAGAAGGTCGTATCAAATCTTGTGTCGGGCGTCATCCTCTTGCTGGACAAGTCAATCAAGCCCGGCGACGTGATTTCGCTGGGGGATACGTTCGGCTGGATCAATACGCTGACCTCGCGCTACGTGTCGGTGGTCACCCGGGACGGCAGAGAGTACCTGATCCCGAACGAAGATCTGATCACCGGACAAGTGGTGAACTGGTCGCATTCCAATGAATTCGTGCGGCTCGATATTTATTTTGGCACCGCCTATGAAGATGACCCGCATCAGGTGCGCAAACTGGCTGTCGAGGCGGCCACGAGCGTCAACCGCGTCCTGAAGACCCGACCTGCCGTTTGTCATATCGTTGGGTTCGGTGACAGCTCGGTCGACTACATCCTGCGATTTTGGATCCGGGATCCCACTGAAGGGCTGACCAATATCCGTGGAAATGTCTATCTGGCGCTTTGGGACGCTTTTCAGGAAAACGGCATCTCTATCCCCTTCCCGCAGCGCGAAGTTCGGATGCTGGAAGGCAGCCAGCTGGCTACCAAGGCGCTGGATTGAAGGCCGCTGGCTGTTGCGGGTTTGCCCGTCCTCACGCGGCTGTAATACTGCGCGTCATTGAGATTTAACCTTGGCGATGTTACCTTTGAAACATTCCCAGCGCCGGGGTCTGGTCGGCGTGTCATGAAGGAGGACGATGTTCTGTCCGAAACTACTGCAGCAGTCTCTGGCAAGGCTGCACCCGACGCAGCCGTGAACGGTTTGCCGGCTGCACTTTCAAGCGACGAGTTGCTTGGGCAAATCCTTTCCTCTCTTGAAGACGACAAGGCTGAAGATGTGGTGTCGATCGACCTGCGCGGAAGATCGCAGATCGCGGACAACATGGTCATCGCCTCCGGCCGGTCGACCCGGCAAGTCGTTGCCATTGCGGAAAAGCTGACGGATATGCTGAAGCAAAGGCACGGCATTATCTGCCGGACCGAGGGCAAGGACCAGGGCGATTGGGTATTGATCGATGCGGGTGACGCAATCGTTCACCTCTTCCGGCCGGAAGTACGCGAGTTCTACCAGCTTGAAAAGATGTGGCAGCCAACCAGCAAGGCATCGGCCTAGACCGGATGCGCATCCACATTTGCGCCGTGGGCCGCCTGCGGGCGGGACCCGAGCGCGACCTGACCTTGGACTATCTTGAACGGTTCGACCGCAACGGGCGGGCCATTGGGCTTGGTCAGGCCTTGATGTCCGAGGTTGAGGACAAGAAGGGCGGCGGCATGGCGGCGGAAGCGGCGCTGCTGGAACGCGCAATTCCTGGCGGCGCGTTGATCTGTTGTCTGGACGAGAGAGGCCGACAGATGTCTTCGCCGGACTTCGCGGATCTGATCGCGGGATGGCGCGATGCCGGTCGTCAGGATGCGGCCTTTGTCATCGGTGGCGCTGACGGGCTGGACCCCGCATTTCGTGATCGTGCCGATGCGGCACTGTCCTTTGGGGCGATGGTCTGGCCGCATTTACTGGTTCGGGTCATGCTGGCGGAGCAGCTATACCGCGCAGCCAATATTCTGGCGGGCAGCCCCTATCACCGCGCCTGACCTTATGCAAAAAAGCGATGCTGGCGCATCAAGACTTGGTTGCGCCGCGCATGCTGCGCGTCGCGCTGCCTCCGGCGGGGGTATTTGGAAGACAATGAAGGCTGACGGATGCGACGACAGAATTTTGTCTGTGACGGTTTCACCTGACCGTTGGGCACGGTAGAAGATGGCGAAACCAGAAAAGGCAGCGTCATGAGCAATCCGAAACCCGTTGTCCTTTGTATCCTTGACGGATGGGGCCTGCGGGCCGAGCGCGAAGCAAATGCGCCGGCTCTCGCCAATACGCCGAATTTTGACCGGATCATGAAATCCTGCCCGAATGCGACGCTGGTCACCCACGGGCCGGATGTCGGGCTTCCGACCGGGCAGATGGGAAACTCCGAGGTTGGGCACACCAATATCGGCGCGGGCCGTGTGGTGGCGATGGATCTGGGCCAGATTGATCTGGCGATGGAAGACGGGTCATTCGCAAAGAACGCGGCTTTGCAGACGTTTATCGCGACGTTGCAGAAAACCGGCGGTACCGCCCATCTTTGCGGGCTGACATCACCCGGCGGGGTGCATGCGCATCAGGATCACATTGCCGAAGCCGCGCGCATTGTCGCGGCGGCCGGTGTGCCTGTCGCCATTCACGCGATTACCGATGGCCGGGATGTGGCACCGAGATCGGCGGCCGGGCAGTTGGATGAGCTGATAGCCGCCCTGCCGCAAGGCGCTGCTATCGCAACTGTAACGGGCCGTTATTTTGCGATGGACCGGGACAACAGGTGGGACCGGGTCGAAAAGGCATATCGTGCGATCGTCGAGAGTGTCGGAGAGCATCAAGCAGGGCGTGGCCCGGCGGACATCGCTCGCGAGTACTATGGCGCTGACGTGACCGACGAGTTTTTTCCTGCCACGGTGATTGGCGGATATCAGGGAATGCGCGATGGGGACGGTTTGTTCTTCATCAATTTCCGCGCTGATCGGGCGCGCGAGATCCTGGCCGCGATTGGCGACCCCGGTTTCGACGAATTCGACATCGGCGCGCGGCCAAAGCTGGCGGCGCTTCTGGGCATGGTTGAGTATTCCGACCGTCACAAGGACTATATGACGGCGGTCTTTCCCAAGCGCAGAATCGCCAACACGCTGGGCGAATGGGTGGCCAAGCAGGGACTAACCCAGTTTCGATTGGCGGAGACTGAGAAGTATCCTCATGTGACGTTCTTTCTGAACGGGGGAAAGGAAGATGCTGAAGCTGGCGAAGATCGCTACATGGCCTCCAGTCCGAAGGTCGCCACTTATGATCTGCAACCTGAAATGTCCGCGGCCGAAGTGACAGACCAGTTCGTGAAAGCGATCGAGAAACCTTATGATCTGATCGTCGTGAACTATGCCAACCCCGACATGGTCGGACATACCGGCGATCTGGCCGCTGCGATCAAGGCTTGCGAAGCGGTCGATGCCGGGTTGGGACGGGCGCTTGCTGCGCTGAAGAAGGCTGGCGGCGCGATGATCGTCACGGCAGATCACGGCAACTGCGAAACCATGATTGATCCGAACACCGGTGGCCCGCATACGGCGCATACGACGAATCCGGTACCGGTTATTCTGGTTGGCGGTCCAGAGGGTGCAGGACTGCGCAACGGCAGGCTGGCCGATCTGGCGCCGACGCTGTTGCAGTTGATGGGCCTTGCCGGTTCCGCCGGAAATGACCGGTGAGAGTTTGATCGAAAAATGACCCGACTGCTTTGTCTGGTACTGACATTCTTGCCTTTTCAGGCTTTCTCACAATCCAATCCGTCCGAGCTTGCACGGTCGGCTATGCAGCAGCTTGATGCAGCACATGCGGCTTTGGATGCCGCCGAGGGTGCAACCGATCGCGTTGCTGCTCTGACCCTGACGATACGGGCCTATGAAGATGGGCTCGACGCGCTGCGCGAGGGTCTGCGCCGTGCCGTCACGCGTGAGGCTGCGATCCGCGCGGAGTTCGAAAACGAAAGCGAGCGGGTATCGCAACTGCTGGGTGTCCTGATGACAATCCAGTCAACCACCGGACCTCTCCTTTTGCTGCATCCGTCGGGACCAGTTGGCACTGCGCGTTCGGGCATGATCGTCTCGGAAGTAACACCGGCATTGCAGCGACAGGCCGAGGATCTGCGGTCGAAGTTGGAAGAGGTTGCGCTGCTGCACGCCCTGCAGGAAAGTGCTGCCGGCACGCTGGAGGCAGGTATGCGCAGCGTGCAGCAGGCGCGCACTGAACTGAGTCAGGCCGTCTCGGACAGAACTGATTTGCCGATGCGCTTTTTGGCCGATCCGGCCGATCTGCAGAGCCTCATCGACAGTGCTGAAACGCTCGAGGGATTCGCCTCGGGGCTGGCAGGGATGGAGATTGGCGGAGATCGGATTGATGCGGTTCGTGACTTTGCCGCGGCCAAAGGCACGCTGCTGCTGCCGGTCGAAGGCACCCTGTTGCGGCGCGCAGGCGAAGCCGATGCCGCCGGGATCACACGCCCCGGCCTGCTGATCGCGACCCGCCCGCTTGCCCTTGTGACTGCCCCGTGGCCCGCAACGATCCGTTACCTTGGACCCCTGCTGGACTACGGAAACGTGATCATCATGGAACCTGATGCCGGCACGCTCATGGTGTTGGCCGGGCTGGGTGAGGTCTATGGATCGCTGGGTCAGGTCATACCAGCCGGAGCCGCATTGGGGCTGATGGGCGGTGCAGAGCCGGAAATGGACACGTTTTTGCTAGATAGCGTGAATGGGTCTGGTCCCGAACAGACAGAAACGCTTTATATAGAGTTGAGATTGGGCACAGAGCCAGTGGACCCGGCGGAGTGGTTCGCCGAGACGAAGGAATAGGACGCGATGAAGAAATTCGTAATCGCCGCGCTGGGCGGCACCTTGGCAGGAGCGATTCTGGCAACTCAGGTGGCGGGCCCACTAATTGCGCAGGAAAGCCAGAAGTCCGCGTCTGTCTATGAACAGCTCGATCTGTTCGGGGACATCTTTGAACGTATTCGTGCACAATATGTCGAAGAGGTGGACAGCAAGAAGCTGATCGAAGCCGCCATCAACGGCATGCTGACGTCGCTTGACCCACATTCCAGCTATCTTGCCGCCGACGATGCTGCCGAGATGCGTGAGCAGACGCGCGGCGAATTCGGCGGCCTCGGGATCGAGGTGACGCAGGAAGAGGGGTGGGTCAAGGTCGTAACGCCGATGGACGACACTCCCGCATATGAGGCAGGTATCGAATCCGGCGATTTCATTACTCATGTCGATGGCGAAAGCCTGCTGGGTCTGACGCTGAACGACGCGGTTGAATTGATGAAAGGTCCGGTCGGTTCAGAGATCATCATCACCGTCGTGCGCGAAGGTATCGACGAGCCGTTCGACGTTTCGATCATCCGCGACACGATCAAGCTGACGGCCGTGCGGGCAAGAGCCGAGGGCAAGACCGTGGTTATGCGCGTCTCGACGTTCAACGATCAGACTTATCCCAACCTGCGGGATGGGTTGAAAGAAGTGATCGACGAGCTGGGCGGCATGGAAGAGGTCGACGGCTTCGTACTTGATTTGCGTAACAATCCCGGCGGGCTGCTGACGCAGGCGATCAAGGTGTCCGACGCGTTTCTGGAGAAAGGCGAAATCGTTTCGACGCGCGGCCGTGAAGTACAGGACAGCGAGCGCTACAACGCCGAGGCTGGCGATCTGGCAGACGGCAAGCCGGTCGTCGTGCTGATCAATGGCGGATCTGCCTCTGCTTCGGAAATCGTGGCCGGTGCCTTGCAGGATCATCGCCGTGCGATCGTGGTCGGAACGAAAAGCTTTGGCAAGGGCTCGGTCCAGACTGTGATGCCGCTGCGTTCGCGATGGCGCGATGCGGCTGACAACGGCGCGGTACTACACGCCTTCCGGCCGCTCGATCCAGGCCTTGGGGTTTCGCCCGACATCGTCGTACAGCAGCCACCGCGCAAGCCTGAGGTTGAGGAAGAAGAACCCGCTAGCACTTCGCGATTTGGCCGCACAGAGGCCGATCTGCGGGGCAGCCTGAACAATGACAGCCTGACTGAAGATGAGCGCAACCAGATCATCGAAGAACAGGCCGCCGCCGAACAGGCCGCAAAGCTGCGAGAGGAGGATTATCAGTTGGCTTATGCCATCGACATCCTCAAGGGACTGGCAGCGATTGAACTGAAGAACTAGGACGGAGGGGCCGGCTGAACGGTCGGCCCGACTTCGCATGACCCCAGAAGAGATCCAGAAGCTGCCCTACCGCCCATGCGTCGGAGTGATGCTGGTCAATCTCAACGGCAACGTATTTGTCGGACAGCGGATCGATACCGCAGCCGCAGCCTGGCAGATGCCGCAAGGCGGCGTTGACGCCAACGAAACCTCGCGCGAGGCCGCGTTGCGAGAACTGTGGGAAGAAACCGGCGTCACCGCGGATCTGGTCGATGTAGAAGCCGAAAGCCGGGACTGGCTGACCTATGATCTGCCGCATGATCTGGTTCCGAAGATCTGGAAAGGTCGGTATCGCGGCCAGAAGCAGCGTTGGTTTCTGATGCGTTTTCTGGGTGACGACGACCAGATCCGAATAGATACTGATCACCCGGAATTTTCTGCCTGGCGCTGGATTGAACCGAGCGAGCTTGCCGCCAACATCGTTCCCTTCAAAAGACGGATCTACGAAGCTGTGGTCGATGAATTCTTCGACCAACTTGCCAACTCTGGCAGCTAACCCGTTATTTTGGCGGAAATCCGGGTCATTCGCACTGTTGCTGACACCGATGCCGACCCCCTCATCCGGCATGGTCGGCTCCGACTTTCGTCGACAGCCACGACTCGGGCCGGATAAGTGATCGTTGCCCGGTCGGTTGTGTGGTATTGGATCGTGACTACCATCAATTGCGAGGGCACAACCAAGCTCTGGTACAGAGCAAGATCAACTCGAACGTGTCCGGGTTATCCACTAAGGAAAGCGATTTCCTGAATATTGGAAACGGGAAGTTTGGTTGAAGCGTTGAGGCAGTTGGTCAAATCAGAAGCTCAGAATGTGATTGTGGCGCTGCTTTCGACGGCGATTTTCGCATTGTCCGGCGTCTTCGTCCTAGCGAATGGGCAGCTGCATGAAGATGCATACATTCTGTTCATTTACGCCGAGAATCTGGCGAAATTCGGAGAGATAGTCTACTATTCCGGCGGTCCGACTGCCGAGGGCGCCACCGACTTTCTTTGGATGATTCTGCTGGCTGGGGCCAATCTTTTTGGTATCGACTCCGGGTCGGCAGCGTTGCTGCTTAACGGTATCGGAATATTCTGGCTTTCCTATCTGATCAGCGGCGCGATCCGGCACGCCGGGGGCGGTTGGGTCGTCCAGGTTACCTTTGCATTTTTGGTGCCGACATGCTCGATCGCGATGTCCTCCTTGAACGGTTTTTCAACGGGATTGTATAGCGCGCTGTCCTTGAGCTTGTTTTGGCTGCTCTGGAAGGCCGAAGGTCGGCGCATGACGCTGATACCTGTCGTTGCAATCATCTTGGGCCTTGACCGCCCTCGCCGCAATGGCCGTCGGCATCGTCTACTTCATCTGGCGCTGGAACTACTTCGGCGAATTCCTACCGCTCCCGCTGCAGGTCAAGAGTGTCGCCGATACAGCTTTTCCGGGGCTTTGGTCGAACTACCTCTGGATTAAGTCCAACACGCTGTTGATGATTGCTTCAGTCTTTTATGTTGTGTGGAAGGACGACAACAGGAAGCGGCTTCTTGTGGCCACCGTGCCGACAGCGGCACTGCTTGTCGCTCTCATCTTTGCGACCCAATCCCAGAATGTCAGCTTCCGGTTCCAAGCGCCGTTCTCAGCGATCCTGCTGCTGCTCTCGGCTACACTCGTGTCGAGTATATGGTTCTCGTTCAACCGTCGGTCCTACGGTCATGCCATATTGGGATCGGCAGTTGCGATGTCTCTGATCTGGCAGCTTGGATATCAGATCAAAGACTCTGAAAAGACCTATGCGTTCTTGAGGGCCGATAACTACATCAACTTTTTTCCCTACCATCTGAAGGACCACGTCGGTCCGGACGCATCGATTGCACTCACCGAAGCCGGGCGCATGGCATACTGGCTGCCTGGGCAAAAACACGATCTGGTCGGACTAAACACTGCCTACACCGCCAAATATGGCGCCGATCCTGAGTATATCGATAGTTTGGATCCGGACTTCATCTTTTTTCACACAGCGGGGGTGATCGAGATACCCTGTGACGACCGGGACTTCTGCGAGCTTCCTTTCGCGACCTTCCAGAAGATCGTTGAGGATGCTCGACTTAAAGATTTTTCTGAAACCCCGAACAGAGTTCGGGCGGGCGGCTCTGGCCACTTTGGCCTTCCTTACGTCGCGTCCGGACGAGTACAGGATTTTTGTGACTCGATACGCCTCCCGATTTGTCCACCTTCATGCGCTTAAGCACGAAGGTGCCGTTCCAGTCGGCCCGTTTCTGAAGTCGCTAAGGTTAAGCTACTCCCAAAAGGGAGGGCTTTCATACTACGAGATGAAGTCTCGACCCTGACTGTCGGACATGGTGGCACTAAGCACGGTCTGGAGTCACTGAGCATCTTTGGAAGTTTGGTCGAACTGCAGGAATGTAGAACAGTCACCATGTCGACGGTCGACACAGGTTGATTTCGACTGCTACGAAAACCTGGCCTCATTTTCTCCCGTCAGCACCAATATGTTGTGATGATTTCTTCCTTTTCAACGCCTCGAAGCCTGCGATGATATCCAGCAACTCCTCGGTAATTTCGGACTGCCGTGCGGTGTGGGTCTGGGATCGCAGCTCTGCCAGCCGGTCGTCGATTGACCGTTCAGCCTGCTGCATCCGGGCAAGCCGTGCGGCGTTTTCCGTGACCAGCGCCTCTGCGGCGGCTCGAAAAAGGCTCGCGAAAAGATAGTTGCGTATCAGTGCGGCAAAGACCCTGGGCGGTTCTGTATTGAAGGCGGGCAAGCTGCGAGAGGTCCAGGGGCGGCTGGAAATCTCTTGGATCAACCGGGGTGCAAGCGGCAGGATGCGACGTGTCACCGCCGTCTGCACTCCATCAGGCGCACGTTCGGTAAAGGCGAGCGTGACGGTGATGTCGCGGGTGGCGGCAGCATCAACAGCGCTGATCCGCGTCACCAGATCGCCTGCAAGTCTGCCAAGCCCGTCGGTATTGGCGGGCGGCATCAGTGTTGCGGCAACCGGAAGACCCACACCCTGCAACGCATCCTCCATCTGCGCACCGACACAAAGAATATGGGCGCCGGTCAGGGCCGCCGGATGTTCCGCCACCACGGCGGTAACAAGCTCGTTGTAGTTGCCGCAAAGCCCCTGATCGGAGCCAAAGGCGATGATCACGGGCAAAGCACCCTCTGAAACCACCAGATCAATGTCACCGTACTGGCGCAGGAACGCCTGGAGCCCGTCCAGAACGGTGCTTCGCCACGCATCAATGCCCCGCGCCGCCTGTTCGTATGGATGCGCATTGATGGCGGAAAGGGCCTTCATGGTATGCACGACGCCGCGGATGCCCTCCATTGCGCCTTTGCGGCGATTCAGAGTTTCGATGGTCTGGGTCATGTTTCGTCCAGCGCGCGCCTTGCAATAGTCAGAAGGCGATCATGGTCCGCCTCGCTCAGCGGCGCGTTTGCAGTGATACGCGCGGCGATATCGTGGATATCCGCGTGCGTTGCGGCGCGGTTGACATGGCTCATCGCTCGGGCGACCTCGGTCTCCGTCATATCGTCGAACAGACCCTCGGACCCAGCGATCAGCGTGGCAAGCTGAACAACCTTGGGTAGTGGCTGGCGCTCGGGCTGGCGCAATGCGGCGCGCACTGCCGCGCCGCGTTGCAGCCGCGCTCGGGTCGCGGCATCCAGCCGCGTACCAAAGCGGGCGAAGTCCTCTAACTCTTCGAACTGTGACAGCGTTACGCGCAGATTTCCGGCGATGTCGCGGAATGCCCGCAGTTGCGCCTTTCCGCCGACCCGCGACACTGAAACTCCCAGATCGATGGCGGGAAACTGGTTCTTGCGAACCAGGCGCGGCGACAGGTAGATCTGCCCGTCAGTGATCGAGATCAGGTTGGTCGGAATATAGGCCGACAAGTTTTCCATTTGCGTCTCGACCACCGGCAGTGCTGTGATCGACCCCCCGCCGACATGTTCGGCGAACTGCCCTGCGCGCTCTAAAAGTCGGGCATGGACATAGAAAATATCGCCGGGGAAAGCTTCACGCCCCGGCGGGCGACGCAACAAAAGGGACAGTTCGCGATAGGCGTGCGCATGATGCGTCAGATCGTCGAACACCACCAGCACGTCGTCGCCCTGATCTGCAAAGCTTTCCGCGATTGACATGGCCCCATAAGGGGCCAGATAGGCGAGGCCCGGCGCATTCTCGTCTCCGGCCGAGATCACTATCGTGCGGTCCATCATGCCGCCCTGGCGAAGCGCGCCGACAACCCTGGCCACGGCATCACCGCGCTGGCCGATGGCGCAGTATATGCAAACCACACCTGTGTCGGATTGATTGAGAATCGTGTCGACGGCAATCGAGGTCTTGCCGGTCTGCCTGTCGCCAACAATCAGCTCGCGTTGGCCAAGACCGACAGGAACTGCTGCGTCCACCGCCTTTATCCCTGTGGCCAAGGGGCGCACAACCGGAGACCGGTCGAGGATGGCTGGGGCGTCGGCCTCGACTGGCCTGACCTGCGCCACGACCGGCGCACCGCCGTCAAGTGGACGGCCGAGCGCGTCGACGACGCGGCCCAGTAGTGGCGCCCCGACCGGCACGCTGACAACCTTTCGGGTGCGGCGAACGTCCTCGCCGAGGCGCACCTGTTCTGACGGCCCAAGCAACGCCACGCCCAGCCGCCCCGGCTCCAGATCCATCACAAGGCCACGCACACCGCCCGCGAATTCCAGTAACTCGTCCGCCATGGCCCGGGCTAACCCCGCAACAATGGCGATACCGTCCCCGACTTCGGAAACATGGCCGATTTCCTCGATCCGAGGGGCGGGTGCTGGGGCTGCAACCAGCAGGCTGATCAGGTCCGCCGGGTCGGGGCCGCTCGCCTCAGGCGGCATCAGTTGCCACCTTGCCGCGCGCACCTGGCGCGAACTGATCGCCGATCATGGTGGCAAGCGCATCCACATAGCTATCTGTCGTCCAGGCGACTTGTACATCGCCGATCCGCAGAACCAACCCCGGCGCCTGATCGGGGTTTGTTTCAAAACGCAGCAGGGCACCCGCAAGCCGCCGACGGACATCTTCGGTCAGCTTGAGGCGGGTCGCTTCGGGCAACGCATCGCGGGTCGTGACAACCAGATCCGACATCTTGCCCGCTACCTCGGCAAGCTCGTCGCGCGAGTTATCAAGCCGCCTCGCGGCCATTGCAACGATGCGTTCTTCCAGAGTTTCGTCTGCAAGATCGATCAGAGCCTTTCGGACCAACGCCAACAGCGCCTCGCCCGCCTGTTTCTGCAAACTGGCGGCGTATCGCTCGGCTTGCTCTCGGCGTTCGTGAAGAAGAGCAGCGCGCTCTGCGGCCATTTGTTCGTGCGCTTCGGAAATCATGCTGTCGCGCGCTGCCTCGGCTTCGGCGCGTACCGTTGCCAACACGTCGGACTGTTCGGATTCCAGCATCGCGATCCGGTTTTCCGTCTGGGCTCTTTTCTCCTCTGCGGTCTCGCGGATGCGCTGTGCCTCGCCCATGCGCGCTGCAATCTCGGCCTCGCGCTTATCAATACCGTCCAGGATCGGCTGGTAGAGGAACCGCCTCAATAGCCAGACCAGAACCAGAAAGTTGGCAATCTGTGCGGCAACGGTGATCCAGTCCAGCGACATGCGTCAGCCGCCCGCTGCCTGTGCGGCCTCTGCGAAGGCGGTCCAGAATGGGTTCGCAAACAGAAGGATCATCGAAACGACAAAGCAGTATATCGCGGTTGATTCGATCATCGCGAGGCTGACGAAGAGTGTGCGCGTAAGCGTCGCACTGGCATCGGGCTGTTGCGCGATAGCCGACAAGGCACTGGCCGCCGCACGGCCTTCGCCAAGCGCAGGGCCCAGGGAGCCTATAGCAACCACCAATCCGGCAGTGACAATCGAGACGACGGCGATAAGACTGAGATCGGTCATGGGATTTCCTCTTTCTCGGTTTCGGGGGGCGGGTTCGGGGCGATTGCAGAGGCGATGTAGACCGTCGCCAGAATCGCGAAAATGTAGGCCTGAATCACACCAGTCAGCAGGCCCAACATATCCATCACAACGGGAAAGAAGAACGGCGCGACGCCCAGCAGGATTGCGGCAATAACCGCGCCGCTCATGATATTGCCATATAACCGGATCGCCAGCGACAGACCGCGCGACACTTCAGAGATGATGTTGAAGGGTAACATGATCGGTGAGGGCTGAATGTAAGTCTTAAGGTAGCCACCCAAACCGCGGCTGCTGATCCCGAAGATCGGCACCGCCACCAGAACCGCCAACGCCAAGCCCGCCGTGGTGGAAAGCGATCCGGTTGGCGCGCGGAACCCGGGCACAATAGACAAAACGTTCGAGATTAAAATGAACAGAAAGAGCGTGCCGGAAAAATAAAGCACCCGTCGCGCCGCACCGCCGGTAATTTCGGTAATCTGCGACTGAAGGCCCTGAACCACGACCTCTAGCATCGTGCGCCATCGGTTCGGCGGAATGTCGGGTCGAAGATTGCGGGTCATCAGCCATGATCCGACGATCAGAACCGCCATAATGATCCACGTGTAGAAGATCGTGGCATTGACGGTGATGCCGCCGGCCTCAAAGACGATGATGGTATCTGGCGTCAACTCCATTCGCTGACCCCTGCGCCAAGCCCGGCGCGGATACGGCCGACCACCAGAGTACGCAGAACCAGAAAGGCCGCAGCGTAGCCCAGCGCGCCAGCAGGGCCAAGATAGAGTCGCTATGGCCCAACCCGCCGCCAACAATAGCGCGACACGCAAAGCCCCGCTCGCCAGCAAGAAATTCTGCCCGGCCGGTTCTGACGCAGCGCAAGGCGAATGCCGTAGGCGAGTCCTGCCAGGAAAATCGCGCTGAACACCATCCCTATGCCCAGACCAAGTCCTAAGGCCGTCCAGTCAAGTCCCGTCATTCGTCGCGCCCTTCCTTTTCAACCCATCGCCAGGCAATGATTGCGCCCAACACGGTGCCCCCGAGTATCAGCGCAATCGGCCAAGAGAATTCCTGCGGGGCAACGCGGTCAAGCCAGAGGCCAAGAAACGCTCCGCCGACTGTCGGCACCGCGATCGACCAGCCGATCATTCCAAACGTGCCAAGACCGCGCAGCGGACTGCGCCCCGGTTTGTCGCGCGCCGCCTTCATCAACCGGGCACGGCGATCGATCTCTTTACTCGCGCTGTCGCGCTGATCGGTCATGTCGGTATCCTGTTCAACCGGCCAAGACGGCGTACCATATCGGCCTCCAGCCGCGTAAGCGCGGCGCGGGCTGCGCGTTCCTCATCCTCGACTTCCATGAAACTCATGCGCACCTTGTCGTGCAGGCTTTCCAGATCGTCGCCTGCCACGCCGCGCCGGACACTGATTGAGACCGCCCGGTCGCGTTTGACCAGAACACCTTCGTCAATGCCGAAGAACCGTTCCCGGCCGTCTGCCGTGACCAGTGACAGAACCGAAGGCACCAATTCGGTTACGAAATCCGTATGGTTGGGCAGAATGCCAAAACCGCCCGTCGGCCCGGTGCCCCGCAGTCCAGTTGCTCGCCCGTCAAAGAGCGTGCCGCCCGGCAGGCGCAGAGTGACCTGCATGTGCTGCTCCCGCCGGTCGCCGCCGGGAACGCCTAGCACCTGATCACTATTCTCCTGCATCGCTTTCACCCACAGTGGACCGCCCCCGCCGGGTGACACGTTCGGCACACCCGCATAGCCCAGGCGGGACGGCGCTGGATTATGCTTAATTTCTTAAGGTCACTTACGGAACTTGGCCTTAATCTAGGTCAATAAGCATGCCTGTCTCCAGTCCTTGGCGCTCAGGCCTGGGCTTCGATCTCGGACAACGCGCCGATCATGTAGTAGGCGCTCTCAGGGTGCTCAAAGCTGGTCTGGTTCAGGATTTCCTCGCAGCCGTCCAGCGTATCGCAAATCGACACCGACCGCCCAGCAGCGCCGGATGTTGCCGCTACGGTTTTGAAAGGCTGAGTCAGGAAGCGTTCCAGCCGCCGCGCGCGGGCAACCGTGGCCCGGTCGTGCGCCGACAACTCCTCTATCCCCAGGATGGCGATGATGTCGCGCAACTCTTCATATTCCGCCAGCGTGCGACGCACACCGCGCGCAATTTCATAGTGGCGTTGGCCGACAACGCCCGGGGTCAGCATGACAGAGGTCGAGGCCAAGGGATCGACGGCCGGATAAAGCCCTTCGCTAGCGCGTTTTCGCGACAGCACAACCGAACCTGAGAGATGTGAAAAGATTTGCGCCGCCGCCGGGTCGGTGAAGTCGTCAGCTGGCACGTAAACTGCCTGAATCGACGTGATAGAGCCGCGTTTGGTCGAGGCAATGCGTTCCTGCAGCCCTGCCAGTTCGGTGGCCATCGTCGGCTGATAACCCACCCGCGACGGCATCCGGCCCATCAGACCGGATACTTCTGATCCGGCTTGCACAAAGCGGTAGATATTGTCGATCAGCAGCAGCACATCCTGCCTGTTGCGCGTCGCGGAAATACTCAGCCATTGTCAGCGCGGTATTGCCCACCCGGAACCGCACGCCCGGTGGCTCGTTCATCTGCCCGAACAGCATGACCGTCTTGTCCCGCACATTTGCCTCACCCATCTCACGGTAGAGCTCTTCGCCTTCGCGCGACCGTTCGCCGATGCCGCAGAACAGGCTGACGCCGTGGTGATACTGCACGGTGTTGTTGATCAGTTCGGTCAACAGAACCGTCTTGCCGACGCCGGCGCCTCCAAAGAGGCCGGTCTTGCCACCGCGTTCGATCGGCGAGAGAAGGTCAATCGCCTTGATCCCGGTTTCCAGGACTTCGGCGGTTGGGATGCGGTCGGCCAGCGGCGGCGGCGCGGCATGAATCGAACGGCGCTCGTCCGTGGTTGGGTCAGGCAGGCCGTCAATCGGCTCGCCAAGAGCATTCAACATCCGGCCCAGCAACTCTTCGCCGATTGGCACCGTGATCGGACCGCCCGTCGTCTGTACGGTCGTTCCAAGCGCCAGGCCCCGTGTCGGACCCAGCGAAATGCACCGCACCAGGTTGGCACCAACGAGCGACGCAACTTCCAGCGGGATCTCACCGGCTTTCAGCAAATCGTTGATCCGCGGCACCTCGGTCTCAAAGCAGACATCGACAACACCGCCGCGGATTGCAGCGACTCTACCTGCTTGCATCATCCCGCCGCCATGCCGCCATCGACGGTGTATTGCGCACCAGTTACGAAGGCCGAATCGTCCGACGCCAGAAACAAAACCAGCCGGGCGACATCCTCGGTTTCGCCGTAGCGGCGCAGAGGAATGGTGGCTTCCAGCTGATGCTTGACGTCCTCACCGTGACCGGGATTGAACCCTTCCTCCAGAGACCGCATCATGCGGGTGTTGATTGGCGCCGGATGCACCGAATTGACCCGGATACCATAGGGTGCGGCCTCAATCGCGGCGGCACGCGTCAGGCCGACGACCGCGTGTTTCGAGGTGATATAGGGCACAACATTCGGGCTGCCCTTCAACCCGGCAATGGACGACATGTTGATGACGCTGCCGCTGCCTTGCCCGATCATGACCGGCAGCACATGCTGCAATCCCAGAAACGGACCGCGCACATTGACGGCGATGACCCGGTCGAAATCGGCGATCGTCTGCTCGACCAGCGGCGCGACCTTGCCCTCAATCCCGGCGTTGTTGACGAAAATGTCTATGCGACCGAACAGGTCGACGGTTTCCCGGACGTACTTCGCGGTTTCTTCCTCTGATGACACATCCGCGACGATCGTCAGAACCTCGCCAAGTCCGCTCAGGCTTTGTCTGGCCTTTGTCAGATCGTCGTCCTTCAGGTCGACAAGGACGACCTTCGCGCCCTCCCTCATAAACAGCTGCGCGGTTGCCAGGCCGATCCCGGCGGCACCACCCGTGATCAATGCAATCTTGTTTGCGAGGCGAGTCATGATCCTCTCCCATCCATGGTCAACGGTAACAGACCCAAATAAGCGGCGCGCGGTCAAACTTGGCCAACCCGGCCACAGCGATTCAATGCGCGCGCGCCTTGCAGTACCAAAGCAATTATGGTTGCCACCCGCCTGGCGCATTAACCGGCGTTAAGGCCTCCTGGTTGCACCACCGCTATTCAGGCCTTGAAACTGCCCGGCACCGGGACAATTTGATCTTTGCCGGTACAGACGACGGAGGCGAAGATGGCTGTCAAACCCAAGGCGCGAAAAGCTGCCAGAACCCGATCTGAGGGGAAAGTCACACATCTGCGCCCGGTCCGGAAAGCGGTACCCCCGCAAACACCCCCCGATGACGCATTCGATGCCGATTCCGCGGCACAGTTTGCGGCTATGATCGATAGGGCCGCCCACGCAGCCATGGCGCGCGGCACCCTCGGTTTGTCCCCCGCCGCACTGACCACTGCCTGGGCAGACTGGGCAATGCATCTGGCCACTTCACCGGGCAAGCAGATGCACCTCATCGAGAAGGCCTGGCGCAAACAGTCGCGGCTTTGGCAGCATGCGCTGCAATGCGCTTGTGCGCCGAGCGGCGTGTATGCGCCCTGTATCGAACCGTTGAAGCAGGACAGACGGTTCGAGGGTGATGCCTGGCAGAAACCACCTTTCAACATGATCTATCAGAACTTTCTGATGACCCAGCAATGGTGGCACAACGCAACCACCGGCGTCTCCGGCGTGACCCCCCGGCACGAACAGGAGGTCGCTTTTGCAGCGCGGCAGATCCTCGACATTTACGCACCGTCGAACCATCCCGTGACCAATCCCGAACTGATCGAGACAACGATTGCCGAAGGCGGTTCCAATCTGGTCCGCGGTTTCCAGACCTTTGTCGACGACATGCAGCGCCTGATCTCCAGACGGCCACCCGATGGGGCCGAGGCGTTCCGGGTTGGAGAGACCGTCGCCACCGCGAAAGGACAGGTGGTCTACCGCAACCGGCTTATGGAGTTGATCCAGTACGCGCCGACAACCGACAAGGTCCGGGCAGAACCGATCCTGATCATCCCGGCCTGGATCATGAAATACTACATCCTCGACCTCAGCGAGCATAATTCGCTGGTGCGCTGGCTGACGGCGCAGGGCTTCACCGTGTTTATGGTGTCGTGGAAGAATCCCGACAGTCGCGACCGAAACATGGGGATGGAGGATTATCGCAAACTCGGCGTGATGGAAGCTTTCGACGCAGTGCAGTCGATAACCGGGTCAGACCGGATCCACGCGACCGGCTATTGTCTGGGCGGCACCCTTCTGCAGATCGCCGCTGCCGCCATGGCGCGCGACGGCGACACCAGGCTGGCGTCAATCACATTATTGGCAGCGCAGGCCGATTTCACCGAAGCGGGTGAGCTTCTTCTCTTCATCAACGAAAGTCAGGTCGCGTTCCTCGAAGACATGATGTGGGCCAAAGGCTACCTAGACTCGGCGCAAATGGCAGGGGCGTTTCAGATTCTGCGCTCGAACGACCTGATCTGGTCGAAGATCCTGCGCGACTATCTGATGGGCGATCGTGCACCAATGATTGACCTAATGGCCTGGAACGCCGACGCAACGCGAATGCCCTATGCCATGCACTCGGAGTATCTTCGCAAGCTCTTCTTGGAAAACCAGTTGGCGACCGGCAAATTTCACGCCGATGGTCGGCCGGTCGCGCTGGTCGACATCGACGCCCCGATCTTTGCCGTCGGGACTGAAACCGATCACGTCGCGCCGTGGCGATCGGCGCACAAGGTGCATCTGTTGACGGATTCAGATGTTACCTTCGTTCTGACCAATGGCGGGCATAATGCCGGTATCGTTTCAGAGCCAGGCCGTCCGCACCGTCACTACCACGTCAGAACGACCCAGCACGACGACACCTATTCCGACCCCGATACCTGGTTAGAGCGTGCTACACCGAAAGACGGATCCTGGTGGCCGGAATGGGCCGCATGGCTGGACAGTCAGTCCGACGGTCGTGTTGCTCCGCCGTCGATGGGAAATGACGATTACCCGCCACTGTCGCCGGCACCGGGAACGTATGTCCTGCAAAAGTAGAAACCATGACGCCATTTGGTGCCAGCACTGTTCGTATTGCCGAAAGCCTAAGAGCGGTACGATGGGATGAGAGGTCGAAAAAACAAAAAAGCGATCTCATCTGGGGATCCACCGTACCGCAAAATCAGAAAATCCAATTCGCTGCACGGGTTCATTTACCGAAGTTAAATCCAAAGCGAACGAACTGGATTAAATGAAAATACGACCACTTCTACAGTTGGAGTGCTCAATTATGAATGTGCGCCAGATAATGCGAAAGAGTATCGTCCAGATCGCGCCGGATACCTCTGTTCGCGCGGCCGCTGCGCTAATGGAGATGCTGAACATCGGCATTCTGCCGGTCTGCAAAGATGAACGCCCCATCGGCGTCATCACCGACCGCGACATCGTGGTCCGCCTGATGACAAAGACCGGCGGCGGAGCCGACGTACCAATCAGTCAGATCATGTCGCATCCGGTGCTCTCTTGCCATGTCGATGACGATGTCGAAACCATTGCCGGAATCATGGGCGATCATCAGGTGCGCCGTCTCCTTGCCTTGGACGACGACGGGCGGCTCGTGGGGGTCGTGACGGTTGGCGATATCGCGCGCGACGTAGACGAGAGGATTGCTGGCGAAATCCTGGGCGAGATTGTCGAGTTTCGTTGAGGCGTAACAAAAGATCAATTTCCGAGCGCGGCCGCGGCAAGTCTGGGTGCCGATCCAACCGGTCAGTCAGGCCTGAACTTGCAGCACGATTTCCGCCCGCAGTTCATCCAGATTGACATCTGCCAGATCACACAGCGCATCGATATCCACGATTTCTATGTCGGTGTGGTCTCCGCTTTTGACGACCCCGTTGCGTGCAAAACGCCTTAGCGTGCGGCAAACGTGCACATTCGTGAGGCCCGCAAACTGTCCTATCTGCTTCTGGTTCATCGGTAGGTGAAACTTGCGCCCGTCGGTCTTTCCGACAGCCTCGAGCCGCAGAAAGAGCTCGAGCAGTGCGAAGGAAATCCGCATCTCGGCACTGCCCTGCCCCATCCGCAACAGCAGTTCCGCCATCCGCGCCTGCCGGATCGCAACGGCCGAGGCGATATGGCGACGCAACTCCGCAGCCTCCGGCTCGGAGCCGTTCACCATATCTTCGGTGAAAGCCAGGTAGCGCACCTCGCAAAGCGCTTCAGCACTATAGGGTGACGTCGAGGCGCCTACCGCGGCGATCAGGGCGCTGTCGCCGGGCATCAGCAGATCGATTAACTGCGTTTGTCCATCGTAAAGCGCTTTCGACAGGCCGATCCAACCTTCCAGTACCAGCAGCAGGAAATCGGCCTTGTCGCCTTCGTGCGCGATGATACTGCCGCGTTTGACACGCCGTTCCTGGATGTTTGGGTGTAGGCCCAGCAACAATTGATGCGGCTGAGACAGAGTGGCGCCAGCCAAACGCGGCGCTCGCCCCTGCCCAACACCCACGTTCGAATGACTGATCATCGGATAACCCCCAAATCGGACAGTCGCCACCCCGGCTCCAATCGAAAACTGGAAACCCGTGACGAACCGACCTAGACTACCCACATCCTCTGGCAGCCGTCCTTGAGGTGGATCAACGTGATCGCCCACGTGCAGCCTTGGGTTGACAGTGGTTAATGCACCGTCGCTGTGCTGCAGATAACAAATGGTCCTAGCCGGATTCGGCACAATTTCAGAATGAAAGGACAAAGCGATGTCAAAATCCGACACTCCTCAAGGCGGCTTTCTCGAATTCCATGAGAACTGCGCAGACAGTCTTTGCGGCCAATCCGATGTTCGGCCCGCAGACTCGTCATTTCTGGAACGCCCAGGACCGCATTCTCGAAGAAGCCGAGAAATTCTCTTCGGCGTGGTTCAAGCGGCGCCACGAAGCCACCAAAGCCGCAGTCGAGGCCAGCTCGAAGGTCGCCTCGGACGGGATGCGCGATCCGGGATCGGCAATGAAGGCGATTGCCAACTGGCAGACCCATTCGATGGAGCGTCTGGCAGAAGACGCCAAGGATTGCGCCGAAATGATGACCCGCTGCGCCAGCGTCGTTGTAAGCAACGAGGTCGAAGCAATGGAGGAAACCGCCGAAAACACCAGACGCGCCACAAAGGCCAGCAAATCCGAGCCGGTCTGAAACCAAAGGGGAGAGAAATACATGGAAAAGAAAGAGGCATATCAGGACAAGTTTCAGGCTCAGCTTGACGAATGGAAGGCCCAGATCGACGAACTGCGCGCCAAGGCCGAGAAGATGCAGGCAGACGCGAGGCTGAAATATCTTGACGAGATCGAGGAACTGCGCGCGCGCCAGAAGACGGCGCAGGCGAAAATGGAAGACCTTCAGCGCGCTCAGGGCGAAGCTTGGAAAGACGTCAAATCAGGCATGGATTCCGCTTGGGATGACATGAGCGATGCCATGAAAAGCGCTTGGAAGCGGTTTTCATGATGCGGTGACTAGGGCTCGGCGGGGGCGAATGCCAGGTAAAGCTGTCCGCCAAGTAACGGCAACAGGCTTGCCCCCAGGGCCAGCCCTAGCCCGGTACGGCCCGGATGGGGCAGTCGCAGAATATCTGACAAGCTTGGCACCCAAAGCACCGCCACGATCAAGACCAGGCACAAAGCGATCGCACCCCATACCCATGGATTGCGGGTTACTTCGTTGATGAACATGCTGCTGCCCGGCACTCGTACGTTGAAGACATTCCACAACTGCGCAAGCGCCAACGTCACAAAGGCCACCGTGATTGCTGGCGCGGTTTCCAGTCCCAGCACATCCAGCGACAGCCAAAAGGCCCCGAGCGTCGCCAGTGTAATGGCTCCACCCAGGACCCCGATCTTGATGAATCGACGGCGGTCCAGGATCTGCTCGGACGGGTCCCGAGGGGGTTGGCGCATGATCCGCTCGTCACCGCTGCCCAATCCCAGCGCAAAGGCGGGGAAGACATCCGTTACGAGGTTCAGAAACAGGATTTGCAGCGGCAATAGCGGCGTCGGCAACCCAATCCCGACGGCAAGCCCGACGATCAGGACTTCACTGACATTACAGGACATGAGGTAGACGACGAACTTCCGGATATTGTCGAAGATGACGCGGCCCTGCCGCATGGCAGCGATGATCGTGCTAAAGGCATCATCCTTCAACACCATATGAGCAGCCTCGCGGGCGACTTGTGTGCCACGCAAACCCATGGCGATGCCGATGTCGGCCTTCTTCAACGCCGGGGCGTCGTTGACCCCGTCGCCGGTCATGGCCACGATCTCGCCGTTGCGCTGAAAGAGGGCTGCAAGCTTCAGCTTGGTCGCCGGCGCTACACGTGCGAAAACGTCGGCCGACAGGATCCGCGCGCGCAACCCTTCATCGATGTCGAGGTCAAGATCGGTCAGTTCGTGGCCCTCGATCACAGTCACCGTGCCATTTCCCAGACCAGCGTCGCGCGCGATCGCCGTTGCTGTATCTGCGTGGTCGCCTGTCAGCATCACGACGCGTACCCCAGCAGCGCGACTCGCTGCAATCGCCTCGGCCACATCGGCGCGTAAGGGATCGCGCAGGCAGACCAGGCCAGCTAGCGTCAGGCCGCCATAGGGATCGACGTTGTCGCTATCGGCGCGCTTTGTCGCCAATGCAAGCAGGCGCAGCCCGTCGCCAGCGGCGTCCCGACTGCGGCGCATCCAGCTGGAACGCACGTCGTCATCAAGCGGTTCCTCGCCGTCCCGGCCAAGCATCCCAGTGCAAGCACCGATCACCGCTTCCGGCGCACCCTTCACCGCATAGATGAACCCGTCGTCGTCACTGTGTACGGTCGCCATCATCTTCAGATCGGGATCGAAGGCATGCTCTTTCACTTCATGCAAGTCTTCGAGCAGATCCGCCCGGCTTTGTCCCGCCGTCTTGGCAAGACGCAGCAGCGCCACTTCCATCGGATCGCCCGAGGTGCCGTCTTCAAGGCCATCCCCAAGCGAAGCGTTGTTGCAGAGCGCCCCGATCCGCAGAACAGCGCGCAGACGCCGGTCCTTCGCCGGGTCGAGCGTTGCCCCCGCAACCCCGAAGCGGACCCCGTCCGGATCAAGCCTTACGGCGGCATCACCGTCGGCAAGCAGGTAGCGGACCACGGTCATACGATTCTCGGTCAGCGTGCCGGTTTTGTCGGTCAAGATTACTGTCGTCGATCCCAGAGTTTCGACCGACGAGAGATTTGAGATGATCGCGTTGCGCGCCGCCATGCGCCACATACCCCGCGCAAGACTGAGCGTGGCGACAACCGGCAACCCCTCGGGTACCGCGGCAACGGCCAGCGCGACGCCGGTCTGGACCATTGCCGCGATATCATTGCCCCGCAAGATGCCAACGACGATTGTAACCGTCGTCAGCGCCAATGTCAGCCAGACCAGTTTGTGTCCCAGACGGTCCAGACGCCGTTCCAGCGGGGACACTTCGGATTCAGCGCTTTGCGCAAGGTCGCTGATCTTGCCCAACTCGGTTGCCATACCTGTCGCGGTGACAATCCCTTCGCCCGACCCTTGGGTGATCGCGGTTCCCTTAAAGGCCATGCTGGCCCGATCACCGATCGCGGCTGCCGAGCCGACAGGTTCACTACGCTTCACGACGGGGGTTGATTCACCGGTCAGAACGGACTCGTCGCTTTGCAGGTTCGCGGCTTCAGCCAACCGCAAGTCCGCTGTCACCACGTCTCCGGCTTCCAGCACCACCACGTCGCCGGGCACGATTTCATGAGCGTCGACCATCCGCTCCTGTCCGCCGCGCCGAATGCGGGTCTTGACCTCGGCAATGCTCCGCAGCGCCTCCATCGAGCGGGCGGCGCGCAGCTCGGTCGCAAAGCCGATGGCACCGTTGAGGATTAGCACGACCACAATGGCCAAGCCTTCGGCGATTTCATTCATGAAGAAAGACAGCCCGGCTGCAAAGGCCAGCAGCCAGACGATCACGCTGTCGAACTGGTGCAACAAGACGATGACGGCATTTTGCTTTTCACGTGTGACAAGCTGGTTGGCACCGTGACGCAGCCGACGCGCCGCGATTTCACCTTGGGCAAGGCCCACCTTCGGCACCACTCCCAGCGTGCGCGCGACCTCCTCCGCTGTTTTGGAATGGGCAGCGTTCAGGATGGAGTCAGTCATCGCGGGCCTCTGCTTCCAAGCACGTCCATCATGACTACAGGAACCGTCGACAACGCAACTTGATCCCGGTCAACAATGACGGGCCGGGTCAGACCAACCGAAGCTGCAATCAGTCAAGCAGAGCCTTCAAGTGACTGACAACGCTGCGAGCCAGTGCGCCGGGTTCGTAGCCGCCCTCAAGCATCGACAGCACACGACCGTTACAGTGCGTCAGCGCAATGGACAGAAGAGCGCTGGTAAGCCAGGAATAATCGGCTTCGGTCAGGTTGAGGTTCGACATGTCATCAAGGACATGCGCGTCGAACCCGGCAGAGATGAACAAGAACTCTGGTTGAAATGCGTTCAACGCCGGAAACCAGCGCTCGGCGACCGCGGTGCGAAACCCCTCTGCCGTCGTGTCAGCGGCCAGAGGTACGTCGATCAAATTGGAGGTCATAGCTTCATGCCCGGTGAATGGATAGAACGGGTGCTGAAAGCTCGAACAGAAAAGAACCCGCGGATCCCGACGGAAGATGTCTTCGGTTCCGTTGCCGTGGTGCACATCGAAATCCACGATGGCGACACGGTTCAGGCCATATTCTTCCAGGGCGTGAGCGGCAGCAACGGCAATATTGTCGAACAGGCAAAACCCCATCGCCTTGTCGTGCTCTGCATGATGGCCGGGCGGGCGAATCGCGCAGAACACCGGACATGCCTCGCCCTTCATGATCAGATCAACCCCCAAGACACCCGATCCCGCCGCGCGTAATGCCGCGTTCAGCGTGCCGACCGACATGACGGTGTCGCCATCAATCTCGACCGGGGTGTCGGTCGGGGCCATGTCGAACACGCGCTGCACGTAGGCCGCGTCATGTACCCGTTGCAGCTGCGCCCGCGTGGCCAGCGGCGCGTCGTAGTGGCGGATCACGAACTCCAGACCGGACCGGATAACCTGATCATTGATCGCGTCGAGCCGCGCCGATGTTTCGGGATGCCAGGGGCCGGGATCATGGTCGAGACAGTCCGCATGGGATATCATTGCGAGCATGAGTTGCTCCGAATGGGAGGAAAGGAACAGGTCAAAGCCGACGCTCCACCTGAACGACGTCCTTGTCGTCCGTAGAGGCACTGACCGAGAACCCCAGATCTTTCATCAGGTGAAGCATCTCGTGGTTATTCGCCAGTACGGACCCTTCGATGACGTTGAGATCATGTTCGCGCGCTGCATCCATCAGGGCTTTCATCAGCTGCGTCCCGATGCCCTGACCTTGCAGCTTGTCCGAAACCACGATGGCGAACTCGCAGCTTACCTTATCGGGATTGATGTAATAGCGGGCGACGCCCTGCTGCCGGGCCTTGCCGTTCTCTCCGGTCACCGCGATCAGCGCCATTTCGCGAGCATAGTCGATCTGAGTGAATTGGGCGAGCATCGCGGGCGACAATTCATTCAACGCACCCATAAAGCGGAACTTCTTGGCCTGAGGCGACAGGTCGCGGACGAAGGCCTGCTCGCTTTCGGCGTCTTCGGGGCGGATCGGCCGGATGGTCAGCGGCGTGCCGTCTGACAAATGGCCTTTCTGCACCAGATGCCGGGGATAAGGCGCGATCGCCATGTGATCATAAGGTCCGGTCCTGGCGTCGGGGCGGGCAACGCCTATGCGAGCATCAACGGCCATGATACCATCCGGCCCAGCAAGGAGCGGGTTGATATCCAACTCTTGCACCGTCGGCAATTCGCAGACCAGGTCAGAGACCCGCAGAAGCACCTCGATCACCGCATCGCGGTCCGCCGGGGCGCGGTCTCGGACTGCCTCCAGCAGATGCGAAACGCGGGTGCGATCTATCAACCGGTTCGCCAGCACCGCGTTCAGCGGCGGCAGCG
Source organism: uncultured Alphaproteobacteria bacterium (assembly GCA_963768355.1). Classification (GTDB taxonomy): domain Bacteria; phylum Pseudomonadota; class Alphaproteobacteria; order Rhodobacterales; family Rhodobacteraceae; genus JAHEAO01. Next base: position 215,080 of record CAVYHT010000013.1, read on the forward strand.
ACACCGCGCTGTCGCGCAGGATCTCGACCATCGTGCCGCCCGCGCCGAACAGAATACTTGGCCCGAAAACCGGATCCCGGCTGACCCCGACCAGAAGCTCGCGTGCATCCCGAACACGCGCCATCTGTTCGACCGTCACACCAAGGATCTTCGCCTCCGGACGGGCTGCCTTGGCGGACTCAACAATGTCGCGATAAGCAAGTTTCACATCGGCCGCAGTCATGATGTCAAGACGCACACCGCCAACATCCGACTTGTGACTGATCTGTGGTGAATTGATCTTCAACGCGACTGGAAATCCAACCGTTTCGGCTGCGATCAGTGCCTTCTCGGCGCTGTCGGCTTCCAGTGTGGTGTTCATCGGGATCCGGAAGCTGCGCATCACCGCCTTGGATTCGATGTCTGAAAGCATCGTGCGGCCTTCCGAAAGGGCCGCATCGATAATCATCCGCGCGCCGTCAACATCGGGTGGTTCAAACTCTGACAGGGGTCCGGGGGTTTCCAGTGCCAGACGTCGGTTGCGGTGGTGCTGAGCGAGATAGGAAAACGCTTCGACCGCGCGTTCGGGGGTGGTGAAATCGGGGATGCCGTTGCCGCTTAGAACTTTGCGTGCCTCGGTAACCGAGGTTTCGCCCATCCAGCACGCCAGCACGGGTTTTCGCGACTGCTTTGCTCCCGCATCCAGCACCGCTTGAGCGGCGTCCTTCGCCTTTGTCATCGCCTGCGGCGTCAACATCACCAGCAGGCCGTCGAAATTGTCATCGGCAAGACCGGCGGAAATCGCCGCGCCATACTGGGCGGGGGTCGCATCGCCCAGTATGTCGATCGGGTTCGCCCTTGACCAATAGGGGGAAAGCACCTTGTCGAGCGCCGTGATCGTTTGGTCCGATGGGGCGGCAAGATCAAGGTTCAGATCTTCGGCGCGGTCGGCCGCCAGAACACCCGCGCCGCCACCATTGGTGATGATGCCAAGCCGGTTGCCCTTGCTGCGGCGGTTCGCCGACAACATCTCGGCCGCCGCGAAAAGCTGCCCAAAGGTCTGGGCGCGCACTGCACCGCCGCGCTCTAGTGCTGCGTCAAAGACAAGATCCGATCCGATCAGAGCGCCGGTATGGGTATGAGCGGCCTCGGAACTTTTGCTGTGTCGCCCGGATTTCAGGACGATTACCGGCTTGATCCGGGCTGCAGCGCGCAGGGCGCTGATGAAAGAGCGCGCGGATTGGACACCTTCGACGTAAAGCAGGATCGCATCAGTCTTGGGGTCACTCGCCAGAAACTCGATTGCGTCGCCAAAGTCGATATCAAGCGAGTTGCCGAGCGATACGATCGCCGAGAAACCAAGGTGGTTCGGACCGGCCCAATCAGAGATTGCCGAACAAAGCGCACCGGATTGCGAGATCAATGCCAGCCGACCTTTGGGCGTTTCGGATTTCAGGAATGTGGCATTCATCCCCAGCCACGGGCGCACCAACCCTACGCAGTTCGGCCCCAAAAGCCGAACACCGTAACGACGGGCATCTTCGAGAAGCTCGGTTTTCAGCGCCTCGCCCTCCGTGCCGATCTCTCCAAAACCCGCCGAAAGCACAATCGCGTTCCCGATCCCTGCCTCACCGCATTGTCTGATAATACCGGCTACGGTCGCCGCAGGGGTCGCGATGACAGCAAGGTCGATATCCTGTTCCACGTCCTGCACTGACGAATAACAGGTGTGGCCGCTGACGGTTCGGTGCTTGGGATTGATCGGAATGATCGGCCCTTTGAAGTTGCCGTTCAGAAGGTTGGCAAAAACCCTGGACCCAACCCCGTGTCCAGAGGCGCTGGCCCCGAAAACGGCAATAGACTTCGGGTTGAAGAGTTGATCAAGCGGGACCGGGCCCATGATAATCCGTCCTGTCCCGCAACACGAAAGCAATCCGGCATGGCTGCTTCGTCTTCATTCGGGAGTTGGTGTTGGTGGTTCTGTTTCGGCGCAGTGTTACCTGCCTCAACCGTATCGGCATTGACAGAAATCAAACGCTGAATTCAGGATTTAGGGCTTTCGTTCAAAGCGGGGACGATCCGGACTGGCTTTTCCGCAAGAACTCCTCCGCTTGGATGACCGAGCGTCTCAATATCTTCGGGCTGCCGGTCGAACAGAGCATCAGGACATCTGAGAAATCTCTTTCAATCAAATCAGAGAACAGACGGCGCTCAATGGGTGGTCAGGCAACCACCACATTGCCGCGCTTGTGTCCCGCTTCCACGTATTGATGCGCTTCGATCAACTGATCCAGCTGGTAGGTTCTGTCCATGACCGGGGTCAGCTTTGCGTCCTCAACCATTTCGATCAGCTGACCGAGCATCGGGCGCAGTGCTTCTGGCTTCAGCAAGCCGGTTGCAGAGAAGCAGGCCCTGCGCCTACCAATGAAGGAGGTACGAAGCATTGCGGCAAGCAGGCCCAGACTCAGAACCGGGCATACATATCGTCCGCTGCTGGTCAGCGCAGAGCTGGCTTGAGCAAATGAACTTACACCAAGCGTGTCATAGATCACATCGTAGCGCGCCGAGCCCTTGTGAAAGTCCTCGCGCATGTAATCCATTACGTGATCCGCCCCCAAAGAGGCGACCAGGCCGACGTTTCTTTCGCTGCACGTGCCGGTCACGTCGGCGCCCATGGCAGCTGCCGACCTGTATCGCGGCGCTTCCAAGGCTGCCGGATGCTCCCAGGATCAGAACCCTCTCACTCGCGCGCAATTCGGCGACGTTCTGCAGGAAATTGAGTGATGTCAGCGGCCCATCGCACATCACGGCGGCTTCCTCATGTGACAAGCTGTCCGGTTTGGGCATTAACACCCCATTCTCATCAAGGCAGATATGGCTGCTGTTGGCGCCGAAGTTCAGCCCTGCCTCGCCGAAGATCTCATCGCCAACCCGGAAGCGGGATACACCAGCCCCGATGGCAATGACTTCGCCCGAGAATCCGGTGCCGATCAGATCATTGCGGGGCCGCGAGAGGCCAAGAAAAAGACGGGCGAACTTTGGCGTACCCGCCCGCATCATCGCATCGGCTCGGGTCACTGCAGAAGCGCGGATGCGGATCAGGACCTGACCGGACCCGTGGACAGGCATCGGGCGCGTGACCGGGGCAAGGGTTTCCGGGCCGCCGTATCGCTGCACGCTCCATGCTTTCAGGGTTGTAGGCGACATGTGATTCTTCTTTCGATTGGGTTGATCATGCTGATCTATTGGTTCAATATCGTTCCGAGAACTAACCTAAACCAACCGCACTGGTTCAAAAATGATCCACCCATGATGGATTGGAAATCCCTCCCCGCCTTTCTGGCCGTTGCTCGGCAAGGCTCGTTGCGTGCTGCCGCGCAGCAGTTAGGCGGAACCCACGCAACGTTGCGTCGCCAGATCGAGGCGCTTGAGGCCAGACTTGGTGTCCTACTTTTTCGGCGCGGGGCAGACGGGTTTCATCTGACAGCGGCGGGGCGCACGTTGCTGCCGCAAGCACTGGAGGCGGAAGCGGCCCTGCTTCAGGGTTTCAATGCGGTGCAGGGGCTGGATCGAGAGGCCACCGGACGCATCCGTCTTTCGGCGGATCCTATGACAGCGCATTTTCTGCTGGCACCAGTGTTGGCGAATTTTCTGAAGCTGTACCCTAGAGATCGAAATCGAGCTTCGCCTGTCGTTCGGGATCGATTCCATTGAGAAGTTCGAAACAGACGTGTCCGTGCGACATGTGCGAGAGGTCGATGAGGACGTCGTCGGACGTAAGCTGTTTCCGCTTTCCATCGGGATCTTCGCAGCACGAGAGTATCTGGACCGCGCTCTGCCCAGGGCCGGCCCAAAGGGTCAGGGCCTTGATTGGATCGGATACGGGCCCGCGCCGGAGATGCAGGAGTTCGTTCGCAAGTCGCCATTCCCCGAGGCACGGATACGCCACACCATCCCCGATCCTGAGATGCATCTGCATCTGGCGCGTGCCGGAGCGGGAATGTCGTTTCTTGCGGTCTGGGTTCAGGCGAAGTTTCCGGAATTGCAACGCGTTCCGGGAACGGAGTTGAACAAAGAGAGATCTACTTGGGTCTTGCTGCACAACGATCTGCGCCGGGTGCGTCGCGTCAGGCTGTTCGTCGATTATTTGTGCGAGGCTCTGCTCGAACGTCGCGCGGATTTCATCGGCGCCTGAGCCTTGGTGCCGTGGCCATGGCAAGCTGTCAATGGCGCTTCAGGGAGACGGTTCGGGGATGAAACAGCGCGATCCGGGCGCGGGCTAGGCTCGTCTACGCAACGACTCCGATCTGCCGATTTCCTGCCTCGCGCCTGCCGGCCATCGTGTGCCGCGACCCCTAGCGCTATTGCATTGGGAAAGTCTCGACCGCTAAGCTGGCTAGATACGGCTGACTAAATCTGAACTGGGAGGATCACAATGAACGTGAAACACATGATGTTCGCGACGGCATCCACTTTCGTACTCGCTGCCCCCGTGGCGGCACAGACCGAGATTGAGCTCTGGCATGCCTTTACCGGTCGGCTCGGAGAGCTTGTTGCAGAGCAGGCAGTTACCTTCAACGGCTCGCAATCCGACTATGTCGTGACAGCGACCCACAAGGGTAACTACTCAGAGACCCTGAACGCAGGCATCGCGGCATTCCGGGCAGGCGAGCAGCCCGATATACTGATGGTGTTTGAAGTTGGGACTGCAACGATGATGGCAGCCCAGGGCGCCATCAAACCGGTTTATGAAGTGATGGCCGACGCGGGTGCGGAGTTCGACGCCGACGCCTATATCGGCTCTGTGAAGGGCTACTATACTTCGAACGACGGCCAGATGCTGTCGCTGCCTTTCAACTCTTCAACGCCCGTGTTGTGGGTGAACCGAGAAGCGCTTGTCGCGGCGGGCATCGACCCTGATACCGATCTGTCCACTTGGGAGCAGGTCGGAACGGTGTTGGACGAACTGAAGGCGGCAGGCAGTTCATGCCCGATGACGACAGCATGGCAAAGCTGGATCCATCTGGAGAACTTCTCGGCCTATCACGACACGCCTTTTGCGACCAAGGCCAACGGCTTTGAGGGGTTGGACACTGAACTGGCTTTCAACGGGCCGGCGCAGGTTGCCCATATCCAGGCGATGGGCGACTGGGCCCGGGATGGCAAGTTCATCTACGCGGGCCGACGCAATGAAGGGGGTGCAAACTTCCGGGCCGGGGAATGTGCGCTATTCACCGAAAGCTCGGCAGGCTACGCCGGGATCAAGTCTGAAGCAGAGTTCGACTTTGACGTCCGCCCATTGCCGTATTGGGCGATCGCGTGGTGGACAAGCCGCAGAATACAATCATCGGCGGCGCTTCTCTTTGGGTGATGGCCGGGCAAACGGATGAGGAATACAAGGGCGTCGCCGCGTTCCTGAACTTCCTCAGCTCACCAGAGATCCAGGCCAAGTGGCATCAGGACACCGGCTATCTGCCGATCACGCAGGCCGCGGCCGACCTGACCCGTGAACAGGGATTCTACGAGACCAACCCCGGTACGGACGTTGCCGTGATTCAGATGACAGCGGTTGCGCCAACCTCAAACTCCAAGGGTTTGCGTCTTGGATCGTTCGATCAGATCCGCGGCGTCATTGACGAAGAGCTAGAGGCAGTGTGGGCCGGGGACAAGGACGCCCAAGCGGCACTTGATAGCGCCGTCGAGCGTGGCAATGAGTTGCTGCGCCGCTTCGAACAAGCCAACCGCTGAATAAGGCCGCGCCCCGGCATTGCCCGGGGCGCGCCAGCCACCATGGAAAAGCGCGTCACGTTCAAAGGCATCTGGTTGCCGCTTCTGCTGGTATTGCCGCAGATCGTGATCACGGCTGTCTTTTTCTTCTATCCCGCCGGGCAGGCAATCTGGCAGTCACTTTTCATTCCCGACCCTTTCGGCCTTTCGATGCAATACGTGGGTTTGGGCAACTTCGAATACCTGCTCTCAAACTCCTACTATCGGGCGTCCTTCATCACTACGGCGGTTTTTTCGATCCTCGTCACCGTCGTGTCGATGGGTATCGCACTCTACCTTGCCCTGCTGGCGGACCGGCTGATCAAAGGCTCTGGCGTCTATCGCACATTGCTGATCTGGCCGTATGCCGTGGCCCCTGCGGTGGCCGGGGTCTTGTGGCTTTTCATGTTCAACACGCGGGTCGGGATTGTGACATGGTACCTGGGCGTTCTTGGATATGACTGGAACCACGTCCTGAACGGCGGAGAGGCGATGGGACTTGTCGTCGTCGCCTCGGCCTGGGGGCGGATCAGCTACAACTTTCTGTTCTTCCTTGCAGGTCTTCAGGCCATCCCCAAAAGCGTGATCGAGGCCGCAGCCATCGACGGCGCACGGTTCTGGACCCGGTTCCGCACAATCGTGTTTCCGCTGTTGTCGCCGACCACGTTCTTTCTGCTGGTGGTCAACATCGTCTATGCGTTCTTTGAAACTTTCGGGGTGATCCACACGATCACCAGCGGCGGCCCGCAGCAGTCGACCACGATTCTCGGTCTACAAGGTCTACTCCGACGGCTTCGTCGGGCAGGATCTCGGGTCGTCCGCGGCGCAATCGGTGATCCTTTTGGTCATCGTGGGCTTGCTGACCATCATGCAGTTCAAATTCATCGAACGCCGGGTGCACTACTGATGGCAGAGCGCACAGGCATGGTCGAAAAACGCGGATCCGGCTATTGGCTGACGCATCTTGGGCTGATAATTGGCCTTCTGTTTATCTTCTTTCCGATCTGGCTGGCCTTTGTCGCCTCGACCGTCTCGCAGCCAGAGATCGTGAGGCCGCCGATGCCGCTGGTGCCCGGCGATCAGTTCTTTGAAAATTACCGCAAGGCCCTGATATCCGGAATCAATGCTCCGGTCGCCTGGATGATGGTGAACTCGATGATCATGGCGCTTGGGATCGCCTTTGGCAAAATCATCATCTCGCTGCTGTCGGCCTTCGCCATCGTCTATTTCCGCTTTCCGGGCCGCAAGATCTTCTTCTGGCTGATCTTCCTGACGCTGATGTTGCCGGTCGAAGTGCGTATCGTACCGACTTACGAGGTGGTTGCGGGCTTCGGCATGCTCAACAGCTATTCCGGCCTGATCTTTCCGCTGATCGCGTCGGCCACGGCCACGTTCCTGTTCCGCCAGTTCTTCATGACCGTGCCGGATGAGCTGGCCGAAGCTGCCCGCGTCGATGGCGCGCGCCCGATGCGGTTCTTCTGGGACATTCTGCTGCCGATGAGCCGGACCAACATCGCGGCGCTTTTTGTGATCCTGTTCATCTACGGCTGGAACCAATATCTTTGGCCGTTGCTGATCACCACGGACCCGTCGATGAACACGATCGTGATGGGGATCAAACAGATGTTCCCGTCGGGCGACGACATCGCCGACTGGCCGGTGATCATGGCCACGTCCATCCTTGCGATGATCCCGCCGGTGATCGTGGTCGTCGGCATGCAGCGCTGTTCATCCGCGGCCTTGTAGATAGCGAGAAATAGATATGGCCACCGTCAGCCTCAAGGACATCAAGAAGTCGTTCGGCAAGACCGAGGTCATCCACGGTGTCGATATCGACATCGAAGACGGCGAATTCATCGTCATCGTTGGCCCGTCGGGCTGCGGCAAATCGACGCTTTTGCGCATGGTGGCAGGGCTTGGAGACCGTCACCTCGGGCGAGGTTTCATCGGTGGCAAACCCGTCAATGACAAGGAACCGATGGACCGGGATATCGCCATGGTTTTTCAGAACTACGCGCTTTATCCGCACATGTCCGTCTTCGACAACATGGCCTACGGGCTGAAGATCGCGGGCACGGCCCAAGGCCGAAATCGCCGAACGGGTTGAGGAGGCGGCCAAGCTGCTGCAGATTGAACCCTATCTCAAACGCCGCCCGCGCGAACTTGTCGGGCGGCCAGCGTCAGCGGGTTGCCATGGGGCGGGCGATCGTGCGCAAACCATCGGTGTTCCTGTTCGATGAACCCTTGTCGAACCTCGACGCAAAACTACGGGTGCAGATGCGTCTCGAGATCAAGCAACTGCAACGCCGGCTTGGCGTGACCTCGCTTTACGTGACCCATGATCAGGTCGAGGCGATGACGCTGGCCGACCGAATGATCGTGATGAACGGCGGCGCGCGGATCAGATTGGCGCGCCCCTCGACGTCTATGCGAATCCCGCCACTGAATTCGTCGCGGGATTCATCGGCTCTCCGCCGACCAACTTCCTGAAGGCCGAGTTCGCATCGATATCGAACCCGATCGCCAGAACCTTGGGTGTTCGCCCCGAGCATATGGAGCTGTCGAGTTCGCCGGGGCATGTTACCGGCTCGGTACTCTACACAGAAGCGCTGGGGGCAGAAACGCTTGTCCATGTTAAGTTGACCGACGGCACGGCTGCAACGGTGCGGCAAAGCGCGGCGGCACCGCTGCCCGTGGAGGGTGCGACCGTGGGACTGGCTTGGGCTGATCAGGATCAGATGCTTTTTGACGAGCACGGGCTGCGCCTATAGCGACAGTCAACGAAGTCGGATCAGGTGTTTGGCGCTGGCGGCACTCGGATGAGAAATTGTAGGAAGTCCCTACTCTGTCTGTCGCTGCGCCACCCGCATGCCGTCTCTCAGACCAGAGGAGGGGAACAGGATCACCTGCTCGCCTTGTGCGAGACCATTGAGAACCTGCGCCTGGGTACCGTTGTTACGCCCAAGCTCTATCGTTCGAAGTCTTGCGGTCCCATCCTCGACGCTGAAAACGGCCCAATTACCCCCGCTACGAAAGAGAGCGCTGGACGGGACGATCACGGTGTCATCGTCCTCCCAGACCACGACGCGGGTTTCGACCCGATAGCCGTGGCCAAGACCGGCATGCGCTTCGGCCGGGTCGGTGAATCGGATCACCGCCGTCACGCGCTGCTCTTCGACACCAAGTGCCGAGAACTTGGAGACGCCGAATGGATCGACTCGCACAACCTCCCCCGAGAGGGTTTCGAGCCCGCCCCAATCATCGATGATGGCGCGGTCGCCCGGGGCGACCTGAACGGCGTCGGTGGACAAAAGCTCGACCACCACCTCTAGATCGCTTTCGATATTGCCGATCTCCATGACAGGCGCGCCGGCGGGCAATGTAGTCTCGCTCTGCTGCATGATCCGCAGGATGCGCCCGCTGGCCGGCGCATAGAGCGGTATGTCTGGCGACCGGCCCGAATTCAATCGCTGCCGCAAGGCCCTGGTCATCAAAACCGATGAGTTGCGCTTGTGCGTTCGCCACTTCAGCCTCGCGCATAGAGATGGCCGCCTCGGCGGTATCGACATTGGCCGATGCCACCCGTGAGGCCTGCTGGGCACGGTCGAGGGCGGCACTACTGGTCACTCCACGTTCGGCAAGCTTACGGGCGCGCTCAAGTTCCAACTCTGCGGCGTCGCGATTGGCGATTGCCGCGTTCAAATCGGCACGGGAGACGCGCAATGCGGCACCGGCCGCTGCGACGGCAGCTCGGGCCTGTTCACGGGTACGAATGTCGAGGGCGGCGGGGTTGGTCGGCAGCATATGCGCGACAATCGTCGTGCCGCGTTCGACGGGATCGCCCGGATTCACCTCTACACGACGAAGTCGCCCGGCTATCGGCGTCGAAACGACATAAGCGTCGCTGACCCGTGTGCGTCCCTCTTCGTCAATCGTCACGATCATCGCGCCGCGCGTCACCTCGCCGATATCGACCATCGTCGGACGCGGCCAGAAAGCGGCCGCAAGCAATGCACAGATCACGGCAGATGCGCCGATGGTTAGGTAGAGGCGAGAGCGCTTTTTCTTCCTGGCCATCACTGACTACTCCCTCGTTTTCAGTGCGGACACAAGCTCGGCCCGATCAATATCTCGCTTCACCAACCAGCCTGAAGTGGCGGCTGCGCCCAGCACAAATAGCATCGCAAGGCCATAGCTTTCGGGGCTGAAAACGGCCGGTATCTGGTAGAGGTCCGTAGAAAATCCGGCGGCGATACCGAAGGACAAATAGTAACCCAGAACCGCACCGATGGGCATCGCGATTAGCGTGACGACCGCGAGCTCCCCAAGAAGCACGAACCCCACCTCGCCGGTGGTAAAGCCGATGACCCGCAGACTGGCGAGATCACGAGAGCGTTCAGCATAGGCGATGCGGGCAGCGTTGTAGATGATGCCAAAAGTGATGACGAACGCAATGACCCCCATCACATAGCGAATTGCACCTGCCCCTTGGTTCATCAGCCTTTGAAACGCATCGCGGGCGTCAGATTTCTTGCTGACCCCTGCGACCGTTGGCATACGCTGCAGCGCGGCGTAGATCGCGTCGGTCCTCGCTTCGTCGATCAACAGATAGGCGCCTGAAACTCGGTTTGGCTCACGTAACGTCTGATTCAGCACGCCAAGATCCATATAGGCTGGCGAGCCGAGCAGAGTCTCGGCGATACCGCTTACCGGCACCTGAAGAACCGGCTGCCGACCTTCGCGAACCTCCACTGTCAGCGTATCTCCTGGAGAGACATGGAGGATGTCGGCCAAGGCTGACGCAAGGATGATCCCGTCCTGCCGCATCTCGATTGTGCCAAGGTCGCTGTCTATCGCACGATTGAGTCGGGCGTCAGTTGTTAGCCCGTTGATCGCGCCACGGTAGCTGTAAAGACCGTTCTTCAGAACGGCCGGAACGACGCGGATCGGTTCGGCATAGATCACGCCGGGAAGGCGGCGCAACTCGTAAATGGTCTTGTTGGAAACCGGATGGGTGAAGCTGACGCTTACGTCGCTCCGATCCACCACGGAAAAGGTCAGGTCGATCGTGCGATCGAAGCCTGCATAGATCGTCATCATGGCCACGCTCAGCCCCATCCCGCAAGCGATCCCGATGACGGCGCCCGCCATTCGGCCCGGCTGGCGGGTGATGCGGCGCAGAACCATCCGGCTTGGCTGGTCGAGCAGGCGGTTCAGCGACCGTCCGATTCGGCCAGTGCGGCTGAAATCGGGTGGGGTGGGCGCACGCATCGCGCTGGCCGGGGTCAGCTCGAAGACTTGGCGTAGCACAACCAGCCCGCCCGCCGAAGCCGCCAGGACACTGACCGATACACCCGTGATGAAGGATGAGGGTTCGAGCTGAAAGACGAGGAATGGAAACTTGAAATAGGCCGTGTAAAGCTGGATCATCGCCCGGCCTGCGACGATGCCGAAGAGGCAGCCGGCCAGCGCGCCGCCGACGGCAATGGCCAGCACCATCTTGAAATAATGCGCACCTACCTCGGTATTGGTGTAACCGAAGGCCTTCATCAGTCCGATCTCTTCGCGTTCGGACTGCACCATTCGACTGATGACGATGTACAGAAGGAAGGCAGCGACCGCGAGGAAGATCGGCGGCACGCCGACGGCTGCGGCCTCCAGCCCGCCGATCTCCTCCGTGACGAAGCGGTTCGATGTCTGATCGGCCAGCGGATAAGCCCCGAGCCCGCCGTAGGGATCGAGAATGCGGTCCACCGCATCGAGAACAGCCGCCTCATTCGCGCCACGAGAGAGTGATAGAAGCGCTTCGTTGAAGGCCCCTTCCATGTCATAAGCCGCCGAGAGCGCCGAATTGCTCATCCAGATCACGCCAAATCGGGCGTCGTCCGGGACAAGCTCACCTGGGGCAGTCGTGTAAAGAAACTCGGGCGATTGGGCGAAGCCGGTGATGCGAAACGTGCGCCGCGCGCCGTTCATCGTGGCCGAGATGCTGTCACCGGGGCGCAGGTTGTGCGCCTTCGCAAAGCTTTGCAGCAACAGGATCTCGTCGCTGCGGTCACTGTTGATCATCCTTCCAGCGGTCAGATAGACATCGTTAAGCCGCGGATCGCGTAGGTCGGGCAACGAAACCGCCTGCGCCTGAACTGGCAGAGCCTCGTCCGGGAGGTCGATCAGCGCGCCTCCCTGAACTCGTCCCTCGACCAAACCGACACCGTCGATGGTGGCAAGGTGGGACAACAGCCGCTCGGGCGCGCGGGTCACTGGGGCAAACACTTCGGCCAGCCGATATCGTTCATAATAGGCGCGGCGGGTCTCGTTCAACGACGTTACAAGGCCAGTCATCATGACAAGCATCATGACACCGGTGGCGATCACTATGCCGATTGCGACTGCCTGCCCTTTCATGCGCCACAGATCGCGTAGCAGCTTGCGGTCAAGCGGGCTCACCACTCGATTTCCTCGGGGGTCCGCTTGTGCTGGTTCCTGACGATTTCGCGGATATTGCCATCAGCGAAATGAATGACCCGGTCGGCCATCGCCGCTTGGCTTGAAGCATGGGTAACGATCAGCACTGTCGCCCCCAGCTTTTCGTTGACATCGCGCAGGACGTTCAGCACCGAGCGTCCGGTCATGCTGTCCAAAGCGCCCGTGGGTTCATCGCAGAAAAGCACGGTCGGGTTCTTGGCAACGGCGCGGGCGATCGCCACGCGCTGCTGCTCGCCGCCTGATAATTGTGCCGGGAAATGGTCGACGCGTTCCTTCAAGCCGACCAGCGCCAACGCCTCTTCGGGATCCATCGGGTCGCGGGCAATCTCGGTGACCAGCTCGACATTTTCGTACGCGGTAAGGCTTGGCATCAGGTTGTAGAACTGGAAGACAAAGCCGATATGGTCGCGGCGGTACAGGGTCAGTTCGGCGTCATTCATGTCTGCGAGGTTCTGGTCGCGGAAATACACGGTGCCTTCTGTGGCACGGTCAAGCCCGCCTATGATGTTGAGAAGTGTCGACTTGCCACTGCCGGATGGGCCAAGCAGAACGACGATCTCTCCCTGTGGGATCTCAAGGTCAACACCGCGTAGCGCGTGAACGGCCGAACGTCCCTCACCGTAGACCTTGGTCAGCCCGTTCGTCCTGTAAGCGATCTCTGACATCATTGCCGAGCCAGTTTTTTGTTACCGCTGAACAGTTTAGACGCTTTGCGGCCGATGTATAGATTATTGGGGTTTTCTTAACCAGCCGACGAACAGGATCTACGCCGGGCCGCCCCGGTGAAGCGCGCCAAGATGGCAAAGGTCAGCCTGATAGCGCAACGTCTTCAGATCGACCCGGAAACCTCGCTGCGAATGCTGGGCGTCTCTGACTTAGGGTCTTTGTTAAGTTCATCTGCGGCCACAGCATGAGCATGAAGAAGAGAATGCCGGGTTTCTTCGAGGCCATTGAACATCGCAAGCTGGGTCAGGTCGTCAAGGACGTCCAACATCCATTTCGCATGCTGGGCTTCGCCCCGAGGAGCGTCTGGCGAGGCGTCGTCTGGCGCATCTGTGACCATTGGCTGGACATGTCCGGTTTGCCGGGCAAGGTCCGTTTCGGCCACCTTACAGCTTTGAACTTGTCGCCGAGCCCAATGCGCCCGAGCATAAGCCTCGGCCCTATTCTCACATTCGTTGCCCAACAGAATGTCGCTCGCGCGATAAAGTGAATCAACCAGATCGCGCATTTCGTCGCTGACTTTCGGTTTTGCCCGGTCTTTCAAACGGCGTCGATTTGGCATCACAAGGTATCTCCACTGGTTAATTGTGAACGTTTGACGTCTTCCGTGAGTGATAGGTTTTTTCCAGGCGGCGGGTGGAGGCCTGCGCGATGTAGACGGGCAAGCGGTTGTGTTCTATGGGCTTTTTAACAAAAAGGTCGACATCATGATCAGCGGATTTGTTCGTGAGTGGTGGCTGATCGGGATTGCCATAGGCAATAATGGTCGCGGACTGGTTCTTGGCATTGCCATATCGAATTGACTGAACCGTGTTGCCGAGGTCGTCAGCAGCCATCGTGGCTTCCAAAAGGATCACGTCGAAACAGTGTGAGGCGCAGAGTACGGTCGCGCTTGGAAGATCGTTGGCGTGAACGACCTTCCACCTAAGTCCCTTGAGAAAATCGGCGATGGGCAGGCGAACCGTGTCTTCGTTGTCGATAATAAGAAGCAGCGGAAATTCTGCATCAATATTTGCCGGAGTTTGTGCCATACGAACCGAAGCTGTCACTGCATTGCTACTAGCAACATTTAATAGAGCAGGCCGTTGCTGATAGCAACTAGTTTCCTGAAATCCGGTGAGTGTCCGGTGTTGTCCGGTGTTGTCCGAACGTAAGGCACTGATCTTACTCTCAGAGGGGCGAGGATGACCTTGGGTCAGTCTAGCGCTTTCGCGCACCCAAGCGCGACAAAGTGACCGCTGAGAACAGATTTTCTGGCAGCGCGCGCCAGCCGCAAGGCGTCAGTCCGCTTCCTGGCGCGGTTCCTCGGAATTCAATCCATCGGACAATACAAGCAACAACTGCGACAACGTGGCAATGTCAGAGGGCGCCAGCCGGTCAAGCGACTTGGCCAGACGTATCAGCGGGTCGGCACTCAAACGCTTCTGTCCAACCGAGGTCAGCGTATAGATAATGCTTCTGCCATCAGCCGCGTTCTTTTCAGACGCCAGCAGACCACGTCGCTCAAGGGCTCTTGCGGCCCTGCTGGCTGGCCCCAGGGTAACACCCATAAACTTGGCCAGGCCGGAAACCGTTCTTGCGCTGGCACCTGCCCTTTCAAAATACCTTAGGGCTGACCATTGGGCCGGCTGCAATTCTGACGGCCCGCGTCTGTCGTAGGTTGCCCGAACAAGCTGTTCAAACAGCGAGGCCAAGCCCAGTAGCCTGCGATTGTTGTCAGTCATGTCGGCAAATCCAACTCTGTGCTGGTAGCAATCATATTTGCGCTATCTTGGCGGCGCGTCAACACAGTATTCGGCGCCACAGTGTCAATGGCCGCACCACCCGACCGCAACAACGCAGTAGTAGAAATCATCTTTCACCGGCCAATAATGGGCGTGGATTGCGTGGTTAATGGCCCAATCGGCACCGATACAGCTTTTCAACCAGAAAGTGAGAAGTTATCGTGTTCTTGGTAGGTGTGATCGGGCGAAGCCGCCGTAGCGTCAACCTGTCGAATTGGGGAAGCGATTATGGCGCTGATATACGTGCTTGAAGATGATCCACTGTTGGGTCGGACCATACAAAATCTGATCAACTCGCTGGGACACAAATGCGAAAGCTTTGTTGATCAAGAACTCGTTCCTTTCCGCAACAAAGCAAACCGCCCCCGATGCCATTCTCGTTGATATGTGGCTTGGATCAACCACTGCCCTAGAGGTGGTCAACCAGAACGCGGCGTTGTTGGCGGGAATTCCCGCGATCATGATTTCTGGCGGCAATGGCAACTCGTCGCTGGAGAAGGTCACCGCCATTGCTGATATCGAAGGGTTTCGTGATGTTCTTTACAAGCCATTTGAACGTGATGAATTGCGGGCTGTATTCGCCAAACATCTCAAATCCGATGTGACTTAGGTGTCGCGGCTTTGCTGGATCAGGGCGCTGTCTTCTGTGGCGGCCGCCCTGCTCATGACAACTGCTCCGCAACTTCTGGTGGCACAATCATCGGCGCAACCCTTGAATCTGGCGAACGCAACGCTTCCGCCGGTGACCACCGAGGCTGGTGACGGCTATCTGGACAGGATCTTGCACGAGATGTTCGCTCGCGCGGGGCTTCGCTACCAGCTTATGGCGCTGCCCCCCGCTCGTGGACTGGTGGACGCAAATGCCGGGCGGGTCGATGGCGATGCTGCAAGAGCGGAAATAGTGTCTGAGGAGTTTTCTAATCTAGCCAAGGTGCCTGAACCTGTCTTTCATGTCGTTTTTGCCGGGCTATACCTCAAACCAGAAATCGACGTTCAATCATGGGACGGATTTGCGGATTACCGGATCGGATACGTGCGTGGATGGAAGATCTTTGAAGAGATGTTCAGTAAGCACAAAGAAAGTATCATTGTCGGAAACGCCGACACACTGATGACCATGCTAGAGCTTGACCGGATTGACATTGCACTACTGACGGTTGCGCCCGCAAGGCATCTGGCAAAGGTAAAGGGGATGCATAGACCCTTGGCGACCAAGATAAGACTTCGCGCCGACCTGTTCATGTTTCTCAACCAGAAACATGCCGAAAAAGTCGGTGCGCTGAACGATGCGCTGTTATCGATGAAGGCTGACGGCACCTACGACGCAATCATGGTTAACTACGAAGCCGAGGAGGAATAGCGCCGGTGCCGCTTTCATTTCGATCGCGACTGGGCTTCAAGGCTGCGGTGTCAGTCGCCCTGCCAATGATGGTCATCCTGGCCATTGCCAGTGTCGCCAGCGGCGTAGTGACCTATCGGATGGCCAATGCACAGCTTGAAAGAAGAGTGCAGGAGATTGCTGCGGATGATATCGAACACATCAGTTCGCACCTTTGGGAGCTGGACGCCGAGTTGATTCAAGTTCAACTTGATAACTATGTTGATCTGGGTCGCATCACCGGAGCCAAGGTGGTTGACGAGACCGGGTTGACGCTTCAGGCCGGGATACTTGGTCAGGATCCTGCGGCCTACACCATATCCTATCCCTTGGAGTATCCACAAAGCAGCGGCCCCTTAAGGTTGGGCGTCCTGACATTGGAGGCGGCGCGGGATGAAAGCTGGGCTCTGGCCCGCAGCCGGATCATCGCCCTCATCACAATCGCCTCGCTCACCGTTCTGCTGTCGATCTTTCTGATCCACCGGCTGCTGGATCTTAGCGTTTTGTCGCCCATAAAGAAGATTGCTGATGACCTTCGCAAGCGGCCGAGTGACTGGCATGACCTGCGGATCAATCTGGATCGGGTTGCAAGTAGCGACGAGCTGGACGAACTAGTCGAGTCGGTCCATGACATGCGCGACCACATCCTCGCGTCGCAAAGCGAAAGCGCGTACAGTCAGACACGGTTGTGTTGAATGTCACTCAAAACTGACCCGGTATTGTCACCGAGATTTGACCCGCTCAGTCGTTATGCTTTCTTCGTCATGATGTGGTCAATGCTGGTGTCTCCTTTCGTTTCTTTTTCACGATCTCCGAGCTGGCTTTGAAGCGATAGCTGTCGTTGCCAGTCTCAAGAATGTGGCAGCGGTGCGTGAGCCGATCGAGGAGCGCGGTGGTCATTTTGGCGTCACCGAAGACGCTGGCCCATTCGCTGAAGCTGAGGTTGGTTGTGATGCTCACGCTGGTGCGCTCGTAGAGTTTGCTCAGAAGATGGAACAGCAGCGCGCCGCCCGAGGTGCTGAACGGCAGATATCCGAGCTCGTCCAGGATCACGAGGTCCGTCTTGACCAGAGCCTCAGCGATTTTCCCGGCTTTGCCTAGGGCCTTTTCCTGTTCCAGCGCATTGACCAGTTCTACGGTTGAGAAGAAGCGCACGCGTTTGCGGTGATGCTCTATGGCATGAACGCCGAGGGCGGTCGCAACATGCGATTTCCCTGTGCCTGGCCCTCCGATCAGAACAACATTCTCTGCCCCTTCCATGAACTCACAGCGATGCAGTTGCTGAACCAGGGCTTCATTGATCTCACTTGCTGCAAAGTCGAAGCCGGACAAGTCCTTGTAGGCCGGAAAGCGGGCGGCCTTCATGTGATAGGCAATGGAGCGCACCTCGCGTTCGGCCATTTCAGCCTTGAGCAACTGCGAGAGCATGGGGACGGCTGCATCGAATGCAGGTGCCCCTTGTTCGATCAGATCGCCAACAGCCTGCGCCATTCCGGGCATCTTCAGGCTGCGTAACATGATGACAATGGCGGCACCGGCGGGATCATGACGCATGGCGCGTGCCTCCTGTGCCTTTGGCTTGCCGCAGCCCGTCGTAGCGCGCGACATTGGCCTCAGGTTCCTTGTTTAGGGAGAGAGCTGAAGGCGGCGTCACATCGGGCTGGTCGGTCGGAGTGCCATCCACCAGCCTGTGCAACAGGTTCAGCACATGGGTCTTGGTCGGCACGCCCGCCTCCAGCGCCATTTCCACGGCACAGAGCACGGCCTGTTCGTCATGGTGTAGAACCAACGACAGGATATCGACCATTTCGCGATCACCGCCCGGCTTTCGCAGCATCAGATCCTGCAATTGCCGGAAGGGATCGGGCATTTCCACGAACGGTGCACCATTGCGTAATGCACCTGGCTTGCGCTGCACCACGGCCAGATAATGGCGCCAGTCGTAGATGACGCGGCCAGGCTGGCGGTGTGACCGCTCGATGATGCGCTCATGGGTGCAGATCTCATGCCCTTCGGCCACAATGACCAGCCGTTCGGGGTAGATGTGCAGGCTGACAGGCCGGTTCGCGAAGCTCGCTGGCACAGAGTAGCGGTTGCGATCGAAAGTAATCAGGCAGGTCGGTGACACGCGCTTGCCCAGCTCAACAAAGCCGTCAAATGCGGTTGGCAGCGGCATAAGCGCGGGTTTCTCTGCCTCCCATACATCGGCAATACTGCCCGGCAAGCTGCCATGCGCAGTCTCGGCCCATAGCACCTTGCAGCGATCTTCGAGCCATTCATTCAGCGCCTCAAGGTCCGGGAAGACAGGGGCGACTTGCCACAATCGATGGCGCGCATCGCGGACGTTCTTCTCAACCTGGCCTTTCTCCCACCCTGCAGCTGGATTGCAAAACTCAGGCTCAAAGACGTAATGGCTGGTCATGGCCAGAAAGCGCGCGTTCACATCGCGCTGCTTGCCACGGCCGACACGGTCAACAGCCGTCTTCATGTTGTCGTAGATCCCACGACTTGGGATGCCGCCGAAGACACGGAAAGCATGCCAGTGGGCGTCAAACAGCATCTCGTGTGTCTGCAACAAATAGGCTCGTACCAGAAACGCACGGCTATGTGACAGTTTGATATGGGCGACCTGAAGCTTGACACGCTCACCTCCGATAATGGCCCAATCCTCGCTCCAATCGAACTGGAATGCCTCGCCGGGTTGAAACACCAACGGCACAAATGTCCCGCGCCCAGTCGTTTGCTGTGCCCGCTGCCGATCGGCCTTCCAAGCCCGCACAAAGGCCGCGACCCGCTCATACGATCCATCAAAGCCAAGCTTCACCAGATCGGCATGCATCTGCTTCGCCGTGCGACGGTCCTTGCGCGACTTGCGCTGCTCCGTCACAAGCCAGCCCGACAGCCTCGAAGCAAACGGGTCCAGCTTGCTTGGCCGCGCCGGTGTCTGGAATTTGGGCTCCACTATCTCAGCCCGCAGATATTTCCTGATGGTGTTGCGAGACAGCCCAGTCCGCCGTGAAATCTCGCGAATGGGCATCTTGTCCCTAAGTGCCCATCGTCGAATAACGCTCAAAAATCCCATGTCTATCACTCCAATAACCCCCGACACATCCCGTCAGGGGCAAGGTTGCACATGGGTCATTTCTCAGTGACAATTCTGACCGCTACCGGGTCAGTTTTGAGTGACATTCAACACGCTTCAACCATTTGTTCAACGCGGCGCTGGCTGAGTTGGCATTGGTCGTCCCATTCTTGTTGTAGCGAGGGAATGCGAAGCCGCTATCGTCGGCATTCTGCCGGAGACGCTGAGCCGCCCAGAAAGCGGAGCCGACCAAGGGGATGTCCCGTTTGCTGCCTGCGGTCTTCAGCCGCCGCCATGGATGTGGAGAGACCCTCACGAACGGGATACCGTCTTCGTCTTTCATGATGTCCTCGAGCAGCAGGCCCGCCGCCTCGGCCAGACGCATTCCGGTGTCAGCCACGAGGGCAACAATCCAGCGCATTTCATCGTCGATCTTGCGGCACTCTGCCTGTATAGCGCGGAGTTCTGCGGTCGGGATTGGCAGCCGATTTTCAACACCGGCAGAGCGGTCGTAGTAGACCCCGCCGAACGGGTTGTTGATCGTGATGCCGTCCTCGCTAGCAGCGAAGTTGACGACCGACCTGACAGTCCCGAAGACCCGGGTGATGCTGCTCCCCGCCATCCCCCGCGCAATCAAGGCGTCACGGAAGTCGTTGGCATCTGCCTTGGTGTAGTCGGTCAGTTGTTTGTCGCCGCAGGCATCGAGGACGTAGCCACAGGAACGCTCAGCAGCCCGGTGGAAGGTGATCGCTTTGCCTGCACCCTTCAGGCGGAGATAAGTCGCGACCGCCTCAGAGAGCCTTGGGGACGTACTGAAACCAGCACTGGCGACCCCATTGATGGCGAGACCCCTGCCAGCGCTTGCCAGCCTCAGCATGTGACTGCCGGGAAGGTCCGCATCCTGCATCCGAAGGTGGAACCAGTATTCATCGAGCTTGTCTGCTGCCCGGATTGACCGCGACGCAGCTACAGATACAGATCGAGTACGCAGTGAGTAGGAGATTTTGGGCGACGTGTAGTGCCGCCGAAGCTCCAACGGTACGCGCCGCATGAAGTAGAATACGCCCTGTTTGACGAAGGTGTGCGGTGCTGTTTTGTATGCCATCTTGTACTACGCCTTAGCTGATCCAACGAAAAGCTTAAGGGAAACAATGGCTTACCTTAGGTGGTGGTGCCGCTGAAGGGACTCGAACCCCCGACCCCATCATTACGAATGACGTGCTCTACCAGCTGAGCTACAGCGGCTTCCTGGACCCTACTATGGCCCTACTAGTTCCTGCCTGGTGCTTCTAACCGACTGGTCGAAAACGTCAATCGCCAGCAGACCCGCTAATTACGAATGACGTGCTCTACCATCTGAGCTACAGCGGCCACGGGCCCTACTAGTTCTTCTCCTGTGCCTCGAACTCATTGGTTTTGCAAGTCGTTCTCGCGGGGACTCGCCAATTACGAAGCGATTGCTCTACCAGTTAAGCTAGTGCGGCGACTGGCGCCGTATACTCGACCCTGGGCGATATTTACAAGACAACGAACACAGGTTGTAGGATCATTGCTAAGTGACGTGCTCTGACAGCCGAGCAGAGGCGTCCGATGACCCTCTTAAGTGGTCCTATTTTCGTTGATCTTCCGCAGTTTGTTCCGTGTCTTTGTTCGTGTTGGGAACAACGATCACATCTGCATCGGCATCAATCGCGTCTTCCTCGATCTCCGTCTCCGCAGCTTCGGGCGCGGTGTGCTTGCCGACAATCAGCGGCAGCATTTCGGTCGAGGCGGGCATCGCCACCTCGCCTTCGGTCGGCACGCGCCAGGACATCGTGTCGAAGCCACCGCAATTGTGGCAAACCGGCCCCCAATTCGAATGAACGCTTTGGCAGTTGTCGCACACCCATTGCGGACCGCGAGAGGCGGTCAGCGCCCGGGTCAGCCAGCCGCGTACGACGCTGTCTTCACTGCCCTCACCGCGCTCGATCGCGGCCATGATCGTCAGCGATCGGGCGGTCGGATCATTTTCAACGATATCTCGGATAGCGGCACGGGCCGAGGCAAAATCCTCGGCGGCGATGTTCAGCTCTGCCAGCAGCATACGGGTTTCGGGATGATCCGAGTTCAACTTGGTCAATGCGCGAAATCGTTTGATCCTTGCCTTAGGATCCTCGTTCGGTTCGATACTGGCGAACGCCGCTGCCAGATCTGGATGCGGGCGAGCAGTCCAGGCCTTGGCCAGCACCCGGGTTGCATATTTCGGCTTGCCGTCGGTGATATAACCTTGCGCCGCCATCACGGCCGCCGGAATGAGATCGGGCGATAATCTGTTGGCCTCGATCGCCGCTTCGCGGGCTTCTACAGTGCTTCCGTCACGGAACACATCGCGCGCCTCGGACAACGCCAGCACCGCATCCCGTCGCTTGTGCACATCACGCGGCAGAACGCCCTGACGCAGCTTTTCACCGAGAGTTTTGCGGGCGCCGCCCCAATCCTCGTTCTCGGCTTGAAGCCGCAACAAAATGTCGCCGGTTTCCTCATGCTTGGGCTTCAGCGCGAACGCGCGTTCCGCTAGTTTCATTGCGGTCTCGGTCTCGCCCTCAGCCAGCTTCTGTTTCATGATACCCCGCACGCCGACAAATCGTGTCCGGTCATCGGTGAGTAGCCGCTTGTAGACTTCCTCGGCCTTTTTGCGATCGCCCGCCATCTCGGCTGCCTGGGCGGTGATCAGATTGGTCAGTTCCGGCCGGCCCAGGTATTTCTCGGCTTTCGCGGCCTTCGACATCGCAAGCCGCGCCTCGCCCGAGGCCAGAGCCATGATGCCATCTGACAACGCCTGAAAACCTTTGCGCTCGCGGTTGCGGTCGAAATAGCGGGTGATCGCGGTCTCGTCACCGTTCAAGAAACGCAGGATCGCCACGCAAAGGCTGATCAGCTTCAGCAGCAGCCATATCGAAACAACCAGCGCGACGGCGGCGATCACCGCCTGAAGCGGTCCGAGGTTGAATTCGGTATTGGCAATGGCGATTCGGACGCCGCCGCTGGATTCCGTCAAATACCCGGCCCCAAGCGCTAGCGCCGCGATAGTGGATATGAAGAGGACGATCTTGATAAGCGACCACAACATGTTCGGCGTCCTCAATTGTTCAAGCTGGCGGAGATCAGGTCGTAGGCGGCAACTGCGTCGTGGCGGGTTTGGGCGGATGCGCTCCATTCGGCCATTGCATCGCGGCCCGTCTCGGGCAGCGACTGCAGCTCGGTTATCGTGCCCGAAAGATCGCCGTCACGCAGCGCGGCTTCGGCGCGTGACAGCAC
The DNA here is from genome assembly GCA_963768355.1 of uncultured Alphaproteobacteria bacterium. Lineage (GTDB taxonomy): Bacteria > Pseudomonadota > Alphaproteobacteria > Rhodobacterales > Rhodobacteraceae > JAHEAO01. Next base: position 237,575 of record CAVYHT010000013.1, read on the forward strand.
TGCATCAGGATCGTCGCCCTCTTTCGGCTCCAATGATCTGGCGCCAAGCTGGGTGCGCATGAAGGCCGTCAGACTGTCCATTTCCCCGGCATCGGCTTGGGACCGGATCGATGCATCCAGCGCGTCGCGCGCGGCCGCGGGAAAACTGCGCTGCAACTGCGCCAGAGTGGGTATGCCGTTTGCGGCATTCTCGACCAAAGCTGGCGGGATTTCGACAGCGCCAGACAAAGTCTCCAACGCATCTGTATAAGAGGCCCCGCTATCAAGGGTCGCCTTCAACTCAGCCAAAGCGCTTCGCTGCATCGCTACCTCGGCGCGTTCGGCGGCGGTTTGTTCCTGTTCGACGGATCGGGCCTGCGCGGTCTCAATTCGCTTCAGTTCCCCTTCAAACATCGCACGCATGCCGGCCAGTTGTTCCTGGTAGGCGGACACGGCATCGCGGGTCGCGCCGACATCCGGGATCGGCCGGTTTTCCAGATCCGTCAGCCTCTGGTCGAAATCCCCTAGCGTTTGTGTCAAAGTGGACACCGCCTGTTGCGCGGTATCCTGTCCGGCCCGAATCGCGTCAATATCCGATTGCACGGCGGTGGCTTCACCCAATCGGTCGTGCAATGCGGCCAAACCTTCGCTCAACGTCAGGATCTGACCGGAAAGCGCGTCATAGTCGGGGGTCTCTGCTGCGAAGGGCCAGGATCCGCTGCTGTATTGTGCGGCACCAAAGCCCACGGCAGCGGCGCAGGCTCCGCCGAGAAGCATGGTAAAGAATCTTCCGCCAGACCGTGTCGGCGGCTCTGTTACCGAAACCGTCCTTGCGTCTTCAGCGTTCCGGGTTTCGGGCTCTGTTGCCACTTCTGCCTCGGTATCGGTCACGCTTTCGGATATTTCGGGATCAGAGTCAGGCTCTTTCTTGGCGGCGTTTTCCTCGCCAGCGGTCTCCGGCACGCCGACCTGATCGCTTTCCTCCAGAATCACGGCGTCCTCAACGACTTCACCCAAGGATGTGATGTCTTCCGCCTTTGGCGCGCCCTTTGATGACACGCTGTTGGTCTTGTTCTGGGATTTCTTCGGACGTGCCACGAAACCATTACCTTTCGAATCTCTCAAGCCAGCGGGTGCAGGGCCCGCCGCCCGAGCCTATAGACAGGGCCCCCGTGCCTCAAGCAACTCCACCAGCATAGCGCTGAATTTCTTCAAGCATTGCCGCCGCACTTGGTTCTGGCAGAGCGATTGTTCTCGCGGGTTCCGGCCCCGTCCAATCTCCGATCACCGATGGGCTCATGCCGATCAAGACCAGCTGTGCCTGTGCGCCCCGACACATTGGCCCCAGCAAAGCGGCCGTACGAGGCGAGAATACTGGCAGGATGACCAGCCCTTCTTCGGCCAGAAGTCTTCTTGCTGCCGGCGTCAGTTGCTTTTCGACTTGGTCATAAACGACCACCGATTCAGTCTCTAACGCGGCATTGTTCAGTCTTTCCACAACATCTCCGTGGCTGTGAACGCCGCGTGGATGTAACCAGCGCCCGGTGGGCTTGTCGGCCAGGATCAAGGCGACTAGATCATCGGCGGTTCCATCTGCCGACCGCAGATCAAGACCAAACTCCGCAGCGACCTCCGCCGTACGCTGTCCAACGGCATATCCGCGCAGGCCTTGCAGGTCTGCGAAGGCCGCGACCGCGCGGACGCCGTTCTCAGATGTGAAGATCAACCCGTCATAATCGCGTGGATTGACGGGTAAGTCTCGATATTGGACCTCCAGAACCGGCGAGATTATCACATCGAAGCCCTTCAGCCCGTTCGCAAAGCGTGCTGATTGTGTTTTTGGCCGGGTCAACAGGACGGTGGGCGTCGGTTGGGGCAAGGCGGGCCTCGGGCGGTTGTGCGGAACGCGCCCCGGTGTTACCTGCCGCGGAACACCCGCGCAACAGGCCGTGTCATGACAGGAACGCTGACCATATTAGGGCTTGAAAGTAGCTGCGACGATACCGCCGCCGCCGTTGTCCGCCATACACCCGGATCGAGGGCAGAGATCCTGTCCAGCGTCGTTGCTGGGCAGACGGAGCTTCATGCGGCGTTTGGCGGCGTGGTGCCCGAGCTTGCCGCGCGCGCGCATACCGAGAAACTGGACCATTGTGTGGAGGCTGCGCTGCTTCAAGCGGGTGTTGAACTGGGGGGTCTCGATGCCATTGCCGTCACCGCCGGCCCGGGCCTGATCGGCGGCGTTCTGGCGGGCGTGATGTGCGCCAAGGGGCTTGCCGCAGCCACTGGCCTGCCCCTTATCGGGGTCAACCATTTGGCGGGCCACGCCCTGACCCCGCGGCTGACCGATGATCTTTCCTTTCCTTACCTGATGTTGTTGATATCGGGCGGGCATTGCCAGTTTCTGATCGTTCAGGGGCCGGACAGCTTTCGACGCCTCGGCGGTACGATTGACGATGCGCCCGGTGAGGCTTTTGACAAGACCGCGAAGCTGCTGGGCCTGCCGCAGTCCGGCGGTCCAGCGGTGGAGGCGGAAGCCCGATCCGGGGCAGCGACTCGGTTCTCGTTTCCCCGTCCACTTTTGGATCGCGAAGGTTGCGACATGTCCTTCTCGGGGCTCAAGACGGCCGTCCTGCGGGAACGCGATCGGCTGGTGGCTGAACAGAACGGGCTACACCTCCAAGACCGCGCCGACGTTTGCGCCGGTTTTCAGGCTGCGGTGTCAGATGTACTGGCGGAAAAATCGCGCCGCGCCTTGGCTGAATATTTGGCTCTGTCGCCGACTGACCCCAGCTTCGCCGTTGCTGGGGGCGTAGCGGCCAATACAGTGATTAGATTGGCGTTAAAGACTGTTTCAAACGAATTTGGTGCGACATTCCTGGCCCCACCTCTGGCGCTCTGCACCGATAATGCGGCGATTATTGCATGGGCTGGCATCGAACGGTTCCGCCTTGGCCAGTTCGATGACATGACCCTGGCGGCCCGGCCGCGTTGGCCGCTTGACAGAACAAGCCCCACTCTGTTGGGGTCAGGCAAGAAAGGGGCCAAGGCATGAGCGATATTTCCGTCTTTGGCGCAGGTGCGTTCGGCACCGCGATGGCCATTTCGTTGGCGCGCGATGGCCGCAAAGTCGCATTGATTGCGCGCGACCGGGCCCAGGCTGCCGATATGAACAACGACCGAGAGAATGGCGCTCGTTTGCCCGGTTTTACCTTTCCCGAAAGCCTGCATCCGACGGCGGATCTGAGCGAATTGGCAACGATCTGTCTGATCGCCGTGCCGACCCAGAAACTGGGCGACTTCATGCAACGGCATGCTACTGAACTTGGAGGGCGCAGTCTCGTGGCCTGTTGCAAGGGCGTTGATCTTGCAACTGGTCACGGACCGACCCGTGTCATGACAGACGCCGTGCCGGATGCCACCACCGCGATTCTCTCTGGCCCAAGCTTTGCGACCGATATCGCCGCCGGTCTTCCCACCGGTCTGACTATTGCGACGTCAGACAATGTGAACGCCGAGTCGCTGCAGCGCGCACTTTCGACTGCGAACCTCCGGCTCTACCGCTCGACCGACGTGGTGGGGGTCGAACTGGGGGGCGCGCTGAAGAACATCGTGGCAATCGCCGCGGGGGTCGCGATTGGCGCTGGCCTGGGCGAAAGCGCACGGGCCGCGGTGATTACGCGTGGCTACGCCGAGATGCGCCGGTTCGCCGGATCTTTGGGGGCGGCCCCCGACACTCTTTCGGGCCTTTCCGGTTTTGGAGATCTGGTGCTGACCTGCACCTCTGAAAAGTCGCGCAACTACAGCTTTGGTCTTGCCATTGGCCGCAACCAACCCCGACCGCAAGACATAACGGTCGAGGGGGCATCAACGGCAAAAGCAGTATCTAGTATGGCGGAATTGAGCCAGATGGATATGCCGCTGACCCGTACGGTCTCGGCGTTGGTCCAAAAAAAGCTGTCGGTAGCGGATGCCATCGACCTTCTACTTTCCCGCCCCCTGAAGGAGGAATGAACATGCGGTACTGGCTTTTCAAATCGGAAGCGTCGACATGGAGCTGGGATCAGCAGGTCGCCAAGGGCGAGGCAGGCGAAGAGTGGGATGGCGTCCGTAATTATCAGGCTCGCAACAACATGCGAGAAATGAAGCTGGGTGACCTTGGATTCTTCTATCACTCGCAAGACGAGAAGGCCGTGGTCGGCATTGTCGAAGTGTCGGCCGAGGCGCATCCCGACGGCACAACCGAGGACCCGCGCTGGGAATGCGTTGACATCAAGGCGGTTAAACCCGTGCCGACACCCGTCACTTTGGCGACGTGCAAGGCCGACCGGCGGCTGGCAGATATGGTGCTGGTCAATAATACCCGACTGTCAGTGCAGCCTGTGACCGAGGCCGAATGGAAGGTTGTCTGCGAACTAGGCGGGCTCTGAAAGGCTTTGAATTGCGGTGGTTTTCACGCATATTGCCAATCGCGATGACAACAAGTGGGAGGTGACGATGCAGTTTGTGGCAGTTCTGGTGGCCGCCGCCGGTGCTTACGCTTTCGGGGCGATGTGGTACATGATGAATGCCAAGGCTTGGATGGCCGCGTCGGGCATTGCGGTTGGCGAAGATGGCAAGCCGGCGAATTCCTCTGACCCGACGCCGTTCATCATCAGCGCCATCTCCGCGATAGTAGTGGCGGGCATGATGCGCCACATGTTCGGGATGGCGGGGATCGATACATTTGGAAAGGGACTGGTCGCCGGCCTTGGGTTGGGCCTGTTCGTCGTGGCGCCCTGGATGGTCAACAATCATGCCTACGAAGGCCGCCCAATGGCTCTGACATTGATAAATGGTGGCTATGTCGTTGGCGGATGTGCAATCATCGGCGCGATACTCGGGCTCTTCTGAAAGAAAAGGAGGGTTCCGACCCCTCGGAACCCTCCACCACCCCACGTGCTCCCTCAGGCACCCACGTGTTCGTATAAGGTTCCGACCATACTGGTCCGACAAGAATGACCCTATGGGAAACGGATCACCAAAGCAAATGGCAACTGTCTAGAATGCCCTGCGTTTTCTTAACGTTAGGATAGCTTCTGTTAACAAGAACGCCCGCCGGAACGGGCGGGCGTCATTGAAGATCGGAAGGTATTCAGCCGTAAACTGATTCCTTGCGGAAGTGCTTGGTCAGCATGTAATACACAACCGCGCGGTACTTGTTGCGCTCGGACCGGCCATAGGTGTCGATCACCGAATTGATGGCGGCCATCAGGTCTGGACCGTCCTTCAGGCCCAGCTTCTTGATCAGGAAATTATCCTTGACCGTCTCCAGCTCGCTGGCCTGCGTCCCTGCCACGGTAGAGGCGTCGGCGTTATAGATCGCCGGTCCACAGGCGATAGTGACCTTGGTCAGAAGGTCCATGTCGGGTGTCATCCCGCACTTGGTTTTCAAGTCTTCTGCATAAGCCGCAATAAGATCGTCGCGTTTTCCCATAAGTATACTCCCACCTGTTACCGGGCACCGTCCCGCATCCATGACCCGGTTTTTCGGGTCTGAGCGAAACCTAAAGGGGTTATCGCCGGGCACAAAGAGAAAAATCCCCTAAACTTCCCATGTGCAACTGTTCGCCGCAGCACCAAGGAAAATGAAGGCCTTTCGCGAATCAGTACCTGACGGCCTGCTAATCCGCCTACAGTAGCGATAATGCTCTGGCTTGAACGGACCCTCGATTGCCACACCGATGTAATCCGCCTGTTCCTTCTTGAGTTCGGTCAGCTTTACCCCGATTCGTCCCAGATGGAGCCGCGCCACCTTTTCATCCAGGGCTTTGGGCAGGATGTAGACGCCGGGCTGATAGTCCTTGCGCTTCGTCCACAGTTCGATCTGCGCCAAAACCTGATTGGTGAAGCTGGCCGACATCACGAAACTCGGATGGCCGGTGGCATTGCCCAAGGTTCAACAGCCGACCTTCGCTGACAGCAGAATGATCCGGTTGCCCGAGGGCATCTCGATCATGTCCACCTGGTCCTTGATGTTGGTCCATTTGTGGTTCTTCAGCGCCGCGACCTGAATTTCATTGTCGAAATGGCCAATATTGCCAACGATCGCCATATCCTTCATTTCGCGCATATGCTCGATGCGGATCACGTCCTTGTTGCCGGTGGTGGTGACGAAGATGTCAGCCGTGTCGATGACGTCTTCCAGAACCACGACCTCGAATCCGTCCATCGCCGCCTGAAGCGCGCAAATGGGGTCTATTTCAGTCACTTTGACCCGCGCACCGGCACCACGCAAGGACGCCGCCGAACCCTTGCCGACATCACCATATCCGCAAACCACAGCAACCTTGCCCGCCATCATCGTGTCGGTGGCGCGGCGGATGCCGTCAACCAGCGATTCCTTGCAGCCGTACTTATTGTCGAATTTCGACTTGGTGACGCTGTCGTTCACGTTGATCGCCGGGAACGGCAGCAGGCCTTTCTTGTGAAGGTCGTAGAGGCGATGCACGCCGGTCGTGGTTTCCTCGGAAACGCCCGCGATTGCCTCGCGCTGCTTGGTGAACCAGCCGGGGGTTTCGGCAAGTCGCTTCTTGATCTGCTTGAACAGACAAACCTCTTCCTCGCTTGTCGGCACTTCGATCAGATCAGCTTCGCCAGCCTCGACCCGCGCGCCCAGCAGGACGTACATCGTTGCATCGCCGCCATCATCGAGGATCATGTTGCAGGTGCCCTCGGGGAACTGGAAGATCTTGTCGGTGTAGGACCAGTAGTCTTCCAGCGTCTCACCCTTGATCGCGAAAACCGGTGTGCCGCTTTCGGCGATGGCTGCTGCGGCATGATCCTGGGTCGAGAAGATGTTGCAAGACGCCCAGCGGACATCGGCCCCCAGAGCGGTCAGGGTCTCGATCAGCACCGCGGTTTGGATTGTCATGTGCAGTGAACCGGCGATCCGCGCGCCTTTCAACGGCTTTGCACTGCCGTATTCCTCGCGCAATGCCATCAGACCCGGCATTTCGGTTTCGGCGATATCTAGCTCTTTGCGGCCATAGGCAGCCAGGTTGATGTCCTTGACAATGTAATCCTTCGGCATGACGCCGCACTCCTTCATTCCGGTTCCGCGGTCAGATAGCACTCGATTGCCACCTCGACAATGGCGACGCCGGATGGCTAAGGTCCGGGCGCTAAGAAGAGGTTTTTGATGAAGCAACCCCGCGCCTGGCAACGGATGCTGTCGGGCCGCAGGCTGGACCTGCTGGACCCGACGCCCGTCGATATCGAGATCGAGGATATTGCCCATGGCCTGGCCTTTGTGGCGCGCTGGAATGGGCAGACGCGGGGCGACTACGCTTATTCCGTGGCCGAGCATTCGCTGCTGGTCGAGGAGATATTTACCGGGCTGAATCCTGCCACTGCGGGCAGATGGCGTCTGGCTGCCTTGCTGCATGATGCTCCGGAATATGTGATTGGCGATATGATCAGTCCGGTCAAGGCCGCGGTTGGACCGGACTACGGGGCGCTTGATGACCGGTTGACGGCGGCGATTCACATCCGCTTTGGGCTGCCCGCTCAGATCCCTGCCGTGATCAAGAAACAGATCAAGAAGGCCGACAAGATCAGCGCCTGGCTGGAAGCGACACAGATTGCGGGCTTTACAAAAGCCGAGGCCGACAAGTTCTTCGGTGTTCCAAACCATAGTCTGATCAAGGGTTTTTCGATTAAGTTGCGCCCTCCGGTAGAGGTGCGGGCAGAGTTCACGGCACGTCACCATGACTTGCTTGCGCTCTGTTAGTGCCGGTTGCGGTCGTTTGAATCTGCCTTGCTGCTGCTCTTGGGTTGGCTAAAGTCAGCGGCCTAACAGGATCAAGGCTCTGCGATGACCCCGACACCCCGACCCGCCCGACCAGAAGACACTGACGCGCTTGTAAGGATCCTCAATGCGATCATAGCGGCGGGCGGCACCACGGCGCATCAACGGCCATTCACCCCGGCCCGGATGCTGCACCACTACATTGCGCCCGAGGGTCTGATCCGTTGCTTTGTCGCCGAGCGGGAGGGACAGGTTGCAGGGTTTCAATGCCTGCTTTGGCCTAACGACGTAGAAGACCCGTTCCCGAAGGGCTGGGCCATCATCGCCACGTTCGTTGCTATCGGCCAAACCGGCCGCGGGATCGGCGCCGCGCTTTTTTCCGCCACACAAAGGGCGGCGGAACATGCTGGCGTCCGTACGATCGACGCCACCATCCGCGCCGACAACATCGGTGGGCTGGGTTATTATGCAAAGATGGGATTCAAGGACTACGACCTCCTGACGGCCATCCCGCTGCGCGACGGCACGCCCGTCGACCGCTTCAGAAAACGCTATGATCTGGTCGAACCGCTTTAACGTGGGCTGCGCTTGGCGAGGATACGTTGCAACGTTCGCCGATGCATGTTCAGCCTTCGTGCCGTTTCGCTGACATTCCGGTCACAGAGTTCGTAGACCCGCTGGATATGTTCCCATTTCACTCGGTCAGCCGACATCGGATTTTCGGGCGGCGGCGGCAGTTCCCCACCATTCGCCAGAAGCGCATTCGTTATGTCGTTGGCATCCGCTGGCTTTGACAGATAATCCGTCGCCCCGATTTTTACCGCCGCCACTGCAGTTGCAATGGCGCCGTAGCCGGTTAGCACGACGATGCGGCTATCGGGTCGTTTTTCACGAATGGTTTCAACGACATCCAGACCGTTGCCATCTTCCAGCCGCAAATCGACGACGGCATAGGCTGGCGGTCGTGCCGTAGCAAAAGCTTTGCCCGCAGCCACCGATCCGGCCATCTCTGGCACGAACCCGCGCTTTTCCATCGCCCGGGCCAGACGGCGCAGAAACGCTTCGTCATCATCGACCAATAGCAGGGTCCTGTCCGCGCCAAGATCAAGCTGTTCAGCCTCTGACATCCGATTTCCTTCGCAAAACCTGCGCAACGTTATTGCGAGGGTGAGCCGCGGTCAATTTCCGTAGCCGGCTATATCCAGGTAACACGCCATTTTCTTTGCAAGATCATCTGCCGCTTCGTCCCGCTTGAAGAATTCCACAAAACCGGTCTCGGGCAGAACGAGGTAGGAAAAGGTCGAGTGGTCGACCAGGTAGTATTCCGGGTCGCCATCCTGTTTGCGATAGTAGGTCTTGTAGGCTTGGGAGGCTGCCTTGACCTGCTCGGCCGACCCGGTCAGGCCCAACATGTCCTCGTGCAGATAATCGGTGAAATCTGCGACCACCTCTGGCGTGTCGCGATCCGGGTCGATCGAGATGAACACCGGCTGCACACCGTAGCCCAGCGCAGCTGCGGCATCGACGGCATCTGCGTTGCGGGCGGTATCTGCGGGGCAGACATCGGGGCAGAAAGTATAGCCGAAATAGACCAGCGACGGTTTTATGAAAACATCCTTGTCAGTGACTGTCTTTCCGGTTTCGTCGACCAGCGTGAATGGCCCGCCGATACTGCCGGCCCCACCAGCAATTGCCGACTTGCGGCAAGGTGCGAAAGGATCGTCCGAACCGGGGCGGCTGGCGTAGTACATGGTCGCACCCAAAAGGCCGACAACCGCAACCGCTGCGACAACCGCGTATGTCTGGGTCTTCGCCACCTCTAACCTCCTGCCTGTTTCCAGCGCATTGATCCCAGCAACCGCGGCCACTAACAAGGGGATACCTTGACGCAACCTAGCCCGGACCCCGAAATGGCAACCCCGACTGCCGGACTATTCAACGAAGATCGGCGCCGCAACTGGGTGCGGTTGCGAACGTTGATCGTACTGCGCTGGATCGCAATCGTGGGGCAACTGTCAGCGATCCTGGTAGCGCGGCAGTGGTTTGACCTGAACCTCAACCTGGGGCTGTGCTTCATGGCCGTCGGGGCGTCGGTCATCGCCAATCTCATCGCGATGTTCGTTTATCCAGGCAGCAAGCGCCTTTCGGAAAACGAAGTGATGTGGATGCTGATCTTCGACATCACCCAGCTTTCGGCCCTGCTTTACCTGACGGGCGGCCTGAACAACCCGTTCGCGTTGCTGATCCTCGCCCCCGTCACCATTTCCGCCAGCACCTTGCGCACCGGTCCGACGCTGATTGTCGGAAGCCTTGCGATCGCGCTGACGACCCTGGTGATGTGGTTCCACGCTGAGTTGCGCACCGATATGGGCTTTGTCATGCGGCTGCCAACGGATTTCGTCTTCGGATTCTGGCTCGCGATTGTCATCGGAGTGGTCTTTCTTGGAGCCTATGCAAGGCGTGTCACCTCGGAAATCAACTCGATGTCCGAGGCGCTCCTGGCCACCCAGATGGCTCTGGCCCGCGAACAGAAACTGACCGACTTGGCGGGGGTCGTCGCCGCCGCAGCGCATGAACTTGGGACACCGCTGGCCACAATAAAACTGGCCAGCGGCGAGTTGATCGAGGAGCTTTCGGACAGTCCCGACCTGTTGGAAGACGCCCGGTTGATCCACGATCAGGCGGACCGCTGTCGGGATATCCTGCGGTCAATGGGGCGCGCAGGCAAGGACGATGCGCAGATGCATATGATACCGCTTGGCGAGATCATTCGCGAGGCTGCCGAACCGCATGTGGATCGGGGCAAAAGCATCGAGATCGCGGCCCGTCCGGGGCCGGGCGGCAACGAACGACAGCCCGTCATTCAGCGACGCCCCGAGATCATCCATGGCCTTCGCAATCTGATCCAGAATGCTGTGGATTTCTCTGAAACGCGCGTATGGATCGATGCACATTGGTCTGACATCGATATCCTTGTGCGCATTGTTGACGATGGCCAGGGTTTCCCGTCCCAGGTTCTAGGCAGGATCGGTGATCCGTTCGTGCGACGGCGGCGCAGCGATCATCAGCAGAAGGAACGGCCGGGCTACCAGGGCATGGGGTTGGGCCTGTTCATTGCCAAGACACTGCTGGAACGGTCAGGGGCAGAACTGAACTTCTCCAACGGAAGCGATCCGGCTATCGGTCGGGCCGGGCCCGGAGCGCGGACCGGAGCGATCATCGAAGTGACATGGCCGCTGCACCGGATTCTGGCCGAGACCAAGGAAGACGGGCACGGATTGGGACAAAACCAGCCGATCACCGCCTGAGGTCAAATTAACGGGCACTTAACCATCAGCGGGCAGAGTCGGTCGGCAAATCCGACTCGGGGACGGTGCAGAATGACCAATTCCTTCTTGGCGCAGTTTGGCGCTTTGCTCGGCACATCTTTTCTTGTCGCGGTTGCGGCTTTCTGGCTGATGGCCATGATCGACGCCCGCAGACGTCGCCGGTCAACTGGCTTCATGATGGAGCCGGACCATTCGGTTGCCTTTCTATTCGATGATGAACATCTGGTGAATGCGACCGAGGCGGCGAAACACATCCTGTCGGGCGCCCCGGAAGGGCGGTCGGATTGGGGCCGCCTGATCTCGTTGCTGCAACCAAGGTTCCCGGACATTCTGGAGGAGTTGGAGGAGTTGGCCGAAACCGGGCATGCCCGGTTGACCTCGCGTGACGGAAATTCCCAGATTCACGCAGAATGGCGCGATGGGCTGGCGCGGCTATGTCTGGTCGACAGCGAAACAGCGGACATGCGAGTTGACCTAGACCGGCACAGCCTGGCGGCGATGGAACGAGAACTGGAGACGTTGCGCAACACCGCAGATCATGCGCCGTTCCTGATGTGGCGCCAACGCCCCGACGGTGCGATCACCTGGGCGAATTCGACCTATTTGCAACTGTCAGCGGGAAGCCGGCCCGACTCGCTTGCGCCGAGCTGGCCGCCCGCGCCCCTGTTCGATCTTTCGCGTTTCACCAATGGCTGCGAAGCGGGAACCACCGTCCGATTGTCGGTCAAACTGCCGAAAGAGCCGGAACCGCGCTGGTTCGACTGTTGCCGGACATTTGTGGGCGAAGAGAGCCTGTTCATGGCGGTGACTGCAGACAAGACCGTGCGGGCGGAAACGTCCCTGCGCGAATTCGTACAGACGCTGACCAAGACCTTCGCGCATTTAACCGTCGGTCTGGCGATTTTCGACAAATCGCGAAAGCTGACGTTGTTCAACCCGGCGCTGGCCGATCTGACGCGTCTGCCGCCAGAATTCCTGATCGCCAGACCAAGCCTGCAGTCCGTTCTTGACCGGCTGCGTGAAAAGAAAATCCTGCCCGAACCCAAGGATTACAAATCCTGGCGCCAGCGAATGTATGAACTTGAGGCTGCCGCTTCGAGCGGCAGCTATGAGGAAACATGGTCGCTGTCATCAGGGCAGACTTACCGGGTGACGGGCCGACCGCATCCGGACGGCGCGGTTGCGTTCCTGTTTGAGGATATCAGTGCTGAGATATCGCTGACCCGCCGGTTCCGCGCCGAACTGGAAACCGGTCAGGCGGTACTCGATAGCCTCGACGAAGCCATCGCGGTGTTCTCTGCCAACGGGTCGCTGACCTTGTCAAACTCGGCCTATGCCCGGCTTTGGGGGGCCGATCCTTCAACAACGGTCGACAATTTCGGCATCACCGACGCGACGAGGGACTGGAACGAGAAATGCGCGCCCACTCCGGTTTGGGGCGATCTGCGAGAGTTTGTCACCAGTTTTGGCGAACGTGCGGAGTGGACTGCCGATATTCGCCTGCGGGATGGCCGCTTGCTGGAATGCCGCTTCGCACCGCTTTCAGGCGGCGCAACGCTGGTCGGGTTCAAGGCGCCGGGTCAGCAGGCCCGCGAAGGCAATGCCAAGGTACAGCGCTACGCCCGGCCTCGGGCTGATACGGTTTCCGCCTGAAGGAACTTGCGAAGGCGGCGGGCGGCTGTACAACACATGCATGTCTGCCCGTTTCCTAACGACCCGCCATCTTTCATCAGCCGAGGACACCGCCGCCCTCGCCCAAGCGCTGGCGCCTATGCTGCGGCCCGGCGATACGCTGCTGCTAGCGGGTCGGATTGGTGCAGGAAAAACCCACTTTGCTCGCGCCCTCATTCAGGCCCGCCTTGCGGCGGCGGGTCGGACAGAGGATGTGCCCTCGCCCACATACACGCTGGTACAGGTCTATGACGATGGCATCGCCGAACTGTGGCATGCCGATCTATATCGTCTGACCGGCCCTGATGAAACCCACGAGCTGGGATTAGAGGAGGCGTTCGAGGGTGCGATCTGTCTGGTGGAATGGCCCGACCGGTTGGGCGATCTCGCTCCGTCGAATGCCTTAAGGCTGCGGCTTGCCTTGGGTAAGCACGAAGCTGCACGGGTTCTGACGATCGAGGCGGAAGGCGGCGGATGGGAAGACCGGATCAAGGCCTTGCTGGGCCAAGATGCGGAATGCTCCTGACATGCCAGATCGCAATACTCTTGCGGCTGCCTTCGTGGAAAGCGCCGGTTGGTCGGGTGCCAGGCGGCAACCGCTGGCCGGCGATGCCTCTGGCCGCAGCTATGAGCGCCTTTGCCGGGGAGGCCAAGACTGCGTCGTCCTCATGGATGCCGGCCCATCCGGCCATGAAAGCCTGGGCCCATTCGTCAGGATCGCCGCTCATCTGAACGGCATTGGTCTGAGCGCCCCACAAATCCTTGCCGCCGACTTTCCGAACGGATTCCTGCTGTTGGAGGATTTCGGGGATCGCGTGTTCGCTAGCCAGATGGCTGCGAATCCCGCCGCCGATCGGCCCCTCTATGAAGCCGCTGTCGACGCCCTGTGCCACCTGCGTCAAGCACCCCTTCCGGGTCAGGTTTCGGGCTTCTCGGCGGCAGACCTCGCAGAGTTCGCGGCCCTTACTTACGACTGGTATCTGCCGGTTCCCGAAGGCGCTGCTGCAGGTGCGTTCAAGGCCGAACTGACGCGCCTTCTCGCGTCGATTTCAGACTGCCGACCGGCGCTTGCGCTGCGTGATTTCCATTCCGAGAACATGATCTGGCTGCCCGAAAGGCTCGGTATCCGCCGCGTCGGACTGCTGGATTTCCAAGACGCGTTTCTGTGCCATCCCGCCTATGATCTGGTATCGATGCTGCGCGACGCCCGGCGCGATCTGTCCCCTGGGCTGGGACAGATGCTGCTCGATCGTTACATCCAAGGCAGCCAGTGCGATCGCGATGAACTCGCGCTGGCCATCGCGATCTATGGTGCACAGCGGAACCTGCGCATTCTGGGCGTCTTCGCCCGACTTTCGCGAAGCCATGGCAAGCCGCACTACGTCGAACTGATCCCGCGGGTCTGGCGACACCTGATGACCGATCTCGCCCACCCCGTGCTGTACAACCTGCGCCGCATCACGTTAAGCGATCTGCCCGAACCGACCCCTGACCATCTGACCCTGCTGAAGGCAAAATGCACAACGCCCCCCGTTCCTTGATGTTGTTCGCTGCCGGTAAGGGAACCCGCATGGGTGCCCTGACCCGCGACAGACCCAAGCCGCTGATCCCGGTGGTCGGGCGGCCCCTGATCGATCACGCACTGGATCTGGTAAAGACCGCAGACGTTCCGAATGTCGTGGCAAATACCCATTACCTCGCGCCGATGATCACTGCGCATCTGGCAGGAAGCGGAGTACAGATCTCGGACGAAACCGACGCGTTGCTGGAAACCGGCGGGGGACTGCGGCGGGCGCTACCGATGCTGGGGGATCGGCCGGTTTTCACCTTGAATGCCGATTCCGTGTGGGCCGGGGACAATCCGCTTCTGCAATTGCAGGCGGTGTGGGACCCAGGGCGCATGGATGCGCTGCTGCTGCTGGTTCCGTCACATCGGGCGACCGGCCACAAGGGTGCGGGCGATTTCGTCCAAGGTAAGGATGGCAGGCTGCGGCGGGGGCCCGATCTGGTCTATACCGGGGCGCAGATACTGACGACCGATCTGCTGGCGGGCATTCCAGATAGTGCGTTCTCACTGAACAGGGTCTGGGACCTGATGATCGACCGCCAACGGCTTTACGGCATTGTGCATCTGGGCGGCTGGTGCGACGTTGGCAGCCCCGAGGGCATTCAAGAGGCAGAGGCGATGCTGAAAGCGACCGGCGATGTTTGAGCCGTCGAGCGTACCTCGCGTCTTCGCTTGTCCGCCCGGCGCAGACTTTCCTCGCCATCTGGTGACGGGATTTGTTCAGCGCCTGTCCGGGAACCCGCCCGAAGCACTGGCCCACGTCGAGGTCTACGTCAACACGCGCCGGATGCAGCGCCGCATGGTTCAGCTTTTCGACGAAGGGCCGCCGCTGCTGCTGCCGCGCATCCGTCTGGTCACCGATCTGGCGCAGGATCCTGTCGGGGCCGATTTGCCGCCGCCCGCCTCGGACTTTCGGCGGCGCCTGGACCTCAGCCGACTGATCCGCCAGCTGCTTGACGCACAGCCAGATCTGGCCCCCCGTGCCGCGCTTTTCGATCTTGCAGACAGTCTGGCCATGCTGCTGGCCGAAATGCAGGATGAGGGCGTCACGCCGGCGGCGATCCGCAAGCTGAACGTGACCGACAGTTCGGGGTATTGGCAACGCAGCCTGCTGTTTCTCGATGCTACCGCGCGTTACTTCGAAGTCAGTTCCAGAGGAACCCCCAGACAGCGTCGGGCGCAACCGAAAAGTTGTCGAGCGAATGGTCGACCGCTGGCAGACGCACCCGCCGCAACACCCTGTGATCGTCGCCGGGTCCACCGGATCGCGGGGCACCACAGCCCTGTTGATGAAGGCGGTCGCGCGGCTGCCGCAGGGGGCACTCGTGTTGCCGGGATTTGACTTTGATCTGCCGGACGCGGTCTGGGACAAGCTGGACGATGCCCTGACCGGCGAGGATCACCCGCAGTATCGATTTGCCCGGCTCCTGAGTGGCCTCGATATCACGCACGCCGATGTCGCCCTTTGGCACAGTGATGCGATCGCCCCGGTTCCAGAGCGCAATCAGCTGATCTCGTTGGCGTTGCGCCCAGCCCCGGTGACCGATCAATGGATGATCGAAGGCCCGGCCTTCAAGGCCGTTGCAGCCGCGACGAACGGCATCACATTGATCGAGGCGCCGTCCGCCCGGATCGAGGCCGTCGCGATCGCCGCGATCCTGCGCAAGGCCGCAGAAGACGGCCAGACCGCGGCTCTTGTGACCCCTGACCGTAGCCTGACGCGGCAGGTCACCGCTGCGCTGGATCGCTGGCGTATCGAGCCCGATGTAAGCGTGGGCGACCCGCTGCCGCAAACCGCCGTCGGGCGGCTCCTGCGAAATATAGCCGACCTCTTCGGGCAGAAGATGACAGCGGAACGGCTGCTGGTTCTGTTGAAACACCCGATGGTCAATTCGGCCGACACCGAGCGCGGCCAGCACCTGCTATGGACCTTCGATCTGGAGCTGTCTTTGCGGCGGAACGGTCCGCCTTTTCCAGTCGGCAGCGACCTGCTGTCATGGGCTGGGCGGCGTCAGCCGGATGATGGCCGGATCGCTTGGGCCAGATGGCTGGCCGAGTTGCTCGACGGGCTGCCCGATATCGGAGCGCGACCCACCCGACATCATCTTGAAGATCACCTGAGGCTGGCGCACGGTCTAGTCGAAGGGCCCGCAGGAACGGTAACCGGCACGCTCTGGGCCACCGAGAATGGCCGCACGGCCCAACGGCTTTTCGATGAGTTCGCCGCCGTTGTCGATCATGCGGGTGATCTGACCCCCGGCGATTACGCGCGATTGGTCCTGAGCGTCCTCAAGCAGGGCGAAGTCAGGGATCCCGTGCGCCCACATCCCGGCGTGATGATCTGGGGTACGCTGGAGGCGCGGGTTCAGGGTGCCGATATGATCGTGCTCGGCGGCCTGAATGACGGCACATGGCCGGAACTGCCCGCCGCCGACCCCTGGCTGAATCGTGAAATGCGGACGGATGCGGGCCTGCTGTTGCCGGAACGTCGGGTCGGGTTGTCTGCCCACGATTTCCAGCAGGCCATCGCGGCAAAAGAGGTTGTGCTCACCCGCTCGATCCGCAGCGATGAGGCGGAAACCGTAGCTTCGCGCTGGCTGAACCGGCTGAGCAATCTGATGCAGGGCATGTCGGAAGAGGGCAAGGCTGCCTATCAGGGGATGAGGGATCGCGGCAACATCTGGCTTGATCTGGTTGACCGGATCGAGCGGCCTGCCGCCAAGGTGCCGCCCGAGCCCCGCCCATCGCCCCGGCCTCCGGTCGAGGCGCGCCCCAAGTCGCTTTCGGTCACCGCCATTACCCGGCTGATCCGCGACCCTTACGCCATCTATGCCGAAAATGTCCTGCGCCTGCGCGCACTCGACCCGCTGCATCGGGTCGCTGATGCGCCTATGCGCGGCACTGTTCTGCACAAGGTGATGGAGCGCTTCATCGACGGCCTGGACCTTGGCGCAGGACTTGCCGCCGCGCGTATGCGCCTGATGCTGATCACCGACGAGGTCCTGGAATCCGAGGCCCCCTGGCCCGCAGCCCGCGTGTTGTGGAAATCCAAGCTAGAGCGTGTCGCCGACAGTTTTCTGGCGGATGAAGTGGTTCGGCAACAGAAAGCCCGGGTCGTCCTGCTGGAAAAACAGGATGCGCTTCACTTCCCCGAAGTGGACTTCACCCTCAAGGCCAAGGTGGATCGGATCGACCAGACGCCCGACGGAGCCTTTATCATCTACGATTACAAAACCGGCACGCCGCCCAGCAAGAAGCAACTGGAGCATTTCGACAAGCAGCTGATGCTGGAGGCCGTCATGGCCGAGGCCGGCGGCTTCCGCAGCATCGGCGCAGCCCCGGTCGCCGAGGTTGCCCATATTGGTTTGGGGGCGAAACCGGTGTTTGATCCGATCGCGCTTGAACCCGGCCAGACCGCGGTCGTCAGGGAACAGTTCGTCGCGCTGATCCGGGCCTTTTTGCAACGTGACCGCGGCTATACCTCTCGTCGCGCAATGGCCGAACTGCGGCATGATGGCGATTTCGACCATCTGGCGCGCTATAGCGAATGGGACGAATCGCAAGAGCCAGTCGGTATCGAGGTCGGGCCATGACGGTGGATGACGCCACGCTACGGCAAATATCGGCAGCCGATCCGGACGTCTCGACCTGGCTATCGGCCAATGCGGGATCGGGCAAGACCCGCGTGCTGACCGACCGCGTGGCGCGGCTGCTGCTGCGCCGCGTATCGCCGCAGAACATACTCTGCCTGACCTACACCAAAGCAGCCGCCAGCGAGATGCAGAACCGTTTGTTCCGCCGTCTGGGCGAATGGGCAATGAAAGGCGATGTCGAGCTGCGGACCGCCTTGCAGGATCTCGGCGTCGGGCAGGATTTACATCCCGCCGATCTGACCCATGCCCGGACGCTTTTCGCACGTGCCATTGAGACGCCGGGCGGATTAAAGATACAGACGATCCACTCTTTCTGCGCCTCGCTTTTGCGGCGGTTCCCGATGGAAGCGGGCGTGTCACCTTTCTTTCGCGAGATTGAGGATCGTTCGGCCAAACTGCTGCGCGAGGAGGTGGTCGAGGATCTGGCCAACGGGCTGCATCTGTCGCGGATCGAGGCTGTCGCACGGTACTATGCCGGCGAGGATTTTGACGGTCTGACGGCAGAGATCGTCCGCCAGCGTGATCGGCTGCAAAAGATCACTGGCCACGACGAGATATGGAACGCCTTTGATCTGCCCTCTGAAATGGGCGAAGACGATCTACCCGCTCTCGTCTTCGATGGCGGCGAAGCCGCGCTGTTACGCGATGCCCTGCCGATTATCGGAGCGGGCTCGCCGACGATGGTTGCCTTGGCCGAAGCTTTGGCCAAAATCGACACCGCGGCCCCGGATGTTGACGCCTACCGGGCGCTCTGTTCGCTGTTCCTCTACGGCAGCAAAGGTATCACACGACCAGAGGCCAAGACGGCCAGTATTCCGACGAAAAAGGTGCAGGCTGAACTCGGCGATCTGTCGCACGCATTTCACGATTTCATGAACCGCGTCGCCAAAGCCCGCGACGCAGAGTTGCGATTGAGTGCGGCCCACAAGACCGCAGCGCTTTACGATTTCGCCAATGTTTTCCTGCCAGAATATGCCGCGCGCAAGGAACAGCGCGGCTGGCTGGACTTCGACGATCTCATCACCGGCGCACGCGATCTGTTGACCGATCCGGTCGTCGCGCAATGGATTCTTTATCGGCTCGATGGCGGTATCGACCACATTCTGGTCGATGAGGCGCAGGATACCAGCCCCGAACAATGGCGCGTGATCGAGGCTTTGGCCCAGGAATTCACCGTGGGCCGGGGCGCGCGCGACGGGGTTGACCGCACGATCTTCGTTGTCGGCGACCTCAAGCAGTCGATCTATTCGTTTCAGGGCGCCGACCCCCGCGCGTTTGAGCGGATGCGTCAGGAATTCGAGACCCGGTTGGGTGCCGTTGGCCAGCCCCTGCATCGTCAATCGCTGGATTATTCCTTTCGCTCGTCACGTGCGATTCTGGAGTTTGTCGATGCCACCTTTGCTGCATCGGGCGGGGTTGGATTGGGTGCAAAGCCCCTGCATCTAGCCTTTCATCAAACGCTTCCGGGGCGTGTCGATCTTTGGCCGATCGTACCAAACGCCGAAGCACCGGAAGAGCGCGAGTGGTACGACCCGACCGACAAGGTCGTTGAAAATGACTGCCGCGTGGTGCTGGCGGGCCGAATCGCGGACGAGATACGCGAGCTTTTGCAAAGCGGCTCGGTGCCTGACGACAAGGGTGGCTTTCGCCGGATCACGCCGGGCGATTTCCTGATCCTCGTTCAGCGCCGATCACGCCTGTTTCACGAGATCATCCGCGCCTGCAAGGCGCGCGGGCTGGATGTGGCCGGGGCCGACCGGCTGAAGGTCGGCGCGGAACTGGCCGTGCGTGACCTGACCGCGATGTTGTCTTTTCTGGCGACGCCGGACGATGACCTGTCGCTGGCTGCCGTGTTACGCTCGCCCCTCATCGGGCTGACTGAGGCGCAGCTTTACGATCTGGCCCATACGCCGGACGGAAACCCGGCTTTGGCCCGCACTTCGCCGCCGGCAGGGCGATTTTCCCGATGCCCACGAAACCCTGTTCCGGCTGCGCAATCAGGCCGACTTCCTCGGTCCTTACGAATTGATCGAACGCATCCTGACGCGCTTTGAAGGCCGGTCGCGTCTGCTGGCGCGCTTGGGCGAAGAGGCCGAGGATGGGATCGACGCGATGCTGTCGCTGGCGATGGTCTATGAGGGCACCGAAACCCCCAGCCTGACCGGGTTCCTGACCTGGATGGAAACCGACGAGGTCGAGATCAAGCGTCAATCGGATGCGGCAGGCGACCGGATCAGGGTGATGACGACGCATGGCGCGAAAGGTCTGGAAGCGCCCATTGTGATCCTGCCCGACACCGCCGATCGCCAACTGCGCCACCGCGATGAAATTCTGCAAGCCGACGGCGAGCCTCCGATGTGGAAAACCCGCGCCGATCAGATGCCGGTGGCAATGGCTCAGGCCCTGGCGGACGCGAAATCGGCGCAGGACGAAGAACGGATGCGCCTGCTTTACGTGGCGCTGACCCGGGCCGAAAAATGGCTGATCGTCTGCGGTTGTGGTGAGGTCGGCAAGGATGACGGCAACTGGCACGGGCTGGTCGAAGCCGGGCTGGTCGCGGCGGGGGCGGCTGCGTATGACACCCCGACCGGCGAGGGCCTGCGGCTGCAACATGGCGATTGGGCGCCGGCGGGTGACGGGTTGGATGAAGCCGCCGCATCCACCACGCCGCCGCTACCCGATTGGGCGGTGGCGCGCGCGGTGACGCCAGAGGAACGCCCCGGCACGCTCTCGCCCTCTGATCTTGGTGGGGCCAAAGTTCTGCCGGATGAGGTCGAAACGCTCGATCCGGAAGTCGCAAAGCAGCGAGGAAGTTTGCTGCATCTGCTGCTGGAACACCTGCCGGGCGCGCCGAAAGACGAGTGGTACAATTTGGCGCATGGCTTGTTGTCGGTTGGTGATCATCCTGCTTCGTCCGCCTTAGCAGATCAGTTGCTGGCAGAGGCGCGGGCGGTTCTGGAAAGTCCCGCCCTGGCGGATCTCTTCGGCGAAGGTTCGATGGCTGAGGTTCGGGTCAGCGCCAATTTACCATGCCTGAACGGTAGGCGGATCGCTGGCGCGATTGACCGGCTGATCATCCGCCCCGACAGTGTTCTGGTCGTTGACTATAAATCGAACGCCGTGATCCCCGCGACCGCGGCAGAGGTGCCGCTTGGCCTTTTGCGCCAGCTTGGCGCCTATGCCGCCGCCTTGGCGGAGGTTTACCCTGATCGCCGCATCGACACCGCGATCCTGTGGACGCGGACGGCTGAGCTGATGCCCCTGCAGCACGACATCGTGAGGCTGGCCCTGCAACAGACCGCCACATCTTGACGTTGTGGCCATCGGTCCATACGTTCGCCACGACCCTCAGTTTCATTGGAGAACGATCATGGCCACTGTCGCCGTCACCGACGCCACATTCGACGCCGAAGTCAAACAGTCCGACATCCCCGTCGTGGTCGATTTCTGGGCGGAATGGTGCGGCCCGTGCAAACAGATCGGCCCAGCGCTGGAAGAGCTTTCGGATCAGTTCGACGGCAAGATCAAGATCGTCAAAGTGAACGTGGACGAGAACCCGAACTCCCCCGCCCAGATGGGCGTGCGCGGCATTCCGGCGCTGTTCATGTTCAAGGACGGTCAGGTTGTGTCGAACAAGGTCGGCGCAGCCCCGAAGGCCGCACTGCAAAGCTGGATCGAAGAGGCGATCTGAGCCTTACCGCCAGATTGACGTTTGGGAGGGGCGCTGCGGCGTCCCTTGTCTTTTCAGACCTGCCAGCCGCGCGACCGAACGGTGTCCAGAATCTGCGCCTCTGCATCTTCTCGTCCGGCATTGATCGACATCTTTTGCAGGAACCAGAACAGATAGCGATCATAGTCCGGCACCATTTCCCGGACCTGCCGAAAGGCATCATCTACGCCAAGCTCATGCACATTGGCCGCGATGTGGTGAAAGTCGATCCGCCCGAACAAAACCGACGGTTTGTGAAAGAAGTAACCCATCATCACGACCGCAGAATTCTGCGTCACGATATAGTCGGCCCCCCGAACCAGCGCCAACGCCGGAGCCTTGGACAGCGACAGGCGCGGATGAACTGAAACCAATCGCTCCAATGCGCCCTGCTCGGCGAGGGTATAGGTTTCCTTGGGATGAAGCCCGACCACAATGTCACGAATCGGCTCTGCCGCAAGCGTGGCCGTGATCATGTCGAGCGGGCTCATCTGCTGGAACGACCGATGCTCGGTCAGGCGTCCCTGCAACGGAATATAAACATATCCTTGCGCATCCGCACCCGGCTGCAGATCGCCATAAAGCCGCCGCCGCCACTGCCCGACAAACCCGGCAGCCTCATTTCCGTCGACCCGATCCGGTTGGAACGCGGTTCGCGCGACCAGCCATTCCCAACGCCTGGCCGATTTCTCGATCCGCCAGAACGGATAGAAGTAGGCTAACCGCATCGTCAATCCGCGCGGACTGACCGGATCTTCCATCAGATAAAGTGCAAAGCCCGGGTGCTGCGTAGAACTCAGGATCTCGGCATCACTGTTACCCCTGATCTCTGCGGAAAATCCGCGCGATGCGAAGGCGCCGACGACTTTGTTGATGAAATTGACCTTGCCCGCCTCGCGCACGTTCGCGAAAGGCGGGTTCAAGGTAGAAAATCAGGGTCTTCTCAGCGCTCATCGCGGAGGACGCTAGCGCCGGGAGACTCGGCGCGACAAGGCAAACCGGGTTGTGCCGCGCCCGCGTGATGTCCATATAGCCGGAAACGCAAACCAGAGAGGCGTCATGGCAAAAGACGAGTTTCCCGGCTGGCACGGCACCACGATCATCGGGGTGCGCAAAGGCGGCGAGGTGGTGATTGCTGGCGACGGTCAGGTCAGTCTTGGCCAGACCGTGATCAAGGGTACCGCGCGCAAGGTGCGCCGCCTGACCAGCCGGCGGCCATGATGTGGTGGCCGGGTTTGCCGGATCCACCGCCGATGCCTTTACCCTGCTCGAACGGCTGGAGACCAAGCTGGAAGCGACGCCCGGCCAATTGCAGCGCGCCGCGTCGAACTGGCCAAGGACTGGCGCACCGACAAATACCTGCAAAAGCTCGAAGCGATGCTGATCGTGACCGACGGCACGGATCTGCTGGTGATCACCGGCGCCGGCGATGTGCTGGAACCAGAACATGACGTGACCGCCATCGGATCAGGCGGCAACTATGCGCTGGCCGCCGCGCGCGCCATGATGGACAGCGACCTGACCGCCGAAGCAATCGCCCGCGACGCCATGGCCATCGCCGCCGATATCTGCGTCTACACCAACGGCAATCTGACGCGTGAGAGAAAGATCATGCGAAATGACCTAGACCTGACACCCCCCGCGCGAAATCGTCTCGGAACTTGACCGTTTCATCATCGGCCAGAACGACGCCAAGCGCGCCGTCGCTGTTGCCCTGCGCAACCGCTGGCGGCGCAAGCAGCTGGCCGATGATCTGCGCGACGAGGTCTATCCCAAGAACATCCTGATGATCGGCCCCACCGGCGTCGGCAAAACCGAGATCAGCCGCCGTCTGGCCAAACTGGCCCGCGCGCCGTTCCTCAAGGTCGAAGCGACGAAGTTCACCGAAGTCGGCTATGTCGGCCGCGATGTCGAACAGATCATCCGCGATCTGGTCGACAGCGCCATCACCATGACCCGCGAACACATGCGCGAAGACGTCAAGGCCAACGCACAGCAGGCCGCCGAGGATCGCGTGATTGCCGCCATCGCCGGCGAAGACGCCCGCGAAGCACACGCTGAGATGTTCCGCAGAAAGCTGAAACGCGGCGAGCTGGACGACACCGATGATCGAGCTTGAGGTCGCCGATACCTCGAACCCGATGCCGATGTTGGAGATTCCCGGCCAGCCCGGGGCCAGATGGGCATGATGAATCTTGGCGATATTTTCGGCAAAGCGTTTGGCGGCCGCACCGTACGCCGCAAGCTGACCGTCGCCGAAAGCTATGATATCCTGATCGGCGAAGAGGCCGACAAACTGCTGGATGATGAAACCGTCCACCGCGCCGCAATCGAGGCGGTCGAGCAGAACGGCATCGTGTTTCTGGATGAGATCGACAAGGTCTGCGCCCGATCCGATGCCCGCGGTGCGGATGTCAGCCGCGAAGGCGTGCAGCGCGATCTGCTGCCGCTGATCGAAGGCACGACCGTGTCCACCAAATACGGCCCGGTCAAAACCGACCATGTGCTGTTCATCGCCTCCGGTGCGTTTCACATCGCCAAACCGTCTGACCTGCTGCCCGAACTTCAGGGCCGTCTGCCGATCCGCGTCGAATTGCGCGCGCTGACCGAAGAGGATTTCGTGCGCATCCTGACCGAGACCGACAATGCCCTGACGCTGCAGTACACCGCCCTTATGGGCACCGAGGAGGTGACCGTCGAATTCACCGAAGACGGCATCGCGGCCCTTGCCAAGATTGCGGCGGAGGTGAACCAAAGCGGTCGAAAACATCGGTGCACGACGGCTTTACACGGTGATGGAGCGGGTGTTCGAAGAGCTTTCTTTCACTGCCCCCGACCGTGCAGGCGAAAAGGTCGTCGTCGATGCCGATTTTGTCGAGAAGAACCTCGGCGACATCGCCAGAGCGACGGATGTCGGCCGCTACATGCTGTAACTTCTTTCCATTCCCCCAATTCCCGGCGACACCGGGGCATGGGCTATTTCCGGTTCCTTCGTGACAACGCGCCGTGGCTGTGGCCGGGTTCCTGCTGACGTTCACGTCAAGCTTTGGGCAGACCTTCTTCATTTCGATCTTTGCGGGTGTCATTCAGGCGGAGTTTTCGCTGTCGCACGGTGCATGGGGCGGGATCTATACCCTTGGCACCACGGCCTCGGCCATCGCGATGATCTGGGCCGGCGTGCTGACGGACAGGTTTCGGGTCCGCCAGCTTGGGCGCGGTGGTGCTGGTGCTGCTGGCGCTGGCCTGCCTTTTCATGGCGGCCGCCATCGGGTCCGCTGATGCTGATCTTCGTGATCTTCGCCTTGCGCCTGACCGGGCAGGGCATGATCAGCCATCTGGCGATCGTCGGCACTGCGCGCTGGTTCGTGGCGACCGGGGCGCGCGCTTCGGTCGTCAGCATGGGGTTTGCGGTGGGTCAGGCGATCTTGCCGGTGATCTTCGTGGCGCTTCTGGCGGTTCATGCCGTGGCGCTTCCTTTGGGTATTGTCGGCCGCGGTCTGGCGCTTGATTGCGGTTCCGGCGATTCTATGCTTCTGCTGCGTTGCAGAGCGGACACCGCAGTCGGTGGCCGAGTCTCCCATGCCGTCGGCATGAACGGGCGACACTGGACCGCGCGAGGAGGTGCTGCGGCACTGGCTGTTCTGGCTGATGGTCCCACGTTGTCTGGGCCTCGCCGCCTGGGGAACGGCGCTTTTCTTTCAGCAGGTGCATCTGGCCGAGGTCAAGGGCTGGACCCATGTCGAGTTCGTGGCCCTGTTTCCGCTGTTCACGGCCATGTCGATCGCTTCGACTTTCGCCTCCGGTTGGGCGCTGGACAAATTGGGCACCAATCGGTTGATGCCGTTCTACCTGCTGCCCTTCATCCTGGCATTCCTGTTGCTGGCGCAGGCCGAAAGCCTGTTCGCTGCGGGGATCGCGATGATGGTTCTGGGGCTGGGCGTCGGTGCAGGGGCAACCCTGCCGGGGGCGTTCTGGGCCGAACATTTCGGCACCCGCAACCTTGGCGGCATCAAGGCAATGGCTGCCGCGGTCATGGTCTTCGGCTCTGCCATCGGCCCCGGCATTACCGGCTGGCTGATCGACCTTGGTATCGCGTTTCCCGATCAGATGGTCGGTATCGCGGTCTACTTCGCGATTGCGGCCGCCTTGGCCTGGATCGGCACCAGAAAAGCGCGCGGCATGCTACCGGGCGCGGCGCAGATAGACATAATACGCGCCTGAGCCGCCGTGTTTCAAATGGGCCTCTGACACCTGCAGCACCAGCGGCTTCAACGGCATCGAATGCAGCCAATGCGGCACCTGATGTTTCAGGACACCACGCCTGACCGGAATCGGACCGCCATGGTCGCCCTCCCGGCCCTTGCCGGTAATCACCAGAACCAGGCGCAGCCCTTCGGCATGGGCATCCTCAATGAACCGCAACAGCGCAGGATGCGCACGGGTGATGGTCATGCCATGCAGGTCAATCCGGCGCTCGGGCTTCAGCTTTCCTTTCTTCATCGAGCCAAACCGCCTGCGATCCATCTGAACCGGCGCTCCGCCCAGCTTTTCGGACAATGCCGGAGACCGATCGTGATGGGATGATTCCGCGCGGGCTGATCCACCCACGGTAAAGCGCAGCAGGGGGTCGTGGGCGGCTGGCGGCGCCGGCTTCATGGCCTCGACAGCATCGCGCAAAATGGTTTTCTTGTCGGGATGCAGCGGGACCGCGCCGCGCCGCACCTTGTCCCACAGCTCACTTTCGTCCGGTCGCAGAACCCGTGGCTTGCGCCGTGTCATGGATCGAAGCCCTCGGCCCTGGCATAGGCTTCCTGAATCGGCATCAGCACCACCATCCGTCCGGGATCACGTACCTCTCCGGCGCGGCGGCCCGCCTTGTGTCCGGTGCCAAAGAAGATGTCGGCGCGCTGCGCGCCTTTGATTGCCGATCCGGTATCCTGCGCGATCATCAGGCGGTTGAATGCCTTTCGTCCGCGTTTCTCGACCCAGACAGGCGCGCCCAACGGAACGAAGGCAGGATCAACAGCAACCGTCCGCATATCTGTGACGGAACGATTCATCGCGCCGAGCGGCCCGCGCTTTGCAGGAACGTCGTTGACGAGGCGAAAGAACACGAAGGACGGATTGTGATGCAACAGGCCTTCGCCCTGAACCGGGTTCGATTTCACCCAGTTTCGGATCACCTGCGCGGAAACCTCATGCGGCTGAAAGACGCCGCGTCGCACCAGTTCTTGCCCGATCGACCGGTATTCATGCCCATTTGCCCCGGCATATCCGACCCTGATCACCGATCCATCGGTCATGCGGATGCGGCCTGACCCCTGAACTTGCAGAAAGAACACGTCAACCGGGTCATCGACCCAGGCGATCTCCAGCCCGCGCCCATCCAGCAGAGATAGCCCTTCGATGTCCGCGCGGGAATACCACTGCCCGTCGCCCGCCTCTGGCGGCAGTCGATAGATCGGATGCCGATATCGGCCTGACCGCTGGTGAGAACCGTTCAGTTCAGGCTCGAAATAGCCCGTGAACAAGGCAGGGGCGCCATCCTCGATCAGAACCGGGCGGAAGAAAAGCTCAAAGAAGGTACGGGCATTTGTCTGCGATTCAGCCAAAGCGCAAAGCGGCGCCCAGTCCGGGCCACGCATGTCACGGCAAGTATTCCGGAAAACCGCCAGCGCCGCGTCATGATCGTCATCCGTCCAGCCATCAAGGTCGGCGAACTTCAGAACCGTATGCGTCACGTCGTCCTGCGCCTTGGCACGGGTCATGGCCAGCGCCGCCAGTACCGACAAGACGCAGAGGGCAATCCTCATCCTCCGGTTGCGACCAGCTTCCAGTTCGGATCGTCGGTCCCCATCGGGCGGGCGAAGGTCCAAACGTCCTTCTGGCGCTTGATCTCATTCGGATTGCCTTCAACGATCTGGCCATCCTTGTCACGCACCGCCGACGTCAACTCGCCCACGAAACGCACGGTGATCTCGCCCTCACGCGAGGTCTCGTCGAACTCCGCATTGACCAGCTTGATCTCTCGTACCCCGACGAAATGCGCGTCGATTGTCAGTCCCCGCTCTTCCCTCGCCTTGACGACGTCCGAGAACGACTCGAAAACGTCGTCGCCGAGGAATGGTTGGATCTGCTCCAGATCGCCCTTTTCAAAGGCCATCAGGATCATCTCATACGCGCCGCGTGCGCCGGACAGGAATTCGCCGACCATGAAGGACGGTTCCGCCTTCTTCATCGCTGCCAGCGCCTTGGCCGCGGCCGAGTCTTCGTTGACATGATCGCTTATGTCACGATCCGGCCCGCCCTCAATCACCTCGAAGTCAGCGCGCTTGCGGCTTGACGAAATCGGAACCGGCGGTTTTTCAAAACCGTCGCGGGTTCCCAACACATTCTTGAGGCGCAGAATCAGGAACACGGCGATGCCGGCAAGCACCAGCAGCTGGATGACGGCAGAACTCATCTTTACCTCTCAGACGGCGATTGGGTGGTAACGGGCCATTTCCGCACTTATGTAAGGCAGCGTCAGGGTCAAGTCCACTGCGGCCCCGTAACAATGACAAGAGGTTCATATGTGGTTGTTCGTCCTCTTCATGACAATCCCCATTATCGAGATCGGGTTATTCATTCAGGTCGGTGGATGGATCGGTCTTTGGCCGACGCTGGGCATCGTTATTCTGACGGCAATTGCCGGCACTTGGCTGATGAAGCAACAAGGTTTGCGGGCGCTCGATGATCTGCGCCGCTCGCTGAACGAAGTACGCGACCCCACAGAGCCTTTGGCGCATGGTGCGATGATCCTTTTCGCCGGCGCTCTGCTGCTGACACCGGGATTTTTCACGGATGCGGTCGGGCTGTCACTGCTGATTCCGCCGGTGCGGATGGCGGTCTATTCTTATCTGCGCTCTCGCGTTCAGGTGCAGAGTTTCACCGTCCGGTCCGGTCCCGGCAGAACCCATCAGGACACCAACACTATCACCGATGTCGAATATGAAGAGGTCGACCCTGACGCCCCGAAAAAGCAGGGCGATTCCGGCTGGACCAGGCATTGAGGCCGCTGATGCGACCTGCTACCAGATGGCAACCGATCAAGGCAGGAGAGTAAACATGGCCGAAAAAACCGAAGGTAACGGCGCTGCTGCCGCAGATGCGCCACAGGTCAAGATGCAGATTCTGGGCCAATTCATCCGCGACATGTCGTTCGAGAATATCGTGGCGCAGAAAGGCATTGGCGGCGATGCGACGCCGGATGTGAATGTGGCCGTCAGTCTGGACGCAAAGAAGCGCCCGACGGACCATCAGTACGAAGTTGTGTCGAAGTACAAGGTGACCGCCAAGAACAAGGGCACAGAGGACACGTTGTTCCTGATGGAGCTGGACTATGGCGGCATTTTCCATATCGAGAATGTGCCGGACGAACAGATGCATCCGTTCCTGATGATCGAATGCCCGCGCCTGCTTTTCCCGTTTGCGCGCCAGATCGTGCACAACGTGATACGCGACGGTGGCTTCCCGCCGCTGAACCTGGACAGCATCGACTGGGTCAACCTGTATCGCCAGAATCTGACCCGTCAGGCCGAAGCACAAAAGTCCGAGAAAGCGACCTAGGCCAGCTTCCTCCAAAGCGCGCCGTCGCCCAATCCGTCGACAAAGGCGGTGTGGGTGGCGGCTTCTTCGTCTGTAAGACGCGGCGGCAATTCTTTCTCGCGCGGGCGGGCGCGCCATTCGGCATCGGCCCCTGATGCGTCTTTACCGGATCGGCTTGGCGCCAGAACAAGATCAGGCTGCCGTCCACCGATCAGCTCTAGATAAACCTCGGCCAAGATTTCGCTGTCCAGCAACGCGCCGTGCAGCGTGCGGGCGGAATTGTCGATGCCAAACCGGCGGCAAAGCGCATCCAGCGAGGCAGGAGAGCCGGGGTATTTCGAACGCGCAATTGCTAGGGTATCGACCGCACGCTCCCATGGGATCATCGGCAGCTTCATCCACTTCAGCTCGGCATTCAGAAATTTGATGTCGAAAGCCGCATTGTGGATCACCAGCTTCGACTCTGAAATGAATTCTAGAAACGCCTGCCCGATTGACGCGAAAACCGGCTTGTCCCGCAGAAAATCGTCACCCAGCCCATGAACCTCAAAGGCCTCTTGCGGCATCGCTCGCTCGGGGTTGATGTACTGGTGATAGGTCTTGCCTGTCGGAAGGTGATTGAAAAGCTCGACTGCGCCGATCTCGACGATCCGGTCACCGGATTCCGGATCAAAGCCCGTCGTTTCGGTGTCGAGTACGATTTCACGCATCTGCCTGCTGTCCCCTTATCGTCTTGATCAATTGTCGCACGGCCGCGCGCGCCGCTTCAAGCGATGTCGTTTCGATCACGACATCCGCACGCGAGCGCTTCTCGACGTCGGGCATTTGCTTCGCGACCATCGATTCGAACTGCTTTTCGGTCATTCCGGGTCGCTCCAGAACCCGAGCCCGCTGAACCTCTGCCGGGACGCTCACAACGACGGTAAGATCGACCTGCTTGTCGCCACCGGTTTCAAAAAGAAGCGGTACGTCGACGAGCGCGATATCGCCCTTCGCATTGGCCAGGAACGCCGCCCGGTCTACAGCGACTAGCGGATGCACGATGGCCTCGATCCGGGCAAGTGCAGAGGGATCTTCGGCAATCCACCGTTTCAGCGCATCTCGGCTGACGGTTCCGTCGATGATGGCATCGGGCCGCAGCGCAGCAATCGCGGGGACGGCGGCGCCGTTCTTGGCATAGAGCCGATGCACTGCGCTGTCGGCATCCCACACCGGAATTCCCGCCTCAGCGAACAAGGCTGCTGTCGTGGATTTGCCCATCCCGATCGACCCGGTCAGCCCGATCACAACTGGCGGTTTTCGGGTCATACGCCTAGCACGACCCGGCGCACGTCCTCGTCGACTTCTGGTCGCATCCCAAACCAACGCTCGAAGGCTGGCGCAGCTTGATAGATCAGCATTCCAAGGCCATCGACAACCGTGCAGCCCATGTCGCGGGCATGGGCCAGAAATGCGGTTTCCAGCGGTGTGTAGACCAGATCGTTGACGACCGCCTTTAGCGAAAGCGCGTCGAGAGGTACCCGAAACTCGGGCTTGCCCACCATACCAAGAGAGCTTGCATTGATCACCGTCATCGCGCCTTCCAGCATGTTGCCGGCCTGTACCCAGTCAAACACCTTGATCTTGGCGCCGAATTCCTTTTGTAGGGCGTCGGCCCGCGCCCGGGTCCTATTTGAAAGCCGGATTTCCGGCACCCCCACTTCGATCAGTGACGCAATCACCGCCCGCGCCGCGCCACCTGCCCCGAAAACTGCCGCCGGGCCCGACTTCGGTGCCCAGTTTTCGGCACCGCTGCGCAGATTTTCGATGAACCCATAGCCGTCGGTGTTGTCGGCATGGATCTTGCCATCCTTGCGGAACACCAGCGTGTTTGCCGCCCCGATCAGCGCCGCGCGGTCGGTCACCAGATCGGCCAGCCCCAGCACGGTTTCCTTGTGCGGAATCGTCACATTCGCCCCAACGAACCCCATCTTGGGCATGGCGCGGATCACTGTTGCCAGATCATCTTGCGAGATATCCAGCGGAATGTAGTGCCCCTTGATGCCCAGGCGTCGCAGCCAGTGTGCGTGCAAGGCAGGCGACCGGCTATGGGCAATTGGTGATCCAATGACGCCCGCCAGCGGTATCTTGTGTTCTGTCATCCCTGCAAAACCCCCCTGACCGTCAGATAGCCAAGCAGCTCGACCAACGGCAAGCCCAGGACGGTGAAATAGTCACCGTCGATGCGCGAAAACAACCGCACGCCCTCTTCTTCCAGCTTGTAGCAGCCGACCGCGTGACGGATGCTGTGCCAGTTGCGGGTAACATAGTCGTCAATGTAGGTGTCCGAAATATCCCGCATCTGCAACCGGACGTCCCCGACATGCCGCCATATCGGGGTACCCTCCTGACAGATGACGGCAGCCGACAGCAAGCTGTGGCGCTGGCCCGACAACGCCCGCAATTGCTGTCGGGCCTCTTCGGGCGTGCCGGGTTTGGTCATGCAGATGCCAGCGAAGTCGAGGATCTGGTCGCAGCCGATCACTAGCGCGGCCGGTTTCTTGACCGATATCTTCCGGGCCTTCTGCTCTGCCAGGGCATCGGCCAGTTCTCTCGGCGTTGCAGCCTCTGCAATCATAGAAGCGCGGATGGCGTCCTCGTCCAATCGCGGCACCAAGACCTCGAATTCTACAGCTGCATTGCGAAGCAGCGCAGCGCGTATCTCAGAGCCGGAAGCTAGAATGATGTGGTCAGTCATGTGGACAGCCTTGTGGGTATCGTGGCCGACAAGGTGGGGTCCAATTGTGTGTAACCGACCAGCAGCGGTGATGTCCGGCAATCCCGGCAATCTTGTCAATACTTCGCGCCAGTTGATCCACGGTGGAAGACTGTGCTGTCGCAGCTCGGGAAAACTGACCGATGGCGCATTCCGAGCGTACTCTCCCGGACTTCTCCCCAACCATTGATCTATAACTCATTGTTAATAATTGTATAAACCCGTTATCCACATACTGTTTGATCCATCCCTGGACAATCCAGAGGTTTATCAACATGTGCTTAACTCACGGGATGCCTTATTAATCCACATTATCCACTGCCCCTACAAACACATCATCTTTTCTTTTCATACTTATTATTATTAAGAGGGGTCCAGCCGCCAGTAAGGGACACCCCTCGCATGACCGACTTTCTGATTGCAGCCTATCCTTGGACGAAATCGCTTCACGTGATCTCGGTCATTGCCTGGATGGCAGGGGTTTTCTATCTGCCGAGATTATTTGTCTATCACGCAGAAGCGGTGAAGGCAGGCAGCGAGACAGAGGAACTGTTCCAGACGATGCAGCGCAGGCTGCTGCGGGCGATCATGAACCCAGCGATGATCGCCACCTGGATCTTCGGGCTCATGTTGGTCTTTACCCCCGGGATCGTCGACTGGTCGGAAGTTTGGCCCTGGACCAAGGCGGCCTCGGTCCTGACGCTGACGTGGTTCCATCACTGGCTCGCCAAGCGGCGCAAGGATTTTCTGACGGGAACAAACAAGGTGACGGGCCGCCAGTACCGTCTGATGAATGAAGTGCCGACTGCGCTCTTGATCATCATTGTCGTCTCGGTCATCGCCCGTCCGTTCTGATGCACGTTGACTCGGGTGGCCGGCACCCTTATCTAGCCCGCAGCGGTCGTCCGACTGCATTGAAATTCCCATCTTACTCAGACCCGCACAATCGCTGCCGGTCGCCGGATACATCCCATGACAGATGAAGAACGCCTGAACCTTGCCGATCTGAAAGCCCATACGCCGAAAGACCTTCTGGCGATGGCCGAAGAGTTGGAGATCGAGAACGCCTCGACGATGCGCAAGGGCGACATGATGTTCGCCATTCTGAAAGAGCGTGCCGAAGAAGGCTGGGAAATCTCGGGCGATGGTGTGCTGGAAGTGCTTCAGGACGGCTTTGGCTTCCTGCGCTCGCCCGAAGCGAACTACCTGCCGGGCCCTGATGACATCTATGTTTCACCCGAAATGATCCGTCTGCATTCTTTGCGCACCGGCGATACCGTTGATGGCGTGATCCAGGCGCCGGGCGAGAACGAGCGCTATTTCGCGATTACAAAGGTCAGCCAAATCAATTTCGAGGATCCCGAAAAAGCTCGCCACAAGATAAACTTCGACAACCTGACGCCGCTTTATCCCGATGAGCGTTTCAAGCTGGAAATTGAAGATCCGACCATCAAGGACCGTACTGCCCGGATTATCGACCTCGTCGCGCCGATCGGCAAAGGCCAGCGCTCGCTGATCGTGGCCCCGCCGCGGACGGGTAAGACGGTGATCTTGCAGAACATTGCCAACTCGATCGGGAAGAACCACCCGGAATGCTACCTGATCGTCCTGTTGATCGACGAACGGCCAGAGGAAGTGACCGACATGCAGCGGTCCGTGAAGGGAGAGGTCGTATCATCGACCTTCGACGAGCCTGCAACCCGTCACGTTGCCGTGGCTGAAATGGTCATTGAAAAGGCAAAGCGGCTGGTTGAGCACAAGCGCGATGTGGTTATCCTCCTGGATTCGATCACACGCCTCGGTCGCGCCTTCAACACGGTTGTCCCGTCGTCGGGTAAGGTCCTGACGGGCGGTGTTGACGCAAACGCTCTGCAACGCCCCAAGCGGTTCTTCGGTGCTGCCCGGAACATCGAGGAAGGCGGCTCGCTGACGATCATCGCCACCGCGCTGATCGACACCGGCAGCCGAATGGACGAGGTTATCTTCGAAGAGTTCAAGGGCACCGGCAACTCCGAGATCGTGCTTGACCGCAAGATCGCCGACAAGCGGGTCTTCCCGGCGATGGACATTCTGAAATCCGGCACACGGAAAGAGGAATTGCTGGTCGACAAGGGTGATTTGCAAAAGACCTACGTCCTGCGCCGTATCCTGAACCCGATGGGTACCACGGATGCCATCGAGTTCCTGATCTCGAAACTGAAACAGACCAAGTCCAACTCAGAGTTCTTTGACTCAATGAATACCTAACTTTTTGTTATAAAACAATTAGTTAACATGATATGGACACGATTTTCGCACTAGCGACGGCGCGCGGCAAGGCAGGCGTGGCGGTGGTCCGGGTTTCCGGGCCGTCGGCGTTCCTTGCTAGCCAAAGTCTGGTCGGTGATCTGCCAGAGCCGCGTCGCGTAGTACTTCGGACGTTGCGCGATCCGGCGGGTGAGCAGCTGGACGAAGCGCTGGTTCTTGCCTTTGCTGCGGGGCACAGCTTTACAGGCGAAGAGGTAGTCGAGTTCCACCTGCACGGCAGCGCCGCGACGGTTGCCGCCGTCCTGCGGGTTTTGGGTGACCTGCCAGGCCTTCGGCTGGCCGAAGGTGGTGAATTCACCCGCAGAGCTCTTGAGAACGGTCGCCTGGACCTGGCGCAGATCGAGGGACTTGCCGATCTTATCGACGCAGAGACCGAGGCGCAGCGCAAACAGGCCCTTAGGGTGTTCGCAGGTGCGCTGGGAGAAAGGGCCGGACGGTGGCGGACCAGCTTGATCCGGGCGGCAGCACTACTGGAGGCGACGATCGATTTCGCCGATGAGGACGTGCCGGTTGACGTAGCGCCGGAGGTGCTTGCACTGATAGATACTGTCGTTGGTGAACTGACTGCGGAAGTAGCTGCGACGCGTACCGCCGAACGTATCCGGGAAGGCTTTGAGGTTGCCATCATCGGCGCGCCGAACGTGGGTAAGTCCACCCTGCTGAATGCCCTGGCCGGACGCGAGGCCGCGATCACCTCGGAAGTTGCCGGAACAACCCGGGACGTTATCGAGGTTCGGATGGACCTGCGCGGTCTGCCCGTGACCGTTTTGGATACTGCCGGTCTACGCGAAAGCGAGGATGAAGTTGAGCTGATCGGGATTCGTCGCGCCCGCGAGCGTGCAGCACTTGCCGATCTGCGGGTCTTCTTGATCGAAGGCGGGGCCCTGCCCGGCGATATCATCCGGCAAGAGGATGACATTGTCGTGCAGGCAAAGGCTGATTTGTATCTGCCAGAAGGCCTGGCCGTGTCAGGCAAGACTGGCGTCGGGATTTCCGAACTGACCAACAGGATTGCCGATACCCTCGCCGCCCGCGTCAGTGGTACCGGTATCGCGACGCGCGAACGGCACCGAACCGCTATGATACGCGCCACTACCTCTTTGGATTTGGCGCGGAATCAGGTAAGGAACGCTTCTGACACGTCAGAATTGGCCGCAGAAGAGCTGCGTACTGCGATTCGCGCACTGGATTCGCTCGTTGGCCGGGTCGATGTGGAAGACCTGTTGGATGAGATCTTCGCGAGCTTTTGTATCGGGAAGTAAGGAGTGTTTCACGTGAAACAACGTGATTTCGATGTCGTCGTCGTTGGCGGCGGTCACGCGGGGTGCGATGCCGCCCATGCCGCCGCCCGCCTTGGTGCGCGTACGGCATTGGTAACATTGAGCTTTGGCGGCATTGGTGTGATGTCCTGCAATCCGGCAATTGGCGGGTTGGGCAAAGGCCATCTGGTGCGTGAAGTCGATGCGATGGATGGGCTGATGGGCCGTGTCGCGGACCGGTCAGGCATACAGTTTCGTCTGCTCAACCGGCGCAAGGGCCCTGCCGTCCAAGGGCCGCGCGCTCAGGCCGACCGCAAGATTTACAGGCTGGCGATGCAGCAAGAGATTCGCAGCCAACCCGGTTTGACCGTGATCGAGGGCGAAGCGGTTGATTTCATTCTGGACGGTGACGCCGTGGCTGGCCTGGTGTTGGCGGACGGATCAGAGATTCGTGCTGGCGCGACCGTCTTGACGACCGGGACATTCCTGCGCGGGGTCATTCATATCGGTGACGTGTCCCGCCCCGGCGGCCGAATCGGTGACAAGCCTTCAGTCAAGCTGGCAGAGCGTATTGACAGTTTTGGCTTGTCCCTGGGCCGTTTGAAAACCGGCACACCGCCGCGTCTTAGTGGCAAGACGATCGACTGGCGCGCGCTGCAGGATCAGCCCGGAGATGATGAACCGGTGATGTTTTCCTTCCTGTCCAAGGCTTCCTCAGTGCGCCAGGTCAGCTGCGGAATCACCCATACCAACGCTCAGACCCACGATATTATACGACACAACCTGTCGCGGTCCGCCATGTATGGTGGCCATATAGATGGTGTCGGTCCGCGTTACT
Organism: uncultured Alphaproteobacteria bacterium; assembly: GCA_963768355.1. Taxonomy (GTDB): domain Bacteria; phylum Pseudomonadota; class Alphaproteobacteria; order Rhodobacterales; family Rhodobacteraceae; genus JAHEAO01. The sequence goes on from CAVYHT010000013.1 coordinate 274,015, forward strand.
GCCCGTCTATCGAGGACAAGGTGGTGCGGTTTGCAGACAAGTCCTCGCACCAGATTTTTCTGGAACCGGAGGGGCTGGATGACGATACGATCTATCCCAATGGTATCTCGACATCCCTGCCCCAGGATGTGCAATACGACTACGTGCGGTCCATTCGAGGACTCGAGCGTGCCGAAATCCTGCAACCGGGCTATGCAATTGAGTACGATTATGTAGACCCCCGCTCTCTGACCCCGACGCTTCAGCTTCGCGATGTGCCCGGGCTCTTCCTTGCGGGGCAGATCAACGGGACGACCGGCTATGAAGAAGCGGCGGCTCAGGGCCTCGTGGCTGGTCTGAACGCCGCCTTGATTGCACAGGGCCGCGATTCGGTGATCTTCAGTCGGGCCTCCTCCTATATCGGTGTGATGGTCGACGACCTGATCACCCGCGGAGTGACCGAACCCTATCGCATGTTCACGTCGCGCGCCGAGTTCCGGCTCTCCTTGCGGGCAGACAATGCGGATCAACGCCTGACACCAATGGGGATTAGCCTTGGATGCGTCGAGGACGTGCGACAGCGATCCTTTGAAGGCAAAATGGCAGCGCTGGAGGGCGCAAAGTCGCGGCTGTCGAGGATGAGCCTTTCGCCACCCCAGATAGCAAAGCATGGAATTCAAGCCAGTTCGGACGGCGTTCGGCGTGACGGACTGCAACTGCTGGCGTTTCAGGACGTGCGTTTCGACGACTTGATCGCGATCAGTCCGGATCTTGTCGATGTATCGCCCGAGATCCGGCATCAGGTTTGGTGCGATGCGCTCTATGCGAACTACATCGACCGGCAGGACCGCGATGTCGAGGCGATCAAGCGCGATGAAGCGCATGTTATTCCGATGGATTTCGACTACGGCGCGTTGCAAGGCTTGTCGAACGAGCTCTCTGTCAAGTTGAGCGCGTCGCGGCCCGCAACGCTCGCGGCTGCTGGCCGAGTCGAGGGTATGACTCCGGCCGCACTCGTTCTGTTGCTAGCCAAGTTGCGCCAGACCGAACGAAAGCGCAGTGCCTGATGGGCGACGCCGCCGGTCGCAACAGGTTCCTGGCGGAAACCGGTGTTTCACGTGAAACAATGGCCCGGCTTGATGCTTATGCCGGGCTTCTGGAGAAGTGGACCCCCGCGATCAACCTGGTTTCAAAGGCCAGCCTTCGCGATTTGTGGACCCGCCATTTTCTGGATTCCGCCCAGATTCTCGGACTCGCCAAGACCCGCATTGGCCGCTGGGTCGATCTGGGGGCCGGCGGTGGGTTTCCCGGAATGGTTTGTGCAATCATGGCGGCCGAATGCGCGCCAGATCTGCGCTTCACATTCGTAGAAAGCGATTCGCGCAAGGCCACCTTCCTGCGGACTGTTTCACGTGAAACAAGTGTACCCGTCGAGATCATCGATGAGCGCATCGAGAATATTGCGCCGTTAAAGGCGGATGTCCTTTCCGCCCGTGCCCTCGCGCCGTTGAAAGTCTTGCTGGAACATGCAGAGCGGCATCTGGCCGCAAATGGTCAGGCGCTGTTCCCTAAAGGCGAAATCTTTCCGCGAAGAACTGGAAGAAGCGCTTGAATCATGGGCGTTTCGGCGCGATGACTGTCCCAGCAGTACCGATGGCGCTGGCGTTGTGCTTAGCCTTGGAGATATCAGGCGTGTCTGACCCTACCCGGCCACCCGGCCCAAAAATCATCGCAGTCGCCAACCAGAAGGGCGGCGTTGGCAAGACGACGACCACAATCAACCTGGGCGCCGCCTTGGTCGAACAGGGGTTCAATGTCCTTCTGGTCGATCTTGATCCGCAGGGAAATGCGTCTACCGGGCTTGGTATGGATGCACGAAGTCGCGGGCTGACAACCTATGACTTGTTGCTGGACGATGCGCCCTTACAAGATGTCATGCAGAAGACAAGCGTCAATGGCTTGTGGATCGCCCCGGCAACGACCGATCTCAGCTCTGCCGATATTGAGCTAGTGGCCAATGAAAAGCGCAGCTATCTGCTGCACGACGCCTTGCGCCAGCCCGCGATCGATCGTTTTGAACTCGACTATGTCCTGATCGATTGCCCGCCGTCGCTCAGCCTGTTGACCGTCAACGCGATGGTCGCGGCGCATTCGGTGCTGGTGCCGCTGCAAAGCGAATTCTTTGCGCTCGAAGGGTTGTCGCAACTGATGCTGACGATCCGCGAGGTGCGCCAAACCGCCAACCCAGACCTTCGGATCGAAGGTGTTGTGCTGACCATGTATGACAAACGCAACAACCTGTCGCTTCAGGTCGAGGAGGACGCACGCGACAACCTTGGCGATCTGGTTTTCAAGACCGTCATGCCGCGCAACGTGCGGATCAGCGAAGCGCCGTCTTTTGCGTTGCCGGTGCTTGAATACGACACGTGTCGAAGGGCAGCACGGCCTATCGCGATCTGGCAACGGAAATGATCATTCGGCACGGCCACGCGGCGTGAACATGAAAGGGGTATGATCATGGCAGATAAACCGCAAACTCGACGCGGGCTTGGGCGTGGGCTTTCCGCGCTTGATGGCCGATGTTGCCCCAGCGCAAGAGCAGTCCGATGCGCCGACACGCCGACGCGGCGACATGTTCGTGCCGATCGAGCAGATCGATGCCAACCCGGATCAGCCGCGCCGCCTGTTCCGCCCCGAAGAGCTGGAGGAACTGGCCGCATCGATCCGCGAAAAAGGTGTTATCCAGCCCCTGATCGTGCGGAAGTAATCCAAGAGAAACCAGACAATTACGAGATTGTCGCGGGCGAACGCCGCTGGCGCGCAGCGCAGATGGCGCAGCTGCATCAAGCTTCCGGTTCTGGTTCGCGATTATACCGACACCGAAGTGCTTGAAATCGCGATCATCGAGAACATCCAGCGCGCCGATCTGAACCCGGTGGAAGAGGCCGCAGGCTATCGGCAGCTGATGGACCGGTTCGGCCACACCCAAGAGAAACTGGCCGGAGCGCTGGCAAAAAGCCGCAGCCACATCGCCAATCTGATGCGTCTGTTGCAGTTGCCGGACGATGTGCTCGATCTGGTGCGCGCAGGCGATCTGAGCGCCGGACATGCGCGCGCGCTGGTCACCACCGAGAACCCATCGAGCTTGCGCGCCAGGTCGTCGCCAAAGGGCTTTCGGTTCGAGAGACCGAACAGCTGGCCAAGGGACCGAAGCCCGCAAAGGCCAAGGCCTCGGACAAGGCCGCCGCCAAGGATGCCGATACGATTGCTCTAGAACACGATCTGTCGGCCAATCTGAAGATGAAAGTTCAGATTGATCACGCGTCCGGGCAGCAGAATGGGCAGCTGACGATCGACTACAAGAGCATGGATGAGCTGGATGAGATTTGCCGCATTCTGTCCTCGGCTGATATGAACCGACTTAGCTGAAAGCGGAATAGAGCTGCGAAAGTACGGCATTCAAGACCGGGCGGCCCTGAGCTGTTGCGCGGAGCCTGCCATCGCTGGCATCGACCATATCGATATCATCTAAATATCTGATTTTATTAGATAAATCAATCTGGAACGCCGAACCGCTCTAGCCGCTCCAGCGAAATCCCGTCACGCAACCGAAGGCCCATCATCAGGAATTCCATTGCCTGATCGGCCTTGCTCAGCGCCTCTCTCGCAAGCTCTCCTGACGCCTCGATCTCGACCATCTGCAGCCACTTGCCCGGCTCTTTTGGCGTGTCAGTCGCCCAGCGTTGTCCGGCGAGGGTCAATCGACCATGCGCGCCGGGACCGATACCCACGTAGTCGCCGTAGTTCCAGTAGATCAGGTTATGCCGCGATTCCGCGCCGGGCCGCGCATGATTGGAAACCTCATAACCCGGCAGACCGGCTTCTTCGCAGACTTCCTGCGTGACGAAGTACATATCCGCGGCACTATCTTCAACCGGAAGCCCGGGCAAACGGCCTCTGGCAGCACGTTCGCCAAAGGCGGTGCCGTCCTCGATGGTCAGCTGGTAGAGCGACAGATGATCCGCAGTCATGGCCAACGCCGCACGCAGCTCTGCCCGCCAGCCTTCGACGGTCTGGTCTTGTCGCGCGTAGATCAGATCAAAGCTGATCCGATCGAACACATCGCGCGCCATATCAAATGCGGCGCGGGCCTCGGCCACCGAATGCAGCCGCCCGAGCGCTCGCAGGTCTGCATCGTTCAGCGCCTGAATGCCCATCGAGACACGGTTGACCCCGGCATCGCGATAGCCGCGGAACCGCCCCGCTTCGACCGAGGTCGGGTTCGCCTCAAGCGTCACCTCGAAGGAATTCGAGGTGCGCCAGGTCGCACGCACTTTTTCCAGCACGCGCCGCGACCAGGTCCGGATCCATCAGACTGGGCGTGCCGCCGCCAAAAAACACTGTGTCCAGAACGCGACCTTGCGTTTCCGCACCAACCCGCTCGATCTCGGCCAGATAGGCGCGCTGCCACCGCGCCTGATCGATTGACGCGGCGACATGACAGTTGAAGTCGCAATAGGGGCATTTCGCCTCACAAAACGGCCAGTGCATATAAAGGCCAAAGCCGCCCGCTCGCCAGTCCTCAGTCAAAGACCGCCACCAGTTTGTCGAAGGCATTGGCGCGGTGGCTGATCTTGTTCTTTTCCCAGCGATCCATTTCGCCAAAGGTCATGTCATATCCGTCCGGCTGGAAGATCGGATCATAGCCGTGCCCCTGTTCGCCGCGCATCGGCCAGACGATCTGGCCCGGCATCTGCGCCTTCGAACACCTCGTCATGACCATCGGGCCAGGCCAGCACGAAGGTGCAGCAAAACCGCGCGGTTCGCGGCAATGGCGCGCGCGCCGCCTCAAGCTCGTCCCATGTGTCTGGTCATCGCCATGACGAAATCGCGACCCGTCGGCGTTTCGGCCCAATCGGCGGTGTAGACACCGGGCGCGCCGTCAAGCGCGTCGATCTCGATCCCGGAATCGTCGGCCAAGGCGGGCAGGCCGGTGGCCTTCGCCGCGGCATGCGCCTTGATCCGGGCATTGCCGACAAAAGTCGTCTCGGTTTCTTCCGGCTCGGGCAGGTCCATCTCTGCCGCGCCGACAGCACGGAATGCCAAACGGCGCCAGCAGATCTGCAATCTCTTCCAGCTTGCCCTGGTTATGGGTCGCGATCAGCAGTCTGTCGCCGTCAAACTTGCGCATTCAGCCAACTGCCGCCTTCTGCGCCGCGACCAGTTCTGCAACGCCTTTTTCGGCCAGATCCAGCAGTTGCTCCATCTGCTCGCGCGAAAATGTCGATCCTTCGGCGGACATCTGGACTTCGATCAGCTTGCCGCTGCCGGTCATGACGAAATTGCCATCGACGCCGGCCTCGCTGTCCTCGGGATAGTCGAGATCAAGCACCGGCTGGCCCGCATAGATGCCGCAACTGACCGCAGCGACCGGATCGATCAGCGGATCGGTGATCACATCGCCGGCCTTCATCAGCTTGTTGACCGCCAGCCGCAGCGCGACCCAGCCGCCGGTGATCGAGGCGCAGCGCGTGCCGCCATCGGCCTGGATCACATCGCAATCGACGGTGATCTGACGTTCGCCCAGCGCGACGCGATCAACACCGGCGCGCAAGGACTGCGCCCGATCAGGCGCTGAATTTCAACCGTGCGTCCGCCCTGCTTGCCCGCCGCGGCTTCGCGCCGCATCCGGCGTGTTGGTCGCGCGCGGCAGCATGCCGTATTCGGCCGTGACCCAGCCCAGGCCCGGATTCTTCAGAAACGGCGGCACGCGCTCTTCGAGTGACGCGGTGCACAGCACATGGGTATCGCCCACCTTGATCAGGCAGGACCCTTCGGCATGTTTGGTCACGCCCGACTTCGATTGAAACCGGGCGCATTTCGCTTACATTTCTGCCAGAGGGGCGCATGATGATATCCTTTGCATGTGATGGGCTGACATACGCCAACCGCGCGCCCCCGGCGCAACCCCGATTGACGCGCGCGCCGCAACGCCTTTAATTGGTGGGCCGAACTGGAACCGGAAGTCTGATGAACGACGGACCGCAAATTGCTGGCAGAAATGAACGACCGCTCGCGCGAGGTGTTTCGCCGCGTGGTCGAAGGCTATCTTGACAGCGGCGATCCGGTTGGGTCGCGCACGCTGACCCGCACGATGGAGCGAAAAGGTCAGCGCCGCGACGATCCGCAACGTGATGCAGGATCTGGAATATCTGGGGCTGCTGGACAGCCCGCATATCACCGCCGGCCGGATCCCGACGCAGCTGGGCTTGCGGATGTTCGTCGACGGGCTGCTGGAGGTCGGCGATCTGAATGCCGACGACCGCGAAAAGATCGACGCGACGCTTGGCACCAATGAACGCGATGTCGGCACCCTGCTGGACCGGGTCGGCTCTGCGCTGTCGGGCGTGACGCAGGGCGCCAGCCTGGTGCTGACGCCAAAGCACGAAGCGCCGATCAAGCATATCGAGTTTGTCAGCCTTGGCCAGGACCGGGCGCTGGTGGTGCTGGTCTTTGCTGATGGCCATGTCGAAAACCGCGTGTTCACGCCGCCGCCGGGTCAAACCCCACGCTCGATGCGCGAGGCGGCGAATTTTCTGAACGCCTTGGTCGAGGGCAAGACGCTGACCGATCTGCGCGGCGCGATCAAAGCCGAGATCGGCAAGCGCCGCCGCGAGCTGGATGTCCTGGCGCAGGATCTGGTGCGAAAGCGGGCTGGCCGTCTGGGAAAACGAGGGCGAATCCTATGAACGCCTGATCGTGCGTGGTCGCGCGAATCTGCTGGCCGAGGAAGGCCCGACGCGGAGGATCTGGAGCCGCATCCGAACGCTGTTTGACGATCTCGAACGCAAGCGTGACATCGCCGAATTCCTCGAACTGACCGAAGAAGGCGAAGGTGTGCGCATTTTTATCGGCTCAGAGAACAAACTTTTCTCACTTTCGGGTTCCTCTTTGGTGGTCTCTCCATATATGAACGCTGATCGAAAGATTATCGGTGCGGTGGGTGTGATCGGACCGACGCGTCTGAATTATGGACGCATCGTGCCGATCGTGGATTACACGGCGCAGCTGGTCGGCAAATTGCTGTCCGACCGGGGCTAAAGGACAAGAAGATGGCCGAGCCAAACAAAGACGATATCTCGATGAGATCCATCGACGAGATGGCGATCGAAGAAGCGCTGGATGATCTGGAGTCCGATTTCGATGAGATCGAGACCCTGCGCGCGGAGCGTGACGAATTCCGGGACCGGTTCATGCGGGCCTTGGCCGATGCCGAGAATTCGCGCAAACGCGGTGAGCGCGACCGCCGTGAGGCAGAGCAATATGGCGGCTCTAAGCTGTCGCGCGATATGCTGCCGGTTTACGACAACATGAAGCGCGCGCTCGACACGGTCACCGAAGGCCAACGCGAAGCGTCGAAAGCGCTGATCGAAGGCATCGAGCTGACGATGCGCGAGTTGCTGAACGTGTTTCAGAAACACGGCATCGAACGCGTCGCCCCGGAAATCGGTGACACGGTTCGATCCGCAAATGCATCAGGCGATGTTCGAGGCCCCGGTGCCCGGCACCAGGGCTGGCGACATCATTCAGGTCATGGCCGAAGGGTTCATGCTGCACGATCGTCTTCTGCGCCCGGCGCAGGTTGGGGTCAGCTCGACCCCGGCGTCGTAAGCGCGCTTTCAGCTCGTAAATCAGGATTCAGCGCCTGTCTCGGCGTCAGTTCATCGGGATGAATCCCGATGAGCTTTTCTTCAACCTGCGATGGTCCGAACCTTGCCGATGGCGCTGGCGTTGCGGCCATCGAGAACAATGGCAGATCGTCGATCAACGCCTTCTGCTTCGACCCACCTTCGCGCTCACCCTTTTCCAGCGCCTCCAGCACGACCCGCGCGCGCTCAACCACAGCTGCGGGCAGTCCGGCAAGCTTGGCAACCTGAACGCCGTAAGACCGATCCGCCGCGCCCCTTCGCACTTCGTGCAGGAAAATGACGTCGCCGTCCCATTCCTTGACGGCGACGGTCGCGTTCTCGACCCCCGGCAGCTTGTCCGCCAAGGCAGTCATTTCGTGATAATGCGTGGCAAACAGCGCCCGGCAGCAGTTTACATCGTGCAGATGCTCAAGCGTCGCCCAGGCAATCGACAGCCCGTCATAGGTGGCGGTGCCGCGCCCGATCTCGTCGAGAATCACCAGCGCCCGATCGTCGGCCTGATTGAGGATCGCGGCGGTTTCGACCATCTCGACCATGAAGGTCGACCGCCCGCGCGCCAGATCGTCGGATGCGCCGACCCGGCTGAAAAGTCTGAGCTGACCAGCCCGATATGCGCCGTATCCGCGGGGACAAACGACCCCATCTGCGCCAGCAGCGCGATCAGCGCGTTCTGCCGAAGGAAGGTCGATTTGCCGGCCATGTTCGGCCCGGTCAGCAGCCAGATCGCAGCCCCGTTCGACCCGTCGGCCAGATCGCAATCATTGGCGACGAACGGCGCACCGCCCTGCTTGCGCAGCGCGCGCTCGACAACGGGATGCCGGCCTCCCGAAATCTCGAAGGCGCGGCTGTCATCGACCACGGGCCGCGTCCAGTTTTCGCCCGCCGCCAGATCGGCCAACGCCGCAAGCCAGGTCGATCTCCGCCAAAGCCCGCGCAGTTGCACCGATCGCTACCGAGTCGGCCAGAATCTCGCCCTTTAGCGTTTCATAGAGACGCTTTTCAATCTCCAGCGCACGGTTTCCGGCGTTCAGGATCTTCGTCTCCATCTCGGACAGCGGCACCGTCGTGAACCGCACCTGATTGGCGGTCGTCTGACGATGAATAAAGGTCTCCGACAGTGGCGGCGACAGCATCTTCTCCGCATGTGTCGCCGTCGTTTCGATAAAATATCCCAGAACGTTGTTATGCTTGATCTTCAGCGATGCGATCCCGGTCTGCCGCGCATACTCGGCCTGCATCTCTGCAATGACGCTGCGCCCTTCGTCACGCAATCTGCGCGCCTCGTCCAACTCGCTGTTGAAGCCCTTGGCGATGAAGCCGCCGTCGCGGGTCAGTAGTGGTGGCTCGGCGACAAGGGCTGCGCCTAGCAGGTCTAGCAGGTTTGAATGTCCGCCAAGATCGGCCGCTGCGCTGACCAAAAGAGGTGGCAATTCGGCCGAGGCCAGCCGCCCGGAAGTCTCTTGTGCCTGCGTCAATCCACTTCGAATTGCCGCAAGATCACGCGGTCCGCCGCGATCCAGCGCAATCCGCGATAGCGCGCGGTCGATATCAGGTACATTGCGCAGGTCGTCGCGCAAGCCGCCGCGCATTCGGGGGTGCTCGACCATGAGCGCTACAGCATCGAGCCGGGGGTGAATCGCGGTCAGATCACGTGACGGGCTGGACAGCCGCCGTTCCAGCAGCCGCCCGCCAGCCGCGGTGACCGTCCGGTCCATCGCCGCGATCAAGGATCCGTCGCGCCCGCCTGAAAGGCTTGCGTCAGTTCCAGATTGCGCCGGGTCGCGGCATCGATCTGAACTACCCCGCCCGAGGTCTCTTGCACCGGCGGCCGCAGCAGCGGCAGTTTACCTTTCTGCGTGATGTCGAGGTAGTCGACAATCGCCCCCATCGCCGCCTGTTCGGCGCGCCCGAAAGCTCCGAAGGCATCCAGCGATGCGACCTCGAACAAAGCGCAGAGCCGGGAAACCGCAGACGAACTGTCGAAGCTGGCGCGCGCCAGTGGAGTCAGGGCGGCGCCCGAATTCAGATACTAACAGCGCCATTTCAGCCTCTCTGGCCTCTGACAAAAGCACTTCTCTCGGGGATAGCCGCGCCAGTTCCGGTCCAAGCCGAACCAGTGGGCAAGGCATTACGTGAAACGCTCCGGTCGAGATATCGACCCAGGCCAAGGCCGCCTCATCACGCACCTCGGCGAACGCGGCCAGAAAATTGTGCCGCCGTGCCTCCAGCAGGCTTTCCTCGGTCAGCGTTCCCGGCGTCACCAGCCGCACCACATCGCGGTGCGACGACCGATTTCGACCCGCGCTTTTTCGCCTCGGCCGGGTCTTCCATCTGTTCGCAGACGGCGACGCGAAATCCCTTGCGGATCAGCGTCAGCAGATAGCCCTCGGCAGAATGCACCGGAACGCCGCACATCGGGATATCTTCGCCCAGATGTTTGCCGCGCTTGGTCAGCGCGATGTCCAACGCCTCTGCCGCCGCGACCGCATCGTCAAAGAACATCTCGTAGAAATCGCCCATCCGATAAAACAGCAGGGCCGTCGGATAACGCGCCTTGATTTCCAGGAACTGCACCATCATCGGCGTTGCGGCAGCATTCATCTTGGGCTCGTCTTGTCCGGTCGGTTTCGCATCGTGGCGTTCGCGGTCCAGATAACCCATAACCGCCCAGACTGCGAACGCAACCGACGAGAGCTGATCTATCTGTCGCGCTGCGCGCCCAAACGACCCGACCTGGTTCCCGTTTTGTGTTGAGACGGACCACCCCGAAAGCTACCACTGTCATGCGTAACGTGGGGAATCGCAAAGAAATGGCCAGAAACAAGTACACGCGCGAGGAAGCGCTGGAATTTCACCTTCTGCCGCGGCCGGGGAAATTCGATATCACCGCCTCGGTTCCGATGGCCACCCAGCGTGACCTGTCGCTGGCCTATAGTCCCGGCGTCGCCGTGCCCTGCGAGGAAATCGCCGCGAACCCCGAAACCGCCTATGATTATACCAACAAAGGTAACCTTGTCGCCGTCATTTCCAACGGCACGGCCGTTCTGGGCCTTGGCAATCTTGGCGCGCTGGGTGCGAAACCGGTGATGGAGGGCAAGGCCGTTCTTTTCAAGCGGTTTGCCGACGTGAATTCGATCGACATCGAGCTTGACACGGAAGACCCGGACGCGTTCGTCAATGCGGTCAGGCTGATGGCCCCGACCTTTGGCGGCATCAATCTGGAAGACATCAAGGCGCCCGAGTGTTTCATCATCGAACAGCGCCTGAAGGAAGAATTGGATATTCCGGTCTTTCACGATGACCAGCACGGCACGGCCGTGATCTGCGCCGCAGGTCTGATCAACGCGCTTCATATCTCGGGCAAGAAACTCGCCGACTGCAAAATCGTGCTGAACGGTGCCGGGGCGGCGGGGATTGCATGCCTGGAATTGCTCAAAACGATGGGTGCGCGGCACGACAACTGCATCATGTGCGACACCAAAGGCGTGATCTGGCAAGGCCGAAGCGACGGCATGAACCAGTGGAAATCCGCCCACGCCGCCCGAACAGATGCCCGCACGCTGGAAGAGGCGATGAAGGGGGCCGACGTATTCCTTGGTGTGTCGGTCAAGGGGGCGGTCACGCCCGAAATGGTCGCCAGCATGGCGGACAACCCGGTAATCTTCGCGATGGCCAACCCCGATCCCGAGATCACGCCGGAAGACGCGCAAGCCGTGCGGGACGATGCCATCGTTGCCACCGGACGCTCGGATTATCCCAATCAGGTCAATAACGTGCTTGGGTTTCCCTATCTTTTCCGCGGTGCGCTCGACATTCACGCCCGCGCCATCAACGACGAGATGAAGATCGCCTGCGCCGAGGCTTTGGCCGCCCTCGCCCGCGAAGAGGTGCCCGACGAGGTTGCGGTCGCCTATGGCAGCAAGCTTACCTTCGGGCGCGACTACATCATCCCGACGCCTTTCGATCCGCGGCTGATTTACCGTATTCCGCCTGCCGTCGCCAAGGCGGGCATGGATACTGGCGTTGCCCGCCGACCGATCATCGACATGGAAGGCTATACCCATTCGCTGAAGGCTCGGATGGATCCGACAGCCTCAATCCTGCAGGGCATCACCGCTCGCGCCCGCGCGGCGCAAGCCACGATGATTTTCGCCGAGGGCGATGATCCGCGCGTGCTTCGCGCTGCCGTTGCCTATCAGCGCGGCGGCTTCGGCAAGGCGCTGGTTGTGGGACGACTGCCGGACGTCAAGGAAAAGCTGACCGCCGAGGGTCTGGCCGATGCCGTCGAAGAGCTGGAGGTCGTGAATGCCGCCAACACCCCGCATTTCGAGATCTACAAGGAGTTTCTTTATAAGCGGCTGCAGCGACGCGGCAACGACATGCAGGATGTGCATCGCCTTGCTGCCCGCGACCGGCACGTTTTCTCTGCCCTGATGCTTGCCCATGGGCATGGCGATGCGCTGGTGACCGGAGCCACGAGAAAATCAGCATATCTGCTGGGGCTGATCAACCACGTCTTCGATGCTACGGCAGAGGATGGCGCGGTCGGCGTCACTGCGGTCCTGCATAACGGACGTATCGTGTTCATTGCGGACACGCTGGTGCATGAATGGCCGGATGAGGAGGACCTGGCCGACATAGCTGAACAGGCGGCTGCGGTGGCCAGGGGCATGGGAATCGAGCCACGCGTTGCCTTCCTGTCGTTCTCGACATTTGGCTATCCGGTCAGTGAGCGCGCCACCAAGATGCACGAGGCACCCAAGGTGCTGGACGCTCGCGGAGTTGATTTCGAATATGAAGGCGAAATGACCGTCGATGTCGCCCTGAACCCAGAGGCGGCAGCGAAATACCCATTCAGCCGGCTGACCGCTCCTGCCAATGTGCTGGTGGTGCCGGCCCGGCATTCTGCCTCGATTTCAGTGAAACTGATGCAAGAACTCGCAGGCGCGACTGTCATCGGCCCGATCCTGGCGGGCGTCAACCGACCGATTCAGATCTGCCAGAACGTGACCAACGTCAACGATATCCTGAATATGGCCGTTATCGCCGCATGCGGACTGGGCCAGACGAAATAGCTCACGCCTCGCCTAGTGCCCGACGAACGGTGCGTCGGCCCCCCAGATTGAGCGGACCTTTTTGTCGCGTCCGCAGGCATCGCGGTAAAACTTGTAGGCCTCAGCCATCGATTTAGGCCCGCGCCGGGTAATCACCAGGTCCGACTTCTTGTAATAGTCCTGATGATAGACCTCTGCGTCAGTGAACTTGCTGACTGGCAGAATCGGGGTCACGATCTTGCGGCCCAAGTCGGCTTGGGCATCTGCAATTGCCTTTTCTGCAGCGACCTTTTCCCCAGCGTTAGAGACGAAAATCGCCGTTCGGTAGCTTTCGCCGCGGTCGCAGAACTGGCCACCCGCATCCGTCGGATCGACAGACCGCAGGAACAGGTGCAGGATCTGATCATAGCTGATCTGCGACGGATTGTAGGTGATCTTGACGGCCTCATAGTGACCGGTGCCGCCCTTGCTGACGGCCTTGTATGTCGGGTTCGCCGTCTTGCCGCCAGTGTAGCCGGAAACCACTTCGGACACGCCTTTCACCTTTTCAAAGTCTGCCTCGACGCACCAGAAACAGCCGCCAGCCAGCACTGCTGTGTCCGCCCGCGATTGCGTGGCAACCAGGGTCACTCCGAACATCATCGCTACGGCCAGCAGAAACGAGTGGGTTTTCGATAGGGGCATGCACTGAATCTCCTTTTGCGCCAACATGCAGGTAGATACGCGGCCCGCCAACTCACCGGAGCGCCATCTCACACGACGGTGAACGAAGTTTACCACTTGGCGAGCACCTTTCGCCCGGATAGCGTCCACGACAGGAGGACCGGATGACCGACCATGTGACCACGCACCAGGCCGAGGAAGACGCGCGGAACGAGCGGATTCTGATCTATGTGAATGGAGAGATCGTGCCGAGGAGCCAGGCCAAGATCAGTGTCTATGACAGCGGATTCATGCTGGGCGACGGCGTTTGGGAAGGGCTGCGCCTCTATCATGGGAAGTGGGCGTTTCTAGCCGGACATATCGACCGGCTCTTTGAGGCAGCGAAGGCGATCGACCTTGATATCGGTATGGATCGGGACGGCGTGATCGCTGCCCTTGAAGACACCCGAAAAGCCAATGGCATGAAACATGACACTCATGCCCGGCTGATGGTGACCCGCGGCGTAAAGATGCGGCCGTTCCAGCATCCTTCGCTTTCGCGGTCCGGCCCGACCATGGTGATCATCATGGAGCATTCCCGCCCTTCGCTGCCGCGTCCGATCCGGCTGGCGACCGTTCCGCATCTGCGTGGCTTGCCGATGACGCAAGATCCCAAGCTGAACAGCCATTCCAAGCTGAACTGCATCCTGGCCTGTATCGCAGCCGAAAAGGCCGGCGCGGATGAGGCCCTGATGCTGGACATCCACGGCTTCGTGAACACCACGAACGCATGTAACTTCTTTATCATCCGCAAAGGCGAGGTTTGGACCTCGACTGGCGACTATTGCATGAACGGAATCACCCGGCAGAACGTCATAAACCTCTGTCGAGCCAACTCTATCCCAGTGTTCGAGCGCAATTTCAGCCTAGTCGACACCTATGGTGCCGATGAGGCCTTTCTGACCGGGACATTCGGGGCACAGACCCCGGTGTCAGAGATCGATGGGCGCAGGATCGGGGATGGCGGGATGGGGCCGGTCACTGCGCAGATCCGGCAGCTTTACAAACAACTCGTCGACCGGGAAACCGGCTGATGCGCGTCGCGATGTGGTCCGGGCCGCGCAACCTTTCGACCGCGATGATGTACGCGTTCGGTGCGCGCGCCGATTTCGCCGTCTGGGACGAACCGTTTTATGCGGCCTATCTTTCGACTACCGGGATCGACCACCCGATGCGCGATGAAATCATCGCGGCGTACGAGACGGACCCCGCCAAAATCGCCAATCGCTGCATCGGACCGGTCCCGGACGGGAAGCCGCATTTCTACCTGAAGGTCATGCCGCATCACATGGTTAGTGGTTTTCCGAAAGACTGGGCCTCTGGCTTTGAGAATATCCACCTGATCCGCCATCCTGCCCGTGTCGTCGCCAGCTATAGTGCCAAACGCGAAGCGCCTTCACTGGACGATATCGGGTTTCGCCAGCAAGTCGAGATCCATGACAAGGTCGGCGGCCTGATCATTGATAGTTCCGATATTAGAGATAATCCCAGTTATATATTGGGATTGTTATGCAGCCGGATCGGATTGAATTTCGACCCTAACATGCTGATTTGGCCCGCTGGCGGCCATTCCAGCGACGGCATTTGGGCGAAGCATTGGTACGGCGCGGTTCATGAAAGCACCGGCTTTGCCGGGCCCGAGGCACCACTTCCGGACCTGACCGGCGACTATGCGAAACTGGCAGACGCAGCGATGCCGTATTACGAGGTCCTGGCCCGGCAACGCCTGCGGCAGTGAAACGGCGACTATGGCAGACGCAGCATCTCGATTTCCTCATCGACGATACGTCCGGTTCGCCGGAAACCGGCTCGTTCATAGAACCCCAAGGCACTCTCGGGCTTGTCGGCGACAGTCAGGGTGATCCGGGGTAGTCCCCATGCCCGGGTTTGTTCCATCGCCGCCTCCAGCGCCGCAAGACCATATCCTTTGCCCTGATGATCCGCGCCGATCATCAACCGCCAGATATAGGCGGCGTCTGGATCATCGCCTTCCTGAAGATCGTCATACTCCCGTGGGTGGATCATCGCCATCAGCCCGATAGCTGTGTCTTCATCCCACAAACCCCAGACATAAACGCCTTCACCCTCATAAGCGGCCTGCGCCAGAGTGATCTCGTTGGGCGCAACCAACCCCGGCTGATCTTCCCGCACCTTCAACTGAAACAGCGCGAGCAGATGGTGCTTGGTGACCTCGCGCCGCTCCAGCGCCATCAGCCCAGCCGCCGATTCCGCATCGCGATCAGTTTTAGCCGAAGGGCATTCAGCTTGATGAAACCCGCCGCATCCTTCTGATCGTAGGCGCCGGCGTCATCCTCGAAGGTGACATGCGACTCGGAATACAGGCTGTGATCAGACCAGCGACCGACCGTCCGGGCGAGGCCTTTGTAAAGCTTTAACCGGACAGTGCCGGTCACATGGTCCTGACTTTTGTCGATCAGCGCCTGCAACATCTCGCGTTCCGGGCTGAACCAGAAGCCGTTGTAGATCAGTTCGGCGTACTGCGGCATGATCTGATCTTTCAGATGCGCGGCCCCCCGATCCAACGTGATCTGCTCGATCCCGCGATGCGCTTCCAGCAGCAGCGTCCCGCCCGGCGTCTCATAAATCCCGCGCGATTTCATGCCGACGAAGCGGCCCTCGACAAGGTCCAGCCGACCGATTCCATGCTTGCCGCCAAGCTCGTTGAGCTTCGTCAAGATCGTCGCAGGGGACAACATTTCTCCGTTAATAGACACTGCATCGCCCCTCTCAAACCCGATCTCGACATGTTCGGGCGTGTTGGGCGCGTCTTCCGGCGCGATCGTGCGCTGATAGACGTAATCGGGCGCTTCGACGGCGGGATCTTCCAGCACCTTGCCTTCCGACGAGGTGTGCAGCAGGTTGGCATCGACGCTGAACGGCGCTTCGCCGCGTTTGTCCTTGGCAATCGGAATCTGGTTGGCCTCTGCAAATTCAAGCAGTTTGCTGCGGCTCGACAGATCCCATTCCCGCCACGGCGCGATCACTTTTATATCGGGATTCAACGCATAGGCGCTGAGTTCAAACCGCACCTGATCGTTGCCCTTGCCGGTCGCGCCATGCGCCACGGCATCGGCCCCGGTTTCGGCGGCAATCTCGATCAGTCGCTTGGAAATCAACGGTCGCGCAATCGAGGTGCCCAGCAAATACAGACCCTCGTAAAGCGCATTGGCGCGGAACATTGGAAACACGAAGTCGCGCACGAACTCCTCGCGGACGTCCTCGATATAGATGTTATCGGGCTTGATCCCCAGCAGTTCGGCCTTTTTGCGCGCCGGGTCCAGTTCCTCGCCCTGGCCCAGATCGGCGGTGAAGGTCACGACCTCGCAGCCATATTCCGTTTGCAGCCATTTCAGGATGATCGAGGTATCGAGGCCGCCCGAATAGGCAAGCACGACTTTCTTGGGCGCGGACATTGAGGCCTCCGTCTTTGGGGGGTTTCAACGGCGCGGTCTATTGGGTTTTGCCCCGACCGACAAGGCGCTTTGCGACGGAGTATTCCGGGCGGTGCGGCCGACATGCCGGCACCGAGAGGTCTGCGATCCTAACCCTGCCGCGTCGGCCCGGCTTGTCGCAGGAATGCACCGAACGCTTGCCCACGCAGAATGACATCGCCCCGTTCGATCATAACAGGAAATCCGCCCGCGATCTCGTCTGGTTTGCTGCCGCAGCATGGTGGTTCGCGACATCACCCGCGATCAGACGCGCGCTGATTTGCGCAGCAGACGACGCTCAGGCGGCGAAGCCCAGGCCTTTGGTTTCCGACAGGAATTCCTTCTTCGATGCCCCGTAGGTTTCGAACACATCGCTCAGATTGACGGAGTCGGGGCGCTTCTCGCCCTGCTGGCAGATATCACCCAAAGCCGCGAATCCAAGGTTCAGCGCGCTACCCTTGAGAAAATGGAAATCCTCCTCAAGCCGGGACGGATCCGGGCCGCTGCGCAACCGCTCAATCACCTCCTCAACCTCTTCGAGGAACAGTTCGACAACCTCCTTGAAGTCCTCGGTCCCAACCTCGTCTCGCAGTTCGTTTACTCTTTCCCAATCAATCATGTCCCCTCCTTCGCCCTTCCGGGGGTGCCTCACGCACCGGACCTGCCTAAACAGCAATCCTTAACCACCCATCGACACCAACCGGGAAAACTCCGCGATTTTTAGCCTTAATCACTTTGAAACCCGATTGCTGATAGCCCTAACCTAGAAAACTGCCCGAAAGCGGGAAGGACGGGCTGTGGCAAACATGTCGGCGATGAAGATTAACCCGGATCGGGAACCGGATGCCGAGGCTGCGGAATCGGTTCTGGTTGTCGACGACAGCCGTGCGCAGCGCAGGATCCTGTCCTCATACCTCACTCGCTGGGGCTATCGCGTGTTCGAGGCCGGGTCGGGGGCCGAAGCCCTGGCGCTCTGCGATGCGCACCCGATCGACCTGATCGTAAGCGACTGGATGATGCCCGGCATGACCGGCCTAGAATTCTGCGAGATATTCAGAAGCCGCCAGAATACCAGCTACGGCTATTTCATCCTGCTAACATCGAAATCCGAAAAGATCGACATCGCGCGCGGCCTCGATGTTGGGGCGGACGACTTTCTGACCAAACCGATCGCTTCAACCGAATTTCGGGCTCGCATTCGGGCAGGTGAACGGATCCTCCGGATGGAACGCGAACTGACGGAAAAGAACCGCCTCATCACCCGAACGCTCGAAGAGATGAGCGCGCTTTACGATGTGCTCGACCGCGACCTGCTAGAGGCGCGCCGCCTGCAGCAGTCGCTCGTCCCCGACCGCCATCACGACTTTGGCGCGGCAGAGGTTTCCCTGTTGCTGCGCCCCAGTGGCCGGGTCGGCGGAGATCTGGTCGGGTTCTTTCCGATCAACGACAGTTCGGTCGGGTTCTTTTCGATCGACGTGTCCGGCCACGGTATTGCCGCGGCTCTGCTGACCGCGCGTCTTGCGGGTCACTTCTCGGGCAATTCGGCAAGCCAGAATCTGGCCCTCCGACGCGTAAAGGGTGGCGGCTTTGCCGCCCGCAGCCCGGCGGCTGTTGCGCAGCATCTGAACACGCTGATGCTGCGAGAAATGGAGACGGACCACTATTTCACCATGCTGCTCGGCCATCTCGACCTGACCACGGGCCAAACGGTGATGGCGCAATGCGGCCACCCGCACCCGACGATCCAGCGCCGGTCGGGAGAACTTGAAGCACCCGGTAGTGGTGGCTTGCCGATCGGTCTGATTTCCGACGCGCTCTGGCAAGATTTCGAACTGCAACTGCATCCCGGCGACCGGCTGTTGATCCCGTCCGACGGCATCACCGAACTGCCCGACCCAACCGGTGCTATGCTGGAGGATGAGGGGCTTTCGGATCTGCTGCGCCGCAATCGCAGCCTGAAAGGGCAAGCCTTTTTCGAAACCCTGATCTGGGACCTCAATGCCTATGCGGGCGATGAAGATTTCCCCGATGACGTCTCAGCAGTCCTTCTGGATTTCAACGGTCCAAAAGCCTGAACAGCCGGTTAACGAACATCCGGTCACCCGCATTCGCCAGAATCCCGGCCGCCACTTCGGGAGAGGACCAGATGGCGGTGTGATGCTTCTCTGTCGGCGCGCCACGGCACAGCACCGGACGGGCCCGGTAGATGTGGCAAACCTTCTCTGCCCAGCGGTCATATTCGGGCATATAGGTGAACCTGCGAAAGGCGCCCAGTCGGCGTGGATTGGCGATGTGCCAGCCGGTTTCCTCGAACACTTCGCGGTGCAGCGCCTGAACCGGCGATTCGCCCGGATCGATGCCGCCGCCCGGCAATTGCACCTCGGACTGAGGTTCTGCCTGATGGGTAAGCAGAAGCTTGCCGTCCCGGATCAACACAGCATAGGCCCCGGGCCGCAACTCGTAGCGCTGATCCAGTCGCACGGCTTCGCCAAATCGCCGGATCATATTGCCGTGTCCATTCCCGCCTCGCCCTTGGTGAACCGGTTGCCCGGCCCATATAGACGCGGTATGCCAACCCTTGCCCGCCAAGGAAACCCCCAAGGAACCCTCATGTCGCTTGGATCGCAAATCGCTTGGGACGATACCGTCCTGCCCTTCCAGCTGGACCGCTCGGACATCCGTGGCCGGGTCGCGCGGCTGGACGGGGTGTTGGACAACGTGCTGGCCCAGCACGACTATCCGCCCGCGATCGAGGCTCTGGTGGCAGAGGCCACGCTGCTGACCGCACTGATCGGCCAGACAATCAAGCTGCGCTGGAAACTGTCGCTGCAAGTGCGCGGCAACGGCGCCGCCCGGCTGATCGCGACCGATTATTATGGCCCCAGCGAGGCCGGGGAGCCCGCGCAGGTCCGCGCCTATGCAAGCTATGACGATCAGGAGCTCGATCCCGCCGGAACGCCCCTTCCCGCAGATCGGCCAGGGCTATCTGGCGATCCTGATCGACCAGGGCGAGGGCATGGTGCCCTATCAGGGCATCACCCCGATTGCCGGCGAGTCGCTGTCAAGCTGCGCAGAGACCTATTTCGCCCAGTCAGAGCAGCTGCCCACCCGTTTCGCGCTGTCGTTCGGAAAATCGCAGGTGCCGGGCAGCGAACCGTCGTGGCGCGCGGGCGGCGTGATGTTGCAGACCATGCCAAAAGCCTCGCCCTTCGCCGCGACCGAAGGCGGCAGCGGCGAAGGCGGCCTGTTGAACCCCGAGGATATCATTTCCGGCGAAGAGGGAGAGAACTGGACCCGCGCCAACACGCTTCTGGACACGGTCGAAGCGATAGAACTTGTCGGCCCGACGGTTCAGCCGACCGAGCTTCTGGTGCGGCTGTTCCACGAGGAAGGCCCGCGGGTCTTTGATCCGCAGCCGATCGCCTTTGGTTGTACTTGTTCCGCCGATCGCGTTCGCGAAAGCCTGTCGATCTACTCGGCCAAGGATATCGGCCAGATGACGACCGATGACGGCATCGTCACCGCCGATTGCCAGTTTTGCGGTGCGCATTACGAATTCGACGCCGGAAACGCTGGGGTCTGAGGCAAAGGCAGGCTCCGGTGACCTGATCCTTTCGCGCCGGTGCGCCTTGCGCTGGAACAGGCCAGCGCCCGATCGTCGGATTTCGATCTCAACCCAGAGGTCGCGCTGCCAGCAGGACCGAAAGCTGCGCGACGCCGGCGTTCTGATCGCGCTTCAGGACGGTGCACAAGGTCTGCGGCTGGTTCTGACCAAACGCAATTCGGCGCTAAAGCATCATCCCGGCCAGATCGCCTTTCCCGGCGGCAAGGTCGATCCCGGCGATGATGGTCCGGTCGGGGCTGCGCTGCGCGAATCGCACGAAGAAATCGGCCTCGATCCGGCCAATGTGCAGGTGCTCGGAACCCTGCCCACGCATGAAACCGTTACCGGTTTCCGCGTGACCCCGGTTCTTGGCCAGGTCATCGCCGATTTCTCGCCCATCCCGGAGACTGGCGAAGTGGATGAGGTCTTCTCGGTTCCCTTCGCCCATGTCACCAGGCTGGCGAATTACCAGATCCAGTCCCGGCTCTGGCGCGGTGCGCCCCGGCACTATTTCGTCGTGCCCTATGGCCCCTACTATATCTGGGGCGCGACCGCCCGTATTCTGCGTGGGCTGGCCGAACGGCTGGATCGCTGATGCGGATCACCGGCGACTGGATCACCCGCCACGGCACACAGGCCCTGATGAAGGCCCTGGAACGACGCCGGGCATCAGGCGCTTTTCGTTGGGGGTTGCGTCCGCAATGCTTTGTTGGGGGTGCCCGTCGCCGATGTCGATATCGCAACCGATGCGTTGCCGGAAGCAGGTCATGAGGATCGCGCTGGCCGCCAGGATGAAGCCGGTGCCCACAGGTATCGACCACGGTACCGTGACAGTGGTTTCGGGCGGCATCCCCGCATGAGGTCACGACCTTCCGCAAGGATGTCGAGACCGATGGCCGCCGCGCGGTTGTCGCCTTCGCCAGCGATGTCGCCGACGACGCGCATCGCCGCGATCTGACGGTCAACGCGCTTTATGCCGCTGGCGGATGGCACGCTGGTCGATCCGCTGGGCGGGCTGCCGGATCTCAAGGCGCGTCGGGTTCGGTTCATCGAAGATGCCGAGGCGCGGATCCGCGAAGATTACTTGCGCATCCTGCGTTTCTTCCGGTTTCATGCCTATTACGGCGATCCGGCAGTCGGCATGGACCCCGAAGCCCTGGCCGCAATCGCCGCCAATCTCGACGGGCTGGACACGCTGTCGCGTGAACGCGTGGGCGCAGAGCTTCTGAACCTTCTCGCAGCGCCCGATCCCGCGCCCGCGGTTGCAGCAATGGCCCAGACCGGTGCGCTTGCCCGCATCCTGCCGGGGGCCGATCCACGCGCGCTGGCTCCCTTGGTGCATCTGGAAGAGGGGCACGATACCGACCCGATCCGACGCTTGGCTGTTCTGGGTGGCGAGGGTGTCAAAGACGCCCTTCGGCTGTCCAATGCGGACGCCCACCGATACGCGGTGCTGCGCGCTGAAACAGGCTCTAACAAAGGGATATCCGAACTCGGATACCGTCATGGAACCAAAACCGCTGTCGACATAGCACTGCTGCGCGCCGCCAGCCTGGGCGCGCCGCTGGCGCCGGACGCAAGCGATGACGCCGCGCGCGGTGCGGCGGCGGTCCTGCCCGTCAAGGCCGCCGACCTGATGCCCGACCTGCACGGTCCGGCGCTGGGCGAAAAACTGCAAGAGATCGAGGCGCGTTGGATCGCCTCGGATTTCGCGCTGACGCGGGATGATCTGCTGGCATAGCCGGATTTCCGCCCGCCGAAACTTCGGCAATTGCCTTGACGGAAAGTTTTGGTAAACTGCGCGCATGGTTAGCAACAATCGGACATATCTGGGGGCTCGCATCACGCGCGCGGATATCCCAACGCCCTTGCAGGGCGGAGTCCGTCTGGCAGTCGTGGCCAAATCGCGCTTTCCGGCCGGTTCCATGTATACCGCCTGAACTCCGCCGCCCCCGACCTAACCCTTTTTCTACATTGCTATTAAATTAAAGGTGAACGGCATGTACCGGCTGTTTGAGAACCTCGTCGATCCGTTTCAGGACCATGAAACCACGACCCCGCCGAAAACCCTTTGGGCCTATGTCATGACCCAGATGCACCCGTTCCGGCGTCTGATCCCCTGGATGGCGCTGACCGGCCTGCTGGTCGCGTTGTTCGAGGCCTGGATGATCTGGTATGCGGGTCGCCTGATCGACATCATGACCCAGGCGGGCCCGGCTCACATTCTGGGCCAGCCACGCGGCAGAGCTGATCCTTGTCGCGGCGCTGGTGATGTTCCTGCGCCCCGCGCTGATCTTCGCCAACCACCTGCTTCTGGAACAGACGCTGGCGGGAAACATGCAGGAACAGGTCCGCTGGCGGGCGCATCGGCATTTGTTGGGTCAGTCGATGAACTTTTTCCAGAACGACTTTGCCGGACGGCTGTCGAACCGGGTCATGCAGATGGGTCCGGCGATCGAGGATGCGTCCTACATGATGTTCGAAGGCATCTGGTATTCGCTGATCTACGTCGTCGGGGCGCTTATCATCCTGACAGAGATCGACCCCCGCATCTCGGTCCCGCTGCTGATCTGGCTGGCGGCCTATATCGCCTATACCCGCTGGACGGCGGTTCGCGTGGCCAGCGCATCCGAGAAATGGTCGGATGCGCGGTCGATGGTGACGGGTCGCGTCGTGGACGCTTATGCCAATATAGAGACTGTTAAAGCTGTTCTCGGACGGCCCCGCGGAAGAGGCTTACGTACTGTCGGCCATGCGTCGTTTGCGTCTGCGGTTCCAGCGGTTCCTGCGGATCATGACCGAACTATCGCTGGGCCTGAACCTGATCAACGGCATCCTTTTCGTCGGCGTGAACGGCGCTGCCGTCTATTTCTGGATACAGGGCGAGGTCTCGGTCGGCGAGGTTGCCGCCGTATCTGCGCTCACCGTTCGGTTGAACGGGATGAGCGGCTGGATCCTTTGGGTGACGATCCGACTTTTCGAACATGCCGGGGTGATCCGTGAAGGGCTGCGGTCAATCGCCGTGCCGCACACGGTGGTCGACTGGTCGGAGGACACGCTGGCAATCAAGGATGGCCGGATCGAATTCCGTCACCTGACCCACCACTACGGCAAGGATCGCGGCGGGCTGAATGATATCAACCTGATCATCGAACCCGGCGAAAAGGTCGGGCTGATCGGGCGCTCCGGCGCGGGCAAATCGTCGCTGGTCAACCTGATGCTGCGGTTCCGCGATGCCGAGAAAGGAGAGATCCTGATCGACGGCCAGAACATCGCCGGGGTGACGCAAGCCAGCTTGCGCGGTGCAATCGGTGTGGTGACGCAGGACAGTTCGCTTGCTGCATCGCTCGATCCGGGCCAACATCCTTTACGGTCGTCCCGACGCAAGCGAGGAAGAGGTTATCGCCGCCGCAAAGCGGGCGGAGGCGCATGACTTCATCCTTGAACTTGAGGACCCGAAAGGTCGGCGCGGCTATGACGCTCATGTTGGCGAACGTGGCGTGAAGCTGTCGGGCGGACAGCGACAGCGCATCGCGATTGCGAGGATGATTCTCAAGGATGCGCCGATTCTGGTGCTGGACGAAGCCACCAGTGCGCTCGACTCCGAGGTCGAGGCCGCGATCCAGAACACGCTTTACGGCGTGATGGAGGGCAAGACGGTCATTGCCATCGCGCACCGGCTGTCTACCATTGCACGGATGGATCGCATTCTGGTCATAGATGACGGCCGTATCGTCGAGGAGGGCAGTCATGCCGATCTGCTGGCGCAGGACGGTCTGTATGCCGGGTTCTGGGGGCGGCAATCGGGCGGCTTCATCCGCACGGATGAGGCCGCTGAATGAGACTTGGCGATCTGATAGACCCCTTCGCCGAGGCCGAAGGGCCCGCCCCCGCAAACGCTGGGGCGGTTCTTTCTCTGGGCGCTGGGCGGTTCGATGCCGGTGCTGATCGTTGCTGCCATCGCCTCGTGTGTTGCAGGCACACTGGAGGTTATCACTGCGATGCTTCTGGGCACCGTGATCGACGCCGCTCTGAATACGGGACCTGATCAGTTCTTTTCCAAGAATGCGGCTCTGATACTGGGGTTTATCGTATTCTTCCTGATCATCCGCCCGGCGGTATTTGGTCTGAGCGCGGCTGCCAACAGCATCGTCGTCGGCCCCAATATCAACCCGCTGGTCCTGTCGCGGTTACATCGTTGGACGCTGGGCCAGGCGGTGACCTTCTTCGACGATGACTTTGCCGGGCGCATCGCGCAAAAGCAGATGCAAACCGCTCGCGCGCTGACCGATGTCACGGTGGAATCAATCAACGTCGTCGCCTTTGCGCTGGCGTCATTGATCGGGTCGGGCCTGCTGTTGCTGACCATTGACTGGCGCATCGCGCTTGCGCTGATGGTCTGGCTTGTTGCCTATCTCGGGCTGATCCGCTGGTTCATGCCGCGAGTTCGGTTGCGTTCCGGTGCGCGGGCAGGGGCTCGGGCGATGGTTTCGGGGCAGGTCGTCGATACGATCACCAATATCAAGACCGTCAAGCTCTTCGCCCATGCCGACCATGAAGATCGCGCGGCCCTGTCCGCGATGGGCCTGTTCCGCGAGCGCGCGCTGGAATTCGGCAATGTCGCGGCGTGGTTTCGCCTCATGCTGATGATCATCGGTGGCGCGTTGCCCGTACTGTTGATCGGTGGCGCGCTGCTGCTCTGGACTCAAGGCCAGGCCACCGCTGGCAACATCACCGCCGCGGGGGCCGTCGCGATCCGGATCGCGCAGATGACGGGCTGGGTCAGTTTTGCGCTGATGGGCATCTATTCCAGCGTCGGCGAAGTCGAGGATGGCATGCGCACACTGACCCCGCTTCACACCCTGACCGACGCCCCTGACGCCGCCGAGTTGACGCAGACCGGCGCCATCGAATTTGACAATGTCAGTTTTGCCTATGGTCGGGATTCCGGCGGTTTAGATACGGTTTCGCTGCGGATCGAGCCCGGCCAGAAGATCGGGATCGTCGGCGCATCCGGGGCCGGCAAGTCAACGCTCGTGGCGCTGCTTCTTGCGCCTTTACGATCCCGAAAAAGGTCGGGTCAGCATCGGCAGAACCGACATTCGCGACGTGACGCAGGAAAGCCTGCGCCGCCAGATCGGCATGGTCACGCAGGAAACCGCGATGTTCAACCGCTCGGCCCGCGACAACATCCGTTACGGCCGACCCGACGCCACCGAGACCGAGATGATCGCCGCCGCCAAACGCGCCGAGGCGCACGAGTTCATCCTGGGCCTGCAGGATTTCAAGGGTCGCCGCGGTTATGACGCGCATCTGGGCGAGCGCGGTGTGAAGCTCTCCGGCGGCCAGCGTCAGCGTATCGCCCTGGCGCGCGCTATCCTGAAAGACGCGCCGATCCTGGTTCTGGATGAAGCTACAAGCGCGCTCGATTCAGGAAGTCGAGGCCGAGATTGAGAAGGCCCTGACTTGCGTGATGGAGGGCAAGACGGTGCTGGCCATCGCGCATCGCCTGTCGACGATCGCCCGGATGGACCGGATCGTCGTGCTGGACGATGGCCGCATCGTCGAGGAAGGCACGCATACCGAACTGCTGGCGAAAGGCGGCATCTATGCCCGGTTCTGGGACCGCCAGTCGGGCGGGTTCATCGGGATCGCCGAGGCGGCTGAATGATCCTGACCATCCAGCGCCTTGGCCATCTTGGCGAAGGCATCGCGCAAGGCCCCGTATACGTTCCCGGCACCCTGCCCGGCGAAGTGGTCGAGGGCGAGGTCATCAACGACCGCATGCCCGCGCCCAAAATCGTCACTCCTTCGGTCATCCGCGTCAAACCGCCTTGCACGCATTTCAAGTCCTGTGGCGGATGCAGCCTGCAACATGCCGCCGACGATTTCGTCGCGCATTGGAAGATTGAGGTGGTGCGAAAAGCAGTATCTGCACAAGGATTTTCCGCCGAGATTACCGGCATCCACACCTCTCCGCCGCAATCCCGCCGCCGCGCCACGCTGTCGGCCCGACGCAGCAAGAAGGGGGCGATTGTCGGCTTACACGCCCGCGCATCCGACACGATCATCCCGATCCCGAACTGCCACTTGCTGCATCCCGATCTGATGGCAGCAATTCCGGCGCTGGAGCAGTTGACCGTCACCGGTGCGTCCCGCAAGGCCGAGGTCGCCTTCACCCTGACCCAATCGAGCGGCGGCATTGATGTGGCCGCATCGGGCGGCAAGCCCATTGACGGCCCGCTGCGCATCGCGCTCTCTGCGTTGGTCGAGCAATTCCAGCTTGCCCGTCTGTCCTGGGACGGCGAACAGATCGCACAGCGTCAGCCGCCGTTGCAGATCTTCGGTAAAGCCAGTGTTCTGCCGCCGCCAGGCGCCTTTCTGCAGGCCACCGAAGATGGCGAGGCGGCCTTGTTGCGCGCGGTCCGCGCCGCTGTTGGCTCCGCCAAACATGTCGCAGACCTTTTCGCCGGATGCGGCACCTTCGCCTTGCCGCTGGCCGAAACCGCCGAAGTGCATGCGGTTGAGGGCGATTCGGCGATGCTGGCCGCGCTTGATCGCGGCTGGCGCCACGCCACCGGCCTGAAACGGGTCACTGCCGAGACGCGCGATCTTTTCCGCCGCCCGCTGTTGCCGGACGAATTGAAGCGCTTTGACGTCGTCGTCATTGACCCGCCTCGCGCCGGGGCAGAGGCGCAGATGACCCAAATCGCCGCATCGAACCTCCAGCGCATAGCCGCGGTGTCCTGCAATCCGGTCACTTTCGCCCGGGACGCGCGGATCCTGACCGAGTCGGGCTTTGCACTGACGGGCATCGAGGTCGTCGATCAGTTCCGCTGGTCGCCGCATGTCGAGCTTGTGGCCCGGTTCAGTCGGTAGCCACCGAATCAGCCGGGCCCGCGAGTTCACGAAACCGTGACCAAACCCATTCAAAATGGGTTCCGGGGCGCGGCGGGCTGTTGTATAGATTCCAAAAAAGAAACGAATGGGCAGTGACACAATGAATCGCAGGTTTTTCCTTTCTGGCGCAGCGATGGCGTTTCTCGCCTCTTGTGCGTCGAAGTTCAAAACATACAACGGGCCGGAAGTAACGCGCGTCGTCGTCATGAAAGGCGAACGCCGCATGTATCTTCTGCACCACCAAACTGTACTTAAAGCCTACAAGATAGACCTTGGATTTGCGCCGGCCGGCCACAAAGAGGTCAGGGGTGACGGTCGTACGCCGGAAGGGTCCTATCTGATCGACCGGCGCAATCCGCGCAGCGACTTTTACCTGTCGATCGGTATCTCATACCCGAACGAGGTCGATGTCGCCCGCGCCGCCAGTTTCGGGATGGAACCCGGCGGCGATATCTTTATCCACGGCGGTCGGCGCAAGCAGGATAGCAAGGGGCCGGACTGGACCTTTGGCTGCATTTCGGTCAGCGACCGCGAGATGGAGGATATCTACGCTATGGTGCGCGACGGTACGCAGATCGATATTTTTCCGTAAAATCGGGCGCTTAGGTGCCGGTGATCAGCGTCCACCAGATCTTGCCGTTGGGTTCCTGATACCACTCAAATCCCAACTGCGTCGCGCGGCGGTCCATGATGATGGCTCGGGTGTCCGGCTGGTCCATCCAGGCGGCCAGCGTTTCCAGTTCGGCCTCGTAGGTTTCGGAAATCGTCTCTCCCAGCAACTGGCCGGAATAGCCGACGCGCCGCGCCCGATCCAACGGCGACGATCCGTCGGACCCGAAATGCCACGGACGGTTTTGCACCGACATGTCGCGCGCATGGGTGGCGGCAGCGGCGTTCAGTTGCGAGTTCAGTTGGACGGGTGCCGCCCCGGCTGCCGCGCGCAGGCGGTTGACCTCATCAAGCATCCGGAACTGGATCTGCCCTTCGTCGCGGGCCGAAATGCGATAGACCTGCGGCAAAGGTTTACCGTCGGGTCCAAGCGTTGCCACCGGCGCGGGGGCGCAACTTGCCAGAAGAATCAGGACCGGCAGAGCGAATGCGAAAAGACGAGTCATCAAGACACCAGTTTTGCTTTGTTCCGACATGCTCTATATCGACACGCGATGTTATACAAACCCAAGAGTTGGTGATCGGCCGGCTGACGCTTGTTTGAATTGCGACTGCGGCTTTGGCGCAATATTCTGGAACAAACGGAAACCACGGTATTTTTCGGAGCACTCACATGTCAGACCACAAGAAACTCACCCTGGACCGACGCGGATTTCTGGCGGGCACAGCCGCCGCGGCGGGACTTCTTGCCTCCCCCGCGCTGGCCCAGACCGGTAGCGGGACGGTTGAATTTGAATCGGATATCTCTGGTCCGGTGCGCCACAATATCTCCAGCTTCCGGGTTCTGGACTGGCGGCCCTATTTCGGCTCGCTTAGCAAGGGCGCGATCCTGGTCGATACCACGTCGCGGGCGTTGCATTACTGGTCCGATGACGGCGGCACCTACAAACTCTACCCGACCAGCGTTCCCTTGACCGAGGATCTGACGCGGCGCGGCCGTACTTCTGTCGTGCAAAAGGTCACAGGCCCGGAATGGCGGCCGACCCCCGCCATGAAAAGGCGCAATCCGGAATGGCCCGATTATGTGGGCCCCGGCCCCGATAATCCGCTGGGGACGCATGCGCTCTACCTGTCCTGGACCTACTACCGTATTCACGGCACCCACGACACGCGCAAGATCGGTCGGCGTTCGTCGAATGGCTGCATCGGCCTTTACAACCAGCACATCGCCGAACTCTTTGAATTCGCGAAGGTGGGCACACAGGTGTTGCTAATTTGACGACAACAGCGGGAATCCCAACCGCGGATCGCAAAATTTTGCTGGATTCTGCCACGGTTAACTGCCTATAGGAGTCCTACAACGCACCGTTAATGGCTGACGTATGTTAATATATTGGTCAGCTTTTCTGGAGGATAAAATGAAGAAACTTGTACTCGCTGCCGCTCTTACCTTTGCCGCTTCCGCAGCTGTTGCTGGCGGCATGGACGCTCCCGTCATGGAAGCTCCGGTCATCGTCGAAGAATCCTCGGGTTCCTCGGGTGGCGGCCTTCTGGTTCCGCTGCTTCTGCTGGTTCTCGTTGCAGGCGCTGTTGCAGCCAGCAACTAATCGGTTTTCAGATCGACGGAACGGGCCAGGGTCTTCCCTGGCCTTTTTCGTTTGCCTACGTGGCCCATCCCGCAAGGTTCTGCCGGATGATCCCGACCAAAGCTGCGATATGCGCTGGATCGTCATTGAGGCAGGGGATGTAGGTGAAGCTCTCGCCCCCCGCATGTTCGAAGCTTTCGCGGATTTCTTCGTTGATCTCTTCCAGCGTCTCGATGCAGTCCGCTGAAAACGCGGGCGCAATGACCGCGATCCGCCTTTTGCCCGCTTGCGCCAACCGCGCGACTTCCTCGACTGTATAGGGCTGCAGCCATTCCTCTGGTCCGAACTTCGACTGGAACGTAGTCTTTATCCGGTCGTCAGCCCAACCCAGCCGCTCCTTCAGCAATCGCGTGGTTTTCTGGCACTGGCAGTGGTAGGGGTCGCCCTCTGTCAGATAGCGCTGCGGCAGGCCGTGATAGGACACGACAAGAATATCAGGCTCCTGCTTCAACTCCGCATAAGCACGCTTAACCGATTGCGCCAAAGCGTCTACATAGGGGCCGTCGTCGAAATAGGCAGGCACCGTGCGCACCGGCGGCTGCCATTTCAGATCCATCAGCGCCCGAAAGAACTCATCGTTCGCGGTCGCGACCGTGGCCCCGGCGTATTGCGGATAAAGCGGGAAAAACAATATTTTTCGGCAGCCCATGCCAACCATCGCCCTTACCTTGGAGGGTGTCGAGGGGTTGCCGTAGCGCATGCAAAAATCAACCTCGACCTCGCCGCCGTAAACTTTGGCCAACTCAGCGGCAATCGCCGCCGTCTGTGCCTTCGTGATCGTCATCAGAGGGCTTTCGTTTGCCTCGTTGTTCCAGATCGAGCGATAGGCGGCCCCCGATTTGAACGGCCGCCGCGACAGGATGATGCCTTGCAACAGTGGCTGCCAAAACCATGGCGAGTAGTCGATCACCCGCCGGTCCGACAGAAACTGGCTCAGGTAGCGCCGCATCGACCAGTAATCAGTAGCATCGGGCGTCCCCAGATTGGCCAGCAACACACCGACCTTCGGCTTCGGCAGCGCGGGATGATCGGCGGGCGCATGGTCCGGTCGCATCTCGACCGGGGAATTTCGTGTCTCGTCCAGCATGTTACATCCTGTCAGTGCATTGCCCTCGGCAGATAGCCGATATTCGCGGTCCGTCAAACCCGGTCGGGTCGAGCGGTGTCGCCGGTGGGGGCTTCTTCGGTCCCGAGAGCGTCGGCCAGCCGTGTCGTGGCGGATCCCGGGCGCAAGGGTTTCGGCTGATCGGCCGAGGGGGACCAGCCGGTCAGAAAGATCATCTCGAATGTAGCGCGGATGCGCTCACCGTCGGCGAATTCCTCTTGATAGATACGGTTTGCCTCGGCCAGAATGCCCCGCCGCAAGGGCTGGCGGTTGCGCGCAGCCAGTGCGTTGGTCTCTCCCATCGCGCGCAGATCGCGCATCAGATGCAAAGCCGAGGCATAGGTGACGGTCTGCGTTACGGAATCCGCAACTGGCAGGGCGAATCCCGCCCGCTGCAATAATGCGCCGACATCCCTGATCTCTGCCATCGGTGCGACACGAGGGCTCAGCCCGCCCGTCGCAGCGACTTCGGCCTCTGCCAGAACCGCCCGCAATTCGGCCAGCGTCTGCCCGCCGAACAGCACGGCAACGAACAACCCGTCCGCTTTCAGCGCCCGCCGCGCCTGCACCATCTGCCCGACCGGATCATTGGCCCAATGCAAGGATAGTGCGTGGATCACCAGATCATGCGCGCCTTCGGAAAGATCCAGCACCTCTTCATCCGGAACCAGTTTCGCGGCCTCGAAGCCGTCCCAAACCTGCGGAAATCCTGTCACCACGGCGGGCGACGTAAACCGCCTGTTAACCAGGGTGAGTCTTTCCTGAACCTCGGCTGCGGCCGCATGTTGCAGGAACATCGCCGGGTCCGGCATGCTGGTGGCCCGTTCGCGGAAACGGCGCAAAGCGGCAAGATCGGTCAGGTCTGGGGGCGGCTGCATCGGCTTTCCTCGCGGCTAGCATCGCAGGTAAGGAGGTTCGGCAGAAAATGCAAACGGCGCTTCGTCTGATTTACCCGCCGCAATGTGTCATGTGCGATGCGATCGTCGGCGAGCCGTTCCAGCTTTGCGGTCAATGTTGGCGCGCGACGCCGTTCATCTCGGGTCTTGTCTGTGACACCTGCGGCACTCCGCTTCCCGGTGACGATGCCGGCCATGCCGAAACCTGTGACGACTGCCTGCATGTCGCCCGGCCATGGGATCGGGGCCGCGCGGCGTTGCTGTACCGCGATGGCGCAAAACGGCTGATTCTGGCGCTGAAACATGGCGACCGTCAGGATCTCAGTGTTCCCGCCGCCCGTTGGATGGCCGCTGCTGCCACACCGATCACTGCGCAGGACATGCTGATTGTCCCGATCCCAGCGCATTGGCTGCGGCTCTTGCAGCGCCGCTACAATCAGGCCGCACTACTGGCCAATCGGCTGGGCAAAAGCCTGTCGCTGGATGTCGCGCCCGATTCCCTGATCCGCACGAAACGCACCCGTGTTCAGGACGGCATGACCCGCGACGAGCGTTTTCGCAATCTGTGCGACGCCTTTGCCCCGCATCCGAAACGCGGGGCGCTGCTGAAGGGTCGGTCGGTCCTGCTGATCGACGACGTGATGACCTCGGGTGCGACCTTCGCCGCGGCGACCGAGGCCTGCCGTGCGGCGGGTGCAACCCGAGTTTCCGTTCTGGCGCTGGCGCGCGTTGCGAAGGATGCCTAAATCCCTATAGTCACGCCAGAACAGGGATATCAGGCCATGCCAAAGATCGACATCTACACAACGCCACTTTGCGGCTATTGCCACGCGGCCAAGCGCCTGCTTTCGACCAAGGGCGCGTCTTTCTCGGAAATCGACGTGTCGCGCGATCCCGCCAAACGGGCCGAGATGATGCAGCGCGCGCCGGGCAGCCGGACAGTGCCGCAGATCTTCATCGGGGAAAGCCATGTCGGCGGGTTTGACGAGATGAATGCGCTTGACCGGGCGGGCAGGTTAGACCCGCTTCTGGCCCGCTAGATGCTCCGCGCCGCAGCTTCTTCAGCTGAACGCGTCGGATGATCCGGCAGCCAATCTGCCCGTGACACTCAACTATGTCCGCGAGGCGGCGGACGCCGGTGCCCGGTTTATTCTGACGCCAGAGGTCACCAACTGCGTCTCCTCCAACCGCGGTCGCCAGAAAGAAGTTCTGCAGCACGAAGAGGACGACAACACGCTTGCCGCCCTAAGCGCCGAAGCCAAGGCGCTCAAGGTCTGGCTATTGATCGGTTCACTGGGACTGAAGACGCACGATCCCGATGGCCGCTTTGCCAACCGATCCTTCCTGGTCTCGCCCCGCGGCGACATCACCGCGCGCTATGACAAGATCCACATGTTCGACGTCGATGTCTCGGAAACCGAAACCTACCGCGAGTCGGAAGGCTACCGCCCCGGCACCCGCGCCGTGGTGTCGCAGACCGATTTCGCGACCATCGGCCTGACGGTCTGCTATGACATCCGCTTCCCGCATCTCTACCGCGCCCTGGCGCAGAAAGGCGCGCGGATCCTGACCGTGCCCGCCGCCTTTTCTCAGCCCACGGGTGACGCGCATTGGGAAACCCTTCTGCGCGCCCGGGCCATAGAAAACGGCTGCTTCGTCCTTGCCCCCGCCCAGACCGGGATCCATCCGCAATCCGACGACAAGATCCGCAAGACCCACGGACACTCCATGGTCATCGCCCCTTGGGGAGAGGTTCTGGCAGATGCCGGCACCGATCCCGGCGTCACGCTGGTCGATCTCGACCTTTCGCAGGTCGATAAGGCCCGCAAACGCGTGCCTTCGCTAACCCACGACCGGCGCTTTGAGGGGCCGTGATGGATGAGGCGGGCGATCCCCTTGCCGTTTCGCTCTTTAGCGAGATCTTCATGGTCGATCAGCTTGCCCGGGCGCGGTTGACCAAAGCCCTGCCGAAGGGGATGGAGATCAGCCATTTCTCGATCCTGAACCATTTGGCGCGGATGCAGAGCGAGCGCAGCCCGGCGCAACTGGCGCGCAGCTTCAACCTGACGCGTGGCGCGATCACCAACACGCTGACCAAGCTCGAGCAGGCCGGTCACATCCATGTCCGGCCCGATTGGGACGATGCGCGGCGCAAGTTCGTGGCGATCAGCCCGGCGGGTCTGCGGGCTCGCGATGCGGCCCTTCAGGCCATCGCGCCGCTGATCCACGAGGTCGTCGACGATATCGGCGCCGACAGGGTGCGCGCCGTGCTACCGATTCTGCGGACGTTGCGCAGCAGGCTTGTGGATAACGGCTAGCGCGGCTTCAGGCTGGTCGTTACGTAGTTCACCGACAGATCACGCTCGGATAGGGACCAGCTCCACTGGATCGGATTGAACACGAAACCCTTGCGGTCAACAGGCTCTAATCCGGCGTTTTTCAAGAGATCGAACAACTCATCCGGCGTGATGAACTTGTCCCATTGATGTGTGCCCTTCGGCAGCCAGCGCATCACGAACTCTGCGCCGACAATCGCCATCATGAAACTTTTCGGGTTCCGGTTGATCGTCGAACAGACCATCAGCCCGCCCGGTTTCAAGAGCGTCCGACAGGCGGTCAGATAGGCCAGCGGGTCCGACACATGCTCGACCACTTCCATGTTCAGCACCGCGTCGAAGGTCTCGCCCGCTTCTGCCAGAGCCTCGGCGGTGGTGTGTCGATAATCGATCTCCAGCCCCGACCGTTCGGCATGAACCTGTGCCACCGGAATATTCCGCTCTGCGGCATCCGCACCCACGACATCTGCCCCCAGCCGCGCCATCGGTTCTGACAGCAGACCGCCACCACAACCGATATCGAGGATCCGCAAGCCCTTGAACGGCAGGTTGCCCGTCAGATCGCGGTCGAATTCGCGCTGCGATCTGCGCGCAGATATAATCCAGCCGGCAGGGGTTCAGCATGTGCAGCGGCTTGAACTTGCCGTTCGGGTCCCACCACTCGGCGGCCATCGCCTGAAATTTCTCGACCTCGGCGGGATCGACGGTATTCGTGGCGGTTTGCATCATTTGTTCCTTCAACACCCGTGGCGGGAATCCCCGTAGCAGTCTATATAGATCGAAATGGACAGGGTCGAAGGTCATAAGAGCGCAGCCCAGTTCCTGTATCCGCAGATCACCCCTTATGATCAGCGGATGCTGGACGTCGGCGATGGTCACCGGGTGTATGTCGAACAATGCGGCAAACCCGACGGCTTGCCCGTGGTCGTGCTGCATGGCGGGCCGGGCGGCGGTTGCAGCCCGTCGATGCGGCGCTATTTCGATCCGAATCACTACCGAATCATCCTGTTTGATCAGCGCGGCTGCGGACGCTCGCGGCCACATGCCTCTGTCGAGGCCAACACAACCTGGCATCTTGTCGCCGATATCGAGCTGATCCGGAAGACGTTCGATATCCAGAACTGGATGGTCTTCGGCGGCAGTTGGGGGGCGGCGCTGGCGCTGATCTATGCCCAAGCTCACCCCGACGCCGTGCGTCATCTGGTGTTGCGCGGCGTGTTCCTGATGACCCGCGCGGAACTCGACTGGTTCTATGCCGGCGGGGCGGGCAGGTTCTGGCCCGATGTCTGGGCGCGATTTACCGAAATCATTCCCGAAGGCGAGCGCGGCGATTTGATCGCTGCTTACAGCAAGCGCCTGTTCTCCGAGGATATGGCCGAGCAGACCCGCTATGCCCGCGCCTGGGCGGTCTGGGAAAATACGCTGGCCTCGATTGACAATGACGGCATCAGTTCCGATGCGCCAACCGAGTATGCCCGCGCCTTCGCCCGGCTGGAGAATCACTATTTCACCCACGCCGGTTTTCTTAAGGAAGACGGCCAGATCCTGCGCGACATGCCCCGAATTGCCCATATCCCCGGCGCGATCGTGCAAGGCAGGTATGACATGATCTGCCCACCGATGATGGCGCAGCGCCTGCACGACCTCTGGCCCGCGTCAGAGCTGCGGATCATCCCGCGCGCCGGCCATGCGCTGAGCGAGCCGGGGATCAGCGCCGAGCTCGTCCGCATCACCGACAGGCTGGGGCGGCAAAACCGCGCCTGACACTAAAATCCTGAACCACCGGAAAGGTCGCCAATGCCCGATTCACCCAAACCCACCATCGAGGAACGCGAAAACGGCCCACTTGTCGTCAAGGGTATCACCCGCCTGCACGGTGTCGACGGCACGATGCTGGAGTGTAAGCCCGTGATGGCGCTTTGCCGGTGTGGCGGCAGCAAGACCAAGCCGTTCTGCGATAGCTCGCACAAGACCAACGGCTTTCAGTCGCGCGGTGGTGAACCGGCGGGCAAGGACAAGTTGCTGGTCTATGAGGGCGCCGAGGTCACCGTCACCTACAATCCCCGCCTCTGCTCGCACGCCGCCGAATGCGGCCGTCTGGCCAGCCACGTCTTCAACCCGGAACAGAAACCCTGGGTGCAGCCCGACAACGGCAACCTGGCCGAGGTCGAAGCCGTCATCGCCGCCTGCCCCTCGGGCGCGTTGGCCTTGGCGGGGCCGAAGCATCTGACAGCCGAGGCCCCGGAAATACGGGTTGAGCGCAACGGGTCCTACTGGGTGCAGGGCCCAATTCTCGATGCGCATGTGCCGGGCGAGGGCGCGACCCCAGAAAAATACGTGCTCTGCCGGTGTGGCCTGTCTGGGAACAAACCATACTGCGACGGATCGCACCGGGATAAGGGTTGGAAGAGCGGGGAGTAACCTGCGAACGGCCGATTTGGACTCACTTTGGCGGTCTCTGCTCTGCTATCGAACGGGTGCCGGGCGTTCCATCTCGGGGTTTGATTGTCCGCTCCCCTCGTTTGAATGGAGGCAAGCCCCAGACCTTAGCCCGGAAGTGCACGGACATCGCCGATGGCCACCGATTGCCCGCTGCGCGACGATGCGATTGCGGCGAAGGCGAGGGCGAGGCTGCGCAGGTTTTCCTTGGCGCCGTTCAGCGGCTCCCGATCCTGCTCGATCGCCGACAGAAGTTCTCCCATCGCGCCCCGAAAGCCGTCGTTGAACCATGTGCCGTCAAGGCGCGGGCGGGCGCGACCCTTCGCAGTGGTCAGCGTAACAGTCTGCTCGCCAAGGTCCGGCCCGTCGCTGACCAGGCTGCCCCGCGTGTCCGCCGATATAGGTCGTGTCGCGCGGGCCGAATGGCGTCGCCGCCGTCGAACACCAGCGAGGCCTGCCCGCCATCCACCTGCACCAGCGCCTGCGCCAGCAAGCGGCACCTTCGCCGGCTTGCCCCGCGCGCCTGGCTCGTGGTGGCGACGACGCTTTGCACCCGGTCGCCCGCAACGCTGGTCAGGAAATCGAACCAATGGATCGCCGAAATCGTAGAGGATCAGATCCTCGATCTTCTCGAACGGCGTGCCTGCGATCCAGCCGTGGTTCCAGTGGATCGAGACATGGCAACCGATGCACCTCGCCGATCAGCCCGGCGCGCACCGCCTCTCGCATCCAGGCCAGATGCGGTGCCCAGCGGCCGTTCTGGTTGACCGCCAGCTTGACGCCGTTGTCCTCGGCCAGCCGCACAAGCCGTTCGCCAGTCGTCCAGATCGAGGACGAAGGGCTTTTGCGACAGGACATGCTTGCCCGCCTTCAGCGCCGCCTCGATGATCGGTACCCGGTCTGCCGGATGCGGCGTGATATCGACCACGTCGATGTCGGTCATCGGCCAGGACGCTTGCCACGTCGTCGGTGACGTGCGCTTCGGGAAGAACTCTGCCGCGCGCGCCTCGGCCTTGGCGCAGCGTCCGGTTGCAGATCGCCGCCACGTCCCAGCCCGCGTTGCGATAGGCGTCAAGATGGCTGGCCGCGATACCACCCGCGCCGATCAGCGCCGATCCGGGGGCGATAGCTGTGCGGCGTCGGGCGGGCGGTAGGACAGGTCGGGGGCCGCCATCTCGGCGACGTCTGCGCGCTGCAGCGCATAGGTGTCGCTGATCGGGGTATCGTCGTCATGGCAGTAGGCTCCAGCGTGCGTTTTTCGGCCGCCGAGCGCAGCGCGGTGTCGACGATCCGTTGTGCCGTGAGGCAGAGCTCGGGGTCCAGCGGACCCGACAGGTCGCTTCGCCCGTGTCGATGCAGCCCAGCACATATTCGATGGCATTCCGCTCGCCCGTCGGGCAGCGGATCGGCGGGAACTCGTGTCGGTTCGGGGCGCTTGCCGCGTCTGCACCGTGACGTGATCGCGTAGTCATGGCTGGCAATGCGTGCCGTCGGTGCCGACAAAGACAAAGCCGCATTTCGGCTGCGGCTGGATCGTCCAGGGATCGGTGAAGGTGCCCCAGCGGGTTTCCATCTTCGACAGGCCACGTTGCATAGCGGCAGATGGTGATCGAGTGCTGATCGACCTCGATGCCCGGCGTCTCGTCGACGACGCAGGTCACTTCCAGCGGCGCCTCGCCGTTCATGTACCAGGTGCCAAGCGTCGCCCCGTAGCCGAGGTAATCCAGCAGGCTGCCGCCGCCCGACGCCTTCTTGTACCACCACGAATCCGGTTTCTGGCGCTCGACCTCTTCCGGCGAGACCTCGACCTTGTCGGCGAGGTGATAAAGCGGCCCGCGATTGCCGTCGTAGAAATGCACCTCGATCAGATCGCCGATCAGTGCCGTCGTCGATCAGCCGCTTGGCGGTGACGTGGCTTTCGACCCAGGCCAGCGGCCAGTTGATCGCCAGCGTCTTGCCCGTCCGCGTCCATCGCCGCGATCATCCGGCGCGCATCCGCGACCGAGGCCGCGAAGGGTTTTTCGACGAAGACGTGGCACGCCGTAGGCGGCCAGACGTTCGGTATAGTCGGCATGATCGGCCGTGGCCGCGCAAAGGATCGCCAGATCAGGGTCTCGCCGTCTGCATGCAGGCGTCGAAGTCGGTGAAAACGCGGTCGTCCGGGATGCCGAAGGTCTCGATCGCGCCGTTGCATCTCCGACGCGATCGGGGTCGAAGATGCCGGCGATCTCGGCGTCCGGATGATCCTGCACCAGGCGCAGCAGATCGCCCATATGCATGTGGTCGAAACTGATCCCGGCGATGCGAAACTTTGCCATTCTCTGTCGTCCTCTCCGTCGTGTCAGCCGTCCTCGGTCAGCCGGACATAAAGCGCCGTCACCGCCAGGATGATCAGCGCCGAACAGGATGCGGCGCGCGCCTTCGGGCATCTGCAAGCAGCGTCAGCATCGTGGTCAGCACCGTCAGGATCAGCGCGCCGACGATGGTGCCCGCGATAACTGCCCCGCCCGCCGAAGATCGAGGTGCCGCCGATCACCGCCGCCGCCACCGAGGGCAGCATCAGCGGGTTCGACCAGCGACAGCGACGGGGCCTTGATCAGCCCCACGTAAAGCAGCCCGGTCACCCCGGCGATCAGACCCGACAGCGCATAGAGCGCCAGATAGACCTGCCAGCCCGAACGCCCGACAGCCGTGCCGCATTCTCGTTGTCGCCGAGCGCGTAACAGCAAGCCGACCGAAGCCCGTGCGCCGCTGAGCCCACAGGATCAGGGCCGCGAAGGGCACGAACAGGATCAGCGCGTTCGGCAAGCCCCATGTCCGCCCGGTTCCAAGCCAGGCCAGCGCGTCCGGGACACTCGATCCGGTCGCGATGACGAAGCGCTGATAGACCTGCAAGGCAGCCGGTGGCGATCAGCCCGGTGCCAAGCGTCATGATCAGCGGATGCACCCGGCAGATGCCGACGCCGAAGCCGTTCACCAGCCCGATCAGGACCGCCGGCACCAAGCGAGATCAGGATCGCCACCGGCACGCCCAGCATCGGCACCTGCGTCGCCATGACGAAGGCCGTGATCGTCGCCACGACGCCCGCGGACAGGTCGATGCCGCCGGTCAGCATGGTCAGCGTCTGGCAGGCCGCCAGCATCGCCAGCGGGAATCGCGAACTTGATCGGTGTTGCCGATCCAGCGTTCGTTGACGATGCCGGGGCGCATGATTTCCAGCATGCCACCAGAACGACCAGCAGGACGATCAGCGGGATCACCGGATAGTCCCGCACGAACGCGGCGCAAGCGCGAGACCAGGATCGACGGGTCTCTTTGCACATGCCGCACTCATCGCGCGCCCCCTGATCGGCCAGCAGCCCGCCCAGCATGACGACGACGACCATGATCGTGCCCTCGACGATCGTGGTGACGTTCGGATCGACCGACAGCAGCGTCAGGTCCATGCGCACCAGCCGCAGGATGAAGACCGCGATGATCGGGCCCAGCAGCCCGCCGCGCCCGCCGCCCAAGAACCACGCCGCCCAGCACCACCGCTGCGACGCTGGCCAGAAGGTAGGGGCCGGGTATCGGCTCTCCGATCCCGGTGCTCATCGTCAGGCACGAGGCCGCCCATCGCGGCGAAAAGACCCGCACAGCGCATAGGCCGCGATCTTGGTCCGCCCGACCGCCACGCCGGAGCGGAACGCCGCCAGCTGGTCGCTGCCGATGGCGTAGATCGACAGGCCCAGTTTCGAGCGTCGGAGCGGCAGCCAGACGACAGCGATTGCGACGACAGACCAGCAGAAACGCCTTCGGAATCCAATTGGTCAGCGCATCCGGCACACCCGGTATGTCGAGGCTGCCGACGATCAAGCCCGCGCAGCCAGGCCGCCGCCGCCGCCGCCCGGCGCGTTCAGGATCAGCAGCGCCACGCCTTCCCAGACGAACAGCATCGCCAGCGTCACCACGATGTCGGGCACCCGCGTCAGGACGATCAGCGCGCCGTTGATCGCCCCCATCGCCGACGCCGAGTGCCAGCACGAAGATCACGATGAAGCACGGCCTGCGCCTCGCTCGCGCCGTCCATCAACACCGCCGCCGTCACGCTGGCACACCGCCATCATCGAGGCGATCGACAGGTCGATCCCGCCCGCGATCACCACGACCGCCTGCGCGGCGGTGGCAAAGGCGAAGGGCAGGGCGGCGCGGGCAAGCGCATTCCAGGCCCGACGCGCCGAAGTTCGGCTGGATCAGCTTCGGTGACCACCAGCAGCACCGCCAGCAGACGCGCAAGCCCGATGATCCAGCCATTGCGCGCATGCACTCGCTTCATGCGCGCCGCCCCGGCTCGGTCGCTTCGCGGTCAGCCCGTAGGCCGCGCGCATCAGCGTCGGCTCATCCGCATCGGCGGCATCGATCACGTCGACCACGCGTGCCGTCGAAGATCACGACCACGCGGTCGCAGGCCAGCTGCACCTCGGCCAGTTCCGAAGTGTAATAACAGGACCGCCGCGCCCTGATCCGCCAGTTCGCGCACCAGCGGATAGATCTGCCGCTTGGTGCGCACGTCGATGCCGCGCGTCGGATCGAACAGCAGCAGCGTGTCGCACCCCTGTCGCGATCCAGCGCCCGATGGTCACCTTCTGCTGGTTGCCGCCCGACAGCCGCCGCACCTCGCCCTGCGCGCGGGTGTCGATCTGCAAGCCGCTCGATGGCTTGCGCGACGCGCGCCGTCTCGTGCGCGCATCGCGATGCGGCCCCAGTGCGCGGATCCGCGCCGAGAACGGCAGCGCGATGTTGTCGCGCACCGATTGCTGCATGCAACAGCGCGTCGGCCCGGTTGCCCGGCACGAAGGTCAGGCCCGCCGCGATGGCGTCGGCCGGATGGCGGAAGGTCACGGGCTGCGCCGTCCACCTCGATACTGCCGCCTATCGGCGCGGCGAAAGCCCGCCAGCACGTCGAACAACTCGTCCTGCCCCTGACCTTCCAGCGCCACGACGCCCAGAACCTCGCCGGGTGCAGGTCGAAGGAGACATCGCTGACAGCTTGGCTGCCCGCGCACAGGTTGCGGACCCGCAGGCGCGGGGCGCCGTGCATCGGATCGTGGCGCGGCGCGCGCTTTGCGGGCCTGACCAGGCTCGATCGCGGCACCCAGCATCATTTCGACGATCCGCTCCTCGACGCCGGGCTCGATCGGCAGATCGCCGACCGTCGCGCCGTCGCGCAGCACCGTGGCGCTGTCGCAAAGCTCGGAGATCTCGGTAAAGCGGTGCGAGATGTAGATCACCGACCGGCCCTGCATCGGCCTGCTGGCGCACGACCTTCAGCACCCGTTCGACAAGGTCGGTCGGCAGCGCGGCTGTCATCTCGTCCAGCAGCAGCACATCGGGCTCGCTCGCCAGCGCGCGCGCCAGATCGAGGATGCGCAGCGTGGCCAGCGGCAAGTCGCCCGATCATGCGCGTCAAGCCGCAGATCGCCGATGCCCAAGTTCGGCCACCCAGTGCCGGAACGGCTCGACCGGGGTGTCGCCAAGGCGCAGGTTGTCGGCAACGTCGAGATCGGGGATCAGCGAGGGTTCCTGGTAGACCGGGACCAGCCCGGACCGCCGCGCCTCGGCGGGCGAGGCGACGATGCGGTCCTGCCCGCGGATGCGCACGTGACCCGCATCGGGCTCGAAGCGCGCCGGTCAGGATCTTGACGAAGGTCGATTTGCCCGCCCCGTTGGCCCCCATCAGCGCAACAACCTCGCCCGCGCTCGACCTGCAGCGATGCGTCGTTCAGCGCCACGACCGCGCCAAAGCGCTTGGAGACGCCGCTGGCGTCAAGGATGGGCGTGCGCCGTGATCGGCTGCACGTCATGCGAATTCCGTGGTCAGTCGGTGCGGAAAGCGGGCCCCCGCGTCGGAACCGACCGGGGCCGAAGGCGATCACTCGCCCGGGCCTTTGCAGGCGATGATCTGGTCCATCGTGTAGGTCGGTCCAGCCCGGGATCGACACGCTGACCGGCCATTCGGGATCAAGGTTCGGGTTCTGCGCCTCGGCGATCATGGCCGTGCCCTCGTCAGTCGGTGTTCGCCCAAAGCGACGGGTCGACCAGCACGGTCTTTTCGGCCGGCGCATTGCCGTCGAGGATCTGCACGGCCAGCGTCACGCCGGCACCGCCGACCGAACCGGGATTGGTGACCGCGGCACCTTCAAGGCCCTCGACCGTCGGCCAGCTGACCGACGAAGCCCGCATTGTCCGCGCCCGACGATCGGCACCAGCGGCACATCGGATTCGACGAACGCATCGACGATCACGTTGTCGATGCCGCTGGTCCAGACCCCGTCAAACGGAATGCCGGTGGCCAGATAAGTCGAGGATCTGCTGCTTGCCCTGGTCCTGCTGCCAGCCGGTGAAGACCTCATGCACGACCTTGACATCCGGGAATTCGGCCAGCGCGCGCTTGAACCCTTTGTCGCGGTCGTTGTCGGCCGCAGCACCCGCGGCGCCGCGCATGTAGACCACGTCGCCCTCGCCGCCGATCTGTCTCGAACAGCCATTTGGCGCCGAGATAGGCGTATTCTTCCTGGTTGTTGGACAGGACATAGGCCGACGGTTCGCGTCACCGCCTGGTCGACGGCGACCACGACGATGCCGCTTGCGGTCGCTTCCTTGATCGCCGAGTTGATGCCTTCGGGGTTGGCCGGGTTGACGACGATGGCATCGACACCCGCCTCGATCAGGTTGCGGAGATCCTCGAGCTGGCCCGCGGCATCGGTGTTGCGGTGCGCGATGTTGAGCGCGGCGACCTTGCCCGAGGCCAGCGCCTGCGCCTTCATCGCGCAGACCATTTCCTCGCGCCAGCCATTGCCCTGCACGGTGTTCGAAATGCCGATCGTGTAGTCCTGTCGGCAACGGCAAAGCCACCGCCGATGCCAAGCGCCAGCACAGAGCGTCGCTGCGATCCTGATTGTACAGTTTCATATCGAATTCCTCCCTTGTTGAATTGTCAGTTTCGTTAAGCTTTCTTGCGGCCCTACTTGACGAATGGCCGCAGGACATCGCGGGCCAGAAGAAAGCCGCGCTTCATCTTTTCGTCCGTGCCTTCGAAAGTCCGATCCTCGTGTTCGATGATGATCGGCCCGTCATATCCGACCCGGTAAAGGCCGAGAAGAATCTGCGGCCAGTCGCACATCGCCAAGCCCCGGCATGCGCGGTATCTGCCAGCCCATGCCGACCGACATGATGCCGTTTTCGTAAAGCCCGTCACGGTCG
Source organism: uncultured Alphaproteobacteria bacterium (assembly GCA_963768355.1). Taxonomy (GTDB): domain Bacteria; phylum Pseudomonadota; class Alphaproteobacteria; order Rhodobacterales; family Rhodobacteraceae; genus JAHEAO01. The sequence continues at coordinate 317,689 of CAVYHT010000013.1, forward strand.
ATCATCACGTCCTTGGCGTGGACATGCACGCATCCGGCGCCGAACTCGCTTGATGAACCGGCGCTGGTCGATCATTTGCCAGACCAGATGCGATGGATCGAAATTCATGCCGACATCGTCGCCCCAGTCCTCGAAGATCCGCCGCCAGATGTTGGGCGAATAGGCGATGTTATGGCCGCCCGGCCATTCGTCGTAGCTGAAAAGATCATCGGGCAGTTTTCGAAGGCCAGCGTCACGCCGTGATCGCGCGCATGGGCGACGATGGCGGGAAATATCTTCAGCGCGCGGGCCCAGTTCTCATCGACGTTCAGCGCCCGGTCGCCACCCACGAAGGTGTTGACGACCGGCACGCCCATCATGCCGGCCGCTGTCGATGACCTTCTTCAGATGCCCGATCACCTCGTCCCGGTGGTCTGCATCGGCATGCAGCGGATTGGGATAGTAGCCGAGGCCAGAGATCGCGATGCCCTTCACGGCCAGCCCATCGGTGATCTCTCGCGCCTGCAGCTGTCACCAAGGCCGTCCACGTCGATATGCGAAGTTCCGGCATAGCGGCGCGTTTCGCCCGCCTGCGGCGGGCCAGCACGCGACTTCCAGCGCCTCCATCCCGTCGCGGCCGTCCAGTCGGCGACATCCATCAGGTCCGTGTCCTCGAATGGCGCGGTCAGTAATCCAAGTTTCATATCGTCCTCCACCTCAGATCATCCGACCCAGCGACCGTCGCGGGCGCTTTTCAGGACAGCGTCGCAGAACAGCATCTCGAAATGCCCATCCTCGAAACTTGCATAGGTCGATCCGGGCTGCCGTTCGCCTGCCTCGACATCGGAGTAGACCTGCCGGAAGAAGGCAAAGAAGCTGTCGGCGAAGCCCTCGACATGGCCGGGCGGCAGGCTGGCGGCGGCGGCACCGGTCGCTGTTCATCAGGCCGAAGTCACGCTGCAATATCTGGTTCGGCGCGTCGCGGTGGCCGATGCCAAAGATGATCGGGCGTTTCGGAATGCCATGCGGCAGACGCCATCGGCGCCGGCGACATCCCAGACCAGCGCGTTCTTGCGGCCCGATATTGATCTGGCTGGTCGACATCACGCCGCGCGCGCCATTCTGGTAGCGGATCAGGATCATCGCGGCATCGTCGGTCTTGATCTCCGACGGTTTCGGTCTTGCCGCTTGCCGCGGCGAAGGTCTCGACCGGGCCCACGGGCTTTTGCCGTTCCGGGATGAATGTGGCCAGCTCCGCCATCACGGCCTTGGGCTTCAGGCCGGTGATGAAGCTGGTCAGGTCAACCCAATGCGTTCCGATGTCCCCGACCGAGCGCAATTCACCGCCCGCATCGGTTTCCAGCCGCCAGTTCCAGTCGGTCGGTTTGGCCAGCCAGTCCTGATGATAATGCCCGGTGACGAAACGGATATCGCCCAGCTCGCCCGCTGCCACCATGCCGTGGGCGTGCTGGTTCAGCGGATAGAAGCGGATGTTGTAGCAGACCGCAGCGACCTTGCAACCGCTTCTGCGGGCGATCTCCACCATCTCGGCAGATTGCGCGGATGTCATCGCCAGCGGCTTTTCGCAGATGACGTGATTGCCCGGCTTCAAGGATCGCCTTGACCTGCGGCGTAATGCGCGTGGTTGGGCGAGGTCACGTGAACGATCTGCACGGCGGGATCGTCGCGAGAAGCTCACCAAGCGACGGCATAGGCGTGATCGACGCCAATCTCGGCGGCACGCGCGGCACCGCGTTCCGGACTGCTGACCCAGAACACCGTGATGCGCACGCCAAGACGGCGCAGCGCGCCGATATGGACGGTTCCGATAAAGCCGGTGCCGATGACGGCAGCACCCACGGGGGCTGTCCCGCTCATGCGTTCTGTCCTTTGCCTTGATCCGCCCTGATGCAGAGATTTTCACGCAATCGAGTAACCCCCGTCAATGGCGAGGCAGGTTCCGGTAATGAACTTTGCAGAGGTCGAGGCAAGGAACAGCACCGGCCCCGCGATGTCGTCGGGCTGCGCCCCAGCGGCCCATCGGCGTGCGGGCGCTGACAGCCGCGACATGCGCCGGATCGGCCCGGCTTTTCGCCGATTGCTCGGTCACGATAAATCCCGGCGCGACGGCGTTGACGCGAATACCATCCGTCGCCCAGGCGATGGCGAGCGACTTGGTCAGCTGCACGACCGCCGCCTTGCTGGCGCCGTAGGCCGGGTTTCGCGGGCTACCGAATGACGCATACATCGAGGCGATGTTGATCACCACGCCGCCGCTGGCCTGAAGGGCGTCGTGTAAGGCAAGTGCGGTGCGGAAGGTGCCGTGCAGGTTGATATCGACGACGCGCGCGAAAAACGCAGGCTCCATCTCTTCGCCGCGCGAAGTGATGGCGGCGCAGTTCACCAGAATGTCGAGCCGTTCGGTCGCCTTGGCAAGCGCTGCGACTGCATCGCCATCGCGCACGTCAAGCTGCACATAGTCGAAGCGGTCGCGATCCTCTGCGGCGGGTTCCGGTTCGATGCCCGGTGATCGTGACGTTTGCGCCCGCATCCTGAAATGCGCGCGCAATTGCGGCACCGATCCCGGCCCGGCTTGCGCCGACGACCAGAACCCTGGACCCCGAGAAATCGAAATTCGTCGCAGCCGTCATCATTCCCCCTGACAGGAAGTGTTTCAGGCCGAAAACATTCTCGCAACAAAAATTTCATTTCCACAGAAATGAAATTACCGCTTCGCATCAAGTCTCGCGCCCAAGCCTGCGGCCGAGGCTGACGATGATCGACTGGCAAAGTACCAGCGCAGGCACCTGCGAGCGGAAATGCCCAAGCCGGGCTTCCTGGACGTAAAGCACATGGCTTGCAATCGGGGCGACGGGGCTTAGCGCATTATCGGTGATGGCAAGGACGGTGACGCCCGCCTTTGCCGCGGCTTTGGCCGCTTCGACCGTTTCGGGCGTGTAGTCGTCGAATGTCAGCACCAGCAGCACTTCACCCGGCCTTATCGCGGCAATCTGCTCGGCGCGCATCGCGCCCAGATTGTCGATCAGATGCGCGCGCTTGCCGATATTGGCCAGACCGTAGAACGTATACGCGCCGATCCCGAACGCGCCACGCGCGGCGGCGATGTGGATCGCCTTGGTCGTCGCAAGCTCTGCCACGAAAGCCTCCAGTTCCGCCCGGTCGAGATTTTGTTCGATCCGCATCAGCGAATGGATGGCAGCCTGCACCAGCGTTTCGAAGACCCGCTCGGGATGTTCAAGATCAGTGTCGTCGATGTCGCTTGGTCCCGGCTCGGCGGTCATGTCAGACAGACGTTCGGAATAGGTCGGGCCGGGGCCGATCACCCGTTCGCGGAACACGGTCTGCAGCTCTCGAAAACCAGCAAAACCAAGCTCTTTGGAAAACCGCGTGAAGGTGGCGGGGGGAACGCCCGCCTGATCGGCCAGCCGTAGGATCGTGTTGATCGCCACCTCTTCGGGGTGGTTCAGGCAGAATTGCGCAAGCTGGGCATGGCGTCGGCTGAGCGTACCGCGACGTTCCACCAGCAGCGACACAAGGCTTTCGTAATCCCGGACCGGGGTCGTCGCGGTTGGCTTGGTCATGATCTTTCCCATCCCTTGCGCCGATGTCGTTCCCTCTGCCGACGCTTTCGCATTTCAAAAGACCGTCACGCAGAAAGCGGCCCGCTTGGTATATTCTCGCGCAGAATGATCCGCGGTTCGATGTTCTTGAACGGCAGCAGCGGCGTGCTGGCCGCGATCGAGCCAAGCAGCCGGATCACCGCCTGTTCGCCGACCAGCCGCGCATTCTGGTCGATCACGGCGTCGATCAGGCCATCGGCGAGCCACGAACGCGAGGTTTCGGTCAGATCGTGCATCACGACGAAGGGACGCTCTTTTGCAGCGACATCCTGCAACGCCTCGACGATGCCCTTTCGACCAGCGCCGATGCAATAGACACCGCGCAGGTCGTCGTTCGCCCGCAAGAGCCTGGCCATCGTCGTGTGCGACCGCTTGCTGTCCTCTTCGGTCTCAATGGCCGGTAACAGGCGCAGCCGTGGAAACTGCGCCTCGATCAGCGAGCGAAATCCAGCCTCGCGCTCGCGGTGGCCATGAAAGGCGCGCGACCCCAGGAACAGGCCAACCGAGCCTTCCATCCTGCCCGCCATCATCCCCATGATTTGAGCGGCGGTGCGTCCTGCAACACGGTTATCGACGCCGACATAGGCCGAGCGCGGCGTGTCGAGGACATCCGAAGCAATGGTGACCACACGCACACCGGAGTCGCACAGGCGGGTGATCGCCTCGCGGGTTTTCGGGTGGTCGGTGGTGATCAGACCGGTCCCTTCGGTCTTGAACGACAGGGTTTCCAGCGCGGGCAGCAAGGCCTCTGGTCCGATGCCGTCCAGCGCGATGATCCGGCAGGTTTCGACCAGCGGCAGGGCGGCTGCAAATTCGGTGATACTGTCGGTGACATCGTGCATGAAGGCGTTGTGGCCGAAGGGGATCATGAATTCCAGATGGGCGGGCCGCGAGGGCAGGATTACCATGCCCTCTGACGGCAGATAGCCAAGCTCTTTGGCGGCTTTAAATACGCGCTGACGGTTCGCGGGGCTGACGCCGGGCCGTCCGTTCAGCGCCCGGTCAACGGTCGCCGTGGACACGCCAGCCTTGTGGGCGATGTCTGTGATGGTGGTTCGTCCCATATCGCTGTCAGGCTCTCCGATCAGGCGTGCCGCGCGGCCAGCATCGCGATCTTTCGCCGTGATTTCATCCGTTTTCTTTTTGGTGCGCCGTTGTGTGTTCCCACAGGCCCAAAGCACCGGAATGGCACCTGCTGATGTAATCTGATGTGATCGCCGGTTGAGGACCACACCTTGAATCGGATTGATTTGGGGATGCGCCATTCCGTCGCACCCCCGCCGGATCGGGGGGTACGGTCAGACCGCTGCCGAAGAAAGGACAGAGCCATCGACGCAATCACCAACAACACTGCGCCCGACACGGTGAAGCGCGACTATTCGCTGACTGGTCCATCCTCGCGCCGGGCGGTCGAGACCGGGCTTGCGGCGGCCGAGTGGTATCACACGCGATGTGCCGCGCAAGACCATGAAGGAGCTGATGCAGCGCCGTGATGCGCCCGCCATTCGCGATACGATCCTCTGGGTAGCGCTGCACGTCGTCTTCGCCGCAGGTGGCATCTAGTTCTGGGGCTCGTGGATCGCGGTGCCGTTCTGGCTGGCCTACGGCGTGCTGTACGGCTCGGCCTGCGACTCGCGCTGGCACGAATGCGGGCATGGCACGGCGTTTCGGACCCGCTGGATGAACGACGTGGTCTATCACATCGCCTCGTTTCAGGTGATGCGGAACCCGGTGAACTGGCGCTGGAGCCATGCGCGCCACCACACCGATACGATCATCGTCGGGCGTGACCCCGAAATCGCCTGGATGCATCCGATCAAGCTGGCGTTGAAGGCGTTGGCCTATGTCGGCATCTACGACGACATGGCTGTCGCTTAAGGTCCTGGCGCGCAACGCGGTTGGCAACCTGTCGGCGGATGAAAAGGACTATATTCCCGCAAGCCGAGCGGCCAAAGGCCGTCTTCTGGGCGCGCATCCACATGGCGATCTATACTGCGACGGTTCTGACAGCGCTTGGCATGGCGCTGGCCGGGATGGGCTGGAGGGCGGTGATCCCGTTCCTGCTGATCGGCGGGCCGCGCATCTATGGCTGCTGGCACATGATCATGACCGGGCTTTTGCAGCATGGCGGTCTGGCCGAGGACGTTCTGGATCACCGGCTGAATTCGCGCACGCTTTACATGAACCCGATCAGCCGCTGGATTTACTGGAACATGAACTATCATGTCGAGCATCACATGTTCCCGATGGTGCCCTACTATTCGCTGCCGGAGCTGCATGAAACGATCAAGCACGACCTGCCGCCGCCCAACACCTCGATCTGGGATGCCTACAAAGAAATGGTCCGCGCCGTCATGCGTCAGCGGCGCGATCCCGGCTATTTCGTGAAAAAAGAACTGCCGCCGACCGCGCGTCCATATGTCGAGGATCTGCATGGCGCGGTGCCGGACAGGGCCAGCGCATGAAGGACCGGGGAAGGGGGGCATATGCCCTGGATTGACGCCTGCGGGTCGGACGAGATCGACGAGGAAGACGTGATCCGCTGGGACCATGGGGGACGCACCTTTGCGCTTTTTCATGGCGTCGACGGCGCGTTTTACTGCACCGACGGTCTTTGCACCCACGAACAAGTGCATCTGGCCGATGGGCTGGTGATGGATTACGAGATCGAATGCCCCAAGCATAACGGCCTGTTCGATTATCGCACGGGGGCGGCGAAACGCGCGCCGGTCTGCGTCGATCTGAACACCTATCCTGCCAAGGCGGAAGACGGCCGCGTTCTGGTGCTGATCGAATGACCCCACCCGACGCACAAACGGCAACAGGCAGACCCGCCCGGAAACTACCGACCGTGGCCGACCTGCGATCGCTCAAGGGCAAGCGCCAGCTGACGATGCTGCGCTATTTCTCACTGCAAGAGGCTCGCGCCGCCGAAGCCGCAGGGATCGACATTGCTTCGGTCCCGCCCGAGATCGTGTTCGATCCACGCTACCGCGACGCCGCCCCGTCGGTCTTTACCATGACCGGGCAGACCCATCTGGAGGCGGGCACGCCGACGATTACCTGCGCTGGTGCGGTACAACGCGATCAACGCGGGGCGGATGCGCTTTACTGCTCGGGCTCGCTTCGCACCGTTGAATATCTGGCACGGGAACATATCCCTGTCGTCGGCCATGTCGGGCTGGTGCCCGCGCGCGCGACCTGGACCGGCGGCTTTCGAGCCGTCGGCAAGACCGCCGACACCGCGATTCGGCTTTTCGAAGAGGTGAAGGCCTACGAATCCGCAGGTGCCATCGCAGTCGAGATCGAGGTCGTGCCAGAGGAGGTCGCCACCGAGATCAGCAAACGTGTTGGACATCCTGCTGTGGTCGATGGGGGCCGGGGCGGGTTGCGATGCGCAATATCTCTTTGCCAACGATATTCTGGGCTATACCGAGGGTCACATCCCGCGCCATTCCAAGATCTACCGCGATTTCAACGCAGAACATGAACGACTTCAGGCAGAGCGTGAGGCGGCGTTCCGCGAGTTTGCCGCGGATGTCGAAACAGGTCGTCTATCCCGCAGAAAACCATCTGGTACGAATGCCGGAACGATGAACTTGATGCGTTCCGAGAAAGGCTCGCATCCAGAAATCAGGATGCGTGATAGAATCGAAGAATGCCCGGCCCGATCAACGCGGCTTTGGGTGCCAACGGAGGAGGAGAACTGACAATGCTGAGACGTACATTCCTGGGGACGGTGGCGACACTGGCGCTGACGTCGGGCGCTGCGTTCGCGCAAGACGAGGCCAAGACATTCTACTGGGTATCGCATGGCGGCCCCGCCGACCCGGTCTGGACCTACTTTCTGCAAGGGGCAGAGGACTGGGCCGAGGATACCGGCCACACGGTCAACACCTCGTTCCATTCCGGCGACGTGCCCAGCCAGCAAGAAGCGGTGCGTGCCGCCATTGCGGCAGGCGCCGACGGCATCTGCTCGACCAGCCCCGATCCGGGATCAATGGTCGATCCGGTCGCCGAAGCCCGCGCCGCCGGAATTCCGATCGTCAACTTCAACACGCCCGATGCGGCCCCCGACTGGAACGCCTATGTCGGCGGCGACCTGCGCTTTGTCGGTCGCGCCTGGGCGCAATATCTTGTGGATAACGGCCATGTGAAAGAGGGCGATTTCGTCTGGATGCCGGTCGAGGTGCCGGGGGCGTCCTATGGCGTCGAAGAAGAAAAGGGCATCGCCGAAGTATTCGAGCCGATGAACGTCACATGGGAGGTCACCGACGCCACGCTCGACCAGGCCGAGGTCATCCAGCGTATGACTGACTACATCACCGCGAACCGGGACCGGATCAGCGCGATGATCGGGCTTGGCGACATGGTGACAGGCTCGGTCCGGCGCGTCTGGGATCAGGCAGGTTTGCAGCCCGGCGACATTCCGGTCGTGGGCTGGGGCAACTCGCTTGATACCACCCAAGAGGTCATGGACGGCTACGTGATGGCGGCGTATGTGGCAGGATCCGCAGGCCACTTCCTATATGTGCCTGTCCTCGCTTTTGATGGAGACAAGCGGCATTCCCGATCGGCTTCAACATCATTACGGGCGCGCTCTACGAGGCTGACACGGCGCCACTTTATCACGGGATCATGGGCGGGAACTGATCGCCCATAGCCACGCCCGCGGCGCGTCCTTCGCCGCGGGCGTCATTTATCTTGCCGGACAGGAGCCCCGCATGACCGACCACAACACCACAGCGTTCCGGCCGCAGAACCCCCGAAGGGGCCGGGGATCGTTCGGCTGTTCATCGCGATGCCCGAGTTTGGGCCGCTGATCCTCTTGGTCGCTGATGCTGATCGTCTTCACTTCGATCAACCCGGCCTTCCTGTCGCTGACCAATATCTCGAACGCACTGACCTTCACGGTCGAGCTGGGGCTGATCGCACTGGCGATGACGCTTCTGATGACCGCCGGAGAGTTCGATCTGTCCGTCGGCTCGCGTCTTCGGGTTCACGCCGGTCGTCATGTGGGCGCTGTTCAACGCCGACATCATGCCGCTATTTCCGGCTTTTCTCTGTCGCACTGGTGGTGGCACTGTGCCATCGGGTTCGTCAGCGGGCTTTTCGTTACGCGGCTTGGTATCCCGTCCTTTCTGGTGACGCTCGGCATGCTTCTGGTGGTCCGCGGCAGTGCCCTGTGGCTGACCAGCGGTTTCCCGCAGCGCACATGGGATGCGGACAATCAATGGCTGGCAACGCTGCTGGTCGGCGATTTCTACATCGGCGGTCTGCGCATTTACATGAGCCTGATCTGGTTCATCCTGATCGCGATTGTCTTCCACGTCCATTCTGACCCGGACGCGGTTCGGCAACTGGATTCAGGCAACCGGCGGCAACGCCAATGCTGCCCGGAATCGCGGCGTGCCGATCAAGCGTGTCAAACTGCTTCTGTTCATGCTCTGCTCGGCGATGGCCGGATTTGCCGGGGTCATCTCTTCGATCCGGGTCTCTGCGGCCAATCCCAATTCGGGCATGGGCTACGAGCTTGAGGTCATCGCGATGGTGGTGATCGGCGGCACGGTGCTGACCGGCGGGCGCGGCACGATCATCGGCACTGTACTCGGCGTTCTGATCCTTCGGCTGATGCGCAACGGCATCGTGCTGATCGGGGTGCCGGGCCTTGCCTACAACATCTTCATCGGGGCGATCATCCTTGGAATGATGGCGCTTCACGCCGGGCTTGAACGCCGGCACAATGAAGGGGTCTGACATGGCCGATACAGACACGCCACTGGTCGAGATGCGCAACATCGAGAAGTTCTATGGCCGCGTTCACGCCCTTCGGAACGTCAATCTGACGATTCCGCGCGGCGAGATCGTGGGACTGCTCGGCGACAACGGCGCCGGTAAATCGACCCTCATCAAGGTCCTTTCGGGTGCGGTTCCCTACACCTCGGGCGAAATCCGAATCAACGGGCGCGTGGTCAAGCTGCGCTCGACCAACGACGCGATCGATGCCGGGATCGAGACGATTTATCAGGATTCGGCGCTCGTAACCCAGCTTTCCATCGCGCGGAACCTGTTTCTGGGGCGCGAATTGCGCACCGGGCCAAGGTTCCTCGACTGGATGGATCAAGAGCGGATGAACGAGGTTGCCGCCGAGCTTTTGAAGCGGGTTGGTATCTCGAAGAACATCCCGCCAACCACGCCCATCGGCTCGCTTTCGGGCGGCGAGCGGCAGGCCGTCGCGATTGCCCGCGCGATGTATTTCGACAGCGATCTGATCATCCTGGATGAGCCGACAAACAACCTTGGCGTCGCTGAAACCCAGGGCGTGTTGCGATTCGTGCGCGATGCGCGCGACAGCGGGCATTCCTGCATCTTCATCGCCCACAATATCCATCACGTGTTTCAGGTGGTGGACCGCATGGTCGTCATGCGCCGGGGCGAGATCGTGGCGGATGATCTCAGCCCCAAAACCTCGAGCATCCTCGATGTCGAGAACATCATCACCGGCGAGCATCTGGCGGCATGATTACGGTCGGGGCGGCGGGCATTCGCTTTGGCTTCGACCCGGCGACGGGACTTCTGGACGGCTTTACCGTCACCGACGAGGGCCGCGAGATTGCACCGCTGCACCGCGCCCCATGGGTCGGAACCGACGAAGTAATGCCACCCGACGCGGCACCACTGATGGCCCGGCTGGGCGGCGATTTCTTCTGCGCCCCGTTCGCGGCCAGCGAGGATGGATCGCCGCTGCATGGCTGGCCACCGAACACAGGTTGGACCGTTGACGGGACCGACAAAGGTACGCTTCGCGCCACGCTTGGACGCTCGGTTTTTGGCGCGCGTCTGACCAAGGCGCTTGCGGTCCACGATGACCAGCCCTTCGTTTACCAGCGCCACACATTCACCGGCGGCACCGGGCGGGTTGCGGTAGCAAATCATGCCAATGTGTCACTGAAATCCGGTGGGCTGATCCGCACCTCACCCAAGCTCGTCTGGGAAACCCCCAAAGACCCGCAGGAAAGCGACCCCGAACTCGGTCGCTCGAACCTGATCTACCCGGCGCAGTCGAACGATCCCCGGCAGTTTCCCGGCCATGATGGCCCTGTCGATCTAACCTGCTACCCTTGGAACCCACGGCACGAGGATTTCGTCGTCGGAATCGAGGCCAAGGGCCACGCGCTTGGCTGGACGGCTGTGACGCGGCCAGTGGAGGGCGATCTTTTTCTGTCGCTTCGGAATGCTCGGGCGTTGCCGATGACGATGCTATGGCACTCCAACGGCGGGCGGGATTATGCGCCGTGGTCGGGGCGTCACTTTGGCTGCCTCGGTGTCGAAGAAGGCGCTGCCGATCACATGCTCGGTGTCTCGACCGAGGCTGACCTGTCCGGTCCGGGTGCGCTGACCCTGCACCCCGATGGCATCGCAGAGGTCCGCCACATCATTGGCGCGATCAGCTGGCCAACGAGGGAGCCGGTATCGCAGATCAGGATTACGGGCGAAACGCTGCTCGTCATTGGCGAGGCGCAGACCACGCGGCGCCTGCCGTTCGATGCAGCATTCCTGCGGCAGGCGGCTGAGGCAAAGTCATAAACAGCCAAACCAAGCGGCGATCAGGAATGCCCTTGCAAACTCACCCTGATCCGCCTATATCCCCCTCAACAGCGGCGCGTTGGCTTCCACCCCCAAGGCTCCACCGGAAAGTGTAACGGGCCGCGCGCCCGTTTTTTTGTGTCTGGGAAATGTTTGCAAACATTAAAAGACCGGGTTCCAGAAGTCGTGATGTTTTAAAGAATAGGTGCAAAGACCCGCATGAACGATCTTGTCGCAAAAGCCGCGATAGACCGCCGCCTCGCCGAAATCATCCAGCCCGTGATCGAGGGTATGGGGTTCGAACTGGTGCGCGTCCGGCTGATGGGCGGCGAGTACAAGACGCTGCAAATCATGGCCCAGCGCCCCGATACCGGCATCGACGTGGACGAATGCGCGCAGATCTCCACCGCCCTGTCCGCCGTGCTGGATGTCGAGGATCCGATCGCCGAAAATTATACGCTCGAAGTTTCCAGCCCCGGCATCGACCGCCCCCTGACCCGCCTGAAAGACTTCGATGATTGGCAGGGATACGAGGCGAAGATCGAGACCACCGAAATGATCGACGGCCAGCGCCGCTTCAAGGGCGAACTGGCCGGTGTCGAGGGGGACGAAGTGCTGATCAACATCCCGCAAGGGACGGTCGGCCTGAAATTCGACTGGCTTTCGGATGCAAAGCTGGTGCTGACAGATGAGCTGATCAAGGAAATGCTGAGGCAACGCAAAGCTTCTGGAATCGTTGACGAAAAACAATTCGACGAGATTGAAACCGAAACCGATGCCGGTTCCGAGGAGGACTGAGGATGGCTATTACCAGTGCAAACCAGCTTGAACTGCTGCAAACCGCAGAGGCTGTTGCGCGTGAAAAGATGATCGACCCGAACCTTGTGGTCGAAGCGATGGAAGAGTCGCTCGCCCGTGCCGCCAAGTCGCGCTACGGCGCGGAAATGGACATCCGTGTGGCCATCGACCGCAAGACCGGCACGCGCCACCTTCACCCGGGTTCGCACTGTGGTCGAGGATGAAGAGCTGGAGAACTACCAGGCCGAGATGACCGTCGAGCAGGCCAAGCAGTATCTGGACGATCCCAAGGTCGGCGACACGTTCAGCGAAGAAGTGCCGCCGGTCGAGATGGGCCGCATCGCCGCGCAATCGGCCAAGCAGGTGATCCTGCAAAAGGTCCGCGAAGCCGAACGTGACCGTCAGTTCGAAGAGTTCCAGGACCGCGCCGGCACGATCATCAACGGCGTCGTCAAGCGCGAGGAATACGGCAACGTCATCGTCGATATCGGCCGCGGCGAAGCGATCCTGCGCCGCAACGAAAAGATCGGCCGCGAAAGCTATCGTCCGAACGACCGAATTCGGTGCTATATCAAGGACGTACGCCGCGAACCCCGTGGGCCCGCAGATCTTCCTTTCGCGCACCGCGCCGGAATTCATGGCCGAGCTGTTCAAGATGGAAGTGCCGGAAATCTACGATGGCATCATCGAGATCAAGGCCGTCGCCCGCGATCCCGGCAGCCGCGCGCGAAGATCGCCGTGATCAGCTATGACAACTCGATCGACCCGGTCGGCGCCTGCGTCGGTATGCGCGGCAGCCGCGTGCAGGCCGTGGTGAACGAGCTGCAGGGCGAGAAGATCGACATCATTCCGTGGAACGAGGATCCGGCGACGTTCCTGGTGAACGCGTTGCAACCCGCAGAGGTCAGCAAGGTCGTGATCGACGAAGAGGCCAACCGGATCGAGGTTGTGGTGCCCGACGAACAGCTGTCGCTGGCCATTGGTCGCCGCGGTCAGAACGTGCGTCTGGCCAGCCAGCTGACCGGTCTGGATATCGACATCATGACCGAGGCCGAGGAAAGCGAACGTCGCCAGGCGGAATTCGCCGAGCGCACCAAGCTCTTCATGGACACGCTGGATCTCGATGAATTCTTTGCGCAGCTGCTGGTTTCGGAAGGCTTCACCTCGCTGGAAGAAGTCGCTTATGTCGAGCAGAATGAACTGCTGGTTATCGACGGTGTCGACGAAGGCACCGCCGCCGAATTGCAGGCCCGCGCCAAGGACTATCTGGAAGCGTTGAACAAGAAGGCGATGGATCACGCCCGCGAGCTGGGTGTCGAGGACAGCCTGGTTGAATTTGAGGGTCTGACACCCCAAATGCTTGAGGCGCTGGCGGAGGATGGCGTGAAGACGCTGGAAGATTTTGCCACCTGCGCCGACTGGGAACTGGCCGGCGGCTGGACCACCGAGAATGGCGAGCGCAAGAAGGACGAGGGCGTTCTGGAGAAGTTTGACGTCAGCCTCGAAGAGGCGCAGCATCTGGTCATGACCGCCCGAATTCAGCTGGGCTGGGTCGATCCCGCCGATCTGGAAGCCGAGGCAGAGGCCGACGGTGAAGACGCGGCGGAAGAGGAGGCCGAAGCCTGATTTCAGGCTTCGGAGAACCGACATGTCGCGTGGTGGCAAAGCAAAAGATCGGGACGATCCCGAACGCAAGTGCATTGCCACGGGCGAGGTTCAGCCAAAGACCGGTCTGATCCGATTCGTGGTGGGGCCAGAGGCGCAGATCGTGCCGGACGTGCTGGAAAAGCTGCCGGGCGCGGTATCTGGGTTTCGGCGGATCGCGGCGCTTTGGACAAGGCAGTCGACAAAGGGTCTTTTTGCCCGCAGCGCCAAGCAACCGGTCACGGTGCCGGACGGATTGGTCGATCTGGTCGAGCAGCAGCTGGCGCGGCATGTGGTCGATCTGATCGCTTTGGCCCGAAAGAGCGGCCGTGCAGTTGCCGGGTTCGAAAAGGTCAAGGGCTGGCTGGCTGAAGGCAGGGCCAAGGTGCTGTTCCAGGCCTCTGACGGGTCGGAGCGCGGCAAAGGCAAGTTGTGGACCCCGGAAGGGGGCCGCTGGTTCGGGGTTTTGACCTCGTCGGAAATGGGTTTGGCATTCGGGCGGGAAAGTGTGATACATGGCGCGCTCGCGGCTGGCGGACTCGGCACACGTGTTGTAGAGGAAGCCACGCGGCTCTCGGGCCTTCGCGGAAATGGCGGTGGAAAGTCCACCGGAAAGGGTAAGACGACGTAATGAGCGATAGTGACAGCAAAAAACCTCTGGGCCTGCGTGGCGGGTCGCGTCCGGGTCAGGTGAAGCAAAGCTTCAGCCACGGCCGGACGAAGAGCGTTGTTGTTGAGACGAAACGCAAGCGCGTTGTCGTTCCCAAGCCGGGCGCAGCTGCCCGGCCAAACCGTCGGGCGCGGCTGCGGCTGCCGTTCAGGCCAGTGATCCCGCAAAGCGTCCCGCAGGGATCAGCGATGCCGAGATGGAGCGTCGCCTGAAAGCCTTGCAGGTCGCCAAGGCCCGCGAAGCCGATGATGAAGCCGTGCGCAAGGAAGAAGAACGCCAGCGCGAGGAAGATCGCGAGCGCAAGCGCGCCGAGATCGAGGCCAAGGAACGCGAAGAGCAGGAGCGTGAAGAGCGCGCCCGCATCAAGGCCGAAGAAGAAGAGCGCAAGCAGCGCGACGCCGAGGCGCGGACGAAGAAGACCGAGGACGCCAAGGCGGCGAACTCGGCCGAGCCGCCCGCACAACGCGCGACGCTCCAAGCCGACACCTGGGCCGCGCAAGCCCGACCGTGACCGTGACGACAACCGCGACAACAAGGGCAAGGCCGCCCGCGACGATGGCCGCAAGGCCGGCAAGCTGACGCTGAACCAGGCTTTGGCCGGCGGCGAAGGCGGGCGTCAACGGTCGATGGCCGCGATGAAGCGCAAGCAGGAACGTGCGCGTCAAAAGGCGCTGGGCGGGCATGAGACGCGCGAAAAGGTTGTGCGCGATGTTAAGGTTCCCGAAACCATCGTTGTGCAGGAACTTGCCAACCGGATGGCAGAACGTGTGGCCGATGTGGTCAAGGCGCTGATGAACAACGGCATGATGGTGACGCAGAACCAGGTGATCGACGCGGATACCGCCGAACTGATCATCGAGGAATTCGGTCACAAGATCGTGCGGGTTTCGGATTCGGATGTCGAACAGGTGATCGACAGCGTTGATGATGACGCCGAAGGATCTGAAACCGCGCCCGCCGGTCATCACCGTGATGGGTCATGTCGACCACGGCAAGACCTCGCTGCTGGATGCGATCCGCAACGCCAAGGTCGTGGCTGGCGAAGCGGGCGGGATCACCCAGCATATCGGTGCCTATCAGGTGAAAACCGACAAGGGCGCGATGATGACGTTCCTGGATACGCCGGGCCACGCCGCCTTTACGTCGATGCGGGCGCGTGGTGCGCAGGTCACGGATATCGTCGTGCTGGTCGTGGCCGCCGACGATGCGGTGATGCCGCAGACGATCGAGGCGATCAACCACGCCAAGGCAGCGGGCGTTCCGATGATCGTTGCGATCAACAAGATCGACCGCCCCGCCGCCAACCCCGACAAAGTGCGCACTGATCTGCTGCAGCACGAAGTCGTGGTCGAGAAGATGTCCGGCGATGTGCTGGATGTCGAGGTTTCTGCGATCAACAGGCACCGGTATCGATCAGTTGCTGGAAACCATCGCGCTTGCAGGCCGAACTGCTGGACCTGAAGGCCAACCCCGACCGCGCCGGCGCAAGGTGCAGTGATCGAGGCACAGCTTGATGTCGGTCGCGGCCCGGTTGCCACTGTTCTGGTGCAGAACGGCACCTTGCGTCAGGGCGACATCTTCGTCGTTGGCGAACAGTGGGGCAAGGTTCGCGCGCTGATCAACGATCAGGGCGAACGCATCGAAGAGGCCGGGCCGTCGGTTCCGGTCGAGGTTCTTGGCTTGAACGGCACGCCGGAAGCTGGCGACGTGCTGAACGTGGTCGAAACCGAAGCGCAGGCGCGCGAGATTGCGAACTACCGTGAACAGGCGGCCAAAGACCGTCGCGCTGCTGCGGGTGCTGCAACCACGCTTGAACAGATGATGGCCAAGGCGAAGGCGGATCAGACCGTCGCCGAGATGCACGATTATCGTGAAAGCCGACGTACAGGGCTCTGCCGAAGCCATCGTTCAGGCGATGGAGAAGATCGGCAATGACGAGGTGCGCGTGCGTGTCCTGCATTATGGCGTCGGTGCGATTACTGAATCCGACATCGGTCTGGCCGAGGCTTCGGGTGCGCCTGTCATGGGCTTCAACGTCCGCGCCAATGCGACCGCCCGCAATGTTGCGAACCAGAAAGGTGTCGAGATCCGGTATTACTCGGTCATCTACGATCTGGTCGACGATGTGAAAGCGGCTGCCTCTGGCCTGCTGTCGGCCGAGGTTCGCGAAACCTTTATCGGCTACGCCAAGATCAAAGAGGTCTTCAAGGTCTCGAATGTCGGCAAGGTTGCCGGTTGTCTGGTGACCGAGGGTGTGGCCCGCCGTTCCGCTGGCGTTCGTCTGCTGCGTGACGATGTGGTTATCCACGAAGGCACGCTGAAAACGCTGAAACGCTTCAAGGATGAAGTCGCGGAAGTCCAGTCGGGTCAGGAATGCGGCATGGCATTCGAGAATTACGATGATATCCGGCCCGATGATGTGATTGAGATTTTCGAGCGCGAAGAGGTCGAGCGCAAGCTGACCTGATCAGGCGTCGAAAATGAAAAGAGGGGGCGGATGGATCGCCATTCGCCCTTTTTCTTTTAGATCCAATGGTTAAGCGGCTACCAGATCCGCAACTGGCCTGCCTTGATAGATCCGGTCGCCCACACGGACGACGATCTTCCCATTTTCGGCATTTCGGACGAAAACGCCCTGAACCGATACGCAACTGCCCAACAAAATCGTTCTGATCATGAAACTCTTCCCCTCAAGTTTCCTAACGATACCTTAGGGTGGTTTCTGAAAAGATAAACAGCCGTTCCCAAGGCTGCTCTACCTATGCGCGAGTTTCCGCTCATAGGCTGATGTCGGCAGTTTGTTGCCGGCGCAGCTGGGTGGGTGGCCTAAAGCCAGTCGCGCAGGATCGGGATCAGAGGAATGTCGGCAGGCGGCATAGGATAATCGCGCAACTTCTCTGGCCGGACCCAAGCCAGGGTCTGGCCCTCTCGTGCAATCGGGATGCCATCCCACTTGCGGCAAGCAAAAAGCGGCATGATCAGGTGGAAATCCGGATAGCTGTGGCTGGCGAAGGTCAGCGGCGCCAGGCAACTAGACCAGGTCTCAATTCCAAGCTCTTCATGCAACTCGCGGATCAGAGCGGCCTCGGGGGTTTCGCCATCCTCGACCTTGCCGCCAGGAAACTCCCACATGCCGGCCATTGATTTGCCGTCGGGACGTTGCGCAAGCAGTACCCGACCGTCCTTGTCGATTAATGCGATGGCGGCGACGAGCAGCAGCTTCACGAACGGTAGTCGGCGTTGATCTCGATATACCGATCGGTCAGATCGCAGGTCCAGACAACAGACCGGCCCTTGCCAAGACCCAGATCGACATTGATCACCAGGTCTTCCTGCTTCATGTAGCCCGCGCCGTTCTCTTCTGTGTAGTCAGGCGAAACCCATCCGTTTTCGGCGACCAGAATGTCGCCGAACCGGATCGACAGGCGATCGCGATCAGCCTTCGCCCCGGATTTGCCGACCGCCATTACGATACGACCCCAGTTCGGGTCCTCTCCGGCAATCGCGGTCTTTACGAGGGGTGAGTTTGCGATGGCCATTGCGACCTTTCGGGCGTCATCATCACCATCCGCCCCGGTTACATTGACTTCGACGAATTTTGTCGCGCCTTCGCCATCCCGCACGACCTGATGCGCCAGATCCAGCATCACGCCCTCCAACGCAGCGTGAAACGCCTTGCCGGACACAGACCGCAAATCGCCGACCTTCGCCGCGTCGGATTGGCCCGTTGCGGCAACCAGCAGGCTGTCAGAAGTCGAGGTGTCGCTGTCCACCGTTATACAGTTGAACGTGGCATCAACCGATTGGGTGACCATGGATTGGAGCGTTTTTTGTGGCACTTCGGCATCGGTGAAAATATAGACCAGCATCGTCGCCATATCCGGCGCGATCATGCCCGACCCCTTCGCAAAACCCGCAATGCGGATCGTGCCACCGTCCGATTTGTATTCAACACCTGCTCCCTTCGGGAAGGTATCGGTGGTCATGATCGCGGCGGCGGCCTCTGCTATGGCATCGGGCGAAAGCTTCGACTTCAGCTCATCAAGCTTGGCGATGATGCGGTCATGCGGCAGCGGCTGGCCGATTACGCCGGTCGATGACGTGAAGACCCGGTTCTGATCAAGCTCCATGACCCGAGCGACTTCCGATGAAATCGCCTGGACAGAAACTTGACCGCTCTGACCCGTGAATGCGTTGGCATTGCCCGCATTGACCAGTATTGCTGCCCCGCCCTTTGCCATTTTGCCTAGCTTGTTCTGGCAATCCAGGACCGGCGCGGCGCGGGTCGAGGATCGGGTGAACGCGCCGGCCACAGTGGTGCCTTCAGCCAGTTCCACCAGCATGACGTCCGTCCGGCCTTTATAGCGCACGCCAGCCTGTGCGGTTGCAAACCGTACGCCGGCAATCACCGGCAAGGCAGGAAATCCGTTCTTTGGGGCGAGCGGTGATGCCAAAGCCGTTCTTGCCGCCGAAGCCGGTGCAGAAGCAGACTTCAGCTTCTTTCTTAGCTTCTCAACCTTGCGAAATGCCTTCTTTAGCTTCTTGCCGGCCATTAATCTGTCCTCGGATAATTGCTATTGCAGAACCAGATCCAAATTGCGGATTACCGACCGGTCAATGGTCGATATTTCGGTGCGGGAAATCTCGGCTTCATCCGTCAGCGCTGTCAAAGTTTCCTCGATGATCTGCTGCTGCACTTCTTCGGCCAGCTCTTCGCGCACATCGGCCAGCGGAGGAGCGTCTTTCATGCGGGTCTCGTTAAGCCGGATCACATGCCAGCCGAACTGGGTCTGAACCGGTGCAGAGACCGCACCCGCCTCCATGCCCATCACCACATCCTCGAATTCCTTGACCATCATGCCCGCACCGAACCAGCCAAGCTCTCCGCCACTGGGTCCGGAGGGACCGGTGGATTTCTCTTTCGCAAGCTCTGCGAAATCCGCGCCACCCTCCAGATCGGTCAGGAGCGTCTTAGCCTCATCCTCGGTTTCTACAAGAATATGCGAGGCATTGAATTCTTTGGTTGGCTCGGCATCGGCGAACTTCTTGTCGTAGGCGGCCTGCAGCACCTCGTCCGTCAGCGCTTTGTCAAGCATCGCCTTCATCGCAGTGCCAGCCAACAAGGTGCGGCGTTCGTTTTCCAGCCGCAACTCGACAAGTGCTCCGGGGTTCTCGGCCTTTTGGGCCAGCACGGTCTGCTGGACCAGCTGTTCCAATATGCCATCGAACAGAACGTCATCCTCCAGCGCCTGATATTGTTCTGGCAGGCCTTCGCGCAGGACTATCATGTGACCGATTGTGATTTCTTCACCATTTACGGTCGCCACAACCGTATCCGGGCCGGTCTCTTGTGCGAACGCCTGTTGCGACAGGCCAATAGCAAGGGCGCAGGCGCCTAGAAGAATGGTGCGTTTCGACATCGACTGTTCCTTCCATCCGGACCTGAGGGTCCGCAACGTTGACACTACAGATGCGGACCCTTACATCGCCACAAGGTCTATGAGAGGCCGCGATTTATGCCGTTCTATGGTGCGCCGCACTTACGGGCAAGCACTCCCTCTCACACAAACCTGTCAGAATGCACCAGGCGGAGAAAACATGCTGGGTTTCGGAACAATCGCCAAGAAAGTCTTTGGCACGCCCAATGACCGCAAGGTCAAGGCAACCCTGCCACTGATCGAGAAGATCAACGCGCTGGAACCCGCATTCGAGGCGTTGAGCGATGAGGGTATCAAGCAGAAGACAGAGGATCTGGCCAAGCGCGCGATGAACGGCGAGCCGCTGGATGATCTGTTGCCAGAAGCCTTCGCGAATTGCCGGGAAGGCGCGCGGCGCGCGCTGGGTCTGCGCGCCTTCGACGTTCAGCTGATGGGCGGCATCTTTCTGCACGAGGGCAACATCGCCGAAATGAAGACCGGCGAAGGCAAGACGCTTGTGGCGACCTTCCCAGCCTATCTGAACGCTCTGACGGGGAAAGGCGTCCATATCGTCACCGTGAACGACTATCTTGCGCGACGGGATGCCGAATGGATGGGCAAGGTTTATGGCGCCCTGGGCTTGACGACCGGCGTGGTCTACCCGCAACAGCCAGAATCCGAGAAGAAGGCCGCATATGCGGCTGACATTACCTATGCCACGAACAACGAGCTGGGTTTCGACTACCTGCGCGACAACATGAAATCCGAACTGAAGGACATGAACCAGCGCGGGCACAACTTCGCAATCGTCGACGAGGTCGATTCAATTCTTATTGACGAGGCGCGCACGCCGCTGATCATCTCGGGTCCGGCACAGGACCGGTCAGAGCTTTACATTACCATCGACAAGCTGATTCCGCAGCTGACCGAAGAACATTTCACACTCGACGAAAAGACCCGGAACGTGACCTATACCGAAGAGGGCAACGAATTCCTGGAGCAGCTGCTGCTGTCATCCGGCATTCTGCCCGACGGTCAGACGCTCTATGATCCCGAATCCACGACCATCGTCCACCATGTCAATCAGGGCCTGCGGGCGCACAAGCTCTTCCAGAAAGACAAGGACTACATCGTTCGCGATGGCGAGGTTGTCCTGATTGACGAATTCACCGGCCGGATGATGGCTGGTCGGCGGCTGTCGGACGGTCTACATCAGGCGATCGAGGCCAAGGAGGGCGCTAATATTCAGCCCGAGAACGTGACGCTGGCCTCGGTTACGTTTCAGAATTACTTCCGCCTTTACGACAAGCTTGCCGGGATGACCGGCACGGCAACCACCGAAGCAGAGGAATTCGCCGAGATCTACGGCCTTGGCGTGGTCGAGGTTCCAACCAACCGCCCGGTTGCGCGACAGGACGAGCACGACGCAGTCTACCGTACCACCAAGGAAAAATACGACGCGGTCGCCGAAGAAATCGCCAAGGCACATGCAATGGGGCAACCGGTACTCGTCGGTACGACCTCGATCGAGAAGTCGGAATTCCTGTCAAGTCTGCTGACCGAGAACGGCATTCCGCATAACGTTTTGAACGCCCGCCAGCACGAAAAAGAGGCGCAGATCGTAGCTGATGCAGGCAAGTTCGGCGCGGTGACGATTGCAACGAACATGGCCGGGCGCGGTACCGACATCCAGCTTGGCGGCAACGTGGAAATGAAAGTTCTGGAAGCCCTTGCCGCCGATCCAGAGGCACATCCCGATGAAGTGCGCGCTAGGATCGAAGCCGAGCACGCGGACGAGAAGAAGAAGGTTCTGGAGGCCGGCGGGCTTTTCGTACTTGCCACCGAACGCCACGAAAGCCGCCGTATCGACAACCAGCTCCGCGGACGATCCGGTCGTCAGGGCGACCCCGGAAAGTCGTCTTTCTTCTTGTCGTTGGAAGACGACCTGATGCGGATATTCGGTTCGGAACGGCTGGACCGCGTTTTGTCCTCTCTCGGCATGAAGGAAGGCGAGGCGATCGTTCACCCCTGGGTCAACAAGTCATTGGAAAAGGCGCAGGCGAAGGTTGAAGGACGAAACTTCGACATTCGCAAACAGTTGCTGAAGTTCGACGATGTCATGAACGAACAACGCAAGGTGATCT
Source organism: uncultured Alphaproteobacteria bacterium (assembly GCA_963768355.1). Classification (GTDB taxonomy): domain Bacteria; phylum Pseudomonadota; class Alphaproteobacteria; order Rhodobacterales; family Rhodobacteraceae; genus JAHEAO01. The sequence continues at coordinate 339,569 of CAVYHT010000013.1, forward strand.
TCAGCCAGCGCCGCGAGATCATGGAAGCCGCCGACATCGCCGAAATCGCCGAGGATATGCGGCATCAGGTGGTCGATGATCTTGTCGATCTCTGTATCCCCGCGCGCAGCTATGCCGACCAGTGGGATGGCGCCGGGTTGAAAACTGCTTCTGCCGAAAAGCTTGGCATTGACGTGCCTGTCACCGACTGGGCGGAAGAAGAAGGCGTGGATGCCGAGGAAATCCGCGAGAGGCTTTACAAGGCCTCAGATGAGATGATGGCGAAAAAGACCGAGGCGTTTGGGCCCGAGACGATGCGGACCATCGAAAAGCAGGTTCTGCTGCAAACAATCGACGCCAAGTGGCGTGAGCACCTGCTGACACTGGAGCATCTGCGGTCTGTCGTCGGGTTCCGCGGCTACGCGCAGCGCGATCCGCTGAACGAATACAAGACCGAGTCATTCCAGTTGTTCGAAAGTCTTCTGAACGCCCTTCGGGAAGATGTTACCCAGAAGTTGGCGCAAGTGCGCCCGTTGTCGGCCGAAGAGCAGGAAACGATGATGAAGCAGCTGACTCAGCAGCAAGCCGCGATGCGGCAGGCTGTTGAGCCGAAATCGCCAGAGCCGGCCGATGCCGAAACGGCGTTGCCGGGATTTGATGAGAATGACCAGACAACCTGGGGCGATCCGGGTCGAAACGATTCCTGCCCTTGTGGATCAGGCAAGAAATTCAAGCATTGTCACGGACGATTGGCCTGACCCATGCCGCCGAATTGGCCAGCAACTGCGGATGAGGCAACCTTTCATTAGGGAATCGTGCGTAAATAAGGCGACAAACCGGCGGATTTTTTCGGCCATTTGTAGGAGCGCCCTTATCTCGTCTTGAGATCCCCGCGACCCTACTACATCCGGTAGGTCGGTCGAAGGCCAGCATGCCCAGTTTCTCCCAATGATTGCCACAGGATAGGCCGATTCCTTGTGCAGATTGTTTCCATACTCCAAATCTAGCTGGGATACCGGGACAATGGACAGACGCAGGATCACCAACGTTGCAGTCACACTGGCAGTCGCATTCGGAACAGGCTACGTGATGCAGAACGGAAGCTCGGTCGGCGCGCGGTTGCAGGGTGCGCCTCAGAATGCAAGTCCGGCGCCAGCGGAATCGGTCTCCGAAGAGGTTAAGGCCGCATTGCCGGAACTACCGTCGGACATGCCGATACCGCAGTTTGGCAAAAGCCAAACGCATACTCTCGCTCATCGAATGACAGGTCTCGATGTCTCGGTTCAGGCACTTAAGCTTTCGGATGCGCAGACGCCAGCGCCGTTTGAGCTGGCTGAAACCGCCAGCTGATCGTCAGGCTCGCATCGGTACTTCCATCTATCCGGTCTTGAAATTCGGTCTGCGAGATATGAGGATCGCGCCTGACTGACGCATCATGATCGGGGTAGAAATGCTGTCTTGGCGTGCGGCTTTATCGGCCGCGCATTTCATTTCATACTGCCCAACGCCGGGGATCGCTCAGGATGTTACGCTGACCGCGCGCGATGGCTCGGTTGAGGTCAGCGGCGCCCTGATCGGCTACGACGGCGAGTTCTACAGGGTTGAGTCCGTTTTCGGCGTCCTGACCATCGACGGCAGCGGCGTCATCTGTTCGGGCCCGGCCTGCCCAGATCTCTCGACCTATGTCGCGGAAATTCGCATCACCGGCGCGCCAACCACGACGCAAGTCCTGATTCCATCTTTAATCAGAGCATTCGTGGCAGATCAGGGCTATTCGATGCTCGACCCGGTCACTGAAGAGGACGACACAACCTATGTTCTGACAGAAGCCACCTCTGGCCGCAGGTCCGTACGGTTCGTCGTTCGCGAGACAACTAGCCAAATGGCGATCATCGATCTTGTGTCGCAAGAGGCAGACATTGTTCTGTCGCTGCGCGAAGTTAGCGCGGACGAAGTGGCATTGGGAATGGATGCGGGCATCGGTCAGCTCAATGTGGGGCCGCAGTCTCGGGTTGTGGCGCTGGATGCCATCGTGCCGGTTGTGGCACCGGAGAATCCGGTTGATCGGATATCACCCGAAGATCTGGCACGGATCGCCCGTGGAGATTTGGTGAACTGGCAAGCGCTTGGCGGTCTGGACGCACCAATTTTTCTGCACCTCCCAACCGGCGACTCGGCTTTGGACATCGTTTTCTGGCAACTGATGGCGACGGTCGGATCGCCGCTAGAGAATGAGGCGAAGCGGCACAAGTCTATTGCCGATTTGGTGCAGGCCGTTGCAGACGATCCCTTCGCACTTGGCATCGCGACCCTGTCGCAGACCGGAGCGGCCAAGCCGTTGGACCTGACCGATCGCTGCGGTTTTCCCTCACGCGCTGATGGCTTGGCCCTGAACACTGAGGACTACCCGCTCATCGGACCGGTTTTTCTTTATCTGCCGAAGCGCCGCCTTCCTGCTGCTGGGCGGGACTTTTTGCGGTTCATGCGATTGCCGGCGGCTCAACATGCGGTTCGCCGCGCCGGTTTTGCCGATCAGGCGTTGGAAGAGGTTCCGATCGCGCAGCAAGGTATCCGGCTGTCAAACGCCATCCGCGCCGCCGGGTCGGAAACTCGATTGGAAGAGTTGCAGTCGATGTTGGCCGCGCTAGATGGCTTCAGCCGGCTGTCGGTCAGCTGTCGCTTTGATGGTGGCTCAGCGGCGCTGGATGCACAGTCGCGGTCAAATATCAGCCTGCTGGCCGATGCAATCGAGGCAGGGGTATATGACGGGCGGCAGTTGATATTCGTTGGTTTCAGTGACGGCGAGGGCGACGCCGAACCAGATCGTCTGCTGTCTAAGGCGCGGGCGCGAGCCGTAAGGGATGACATCGTTCAAAAGGCCGCGACGGCTGATCTGACAAGGGTTGAATTGACCGCGCACGGCTTTGGTGAAGCGATGCCGATGGCCTGCGATGATGCCGAATGGGGCAGGCAAATAAACCGGCGGGTTGAAGTCTGGGTCCTTTGAAGCTTTTCGGCATTGACCCCAAGACATCACGCAGCGGAATGCGTGTTCGAGTGTATGCAAGAGGCAGCGTATTCCGCTTCAGGTTTGGCCGAAACGCTCCTGGGTCCTAAAGGTAGCCGGTTGACCGAAAGCTGAGTTCTCGAGACTTTCCAATGATCAGGTGATCGTGAACCGCCAACCCCAAAGCCTGAGCGGCGGCCTCTATCTGCCTTGTCATGCTGATGTCAGCCTCGGATGGGGTCGGATCGCCTGAGGGGTGATTATGGACCAGAATGATCGCAGAAGCGTTCAGTTCTAGTGCGCGTTTCACGACTTCACGCGGATAGACCGGCACATGATCCACGGTCCCGCGCGCCTGTTCCTCGTCCGCGATCAGCACGTTCTTGCGGTCGAGGAACAGAATACGAAACTGTTCAGTCTCGCGATGCGCCATGGTCGTGTGGCAGTAGTCCAACACGGCATCCCAGCCCGAGATCACATGTTTCTGCATGACCCTGGACCGGGCCATCCGATGTGCGGCAGCCTCAACTATCTTAAGTTCCTGGACCACGGTGCTGCCTACGCCTTGCACCGCCGTCAATCGGTCGGGCGGGGCCGAGAGAACGCGATTAAAATCGCCGAACGTGTCCATCAGACGGCGCGCCAGTGGTTTTACGTCTTGCCGCGGAATCGCCCGAAAGAGGACCAGTTCCAGCAATTCGTAGTCCGGCATGGCTTGTGCGCCGCCCTCCATGAAGCGCGTGCGCAGGCGTTTGCGGTGATCAAGCAGATACGACGGGTGTTTGCCGGATGAGACGGGCTCCACAACCTCGTCAGCATCGAACAAGGATTGCGGCATCTCGGCAAAGTGGGTCTGGCGGCGCGGGGTCATGCCTTGACGCTCCGCCAAATCGCCTAATTATCCGTTAATCCGGCCACGATGCGGTCAGCTTTTCATGCTGTCCCAGAAGCTGCGGACCTTGGAAAAGAAACTGGAGCTTTCGGGATTGTTCTCTTCGCTCAACTCATCGAATTCTCGCAGCATTTCTTTTTGACGAGAGGTCAGGTTGACCGGCGTTTCCACGGCCAGTTCGATCAGCATATCGCCGTGGCCAGCGCCGCGCAGCATCGGCATGCCCTTGCTGCGCAAACGCATCTGGCGGCCCGACTGGCTGCCTGACGGGATCTTCACGCGGCTTCTGCCTCCGTCAATCGTTGGCACTTCGATGTCGCCGCCAAGCGCTGCCGAAGCCATGCTGACCGGTACCCGGCAGAAAAGGTGCGGCCCTTCTCGCTGAAACAAGGGATGCTCCTGCACTTCCATGAAGATGTAGAGATCGCCGGTGGGGCCGCCGCGCAGGCCGGCCTCGCCCTCGCCAGCAAGCCGGATCTTGGTTCCGGTTTCGACACCGGCGGGAATGTTGATGGAAAGCGAGCGATCTTTCTCGACCCGACCTGCGCCGTTACATTTCTTGCACGGGTTCTTGATGATCTGACCCATACCGGAACAGGTTGGGCAAGTTCTCTCGACGGTGAAAAAACCCTGCTGAGCGCGGACTTTGCCCATGCCCGAGCAGGTTGGACAGGTTTGCGGTTCGGCACCGCTTTCGGCACCAGTGCCCTTGCAGGCCTCACAGCCGACTGCTGTCGGCACGTTGATGGTTTTCTGGCTTCCAGAATAAGCATCTTCGAGTGAAACGCGCAGGTTGTAGCGTAGGTCAGAACCGCGCGCCGCCCGCTGACGACCGCCGCCACGCGGGCCACCGCCGCCCATAAAATCGCCAAAGAGATCGTCGAAGACATCGGAAAACGCGCTGGCGAAATCGCCCTGCCCGGCGCCGCCGAAGCCGCCCGGCCGACCGCCGCCCATGCCACCATCAAAGGCAGCATGACCAAACCGGTCATAGGCGGCCTTCTTGTCAGGATCCTTGAGTGCCTCGTATGCTTCGCTGACTTCCTTGAACTGTTCTTCGGCTTTGGGGTTGTCCGAGTTGCGGTCCGGGTGAAACTCTTTCGCCTTCTGACGATAGGCTTTCTTCAACTCATCCGCAGAGGCGCCTTTTCCGACGCCAAGAACATCATAGTAGTCGCGCTTTGCCATCCGATGTCACCTTCCGGGAACGCAACGGCCAGCCCGGGAGTGTCCGGGCTGGCCAATTTGTTCCGTTCGTCCTTTACGACCGCTTGTTGTCGTCCAGATCCTCGAAGTCGGCATCGACGATGTCGTCGTCCACACCGCGCGGTGCGTCTTCTTCATCCTTCTCGCCGCCAGCTTCGGATTGCTGCGCTTTGTAGATCGCCTCGCCCAGCTTCATAGCGGCTTCGGTGACGTTCTGGATGCCGGATTTGATCTTGCCGGCATTGTCGTTTTCCAGTTCGTCGTTCAGCGCGGCGATGGCCAGTTCGATCGCTTCGATCGTGGTCGGATCGACCTTGTCCTTATGCTCTTCCATCGACTTTTCGGTCGAGTGGATAAGGCTTTCGGCCTGGTTGCGGGCCTCAACCAGTTCACGACGATCCTTGTCGGCCTCGGCATTCGCCTCGGCGTCCTTGACCATCTTCTCGATCTCGTCATCCGAAAGACCGCCAGAAGCCTGGATCGTGATATTCTGTTCCTTGCCAGTGCCCTTGTCCTTGGCGCTGACCGATACGATGCCGTTGGCGTCGATATCGAACGTCACCTCGATCTGCGGCATGCCGCGCGGTGCTGGCGGGATGTCTTCCAGATTGAACTGTCCGAGCATCTTGTTGTCGTTCGCCATTTCCCGTTCGCCCTGGAACACACGGATCGTCACGGCGTTCTGGTTGTCCTCGGCGGTCGAGAAGATCTGGCTTTTCTTGGTCGGGATCGTCGTGTTGCGGTCGATCAGACGTGTGAACACGCCGCCCAACGTCTCGATCCCCAGCGACAGAGGCGTCACGTCCAGCAGAACCACGTCCTTGACGTCGCCCTGCAGAACGCCGGCCTGAATCGCGGCACCAAGGGCCACAACTTCATCGGGGTTCACGCCCTTATGCGGCTCTTTGCCGAAGAACTTCGTCACTTCCTCGACGACCTTCGGCATGCGGGTCATACCGCCAACCAGAACAACCTCGTCGATATCGCCTGTAGACAGACCCGCATCCTTTAGCGCGGCCTTGCACGGCGCGATCGAGTTCTTGATCAGGTCGCCCACCAGGCTTTCCAGCTTGGACCGGGTCAGCTTCATCACCATGTGCAGCGGCTGGCCAGTGTTCTTGTCCATCGAGATGAACGGCTGGTTAATCTCGGTCTGCTGGCTGGACGAAAGCTCGATCTTGGCCTTTTCGGCGGCTTCCTTGAGCCGCTGAAGCGCCATCTTGTCCTTGGTCAGATCGGTGCCGTTTTCCTTTTTGAACTCATCCGCCAGGTAATTGACGATGCGCATGTCGAAGTCTTCACCACCCAGGAAGGTGTCGCCATTGGTGGATTTCACCTCAAAGAGGCCATCGTCGATTTCCAGGATGGTGATGTCGAACGTACCACCGCCAAGGTCGTAGACCGCGATCGTCTTGGTCTCTTTCTTGTCAAGGCCATAGGCGAGGGCGGCCGCTGTCGGTTCGTTGATGATCCGCAGCACTTCGAGACCGGCGATCTTGCCGGCATCCTTGGTGGCCTGACGCTGGGCGTCGTTGAAATAAGCCGGAACGGTGATGACTGCTTGCTCGACCTTCTCGCCAAGATAGCTTTCGGCGGTTTCCTTCATCTTTTGCAGGATGAAGGCAGAGATCTGGCTGGGGCTGTATTTTTCGCCGCGCACCTCGACCCAGGCGTCGCCATTGCCGCCGTCGACGATGTTGTAGGGAACAAGTTTCTTGTCTTTCTCGACCTCGGCATCATCCGTGCGGCGACCGATCAGTCGTTTGACAGCGAAAACAGTGTTCTCCGGGTTGGTGACTGCTTGGCGCTTGGCGGGCTGACCGACCAGACGCTCACTTTCCGTGAAACCGACGACAGACGGCGTCGTGCGTGCGCCTTCGGCGTTTTCTATGACCCGCGGTTGCGAGCCGTCCATGATAGCAACACACGAGTTCGTGGTCCCGAGGTCGATACCTATGACTTTGGCCATGCTCTAATTCCTCTTCTCAGGCGATTAAATGGAATTGGGCCCGATGCGGCACCCGCTTCCGATCCCATATTTGGCCCGGGATCGTTCCCAAGCCGCGTTCTGGGCGTATATAAGGAGGGGGTTCCAGCGCTGCAAGTCGTGCGGGGTCGTCGAATTCCCAAAAAATGGAGTCTTTGTCAGGAAATGGGAGCAATTTCGCGTCAAAGTGGCGAAGCGCCCACAGTGATTGTGCGAGGCGTCGGCATCTATAAGGGTTGGCTGACACCGGAAAAGCAGGTGTCGCTTGTCGCGGACCTGCGACAGATCACACGGGACGCCCCGCTATTTTCGCCGGAGACGCGATTTGGCAAGCCGATGTCGGTGAGAATGTCCTCTGCGGGCCGTTACGGCTGGTATTCTGATCGAAAGGGTTACCGCTACGAGCCAAAGCATCCCAGTGGGGTGGCATGGCCAATGATCCCCGAGCGTGTCATGAATATCTGGGACGATGTCACCGGATTGGGCCGACGGCCTGACTGTTGCCTGATCAACTATTACGACGATACAGCACGAATGGGCTTGCACCAGGACCGCGACGAGGCCGATTTTAGGTGGCCGGTCGTCTCCGTCTCATTGGGTGATGATGCACTCTTTCGGGTTGGTAATGTCGAACGCGGCGGCAAGACCGAAAGCATCTGGCTGCATTCCGGTGATATCGCGGTTCTAAGTGGTGAAGCGCGACTGGTGCATCATGGCATCGACCGCATCCGTTTTGGATCCTCGCAGCTTCTCAGGGGCGGCGGGCGGATCAACTTGACGCTGCGAGTTGTGGATTAACGCCGCGCACCCCAACTGAGCGAGGCGTTCTTGCGGGTGTAGAACTCTCCCATCAGGCCGATCATGACCAGAGCGAGTGATACATAGATTGGATAGTAGATCGACGAATTGTGCGGCGAGTAATTGATGAAGACCACGCCGCGCATTTGATCGATGCAGTGAAACAGCGGGTTCCAGTCGAACATCGCCAGCATTGATGGCGGCAGGGTATTGGCGACGAACATCTTGCCAGAGGCGATCATGTTGGCGCGGGCATAGACGGTTGTTGCGACCCCTACGAAACCCGGAAACCAAGGCTTGACGGCCAGAAATATCAATCCCGACGGCAACGCCGGTGCACCAGGCCAGCAGCAAGATACCAAGGGCCGCCACCGGCTGTTCGATGACAAAGCCACCCGAAAACGTGTGATAGACGAAAAGGATCACGCAAACTGAAAGTACCTGTATATAGAGCGACGACAGAGCGGCAGACATGATCGCGATCGCGGTGTTCATCGGCGTGTGTTGCATCATCGCAGAGGCTGGACCCTCCGACCCCGCGACGGCCCCCATCGCCTTGGTGTGAGTCATGAACAGAAACACACCAGACATAATGTAAAGCACAAAATCGCCCCGCAGCGCTGCGGATTTGATGCCCAGAATTACGAACATCGCGTAAAAGCCGGCAACGAAAAGGACCGATTGAACAATGTTCATCAGCAGCCCAATCACCGCATTTCCATGCGACTTACGCAGTTGGCGAACGGTACCGTGATAGATCAGTTCGACGATACTGACCGCCGTACCAATGCTGTTCTTCTGAGCGGGGGCCTGAAACATGCAGTGCCTGTTCGTTGATCCTTGAAGGGGAATTCTTGCTGTTTTCCTGACAGGGCAGCATAAGGACAATGTTTTAAGGATTCAATGACGGCGGCGGCAGGCAAGGAGACGGGTTTGGATTTCGAGAAGCTTAGTACCGTGATGCGGAAACTGGCGTTGGAAGCCGGCGATTGCATTATGAAAATTTACAATTCCGACGAATTTGAAGTGCGTTCGAAATCCGACCAAAGCCCGGTGACCGAGGCTGACGAGGCCGCCGATGCGCTGATTTCCGCCGGTCTTCGCTCGGACTTCCCCGATGTTCTTCTGGTGACAGAGGAACAGGCCGCCTCGCATTCCGGCTATGCTGACAGGTTTCTGATTGTCGATCCGCTGGATGGCACCAAGGAGTTCGTGCAGCGGCGCGGGGATTTCACCGTGAACATTGCTATGTCGAAAACGGAACGCCGATCCGCGGCATTGTATATGCCCCGGCAAAGAAGCGGCTGTTCTATACCGATGCCTCCGGCGCATCGGTTGAAGAAACCGGAGTCCTTGCCAGGGATTTGCCCGGTAAGGTGAAGCCGATCCATGTCTCGATACCGGACAATGCCGGGCTTTACGTCGTCGCCTCGAAATCCCATCGCGATGCCGCAACCGATGACTACATTGCGAAATACGCGACCGCCGATATGAAAAGCGCCGGCTCTTCATTGAAGTTTTGCCTTGTCGCAACCGGCGAGGCGGATTTCTATCCGCGGCTTGGGCGTACGATGGAATGGGACACTGCCGCCGGTCACGCGGTCTTGGCTGGCGCCGGCGGAGACGTTGTTCGGTTCGACGATCACAGTAAGCTGGTCTACGGCAAACCGGGATATGAAAACCCGTTCTTCATTGCGTATGCCCCTGGCGTGAAACTGCGAGAAACGTGATGAAGACACTGATCGTCATCCCCGCGCGGTTCGCCTCTAGCCGCTATCCGGGCAAGCCGCTGGTTGAACTGCGCGGGGCAAGCGGAGAGGCGCGCAGTCTTGTCCGGCGATCCTGGGATGCTGCAATGGCGGTCAGCGGAGTAGACCGGGTTGTCGTTGCGACGGATGACAACCGGATCAGCGCCGCCGTCAGCGCGTTTGGGGCAGAGGTCGTGATGACGTCGCCCGACTGTGCCAATGGCACCGAACGCTGCGCGGAGGCGCTGGATAGTCTTGGCGGTGGCTACGGTATTGTGGTGAATCTCCAGGGCGATGCCCCCCTGACCCCGGCCTGGTTCGTTGAAGATCTGATTGCGGGCCTTGCAGCTCACACGACCGCCGAGGTCGCGACCCCTGTTCTGCGCTGTGACGGGCGGGCGCTGAACGGATTTCTGGAGGATCGGCGGGCTGGTCTCGTTGGGGGAACGACCGCAGTGTTTGGTCAGGAAAATCGCGCGCTCTATTTCTCGAAGGAAGTGATTCCGTATACCAGCCGTCGCTATGAAGATGCTGAGGCGACCCCGGTTTTCCATCATGTCGGCGTCTACGCCTACCGACCATCCGCGCTGGCCGCCTATCCGCGCTGGCCGACCGGTCCTCTGGAGAAACTTGAAGGTTTGGAGCAGTTGCGCTTTCTGGAACAAGAGCGGCCGGTTCTCTGCGTCGAGGTTCAATCCCGCGGGCGTCAGTTCTGGGAGTTGAACAACCCTGGCGACGTTCCCAGAACTCGAAGCGATGATGGCCGAGATGGGAGTGGAATGACCGGCCCGACGGTCAGCGTCATCGTTGTCAGCCGCGGCCGGCCCAAGGCGCTACGCCGCTGCTTGACGGCAATCTCTCAAATTCAATATCATTCGTTCGAAGTTGTCGTCATCGCAGACAAGGCCGGAGTACTTTCCGCGGCGGGTCTGGAATTCGCTGATCGCATCAAGATCCTGGAGTTTGAAGCGGCCAATGTGTCGTTGGCCCGCAACCTGGGTCTGGCCCAAGCGGCAGGGGAGATTGTCGCTTTTATCGACGACGACGCCGTGCCCGAACCGGGTTGGCTGTTTCATCTGACGCAACCTTTTGCCGAACAAAGCGTCGTCGCAGCCGGTGGATACGTGCGTGGCAGGAATGGGATCTCGTTCCAATGGCGTGGCCAGGTGATCGGCCAACAAGGCAGTTCTGCCGATATTGCGGTGCTAGGAGACGAGCCGTCAGTCCCCGCTGCCGAGGCAAACAGTGCGATCAAGACCCAGGGCACAAATTGTGCTTTCAGGCGCGCGACACTCGCCGCTATCGGAGGTTTCGATCCGGCCTTTCGTTACTATCTGGACGAGGCAGACGTCAACATGCGCATTGCACAGCTGGGCTTGCAGTCGGCGATCGTGCCGCGTGCCGAGGTGCATCATAGCTTTGCCGCATCGGACATGCGGCACCAGAATAGAATGCCAAAAACGCTAGTCGAGGTCGGAGCCAGCCAGGCCGTGTTCTTGCGAAAATATTGCAAAGAGACCGATCTTGAAGATGCGACCGCTGGATTTTGTCGTGCTTATGAGGCGGGGTTGGTGCGTCAAATGGTCGCCGGGAACTGCGAGCCCGACGACGTCGCGGCGCTGATGAAAACACTCAAAGACGGTTTGGCCAGAGGCGCCAGTCGAGATATCTCCCCTACGCCAACTCTTCAGCCCACCACTGCGCAGTTCCGGGCATTTCGTCAGTCAGATGATCCCCTATACCACAGGATCGTCGCTGGCTATCGCATCCACGCAGCGAGTTTACGCAAAGAGGCCCTCGAGGCAGTCCAACAAGGTCATATCGTGTCGCTCTATCTCTTTAGCCGGACAACCTTGTATCACAAAGTCCGGTATCACGACGGTTACTGGGTGCAGGCCGGTGGGGTTTGGGGGAAATCCGAGCGCACTGACCCGGTATTCCAGTTCACATCAATGATTTCAACGACTGAAAAAGGAAGCGGAACGCGTAGCGCCGCAGCGCGATCCGCTGAATATGGCCGATCCCGTCAGACTACTCTCTAAAATCAACGTATAATCTTTACAATTTGGCCACAAACGCCCAGTAATTGCATTCTGTGTGGGCTACCAAGTTACATTTATTAGGTTCTCGGGGGACGAATTATGAAGCGCAGAAGTCACCAAGGCAATCTTTCCTGTCGCCGGTCTTGGAACGCGGTTCTTACCAGCAACCAAGTCGATCCCCAAGGAAATCATGACCTTGGTCGATCGCCCCCTTATCCAATACGCCATTGACGAGGCGCGGGCGGCCGGGATCAAGGAATTCATCTTCGTGACCTCTCGCGGCAAGGGTGCGCTGGAAGACTACTTCGATCACGCCCCAGAGCTGGAGGCCGCGCTGCGCAAGAAGGGCAAGGACGATCTTCTTGAGACGCTGAAGAACACCAATATGGAGAGTGGCGCCATCGCCTATATCCGGCAGCATCGCGCACTTGGGCTTGGCCACGCTGTCTGGTGCGCGCGCAGGCTGATCGCCAATGAACCCTTTGCGGTAATCCTGCCGGACGATGTGATCGCTGCGGAAAAGCCATGCCTTCAACAGATGGTGGAAGCCTACGCAGAAACCGGCGGCTGCATGGTTGCCGCCATGGAGGTGCCGCCCGAGGCCGCATCATCCTACGGCGTGCTGGATGTGAAAGAGGATATGGGATCCATGGTCTCGATCCGTGGCATGGTTGAAAAGCCTGCCCCCGGGACCGCGCCCTCAAACCTCGCCGTAATCGGGCGCTATATCCTTACCCCGAAAGTCTTGCAGAACCTCAACAAGATCCGCGGCGGCGCCGGCGGAGAGATTCAACTGACCGACGCTATCGCCGAGGAGATCCGCAATGACCGCGACGTCTTCGGCTTCCGCTTCCGCGGCGAGCGGTTCGATTGCGGATCGAAGGCGGGATTCCTGCAGGCGACTGTGTCCTTCGGTCTTGCGAGGGAGGAGTTGAGGGGCGAGTTTGCCAACTACCTTCGGGAAATGGTTCTTCTGCCCGACGCTGCGCAATAGCGTTTGCCTGTGTCTGATGAAAAACACGTTCTGGTAACTGGCGGCGCCGGTTATATCGGGTCGCACGCCTGCAAGGCGCTCAAAGCGGCGGGCTATATTCCCGTGACTTACGATAATCTGGCTACCGGCTGGCAGGATGCCGTCAAATTCGGCCCATTCGAAAAGGGCGATCTGACCGACCGCGCCCGGCTCGATGCCGTCTTTGCAACCTATACCCCAGTTGCCGTGATGCACTTTGCTGCCCTCAGCCAGGTTGGCGAGGCGATGCAGAAACCCGGCAAATACTGGCATAACAATGTCTGTGGTTCGCTGTGTCTGATAGAGGCGGCGATCGCCGCCGGCTGCCTGCAACTGGTGTTTTCATCCACCTGCGCGACTTACGGCGAACATGACAATGTTGTGCTGGATGAGGATACGACGCAAAGCCCAGCCAATTCCTATGGCGCATCCAAACGCGCGATCGAGGATATGTTGCAGAACTTCGGCGCAAGCCACGGGCTACGGCACGTGATCTTCCGCTATTTCAATGTTGCCGGAGCGGATCCTGATGCCGAAATTGGTGAGTTCCATCGCCCCGAGACCCATCTAATTCCGATAATCCTCGACGTTGTGCAGGGCACGCGACCAGCGCTGACGATTTACGGTACTGACTATGACACGCCGGACGGCACCTGCATTCGCGACTATGTACATGTGATGGATCTCGTCGATGCGCACGTGCTGGGATTGCAGTGGCTGGAAAGTGGAAAGCCAAGCCGCGTCTTCAACCTTGGTTCTGGTCATGGCTTTTCCGTCAAAGAGGTGATCGGCCGCAGCGGCACCGTCACCAACCGGCCGGTCGCGACCCTCGAGGGTGAACGCCGTGCCGGGGATTGCTCCAAACTGGTATCGGGCAGTGTGCGGGCCGTCGAGGAACTGGGCTGGGAGCCGAAGCGATCTGACCTGACCGAAATGATAGCGGATGCTTGGCGCTGGCACCAGCATGGCAAATACGAACGATAGGACCGCTTCGGTCTGTCTGGATCTCACACGGCTGATCTCTCGCGTCGGGCGCGGGCAGATGACCGGGATCGACCGAGTCGAGCTGGCATATCTGGAGACACTCGTGCATCGCTGCCCTTTCTTCTTTGGGCTAGTGCGGGCGAGGCGAACCTATTTTCTGCTGGATCGGACTGGCGCGGAACAGCTTTTGGCGCGGTTGCAGGGCCGACAGCCATGGGGAGCGCGGGATCTGAGGTCTCGTCTTCTTCGACAACACCCCGCGCTGCGGCAGGCGGCGCTGTCCGACCTGCGCCGCCTCTCCCTTCTACATTGCCGCATCGAAATGCTCGCGCAGAACTTGGAAGCCCAGTGTGGGCCGGGTTTCTGCTATCTCAACGTTGGCCATTCCAATATCGACGCGCGGATGTTTGCGGCGGTGAAGGCGGTGCCGACGTCGCGCCTGCTGGTGTTGCTGCATGACGTCATTCCGCTCGATTTTCCAGAGTTTCAGCGCGCCGGGTCCGTCCCGGTCTTCGAGCAGAAGCTCAACGTAATTGGTGAGTTCGCGGACAGTGTCATTTTTCCTAGCGCGGATGGCCGGACCCGAGCTGAACTGCATCTTGCGCGTCTTGGTCGGGTTCCGAGTGCTGTGGTTGCGCATCTCGGGATTGAGGTGGCGGAGCCGGTCCAAGAAGATCTTTCGCCTCTGCTTCAGTCACTACAGCGGTATTTTGTGACATTAGGGACGATCGAACCACGCAAGAACCACCAGCTTTTGCTGGATGTCTGGCGTCGATTCGAAGATGAGTCCGACGCACCCACATTGGTGATCGTCGGGCAACGGGGCTGGAACAACGATGAGGTCTTCCGCTGGCTTGACCAAGAACCAAACCACGTGATCGAAGAGAACAATCTGACCGACGGCGCGGTTACAGCACTGATGCAGAACGCTACGGCGATGCTGTTCCCAAGTCATGCAGAAGGATTTGGCCTACCGCCCGCCGAGGCGACCTTGCTGGGCGTCTCGGTTGTCTGTTCAGATCTTCCGGTATTCCGCGAGGTCTTGGGAAATACGCCCGTTTACCTCGACGAATCGGATCTGTATTCTTGGGAGAGGACAATAAGAAACTTGGCAATGGGCGGAGCAGGCAAGGCAAAGGCAGATCATCCGGTTTCGAAACCGTTGGCCCTGCCGACATGGCAGAACCATTTCAACACTGTCTTAAATCTGCTTTGATATCTGCCGGTTGATGCTATGTCCTTGGAAAGGACCAAGAGGCTTCATTGAGTGCGCTTCAATCATATCGGTTGCGACTGGAACGGAAGCGCTTGCGCATTCGGGCGTTTCGGAAGCGTCGCGACCTTGACGTTGTTCAGGACAACACCGCTGCGATCAGCAAAGGTGACATTTTCCTCTTTGCCACGATGCGGAATGAAAAGGTCCGATTACCGTATTTTCTGAAGTACTACCGCAGGCTCGGGGTCAACCATTTCTTCATCGTCGACAACGATTCTGATGATGGGTCGCTGCAATATCTTCTGGGGCAAGAGGATGTCTCGATCTGGCATACCAGTGCCAGCTACAAGAGGTCGCGATTTGGCGTTGACTGGCTGAACTATCTGCAGATGCGCCATGCGCATCAGCATTGGTGCCTGATTGTCGATATTGACGAGTTCTTTATCTACCCGTTCTGTGACACACGGCCTGTCCGAGCGCTGACGGATTGGCTGGACGCATCCTCGATCCGTACTTTTGGGGCGATGCTGTTGGATATGTACCCCAAAGGATCCCTGCAAGAAGAACCCTATGTCGCCGGGCGGCGACCCGTTTGAAATCGCGTCATGGTTCGACAGCGGCAACTACATGATTTCGCGGAATGAGCGATACGGAAATCTCTGGATTCAGGGCGGCCCGCGGGCGCGCACGTTCTTCGCCGACAGGCCAGAGCGGGCCCCTGCGTTGAACAAGATACCGCTGGTCAAGTGGCATCGGGACTATGCGTTCGTCAGTTCGACGCACATGCTGCTGCCGCGTGGTTTGAACCATGTTTATGACGAATGGGGAGGCGAAAAAGCGTCAGGCTGTCTGCTGCACGCCAAGTTTCTGGACACTTTCGTGCAGAAATCCGAGGAAGAGCTGGAGCGCAAGCAGCATTTCGCCAGCAGTCAGGAGTATGATGCCTATTACGCTCGGGTCAAAGAGAACCCCGATCTGTGGTGCAAGTGGTCGGAAAAGTATATCAACTGGCGGCAGCTTGAAATTCTTGGCCTGATGTCGAAAGGAAACTGGGCGTGACGGTCGGCATCGTAATGCTGGTTCACGAGGCGGTCGATCGCGCGGCGCAGGTCGCGCGGCATTGGGCCGAGCAGGGATGCCCCGGTCGTGATCCATGTCGACAAACAAGTCGAGAACAATGATCTATTCTGCATTTGTCAAAGATCTTTCGGCATTAGAAAACATCCGATTCTCGGCCCGACATAGGTGTGAGTGGGGCCGATGGGGACTTGTCGCAGCAACCCAGACCGCGGCAGAGCAGATGCTGTCCCAATTCCCGGATGTGCAGCACGTCTATCTGGCGTCGGGTTCGTGTCTGCCGCTGCGGCCGATCAAGGAGCTGGAAGCCTATCTGGCCCGACATCCTCGCACTGACTTCGTCGAATCCGTGACCACAGATGAGGTGCATTGGACGACCGGTGGACTGGATCTCGAGCGGTTCACGCTGCGGTTTCCGTTCTCTTGGAAGCGGCAAAGATACTTGTTTGATCGTTATGTGAAACTTCAGCGTCGTCTGGGAATGCGGCGCAGCATTCCGGACCGCATCGTACCGCATCTGGGATCGCAGTGGTGGTGCCTGACAAGGCAAACTCTGTCGGCAATTCTGCAGGATCCGAACCGCAAGACCTATGATGACTATTTTTCGAAAGTCTGGATCCCCGATGAAAGTTATTTCCAGACGCTCGCAAGGCTCTATTCATCGGATATTGAAAGCCGGTCTCTGACGTTGTCTAAATTCGATTTTCAGGGCAAGCCCCATATTTTCTACGATGATCACCTGCAACTTCTGCAACGGTCGGACTGCTTTGTCGCCCGCAAAATCTGGCCACATGCCGAAAAGCTCTATCAGGCCTTTCTGTTCGAAGAGCAGGCTGTTTCTTCAATGACAGAGCCTAATCCAGGGAAGATCGACAGGATATTCGCGAAGGCGGTGCAGCGGCGAACACAGGGCCGTCCCGGTCTTTACATGCAAAGTCGGTATCCCAACGAAGGTTTCGAGAACGGCAAGACGTGCTCGGAATATTCGGTATTCGAAGGGTTCAGCGATCTGTTCGAGGATTTCGAAAACTGGCTGTCCAAGGTCACAGGCGCGCGGGTGCATGGGCATTTGTACGGCCTTGACCGAGCAGAGTTTACGGGCGGGCAGAGCCTTCACGCCGGTGCGCTTTGCGACAGCGCGGCGCTTCGCGACTATGATCCACGGCGGTTTCTGACCAGCCTGATCTGGAATACACGCGGCGAGCGTCAGTGCTTTCAGTTCGGTCCCAAGGACAGTCAGGCGATCAGTTGGTTGATCGCCACAGATCCGAATGCGCAGGTTTCGGTCATATCGGGCGCTTGGGCGGTGCCGCTTTTTCATTCCAACATGAATTTTGCAGAGATTCGGGTCGAAGCAGCGCGGCTGCAAAAGATTGAGAGCGCACATCTGGGAATCCTAAACTCTCAGTATACGAAGGCTCGCGTGCGGATTTGGAAGATGGCCGATTTCGTCGAGGCCCCGATGGAGCCGCTGCAAACAATTCTGGACGAAATCGGGGCGCGAAGCACCAGACAGTTGACCGAAGCCCCGAAAATGGCAGATCTGACCGGTTTTGGCCAGTTCCTGCGAAACCTGAAGAACCAGGGTATGCAGCCTCATCTGATGGGCGATTTTCCCGTCTCAAACGAAGACCCAATGCGCCAAAAGAACTCTCGGCGCCCGTACTTGGTGCGATAAGCCGGGATGGGGGAGGGCGTCGAGTATTTCATTATTTTCGCGGAAATGCGGACGGGATCCAATTTCCTGGAAGAGAGCCTGAACGAATACCCGGGACTTCACTGTTACGGCGAAGTCTATAATCCACGCTTCGTTGGTCACGCCAAGAAGACGCAATTGTTCGGCATATCGCTGCAGCAGAGGGAGGTTGATCCGGTCAGCCTTCTGTCTCGGATGAAGCAGCAGACCGATGGCGTGCCGGGCTTTCGGTTCTTCCATGATCACGACCCCCGGATCCGGTCGCATTGTCTGGCCGATCCGGCCTGCGCCAAGGTGATCCTGACCCGCAACCCTGTGGACAGCTACGTGTCGCGGGAGATCGCGCGTCAGACCGGGCAGTGGCGCATTGGGGATGCCAAGGGTTTGAAGACGGCGCGGATCACCTTCGATGCCGCAGAGTTTCAGAGTCACCTGATGAGCCGTCAGAAATTTCAGCTGGACCTTCTGCGCACCTTGCAAGCCAGCGGCCAAACTGCGTTTTACCTCGACTACGAGGATATTGGTGAGATCGAAGTGTTGAACGGTTTGGTGCAGTTCTTGGGGGTGAGTGGTAAGAAAAAATCGGCATCCAAGAAGACCAAAAAGCAAAATCCGCAATCGCTTAGTGAAAAAGTGCTGAATTTCGACGAGATGACCACGGCGCTACGATCAGTCGATCACTTCGGCCTGTCGCGGACGCCGAATTTTGAGCCGAGGCGCGGGCCTGTCGTTCCAAACTTCATTGCGACGGCAAGGGCACCCCTTCTGTTTATTCCAATCCGTGGCGGACCCTCGAACGCTATTGCCGAATGGATGGCGGATCTTGACGGTGTTGCAAAGTCAGAGTTGGCCACCGGGTTCACACAGAAAACGCTACGGCAATGGAAGCGACAGTCAAAGGCGCACCAAAGTTTTGCGATCATTCGGCATCCGGTGGCACGGTTGCACGCGGCTTTCGTCAGGCACATCCTTGTTCCCGGGCCGGACTGTTACGACGGGATTCGGAATATTCTGCAAGGCACTTACGGGCTGAAACTGCCTGATCAAGCCAATGATGTCGCCACCCACCGCGCCGCATTCCTAGGATTTGCAGAATTCGTGAAGGCAAATCTTGCAGAGCAGACCAGTATTCGCATCGACGGGGCTTGGGCATCGCAATCCGAGGTTCTGAAAGGTGTCTGCCAATTCATGATCCCCGACCATGTCTTTCGTGAAGATACCCTGAAGGCCGATCTGAACTATCTGGCAGCGAAGATTTCGATGACGGCCCCGCCATATCGACCGGAACAGGATGACGCTCCGGTTTTGCTGGCGTCGATCTATGATGAGGCAGTCGAAGCTGCCGTAAGGGCGGCCTATCAGAAAGACTACATGCAGTTCGGATTCGGAACCTATGCGTCAGCTATGCGGCCTGAATAGCCGGGCCGGCCGTCAGAATGGCATGCAATGCTGCCGGATCGGCATTGGCCCGCAGCTTTGCACAGAGGCTGGCATCCCGCATGGTACGCGACACCAGCGCCAGTGCCTTGAGGTGTTCGACACCAGCATCAAGCGGCGCGAAAAGTGCGAAAATCAGGTCCACAGGCTGCCGGTCCGCCGCATCGAAATCCAGCG
This sequence comes from uncultured Alphaproteobacteria bacterium, assembly GCA_963768355.1. GTDB lineage: Bacteria > Pseudomonadota > Alphaproteobacteria > Rhodobacterales > Rhodobacteraceae > JAHEAO01. Next base: position 358,827 of record CAVYHT010000013.1, read on the forward strand.
GCTTTTCCAAGCGCAGAAATGCCCCGACAACACGATCAAGCCCAGAAATCCTAGCATGTGGCAACGCCACGCCATGCCCGACACCGGTCGGTCCCAGAACTCTCACGCTCTAGCAGCGCGTCGACGACATCATCGTGGTTCAATCCAAACGAGGCGACGGCGACCTCTCCCAAATCCTGAAAGAGACGCTTTTTGCTGGTTACTTTACCCGCAACCTTGACGGCTGACGGCTTTAGAATTTCAGATAGTTCCATGTACCGCTGCTTTTAGCCAATCCTGACGGGCCGGATTTTCATGCCATGTTGTTGGGATCTATCCATCCGATATTACCATCTTCGCGCCGGTAAACCACGTTGATCCCACTGTTCCCTTCGTTGCGAAAGACCAAGACCGGGGCTCCGACCAGTTCCATCTGCATGACCGCTTCTCCGACAGAGATAGAGGGGATCTTGGTCTCCATCTCGGCGATGATCATGGGTTGCAGTGAATCCGGTTCCGAGTCGTCCTTATCGTCCGTTGCGGCGAGGATATATGACGACGCACCAAAGAGTTCAACCGGTTCCGGCCGATCCCGATGATGATCTTTCAGACGACGTTTGTAACGGCGCAATTGCTTGTCGAGCTTTTCGTTACACTTGTCGAATGCGCTGTAGATCTCGGTCGCATGGGCCTTTGCCTGTGCGGTAAGGCCGGTCGAAAGATGAACGGTCGCCTCGCAGACGAACTCATGCGCGCTTTTCGAGAAAATCACATTGGCATCGGTCGGACGGCCTGTGTATTTCGAAAGAACCTCGTTCATTTCGCTCTGAACGTGGGCTTGAAGCGCTTCTCCGATATCGATTTGTCTGCCGCTGATCTGGTAACGCATCACTACTCCTTCAGGTGAAATCGACCGGGCGTTGCGGCGCGCGCGTCTTGCTGCCGGTCGCCGGTCCTGGTCTGTGGAAACTTGTCGGCCCGATGGTGTCGGGCGCGTTCGGAACAAGGCGGCTGGGCGGCATCGCTCGAACGATGAAAGGACATGTTTTCATTGATTTCATTTGGCGACATCTGGGGCCTTGCTGTCAATAGGATCCGAAAAGCTGCAATCAATTCAGCCGATCCTGAAGCTTTGCCCAAGGTAGACACGACGCACATTCTCATCGCGCACAACTTCCTCTGCCGTGCCACTCATCAGAACCTTGCCGTCATGTAAGATATAGGCTCGATCCACGATATCCAGGGTCTCGCGCACATTATGGTCGGTGATCAGAACGCCAATTCCCCGGGTTTTCAGATCTGCGACTAGGGATCTTATTTCTGCTACTGCGATAGGGTCGACGCCTGCAAAGGGCTCATCCAGCAGCACGTATTTCGGATCTGCGGCAAGGCAACGCGCAATTTCCACCCGGCGCCGCTCACCGCCCGACAACGACAATGCCGAGGCTCGCCGCAGATGCGTGATCGAAAACTCCGACAGCAATTCTTCCAGCCGCTCTTTGCGGGTCGAGCGGTCTTTCAGTGTAATTTCGAAAATCGCCAGTATGTTGTCCTCGACCGTCAGGCCACGAAAGATCGAGGCTTCCTGCGGTAGATATCCGATGCCGAGCTTTGCGCGACGGTACATCGGCAGGTTGGTCACATCACGCCCGTCAATCATCACTTGCCCGCCTTCCGGCACGATCAGCCCGGCGATGGCATAGAAACAAGTTGTCTTGCCAGAGCCATTCGGGCCAAGCAGCGCAACAACCTCGCCCCGGCCAAGTTCCATGCTGACATCGCGGATGATAAGGCGCTTGCGGTAGCTTTTGCGCAAGTTGACGACATGAAGACCCGCACCGCCCGCAGAAACGGTCAGTTCAGCCGAAGGTGCCATCAGTTGCCGCCGGTCTGAAGAATGGATTTGACACGGCCTTCCATGACCCCGGTGCCATCCTCCATGTTGATCACCAGCTTTTCGCCAGAGAGTACGTTCTTGCCCTGGGTCAGGATCACATTTCCGGTCATCAGCATGGTGCCATCGGGTACATTATAATTGGCGCTCTCTCCCTCGGCGGCTTCGGGGCCGTTCACGAAGGTCACGTTCCCGGAGGCCAGCACTCGTCCGACCTCTCCCGTCGATTCGCCGTTCTCCATCAGATACTCGACACGTACCTCATCTGCTGAAAGCCGCATCTCTCCCTGTCCGACAAGAACGTTGCCGGTGAAGACGGCGGTCCCGCCAGCTTGATCGACACGCAATGCATCTGCCGTAACCTCGACAGGCAGGGACGGATCCTGCTGGGCGCTGCCAAAAGCCACCTCTGTCCCCTGAGCACAGGCGAGGCTGGTCGAGACGCCGAAAACAAAGGCGGAAAAAGAAGAGATGCGGTGCATTGATGCGATCCTGGACTAGTCTTTCGGCGTATATACCAGCTTCACGCCGCCATTGAAAACTACCACGTAGCCCCGGTCGCCGTCGTTGGTTGGATTAAGTCTGACGCGCATACTCCCTGCCTCGATCCGCATATCCGGTCCGTCAACCACGACGGCTGAGTCAGCATTCATGGCAGACCCATCGAACCGCGCGTGCATTTGGTCGGTCGTCATCGTGTAGCCGTTCGAACTTGTGACGATAACACCGCCCGTCAGAACAGCATCCTTGCTGTCGGAATTGAAGGTTCCAGCCTGCGCGTCGACGTCCAAAATCGTACCGTCGGTCTGGGTGATACGCGCATCAAGTTGGTTGGCGTTGATGATCTCCGGCTTATCAAGCTGTGGGCGGGCGCTGTCTGCCACCACGGTGATGGCCGCCCCATTTGCAGCGACGCCGGAATAGTTCGGAGCGCCGATGCGCTGTTCGCGAGCGAATTCCCTGGCATCAACATCGGCATAAGGCAGTTCCTGTGATGGTTCGATGGTTCGGGACAGCAGGAAGAGCGTGGACAGAATCGCCAGCGCCAGAAGCGGCAGCAGTATCTTCAGCCAGGCGACTGCGCGGGAATAGGCGTTGTCGTAAAGTGCCATGGCCTAGACCACGCCGGCACGCAAGCAGTCGTGGATATGCAGAATACCCTTGGCCTGTCCGTCTTCCGTCGGCTCAACCACGAAGAGGCAGGTGATCTTGCGTTCGTTCATCAGTGCTACCGCCTCTTCCGCAAGTGCACCCGGCCGGATCGTTCGGGGATTGGCGGTCATCACTTGTTCGGCCTTCAGGGTCAGCAGCCCGTCCATGTGACGGCGAAGGTCGCCATCGGTGACGATGCCGACCAACGTGCCGTCATCCGAGGTCACGCCCACAACGCCAAAACCCTTTTGGCTTATTGCCAGCAGTGCGTCGCTCATTGGCGTGCCAAGCGTCACCAGCGGCATATCGTGATGCATCAGATCGCGTACCCGAGACAAGCGTGCGCCCAACTTGCCGCCGGGATGAAATTCCCTGAAATCCTCTGGGGTGAACTGCCGATGTTCCATCAGCGCAATTGCCAGCGCGTCACCCAGGGCTAAAGTCATGGTAGTGCTGGTCGTGGGCACGATGCCCTTGTCGCAGGCTTCTGCAGCATCAGGTAGCAGGATGGCGACATCAGACTGCCGCAACAGGGTGCTGTTGGCCCGACCCGCGACGCCGATCAGAGGGATGCTAAACCGGCGTGTATAAGCGACGAGGTCGGCTAGTTCCGGCGTTTCGCCAGAATTCGACAGAACCAGCGCCACATCGCCCTTGGCCATCATGCCAAGATCGCCGTGGCTGGCCTCTGCTGGATGAACAAAATGCGCAGGTGTGCCAGTGCTGGCGAAGGTCGAGGCGATCTTGCGGGCGATATGGCCAGATTTGCCCATGCCAGAGACTATAACCCGGCCCGGCGCGTCGAGGATCAACTGTGCGGCGTCCGCGAAGCTGTCGCCAAGCACATTGGTCAACAGCCCAAGCGCCTCGGCCTCGCGCCCTATTACGCGGCGACCGGCGTCCAGGATAGTCTCATGGGTCATACTGCTCATCTGCCCTGTTTAGTGGGCGAAAATATCAATTTCAGGCCACCCGGCCAAATCAAGTTTTGCGCGGGTGGGCAGGAAGTCAAAACAGGATTGCGCCAATTCAGTGCGACCTTCGCGCGCCAGGCGGGCATCGAGTTGCTCTTTCAACTTGTGCAGATAGAGAACGTCGGATGCTGCGTAGTCCAGCTGCGCTTTGCTCAGATCGGGCGCACCCCAATCGCTCATCTGTTGCTGTTTTGAGATATCGACCGACAGCAACTCGTCGAGCAGATATTTCAGACCATGCCGGTCGGTATAGGTACGGATCAGCTTCGAGGCGATCTTGGTGCAATAGACCGGCGCAGTCACCGTGCCGAAGGCATTCAGCAAGGCCGCGATATCGAAGCGCCCGAAATGAAACAACTTCAGCACATCGGGATCGGCCAACATGCGGCACAAATTCGGCGCGCTGGTTTGACCCTTCTCGACCTGCACCAGATGCGCATGACCGTCCCCGCCGGACATCTGGACAACGCACAGGCGATCACGATGGGGGTTCAATCCCATGGTTTCGCAGTCGATCGCGACAACTGGGCCAAGGTCCACATCGTCCGGAAGGTCGTTCTGGTAGAGGAAATTCGCCACTCGTGGCCCTTTAGAGTCAGAGGGGGTGGTGCCCAGGAGAGGACTCGAACCTCCACATCGTTGCCAATACTAGCACCTGAAGCTAGCGCGTCTACCAATTCCGCCACCTGGGCAGGTGTCGTGAGCGGCGATGTAAACCTGGCGCCAGCGGGCTGTCAACGGGGTTCGCCGAATTCATCTGCGTGCCCGATAGCGTCTTGTCCCGTCGGCCCGCGGAAAGCTATTCAACGCGCAGCAGACTATGGAGAGGCAGATGTCGAAACTTGTCACGATCTACGGCGGATCCGGCTTTGTCGGGCGCTACATCGCGCGGCGTATGGCCAAAGAAGGCTGGCGCGTGCGCGTCGCCGTGCGCCGCCCGAATGAGGCGATGTTCGTGAAGCCCTACGGCACCGTCGGACAGGTCGAACCGGTGTTCTGCAACATCCGTGATGATGCGTCGGTGCGCGCCGTGATGCAGGGTGCGGATGCGGTGGTGAACTGCGTCGGCATCCTTCGCAGAAGGGCGGCAAGAACAGTTTTGACGCGGTGCAGCATGAAGGCGCGGAACGGATCGCGCGGATTGCTGCGGACCAGGGCGTTGGCGCGGATGGTTCAGATCTCGGCCATCGGGCGGATGCTGACAGCGACAGCGTCTATGCGCAGCACCAAGGCGCTGGGCGAGCAGGGCGTGCTGCGAGCATTTCCCGAACGCCGTCATCCTGCGCCCGTCGATCATCTTCGGGCCCGAGGACGAGTTCTTCAACCGCTTTGCCAGCATGACGCGGCTTGGGCCGGTTCTGCCGTCTGGTCGGCGGCGATACCCGGTTTCAGCCGGTCTATGTCGATGATGTCGCCCAGGCTGCGGTCATGGGCGTTCTGGGGCAGGCTGCCGCCGGGCATCTATGAACTGGGCGGTCCCGACGTCAGCACGCTTCCGCGAGCTGATGCAGCAGATGCTGGACGTGATCCATCGTCGCCGTCTGGTCGTGAACATGCCGTTCTGGGTGGCGCGGATCATGGGCGTTGGGTTCGACATGCTGCAGGCGGTGACGCTCGGGCTGTTCACGAATCGCGATGCTGACCCGCGATCAGGTGCAGCAACCTGCGCCAGGACAACGTCGTCAGCGAGGGCGCGAAGGGCTTTGACCGATCTGGGCATCAAGCCCGTCGCGATGGAAGCGGTCCTGCCGGACTATCTGTGGCGCTTCCGCCCGTCTGGCCAGTATGACGCGATCAAGGAAAGCGCCAAGAACCTGCGCAAGATCTGATCGGCGTCAGTTCAGCCGAAAATTCACTGTTGCTGCCCTTTTCCTGGGGTTGCTGGAAGGGCTGACAGAGTTCATTCCGGTGTCCTCGACCGGGCACATCCTGTTGGGCGGACATTTCCTTGGATTTCAATTCGCTGGCAAGACGTTCGAGGTCGTGATCCAGCTTGGGCGCGATCATTGCAATTCTGATTGTCTATGCAGCCAAACTGATCGCGGTCTTTGCGGCCGCACCACATGATCCGGCAGCGCGGCGGTTCATTCTGTCGGTACTGATTGCATTTCTGCCTGCCGTCGTGGTCGGCGTTCTGGCGCATGACGTGATCAAGACCGTGCTTTTCGAAACGCCGATGTTGATTGCAGTCATGCTGATCCTTGGCGGCATCGTGCTGTTGTTCGTCGATCGGATGGCGGTCAGTCCGAAATACGACGATGCGATGCATTTCCCGATGCCGATGGCGCTTACGATTGGCGTGATCCAGTGCCTTGCGATGATCCCCGGCGTGTCGCGCAGCGGGGCGACGATTGTTGGCGCGTTGCTGATGGGTGCGGACAAGCGGTCGGCGGCGGAGTTTTCGTTCTATCTGTCGATGCCGACGATGGCCGGTGCCTTTGCCTATGATCTGTTCAAGAATCGGGCGGTTCTGGATCTTGAGCGCCGTCACAGAAATCGTCATTGGTTTTGCGGCGGCGTTCGTCGCGGCGATATTGGTCGTGCGAGGGCTGCTGGCCTATGTAAGTCGTCGTGGTTATTCGGTTTTTGGTTGGTGGCGAATTATCGTCGGATCGGCTGCCGCAATTGCGCTGATGTTGGGATACTGACCGTTAAGTCATAGTTTGTTACCTAAATTTCGACCTGTAGTTCAAATTTTTGCCCCGCCCGCCGAAAAATTCTGTATATAGGTCAGCACATCTGCCTTTTCTTTAGTCTTAATGCGATTTATCAGGGCGTTCTGGTGGGTTTGGAGGTCGGCATGGCGAAAGAAGCTATGTTAAAGTTCGTGAACGTGGAACGGGACATGCCCGAGAAGCGGGTGGCGACCGTGCGGCGGTTGGATTTCAAGGAGATTTATGCCGAGTACGCTGACCAGAAGGCCGCCGAGCAGGCGGGGCGGTGCAGCCAGTGTGGCGTGCCTTATTGCCAGAGCCATTGTCCGCTGCACAACAACATTCCGGACTGGCTGCGGCTGACCGCGACGGGGCGGTTGCGGGAGGCTTATGAGGTCAGTCAGGCGACGAATACGTTCCCGGAGATCTGCGGTCGGATTTGCCCTCAGGATCGGCTTTGCGAAGGCAATTGCGTGATCGAAACGTCCGGCCATGGCACCGTTACCATCGGTGCCGTCGAAAAGTACATCACCGATACCGCGTTCGAGGAAGGCTGGGTGCAGCCGATCCGTCCCGGCGACCGAACGCCCCGAATCCGTGGGCATCATCGGGGCCGGTCCGGGCGGGCTGGCGGCGGCGGACATGCTGCGGCGGGCTGGTGTTCAGGTCACGGTCTATGACCGCTACGATCGCGCCGGCGGGCTGATGACCTATGGCATTCCCGGCTTCAAGCTGGAGAAGGACATCGTGATGCAGCGCATCGAGCAACTGCGTGATGGCGGCGTCGAATTCGTGATGAATTGCAACGTCGGTGAAGACCTGTCTTTCGATGCGATCCGGGGCAAGCATGATGCCGTTCTGATCGCCACAGGTGTCTATAAATCAACGGATTTACAGGCTCCGGGGTCGGGTGCCGAGGGCGTCGTTCGCGCCATCGACTATCTGACTGCCAGCAACCGCAAGAGCTTTGGCGACGATGTGCCGGAGTTCGACAGCGGAGAGCTGAATGCCGACGGCAAGCGCGTTGTGGTGATCGGCGGTGGTGATACCGCGATGGACTGTGTGCGCACCGCTGTGCGGCAGGGGGCGACAAGTGTCAAATGCCTGTATCGCCGCGACCGGGCCAACATGCCGGGCAGCCAGCGCGAGGTCGCCAATGCCGAGGAAGAGGGCGTGGAATTCGTCTGGCTTTCCGCCCCCAAGGGCCTTTGCCGGCGGCAACGTGGTCGAGGGCGTGATGGTGCAGAAGATGCGCCTTGGCGCGCCCGATGCCAGCGGACGGCAAAGCCCAGAGATCATCGACGGGTCGGACTATACCGAAGGCGCCGATCTGGTAATTCAGGCGCTGGGCTTCGAGCCCGGAAGACCTGCCGACGCTGTGGGGTGTGCCGGAACTGGAAGTGACCCGCTGGGGCACGGTCAAGGCGGATTTTCGCAGCCATGAAACCAGCATGGACGGGGTCTATGCCTGCGGCGATATCCAGCGCGGAGCGAGCCTTGTCGTCTGGGCGATCCGCGATGGGCGCGAGGCGGCAGAGGCGATGCTGGACTATCTGGAAAGCACGGCGGCGATGGCAGCGGAGTAGGTATCTTGTATGCGATGTCTTAATACATGACCCCTCGCCGGACCCGGTGTTTTAAAACATGAGTGGCCCAAACACGAAGCACAAGCGCGAGTTCCCGATCGACCGCGGATCCTGGCGAAATGGCAAAACACGACAACAAGACTGACCCATGAGATGAATGAAGGGTTAAGACGATGACGGACAGGACAGGACAATGCATGTGTGGCGCGGTGCGCTTTTCGGCACGCAATGTCACGTCTGAAACCGGTGCCTGCCATTGCAAGATGTGCCAGCGCTGGGCCGGGTCGACGCTGATTGCGGTCACCGTGCCCGCGACGGACATCGACTGGACCGGGCTGGAAAACGTCGGGCGCATCCAGTCCAGCGACTGGGCCGAGCGCGGCTGGTGCAATAAATGCGGATCGGGTCTTTGGTACCGGATCACCGCCAAGGGGCCAGAGGAAGGGGATTACGAGATCCCGATTGGCCTGTTTGACGACGCGGACGGATTCAAACTGGTCCGCGAGATCTTCGTAGACCGCAAGTCGGACAGCTTCGATCTGGCAGGAGAGCACAAGATGATGACTGAAGCCGACGTGTTCGCATTATACGGCGTCTCGGAAAGCGGAGCGTGAGCATGGCCGACCAAACCATCATCCGCGGCCATTGCCTGTGCGGCGCAGTCACGATCACACTTGACGGTGAGTACGACAAGACGGTCGGTGCCTGTCACTGTCGCATGTGCCAGCGGTCGTCGGGTGGTCTGTTTTTGGCGTTCGATGCGCAGCCCAATGCCGTCACCGTGACCGGCGACGTTACGCGCTATGCCTCGTCCGAGTTTGCGGAGCGTGCTTTTTGCCCGCAATGCGGCTCGCCGCTCTGGCTTCGGGATACGGACCGGGATGACGCAGTCTATGAGCTGATGCCCGGCCTTTTCGACGAGGCGCGCGACTGGCCGCTGAGATCGGAAATCTACATTGATCGGGCCATGATCTCTGCGCGGTTGGCCGGAAATCATCGCCGCAGCAACCGCGCTGAATACGAGGCAGGCAACCCCTTTGTCGAAGGAGACAACCCATGACCACTTATGATGAAGCCTGGGCCGCCGCCGAAGAGGCAAAGCGCAAGTGGATGGCTGAAAACAGCCTCTATACAGAGGAACTCAGAGCATTCGTCCTGTGGTGTCGGACTGGTTGTCTCGATTGATGGCAAGAAAAGCCGCAAAGTCGTGGAGTACGGGATCGACGCGCTGAAAGCGGTCTGGCATCGGGGCGCCGTCGACGCCGATGGCAAGACCGGCGATGGCGCGGGCATTCATGTCCAGATCCCGGTGCCGTTCTTTTACGATCAGGTCGAGCGCACCGGCCACCAGCCGCGGCAGACCGAGCTGATTGCGGTGGGGCAGGTGTTTCTGCCGCGCACCGATTTCGGCGCGCAGGAAAACTGCCGGACCATCGTCGAGACCGAAGTTCTGCGGATGGGCCATTACATCTATGGCTGGCGGCATGTGCCGGTGAACACTGCCTGTCTGGGCGAAAAGGCCAACGCGACGCGGCCCGAGATCGAGCAGATCCTGATCTCGCAACGCGAAGGGTGTGGATGAAGAGCAGTTCGAGCGCGAGCTTTACGTGATCCGGCGGCGGATCGAAAAGGCGGCTGCGGCGGCGCAGATCGCGGGGATGTATATCTGTTCGCTGTCATGCCGGTCGATCATCTACAAGGGCATGATGCTGGCGCAGGATGTGGCCGAGTTCTACACCGACCTGAAGGACAAGCGGTTCGAGAGCGCGTTCGCGATCTACCACCAGCGCTATTCGACCAACACCTTCCCGCAATGGTGGCTGGCGCAGCCGTTCCGGATGCTGGCCCATAACGGCGAGATCAACACGCTGAAGGGCAACCTGAACTGGATGCGCAGCCACGAGATCCGGATGGCGTCGAATGCGTTCGGCGAGATGGCCGAGGATATCAAGCCGATCGTGCCGAAAGGGACCAGCGATTCGGGTGCCCTGGATGCGGTGTTCGAGGTTCTGGTGCGGGCCGGACGCTCTGCGCCGATGGCCAAGACGATGATGGTGCCGGAGAGCCTGGTCGAAGTCGGCGACACCGATGCCGCAAGCCTGGCAGGACATGTATTCCTATTGCAACGCAGTGATGGAACCCTGGGACGGTCCGGCGGCACTTGCGATGACCGATGGCCGTTGGGTGTGCGGCGGGTTGGACCGAAACGGGCTGCGGCCGATGCGCTATGTGGTGACGGGTGACGGGTTGCTGATCGCGGGTTCCGAGGCCGGGATGGTGCCGGTGCCCGAGGCGAATATCGTCGAAAAGGGCGCGCTGGGGCCGGGGCAGATGATCGCCGTCGATATGCAGGACGGCAAGCTTTACCATGACCGCGAGATGAAGGATCGGCTGGCCGCCGGGCAGCCCTATGCCGAGTGGATCGAAAAGGTCGTGGCGCTGAACGATCTGTTGCGCGACGTGCCCGAGAAGGCGCTGTTCAAGGGCGCCGAGTTGCGCAAGCGGCAGATCGCGGCGGGCTATACGCTGGAAGAGGTCGAGCAGATTCTGGCGCCGATGGCCGAGGACGGCAAAGAGACGCTTGCCTCGATGGGCGATGACACGCCGTCGGCAGTGCTTGTCGATGCAGTACCGGCCGCTAGTCGCACTTCTTCCGGCAGAATTTCAGCCAGGTGACGAACCCACCGATTGACAGCCTGCGCGAGGCGCGGGTGATGAGCCTGAAGACCCGGTTCGGAAACCTGAAGAACGTTCTGGATGAGGACAGCAGCCAGACCGAGATTCTGGTTCTGGAAAGCCCGTTCATCGCCAATGGCGAGTTCGACGACATGGTGCGGCAGTTCGGCGAGCAACGTGTCGCTCATCGACTGCACCTTTGCCGAGGATGGACCGAGATGCGCTGGCCCGCGAGCTGGAGCGGATTCGGGCGGAGGCAGAGGATGCGGTGCGCTCTGGCGCCGGACATCTGGTGCTGACGGATGAGCATCAGGGCGAGCCGACAAGGTCGCGATCCCGATGATATTGGCGACCTCGGCGGTGCATTCATGGCTGACGCGCAAGGGGCTGCGGACGTTTTGTTCGCTGAACGTGCGGTCGGCGGAATGCATTGATACGCATTACTTCGCGGTGCTGATCGGCGCGGGGGCAACCACGGTGAACGCCTATCTGGCGCAGGACACGATTGCGGACCGGGTCGAGCGCGGGCTGATCGAGGGCACGCTTCTGGACGCGATGCGGCGCTATCGCGATGCGATTGATGCGGGGTTGTTGAAGATCATGGCGAAGATGGGGATCTCTGTGATCTCCAGCTATCGCGGCGGTCTGAACTTCGAGGCGGTGGGGCTTTAGCCGCGCGATGGTCGCCGAGTATTTCCCCGGCATGCACAGCCGGATTTCCGGCATCGGGGTGTCGGGCATTCAGCGCAAGGCGGTCAGGTTCATGCGAGCGGCTGGAAGGCCGGCACGGATGTGCTGCCGATCGGTGGCTTCTACAAGGCGCGGGCCAAGGGCGAGACCCATGCCTGGGAAGCGCAGAGCGATGCATATGTTGCAGGCGGCGTGCGACCGGGCGTCTTTCGAGATGTGGAAGCAGTATTCGGCGAAGATGCGAAGCAATCCGCCGACGCATTTGCGCGATTTGCTGGATATCAAGCCGATCGGCCATCCGGTGCCGATCGAGGAGGTGGAGAGCATCACCTCGATCCGCAAGCGGTTCGTGACGCCGGGGATGTCGCTGGGGGCGCTGAGCCCCGAGGCGCACAAGACGCTGAACATCGCGATGAACCGGATCGGTGCGAAATCCGACAGCGGCGAGGGCGGCGAGGATCCGGCGCATTTCACGCCGGAGCCGAATGGCGACAACCCGTCGGCGAAGATCAAGCAGGTCGCCTCTGGCCGGTTCGGTGTCACCGCGGAATATCTGAACAATTGCGAAGAGCTGGAGATCAAGGTCGCGCAGGGCGCCAAGCCCGGTGAGGGCGGGCAGTTGCCGGGGATGAAGGTGACGGAACTGATCGCTCGGCTTACGGCATTCGACGCCGGGCGTGATGCTGATATCGCCACCGCCGCACCACGACATCTATTCGATCGAGGATCTGGCGCAGCTGATCTACGACCTCAAGCAGATCAATCCGCGGGCCAAGGTGACGGTCAAGCTGGTGGCCGCTTCTGGTGTTGGAACGATCGCAGCGGGGGTCGCAAAGGCCAAAGCCGATGTTATTTTGATCTCTGGCCATAATGGCGGCACCGGGGCGAGCCCTGCGACATCGATCAAATATGCCGGTCTGCCGTGGGAGATGGGGCTGACCGAGGCGCATCAGGTTCTGGCGATGAACAACCTGCGCGAACGGATCACCTTGCGCACCGATGGCGGTCTGCGCACCGGGCGCGACATCGTGATGGCGGCGATGATGGGGGCCGAGGAATACGGCATCGGCACGGCGGCGCTGATTTCGATGGGCTGCATCATGGTGCGTCAGTGCCAGTCGAATACCTGCCCGGTCGGCGTCTGCACGCAAGACCCGAAGCTGCGTGAGAAATTCACTGGGTCAGCCGAAAAGGTCGTGAACCTGATCACCTTTTACGCGCAGGAAGTGCGCGAGATCCTGGCCAGTATCGGCGCGCGGTCGCTGGACGAGGTGATCGGACGCGCCGATCTGCTGACACAGGTCAGCCGGGGATCGGCGCATCTGGATGACCTCGATCTCAACCCTCTGCTGATCACCGTCGATGGGGCGGACCGGATCGTTTATGACCGTTCGAAGCCGCGCAACGCAGTGCCCGATACGCTGGATGCTGAGATCGTGGCTGACGCGGCGCGGTTCTTGCAGGATGGCGAGAAGATGCAACTGTCTTACGCGGTGCGAAATACGCTCCGGACCATTGGCACCCGCACCTCCAGCCATATCGTGCAGAAATTCGGGATGCGGAACAATCTGCAACCCGACCATTTGACGGTAAAGCTGACCGGCAGTGCCGGGCAATCGCTGGGCGCGTTCGCGGCCCCCGGCCTGAAACTGGAGGTTAGCGGTGACGCCAATGACTATGTCGGAAAGGGGCTGTCTGGTGGCACGATTGTGGTGCGCCCGCCGATGCATTCGCCGCTGGTCGCAAGCGACAATACAATCATAGGCAACACAGTGCTTTACGGTGCAACGGACGGCCATCTGTTTGCCGCGGGCCGCGCCGGCGAGAGGTTCGCGGTGCGCAATTCAGGCGCGCGCGTGGTGATCGAAGGCTGCGGCACGAACGGGTGCGAGTACATGACCGGCGGGGTTGCCGTTATTCTGGGACCGGTCGGTGCGAACTTTGGCGCCGGCATGACCGGGGGGATGGCCTATCTTTATGATCCAAAGGGTGTCGCACAGGACTATCTGAACGCGGAAACCCTGCTGACCTGTCCGGTGACCGTGCCGCATTGGGAGGCAGAGCTGAAGGTGTTGATCGAACGCCATGCGGCCGAGACCGGCAGCCTGAAGGCCAAGGATATCCTGAACGACTGGGCCGACGAGCGTCGGTATTTCCTGCAGATCTGTCCGAAAGAGATGCTGATCCACCTGCCGCATCCGCTGAGTGTCGAGCAAAGCGCGATGCCTGCCGAATAGGTGTCATTCTCTTAAAAGTTGAAAAGAATCCGCCACAATTAGGCGGGCTCTGCTTTGGTTATTCCCGGATTCAGCATCATTTGGGTACCGTTTTGTCATTTTTCCCCGTTATTCATATCGTCAGTTCGAATAAATACTGAGCGATATGATGATGTCTGTTCATAGCACCTGCCCGCCGCCCGAACCGGCCTCGATTTCCGGGGCGGCACCGCATTGTTTTGTTGCGGGCACACGGATTGCGACAGTACGTGGTGCGGTCGCGGTTGAGGATCTGCAACCCGGCGATCTGGTTCAGACGATGGATAGCGGTCTGAAGCCGATCCAGTGGATTGGCGGCCGCGCGGTTGACGGAACAGGTGATTTTCGCGCCAGTCCGCTTCCGCGCCGGGGCGATCGGTAATACGCGCGACCTGCTGGTGTCGCCGCAGCACCGTATCCTGGTGCGCAATCAGGCCGCAGAGCCGAAGTTTGGCGATACCGAGGTGCTGGTCGCGGCGCGGCATCTGGTGGATGGCGATAAGGTTGTGTTTTCGCCGAAAGAAGAGCGTCGAGTATTTTCACATTCTTTTCGACCAGCACGAAGTGGTGTTTTCCGAAGGTGCCGCCACCGAAAGCTTCTTTCCGGGCGCGCAGGTGCTGGAACGCGACGCGGAGTTGCGGGAGGAGCTGCAGGCTTTGTTCCCAGAGCTTTTCGATGGCACCGTACGCGGCTTTGTTCGGACCGCGCGGCGGGTGGCGGATGGTCTTGATGCGCCGTTGCAGCGGGCTGCCTGAACTTCCCAAGATGCGCTATTCCGGGCCTTGACCCGACCGCCCCGTGCATGGCTAGTGGCGCCGTGGCACAGGCAACCAAGAAGAAACCGGCAAAGAAGAGCAGTCGTGCGAAATCCGCGACGGCCAAGGTGCGTCTGCGCCTGACCCGGCTGGTCCTGAAATGGGTCTTGCGGGGCGGGCTGGTCGCAGTTCTTCTGCTGTTGCTGGCGGTTCTGGGCTATGCGCTGTTCAATCCGCCGACGACGCCCTACATCGCCGCCGAGGCGCGGCGGCTGGGGGGCGTGGATCACATCTGGGTCGATATCGAAGAGGTCGCGCCGGTGATGGTGCGCTCGGTGGTGGCGAGCGAGGATGCGAATTACTGTCTGCATTGGGGCTTTGACATGGCCGCGATCAGGGATGCACTGGAAGATGGCTCTGGGCGCGGGGCATCCACCATTTCTCAGCAAGTCGTGAAGAATGCCTATCTGTGGCAAGGGCGCACCTGGGCGCGCAAGGCGCTGGAGGCGGTGATGACCCCGGCGGTCGAGCTTTTGTGGTCGAAACGCCGGATCCTGGAGGTCTATCTGAACGTCGCTGAGTTCGGCGAGGGCGTGTTCGGTGTCGAAGCGGCGGCGCGGACCTACTTTCGGGTGGGACCGGGAGAATTGACGGCGACGCAAGCTGCGCGACTGGCGGCGGTGCTGCCCAGCCCCAAGAAACGCTCGGCGGTCAAACCCTCGGCTTTCGTGCGACGGCGCGCGGCGGCGATTGCCGATGGTGCCGCAACGATCGCGGCGGATGGGCGCGCAGATTGTTTCGAGAGTTGAAATCGCGCCCCGAACGCGGCATTGAGGGTGAAAATCCCCAAGGGTTGATCTGCCGATGATCCGTCTGTTCCACGTGCCGCTGTCGCCATTCTGCCGCAAGGTGCGCCTGTCGCTGGCCGAGAAGAAGCTGGAAGTGGAGCTGGTCGAGGAGAAATACTGGGAACAGGACCCCGATTTCCTGCGCCGCAACCCGGCGGGCAAGGTGCCGGTTCTGAAGATGGACGGCCGGATGATGGCCGAAAGTGCGGCGATCTGCGAATATATCGAGGAACGCCACCCCGAGCCGGTCTTGATGCCGCGTAGCCCCGAGGCGCGCTATGAGGTGCGGCGGATCGTCAGCTGGTTCGACGACAAGTTCCATCAGGAGGTGACCTCGAAACTGCTTTATGAGCGGGTCAACAAGAAGATGATGGGGCACGGCTATCCGGATTCGAAGAACGTGAAGGCCGGGACGAAGGCGATCAAGTATCATCTGGACTATATGGGCTGGCTGCTGGAACAGCGGCGCTGGCTGGCGGGCGATGTGATGACATTGGCGGATTTCGCCGGGGCGGCGCATCTGTCGTCGCTGGATTATATCAGCGATGTGGACTGGCACCGGAATGCGAACGTCAAGGACTGGTATGCGAAGATCAAGTCGCGGCCCGCGTTCCGGTCGATCCTGGCGGATCAGGTGTCGGGGTTCCGGCCGCCGGCGCATTATTCGGATCTGGATTTTTGAGTTTGCCGGAAGGCACCGGGGGGCTGTCTGCCCCGGACCCCCGAGAGTATTTCTGCGAACAAATAAGGCGAAGACTCGTGTCGGCCGAGCTGAAAGAGCGGCTGGTGCGCCAGGCCCTGGCCGAGGGGTTTTCGCGCCGTGGGTGTGACGCGGCCGGATGCGGTGCCGGAGGTGGCGGAGCGATTGGCCGGCGTTTGTTGAGGCCGGGATATCACGGGCAGATGGGCTGGATGGCCGAGCGGATGGGCTGGCGCGGCGATCCGGCGGCGCTTTGGCCCGAGGCGCGGTCGGTGGTGATGCTGGCCGAGGCCTATACGCCGGAGCATGATCCGCTGGACGTGCTGAAGCAGCGCGGATCGCGGGGCGGTCTCGGTCTATGCGCAGGGGCGGGATTATCATGACATCGTCAAGAAGCGGCTGAAGCGGGTCGGGCGCTGGCTGCTGCGAGAGGCCGCGGGCGAGATCAAGGTGTTCGTCGATACCGCACCGGTGATGGAGAAACCGCTGGCGGCGGCGGCGGGGCTGGGCTGGCAGGGCAAGCATACGAATCTGTTGAGCCGGGAGTTGGGAAACTGGTTCTTTCTGGGGGCGATCTTCACCACGATCGAACTGCCGGCGGATGCGCCGGCGGTCGAGAACTGCGGAACCTGCCGGGCCTGCCTTGATATCTGCCCGACGGACGCGTTTCCGGCGCCGTTCCAGCTGGATGCGCGACGCTGCATTTCGTATCTGACGATTGAGCATCACGGGCCGGTGGATGATCGAATTGCGCGCGAAGATGGGCAACCGGATCTATGGCTGCGACGATTGTCTGGCGGTCTGTCCGTGGAACAAGTTCGCTATGGCGGCGCAGGAGTTGCGCTATGCCGGCAGCGGTGATCTGCGCGCGCCGAAGCTGGCTGATCTTGCAATGCTGGACGATGCGGGGTTTCGGGCGCAGTTCTCTGGCTCACCGATCAAGCGGATCGGGCGGAACCGGTTCGTGCGCAATGTGCTTTATGCGATCGGCAATTCCGCCGATCCGACGGTTGCGCGCGGCGGCGCAGGATCTTTGTGAGGACCCCGATCCGGTTGTGGCGGATGCGGCGCGCTGGGCGGTTGCCCGGCTGGATAACCCGGCATAGAAACGGGCTGAGGGGCAGAAAGAGAGCAGGCATGAAAGAGATTGGGCGGAGAGCGGCACTGATGCTGCTTCTGGGCGGGTTGGCAGGATGCGCCGTTTTGCCCGAGCGCAAGCGCAAGCGGAAGAACAAGGGCGGCGGCGGGCTGCATCCTGGCGAGACGCCGGAGGTGCGGCGGCTGATCAACAAGTATTCGGGCATCTACGACGTGCCGCGTTCGCTGGTACATCGGGTGGTGCAGCGCGAAAGCGACTATAACCCGGCGGCGCGGAACGGACCCTATTACGGGCTTATGCAGATCCATCCGCAGACGGCAGCCACGATGGGGTATCGGGGCAGGCCCGGCGGCTTGCTCGATGCCGAGAACAATCTGAATTACGCGGTTAAGTATCTGCGCGGGGCATATATCGTGGCAGATGGCGATCACGATGCGGCGGTGGGCTGGTATGCGCGCGGCTATTATTACGAGGCCAAGCGCAAGGGGCTGCTGGAAGAGACCGGGTTGCGCTAGGCCGTTGCCGCCCGCTTGCGGTGGCCCTTCATCAGGATCAGCACCATGATCCCGATATTGAGGAAATTCCAGCCGATGCCGTTCAGGAAGGCCATCTGGTAGCTGCCGGTCATGTCGTAGATCCAGCCCGACATCCAGCCGCCCAGGGCCATGCCGACGATGGTGGCCATGATCACGAAGCCGACACGGGCACCGGCCTCGCGCGCGGGCAGGTATTCGCGCACGATCAAGGCGTAGCTGGGAACAATGCCGCCCTGCGCAAGTCCGAAGATCAGACTGACGACGTAAAGCGAGACCATGCCGTCGAACGGCAGGTAGAGGAATAGCGCGAGGCATTGCAGGGCCGATCCGATCAGCAGGGTCTTCACGCCGCCCAAGCCGGTCGGCGATCAGGCCCGATACGAGGCGCGAGACCACGCCGCCCATCAACATCAGCGAGAGCATCTCTGCGCCCACGGCGGGACCATAGCCGAGATCGACGCAGAACGAGACGATATGAACCTGCGGCATCGACATGGCGACACAACAGCCGACGCCTGCCAGCGCCAGCAGCCATTGCAACTGGGCGGGCGTGAAACTGATGGCGCGGGGCGTGATGCGGGCGGTGGTCGTGGGCAGATCGGGCTCCTCCGGGATCTGGCGGCGCAACAGAAGCGAAAGCGGGATTACGACCGCCAGCGTGATCGCCGCAAGTGCGAGGTAGACCATGCGCCAACTGGTATCGGCAAGCAGGCCCCCCAGAAGCATCGGCCAGATCGCCCCGGACAGGTAGTTGCCCGAGGCGGCGATGGCCACCGCGATACCTCTTTTACGTTGGAACCAATGCGAAATGTCGGCGATAAGCGGGCCGAAGCTGGCGGCGGTGCCGAAGCCGATCAGCAGTTGCAGCATGGCCAGAACCTGCACCGTGGGGCTGAACGAGGCCAGCGTGTAGCCCGCAGCGATCATGGCTGCCGCGCCGATCAGCGCCAGCGTGATGCCGAAGCGGTCGACCGCACGGCCGATCAGGAAATTGCCCAGGGCGAAGCCGACCATCGTCATCGTGTAGGGGAACGAGGCCCCGGCGCGGTCGATGCCGAACTCTGCCTGCACTGCCGGCATGATCACGATGATCGCCCACATGCCGACATTGCCGACCGTTGCGATCAGCAATGTGATGCCGAGGCGGACCCACGAGTAGCGGCTATCAAGGAAGTCGGTGGCGTTCATGGGCTGACGCTAGGGGGCGTTTGGGGGCATGTCTATTGCGAAACCGCGGCGCGGTTCCCATGTCGATTTGGCGGAGCATCATGTTCATGCTAGGGTTGAGTCGTTGCCCTGAAGGGAGATCAGAGATGACAAAACATATCGCTGACAACGGTCATTCAGAGCCGGGAACGGCACGGATCCGCCAATATACCCGGATCGAACGCGAAGCGGTGCCGAATCCCAAGACCAAAAAACTTCAGACCCGACCTGAAGCGCGCGAGGAGTCCGCGCGGTTGAAGGCTTATGTCGAGATCGAACGTGGCAAACAGGCCTAGCTGTCCGGTCCTGTCGGACCATTGTAGGGCATTTTTATGTAGGAAGTGCCCTTGTCCAACTCGTCCAACATTTGAGTGATGCGTTTGGCTCTGGTTTCGGGCCGTCTGGCCCTCGCGATCCACCCGAGGTAGTCATTGCCTTGATACGGCGGGCGCAGGTCATAGGCCTTGGCGACGCCGCGCAAGTGAAGCAGTTCGCTTATGTCAGCCGGCATGGGATTCAACGGGCGCGTCAGTCGGGACGGTTTGTCTTTGCTGGTCATGGCTAGCGGTTTGGCGCAACTGCTACAGGCAGGCGGTCATGCCGCCATCGACGAACAATGTCTGGCCGTTGATGTAGCTTGACCCCTCCGAGGCTAGGAAGATCGCAGCACCCTGCAATTCCGGCAACTGGCCCCAGCGGCCAGCAGGTGTGCGCTTTCCAATCCAGGCGGTGAAGTCCTTGTCCGCGACAAGCGCGGCGTTCAGCGGCGTATCGAAATAACCCGGCGCAATCGCATTGACCTGCAGCCCTTTCGGCGCCCAGTCGGTTGCCATGCCCTTGGTCAGGTTGGCAACGGCGCCCTTCGTGGCCGTATAGGGGGCGATGCCGGGGCGGGCGAGGGCGGTTTGTACCGAGGCGATGTTGATGATCTTGCCCGCCCCGCGCGCGATCATGTGACGGGCGACGGCCTGTCCGACGTTGAAAACCGAGGTGACATTGGCCTTCATCAGGCGCTCGAAGGCGTCAATGGGGAAATCCTCCAAAGGGGCGCGGTGCTGCATCCCAGCGTTGTTGATCAGAATGTCGATCGGGCCGGTTGCGGCCTCGAACCCGTCCACGGCATTGCGCGCGGCCTGGTGATCGGTCACGTCGAAGGGCAGTTCATGAACCGTGGCGCCGGTTTCGCGCAAGGCATTGGCCGCGAGGTTGAGCTTGCCGGTATCGCGTCCGTTCATCACGATGGCGGCCCCGGCAGAGGCGAGGCCCGCAGCCAGGGACTGGCCGATGCCCTGCGAAGATCCGGTGATCAAGGCGGTCTTGCCGGAGAGGTCGAATAGCGGATGGGTCATGGCTGCGCCTTTGGCTGAGGTTTGGGGGCCAGCATAGAGGGTTGCAGGGTGGGCTCAAGACCAGCGAGGCGGGGCGGAATTTTGCTGTTCACACAGGCAGGGGCGCAGCCTAGGGTGGCGATGAGTAGTCAGGACAGACCCGATGAATCCGCTGCGCGGCATTCTTCTGAAGGTGGCCTCGGTCACAATTTTCGTGGCGATGGCGAGCCTGATCAAGGCCGCCTCGGCCGAAGTGCCGGCGGGCGAGGCGGTGTTCTTCCGGTCGTTCTTTGCGATTCCGGTGATTCTGATCTGGCTTGGGGCGACCGGGCATCTGCATGACGGACTGAAGACCACACAACCACTGGCGCATGTCTGGCGCGGGCTGGTTGGAACCTGCGCCATGGGGCTGGGGTTTGCCGGGCTTGGCCTGCTGCCATTGCCCGAGGTGACGGCGATCGGCTATGCCGCGCCGCTGCTGGTCGTGGTGCTGGCGGCGATGTTTCTGGGTGAACAGGTGCGGATCTACCGGCTTTCGGCCGTGGCTTTGGGCCTGATCGGCGTTCTGATCGTGTTGTCGCCAAGGATGACAGTGCTGGAAAGCGCCGATGTAGCGCAGACGCTGGGTGCGGTTCTGGTGCTGGGCTCGGCCCTGTTCGCCGCGCTGGCGCAGGTTTTCGTGCGAAAGCTTGTGCAGACCGAGTCGACGGCCGCGATCGTGTTCTACTTTTCGTTATCGGCCACCGGCCTGTCTTTGCTGACAATCCCGTATGGCTGGGTCATCCCATCGCCGCCGATTTTCACGATGCTTGTGACCGCCGGGCTTATGGGCGGGATCGGGCAGATACTGCTGACCTCGGCCTATCGGCACGCCGACGTTTCGGTGATCGCGCCGTTCGAATATGCCTCGATGCTGCTGGCTATCGGATCGGGGTTTTTCTTCTTCGGCGAAATCCCGACCCTTCCAACGTTGGCCGGCGCGGTGTTGATCATTTTGGCCGGCGTGATCATCATCTTCCGCGAGCGGCAACTGGGTCTGGAGCGGGAAAAGCAGCGGCGCGCGATGACGCCGGGAGGATGAGTCTATTCCTTCGGCCCCATGATCTGCATCGCTGCGAACGCGGCGCGGACGCCTTCGGCGGCGCGGGCGGGCGTGTAAGGCCCGAAGCGATTATGCGCGACGACATAGGTGATTTGGACCTTGTCGCCGGAAACATCCTTATGCCGGAAGCGATGATCGACGGCGAAAGCCGAGAGCGTTCGGGAAATGGCACCTTCGAGGTCTGATTTCGGTGATTGCGACCTGCGATCGCGGCCCCAGTCGATCTGCACCACGATATCGAGCACATGTTCGTCGCCCATCGTGGCGGCCAATTCCTCTTTCGTGACGCCGAGCGGGCGCAGCGTCGGGTCTTTCGTGGCGCGGTAATAAAGATAGGCGGCGGTGCCGGGCAGCGCCACGGCGACGATGATCGCAGGCAGCAAGAGGTTGATGCGCATGGAACCGGACCCCGTCCTTGATTGGGACCATTCTACGCTTGTGGCGGTTCAGGAAACGTTAAGCCAAGGTTACGAGCGTTTCCACAGAAGTGATGGTCGGCAAGTGGCGCGCAATCTCTTGCCAGCTGTCGCCGCCGTCCCGCGTCGCAAAGACAGATCCGGAATTTGTTCCGAAATAGACACTGTTTTCACCCTTGCCCCCTGTCGCCATCGCTTGCCGAAGCACGGTGAAAAAGCAATCCCGCTGCGGCAGACCTGCGCGGGTGGCCTGCCAGCTGTCACCACCGTCACGGGATCGCCAAACAGCCGCTGCGGCATCCGGTGGAAACCTGCCCTGGCTGTCGCCGTTCAGGGGGATCGTCCAGATCACATTCGCATCGTCGGGATCGACGGCGATCGGAAAGCCGAAGGTCGAGGGCAGGCCCACGGTTATGTCGTCCCAATTGCGGCCACCGTCGCGGCTACGGAAGACGCCGTGGTGGTTCTGCTGGTAAAGCAGATCGCCCGGCCCATTCGCCGCACGCACCATGTTGTGAACGCAATGCCCGGTCTCTCCGTCACGGGGTGCTGCGGGATGATCGTGATGCCCGCAGGCATCGGCATTTGACAGGCGGTTGCGGCGGTCCCAGCTTTTGCCGCCATCCTCGGTTGCAAAGACGCCGGCGGCAGAAATGCCGATCCAGACCTTCGCCGGATCGGAGGAGTCGGGGATGATCGTGTGCAGGGTCAGGCCCGCCGCGCCGGGATTCCAGCTTTCGGCGGAGGGATGGTCATTCAGGCTTTGCAGTTTTTCCCATGTGGCACCATTATCGGTACTTTTCAGCAAGGTTGCGGGCTTGGTTCCGGCATAGAGCGCGCCATGTGCATGGCCAAGCGACCAGACCTGCGCGAAGTCTTCGCCAAAGGGCGGCGTATTCGGCTGCCAGCCGATCATCTTGGCGAAATCGGGATCATTCGCGGCCCAGTCATCGACCATGCCCTTTGTCAGCTTGGCGTGGTTCCAGCTTTTGCCGCCGTCGGTGCTGGACCAGACACCAGCGCCGTGCCAGTCACCGCCACCCCCGGCCCAGATCGTGCCGGTTGCGGGATCGCCGATCACGTGATTGATCGGCGCGCCGTCGCAATGCGGGCCAGAGGCGCGCCAGCCGTCCGAAGTTTCGGCCAGAAGGAAAGCCCCTTTGGTGGTACCGACGAGTATGGTAGATGACATGAGCGCGCTCCCTAGATTGGTGCAGAGAGAATATCAGCGCGCGTGATTCTGTCGAAATGATATTGTGAAGTACTTGTCGCCCGGCGTATCAAACGAGCGATACAGTGTCTAATGCGGGTCCATGCTTACTGACGGACCAGCTTTTCATAGCCTTCAGAGATCTCGCGTGTCAGCGCACCGACCTCGAAATTGTAGTCGCCGATCTGGCCGACGGGCGTGACTTCGGCGGCGGTGCCGGTCAGCCAACATTGTTCGAAGCTTTCCAGTTCATCGGGCATGATGTGGCGGACATTTACCTTGACCTGGCGGTCTTTGAGCATGCCGATCACGGTCTGGCGGGTCAGGCCGTTCAGGAAGCAATCGGGGTCGGGGGTGTGGACCTCTCCGTCACGCACGAAGAAGATGTTCGCCCCGGTCGCCTCGGCGATGTAGCCGCGATAGTCGAACATCATCGCGTCCGAGCAGCCCTTCGCCTCTGCGGCGTGTTTGGCCATCGTACAGATCATGTAGAGACCGGCGGCCTTGGCGTGGCTGGGGGCGGTTTCGGGGCTGGGGCGCTTCCATTTGGCGATGTCGAGCTTGGCGCCATTCATCTTGGCGTCGCCGTAATAGCTGCCCCATTCCCAGGCGGCGATGGCCAGCCGGACCTTGTTGCGTTTGGCGGCGACGCCCATATCCTCGCCCGCGCCACGCCAGGCGACGGCGCGTAGATAGGCATCGGTGAAACCGTTGGCGGTCAGGACCTCTTGCTTGGCCGCCTCGATTTCATCGACCGTGTAGGGGATCTGGAAGTCGAGGCAGTTGGCGGAGTAATGCAGCCGTTCGGAATGTTCGCGGGACTTGAAGATCTTGCCGTTGTAGCAGCGCTCGCCCTCGAAAACGGACGAGGCATAGTGCAGGGCGTGGGTCAGGATGTGGACGTTGGCATCGCGCCAGTCCACCAGTTTGCCGTCCATCCAGATCTTGCCGTCGCGATCGTCGTAAGCGCCTGCCATTTCAGCATCCTCCAAGCGCGGCTCCGTAGCCGATTTGCGAAAGTTGCGCAAAATAGGTCCGTTTCGGACATTATATTACGCCAATTCGAGGAATCGCTAACAATTGATTCTTGGAAAGTCAACAAGGCTGACATAAAATCCGGCAAAACGAACTGCCGAAAGGCGGAGGTGTCATGGCCGACAGCGGCGGATCAAGCGGGCCGGGCGGCGAAAGCCTGCTGTTCCTGACCGATGAGCAGTTGAAGAAGGGGATCGAGGCGATGTTCTTCGCCTATCGCGGGTTTACCGCCGATCCTGACCGGATCCTTCGAGAATCACGCCTATGGCCGTGCGCATCACCGGGCGGTGCATTTCATCAATCGCAGTCCGGGGACGACGGTGAACAACCTGCTGTCGATCCTTGGCGTTACAAAGCAATCTCTGAACCGTGTCTTGCGCACGTTGATCGAGGATGGTCTGGTCGAAAGCAGGGTCGGGCGGCGTGACAAGCGCGAACGGCATCTGCACCTGACCACGAAGGGAGCCGCATTGGAACGGGACTTGTCCGAGGCGCAGCGCAACCGGATGCGCGCGGCCTTCCGGGCGGCCGGGCCAGAGGCCGTGTCCGGCTTTCGGCAGGTGCTGGAGGCGATGATGGATGCCGAGATGCGGCGCCAGTACAATACCCTGAAGGATGCCGGCTCATGAACGACTCGGAAGCCCATCTTCTGATCGTCGACGACGATGAGCGCATCCGCGGGCTGCTGCAGAAGTTCCTGATCCGAAACGGGTTCTTCGTGACCGCCGCGCGGGACGCGGCCCATGCGCGGCGGATTCTGTCGGGTCTCGATTTCGATCTGATCGTGCTCGATGTGATGATGCCGGGCGAGGATGGCGTCAGCTTCACGAAATCCCTGCGCGAGACACTGAAAACGCCGATCCTGCTGTTGACTGCCAAGGGCGAGACCGAGGATCGGATCAGCGGGCTGGAGGCGGGCGCGGACGACTATCTGCCGAAACCGTTCGAGCCCAAAGAGTTGTTGCTGCGGATCAACGCGATCCTGCGCCGGGTGCCGCAGGAACCGGCGGATAACGGCATTCCCAAGGTGCTGCATCTGGGCCCGATCCGCTATGACATGGAACGCGGCGAGATGTGGCAGGGCGATGATCCGGTGCGGCTGACGGCGACGGAAAGCCAGTTGATGAAGATCTTTTCGGCAGCCCCGGCCGAGGCTGTGACGCGCACCGATCTGGTCGAAAAGCTGGGCCGCGACAAGGGCCAGGCGCAGGAACGCGCCGTCGATGTGCAGATCACCCGCCTGCGCCGCAAGATCGAGGCTGATCCCGAAGCAGCCCCGCTATCTGCAGACGGTGCGGGGCGAAGGCTATATGCTGGCACCGGACTAGGACAAACCTGAAGAGTTGCGCATATCCGCCAACGACCGCGCTGGCCAGCCAGCCGGTGTTAAGCCTTGACCGATACCCCTTTGCCGGGCGGCGCAGAATGTGTGCCGTTTCGCCATAGACAGGAGTATTAGAATGTCCAAAGACAATTTTTCATCCGACGAGCCGAAGCTGCACAGCCCGGCGACACTTATCGAAGAGATTTTCCCGGACGATCAGACCGAGCTGAAGAACGTGACCCGCGCGTTGAACGTCGCGACCTCGGGTACTGTTCGGGTGATGACCGTGGACGGAACGCTTGGTGATGTTTTCATCGCCGCTGGCGGCACGTTCCCCGTGCGGGTGCGTCGCGTGCTGGCCACCGGCACCACGGCGACCGGGATTCGCGGTCTGTCCTGACAAAAAGGGACAAAGGTCGCCGGTTTCCTCGGGCCGCGGATTGCGCAGAATTGCGTCCGCGGCGGCTTGGCTCCGGCGGCCAAGATCATCGCCTTGTTTCAGGGCGACAGGATCAGCTAGGCTGGTCCAATGACAACCGCATATTATTCTCATCCCGATGGCTATCAGCATGTGACCCCACCTGGCCATCCAGAGCGGGTGGAAAGGTTGAAGGCGATCGACGCGGCCCTGTCGGAGGCCCGATTCGATGGGCTAGATCGGATCGAGGCGCCCTTGGCCGAAGAGGCGGATGTGCTTCTGTGCCATCCGCAGCACTATCTGGACCAGTTGTTTGCAGTTTTGCCTGACATCGGGACGGTTGCGCTGGATCCCGACACGCATATGTCACCGGGGTCAATTCAGGCTGCGTTGCGCGCAGTCGGGGCCGGAATCGCCGGAATAGACACTGTTCTGGACAGCAATGCCGACAATGCGTTCATTGGCTGCCGCCCGCCCGGGCACCATGCAGAGACCGCGCGACCGATGGGGTTCTGCCTGTTCGGGACCGTCGCGATTGCTGCAAAACACGCGATCGAACGCCGTGGGTTGGAACGCGTGGCGGTGGTGGATTTCGACGTGCATCACGGCAATGGTACGCAGGATCTGCTTTGGGATGAGGCCCGGACTTTGTTCGTGTCCAGCCATCAGATGCCGCTTTGGCCGGGATCCGGTGCGCCCGATGAACGCGGTGCGCATGACAACATCATCAATATCCCCCTTGGCCCCGGGACCGGAGGCGCAGATATGC
The DNA here is from genome assembly GCA_963768355.1 of uncultured Alphaproteobacteria bacterium. Lineage (GTDB taxonomy): Bacteria > Pseudomonadota > Alphaproteobacteria > Rhodobacterales > Rhodobacteraceae > JAHEAO01. The sequence continues at coordinate 385,434 of CAVYHT010000013.1, forward strand.
GGCGGGCCTACGAGGGGCGGGTGTTCTCCGGCGTTGCAGGCGTTCAAGCCCGAGCTGATCCTGATCTCGGCCGGATTCGATGCCCATAGGGCCGATCCGCTTGGCCAATCTGAACTGGTCCACCGAGGATTTCGCCTGGCTGACCGAACGACTTTGCGAAATCGCCGATCAATGCTGCGAGCGGGCGCGTGGTCTCGACACTCGAAGGCGGATATGATCTGACCGCACTCGGCCAGTCGGTGGCCGCACATGTGGCAGTTTTGATGGAGCGGGGCGGATGAGCGAGACAGCGGTTTCCGAAATGACATTCGAGCAGGCAATGGCCGAGCTGGAGCGCGTTGTAGGCCAGCTGGAACGCGGCGACGTGCCGCTGGAGGATTCGATCAAGCTTTACGAACGTGGCGCGGCGCTGAAAAAGCGCTGCGAAGAAAAGCTGAAGGATGCCGAGGAAAAAGTGGCCGCGATCACGCTCGATTCCGACGGCAAGCCCGCGGGGACGAAGCCGGTCGAAGGGCTGTAGTTCATGTTTCAGAAACGTCTGGCCTCTGTCGCGACGCAGGTCGAGGCCTGTCTGGCAGAGGCGCTGTTTGCCCTTGGGCATGACGCCCGTCGCCGAGGCGATGCGCTATGCCAGCCACGGGGGCAAGCGTTTGCGGGCCTTTCTGGTGATGGAAAGCGCGGCGCTGCACGGCGTGGCGGACAAGACAAGCGTCTGGGCGGCGGCGGCGGTGGAGGCCTTGCACGCTTATTCGCTGGTGCATGATGATCTGCCCTGCATGGATGACGACGACCTGAGACGAGGTCAGCCGACGGTGCATATAAAATGGGACGAGGCCACTGCTGTTCTGGTCGGCGATGCGCTGCAAGCCTTTGCATTTCAGTGTCTAACGCGGGCGGAATTGCATCCATGACGCTGCTGTACGCTTGTCGCTTGTGGCGTCACTCGCGCGGGCTTCAGGGGCCGAGGGGATGGTCCTGGGTCAAGCCCAGGATATTGCCGCCGAGACGGCGGCCGAGCCTTTGACATTGGACCAGATCACCAAATTGCAGGCGCTGAAAACCGGGGCGCTATTCGGGTGGTCGGCGGAAGCCGGAGCGGTCCTGGGTCAGGCGGATTCGCTGCCGATGCGGCGATATGCGGCGGCGTTGGGGCTTGCCTTTCAGATCTCGGATGACATCTTGGACGTAATCGGCGATGCCGAAAAAACCGGCAAGCGCGTCGGCAAGGATGCCAGCGCGGGCAAGGCGACTTTCGTCTCGCTGCTGGGACTTGAAGGCGCTCGGACCCGGGCAACAGCGCTGGTGGCCGAGGCCGAGGCGGCCTTGCAGCCCTACGGCGACCGGGCGGAAGCCTTGCGGGAAGCGGCACGGTTCGTTATCTCGCGCGAGAAATAACAGCGCCCGAGGGGGCCGCATGAGTGATCGACCGAATACACCGCTGCTGGACCGCGTGAATGTTCCCGCAGACATGAAGGGCCTGAGCGACGCCGAATTGCGGCGGCTCGCCGACGAGTTGCGCGCAGAGACGATCAGTGCGGTGGCAGAGACCGGCGGCCATTTGGGGGCTGGTCTGGGCGTTGTCGAACTGACGGTGGCGCTGCACGCGGTGTTCGATGCGCCGAAGGACCGGATCATCTGGGATGTCAGCCACCAGTGCTATCCGCACAAGATCCTGACCGGGCGGCGCGACCGTATCCGCACCTTGCGGCAGAGGGATGGGCTGTCGGGCTTCACCAAACGCTCCGAAAGCGCCTACGACCCGTTCGGCGCGGCGCATTCGTCGACCTCGATCTCGGCCGCCCTGGGCTTTGCCGTGGCCCGCGATCTGGGTGGCGCGCCCGAGAACGGCATCGGCGACTGTATCGCGGTGATCGGCGATGGCGCGATGTCAGCGCCGGCATGGCCTATGAGGCGATGAACAATGCCGGGCCATCTGGGCAAGCGGCTGATCGTGATCCTGAATGACAACGAAATGTCGATCGCGCCGCCCATGGGGGCGATGTCGACCTATCTGTCGCGGCTATACGCGGGCGATCCCTATCAGGAATTCAAGGCCGCCGCGAAAGGCGCGATCAGCCTGTTGCCGCCGCCGTTCCAGGAAGGCGCGCGGCGCGCCAAGGAGATGCTAAAAGCGCATGACCGTTGGCGGCACAATGTTCGAAGAGCTGGGCTTTTCCTATGTCGGGCCTATCGACGGGCATGACATGGAGCAACTTCTGTCGATCCTGCGCACCGTCAAGGCTCGGGCCGACCGGGCCGGTGCTGATCCATGCGATCACCAAGAAGGGCAAGGGCTATGCGCCCGCCGAGGGGGCCGCGGACAGGGGCCATGCGACGGCGAAGTTCGACGTCGTGACCGGCAAGCAGAAGAAATCGCCTTCGAATGCACCGAGTTACACTCGGGTTTTTGCCGATGCGCTGCTGCGCGAGGCGGCGGAGGATGACAAGATTGTCGCTGTGACGGCGGCGATGCCGGACGGGACCGGGCTGAACCTGTTTGCGGAACGCTATCCCAGCCGTTGTTTCGACGTCGGCATTGCCGAGCAGCACGCGGTGACGTTCTGCTGCCGGGCTGGCGGCGGGCGGGATGAAACCGTTCTGCACGATTTATTCGACCTTCCTGCAACGCGGCTACGATCAGGTCGTGCATGATGTCGCGATCCAGCGCCTGCCGGTGCGGTTCGCCATCGACCGCGCCGGGCTGGTCGGTGCCGACGGCGCGACCCATGCCGGGGCCTATGACATCGCCTATCTTGCGAACCTGCCCGGTTTCGTGGTGATGGCTGCTGCTGACGAGGCTGAACTGGTGCATATGGTCGCCACCGCCGCCGCGCATGACGAAGGACCAATCGCATTCCGCTATCCGCGCGGCGAGGGCGTGGGTGTCGATATGCCGGAGCGTGGAGAGCCGCTGGAGATCGGCAAGGGTCGTATTATTCAAGAGGGTGGCCGGGTGGCGATCCTGTCCTTCGGAACCCGGTTGGACGCGGTTCGGCAAGCGGCAGAAACACTCTCTAACAAGGGAATTTCGCCGACAATCGCCGATGCCCGCTTTGCCAAGCCGCTGGACCGGGAGTTGATCCTGCAATTGGCCGCCGATCACGAGGCGCTGATCACGATCGAAGAGGGCGCAGTGGGCGGCTTTGGCAGCCATGTCGCGCAGTTGCTGGCGGATCAGGGTGTCTTTGACCACGGGTTGAAGTTCCGCTCGATGGTGCTGCCGGATGAATTCATCGATCAGGCCAGCCCGGAAGACATGTATGCCGTTGCCGGCGCTGAATGCGGGTGACATCGTGGCCAAGGTGCTGGATGTGCTGGGCGTTGCCGATATCTCCAGTCGCCGCGCTTAAGGCGCCGGTGTGGCGCTTGGCGCAGGGGTCGGAGCCTCCGGCGGGAGTATCTCGGCAAAGAAAAAAGTCAGTCGCTCTTCAGCAGGGCCCGAAGGCCGCTGCGATAGTCGGGATATTTCAGGGTGACGCCCAGCTCAGTCCTGATCCTGTCGTTCCGCACCTTCTTTGATTCGGCATAGAAACTGCGGGCCATCGGGGTCATCTCTGTCGTGTCCCAATCCTCGGATGGTGGGACAGGCGAGCCAAGCAGTTCGGCGGCATATTCGATGACGTCCTCTGGCGCGGCGGGATCGTCGTCGCAGAGGTTGTAGATCGCACCGGGATTAGGGCGCGCAATCGAGGCGGCGAGCGTCTGGGCGATATCCTCGACATGGATGCGGGAAAACACCTGACCGGGCTTGATGATACGCCGGGCGCTGCCGTTCCGGACCTTGGCGAAGGGGCCGCGGCCGGGACCATAGATACCAGCAAGCCTAAAAATATGCAGGTTCAGAGACTGTTTTGCGGCGAGAGCTTGCCATGCGGCCTCTGCCGCGACGCGGTGCTGGCCACGTTTGGTGGATGGGGTGAGTGCCGTGCTCTCATCGACCCAGCCACCCCGATGATCGCCGTATACCCCTGTGGTGGAAAGGTATCCGGTCCATTCGAATGGACCGGCGGCGCCGATCTGGTCGGCAAGCGCATTCAGCACCGGGTCACCATCGGCGTCAGGTGCGACCGAGGTCAGAAGATGACTGGCCAATGCGAGAGGACCTGCGATGTCTTCGCCGGGCCAGATCAGCGACTCGATACCTTCAGCGCGTAATGCATCGGCTTTCTCGGCGCTGCGGGTTGTGCCGATGATCCGCCAGCCCTGTGGCAGCAGAAGCCGGGAAAGGGCGCGGGCAGAGTAGCCGTGGCCGAAAGAAAGCAGGATCTTTGTCATGCTGCGGAGTTATGTGCGGAAATCCCCGAGCCGCAAGAGGGAGTTGACAGGCCAGTAATTTTGATATTTGTTAATTAACTTAAACAGGAAATACATGATGACCGACCTGATCAGCCATTTCGCAGCCCTGGGAGATCCGACGCGGTTCGCGATTGTCGAGCGGCTGCTGGCGACCGGCGAGCAGAGCGCGGGGGATTTGCAGGACGTCGCGCATGTCTCTGCCCCGGCGATTTCGCGGCATTTGAAGGTGTTGCGCGAGGCCGGCCTGATCCGGCAGCGCGTCGAAGCGCAGCGGCGCATCTACAGTGTCGAACCAGAGGCGATCCGAGCGATCGGTACCTGGTCGATGAGCCGCAAGAAATTCTGGGGCGCCAGCCTGGATCGGTTGGCCAAAGCGATGGAGGCGGGGGGCGGATGGGAGACGTAAGGATCACGCGCGAATTTGATGCAGCGCCGGAAAGGGTGTTCGCCTACATCACCAAGACGGAGCACTTGCTGAAATGGTGGGGGCATGACGGTACGACCTTGCCCGAACACCAGTTGGGGTTCGACAAAACCGGCCCTTGGATGAGCACGATGCTCACCGAGGAAGGTAATCGTTACAAGATGTCGGGGCAGGTGACGCATGTCGATCCGCCTCGGTCAATCGGCTTCACCTGGGCTTGGCATGACGAAAACGACCAGCGCGGAGTAGAGAGCCATGTGACGATAAAACTGGTGCCTGCGCAGAACGGCGGAACGAAATTCGAACTGCATCACGTGGATCTGCCACCGGAGGCTGCGGAGAACCACGAACGGGGTTGGACTGCGACGCTCACCCGGCTGGAAAGACTTATCAACGACCAAACCTAACCAAGGAGGAAAACATGGCCAATTTCGTATTCGCTTATCATGGCGGCTCGATGCCCGAAACGCCCGAGGAGGGCAAGAAAGTGATGGCCGCCTGGAATGCCTGGTATGAGGGCATGGGCGACAAGGTGACCAATGGCGGCGGGCCGGTCGGCAAGTCCTCGACAGTCTCTAAATCGGGCGTGGCGCAGGATGGTGGCGCTAATCCGCTGACCGGTTTCACGGTGGTCAGCGCGAAGGATCACGCCGAGGCTGACAAGATGGCGAAAGGCTGCCCGATCCTGGATGCCGGCGGAACCGTTGAGGTGGCCGAGATCATCGATATGTAGAGGGCGGCACCTACCGCACTGTAGGGGTCGGGAAGTGGGGGAACCCTTGGCCCGGTCCTGTTGCGTTCAGGTTTCGCCCTTGCACCCCGCGGTGATTTCCTGACAATTGGTTCATGGTAAAACCTGCATTGAAATCATGGGAAGAGTCTGCCGCGCGGCTGGTTGCCGTGGCTGCCGGGCGCGAGGCTGCTGATCTGGTGATCCGGGGCGGCAAGCTGGTGAATGTGCAAAGCCGCGAGGTGTCTGGACGGCTGGCAGGTGGCGATTGCCGATGGCCGCTTTGCCTATGTCGGGCCGGACGCGTCGCACTGCATTGGCGATGATACCGAGGTGCTGGAGGCTGGCGGGCAATACTTGATCCCCGGCCTCTGTGACGGCCATATGCATATCGAAAGCGGCATGCTGACGCCTGCTGAATTCGCCGCTGCCGTGATCCCGCATGGCACTACGACGATGTTCACCGATCCGCATGAGATCGCCAATGTGCTGGGTCTGCGCGGCGTCAAACTGATGCATGACGAGGCGCTGATGCAGCCGGTCAGCATCTACACGCAGATGCCATAGCTGCGCGCCCTCTGCGCCCGGATTGGAGACGACTGGGTTCGAAATCTCAGCCGAGGATGTCGCCGAGGCGATGGCCTGGCCGGGGATCATCGGGCTGGGCGAAATGATGAATTTTCCCGGCGTGGTCGACGGGCGACCGCCAGATGCTGGCAGAGATGGCCGCGACGATGCGGGCGGGCAAGACAGTCGGGCGGGCATTATGCCAGCCCCGATCTGGGGCCCGCGTTTAGCGCCTATGTAGCGGGCGGGGCCGCGGACGATCATGAGGGCACGGGCGAGGCGGATGCGATTGCGCGGGTGCGGCAGGGGATGCGGTCTATGCTGCGGCTGGGCAGCGCCTGGTATGACGTGGAAAGCCAGATTACGGCGGTGACGGAAAGGGGCCTCGATCCGCGGAATTTCATTCTTTGCACCGACGATTGCCATTCCGGCACGCTGGTCAATGACGGGCATATGAACCGGGTGGTGCGTCATGCCATCGCATGTGGCTGCGATCCGTTGGTGGCGTTGCAGATGGCGACGGTGAATACCGCGACGCATTTCGGGTTGGAGCGCGAATTAGGGTCTATTTCGCCCGGGCGGCGGGCGGACGTGATCCTGACCAGCGATCTTAAGACCTTGCCGATCAACCGGGTGATCGCGCGCGGGGTCACGGTGGCCGTTGACGGGCAGATCACCGTTGAATGTCCGCATCTGGACTGGCCCGAGGATGTCCGCGCGACGGTGCATCTGGGCAAGGACGCTTGACAGCCGCGGATTTTGAGGTCAAGGCTCCGGAGGGCGCGAACCGGGTCGACGGCGAAGGTCATCGGCGTGGTCGAAAATCAGGCCCCGACCAAGGCGCTGACCGCCGATTTGCCGGTGATAGACACTGTTGTGCAGGGCGATGAGGCAAATGACGTCTGCCAGATCGCGCTGGTCGAACGGCACCGGGCGACCGGCGATGTTGTGAACGGCTTCGTCTCGGGCTTTGGCTACAAGGGCCAGATGGCGATGGCCTCGACCGTGGCGCATGACAGCCACCACATGATCGTCGTTGGCACCAGCCGCGCGGATATGGCGCTGGCCGCGAACCGGCTGGGCGAGGTTGGCGGCGGCATCACCGTCTGGCAGGACGGGCAAGAGATTGCGCTGGTCGAACTGCCCATCGCAGGCCTGATGTCCGACAGCCCGGCGAGACGAGGTCGCCGCCAAGGCCGACCGCATGGTTGCGGCGATGGCCGAATGCGGCTGTACGCTGAACAATGCCTACATGCAGCATTCGCTGCTGGCGCTGGTTGTCATACCAGAGTTACGGATTTCCGATCTTGGTCTGGTCGATGTGACCAAATTCGAGATCACAGAGCTTTTTGAGGAATGATGATGGACGGAAGAGAGCCGAACCTGCCGATCGAGACACCGAAAGCCGCCGCACCAGAGGCGTTTTTCGATGCGGGCGAGGCCGTGGACCGGCTGATCGAGCTTTATCAGATCCGCAATCGGGTTTTTGAGCGAACGATTCTCGGAAACCGTGACCGGGGCCAAGCCGCCCTGCCGGTTCCGCGCCTTCTACCCCGAGATCCGGATCACCACGACCAGTTTCGCCGCCGCCGACAGCCGGCTGAGCTTCGGCCATGTCGCCTCACCCGGCACCTACTCCACGACCGTCACGCGGCCCGATCTTTTCGCCAATTACCTGCGCCAGCAGATCGAGCTTGCTGATCCGCAACCACGGCGTCCCGGTGGTGATCGGCGCCTCTGACACACCGATGCCGGTGCATTTCGCGGTGGCCAACGACGACGCCGTCACGGTGCCGCATGAAGGGGTGATGGAATTCACGCTGCGCGATGTGTTCGACGTGCCGGATCTTGCGACCACGCATGACGATATCGTCAATGGCTACGGGTTTTCCTATCCCGACGGATCTGCCGCTTTGGCCCCGTTCACGGCGCAGCGGGTCGATTATTCGCTGGCCCGCCTGTCGCATTACACGGCGACCAGCGCCGAGCATTTCCAGAACCATGTGCTGTTCACCAACTACCAGTTCTATGTCGAGGAATTCGAGGCTTATGCCCGCAAGATGCTGGCCGACAAGACCAGCGGCTACACCGAATTCGTCGGCCCCGGAAACGTGACCATCACGGGGCCGGAAGAGCCGATGCCAGTGCCGATGAAGCTGCCACAGATGCCGACCTATCATCTGAAACGCGAAGGCAGCGGCGGTATCACCTTGGTCAATATCGGGGTGGGTCCGTCGAACGCCAAGACCGCAACCGATCATATCGCGGTGCTGCGCCCGCATGCCTGGCTGATGGTCGGCCATTGCGCCGGGTCTGCGCAACAGCCAGCGGCTGGGCGATTTCGTGCTGGCCCACGCCTATCTGCGCGAAGACAACGTGCTGAACGACGATCTGCCGGTCTGGGTGCCGATCCCGCCGCTGGCAGAGATCCAGATCGCACTGGAAGATGCGGTCGAGGCGGTGACGATGCTGGAAGGCTATGAGCTGAAGCGGATCATGCGCACCGGCACCGTGGCCACGATCGACAACCGCAACTGGGAACTGCGCGACCAAAGCGGGCCGGTGCAGCGCCTAAGCCAGTCGCGCGCCATCGCGCTCGATATGGAAAGTGCGACCATCGCGGCCAACGGATTTCGGTTCCGGGTGCCCTACGGAACGCTGCTTTGTGTCTCTGACAAACCGCTGCACGGAGAGCTGAAATTGCCCGGCATGGCCTCTGATTTCTACAAGACGCAAGTGGCGCGGCACCTGCTGATCGGCATTCAGGCGATGGAAACCTTGCGCGAAATGCCGCTGGAACGGATCCATTCACGTAAGCTGAGAAGCTTCGAAGAGACCGCATTTCTCTGAGTTGGGGCGAAATATCCGTGATTCAGGGCGAAAACCCCACAAAATGCGTGTTTTTCCGCTGAATCGGCACACAAATTGTTGTGTCCCCCCACTATATTCCGTTAGATTTCCGCGAATAAGCCCTATATTCACGGGCAGGACGAGGAGAACATACATGGCGAAACCAATGACCAAGACCCAGCTTGTAGCCGCAATGGCCGACGAAATGGGAAGCGACAAGAAAACCGGCGCGGCTGCGCTGGATGCGATCATCGCGATCATCACCAAGGAAGTCTCCGCCGGTGGTGCCGTGACGCTTCCGGGCGTCGGCAAGATCATGTGCCGCGCGCGCCCTGCCCGCATGGTGCGCAACCCCGCCACTGGCGAGCAGATCCACAAGGATGCCGACAAAGTGGTCAAGATGACCATCGCCAAGGCTCTGAAGGACAGCGTCAACGACTGACCTTGTCTTGGGTTTGAATTTGCGAAAGGGTCGCCCGGCGGGCGGCCCTTTTACGTTGAGGCAGGTATGGATTTTCGCGCAATCGGCATGGGGCTGGCCTTTGCCTTCATGTGGTCCTCGGCCTTCACCTCGGCACGGATCATCGTGGTCGATGCACCGCCGGTCACCGCGCTGGCGATCCGGTTTCTGATCTCTGGCCTGCTGGCCATCGTCATTGCCCGCGCGATGGGGCAGACATGGCAGCTGAACCGGGCGCAGAAGAAATCGACCCTGATCTTCGGAATTTGCCAGAACGCGATCTATCTCGGCGCCTATTTCGTGGCGATGCAGACGGTCGAGGCATCGCTGGCCGCGATCATCGCCTCGACCATGCCGCTTCTGGTGGCTTTGCTGGGCTGGCTGGCCTTCGGCGACCGGGTGCGACCGCTGGGATTGGCCGGACTGTTGGCGGGTCTGATCGGGCGTCGCGATCATCATGGGCACGCGGCTGGGCGGCGGTGCCGACCCCTACGGCGTGGCGCTTTGCCTGATTGGGGTGGCGGCACTGGCGATTGCCACGCTTTCGGTGCGCGGTGCGTCCTCTGGAGGCAATGTGCTGATGATCGTCGGGTTGCAGATGCTGGTGGGTGCTGCGGCCCTGGCGGTGGTGGCGCTACTGACAGAAGATTGGCAGGTCAACTGGACCTGGCGGTTGATCGCGGCCTTCGCCTATACCACGTTGGTCCCCGGCCTTGCGGCAACTTGGGTCTGGTTCACGCTGATCAACCGGATCGGCGCGGTCAAGGCGGCGACGTTCCATTTCCTCAACCCGTTCTTCGGCGTCGCCATCGCGGCCCTGCTGCTGGGCGAGGCTTTGGGCCCGCTCGATATTCTGGGGGTTGTCATCATCGCCGCCGGAATTCTGGCGGTTCAGATTTCAAAACGCGCGCCCGCACTGACGCGCATTTGATCACCTGTAATCCGAGTTTTGGTGACATCGCGCCCCGCAGCGGCCTATGCCTGACCCTATGGAACTTGTTTTTGCCTATGCCGCCGGGCTGCTGACGCTGATCAACCCCTGCGTTCTGCCGATCCTGCCGATCGTACTGGCGACCTCTTTGCAGGCCAGCCGGCATGGACCCTTGGCGGTGGCCGGGGGGATGAGCCTGTCTTTCGTCGCTCTGGGCATGTTCGTCACGGTTCTGGGTCGCAGTTTCGGGGTCACCGAGCAAACCGTTGCCGATGCAGGGGCGGTCCTGATGGTCGGGTTTGGGCTGATCCTGTTGGTGCCGCAGTTTTCGGCGCGATTTGCCACTGCTACCGCCGGCGTCTCGGCCCGTGCTGATGCCGAGATCGACGGAATCGAACGGCAGGGGCTGGGCGGGCAGGTGCTGGGCGGTATGCTTTTGGGGGCGGTTTGGAGCCCGTGTGTCGGGCCGACCCTAGGCGGCGCCATCGGGCTGGCCAGTCAGGGCGAGAGCCTTATGCTGGCCTTCGCCATCATGGTGTTCTTTGCGCTGGGCATTTCGACAGTCATCCTGACGCTCGGCTATGGCGCGCAGTCCGTGATTCGTCAACGCCAGGCGTTGATGCGCCGCATTGCCGAGAGATCGCGCCCGATCGTTGGCGGAGTCTTTGTCGCCGTCGGCCTCGGGCTGTTGTTTCGTATTCATCACATCATCGAAGCCTGGGCGCTTGATCATATGCCGGGCTGGCTGATCGACTTTTCGGTCAGCATTTAGACCCTAACAAGGAGAACAAGATGAACCGCCGCGATTTCATGATCCTGACAGCAGCTGTCAGCACTGCCTCCGCCCTGCCTGCCTTTGCCGGGATAACGGGCGGCATCGACTACACGCCCGGTATGGTGACGGACCGTTTGGCGGCTGGAGAGACCGTGTTTTTGGATTTCTCGGCCACCTGGTGTTCGACCTGCAAGGCGCAAGAGCGGGTGATCGACGCGCTGACCGCCGAGAATCCGGCCTATATGCAGACAGTCACCTTCATTGTCGTCGATTGGGACACTTACGCCAATGACCCGCTCACCCAAAGCCTGAATATTCCGCGCCGGTCGACCCTTGTGGTTCTGAAGGGCAATCAGGAGCTGGGCCGGATCGTTGCTGGCACCGCCCGGGCCGAAATCAAGGCGCTGATGGACACGGCGCTGGGGGCCGCGACCGCCTAGAAGCGGCGAAAGAAGGCCCAGATCTGGTCAGCGGCGTCAATGTCGTGGTTCACCCCGCCTTGTCGGCGTTTGCGGGCGGTTTTGTCGCCGGGCCAAGCATGACCGCCGTTCGTGACCCGGTAGAGCGTCACCGGCGCGGTGCAGCCCTGCCATTCAACCTTATCCACGGCGCCGATCCGGGTGGTGACAGGCGCATCGCAGCGGTTGGCGCGGGCAAAAAGACGCAGCGTCTCCTCGGTGCCCAGGACCAGGTCGCGCTGGCGGCCCAGCACGTCGATCCGGCCCCCCGCATAGGGCACGATCGGGTCGAGCACGCCGTTGATGACGGCAAGGCCCATCCGCCGTAGGCCGCGACAATCGTCTACAAGGAAGGCCGGCAACGACATGGCAACCGGTGCCACGGCGCGGAAGGTGTCCGGCCGTTCGCAGGCCAACGCAAAGCTGGCCTGGCCGCCGCGCGAAATGCCGGTCGCGAAGATCCGCGACTGGTCGATGGCATTTTGGGCCGAGATCTGCGCAATAACAGTATCGAAAAAGGCCAAGTCGTCACGCCGGGGCGAGAGCTTTGCAGAGATCTCGCCTTCGCCCAGATCCCAGATACGGCGGTAGGCATTGGGATAGGCGACGATGAAACCGTCGCGCTCTGCCAGTTTGTTGAACCGGCCCGATGTGCTTTTCAGGATCTGCCGTGAACTGCCGCCGCCGCCATGCAACACAAGAACCAGTGGCACGGCGCGACCTTTTGGCAAGCTGTCGGGGACATAAACCAGGAAATCGCGTTTCAGCCCCTGTTGGGTCAGGCTGTATTCCCGAAGCTCGGCCTGAGCACCGGCGGGAAGCCAGAGAAGGGTGATGAGAAGAATGAAGATGCGCATGGTCGAACCCGTCCGTTTGACAAGTCTTATACGCGCAACCGGCAAACTTCTGTCGCCTAGCCGATCCGGCCGCCGCCGCTGCCAACTTGACCGCGGTGCAAAAGCAGGTGATCGAGGATCACGCAAGCCATCATCGCCTCGCCCACCGGGACCGCGCGGATGCCGACGCAGGGATCGTGGCGGCCTTTGGTTACGATCTCGGTCTCTTCGCCGTCGATGGTGATTGTCTTGCGCGGTGTCAGGATCGAGCTTGTCGGTTTGACCGCGAAGCGCGCAACGATGTCCTGCCCCGTCGAGATGCCGCCAAGGATGCCCCCGGCATGGTTGCTGCTGAATTCGGGGCCAGTGCTGCCCATGCGGATCTCATCTGCATTGGCCTCGCCGGTCAGCGTGGCGGCGGCCATCCCCTCGCCGATCTCGACGCCCTTGACGGCGTTGATCGACATCATTGCCGCGGCTATATCAGTATCTAACTTGGCGTAAACGGGCGCGCCTAGCCCGGCAGGGGCACCCTTGACCGTCACCTCGACAATGGCGCCGACCGAGCTGCCGGATTTGCGGAGGTCGTCAAGATAGATCGCCCATTCCGACGCTGCTTGGGCATCGGGGGTCCAGAACGGGTTCGCTTCGATCTGATCCCAGTCAAAGCGGTCGCGGTCGATCACATGCGGTCCCATCTGAACCATGTAGCCCTTAATCTCGAGCCCCGGCACCAACGCCGTGATTGCTTCGCGCGCCACGCCGCCTGCCGCGACCCGGGCCGCAGTTTCGCGGGCCGAGGATCGGCCACCACCGCGCGGGTCACGAATGCCGTACTTTTGCCAATAGGTGATATCGGCATGGCCGGGGCGGAATTTTCGGGCGATATCGCCGTAATCCTTCGACCGCTGGTCCGTGTTGCGGATCATCAGCTGGATCGGGGTGCCGGTGGTCTGGCCCTCATACACCCCCGACAGAATCTCAACCTCATCGGTCTCGCGCCGCTGGGTGGTGAACTTGTTCTGGCCGGGTTTGCGGCGGTCGAGCCAGTGCTGGATCATCGCTGCCTCCAGCGCCACGCCGGGCGGACAGCCATCGATCGTCGCCCCCAAAGCAGGTCCGTGCGACTCGCCCCATGTGGTGAAGCGAAAGAGGTGTCCGAACGTGTTCAGGCTCATGGCGCAGGCTCCCTTTCCAGCGGTCTAGCGGGGGCTTTGCGGCGTCTCAAGGGGTTTCGCCTTGTCGACCCTCGCAATGGAGCATAGATATCACCCTACCTCGGGGTGCATCGGACCTGATCCGGTGCTGAGATGCTTTGACGCGAACCCGTTGAACCTGAACCGGCTAACACCGGCGGAGGGAAGGTGAGAATTCTCCACCCGAACCCCGCCCGTTCGCGAATGGAGGATAAGATGAGAACCTTTCTGACAGCGACGGGATTTCTGGCTTTGGCACATGTTGCCATAGCGCAGGATAGCCCCGTTTTGACCGTTTACACCTATGACAGTTTCGCCGCCGAATGGGGTCCCGGCCCGCAGATCAAGGCTGCGTTCGAGGCGACATGCGGTTGCGATCTGCAATTTGTCAGCGCGGGCGACGGTGCGGCGCTTTTGGCGCGGCTGCGACTGGAAGGCTCGCGGACCGGGGCGGATGTTGTTCTGGGGCTCGACACCAACTTGACGGCGCAGGGGGCAGAGACCGGGATATTTGCGCCGCATGGTTTGGATCTGGCCAATTTCGACATGCCGGTGGACTATCAGGATGAGATGTTTTTACCCTATGACTGGGGGTATTTCGCATTTGTCTATGATGTGAATTCGGTCTCTAATCCGCCGAAATCCTTCGAAGAGCTGGCGGCAAGCGATCTGAAGATCGTGATACAGGATCCGCGATCCTCGACCCCCGGGCTGGGTCTCTTGCTGTGGGTGAAGGCCGCTTATGGCGACGACGCGCCCGCCATATGGCGTGACCTTTCAGACAACATCCTGACTGTGACCAAGGGCTGGTCAGAATCCTATGGCATGTTCCTGGAGGGCGAGGCTGATATGGTGCTGTCCTACACCACCTCGCCCGCCTATCACCTGATTGCCGAAGGCGATGCCAGCAAGGCGGCGGCGGCGTTCGATGAAGGGCATTACTTGCAGATTGAGGTCGCGGCCAGGATCGCCTCGACCGATCAACCCGATCTGGCGGACCGGTTTATGGAGTTCATTCTGACCGACGCGTTTCAGTCGGTCATTCCCGAAACCAACTGGATGTATCCCGCCCGGTTGCCGGCGACAGGTCTACCAGAGGGCTTCGCGACTCTGATCGCGCCTGAAACCGCGTTGCTTTATTCTGCCGGGGAGGCGGCTAAGATCCGCGAGGACGCGGTGCAGGAATGGCTGACCGCGCTCAGCCGCTGATGCGGATCTGGCCGGGGCTTGGCGCGGCTGCCTTGGTGGCCACGCTGACGCTGGGGACGTTGCTGGCGGTTGCCGTGAGCGCCGAGGGTTGGAGCGGCTTGACGCCGTCGGACTGGGCGGCGGTACGGTTTACTTTGGTGCAGGCGCTTCTGTCGGCGGCGATCAGCGTGGCGTTGGCGGTGCCGGTCGCCCGCGCCTTGGCGCGGCGGCGCTTTGTCGGGCGCGGATTGTTGGTGACGCTTCTTGGCGCGCCGTTCATCCTGCCGGTAATCGTCGCAGTGCTGGGTCTGCTGGCGGTTTTCGGACGAAACGGCCTTGTTAGTCACGTGTTTGGCTGGATCGGCTTGCCACCGATGGACATTTACGGGCTGCATGGCGTCGTGTTGGCCCATGTGTTCTTCAACCTGCCGCTGGCCACACGATTGATCCTGCACGGCTGGCTGGCGATCCCGGCAGAGCGGTTTCGTCTGGCGGCGTCACTGGGCTTTGGTTCCGGCGATGTGGCGCGGGTGTTGGAACGCCCGATGCTGCGCGCCGTCCTGCCCGGCGCATTCATGGTGATTTTCGTGATCTGCACCACCAGTTTCGCGGTGGCGCTGGCATTGGGCGGCGGGCCAAAGGCGACGACCGTGGAACTCGCGATCTATCAGGCATTCCGGTTCGAGTTCGATCTGGGCAAGGCCGCCTTGCTGGCGCTGGTGCAGTTCACGATTTGCGCACTGGCGGCGTGTCTGGCGCTGTGGGTGCATGTGCCGGATGCAGGCGGTGCCGGGCTTGATCGCGCCGTCGAACGCTGGGACGCGCGCGCGCTGGGCCTGCGATGGCTGGATATCGCGATGATCGCGCTGGCCGCCCTGTTCCTGCTAGTGCCGCTTGGCATGGTGGTGATGCAAGGATTGCCTGGCCTGACGGACCTGCCGGATTCGGTTCTTGCGGCGGCGTTGCGGTCGGTGCTCGTCGCACTTGGTGCCGCGGTGCTGACCGTTGCTCTCGCGCTTTCGCTGGCCTCCGCGATCCTCGGAACGCGCGCCCGCGTGGGCAAGGGCCTGCTTGAGGGCGTCGGCTATCTGGCGATTGCGGCCTCTCCGTTGGTCGTGGGGACTGGGCTATTCATTCTGGTTTTTCCTTTATTAGATCCTGTTTCAGTCGCTTTGCCGATCACCGCTTCGGTTAATGCTTTGATGAGCTTGCCATTCGCGATGCGGGTTCTGGTGCCGGCCGTGGCGCGGGTCGAAGCGCAATTCGGGCAATTGGCCGACAGTCTGTCGCTTGCGGGGTGGGCGCGGTTGCGACACCTCTACCTGCCACGGCTGCGAGGGCCGGTCGGCTTCTCTGCCGGGCTGGCGGCAGCCTTGAGCATGGGCGATCTGGGGGTCGTGGCGCTGTTCGCCGATCCTGGGGCCGCTACGCTGCCGTTGCAAATGTACGGGCTAATGGCGGCTTACCGGATGGATCAGGCGGCGGGCGCGGGCCTGCTGTTGCTGATGCTGTCGTTGGCGCTGTTCTGGATTTTCGATCGCGGAGGACGGATCAATGCTGACGCTTGAAACCCTGGATATCCGGCAGGATACGTTTCGCCTGACGGCGGATTTCAGCATCAAGGCGGGCGCGCTGGTGGCGATTGTCGGGCCGTCGGGGGCCGGAAAATCGACCTTGCTCAACGTCGATCTCGGGTTTTTTCGCGCCGTTTTCAGGGCGGGTGATGTGGAATGGCACCGATATCACCGATGCCGCGCCGGGTGACCGCCCGCTATCGGTGGTGTTTCAGGACAACAACCTTTTTCCGCATCTGACGGCGTTTCAGAACGTGGCTTTGGGCGTGAGGCCATCCCTGCGGCTAACCCAAGCCGATACCACAAGCGTCGATCAAGCGCTGGTCCGCGTCGGGCTGGCAGGGATGGAGGGTCGCAAGCCCGCCGCACTGTCCGGCGGCCAGCAAAGCCGGGTTACGCTGGCGCGGGTGCTGGTGCGCGGCAGGCCACTGATCCTGCTGGATGAGCCGTTCGCGGCGCTCGGGCCAGCCTTGCGGGTCGAGATGCTTGATTTGGTGGCTGATCTTGCGCGGTCTGAGGGCGCAACGCTGCTGATGGTCACGCATCATCCGGCAGACGCGCTTCGGATCGCGGATCAGACGGTTGTGGTGGCGGATGGCATGGCGGCTGCCCCGGTGCCGACCCAAGCGCTGTTCGACGATCCGCCGCAGGTCCTGCGGGACTATCTGGGATAGGGCGCAAACGAGAACGCGCCCCAAAGGGCGCGCTTTGCAATCATATTAGTCCCGCTCAGACTTCCTTGCGGTGCTTGACTGGCGCCCAGATGCGCTTGTTTGTCAGATAAAGCAGCACTGCCAGGATGCCGAGGAAGAACACGCCCATTAAGCCCAGTTGCTTGCGCGCCATCATCTTGGGCTCTGCCGCCCACATCAGGAAGGCTGAGACATCCTCGGCCAGATGATGCGCGTCATTGGCGTGGCCGTCTGCATATTCGACGATCTCATCCGAAAGCGGCGGACTCATGGCGATCAAACCGCCCGGAAAGATCTCGTTCTCATAAAGAATAGTGCCAGCCTGTTCCGCTTCCTCGCCGGTATAGTTGGTGAGTAGGGCGGTGATGTATTCGGGGCCACCCATGCCCTTGAAGAGCTGGTTGATGCCTAGCCCGTAGGGACCGTGGAAGCCAGCGCGCGCCTTGGCCATCATCGAAAGGTCAGGGGCATTTTCCAGAGCGGATTTCGGGAAATGGTCAGTTGGCGTTGCCGGGCGGAAATCGTCCAGCTCGGCGTCGAATACCTCGAACTGGGCGGCATAGACCCGCACCTGGGCGTCACTGTAGCCGAGGTCTTCCAGGCTACGCAGCGGAACATACTGCAGGCCGTGGCAGGCTGAACACACCTCTGTATAGACCTGCAAACCGCGCTGAAGCTGCGCCTGATCGTATTTGCCGAACGGGCCATCGAACGAGAAGGCTACGTTCTCGATATGCCCACCTTCACCGCCAGCGGCAAAGGCGCCACCGGTGGTGATGACGAGAGCGGAGAGCGCAGAAAGGGTAAGGGTCCTGATCATGGGTCTTGATCCTTTCTTACTCGGCCGGGGACGCGTCAGGCGCGTAGTGGTCATTGAAGTCTTCCTCGATCGTTGCCGGTTGCGGCAGCGGTTTCTCGATCACGCCGAGGATCGGCAGGATGACCAGAAAATAGGCGAACCAGTAAGCCGACCCGATCAGCGAGATCGTCGAATAGGGCGGTTCAGCCGGTTGCGCGCCGCACCACATCAGAACGATGAAGTCGATAATCAGCAGGTAGAACCACCATTTGAACATGGGCCGGTAGCGGCCCGAGCGCACGCTGGACGTATCCAGCCACGGCACCAAAGCCATCACGAAGATCGAACCGAACATCGCCAGAACGCCGAAGAACTTGGCGTCGATGATGCCGCCCGTGACGAAGCTGGCGATCTGGACGACCCAGACGTCAGAGGTGAAGGCCCGCAGGATCGCGTAGAACGGCAGGTAATACCATTCCGGCACGATATGCGCAGGCGTGGAAAGCGGGTTCGCTTCGATATAGTTGTCGGGGTGGCCGAAGTAGTTCGGCATGAAGCCGACGACTGCGAAAAACACCACCAGGATGACGACCAGCGCGAAGAGGTCCTTGATCACGAAATACGGCCAGAACGGCAGCGTGTCCTTCTCGGCCTCGGCTTTCGAGCCACGGCGCACTTCTACCCCCGTGGGGTTGTTGTTGCCGGTGGTGTGGAAGGCCCAGATGTGCACGATCACGAGACCTGCGATGATGAAGGGCAGGAGATAATGCAGCGAGAAGAAGCGGTTCAGCGTCGGGTTGCCGACGGCGGGTCCACCCAGAAGCCAAGTCTGTAGCGGCTCGCCGATGAACGGGATCGCGCCGAACAGGCCGGTAATGACCGTGGCGCCCCAGAAAGACATCTGACCCCAGGGCAGAACGTAGCCGAGAAAGCCGGTCGCCATCATCGCCAGGTAGATCAGCATCCCGATGATCCATGTAACCTCACGCGGCGCCTTGTAAGAGCCGTAAAAGAGGCCGCGGAACATGTGGATATAGACTGCCAGGAAGAACAGCGACGCGCCGTTCATGTGGGTATAGCGCAGCAAGGCGCCACCGTTCACATTGCGCATGATATGCTCGATCGAGGCGAACGCCATATCAACATGCGGCGTGTAATGCATCGCCAGAACGATCCCGGTGACGATCTGCAAAACCAGGCAGAAGGCCAGCACGATGCCCCAGATCCACCACCAGTTCAGGTTCTTCGGTGTCGGGATGAACAGCGTGTCATAAAGCAAGCTAACAACCGGAAGCCGGGTGTGCAGCCAGTTCTCAAATCCGGATTTGGGTTCGTAATGGTCGTGTGGAATACCAGCCATCTTGCGCTCCGTTATCCGAGGATGAGAGTGGATTCATCGTCGAAGACTGCGACGGGAATCGGAAGGTTTTCAGGGGCGGGGCCTTTGCGGATCCGGCCTGCCGTGTCGTAGTGCGATCCGTGGCAGGGGCAGAACCAGCCGCCGAAATCGCCCGAGCCGCCGCCCAGAGGCACACAACCAAGATGCGTGCAAACTCCCATCATCACCAGCCATTCGCCGGCTTCGTCCATCGTGCGGTTTTCGTCGGTCGCCGGAAGATCCCGGCTTGTTGGCGTTGCGATCCAGCTCGTCCGGCAGATCGTCAGAGTTCACGGCGCGGGCGGCCTCGATCTCGTCGGCGCGTGCGGCGGCGGATAAAGACCGGCTTGCCCAGCCATTTCACGGTCAACTGCGTGCCCGGCTCGACGCCGGAAATATCCACGCGGATCGAGGACAGCGCCTGTACATCGGCAGAGGGGTTCATCTGGTTGATCAGCGGCCAGACGGCGGCCCCGGTGGCGACGGTACCTGCACCTGCCGTGGCATAGTACAGAAAGTCGCGGCGGGTGCCTTCGTGTTCTTCGACGTGGGACACGAGCGTTTCTCCATTTCCCGGCCGGTTGCCCCGGCACAATAGTTCGGCGGCCGGGGTTTCCCGCAGCCTTCGCATGGCGCTTTTAGCGGGGCATACCGCCGCGCGTCCAGCGGACAATCGAGCGCAGACGTGTCAGACTGTCGCGCTGTGTCGGCGACCACACGCTACTAACGATATCTTTACAATTTTGGATTGAACTCCGGGAACAACCGTTTATCTGCTAAGACGGATGGGATGACGACGAAAAAGGATCGTTGACCATGCAACGGTTGCTACTGATCACGGTTGCTCTTTGGCGCTTTTCCGGGGCTGCACTTGCGGAGGATCAGTTCAGCGTCTATGGCGGTATTCAGAGCGCGCCGCACAGCGGTGTCACCGGCAACGATCCGGGCGGTGTCGGCAAGTTCGATTTCACCGCCGGCTGGGAAGGCCGGTCGTTTGAGATGCCGCCTTACTGGGGGCTTCGCTGGACCCGCTGGCAGACTGACACATTCGGCTGGGGCGTCGATTTCAACCACACCAAGGTCTATGCCGATGATGAAACGCTTGCGGAAAGCGGTTTTTCGCATTTTGAGTTCTCGGACGGTCTGAACATCGTGACCGCTGAACGCCTGGCGACGGTTTCCTGACACCAGCTGCCGGTCACGCCCTATGTCGGCGCCGGTGTCGGAATTTCCGTCCCGCATGTCGAGGTGACGACATCTGGTGGCAGGTGTTTGAGTATCAGGTGACCGGACCCGCCGTGCAATGGGTCGCGGGTGCCAGCTATTCGATCAACGACCGCTGGTCGGTCTTTGGCGAATACAAGGGTACCTATTCGATGAACGAGGCCGATCTGGGCAGCGGTGGCACCCTGGAGACGGACATCATCACCAATGCGCTCAACTTCGGGGTCAGTTTCGGCTTCTAGCCCGCGGGCGGCACCGTTGCGGCGAAGCTTGCTCGCGCTGAGAATGATTTGAACCAGTCGGACAAGCCGTCGTTTCCCTTGCGCCAATCGCGGTCGGGATGCCGGAAATCCACATATCCCAAGCGCGCAGGCCATCGCCATCTGACCCATGTCCAGCGGGCCGTTCAGATGGCTAATCCAGCGCCCGTTCATCGCTGCGACAGACCGCGCGATCTTTTCCCATTGGCCGTCCACCCATTCCGGGAACCGCTTGTCCTCTGGCCGGACGCGTGCTTCGTAGACCATCAGAATGGCCGCATCCATGATCCCGTCCGCGGTCGCCTCCAGCGTCAGGGTCTCCCACAGCCGATTGCCCTGCGGATACAGCTTGCCCCCGGCGCGGGCATCCAGATAGCGGCAGATCACCCGGCTGTCGTAGATCGCGGGCCCGTCATCGCGCTCTAGCGCGGGCAGCTTGCCCAGCGGGTTTTGCGCCACCGGCATTGTCTGCGGGTCAAGCGGCGTGCCATAGGCCGCCATAACCTCGACATCGCCCAGTTGGCCGGTTTCATGAAGAAGGATCCTCACCTTGCGCGCATAGGGTGAGGTTTCGGCGGAATAGAGCCTCATATCAGACCTTTCGGAAGCGGATACGGCCAAGCGCCGTAATATCAATCTCGATGCCGGGGCCATCCGTGCCAAGACGCATGACCCGCGCGAAACCGGGTCGTTCCGTTGACTTGCTCGGGCTGCTCTGCGGACGGTGACGCCTTCGTTCACGTCATCCATCGCTTCTTCGCCGCGCTGGTCGAAATGGCCCTTCTGGATGCTGATCCGCCGGGTCACAGCGTAGGTTGCAACGGCCACCGCGCCATAGCGCAGGGCAATTCCGGCAATCGGGGCAAGCGGCAGGGGCATTGGTGACCTCCGGATCGGTTCTGTCCTTAATGTAGGAAGCCCGCTGCCCCAAGTCCACTCAGGACTGCGGCAGATCGACCATCCGGGCCGCGACCACCTGCGCTTCCAGCCCGATCCCGTGCAGCGCAACGTGGGTTGCGGCTGGCAATCCGCGCGCCATCGGGTTTGTTTTGCGGCAGCTTCCAGGTTCCATCGACAGATTGCAGGGATTGCACCACCATCCGCATCAGCGGGTCCACCACCTCGCCCGTGGTGGTGGATCTGGGTTAACCGAAAGAACACCGAACGCCGGATTGTCGCGATCTCTGACCGTGTGAAAAGCGAGGTTCGGATGCACGTGGCTAGCGCCGCCGCAATGTGTCGCCGAATTCGATCTGCGGTTTCATCACCACTTTCTCGCCCGGAGCAGCGTCGGGATCGTGAACACGCCTTGCAATGATCTCTGCCGCCGCGCGGCCAATCTCGGCACGACAGGCGTCCATCGTGGCCAGTTGCCGCGGCAGGCCGTCCAGCAATTCGACCCCGTTGAACCCGGCGAGGCCGATTTGGCCAGGCACGTCGATGCCCTTGTCGAGGCAGTGAAGCAACCCGCCCGCACCTATCATGTCATTGGAATAGTAAAGAAAATCCAGGTCAGGGGTGCGCCTCAGAATGGTTTCCGTCATCTCGCGCCCCTTGGCCAGGGCCGAGCCGCCGGAATAGAATTCGTGATCGACCACTTCCAGCCCGGCCTTGGCAAGGGCCTCGGTAAACCCCTCGAACCGCTTTCTTGCGCGGTGATCCAGCGGCATCTTGGTGCCCAGGAACCCGATCCGCTCATAGCCCGCCTCGACAATCGCATTGGCCATTTCGCGACCCGCCCGGCGGTGCGAAATGCCGACCATCGCATCAATCGGTTCGCCGTCGACGTCCATGATCTCGACAATCGGGATCCCGGCCGCCTTCAGCATGGCTTTCGAGGCCTCTGAATGCTCTAGCCCCGCAATGATGACCCCGGAGGGGCGCCAGGACAGCATCTCGTAAAGCACCCTTTCTTCTCGTTCCGGCTGGTAGTTCGTAACGCCAAAGACCGGCTGCAGCGGGGTCTTGTCCAGAACTTCGGATATGCCGGTCAGAACCTCGGGAAAGACCATATTCGAGAGCGAAGGAACCATGACCGCAACCAGGTTAACCCGCTGGCTGGCCAGTGCACCCGCGATCTTGTTTGGCACATATCCCAGCGATTTCGCTGCCTCCAGCACCTTCTTGCGGGTCGCCTCTGACACGTCCCCGCGATTACGAAGCACGCGGCTGACCGTCATTTCGCTAACGCCGGAAGCCTCTGACACATCGCGCAGTGTCAATGCGCGTGGTAGAGGGTTGGACGGAGAATTGGCTGGCATGGCGGTTTCCTGATCGTTCCCCTGCCTCCCCTTGTTAGCGGCAATGGAGAGGCTTGTCCAAGTTAACCGAATCCGCTATGTTAACGCTAACAACTGGCTCTGATCTCTCCTGAGGAGATCAGTTCGGGGAGGGGGAGCGCTGGGCCAAATTGCGCTCCCCTTTTCTATTGGCCCGACAACGGCCCAAGCGCGAACGATCTGAGTGAAGAAGGAGCGAATAGCCTTACGCGTCGCCTTCACTGATCTGGCTGTGCGGAAGCTGCCACGCCTCGCGAAGGGCGTGGAACGCTAGTTCTCGACAGACACCCGCCACCATTTGGCCTCACGGGCGGTACCCGCTTCGCCAAGCTCATCGTGATCAGCGACCCGCCCAACAGTATGAATTCAAGAACGAACCACCTGAGCCCGCAATATTACTAACTGGGGGCCATCGGTGCGCGCGTTTGCGAAATGCTTGTCGGACGAAGATCAGTCCTTGGCACTATCGATCCTTGCCATGGCTGGTCTGCAGCATTATCCACACATTGGCGATAGGGCTGACCGAGCGATAGTGAAGTGTCTAAGCTCGCCAAGGCCTTGAGGCCTCGTAGCTCAGGGGATAGAGCAACCGCCTCCTAAGCGGTAGGTCTCAGGTTCGAATCCTGACGGGGCCGCCATGATCCGCAAGACGGTGATTCCTCCGGGACAAGTGCCCGATAGACGCCACAAGAATAGCTGCGCGCCCCGAACGAGAACTCGTCAGGAACGCGCTTCCTGCCATCTATTCACTCACGCACACACAGCAACTGGCGGGAACTCGGGGCGGGTCAGGGTTTCACGAGGTCCAACGCCGCAACTTTCTCGCTGGCACTTTGCGCAAAGGTCAGGATCATTGCCCGATAGTAATCTTCAGTACCGGGCAACAGGCCATCGCCCATCGTGGTGGCGTTCAACTGAATGTTGAATTCTTCCACGGCCGCTGCGTCGGCGGGTTCATCGTCCTTGTCCGACTGCGCATCCACGGGTGGGAAAACATAAACCCAACCGGCCAGCGTGTTGAACCCCTTATCGTCACTCAGAGGTTGGCCATCCAGACTGATCTCAACGACATTGACCTTGACGGTATAGCCGTCGTCACCGGCCAAAGGGGCCAGCTGCTCAGAAAGTGCGGCCTGAAGGTCGACCTGCACCTCGGGGTAGTATTCCAGCGCTTGCTTGTTGTTGACGTCAGCCAGTTCGGCAGCGACCTCGACGCCGCTGACGGTGACTTGCTCTGCGTAGGCGGCGCTAGCTGTGGTGATCAGCAGGCCCGCCATAACTGGGCGTAGAATAGTCATTTTACTCTCCTATCGCGTTTCCGGCGAGCCAGCACGAACGCGGCCACGTCACGGATCCTTTTCACGATAGGGAAACGAGCTGCGTCACGATTGGTTCCCGTGACGTCGCGTCGTGGATGGTTTCTGGCGGCGGTGTCAGACGACCTCGAATTCCAGCGGTTTGACTTGCTGAAACATCCCCGTCGCCCGCAGTTTCGCCAAGACCACTTCCGAGATCGGATCGTCAACGATAGAGCAGCGCAATCGCGTCGCGCCCACGTTCTGACCGACCGAGGGTGAAGTTGGCGATGTTGACGCCATTCTCGCCCATCGTCTGACCGAGCGTGCCGATGATGCCGGGCACGTCCTCGTTCGTGGTGTAGAGCATGTGCTGGCCGATCTCGGCGTCGATGGTGATGCCCTTGATCTGGATGAAGCGCGGCTTGCCATCGCTGAAAACAGTGCCTGCAATGGACCGTTCGCGCTCTGTCGGTCACCACGGTCAGCTTGATATAGGCGTCGAACACGCCGGTCTTTTCCTGCGTTGTGGTCGAGATGTTGATGCCGCGCTCCTTCGCGATGATCGGGGCCGAGACCATGTTCACGTCGGGGTTGACGACTTTCATGATGCCGGCAACAGCGGCCGCGTTCAGCGCGGCGGTGTTCATCTTAGCGACCGAGCCGTTGTAGAGGATATTGATCGCCTTGATCGGTTCGTCGGTCATCTGACCGACGAAAGCGCCCAGATGCTCCGGCCAGCTTGACCCACGGCCCCATCACGGCGGCTTCTTCGGCGGTGACGGACGGCATGTTCAGCGCGTTCGTGACGGCGCCTGTCAGCAGGTAATCGGACATCTGCTCGGCCACCTGCAATCGCGACGTTTTCCTGCGCTTCGCTGGTCGAGGCCCCCAGATGCGGCGTGCAGACCACGTTCGGCAGACCAAAAAGCGGCGAATCCGTCGCCGGTTCTACTTCGAACACGTCCAGCGCGGCGCCGGCGACGTGGCCCGACTTGATCGCTTCGGCCAGGGCGGCCTCGTCGATCAGCCCGCCGCGGGCGCAGTTGATGATCCGAACGCCCTTTTTCACCTTTGTCAGAGCCTCTTTCGAGATGATGTTGCGCGTCTTGTCGGTCAGCGGCACATGCAGCGTGATGAAATCGGCGCGTGCCAGCAACTCGTCCAGTTCGACCTTTTGCACGCCGATCTTCTGGGCGCGTTCCTCGGTCAGGAACGGATCATAGGCGATGACCTTCATCTTCAACCCATGCGCCCGTTCGCAAACGATCGAGCCGATATTGCCGGCGCCGATCACGCCAAGCGTCTTGGCCTGTCAGCTCGACCCCCATGAAGCGGCTCTTTTCCCACTTGCCGGCTTGCGTGCTGGTATCGGCCTCGGGGATCTGCCGTGCGACCGCGAACATCATCGCGATCGCATGTTCGGCGGTGGTGATCGAGTTGCCGAACGGCGTGTTCATCACGATCACGCCCTTCTTCGAGGCGGCCGGGATATCGACATTGTCGACGCCAATGCCCGCCGCGCGCGATGATCTTGAGGTTGCTCGCCGCGTCCAGCAGCTTTGCGGTCACCTTGGTGGCCGACCGGATCGCAAGACCGTCATACTCCGGGATCGCGGCCAGCAGCGCGTCCTTGTCTTTGCCAAGGTCGGGTTGAAACGTCACGTCGACGCCGCGGTCGCGGAAAATCTGGACGGCGGTGTCCGACAGTTTGTCGGATACAAGGACTTTGGGGGCCATATCAGGCGCTCCTTCGTCGAATTGTATGAAGTGTCGGTAGCTGCGATAGCCTTGGCCGACGCGGAGCCGCAGGTGTCAGGCCGTTACGGATTGCGCCGCAATCTCGGCCTCGAATGCCCAGTCGATCCAGGGCATCAGCGCCTCCAGATCGGCAGTCTCGACCGTCCCGCCGCACCAGATCCGCAGAGCCCGGCGGCGCATCGCGGTAGGCGCCGATATCATAGGCGACGCCTTCCGCTTCCAGCCGCTTGGCAACCGCCTTGGCAAAGGCCGCGCCGTCCCTGATCCGGGGATCGGTGAACTTCAGGCACACGCTGGTGTTGCTGCGCGTTGCGGGATCGACTGCCAGGTTCTCGATCCAGTCGCCTTCTGGCGCAAAACGTCTCTAACACGGCGGAATTCGCATCCGCGCGGGCGATCAGCCCGGCGAGACCGCCCACCGATTTCGCCCAGTTCAGCGCCTGAATATAATCCTCGACCGCCAGCATCGAGGGCGTGTTGATGGTCTCACCAACGAAGATGCCTTCGATCAGCTTGCCGCCCTTGGTCAGCCGGAAAATTTTCGGCAACGGCCAAGCGGGGGTGTAGCTTTCCAGCCGCTCGACAGCGCGAGGGCCGAGGATCAGCATCCCATGTGCCGCCTCGCCGCCCAGACACCTTCTGCCAGCTGAACGTCACCACGTCCAACTTGTCCCACGGCAGGTCCATCGCGAAGGCCGCAGAGGTCGCGTCACAAATCGTAAGCCCATTGCGGTCGGCGGGAATCGCATTGCCATTCGGCAGTCGCACACCGCTAGTCGTGCCGTTCCAAGTGAACACCACGTCGCTGTCGAAATCTACTTCGCCCAGATCGACAATCTCGCCATACTCAGCTGTCCGCACCTTTGCATCCAGCTTCAGCTGCTTGACCACATCGGTGACCCAACCGGCCCCGAAACTCTCCCATGCCAGCATCTCGACGGGCCGCGCGCCCAGCATCGACCACATCGCCATCTCCACGGCGCCGGTATCGGAAGCGGGCACAATGCCGATCCGGTAACCGTCTGGCACGCCCAGAATTTCGCGTGTCTTGTCAATGGCTTCTCGTAACTTGGCCTTGCCGACAGCGGCCCGGTGCGATCGGCCCAAAGGCGCGTCCGAGAGCGAATCCAATGTGAATACGGGGGGTTTGGCACAGGGGCCGGAAGAGAACCGCGGATTGCCTGGCCGCGATGCCGGTTTCGTCATCGTCATTGCTGCTATCCTTCCAGATAAGCGCCCCTCGTTGGGGAGGGGTGTCCCAAGACCGCAATTACTCAAACCCCAATAAGACCACAAGTATCAAAACGCATGGCCCTGCCAGTTTGTGCCGTGGAAAAGCCGATGACCGGTCCGGAAAGGCGGGAGGACTTTACCCGGTCAATCGTAATGCTACGATGCCTCGTTCCCGACTTGCGGGGTCTTTTCCGCGATCGGCATTGCTCGTTTTAAGGCGAACTGGGTCAGCAGAGGACCGACTATCTCGAAGACGATCGTGCTGGCGATGGTCAACGCGAGGATCTGGTCGGCAAGGGTCGGGAACCGTTCGGCAGCAACCAGCGCCATGCCGATCGCAACCCCGGCCTGCGGCATCAGGGCAAGGCCTGTCAGCCCGCCCTCGCGGCCCGGCAGGCCGGCCAGCAGGCCGCCTGTCCAGCCGCCAAGCACCCGGGCGCCGGCACGCAACCCGACATAGGCGATGCCGATCAGTCCGATTCCCTGCAGGTTCTCGACCTCAAGCGAGGCCCCGGCCATCACGAAGAACAGCAACATGAACGGCCATTCGATGCGCTCGATCTCGTGAAATGGCCGGTCGTGATGCCGGGCGAAGTTGACGATTACCGCACCGGCGATCATGCCGGACAGCAGGAAGGACACGCCCAGCCAGAGCGCCAGCCCGGCGCAGAGAAACACTATCCCCAGCACCTCGATCAGCGTCGGTTCGCCGGGCTTAAGCCGCCCCGTCAGATATGCCCCCGGAACGCCCAGGCCCAGGCCAAGCAGGATCGCGCCGCCCACCTCCCACAGACCATGCGCCAACGCGTCAGCGGTCTCGCCGCCGACGATCGTGCCGACGATGGTCAGAAGCAGGCTGAAGGCCAGCAGGCCCCAAGCGTCGTCGATGGCGACGATGCCCAAGAGGTTGGTCGCAAAGCGGCCGGTCTTGCCAGACTGGCCAACGACATCTTTTGTCGCCGCGGGATCGGTGGCACAGGACAAACCACCAAGCAGAAGTGCAAAGGCGATAGGCACTCCGATCAGTAAAAGGCCTAGGGCGACGATGGCCGCAGACATGACCACAACCGTAAGCGAAACGATGAGAATCTCGCGGCCATGCATGACGAGGGTTTCACGCTCAAGTGAGCCACCCAGAAGGAAGGCCACCATTGTCAGGGCCGTAGGCGCGAACAGATCCCCGGCCCCGTTTATTGCCAAGGGCAAGACGTCCAGCATCGGTGGGCCCAGAAGGGCACCCAGCAGGATAAGCAGGGTGACGCGCGGCACGTGCACGATATGCCCGAACCAGTCGAGCGCCAGTCCGGCCAGAAACAGCACGCCGGTGGCGATCAGCAGCGTTCCGGAACCCATGACCTATCTCCCTGTCGGATTTGGCGCCGAGCGTGTTTCGGGCCCAGCGCCTTTCGTGACCGGCGGCTGGCCTGTTATGGCCGGGCGAAACCGGTCATGTCCATCTCCACCACCTCGCCGAGGCTTTCCAGGCTGTCATACAGAAGCTGGATCGCGTAGTGCGGGTTGTGCGTATAGGCACCAGTGTCTTTGGCGACATACTGGTAGTTGTAGGCCGCTTTCAGAAGACGCGGCGTCCAGCTTTGGTAGCGGTTGGGAAAGATCGCCTCACCCTCAGTGACGGTGCCGTCGGCATCAGTGTCGGCAAAGAAATATGGGTAGGCATGACTGTCGTAGACGACCGGTGCCTGCACCACTTCTGCCGCGTATAGCATGATCGCATCTCCCAGCCTTTCATGCAGGGCTGCAATTTCTGATCCGATGCCTTCGGTCACATCACCGTCGCCGTCCACATCCATCGCCGTGGTTCGGATGGCCCCGTATTCGGTCACGTCCTTGTGGCAGGTCGCGCAGGCTGCGACCGCGATCGGTTCGGTGCTGTGCGGGCTGTGGCAGGATGTGCAACTGTCAAACTCTGGCACATGCTTGAACGGGCCGGCATAGGTCTTGCCGTCGTACTGATAGCCGCCGCGCGCCAGATCGCCCATCTGCGTTGCCGCTGCTGCTTTGTAGTGAACGTTGATGAAACGCCAGATCGCCCGAAACTGGCGTCATCCTCTGCATTGGCCACCGCGGCGGCCACGCTGTCGGACGAGGCGCGACCCTGATGGCAGGTCGCGCAAATCGCGGAACTTCCCATGTCAGCTTCGGCGCCCGACGGGAACACCACGCTGCGTAGCGCCTGTGCGGTGTCACCGTGACAGGTGGCACATTCCACCACCGTACCCAAAGGCACCGGGTGGTCGATAATGCCGACCGTCGTGCGGTCGCCGGCAAGATAGTCCTTCATGCCCGTCGCGGTGTGGCAGACCGCGCATTCGCCGGGTACTTCGCCATCCTCGTTCCAGTGGGTAAAGGCTTCGGCCCCCCGGTCGGCATGAGGTGAGGCCAGCCAGGCCTCGGTGATCGCCGTCAGATCCTGCGCGGTGGCGGGGTGCAGAAAAACAGCGATGCCCAGAAATGCCGCGACTGGGGCGAACTTGATCGTTATGGACATGCGTAACTCCTGTGGACTCCGGGAATGCCGACTCTGAACTGGTTTTTTAGTGTGATCCGAACCTCGTGGGCCGGCGTTGATCCAGATCAATGCAGGGGCGGGTCAGTTTCCGAAACCATGAGACAGTGCGGTCGATCCGACCGAACCGCCACAGCAGGGACGATCCGGTGCAGTTTTCATTCTCGAAGGGCGTCGATCTGACTCTGGCGGGGGCGCCAGACCAGTCGGTGACCGACAAACCGGTCACCGCGGCAGCCCTTCTGGGGGTCGACTATCCTGGTCTGCGACCGGCTCTTGTAGTGGCCGAGGGCGACCGCGTGCGAGTCGGACAGGTGCTGTTCACCGATCGCGCGCATCCCAGCGTCACCTTTGTCGCCCCGCTTTCCGGTCGGGTTGCGTCGATCGAGCGCGGGCCGCGCCGCAGTCTGTCCGCCCTGGTCATCCGCCGCGACGCCGACACCTCCGATGACGGGCCATCCGACGCCCCGATTGACACCGCATCGCCTGACACCCTGCGCGCAGCGTTGCTGAGCCGGGGTCTGTGGCCGGCCTTCCGCGCCCGCCCGTTCGGGCATATCCCGGCGCCCGAGGCGCGGCCCGCTGCGATCTTCGTGACCGCTACCGACAGCGAACCGCTGGCGCCCGATCCGCGTGCGCTGCTGGCGGCGCGCGACGCGGACTTCCGACGCGGGGCCGAGTTGCTGACGCTCTTGACCGACGGCCCGGTCCATGTCTGCCAGCCTCCCGGCCCGGCGCTGGTCGAGGAATTGGGGCGCATCCTCATCACCCGTTTTGCCGGGCCGCATCCGGCGGGGCTTGCCGGCACCCATATCCAAGCGCTTCACCCCGCTACCCCGGGGTCTGAGGTCTGGACGATCGACTGTCAGGATGTCGCGGCGATCGGTCATTTGGCCGAAACCGGCCGCTACGATCCGGCGCGCATTGTCGCGCTGGCCGGACCGCGCGCCGCACGGCCGCGGCTGTTGCGCACCGTGGCTGGGGTCTCGATTCGCGAACTGGCGGCGGGCGAGGTGGCCGGCGCAGGGCCTGCGCGGGTGCTGTCGGGCTCGCCCCTGTCGGGGCGCGATGCAGCTTGGCTTGGTCGCTATCACCGGCAGGTCACGATGATCGACGCCGCGCCGCAAATCTCGCGGCGCTGGCGCGGTGCAGGCGGCAAGCCGGGGCCACGGCCAATCATCCCCACCGCCGCGCTTGAGCGGGCACTGCCGGCGGGCTTTCTGCCGGTGCCGCTGATCCGGGCGCTGGCCGTTGGCGATGTCGACGCTGCCGCCCGACTGGGCGCGCTGGAGCTTATCGAAGAGGACATGGCCCTGCTCTCGGCGCTGTGCACCAGCGGCGCGGATTACGGCGCGCTGTTGCGGCAGGTGCTGAACACCCTGGCGGAGGCGGCATGAGGCTTACGCCGCGCAAAACCCCATCGCCCCGCCCGCCGTTCCTGTATCTCGGCTGGCCGCCCGCGGGCGTGACACTGGTGCAGGCGGCGGCGCTGGCAGCACCTACCATCGCCGCGGGGATGCTGCGCGGTCCGGGCGTGGCGACGACGCTGGCAGCAGCGTTGATCGCGGCACTTCTCTGGGAGGGATTTTTCGCGTTGGTCCGTCACCGCGCGCTCACCGCGCACGGGGTGACGACGGCGCTGATCGTGGCGGTCATGGTGCCGGTCAGCGTCCCGCTCTGGCAGGTCGGGCTGGCGGTAACGATGGGGGTAGTGCTGGCCGAGATGGTGTTCGGCGGGCGCGGCTTCGGGTTTCTCAGCGCCGCGGTGACCTCGCTGGCGCTTCTCATCTTCTCGTTTCCGGGCATCGAGCTTGCGGGCGGCGAAGTCTGGATCGCCGCCGCCAGCCTGCCCGGCGCGGCCTTGCTGCTGGCGGTTGGGCTGATCTCGTGGCGCGTGCTTCTGGCGGCGGGTGCGGCATTCGGTCTAGTCGCACTGATGCACGGAACGGCGCTGGCGTCCCTGACCACCGGCAGCACGCTGATCTTCGGTCTGGTATTCCTCGCCTGCGATCCCATCGGCGCGGCCAGCACCAATCCCGGTCGTTGGCTTTATGGCGCACTCACCGGCGGATTGATCGCCCTTTTCGGCGCGGGCAGCGCACCGGACATCTCTGCGAATGCCGTGGTCTTCGCGGTACTGCTCGCCAGTATCTTCGCGCCGCTTCTGGATCAACTCGTCGTGCTGCAAAACGCGCGGCGACGCGCGCGGCGTGCCGGGTGGTCGCATGGCTGATCCGCTGACCCTCTGGCGTCGGTTTCTGGCGCGACCCAACGACGATCGGGTCAAGACCTTCGGGATCGCGGTGCTTGTGGCTTTCATTTGCGCCGTGGTGGTTTCGGCGACATCGGTAACACTGAAGCCATTGCAGGATGCCCATCTGGAGGCAGAGCGCGCCGCACGGATGGAGGCGATGCTGGATACCCTGCCCGAGATGCGCGGGCTGATGGAGGAGGCTGGCGTCACCGCGCTGGAAACCCGCGTGGTGACCCTTTCGGACGGTAGTTTCGCCCTCGAAATCGACCCCGCGAGCTTCGATGTGGTCGCCGCGGCCGAGAACCCCGAAACCAGCATCGGAATCCCGCCAGAGGCCGATTCGCGGGCTGAAACGGCGCGAGAACCACGCCCCCGTCTACCTACTGGAACGCGACGGCGAGTTGATGCTGCTGGTTCTGCCGATGCGCGCCACCGGCTATCAGTCGACGATCACCGCGATGCTGGCGCTGCAACCCGACCTGCGCACCGTCGCTGCGCTGACCATCACCGAGCAGGGCGACACGCCCGGCCTCGGCGCCCGGATCGAAGAGCCCGACGTGGCAGGCGCTCTGGCCGGGCAAGCAGATCGGACGAGACCGGGGCGATCGTGATCTCGGTCGTCGCGGGGCAGCCACCGGGCCCTACGAGGTCGACGGGATCACCGGCGCCACACGGACCGGCAACGGGGTCACCAACATGCTGCGTTTCTGGCTGGGGGACCTGGCTATCGGCCCGTTCCTCGACCGGCTGCGGACAGAGGGCTTTGACATGGCATCGCTTCTGCGCACCATCACCGGCCGCTGATCGCCAACAATCCGGTCACGCTTCAGATCCTCGGCATCTGTTCGGCGCTTGCGGTCACCACGTCGCTGACACCGCGCTGACGATGTCGGCGGCGCTGACCGTCGTGCTGTGCCTGTCCTCGGCGGCATCATCAGCCTGATCCGCAGTCACATCCCGACGTCGATCCGGCTGATCGTGCAGATCACCATCATCGCCTCGCTGGTCATCGTGATCGACGAGCTGCTGCAGGCCTACGCCTTCGAGATCAGCCAGCGCGCTGTCGATCTTCGTCGGCCTGATCGTCACCAACTGCATCGTGCTCGGCCGCGCCGAGGCCTTTGCGATGCGCAACCCGGTCGGCCTGCGCATGCTCGACGGGCTCGGCAACGGGCTCGGCTACAGCCTGATCCTGATCATCGTCGGCGTCGATCCGCGAGCTTCTGGGCCAAGGCACGCTTGCTTGGGCTGCACCGTCCTGCCGACCGCAGCCGACGGCGGCTGGTTCCAGCCTCTGGCCTGATGCAGCTGGCGCCCAGCGCCTTCTTCATCATCGGGCTGCTGGTCTGGGCGATCCGCACGCTCCGGCCCGACCAGGTCGAAGCCCGCCGAGTTCCCGCTTGGCGTCGAAGCAGGAGGCGCACGCGATGACCGACCTGTTCCTGCCGCTCGATCTTCGACGACAACCTGGCGCTGTCGTTCTTTCTCGGCATCTGCACCTTCCTCGCCGTCTCGCGAGCGCGTTCGAGACGGCGGTCGGCCTCGGCCTCGCGATGATCGTCGTGCAGACGATCACGGTGCCGGTCAACCATCTGATCTTCAACGGTCTGCTGATCGACGGCGCCTGGGCCTGGGCCGGCCTGCCCGATGTCGATCTGACCTTCCTGAAGCTGGTCGCCTTCATCGGCGTGATCGCCGCGATGGTGCAGATCCTCGAGATGGTGCTCGACCGCTTCCTCCCGGCGCTCTACCGCGCGCTTGGCATCTTCCTGCCGCTGATCACGGTGAACTGCGCCATCCTCGGCGGCAGCCTGTTCATGGTCGAGCGCCAATACGATTTCGCCGAGAGCGGCGGTCTACGGCGTTCGGCAGCGGCGTCGGCTGGGCGCTGGCCATCATCGCCTTCTGCCGCGATCCGCGAACGGCTGCGCTATTCCGACATGCCGGAAGGGGTGCGCGGACTTGGCGTCGCTTTCTCGTCACCGGCCTGATGTCGCTGGGCTTCTCGGCCTTCGCGGGGGTGGCCCATGACCGAGATCGTGCTTGGCAGCACCTGCTGCTGACGCTGATCTGCTGGCGCTGACCCTGCCGTGTCATGACCGCGCGCCGCGATGCTTGCCCGTCGGCCCGTCGCCGTGACGGTGAACGGAACCGAACGGATCGCGACAACGACCGGCGACAAGCTGCTGGCGTGCTCTCAACGACAACGGCATCCTGGTCCCCTCGGCCTGTGCCGGGGCGGGCACCTGCGGGCTGTGCCGGGTGAAGGTGACCGAAGGCGGCGGCGCCAGCGCTGCCGACCGAGGCCGCGCGCCTGTCGCGGGCCGAAATGCGCGACGGGCTGCATCTGGCCTGTCAGGTCGTGCTGCGCGGCGATATGTCGCGTCGAGGTGCCCGAGGAGCTGCTGGCCGCCGAGAGCTATCGAGCCGACGGTCATGCTCGACCCGACACCTGACGCCGCTGATCCGCGAGATCGTGCTGGAGCTGCCCGACGGGAGCAGGCCCGAGATCGTCCGCGGGCTCCTTCGTCCAGATCACCGCGCCGCCTTACGCTTCGCTTCACCGACCTCGACGTGCCCGAGCGCAGTACAGCCGGACTGGGGCCCCTGCGCGGACTGTCGGTGACAGCAACGAAGCCGGTGACGCGCGCCTATTCCATCGCAACCGTCCCGAGGACACCGCCGCCGGCCGCGTCGTTCTGAACATCCGGCTGGCGCTGCCGCCGCCCTCGCGTCCGGACGCGCCGCCGGGCATCGTGTCGTCCTGGCTGTTCTCGCTAACGGAAGGCGACCGGGTCGCCACTGCCGGGCCGTTCGGCACCTTCCGGGTGCAAGACACCGAGGCCGAGATGGTGTTCATCGGCGGCGGCGTCGGCATGGCGCCCCTGCGCGCGATGATCTTCGAGCAGCTGGAGCAGCGTCGGCACGAGCCGCAAGATGAGCTTCTGGTACGGCGCGCGCAGCCGAGGCCGAGCTGTTCTATGCGGACGAATTCGACCCTGATGGCCACGCATCCACAACTTCGACTGGACGGTCGCGCTGTCTGAACCCGAGCCGGCCGACGACTGGCAGCGGGGCCGACCGGCTTTGTCCATCAGCGTCGTGTTCGACCGCTATCTGCGGGATCATCCCGCGCCCGAGACCTTGCGAATACTACCTCTGCGGTCCGCCCCTGATGATCCGCGCCGTACTGGCGATGCTCGACGATCTGGGCGTGCCGCCCGCCAACATCTTCAACGACGATTTCGGAGTGTGACGCCATGACTCTCACCCGCCGCGACTTGATCATCGGAGCAGGCGCGCTGGCGTTTGTGGCCCCTCTGTCCGCCCGCGCTGGCAACATGACCCAAGTTCTGGACGGTCCCGCTTTTGGCACCGCCTGGCGGCTGGTGCTGCCCGCCGGAGCGGATGCTACCGCCGCCCGCCGCGTGGTCGAGACTACAACCGGCGCAATCGACGCCGCCATGTCGCCATGGCGCACAGACAGTGAAGTCTCTCGTTTCAACCGTAGCGCCCGGACCGAGTGGCAAGATATCAGCGCCGAAACCTGCACCGTTACCTTCGAGGCGCTGGAGGTCGCGGGGCTGACTCGAGGCGCGTTCGATCCGACCGTCGGGCCGCTGGTGGCGCGCTATGGCTTCGGGCCAATCATAGGACCGCAAGCGCGCGCTGGCCGTATCGCCTGCCGCCCCGGTGCGCTGCGCAAAAGCGATCCCGGCCTGACGCTGGATCTTTGCGGCATCGCCAAAGGCCATGCACTCGACCGGATCGGGGCGCAGCTTCGGATGCTCGGGATTAGCGACGCGCTGTTCGAACTGGGCGGTGAAATTCTAGCGCTCGGCACCCATCCCGCGGGGCGGGAGTGGCAGATCGCTATCGAGGCCCCTGGCGCACAGCCCTTCGTGGCGCAGCGGATCGTCGCACCTGGATCGCTCGCACTGGCCACATCCGGCCACGCCCCGCAGGGCTACAACGGTCCGCGCGGCCGGATCAGCCATCTGATCGACCCCGCCACGGACCGCCCCGCCCTCAGCGCGCTCGCCTCTGTCTCGGTGCTTGCGCCGACCGGTTGCCGCGCGGATGCGCTGGCGACGGCTCTGACCGTTCTGGGGCCGGCGCGTGGACCGGCGCTGGCGCGGCGGCTTGCCATCCCGGCGTTTTTTCTGATCCGTCGAGACGGCGGTATCGACGAGGTTACCACCGCCGGTTTCGACCGGCACATCATTGCTTAGGAGCGGGACATGAATACGTTTCTTCTGGCCTTCGCGATCATCCTGCTGGCCATCGGCGGGCTAGCGATCGGCGTACTATTTGGGCGACCGCCGATCAAAGGCTCCTGCGGCGGGGTCATTGCATCGAAGGGAATCGATTGCGGCGCCTGCCGCGCCGCCGGGGACGCAGAAGAATGACCGACCGTCCGCGCATCCGGGACTATATGGTCCGCGATCTTGTCACCCTGACGCCGGGAACCGAGATCAACCGTGCCATGCATATCCTTCTGGACCGCCGCATCTCCGGCGCGCCGGTGCTGGACGAAAACGGCTGGCTGGTCGGGGTGCTGTCGAAAAAGGACTGCCTGAAGGCTGCGCTGCACGCCGCCTATTGGCGCGACTGGGGTCAGACCGTCGCCGACTACATGAGCCGCGACGTGCAGACGTTACAGGCGGACATGGATATCGTTGCCGCGACAGAGGCGTTCCTGGCCAGCTCGTTTCGTCGATTTCCAGTGATGCAGGACGGCCAGCTTGTCGGCCAGATCAGCCGCGCCGACATCCTGCGCGCGCTGAGCGAGCAATGGGGGTAGGCCCTATCTCGGGGCCATGAGCATTTACTAATGAACGCATCAGAAGTCGCTGGCCTTTTGTTGGAGGCGAGAGGATAGAACTGGCCGGCTGCCCACCCGGCGGAGCATGTCGGTCAGCATGCCTCGATATTGCCCCGGATCAATGTGCCAGACCCATGAGCCGGTTAGACTCCAATCTGGAGGATGATGACCTTGTTCATTGATCGTGAAGATGCGGGCCGCCAACTGGCTGCCCGGTTGTTGTTACTGAGGCTTGATCGCCCGGTCGTGTATGCTCTGCCACGGGGCGGCGTGCCTGTCGCTGTCGAGATCGCCGAAGCGCTGCATGCGCCGCTTGATCTTGTTATGGTGCGAAAAATCGGCGCGCCCGGTGCGCCCGAGGTTGCGCTGGGCGCCGTCGTCGAAGGCCAGCGCCCGGAAACGGTTATCAATGAAGACGTGCGCCAGAAATCCGGCGCAGACGACAGTTATATCGAACGGGCTCGCGCGCACATGAGCTTGAAGAACTTGAGCGGAGGCGCGCGCGCTATTTGGGCGACCGCCCGCGTGTTGATCCCGCCGGGCGCAGTGCCATCCTTGTCGATGACGGGCTGGCCACCGGTGCCACGATGAAGGCGGCCCTGATCGCGATGAAACGTCGGGGTGCCGGCACAGGTCATCGTCGCCATCCCCGTGGCGCCGGAACACTCGCTTGCCGATATTGGCAGACAAGCTGACCATGTCGTCTGCCTGCACCCGGCCAGCTACTTTCGCGGGGTCGGCGGCTTTTACCGCGATTTCCACCAGCTTTCCGATGACGAAACCATCAGAGTGCTGCGCCAGGCCTGGTCCACGAGCAATGGAGAGGCGGAGGAAACGGTGCCGGCTGTCGCAACGCGGCAGGTGGCGATCCCGCCACTGGGGCTGGTCGGGGACCTGACTGTGCCCGACGATGCGCGCGGGATCATCCTGTTTGCCCATGGCAGCGGATCAAGCCGGCTCAGCCCGCGCAACAGAGCGGTGGCTGAGGCGCTGAATGCACGGGGTTTCGCAACGCTTCTGTTCGACCTGCTGACACCGTCCGAGGCGCATGATCGTCGCAATATCTTTGACATCCCGGCTCTGGCCGAACGCCTGCTGGAAGCGTCACTTTGGATCAGTTCCGAACCCGATGTCGCAGATCTGCCGCTTGGCCTGTTCGGCGCGAGTACCGGTGCGGCGGCGGCGCTGCTGGCAGCGGCTGAGATGCGAGATCGGGTTTCGGCCGTGGTTTCGCGCGGCGGACGCCCGGATCTTGCCGGGCCCAGGCTGGCGGAGGTCGCCGCACCGACCCTGCTGATCGTCGGGGAAGAGGACCATCAGGTCATTACGCTGAACCGCGACGCTTTCGCTGCGATGACATGCGGAAAGCTGATAAAGATCGTTCCGGGCGCCACTCATCTGTTCGAAGAACCGGGCGCGCTGGAGTCCGTGACCGAGATGGCCGGCGACTGGTTTCAGCGCTACCTGCTGCGCACCCCGACAAAACAGCCCGCATCCCGCAGGCCGCCAACCTCTGCGGCAGCCGCTTTGGCTACGGCGGCCGAGCCGTTACCCGCCTTGGACGATCCCGATTTCGCCGACGCCTTTGACCGATTTGCCGGATCGCGCGTTGTTCTGCTGGGCGAAGCAACGCATGGAACATCGGAATTCTACAGGGCGCGCGCCGCGATCACACGACGCCTGATTGAACGTCACGGCTTTACGATCGTCGCAGTCGAGGCCGACTGGCCGGATGCTGCCGACGATCGACCGCCATGTCCGCCACAGCCCGAACTCAGCCGATGACCACGCCGCCCTTCAGCCGCTTCCCGACCTGGATGTGGCGAAACACGGATGTCGATGATTTCGTTGGCTTTCTGCGCAACCACAATGCAGCAAAGCCGGCCGGCGAGCAGGTCGGTTTCTACGGCCTAGATCTGTACAACATGTCCGCCTCGATAGCGGCGGTTCTTGCCTATCTGGATAGCGTGGACCCCAAGGCTGCCGAAATCGCGCGCGCTCGATACGCCTGCCTGACGCCCTGGTCCCGCGAATTCGCCGCCTACGGGCGTGCCGCGCTGACCAAAGGTTACGCGCTGTGCGAACCTGCGGTGACCCGGATTCTGACAGATCTGCTTAGAAAGGAACTGGACTATGTCGACAAGGACGGTGATCGGTTTTTCGATGCGGCGCAGAACGCCCGGCTTGTGGCGGACGCCGAGCGATACTACCGGATCATGTACTACGGCTCGCACGAGTTCATGGAACCTGCGCGACCAGCATATGTTCGAGACCCTGCAGAACATCCTGAAATGGGTTGGGCCCGATAAGAAAGCCGTTGTCTGGGCGCATAACTCGCATATCGGCGACGCGCGGTTCACCGATATGGGGCAGGAGCGTGGAGAGTTGAACATCGGCCAGCTTTGCCGCCAGTTCTATGGAAGCGACGCGGCCCTGATCGGCTTTGGCACGCATACCGGCACCGTCGCCGCCGCGTCCGACTGGGATGCGCCGATGGAGGTCAAGGCGGTGCGCCCGTCGCGCCCGGACAGCTATGAAGCATTGTGCCATCAGGCAGGCCCGGCGCGGTTTCTGCTGGATTTGCGAGCCGGACAGCACGAGGATCTCAGGCGCATATTGGCCGAGCCCCGGCTGGAACGTTATATCGGGGTCATTTACCGGCCCGAGACAGAACGCTGGAGCCACTATAGCCAGGCGTCGCTTTCCGACCAGTACGATGCCTTTGTCTGGTTCGACCAGACCCACGCGGTGAAACCGTTGCCCACACATGAGACGCACGGTGAAGTTGAGACCTATCCGTTCGGGCTTTGACGGAATTGACCTGCGGCTTTGTCTGTATTTCGCTACCGACCCATCTCCTCGCCCCCCCAGGCGCTTTGAGTTCGGGCAATGATCTGGGCGGGTTATCGTGGCTCCGCCGGGCAAACCGCCTTTCAGACAGCGTGGGGTCTGCTTTCGGCGACTTCCAGAGCCCTCAGGGCAAACCGCTTGGCGAGTGGTGCGAGCGCTGCGGCCTCGGGGTCGACCGCATTTCCGGCACTGGCCCGATCGGCGATCCCGACGAAAATCACCGCGAACCGAAAGAGCGCGAAGGCTTTGTGGAAAGGCAGCAGCGGCGAGGTGAACCGGGCCGCCTTCATATAGCGTGACACGAACTCCTGCTCCGTGGGCAATTCGAGCGCCGCGAGGTCCAGGCCAAGAAGGCCTCCATATTCCTTCGGCGCCGTGTGCCAGGGCATGCAGCAGAAACCGAGGTCAGCAAGTGGATGTCCGAGGGTCGAAAGCTCCCAGTCAAGAATGGCGACCACCCTGGGTTCGGTCGGATGGAACAGCAGATTGCCGATCCGGAAATCGCCGTGGCAGAGCGACACGAGACCGTCATCGGGCGGCAGATTGGCAACAAGCCAGCTGTAAAGGTGCTCGATCGGCTCGATCGGGCCGGAAGGCGAGGCCCTGTATTGTCGGTTCCAGCGCGCGATCTGGCGATGAAAGTAGGTGCCGGGTTTGCCGAAATCGCCAAGGCCCACCGCATCGGGACGAACCGCGTGCATCGCGGCCATCGTGTCGGCGACCGCCATCCAGATGCCGCGCCGCTCTCTGGCTGGTAGGGTGGCGAGCGAGGTGTCGGTGAACAGCCGGCCCTCGACCCGTTCCATCAGGTAGAACGGTGTGCCAAGAAGCGTAGGATCGGCGTGATACAGCACTGGTCGGGGAACCGGCACGTCGGTCGGGTGAAGCGCCTCCAGCACCCGATATTCACGGTCGATTGCATGCGCGCCGCGCAGGATCGGCCCGAAGGGCTGCTTGCGGAGCACGAGACGGCGGTCCCCGTAATCCAGGAAATAGGACGGGTTCGACTGTCCTCCCTCGATCCGCGCGAGGCGGAACACTCCGCCATCCGGCCCAAGCCTTGTTCGCAGATCGCGACCGAGCGCGGCGGCGTCGAAATCGAGCACCCCGGTCACCTTTGCTGTCGTCATCCTATCGCGTCCCATCGGTAGAAGTCGTGGCCCTCCTTCTCGAGGTGTCGGTTCAGCAGCATCTTGTGCACCTCGTCGGCGCCATCGACCAGCCGGGCCTGCCTTGCATAGCGATAGATCCATTCCAGAACGGTGTCCTTCGAGTAGCCCCGCGCACCGTTGATCTGGATGCTGACATCCGCCGCCTTGTGGAGCAGGTTCGCGACATGGATCTTGGCCATCGAAACTTCCTTCTGCGCATAGCCACCCCGGTCGATCTCCCATGCCGCCTTCATGACCAGCAGCCGTCCGATCTCGATCTGCATCGCCAGATCACCCAGCATCACCTGCACGCTTTCCCGGTCGGCAAGTCGGATACCGAAACCCTCGCGCCCGTCGGCGTACTCCTTGGCGATCTCAACGCAGCGCTTCGCTAGGCCGAGCCAGCGCATGCAATGCGTAAGCCGCGCGGGTCCAAGCCGCGTCTGCGTCACCTTGAGCCCGCGCCCTTCTTCGAGAAGGATGTTTGCCTTCGGGATACGCAGGCCGTCGAAGCGAAGCTCGCAATGCCCGCCATGCTCTTCCGGCCCCATGATCGGGATACGGCGCAGGATCTTCCAGCCCGGGATCGTCTTGGTGGAAAAGAAAGGCGGTGTGGCCGCGCCTGGCGTCGTCCGATGTCCGCGCGATAAGGATGAAATGGGCCGCCTCGTCCGCCCCGGTAATGAACCATTTGTGGCCGTGGATCACATAGTCATCCCCGTCGCGGGTTGCGGTCGTGCGCATCATTCCCGGATCAGAGCCGCCGCCGGGATGCGGCTCCGTCATCGCGAAGGCCGAGCGGACATCGCCCTCAGCAAGCGGTTTCAGCCAGCGTTCTTTCTGCGCCTCGGTCCCGATCGCCTCCAAGAGCATCATATTGCCGTCATCTGGCGCGGCAGAATTGAAGACGACGGGCCCAAAGATCGAGCGGTTCATCGCCTCATAGCAAACCGCCATCCCGACCTTGCCAAGGCCCCGCCCGCCATTCTCGGGCCGAAGCTGAAGACACCAGAGCCCCTCGGCCCGTGCCTTAGCCCGCACGGTCCGCAGGGCCTGTGCAGCGATGTTCTCATGCGGATCAAATGCCGCAGGATCGCTTTCGAGCGGGATAAGGTTCTTTTCGACGAAATCCGCGATCCGGTCGCGCAGATCGGCGATTTCGGGGGAAATAGTGAAATCCATGGAATCCTCACAATCCTGAAACTTGGTGGCGAGCAGCGACCGCGATGACCGATCCGATCATGTGGGTCGTGTGGCCCGCGCCCGTCGCGCAGAAGTCGGCATTGACCGGCGTATCGACGACCGCGCGATGGCCCAAATCCCGTGACCCGAGGATCGGGGCAATGTTCACGATCGTCCCACTTCGCGTCTCCTTCATCCCGGCGCTGCAGCTGGTGCGATGGTAAACACGTCAGTGAGGTCGGAGTCGATCACTTTGCGGAAATCGTCGGGGCGCATGGGCGAGCACCATGGTCGACACCACGGAACCCACCGCGCGCATCCGCCGAGGTAGGTTGGATCGCGTCGGCCGCCTTCTCGGGAAGTGTCCACTAAGCCTCGAAACCGCGAGGCCGCAGGAGCAAAGCTCTCAGGTCAGTTGTGCTAGGCTCTTAGGGCCGATGGAGCTTCATTCCTTGATGTAGGGCTTGCCGTCCGCCGCCGGGGCTCGGGCGCGCCCGATCAGGCCCGCGACCACGATGATCGTGGCGATATAGGGCGACATGGCCAGGAATTCCGACGGGATCGGCGTGTTCAGCAAGCGCCAGCTTTCTGTTGCAGCGAATCCGCAAAGCCGAAGACCAGCGCGCGCCATCAGCGCGCCGACCGGGTGCCAGCGGCCAAAGATCATCGCCGCCAGCCCGATGAAGCCGCGCCCGCCGGTCATGTTCTCGTCAAACCGCCCGACCGAGCCCAGCGTGAACCACGCGCCGCCAAAGCCCGCGACCATGCCGCCCAAGCGTCACGTGGATATAGCGCGTGCGGTAGACGTTGATGCCCAGCGTGTCGGCGGCGCGCGGGTGTTCGCCGACGGCGCGCGCGCGCAGCCCGCTGCGGGTGTGGAACAGGTAATAGGTCGCGGTGGCCACAAGGATCAGCGCGCCGTAGACAAACAGGTTCTGGTTGAACAGCATCGGCCCGATGACCGGA
The DNA here is from genome assembly GCA_963768355.1 of uncultured Alphaproteobacteria bacterium. Classification (GTDB taxonomy): domain Bacteria; phylum Pseudomonadota; class Alphaproteobacteria; order Rhodobacterales; family Rhodobacteraceae; genus JAHEAO01. The sequence continues at coordinate 428,395 of CAVYHT010000013.1, forward strand.
ATGTCGCCCAGGATCGGGATCTTCCAGGCGCGGAACACCGGCGCGTTGTTCAGGAACCGGTATTCGGCGAAGACCTGACTGCTGACGTAACTGGTCAGCCCCAGCACGAAGAGGTTGATCACCACGCCCGCGATGATCTGATCCATCCGGTAGGTGACGACCAGCGCGGCCAGGATGAAGCCGAACAGCCCGCCGATCACGACCGCGCACAGCAGCCCGCCCCAGCCGCCCAGCAGCGAACCCACCAGCGCGCCGGTAAAGGCGCCGGCCAGCAGCATGCCCTCGATGGCGATGTTGACGACGGCGACGCGTTCGCACAGCACCCCGGCAAGGCCGCCAAGCGCGATCGGAACGGCGCGCACCATCGTGGCCTGCAACATGCCGGTCAGCGAAAACGCCTTGCCCGCCGTCGCCCAGACCAGAAACGCCATCACCAGAACGGCCAGCCCGATGCCCAGCGACAGCGACGTCCAGCGCACGCCGCCGCGCAGGAATTGCCGTGCGCCCAGAAAGGCCAGCACGGCGGCGGCGATATAGGTGAAAGGGCCCGGCGGGCACGACAAGGTCGGGCAGCGCCCAGGGGTCGGTGGGGCGCGACAGGCGGAATGTGGCGTCGCCGGTCAGGTCCAGACCGAAAACGAAAACCGTGAACAGCGCCAGCGCGATCAGCAGCCCGCCGACGATGCGCGCCTGGCGTTCCTTGCCGGTGTCGATCTTGGCGGCGGGTTCGGACGGTGTCATGTCATGGCTCGCCTCCCGCGCTGTCGGAGGTTTGCGAAACCCCCAGGGAAAGATCGCGCGCACCAGCAAGGGCGCGGCGATGAAGACGATGATCAGCGCCTGGATGATGCCGATCAGGTCGATGCTGACGCCGGCGTCGACCTGCATCTGCCGCCCGCCGGCCTCAAGCGCGCCGAACAGCAGCCCGGCCAGCAGCACGCCGACCGGGTGCGACCGGCCCAGCAGCGCGACGGCGATGGCGTCAAACCCGATCCCTGCCGAAAACCCGGCGTGGCGCGGTCCAGCACGCCCAGCACCTGATTGGCGCCGGCAAGCCCCGCCAGCGCGCCCGCCGTGGCCATCGCCGCCACGATGATCAGACCCGAGCGCATGCCGGCATAGCGCGCCGCATCGGGGTTTTCGCCGCTGGCGCGGAATTCGAACCCGATCTTGGTGCGAAACAGCAGCCAGTAGACGACGGCCACCGCGATCAGCATCAGGAAGACGCCGGCATGCACGCGCAGGTTCGGGTCGAGCCATTCCAGCAGCCGCGGCAGTTCTGCTGCTCGGGAACCGATTTGGAAATCGGGTCGGCCCGGCCCTCTTTCTGGATCCAGGGCAGGCGCAGCAGGTAGTCGAGCAGCCGGTAGGAGATCAGGTTCAGCATGATCGTCGAGATCACCTCATGCGCGCCGGTCGCCGCGCGCAGACAGCCGGCGATGCGGCATAAAGCGCACCCGCCAGCGCGCCCGCCAGCAGGCAAAGCGGCATCAGCACCACAAACGGCAGGCCCGGAAAGCTGAAGCCCATGATCACGGCGGCCATGCCGCCCATCAGGATCTGCCCCTCGGCCCCGATGTTGAACAGCCCGGCGCGAAACCCCAGCGCCAGACCCAGCCCGGCCAGCACCAGCGGGATCGCGGCCGTCAGCGTTTCGGAGATCGCGTTCAGCGACCCGACCGAGCCCTGCAGCAGCGCCACATAGGATTGGCCGATGGTCGCCAGGTCGACGTTGGTCGCCAGCATCGTCAGCGCGCCAAGGATCAGCGCGACGATGACCGCAAAGACCGGCACGACGACCAGATCCTCGAACTGCGCGCGTCCCGGGGCGGCGCGTTCCAGCAGCTTGCGGCTGGCGTCGTCCAGTTTGGGTCGCTCGCTCATGCCGCCGCTCCTGCCATGGCAAGCCCGACGGCGTTGCGGTCTGCCGGGCCCTTGCGTTGCATCGAACTCGGCCACGATCCGGCCCTTGAACATCACCAGGATCCGGTCGGACAGCGCCATGATCTCGTCCAGTTCGGACGACATGATCAGCACGCCGTCGCCCTCGTCGCGCGCGGCGATCAGACGGTTGTGGATATATTCGATCGACCCGACATCCAGCCCGCGCGTCGGCTGCGCGGCGATCACGAACTTGGTGTCGCGCGACAGTTCGCGCGCGACGACCAGCTTCTGCTGGTTGCCGCCCGACAGATGCGCCGGCTTTCAGAAACACCGACGGCGTGCGCACGTCGAACATCGTCGCCGCGGCCGCCGCACGTTCGTTGACGACCTGCCAGTCGACCTGCGGCCCGCGCGAATAGCGGCGCGTCGTAATAGCTGTCCAGCACCATGTTTTCGGCCACGGTGAAATTGCCGATGATGCCGCTGCGCTGGCGGTCCTCGGGGATATGCGCCATGCCCCATGCGGTGACGCGCGCGCGGCGAGGCGCGGGTGATGTCCTCGCCCCGGAAACGGATACGTGCCTGCCGCCGGGTGGCGCAGCCCGGTCAGCGCCTCGATCAGCGCGGACTGGCCGTTGCCCTGCACGCCGGCGATGCCGACGATCTCGCCGCTGCGCACCTCGAAACTGACGTGATCGACGGCGATCGGCATCGTCGTCGCGCAGCACCGTCAGGTCGCTGGACCTCCAGCAGCGGCTCGCCGGGTGCATAGGGCGCCTTTTCAACGTCGAAACTGACCGGGCGACCGACCATCATTTCGGCCAGATCCGCCGGGCTGGCGGTTTTCGGGTCGCCCTCGCCCACGATCCGCCCGCCGCGCAGCACGCTGATCCGGTCGGCGATATCCAGGATTTCGTGCAGCTTGTGGGTGATGAAGACAATCGCCTTGCCCGCGTCGCGCAGCGACTTCACGATCTCGAAGAAATCCTCGACCTCCTGCGGCGTCAGCACGGCGGTCGGTTCGTCCAAGGATCAGCACATCGGCCGACCGGAACAGCACCTTGATGATCTCGACCCGCTGCTGCACGCCCACCGGCAAGGTCTCGATCAGCGCGTCGGGATCGACCTCCAGCCCGTATTTCTCGTTGATCTCGCGCACCTGCGCGCGCGCCGTATCCAGATCAAGCGAATCGAGCCTGCCCGTCGGCTCGACCCCCAGAACCACGTTCTCGGCCACGGTGAACACCGGGATCAGCATGAAATGCTGATGCACCATGCCGATACCGGCGGCGATGGATTGGCCGGGGCCATCAAAGACGACTGGCTTGCCGTCAATCAGAATTTCGCCCTCGTCGGGCGCATAAAGCCCGCACAGCACATTCATCAGCGTCGACTTGCCGGCGCCGTTTTCGCCCAGCAGGCCCAGCACCTCGCCGCCGCGGATCGTCAGATTGACGTCGGCATTGGCCACAACCGGGCCGAAGCGTTTGGTAATCCCGCGCAGTTCGACATCCATCCCCAGTTCCCCCGGACATCACAAAGTGGCCGGGCGCGCCGCTGCGCGCGCCCGGACAGATTGGCTTACATGCCGACCTTGATCGAGCCGTCGATGATCCCGGCGCGGATCGTCTCCAGCTCGGCCTTCAACTCGGCCGGCACGGCGTCTTCCATGTCGTGATAGGGCGCCAGGCCAACGCCGCCACTTTCCAGCGTGCCAACGATCACGCCGCCTTCAAACGTGTCGTCCATGGCGCTGCTCGATCACCTGGAACACGGTCGCATCCATGTTCTTCATGATCGAGGTCAGGTAGACATGCCCCTTTTCCGGGTCGGTCAGGTACAGGTCGGCATCGACGCCGATGATCTTCAGCTTGTCGACCCCCAACTCATCGGCCAGCGCGGCAGACCCAAGGCCCACAGGTCCCGCCACCGGCAGCACGATATCGGCACCCTCGTCATAGAGGTTCTGGGCAAAGGCGCGACCGTCATCGAGCGAATTGAAGTTGTTGGTGAACAGCCCCTCGCGGGTTTCCGGGTTCCAGCCCAGAACGGTGACGCTGGCGCCTTTCTGCTCGTTGTAATAGTTCGCGCCGGCCACGAAAGCCGTCCATGAAGATCGTCACCGGCGGAATGTTGATGCCGCCAAACGTGCCCAGGATGCCGGTCTTGCTCATCCCGGCCGCCAGGTAGCCCGGCCAGAAACGCCGCCTGATCGGTGGCATAGACCTGGCCCAGCACGTTCGGGATCGTCGGGTCATAGGCAAAGTCGACGATCGAGAATTTCTGATCGGGGTTGGCCTTGGCCGCATTCGCGGTCGCATCGCCCAGCAGGAAACCGACGGTGATGATCACGTCGCACTGCCCGCCCAGCAGCGAGTTGATGTTGGCCTCGTAGTCGGTCTCGGCCTGGCTTTCCAGGAACCGGCCCTCGACGCCAAGCTGCGCCTGCGCGTCCTGGACACCCTTCCAGGCGGTCTGGTTGAAGCTGTTGTCGTCGATGCCGCCGGTGTCGGTCACCTGACAGGCGGTAAACGCCAAGGCGCTGCCCGCGGTGGCCAACAGGAATGCCGAGGAAACGGTGGCAGTTAGAAGATTTCGCTTTGGATTGGTCATATGAAGGTCCTCCCAACTGATTGCGGATATCCGGTGGGCCCGGACTGCAAACTGCGCAAGATAAGCCCGGCCAAACCGACTCGACCCAATCCGGGGCCCGCATGGGTTAACGCTACGTTATGAGAACGCATTGCCCATTGATCGAAATCAATGGGATCTGATTTGCGGCCTGCCGGGTTTCGTCGGCTTTGCGGAAGGTCGCGATCGGCCAGTCCTTTCGATGGCCGAGAACGGGTGCTGGCCCAGAGGCTTGATCTACCTCAATGAAGTCTGGCCCCGCCCAGCATATCCAGTGTCAAAGCCAAAACCGTCAGGGGGGCACATGGCTGAGACCAAAGAAAGTGTCGAACAAACCTTGGGTTTGGGATCCCGGAAACGGTCGAGACTTCTCCGGATTGCACTACTGGTTGCACTGTTGGGTGTGGCCGGCGGCGCGCTCTATTGGGTGGCATTTTCCGATCCGGCGAAGGGTGTGCGATACGTCACCACTGAAGTTACCAGGGGTAGTTTCGACGTGATCGTGACGGCCACGGGAACGGTCGAGCCGACCAATCTGGTCGAGATATCAAGCGAGCTTGTCCGGCACGCTGAAAAGCGTTCATGTCGATTTCAACGACGAGGTCGAGAAGGGCACGGTGCTGGCTTCGCTCGACACGACCAAGCTCGAGGCGCAGCTCGCGGTCCGCAAGGCGGCGCTCGACTCGGCGATCGCCCGCGTGGCCATGGCCCAGGCGACGCTGGATGACGCTACGGAAAGATACGACACCGCCAGCAGCCTGGAGGAACGCGGGGTAACGGCGCACCAGGCCTTTGTCTCGCAGCGGGCAGCTTTCATCCGGGCGCAGGCCGAGTTGCAGTCGGCGAAGGCCGATCAGGCATTGGCCGAGGCCAATCTGGATTTGCAGAAGGCCGAGTTGGAAAAGGCCTGCATCTGTTCGCCGATCGGGGGCGTTGTGCTGGACCGCGCCGTCGATCCGGGCCAGATCGTGGCCGCCGCCTTGTCGGCCCCGGTGCTGTTCACGGTGGCCGAGGACCTGACCCAGATGGAACTGCAGGTCGATATCGACGAGGCCGATATCGGCCGCGTCACCGTCGGCGACCGGGCCGCGTTCACCGTCGACGCCTATGACAACAGACGTTTCCCGCCGAGATCGCAGAGATCCGATTTGCCCCCGAGACGATCGACGGCGTGGTGACCTACAAGGCGATCCTGACGATCGACAACTCGGATCTGCTGCTGCGACCGGGCATGACCGCGACGGCCGACATCACCGTGGACGAAATCGAGAATGCGCTGATCGTGCCCAATGCCGCACTGCGATACGCGCCGCCCCGCGACCCCGACGAGGCGCGACCGGTGACGAGCGCAGCGGGCTGCTGGGCATGCTGATCCCGGACGCGCCCGACGATGTGCGCGCCACCGACGAAAGCACGCTGTGGGTGCTGAAGGATGGGCGCCAGACGAGATCCCGGTCGCGACCGGCGACAGCGACGGCAAGGTGACCGAGATCACAGGCGGTGGTCTTGCCGAAGGCGATAGGGTCATCACGGACCGGATCGATGGCTGAAGCCTCGCCAGCGACCCAGCAGGGCGTCCCGTTGATCGACCTGCGCGACATCTCCCGCGTCTACGGTCAGGGCGAGGCCGAGGTGCGCGCGCTCGATCACGTCAGCCTGAATATCAGCGCAGGCGAATTCGTGGCCATCATGGGGCCGAGCGGATCGGGCAAATCGACGGCGATGAACGTGATCGGCTGCCTCGATACCCCGACCAGCGGCACTACCACTTCAACGGGGTCGAGGTGGCGGATCTGACCCAGGATCAGCGCGCGCTGCTGCGCCGCCACTATCTGGGCTTCGTCTTTCAGGGCTACAACCTGTTGCCGCGCACCACCGCGCTGCAGAACGTCGAACTGCCGCTGATCTACAAGGGTCTGGACCGCGCCGAGCGGCATGCCGCCGCGACTGCGGCGCTGGAAAAGGTCGGGCTGGAGCACCGGGCGCACCACGATCCGTCGCGAGCTGTCGGGCGGCCAGCAGCAGCGCGTCGCCATCGCCCGCGCGCTGGCCGGCAACTCCGCAGGTCATCCTGGCGGACGAGCCCACCGGCAACCTCGACACCAAGCTGTCGCTCGAGATCATGGAGGTGCTTGAGGAACTGAACCGCGACGATGGCCTGACCATCGTCATGGTCACCCACGAGGCGGACATGGCCGAGTATGCCCGTCGCCTGATCTGGATGGTCGACGGCCGGATCGAACGCGACGAACCCACAGCGAAGGCGGCCTGACATGCTGTGGGAAACCGATCAGGCTGGCGATTCAGGCGATCTTCCGCAACGCGCTGCGGTCGTTTCTGACCGTCCTTGGCATCGTCATCGGCGTCGGGGCGGTGATCGCCATGGTCACGGTCGGGCAGGGCTCGACCGAGCAGGTGACGGCGGATGTCGAGAAACTGGGCAGCAATGTCCTGATGGTCCTGCCCGGCAGGACGCGATGGAGGGCGGCCCCAGCACCACCGACCCACCGTTCACGCTGCGCATCAACGACATGATCGAAGACGAGATCGCCGAGCGTCCGCGTCGCCGCCCCGATCAGCCAAAGCCGGGCGCGCGTCATCTTCGGCAACGAAAACCGCCAGACCGATATCGTCGGCACCGACAACCGCTATTTCGAGGCCGCGCGGTGGGAATTCGCGCTGGGCCGACCGTTTGAGCCGTCCGAGCTGCAGTCGGGCAGATCGGTCTGCATCCTCGGCGAAACCGTCCGGCAAGGCCTGTTCGGATATGCCGACCCGGTGGGCGAGCTGGTGCGGATCCGAAGACGCTCTCGTGCGAGGTCGTCGGTGCGCTCAAATCCAAGGGCGCCTCGACCTTCGGCAGCGACCAGGACGATTTCGTCGATCATGCCGATCCGCACATTTCAGCGCCGGATCGCCGGCAATGACCGATGTCGTCGGTGATCTTCGTGTCGATCCACGACGGCGTCCCGATGGACGATGCCAAGGACGAGATCGAGGCGGTGATGCGCGACATCCGCCGGATCGGCCGTGGCGAGGAGGATGATTTCGACGTCATGGACATGAAGCAGATCGCGACCATGCTGTCGACGATCACCGATATTCTGACCGGGTTTGCTGTCAGCGGTCGCCGCGGTCAGCCTGCTGGTCGGCGGCATCGGTATCATGAACATCATGCTCGTCTCGGTGACCGAGCGCACCCGCGAGATCGGCATTCGCCTGGCGATCGGCGCGCAGGCACGGCAGGTTCTGATGCAGTTTCTGGTCGAGGCGATCGTGCTGTCGCTGATCGGCGGGCTGATCGGCATCCTGCTTGGGCTGAGCCTCGGGCTGCTGGGGGCCAACCTGCTTGCCGATCCCGTTCCGTCCCGATCCGGCGTCATCCTGCTGGCCTTCGGCTTCTCCGCGATCGTCGGTGTGGTCTTCGGCTATTTTCCGGCGCGCCGCGCCGCCCGGCTGAATCCGATAGACGCGCTGCGGCATGAATAGTCGGCGTTGAGTTTCAACGCAGGCAGCACAGTTCACTCGCATCAGATGATGACGGCTTAAGCAAGGCGTTTGCCGGGGCTTGGACAGACCTATCCCTTGCCGCTCACCGGTCTTTCGTCAGAGCAAAAACACCGCTATAGCGCCGCTTGAGCATTGCAAATCGCTATCCGGAATCCCGCATATGTACGCCGTCACCCTGCTGACTAGCCCTGAAAAGCCCAATCTTGATGCGGGTTTGGTCGACAGCCTGCGGAATGCCTGGGGCGGTGGCGATGCGCTTTGGCTGGCTCCGGACGAGGCCGCAGAATTCTCGATCCCCCACAAGCCAGACAATCAGCGACCGGTCTGGGACGATCTGCAGAAGTTGGGCGTCGATCTGGTGGTGCAGCTGGAAGAGGGCCGCAAGAAACAGATGCTTCTGGCCGATATGGATTCCACGATGATTAGGCAGGAATGCATTGACGAACTGGCTGCCGAGGCGGGTGTCGGCGCCCATGTCGCCGATATCACCGCCCGTGCGATGAATGGCGAGCTGGATTTCGAGGATGCGCTGCGTGAACGGGTGAGCCTGCTCAAGGGCCTTAGAGCCTCAGTAATAGACACTGTTCTGAACACACGCATTACCGCAATGCCCGGCGGCAAGACCCTGATCGCAACGATGAAGGCGAACGGAGCCTATGCAGCTCTGGTGTCTGGCGGTTTTACCGCGTTCACCGCCAAGGTTGCCGCCGATCTTGGCTTCGACCAGCATCGTGCCAATACCCTGCTGATCGCATCCGGCAAGCTGACGGGAAAGGTGGCAGAACCGATCCTTGGTCGCGAGGCCAAGGTCGCGGCGCTGCAAGAGATCTCTGCCGGACTGAACATCACGCCCGATCAGGTTATGGCGGTCGGCGACGGCGCCAACGACCTTGGCATGCTGCAACTCGCCGGTGCTGGCGTCGCTCTGCATGCAAAACCATCTGTCGCCGCGCAATGCGATATCCGCATCAACCACGGCGACCTGACGGCGCTGCTGTACATCCAGGGCTATGCCAGAAGCGAATTTATCTAGACGGTGAAACCGGGCGCCGCCTTCATTGTCCCAGTCACCAGCCCACGGCGGTTCGTTTCCACAGTATCGACATAGCGCAACGCTGTCGGATGGGCCGCATCCAGAACGCCAAGCCGGATCAGGATCGCTGTCATGGCTGATGATTTGGCCTTATCGCTGCCATCCATCAGTTTCAGCGCGACGCCAAGCTTGCGCCCAGGCAGGATCGCGACGTAAACGCCATCCGCGCCGCTTTTGACCGCGCCTTTTCCGCCGAGGGCGCGCATTAGTTCGGTGGTCGCCGCACCCTCGCCCGAAACCAGCTCAGGATGCTGCATCATCGCCTCGACCAGTCGGACCGCTGCCTTATCCCGCACGGACCCGCCTGCCGATGCGCTGGCGAAATATCCCATTGCGCGGGCCAGGCCGTGAACCGTCGTAGCGAAATTCGGGGCCGAACAGCCATCGATGCCATGGCCGGGACTGTCGATCGCAGTCACCTCTTCGAACGCCGCGCGAATCGCCAGTTGCAGCGGGTGTGTCAGTTCCACATATTCCGGACCAGCCCCGATGTGCTTGGTATAGGTCAGGAATCCCGAATGCTTGCCAGAGCAGTTGTTATGGATCTGGCAGGGCTCCGAATAGGCTCTGATAAGGCTATTTCGCGCCTCAATGTCCCCCGGCTCCTGTTTCCCGCAGCGCAGATCGGCCTCGCCAAGCCCCAGATCGCCAAGCCAGCGCGCAACGCGATCGGTGTGGATTGCCGCACCCCTATGCGAGGCGCAGGACAAGGCCAGTTGTTCTGTCGTGAGCCTGAATGCATCCGCCGCACCGCTTTCCACCAACGGAAGCGCCTGCAACATCTTGCACGACGACCTGGGATAGATGACTGCCTCCGGATCGCCCCAAGCCTCAATGACGCTTCCCGACGCATCACAGATAGCCGCATGGCCGACATGAACGCATTCCCGGATCGCCCCGCGCCAGACCTCGACCATTTCAACGGGTTTCGCCATGCCTGAAATCCCCTCACGCCTGCGCGATTTTCTGCCATCAGGTCTTTCACAAATCGCCACAAGCACGTTAGACTACGTCAATCGAGATGAAAATGGACTCCTTCTCATCAGGTGCGCAGCAGATGCGCCAGAGAAGGGCACACCAAAGAGGCAGAGGCAGCTGGAGGCTGTGAAACAGATGACATCACCCAAAATGGCCGCCGCAATCGGGGCGGCACTTGCTTTGGTCACCACCGTCGCCAATGCGCAGGACGAATCAACTAACCGGGTCGCCGCAAAGACGGATTGGAGCGTATTTGTCGAATCCGATCCCAAGGAATGCTGGGGCGTCTCAAGCCCCAAGGAAACCGTCAATTCCAAGGATGGCCGAGTCGTTGCGGTCAATCGCGGCGATATCCTGATGTTCGTGACATATCGACCCGGTGGCGGTTCGGCTGGCGAGGTGTCCTTTACCGGCGGCTACCCCTTTGCGGGCGGCTCGACCGTGTCGCTCGACATCAGTGGCACAACCTTTGAACTCTTTACCGACGGGGAATGGGCTTGGTCGGCCTCGCCCGGTGACGATGCCAAGATCATCACTGCGATGAAACGTGGTTCAGATGCGGTTTTGACGGCTCGTTCGTCGCGCGGCACTCAGACCAAGGACACGTTTTCGCTTCTGGGGTTCACGGCGGCGCTGGACGAAGCTGAAAAGCGCTGCGCCGAGTAAAGACCTCTATGTAGGTTCGCGAGTCCCTTCAGTGATGTCGTCGTCTCAAACTCAATGCCGCTATTCCCGACAGCAGCAGCAGAGCCGAAGCTGGCAACGGCACTGGAGCGAGGGCGATCGGTTCGCCATAAATGAAATCATCCATCACAACCCAGTCGTAAAAGCCGGTTTCGATTGTTCCAGCCAGATCTGGGATCAACGTGTTTCCCGCTTCGATCCTAACTCGTGCAATGACCGGATCGTCGAAGATGTAGCCCGCAAATGACAATCCGCCTGATACAGAGGCTCGCACGGTCTGTGCCGCAAATAGATTGTCCATGGCGTCGTAGTAGGACAACGTGGTCGACCCAAAGACATCGACATCGTTGAACACGGCCCCAAAGCCTCGGGTTGCTGCCGCCGATATCTGGTCGGATGGATCAAAGAACAGCACATCAAGAATGTTGGACCCAACCGAGCGGAACATACGCTGCGAGCTGAACGGCGTGAAATTCTCGGAATGCGAAAAGGCCACTGCCTCTGACCCGCCGGCATTGGCTGAAACCTCGAACCCGGTCCCCGGCGTGCTGAATTCGATGCCCCGGGCGGTGCCGGCAACAGAGCCGTTGAAAAAATCGCCCGGTAGAGCATTCGGATCGGCGAGACCGTTAGGAACACCGTCCCAGTTGATCTCGCGCCGGCCGGCCGGATCACCGGTTGCCGGCAGGTTTGCGTTCAATGTACCCAGAAGCGACCGATAGCCATCGACCGTTAGCTGGATATCCGCGGCGGTGCTGCCAGACACGGAAAACGCAAGGGTAGCAGAGGCGGCGATTGAGGGTACCGATATCAGTACCCCGAGGAACGCCGACAGAAGAATTCGGTTCATTTGACACTCCCTGAAAAACGCATGCAGTAAAATGCGCAATCTAGCACGGTCGCAGCCACCGCGATATGGATATTGCGGCCTCCTGAACCCGCCCCTGCCAAGCATTTTGCTTGGCTTTTTGCCCTCTCTTCCCATATAGACAGCGCCTTACCCGACGGAGTCGCCCGATGACCGCAACCGCGCCAATCACTCAGGACGTGCATACGATCCCCCGGAAATTGCCCGAGGGGCCGGTGAACCTTGTCGGCCTGACCCGCGATGCGCTGCGCGAAACGCTGATCGCAGCGGGCACGCCCGAGCGTCAGGCGAAGATGCGGACCGGCCAGATATGGCAATGGCTCTATCAGTGGGGCGTGCGCGATTTCGACGCGATGACCAATCTTTCAAAGACCTATCGCGCTGAGCTGGCAGAAAAATTCGTCATCGAAATCCCGGAATAGTGTCGAAACAGGTCTCTGCCGACGGCACGCGCAAATACCTTGTCCGCATCGCGGGTGGGCATGAGGTGGAGACCGTCTACATCCCAGAGGCCGATCGCGGCACGCTTCTGCATTTCCTCGCAGGTCGGCTGCACGCTGACCTGTTCGTTCTGCCATACCGGCACCCAGAAACTGGTGCGCAACCTGACCGCGGCAGAGATCGTCGGCCAGGTAATGCTGGCCCGCGACGACCTTGGCGAATGGCCCGAACCCGGCGCACCCAAGGACGAGACCCGGCTTCTGTCCAACGTCGTTCTGATGGGCATGGGCGAGCCGCTTTATAATTTCGAGAACGTCCGCGACGCGATGAAGATCGCGATGGACCCGAAGGCATCCAGCTTTCGCGCCGCCGCATCACGCTGTCGACCTCCGGCGTCGTGCCCGAGATCGCGAAGACGGCCGAGGAGATCGGCTGCCAGCTGGCGATTAGCTTTCACGCCACCACCGACGAGGTGCGCGACAAGCTGGTGCCGATCAACAAGAAATGGAACCTAGAGACGCTTTTGGATGCGCTTGCGCGACTATCCCAAAGGTCTCGAATTCCGAACGGATCACCTTCGAATACGTGATGCTGAAGGGTGTGAACGACTCAGACGCAGATGCCCACCGCCTGGTCAAGCTGATCAGCGGCATTCCGGCCAAGATCAACCTGATCCCGTTCAACGAATGGCCCGGCGCGCCCTATGAGCGGTCCGACTGGGAGCGGATCGAGAGCTTCGCCGACATCATCTACAAGGCAGGCTATGCCAGCCCGATCCGCACCCCGCGCGGCGAGGATATCATGGCCGCCTGCGGGCAGTTGAAATCAGCGACTGAAAGGGCACGGAAATCCCGCAAAGAGATCGCGGCAGAGACGGGTCTAGGCTGATTTGGACATGGCGCGGCCTGTCCAGCGCGCCGCCAGCCACCAGCACAGCATCGCCAGCGCCGCTCCCGCATAGCTGTCAATTGCATAGTGCCAGGCCAGTTGAACCGAGCCGACCAGGATCAACAGTGCGAACCCGGTCAATAACCAGCCAGACCATCGCGCATAGCGAAATCCATAGATCGCCAACAGCGTCGAACTGGCCATGTGCATGCTGGGCATCGCCGAGATCCCGCTAACCGGACCACTGGCGACATGCCCCTGCCAAAGCGTATCCTGCACATCCAGCGCCCAGACCGGGCTGATCCCGGCAAAGTCGCGCAGCATCGCCATCAACGGCGCGAAATCCGCGCCATATCCCAAGCGCTCATAATAAACCGGCCCCGCCGAGGAAAACACGGTGGCCAGCACATTGCCACCGATGATGAACGTCAGTGCCATCGCAAGCAAAAGCGTATCGCCGGCCTGGCGGTGCTGCCGGGCGAAACAGGCAAGAAAGATCACGAAATAGACCAGGAACAACCAGAAATGATAAGCCGCGTTGATCGCGGTCGTGATCAGCGGGTGACCGGTGAGTGCCATCAGCAGCGCATAAGGGTCGTGTCCGCCATGCACGACGCGGTCCATCCGGGCAAACAAGGGATCCCAGCTGAACGGGTTAAGAGAGGGGATTATTGACTTGAGATAGGCGAAGGTGCCGACCATCACGACCATCAGACCCAGCCGAAACGCGCCACTGGCCATGCGCTCAACATCGGTCAGGTTGTCGCGCAGATCATCGAGGAACCAGTGGACCGGGCGCTCCGGCCGGATCAGAACCGCCATCTGGCAGAACCGCCAGATCAGCAGGATCATCAGAAACCACGGCAAGAGCACGCCGAAGAGCATTCCTAGGATTCCGACCATGCCAGAGGTGAAGGGGATCGACGTCACAAGACCTGTGGTAACGGCCCCCAGCCAATGTAGCAGTACGACCAGGATCAAGATCCAGTTCGCTGCGAACAGCCGCGTCAGCAGGCCCTCGCGCTTCATGACATCCGATTGCATTGTCATCACGCCACTCCCGGTATGGCGATGCAAATATCAGGTGAAAGTGGCCAACTTGGGGCATGAACCGGCAAGAATTCGGACCTCAACGACCCGGTATCACCCCGCGCTTCTCGCCCTTGCCCTCCCAGGTATCAATCGCTGCAACCGCCTCGGCCGCGGTCTCGACGAACCGGAACAACCCAAGATCCTCTTCCGAGATCGTGCCCGCATCCGCAAGCGCCTCCCAGTTGATGATCTTGCGCCAGAAAGCCTCGCCGAACAGCAGGAATGGCACCCTCTTCATTCGCCCGGTCTGGATCAGCGTCAGGCTCTCGAACATCTCATCGAGCGTGCCGAAGCCGCCCGGAAAGATTGCAACCGCGTTGGCGCGCATCAGGAAATGCATCTTGCGAATGCCGAAATAGTGGAAGTTGAAACAGAGGTCCGGCGTCACGTATTCGTTCGGTGCCTGTTCATGCGGCAAGACGATGTTCAGCCCGATGGACACACCGCCCGCATCCGCCGCGCCGCGGTTGCCTGCTTCCATCACCCCAGGGCCGCCTCCGGTCACGATTACATCATGCCTGTGACCGTTCGCGGCCGAGCGCAATGTCATGAGCCGCGCGAATTCACGCGCCTCATCGTAGAATCTTGACAATTCCGCCAGCGTTTCGGTGCGTGCGGTTTCCTTCCGCGACGGCTCCGGTATCCGCGCGCCGCCAAACAGCACAACCGTGGATTCCACCCCATATTCAGACATCAGCATCTCGGGCTTCAAAAGCTCCAGTTGCAGACGCACGGGGCGCAATTCATCGCGACACAGGAAGTCCGCATCGTCGAAGGCTAGCCGGTAGGCCGGCGCACGGGTTTGCGGCGTGTCGGGGATATCCTTGGCGGTCTCACGATCCTGATGCGAATCCCGAAAGGGATGCGCGCGGGGTTCGTCTTTCATCGTGGGCTCCTGATTGCGCGTGTTGGTTTCAAGCACTATAGCCACGGACAACCAGATGCCACATGACAAATCGGAGACGCGCCATGTCGAATGCCCAACTGGAAGCCGCCATCGAAGCCGCATGGGATGCCCGTGACACGATCACGCCCGCCACCACCGGTGAGACGCGCGAAGCGATCGAGGATACGCTGAACGCGCTGGACAGCGGTAAACTGCGGGTGGCCGAGAAACAGGCGAACGGTGACTGGCACGTGAATCAATGGGCCAAAAAGGCGGTGCTGCTGGGGTTCAGGATCAGGGACATGGCGCAGCAAGAGGGTGGTCCGCAGGGCGGCGGCTGGTGGGACAAGGTCGACAGCAAATTCAAGGGCTGGGGCGACAATCAGTGGAAGGCGGCAGGCTTTCGTGCGGTTCCCAGCGCCGTGGTTCGCAAATCCGCCTTCATCGCGCCGGGCGTCATCCTGATGCCGTCTTTCGTCAACCTTGGCGCTTATGTCGACAGCGGTACGATGGTCGATACCTGGGCCACAGTCGGCTCTTGCGCGCAGATCGGCAAGAACGTGCATCTTTCGGGCGGCGTCGGCATTGGCGGTGTGCTGGAACCGATGCAGGCCGGTCCCACCATCATCGAAGACAACTGCTTCATCGGCGCCCGGTCGGAGGTGGTCGAGGGCTGCATTGTCCGTGAGGGCTCGGTCCTCGGCATGGGGGTCTTCATCGGCAAATCCACCAAGATCGTCGACCGAGAAACCGGCACCGTGACCTATGGCGAGGTGCCGCCCTATTCCGTCGTCGTCGCCGGTTCGATGCCGACAAAGAACAACATCAGTCTCTATTGCGCGGTTATCGTGAAGCGCGTCGACGAAAAGACCCGCTCGAAAACCGGCATCAACGAGCTTCTGCGCGACTGATGCTTCATTGTCTTGGAAATATCTCGGGGTGTGAGGCCGCTCGGGGCCGAGGGGGGCAGCGCGCCCCTTTCTGCCGCGACGCCGAAGGCCGCGCAACTCCCGACGCCAGCCCATGAAACCCGGTAAGAAACCGCAACAGGTCTACACTCTCCTTGTCGAGGTTGGCCGCAAGAACGGCGACGGCCTGCCTGCCAAGGCCACTGGTGCCGCGCTGATGTGCTACGCGTCCGGCGTCGACGAAGCCGAGGCGGTGCGCGAAACCGTTGCGATCCTGAAACAAGGCGATCTGGCGCCGCTCGATGTCTCGGGCTACGGCACGCTCGACGAACGTCTGGCCGAAGGGCATGACATCAGCGATGACGAACGGGCGCTGATGCAGCGCGCGCTTGATGAGAATTCGGTGATCGTGGCGCAGATGACGCCGTTTTACGACAAAGACAGGCGCCCGACCAAGCCGGCCTAGCTTCGCGGCCGCTTCCGCAATCAGGCGGTCATCTCGGACAGAAGTGACGCGGCTTCATAACTGCGCAGAACGCGGGCCACGGATTCGGAATGGCGCGGCAATGTGGCAGCCGGCAGGTCGCCCAGCGATGTTGTGCTTGTCATCCCCGGCAGAGCGCCCAATTGCCCGATATAGAGACTTTCAGCCCAGGTGCCGCCGACATCCAGGCAATCGTGGCGGTCCAGCAGGATCTGATAGTAGGTCACCACCGGCAAATCTGGTTCATATCTTGCGGATTGCAGATTGGTCAGATCATGCGCCCGGACCAGAACCGTGTCGGCACCGAACAGATATTCCGCATCCGGCCCGTTCATCAACAGGCCCTGGCACTGCGCGACCACGATGTCCTGCGAAAGCCCATAGTAGGGCGCGCGCAGGCGGACCGGTGCGAAATGACCGACCGCCGGCATCTCTATTCGCGTGATCCAGCGGATCGGCGCCGGGCCACCATGGGCAGTTTCGACCATATCGCCCAGGGCCAGACGCTCTACCGAGCGATAGCCTTCGGTGGTAGCGACCAGATTGCCGCGCATCAGACCCGAATTCAGACCGACCGGGGCGACATGATCGGCGATCGCTAGACAGATGATGCCTTCGGCGACGCGCGTCGCAGGGCCGATCGAGACGATCTGGCGCAGATCGGCCAGCGGCAGCGGCAGCGGATTGGCGATGATCGCCTGATGGATCGAGAACCGATCAAGCGACTGAACTGTCATATGAGCGATACGTGACGGCGCGTCCCAGCTATAGCTGATGCGAACCCGGGCCCCGGCAACGAATTCGCTGCTGGATAACAGCGCTGCGGAAGTCGCATCGCCCTGAACGACCGTCAGCTGAAGCGAGCCGGCCTTGTCGAAGACAATCGAAAACCGCCGCCGCCATCCGGCGTCCGACCGAAAAGCCAGCAAGTGCAACTGGTCCTCGGTTGTCGCTGGGATCTCGGCTTCGAACATCACCGTGCCGCGCACCAGCAACCTATCCTGATCTGGGCATTTGTCGTTCGGGTCGGTCGGATCGAAGGCCATGTTCGGCCGCGCCTTGCGCGAAGCAAAGCTTGGGGGATAGGGGTTGATGCCGATCCAGCTCATGTCTCTGTCCCTGTCTTTTCGCGACTTCTTCTCATCATGCGGCCAATCCGGCGGCCAGCAGGGCCCGCGCCTCGAACTTGCGCAGTCCGGGTCGAACGGCGGGGCCGTATCCATCGCCGGAATGCGGATCTAACTCGGGGAAAATCGTACAAATCTCGTCGATCAGTGGCTGTTCGAAGCAATTTGTGGTTTGCGGGCCGGGCAGGAAACTTTCCGTCGTCAGACCCTCTGAATAGATCACCTGATGCTTGTCGAAAAGGATATGAACATAAGTAACGCTGTCGCACTCCTGCCGCAGGATCGACCGGTCGTTCACCAGATCCTTGGCCGCCACCAGAACCTCGGCGGCGCCGAAAATCAGTTCGGCATAGGTGTCGCGGATCATCACGCGATGCTGCGGTGACAACAGCAGACCTCCATGCCGACCAAGCGCACCGGGCGCGAGCCGGATCGGAGCCTGCTTGCCCCGGCCCTCTACGGTGCGGCTGCCGGTCCAGCGCAAAGGTTGCGGTCCATCATCGACCGTACTTACAAGATCACCGGGCGCAAGGGTTTCGACCGGAACGTCGCCAGCCGGTGTTCTGATCAGCGTGCCGGCAACAAAACACGGCACAGTGTTGACGTTGACAATGCCAGTATCGGTTTGACCGCTCGTATCCTGAATGCCGTAGGTGAAACTGACATTCTCGACATCCATATCGGTCTGGATCGTGAACGTCGCGTCAGCGTTCAGCGTAATCACCTGGCCGGTCGCCAGCGTCACGCTACTGCCCTCTGTTACCGCGACACCGTTGATATGCGTGATGGTCAGAGTTCCGCCGCTGGCACTGCCGTCATTGTCCAGCACATCGAGCGTCCTGGTTCCGCCGATGCTAATCGTAAGGCTGTCATCATTTGCGATCAGCACCGTCTGCAGGCTGTCGCCGGCAATCAGCAGGCTGGAATCGTAGTTGCTGTCGGCGGTGTCCGCGATTCCGATCCGGATCGAGTTGACGACCCCTGGATTGACCGGGATCGTCAGCGTCATCGTGATGGTGAACCCGTCCATCTCGGTGTTGAACTGATCGGCGGTGTTGTCCTGATAAAGGTTTATGTTGTTGGTGTGGTTGATATTCCCGACGCTGGTACTGCCGTTCCCGACCGATAACGGAACATGCGTGCCATTGATCCACACGCCCACAACGTCGTTGTAGATCGATCCGGCGTATTCCGGATACTCCTCGGACGAAAAGACGAACTGTATCGTCATCGTGTAGCCGGTCGGGATGAAATCGACATCCAGAATCGCGGCATCGTAGGTGGACGTTCCGGCAAGCGCGTTGAAATCGGCGCTGTTGTTAACACCGCTCGTGTTGGTCGAGGTGTTGGTCGACTGGTTGGTCTGGCCGCTGTTGTTAGTGAAATCCCGGACCCGGCCGGTTGACAGGATAACCCCGGTATTGCTTGGCGTAACCCCCGGAGAAACGCTATCGCCGTTGTTGTAAATGCCCAATGAATTCCTGTCGCCGCTATAGCTTGCGTTTACGACCGTCACGCCGCTGCCAAAGATCTCCTGCGCCATCAATGTGGCGGAAGCCCCCGTATTCACCGGCAATGTTGGCATATCGGCCTCTGCTCTTCAGGAGGCAGGCCGACAGTACGCCAATACGTGCGCCGGGCAGGGCGCAGATTTTTGGTTACTATCGCTCGTTGGGCTCATTGGCCCAGAGTCCTGCCTCAGGACGTTTTTTATTGCCGCCAGTATGCATCCCGGGACGCCTGCTGTTAACTGCTAGAAGCGGTGGCGATTACGTCGAATCACATGTGTCTCCAATTCGCCACAAAGTTGCAAATATTGTGATGTGGGCCGCGAGTGGTTAACCAGATCAGAACGAGAGGCAATAATGCAGAAATCGCCGACCGATCCGGTTTCACTCACCGCGGAACTCGTCCGCTGTCCCACGGTAACACCGGCCGAGGGCGGGGCGCTGCATCTGTTGCAAGAGCTTTTGTCGGAGGCGGGGTTTTCTTGCACGCGTGTCGACCGGGGCGGCGTTGCCAACCTCTTCGCGCGTTGGGGCGACAAAGGCCATGCACGCAGTTTCGGGTTCAACGGCCATACCGATGTGGTCCCCGTAGGCGACGCCTCCGCATGGACCTGCGATCCCTTCGGGGCCGAGATCAAGGACGGCATGCTCTGGGGGCGCGGCTCGACCGACATGAAATCCGGGGTCGCTGCCTTCGCCGCCGCCGCTGTCGATTTCGTCCGCGATACGCCGCCGAATGGCGCGGTCATTCTTGCGATAACCGGCGATGAAGAAGGCGACGCAGTCGATGGCACTACGGCGCTTCTTGATTGGATGGCCGCACATCAGGAAGCCATGTCGGTCTGTCTGGTGGGTGAACCGACCTCGCCCGAGCGGCTTGGCGATGCGATCAAGATCGGCAGAAGAGGCTCTATGACAGGGTATTTCACTGCGCGGGGTGTGCAGGGTCACGCCGCTTATCCGCATCGTGCAAAGAATCCGGTTCCCGCCATCGCAAAGCTGATTGATCGGCTCTGTGGCCGCAGTCTGGACGAGGGCACCGAGCATTTCGACCCTTCAACTCTGGCCGCCACCACCATTGATACCGGCAACCCCGCCAACAACGTGATCCCGGCTGAATCGCGCGCCACGGTGAACATCCGCTTCAATGATAGCCACACTTCCGACAGCCTGACCGCTTGGATGAACGAGGTCGCCGATCAGGTCGCGGCAGAAACCGGCGTGGGGATCCAGATGCGGGTCCAGGTTTCAGGAGAAAGTTTTCTGACCCCGCCCGGCGACCTTTCCGATCTTGTTGCAAGGGCGGTGCAGGCCGAAACCGGCATCACGCCGGACCTTTCGACTTCGGGTGGCACCTCTGACGCACGCTTCGTCAAGGATTACTGTCCGGTCGTGGAATTCGGTCTTGTTGGCAAGACCATGCATCAGGTCGATGAACGGGTGTCGGTCGAAGAGATCCATCGACTCAAGGCGATCTACGGCCGGATATTGCGTGACTATTTCGCGTAACCACCGGCGGCGCCTTGTCATCATGGTAAAAGAGCCGGTCGCAGGCCGTGTGAAAACCCGGCTTGGGCGCGGCATCGGCATGCCCGCTGCCGCTTGGTGGTTCCGCCACCAGACCCGCCGCCTGATTCGTCGTTTGCGCGATCCGCGATGGCAGATCACTCTTGCAGTTTCCCCGGACAAACATGGTCTAACAAGCCACTTCTGGCCTGCCGACGTGCCGCGTTACCCCCAAGGCAATGGCAATCTTGGCGCAAGGATGAAGCGCGTCTTTGATACGATGCCGCCCGGTCCGGTGCTGATCATCGGCGCCGATATCCCCGGCATTCGCAAGGCCCATGTCGCCCGCGCATTCCGCGAGCTTGGCGCGCATGAGGCCGTCGTCGGCCCGGCTCAGGACGGCGGCTATTGGCTGATCGGTCTGAAGCGGCAGCGCCCGACGCCGCCCCGGCTGTTTGCCAATGTACGCTGGTCAAGTGAAAATGCATTGTTAGATACTGTTTTCACCATGTGCGGGCATCGCGTTACCTATCTGGACATTCTGCAAGATGTGGATACAGCTGCCGACCTTTGACCTTTCGTTTTCCCCGCGACGGCCCGACGCACCCATGCTAAATCTCTCGGCATGAGCAATATTCCAACCAAACAGGAGATCCTTACCTGGATTTCCGAAAACCCCACGCTTACGGCCAAGCGCGACATCGCCCGTGCGTTTGGCATCAAGGGCGTCGCCCGGATCGACCTGAAGCGTCTGCTGAAAGAGCTGGAGACCGAGGGCCATCTAGAGAAACGCAAGAGAACCTATCGCGACCCGGAAAAACTGCCGCCCGTCGCCGTTCTGCAAGTGCGGGGCCCCGATGCCCAGGGCGATCTTTTCGCCCGCCCGCTGGAATGGCAGGGCGACGGCCCCGAACCCAGCATTCTTCTGGTCCTGAAAGCCTCTGATCCGGCGCTGGGCGAAGGCGACCGCATCCTTGGCCGTCTGCAAGAGGTTGCAGGCGAAGATCACCAGTATCAGGGCCGTCTGATCCGCCGTATCGGCACCAACCCGCACCGCATTCTTGGCGTCTTCCGCAAATCGCATGACGGTGGACGGATCGTGCCGATCGACAAGGGCGCGGACAAGGAATGGTCGGTGACAGGTAAGGCCACTGAGGGCGCGAAAGACGGCGAGCTGGTCGAGGCCGAACAGACCGGACCAAAGGGCCGGATGGGGCTGCCGCAGGCCCGCATCGTAAACCGTCTTGGCGATCCGTCAGCGCCTAAAGCAGTGTCTCTTATTGCGATTCACCAGCATGGCATCCCGGATGATTTCCCCGATGAGGTTATTGCAGAGGCGGATGCCGAGACGCCCGCGGACCTTGGCGAGCGCGAAGATCTGCGACCGCTCCCGCTGGTCACCATCGACCCCGCCGATGCCCGCGACCATGACGATGCGGTCTGGGCACATGCCGATGAAACTCCCAAAAACGAAGGCGGCCATGTCGTCTGGGTCGCCATCGCCGATGTCGCGCATTACGTCACGCCGGGGTCGGCGCTGGACCGCGAGGCCCGCAAGCGCGGCAATTCCACCTATTTCCCCGACCGCGTCGTGCCGATGCTGCCGGATCGACTGTCGGGCGATCTCTGTTCCCTGCACGAAGGCGTTCCCCGTGCCTGCCTTGCCGTGCGCATGGTGCTGGATGCCAAGGGCAACAAGATCAGCCACCGCTTTACCCGCGGTCTGATGAAATCTGTGGCCACGCTGAACTATGTCGAGGTGCAGACGGCGCAGGACGGCACGCCCAATGCCAAAACCGAACCGCTGATGGATGAGGTTATCACTCCGCTCTACGCCGCCTATCAGGCAACGACCAAAGCCCGCGCCGACCGCCAGCCGCTGGACCTCGACCTGCCCGAACGCAAGATCATCCTGTCCGAGGATGGCACCGTCGAGTCGGTGAAAATCGCCGAACGCCTCGACGCGCATCGGATGATCGAGGAATTCATGATCCTCGCCAATGTCGCCGCCGCCGAAGAACTGATCCGGCTCCAGCGCCCGCTGCTGTTCCGGGTTCACGAAGAACCCTCGCCCGAAAAGCTGGAGGCGCTGCGAGAGGTCGCCCAGGCCTCTGGCTTTACGCTGGCCAAGGGTCAGGTTCTGCATACCGCAGCACCTGAACCGGCTGTTGGGACAGGCAGAGGACACCGAATTCGACGAGTTGATCAACATGACCACCCTGCGCTCGATGACGCAGGCCTACTACAATCCTCAGAATTTCGGTCATTTCGGGCTGGCGCTGAAAAGCTACGCGCATTTCACCTCGCCGATCCGCCGCTATTCCGACCTGATCGTGCATCGCGCACTGATCTCTGGCCATGGCTGGGGCAAGGACGGGCTGTCGCCGGACGATATCGAGCGCCTGCACGACACCGCCACCCACATTTCCGAAACCGAACGCCGCTCTATGACGGCAGAGCGCGACACCACCGACCGCTATCTGGCGGCGTATCTCTCGGAACGGGTGGGCAGCGAATTCACGGGGCGGATTTCCGGCATCGCCCGGTTCGGCGCTTTTGTGAAGCTGGATGAAACCGGCGCCGATGGCCTGATCCCGATCCGCACGCTGGGCCGGGAATTCTTTCGCCATGACCCAGAGGCCAACAGTCTGACCGGGTCAGATACCGGCCTGACCATCGGCCTCGGCCAGCGCGTTACCGTGCGGTTGGCGGAATCAGTGCCTGTCACTGGCGGCCTTATGCTGGAACTTTTGACCGTCGAGGGCCGCGCCCTGCCGCAGGGGCAAAGTCGGGGCAGGGGAAAGGTGACTACGCGCGCGGCGAACCGATCTCGTAAGAAATCGGCCAAGACCAAGCGCAAGGTTGAACGCAAAAGGCATTAGCGATTCCTCGCCAAACCACTACACCGCGCTTTCGATGAATTCCGAATCTGCTAATCTGGCGAAAAAACCAGAGCAGATAACAGGATCCACCCGATGCGCTTCTTTACCGTACTCGCTTTGCTATTCGCAGCCCTCTTCGGCGCTACGATTGCCCCGGCCGGACCGGTCGCTCTGGACATACCGCAAACGCCGCAACATCTTGGCACCGAAAGGGCCCCGATCATGGTGCAGGCCGACACGGCTAATCTCGGCTTCCGCCGCTGGATCGAAGGCTTCCGCAGCAAGGCCCTGCGCAACGGCATCTCGGCCTCGACGTTTGATGCCTCTTTCAAGCGCGTGCACTACAACACCAGCGTCATCCAGAAGGATCGCAATCAGTCAGAGTTCACCAAGCAGATCTGGGAATACCTCGACAGCGCAGTTTCGGACACACGTGTGTCGAATGGCAAACAGGCGCTGGGCCGGAACCGCGATCTTCTTGACCAGATCGAGGCGAAATACGGGGTCGAGAAAGAGGTCGTCGCCGCTATCTGGGGTCTCGAAAGCGCCTATGGAACGTTCCGCGGCAGCCTGCCGCTGATCGAGTCGCTGGCAACGCTGGCCTTTGACGGTCGCCGCCGAGGCTTTTTCGAAGAGCAGTTGATCGCGGCGCTCAGGATCATCCAGCAGGGCAACGTAAGCCCCCGCAACATGACCGGGTCATGGGCCGGTGCGATGGGCCATACGCAGTTCATCCCGACCAGCTACCTTGCCTATGCCGTCGATTTCACCGGCGACGGCAAGCGTGACATCTGGTCTGATAATCCCGCCGACGCGCTGGCCTCTACCGCCGCCTATCTGGCGCGGTTCGGCTGGCGCAAGGGCCAGCCCTGGGGGGTCGAAGTGTCGCTGCCCAAGGGCTTCGACTATGGGCTTTCAGGCGAACGCATCAAGAAATCCGTCGCCGACTGGACGGCCCTCGGCATCCGTGACGCAGCGGGCCGCAAGATCCCGGAACACGGTGCCGCCTCGATCCTGCTGCCGGCCGGCGCGCAAGGCGTACCTTTCATGATATTCCAGAATTTCCACGTCATCGAGCGCTACAACAAGGCCGACGCCTATGTGATTGCCGTGGGCCATCTGTCGGACCGGATCAAGGGCGGCCCGGCCCTGCGCGCTGGCTGGCCGCGCGGCGACCGGTCGTTGAAATTCACCGAGAAACAGGAAATGCAAGAACGACTGACCTCTGCGGGCTTCAACACCCAAGGCATCGACGGTGTCATCGGCCCCAACACGATCGCGGCGATCCGGGCGTTTCAGGCGCGTGTCGGGATGATCCCGGACGGTTATGCCTCGCTCGAGATTTTACGAAGGCTTAGGTAAGGCGCACACTTCATGGTAGAAAAGCCCATTGATTAAGGAGATTGCCGATGAAGATTGCCGCTTACAACGTCGAGAACCTGTTTGACCGCGCCAAGGCGTTCAACGACGATGACCCGACCACACATCAGCAGGTGCTCGACGATCATGCCGAGTTGAACAAGCTCTTTGAACTCGATGTCTACACCCCTGCCGTCAAAGCGCGGATGCTTGTCCTGATCGAACGGCTCGGCATGTTGCACCGCGATGAGGGCACCAAGGACACCTTCACCCGGATCCGCAAGATCCGCGGCCAGCTGATCAAACGCCCCCGCAATTCGACGCTGCCGCGTGAAATTGTCGCCGATGGCCGCGAGGACTGGGTCGGCTGGTGCGAACTGAAAACCGAAACCGTCGATGAAACCGCGATGCTGATGACCGCCAAGGTCATCGCAGAGGTCGGCGCGGACGTGCTGGCGGTCATAGAGGCCGAGAGCTCGCCCCGTTCTGAAAGCCTTTCAGACTTTCCTGGCTGAAAAGCTGGTCCTGCCGGAAACCTACCGCCACCTTATGATCATCGACGGCAATGATGACCGCGGCATCGATGTGGGCCTTGCGTCTCGCGAAGGCTTTCCCATCGGCGCGATGCGCAGCCATGTCGACGACCTCAAGCCCGACGGCTTCCCGGTTTTCAGCCGCGATTGCCCGGAGTATGAAATCACCACTCCGACCGGCGCGAAAATCATCGTCCTTCCGAACCATTTCAAATCGAAGTTTGGCGGTAATGATCCCGCCAGCCGCGCCAAAAGGCTGGCGCAATCCAATGCGGTTGCGGGTTACTACAATCGGTTGCGTGGCGAGGGCATCGATAATGTGGTGGTGCTTGGCGACCTGAACGACACGCCCGACAGCAATGAACTGATGCCGCTGTTGCAGCAAACCGATCTGCGCGATGTCTCCGACCACCAGAACTTCACCGAATTCGAGTTCAACGCGCAGAACGGCCATCGCGGAATCGGCACGCATGACCTTGGCAACGACAGCAGCAAAATCGACTACCTGCTGCTGTCCCCGGCACTTTTCGCCCTTGTCACCGCCGGTGGTATCTTCCGCAAAGGCGCCTGGCCCGGATCGCAGCCGAAACGCTGGGCGACCTATCCAGAGATTACCCGCAAACATCACGCCGCCTCCGATCATCACCTGATCTGGGCCGAGATCAATATCTGACCTTTCCCGCCAGCCAGCTTCGGTGCAGTCTGCGATGATCACCGAAAGGACCGCCATGAAAGCCCTCGTCATTCACGCCGCCGGGGATCTGCGGATCGAGGATCACCCGACCGCCGATCCCGGTCCTGGCGAGGTCCGGGTACGTCTCGCGACCGGCGGCATCTGTGGCAGTGATCTGCATTACTACAACCACGGCGGCTTCGGCACCGTGCGCCTGAAGGAACCGATGATCCTCGGCCACGAAGTCGCCGGCCATGTCGAGGCTCTGGGTGAAGGCGTCACCACGTTCACCAAGGGCCAACTCGTCGCAGTCTCGCCCTCGCGCCCTTGCGGTGCCTGCCGCTACTGTCTCGAAGGTAAGCCCAACCACTGCCTCCACATGCGCTTCTACGGTTCCGCCATGCCATTCCCGCATATCCAGGGCGCCTTCCGCCAGAGCCTTGTCGCCGAAGCCGCGCAATGTGTACCAGCTGATGGGCTGACGCCGGCAGAGGCCGCGATGGCTGAACCTCTCGCGGTCTGCCTGCACGCCGTACGGCAGGCGGGCGATCTTCTTGGCAAACGCGTGCTTGTCACCGGCTGCGGCCCGATCGGCGTACTGACGATCCTCGCCGCCCGCAGCGCCGGCGCGGCAGAGATCGTCGCGACCGATCTTTCCGATTTCACGCTCGACGCGGCGCATCAGGCCGGGGCCGACGCCGCTCTGAACGTCGCCACAAGCCCCGACGCGCTACAGCGCTTTGAGGCCAACAAGGGCTATTTCGACGTGATGCTCGAATGCTCCGGTGCCGGCCCGGCCCTTGCCACCGGCATCCCCACGCTCCGCCCCTGCGGCACGCTGGTGCAGGTCGGCATGGGCGGCGACAAGACCGTGCCGATGCAGATGATCACGGCAAAGGAACTGACCCTGCGCGGGACGTTCCGCTTCCACCCCGAATTCGCCCTCGCCGTAGAACTGATGCAAAAACACCTGATCGACGTCACCGCGCTGATCACCCACACCCTGCCGCTGGCCCGCGCCTGCGAAGCGTTCGAGCATGCCAATGACCGCACCGCCGCTATGAAAGTCCAACTCGACTTCCAGTGACAATTTGTCTGAAAATATCCCCGCGGAGCAAAGCCCGCGGCGCAATCCCTCAGAGCATGCGGATCACATCCTTGTCGATCGACAGCATGTAGCCCTTGCGAGCGATGTTCTTGATCAACAACTCGCTCACCATCTGGTTGCCCAGCGTATCGCGCAGCCGCTTGATCCGCGTCGCCCCCGCCGCCTCGTCGCAATCGGCAGCATTCCGGCCTGAAATCACCGCCTCGATCTCGGCCCCGGTCAGCACATCCTCGTCCATCCGCGCCTCGGCCAGAACCGACAGCGTCTCGATCGCCGCCTCGGTCAGCTTGAATTCCATGTTGTTAAGGTAAACCACCCGCTCGTCCCGGCTGATCAGCAGCGAGGACACCTGAATCCCCGACCGCTCGATCTCTCCCATCCGCCGGTTCAGCGCGATGATGGTTACCAGAAACACCAGCGCCGCCAGCAAAAGCGCCGTCGCAAACACCAAAAGCACGAAGATGACCATCCGGTAGCTCGCCAGCACATCCGAAAACGCGGTGCCGCTTTCAGCCAAGATCTCCAGCAGCTTGATCTCTGCCCCCGAGGTCAGATCGTCATTCGCTACGAATATCTGCTCGACCCGGGCATTGAACGCATTGGCATCCGGCAGGCTCACGAACAACAGGATCGCTGCAACCAGCAGGATCGCGACGATGGCCGCTATTCCGAAGGTCACGATCCGCGCGCCATTCCGGCTGTCAGTAACGGAGGAAAAACTTCCCAGCATTCTTTTCCCTTTGCCCCAACCCATCGCGCCCGAATGTGGACATGACGGTCAGCAGATCCCAGCTTTCGGCGGCCAGACGCTCGGTAATCTCGGCCCGCGCACGGCCCGGATCATCGCAAGCGGCGTTGCTCAACTCGATCACACCGTAATGCAGGCGAAGCGGGTTGTCGCGCTTGGCTTTGTAATCGGCGAAACAGGCGGCCATGCCAGGGCCCGCAAGGGACAGGGCCAGAAGGACGGCAAGGGGAAGGGTAAGGTGGTGTTTCATGCGCGGACGGTGGCGGATTGCGCCGTGATATTCAATAACAGGGCGGTGTTATTGTTTAGCGCAAGTCACCTGCTTCATCGTCTTTCTATCAAGGCCGGAAACGCCCGGTCGCCAGGTGAAAGGACATCCCATGAAACAGCAGCTTGTCGCAGGGCTCATGTCGCTCGGCATCGCGTTTACTGGCGTGACCGCCCCCACTGCCTCGCGTGCCGATACCCGCGACGTTGCCCTTATCGTCGGCAGCGCCATCGCGCTCTTTGCCCTCAAGGAAGTGCTTGAGGACAAAGACAAGAAGAAAAAGAGCAGCACGACCTACAGCAGCCGGAACCGGCAGAAAGACGACGCGTTATATTACAAGAATGGCCGGGGTCACGCCTACGGGCACGACAAGAAGAACAAGAAGGGCAAGAAGGGCAAGGACAGAAAATCGCCGCGATTTCTGGCAGTCCAACCGCTACGTGCCGCGTCAGTGCTTCTACCGCTACGAAGGACGCAACGGCATGCGGGGTGTCTTTGGCGAGCGCTGCGTCGCCGATGTCACCGGATCTACCCGTTACCTGCCAGATGCCTGCCGTCTGAACAAAGGCCGCCAGTTCAGGCGCGCGCCGGCATATGACGCCGCCTGCCTGCGGGATCGCGGTTACCGAGTCGAGGCCCGGCGGCGCTAGCTGTCGGTGAGCACCCGGCGTCCGGACCCCAGCCCTGGACACCGGACTTGGGCGGGAGGGAGAGCAGCCCCCCGCCCACTTTTTTCTGCGTTTTCAGGAAATTTACCCAAGTTAATGAACACCTGCTCAACCTTGCTAGTCTGGTTGGTGCCGGGCGATGGCGGGCTTTGGAGCCCTAGCGTCTCATCACCCAGCGGAGTGTTGTTCAAAAATGGTATTTCAGAGTGAGTGGCGCGTCGTGGGTGAGCACGGCGCGCCCATTTTCCTGTTGCGCCCTGCTTGGCTTCGCGCTTCCTTCAAAGTCATGGCCGGATCAGTTCCCGATTTCTCCCACGAAACCGCAGCCCTTGCGCGCGGCATGATCTGCGTCGCGGGCGTCGATGAGGTTGGGCGCGGGCCGCTGGCCGGTCCGGTCGTGGCGGCGGCGGTGCGGCTCGATCCGACAGCATATTCCTGATGGGCTGAACGATTCGAAACTGCTGACACACGCCCGCCGTCAATCGCTGTCGACGCTGCTGTGGCAGACCGCCGAGGTCTCGGTCGGGCAGGCCAGCGTCGCAGAGATCGACCGTCTGAACATCCTGCAGCGCCTCGATGTTGGCGATGGAGCGTGCCGTGGCCGGGCTAACAACCCCAGCCGATCACGTGCTTGTCGATGGCAACCGTATTCCGTCCGGACTAGCCGGACGCGCCGCCTGCATCGTGAAGGGCGATGCGCGCTGCCTGTCGATTGCGGCGGCCTCTATGGTCGCCAAAGTCTGGCGCGACAGGCTCATGGTGGATTTGGCGCAACAGCATCCCGGCTATGGCTGGGACCGCAATGCAGGCTATCCGACAAAAGAGCATCAGCTTGCGCTGCAAAATCTTGGTGTGACCCCACATCATAGACGTTCGTTCAAGCCAGTGCACAACATCTTGTATCAAGAAAAATCTGTAAGTAGCTGATTCAAAAAAGAATTTGACGGCGAATCAGCTTTGACTCATCTTGGTCCTCAACAAATGGCGCGCCGAAAACGGTGCCGGGACAGAGGCAGAGATGACGACAAAGACCAAAGAGGTGGCGGCAACGCTTCCGCTCAACCAGATTGTGCCCGGTGATTGCATCGAGGTGATGAACAGCCTGCCGGAAGGCTCGGTCGATCTGATCTTTGCCGATCCGCCCTATAACTTGCAGCTCAAGGGCGATCTGCACCGTCCCGACAATTCCAAGGTCGATGCCGTCGATGATGCCTGGGACCAGTTCGCCAGCTTTGCGACCTATGACAAGTTCACCAAGGCCTGGCTTGCAGCCGCCCGCCGCCTTCTCAAGCCCAATGGCGCGATCTGGGTGATCGGATCCTATCACAACATCTTCCGCGTCGGTGCCGCGCTTGCAGAATCAGGGTTACTGGATTCTGAACGATGTGGTCTGGCGCAAGTCGAACCCGATGCCGAATTTCCGCGGCAAGCGGTTTACCAACGCGCATGAAACGATGATCTGGGCCAGCCGTGACGAGGCCAGCAAATACACCTTCAACTACGAGGCGCTGAAGGCGCTGAACGAGGGTATCCAGATGCGATCCGACTGGGTGCTGCCGATCTGCAACGGCGGTGAGCGACTGAAGGATGACAACGGCGACAAGGCCCATCCGACCCAAAAACCAGAAAGCCTGTTGCATCGTGTTCTGCTCGGCACGACCAACCCCGGCGACGTGGTGCTGGATCCGTTCTTCGGAACCGGCACCACGGGCGCTGTGGCAAAAATGCTGGGCCGGGATTTCATCGGCATCGAGCGCGAAGAGGCATATCGCAAGGTCGCCGAAAAGCGCCTGTCGCGCATTCGCAAGTTCGACCGCGAGGCGCTTGCAGGTCTCGACCTCGAAACGCGCCGAGCCGCGCGTGCCGTTCGGCCAATTGGTCGAGCGTGGCATGCTGCGCCCCGGCGAGATGCTGCGCTCGATGAACGGTCGCCACGCCGCCAAGGTCCGCGCCGATGGCACGCTGATCTCGGACGATGTGCGCGGCTCGATCCACCAGGTCGGCGCGGCTCTTGGAAGGCGCGCCCAGCTGCAATGGCTGGACCTATTGGTGCTTCAAACGCGACGGACAGCAGGTGCCGATCGACCTGCTCCGCCAACAGATACGGTCCGAACTGGACTGACCGATGTTACCGCCGGTGCCTGTGGCCTGACACCACGGCACTAACTCAGCCCCGCCACCCGGCGGGGCCTTTTTTTGCAGTCCGTCCCCGACCGTTACTCTGGATTGTGACAAACGGCCTCGACGTTTTTACCGTCCGGGTCCAGAACGAAGGCACCGTAATAATGTTCGTGGTAACGTGGGCGCAGGCCCGGTTTGCCGTTGTCCTTGCCCCCCGCGCCGATCGCCGCCTCGTAGAACGCGTCGACCATCGCCCGGTTGTCGGCAGCAAAGGCAAAATGTACAGCAGGGGTCTGCGCCGGGGCCTCATGCAGCCAGAAGACCGGCTTGTCCCGGCCATAACCACCCACCTTGACCCCGCCGGTATGCTCTTTCGGAACGATCATCAGCATCGACGCGCCAAGCGGGGCCAGTGCCGCATCGTAGAAAGATCTCGCTCGCTCGAAATCCGACGCGCTGATGCCAAAATGGTCGATCATGGCAAACTCCTCTGAACCCGAAACCAAGGCACGAATCAGCCTACCGCAGGACGGTGCCGTTTCGCATTTCCCTAATATACCCTGACCGCGCCGAACGGTGGTGTTTGTGCCCAAAAAACAGGCAAACAATCAGCGAACATTTCTTCAATGTTTTATAGAACGCGTTAAACAACGGACCAAAGGTTTAACAAACGCGTTAAAGAACGGCTATCGCGGCATCGGGTTGCTGGCGGTCTTGTAGGCTGCCCAATCGGTGATTTCCGGATAGTACATCCCCCGCCAACGCCGGACCCGCGGGTTCATCATCCGCCGCCAAAACGGCGGCACCATCGCGATCATCGTCATCATCGGGTAACCATAGGGCAGTTGCGGCGCTTCACTTTCGCTGTAGTTCTGCAACAGGGGGAAACGGCGGTCGGGCTTGTAGTGGTGGTCGGAGTGGCGCTGCAAATTGATCAGCAGCCAGTTCGAGACCTTTCTGGCCGAATTCCACGAATGCCGTGGCTGGACATGCTCGTACTTGCCCTCGTGAAGGTGCTTTCGGGTCAGGCCATAATGCTCGATGTAATTCACCAGTTCCAACTGCCAGACCGCAATGAAAGCCTGATACAGGAACAGACCAAGACCTGCCCAACCCCCTAATAACATTGCCAGAAGCATGAATCCGGCCTGCAACGCCCAATAGCGCCAGAACGGGTTCGAGGCGTCGGTAACCGGCACACCCTTGCGCGCCAGCATCGCCTTTTCTGCCCGCCAGGCAGACCGGAAGCACTGCACCAGCACCCGCGGAAAGAACTGGTGAAAGCCCTCGTTGTATCGCGCCGTAACCGGATCGCGCGGGGTGGCGACGTAGCGGTGGTGAACCAGCAGATGTTCCGACCGAAAGTGCGAATACATGACCATGGCCAGCAACAGATCGCCCAGCCACCGCTCCAGCCGGTTTTTCTGATGCATCAACTCATGGCTGTAATTGATCCCGATCGTTCCCGATAGAATGCCGACGCCAAAGAAAAGCGCAATCTTTTCAAAGGCATTCAAGTGATCGGTGACATCGACATACCAGATCAGTCCAAAGGTCACGCAGAACTGGATCGGGAACCACAGAAGGGTGATCAGCCGATACCAGAACAACTGTGCGTCGGGCGTCTGCGATCGGCATTCTCGGTCTCCGACCCCGCCAACAAGTCGAGCGACCGAGAACGCGCCCCAGCTTGCCAGAGGCGGCAGGATCAGCACCCATCCTCCTGATTTCGCGGCAAAAAGCACGACCGGGACAAGTGCCAACGACAGCCAGAACGGCAGCGCCCTGTGCAGATTTTGCCACTTGGTCGGACGGGATCATGCGGGTCTCCGAAAGTCAGGGCAGCATAGCATTCGCACCGGGCGGCTCAATCCATCGCAAGGCTTTCTGCCGCTAGGTCATAGGCCTTGCGCATGACAGTCGGCAAGTCAGAGGGGCGAAATTCACTTTGCAGAAGGAAAAACCCTTTATCAGGCTCTGTTTTTAGGGGAACAACGGCCGTTCTGAAGAGACAGACGCAAATGGAAATGCGTGAACGTGTGCCGCACTTCTGCCCCAGGATCCTGCCAATCGGCGGCGACCGGCGGTCTTCCGATCGGCGTGTCGCCCCAGTCCGATCCGGGCCAGCCAAGCATGCCGCCCAGCAAACCACGGTCTGGGCGCCGTTCCAGCAACCATGCGCCGTCGCTGCGCCGCGCAAGATAGGCGATGCCATAGCGGATAGGTTTCAGGGCTTCGGCGATCTTTCGCGGCAGTTCGGATTGCAGGCCGAGCGGCGCGTGCCAAACAAGGCTCTATTAAAGGGCAAATGCCGCATTTTGGGGATCTTCGGCGTGCAGATGGTTGCGCCGAGATCCATGACCGCCTGCGCATAATCGCCGGCCCGTCTGCTGGCGTCAGGCGGGCAGCGCGTTCCGTCAATTCGGGCTTTGCGGTCGGCAGCGGCGTTTCGATGGCGAACAGCCGCGCCATGACGCGTTCTACGTTGCCGTCGACCACAGTCTCGGGCCGGTCAAACGCAATCGCCGAAACGGCGGAGGCGGTGTAGGGGCCGATGCCCGGCAGTTTCGATCAGCTCGTCATACTGATCGGGAAAGACCCCGCCATGCTGCGCGACCACCGTCCGCGCGCATTTCAGAAGGTTGCGCGCCCTCGCGTAATAGCCAAGCCCGGCCCATTCCCCCATCACATCGCCATCCTCGGCGGCGGCCAGGTCGGTGACGGTCGGCCAGCGGGCGGTAAACCGGCTGAAATAGTCGCGAACGGCGGCGACCGTGGTCTGCTGCAGCATCACCTCGGACAGCCAGACGCGGTAGGGGTCGGGCGTCACGCCGTTCGCACGTCCGGCGGGCGACACGCGCCAAGGCATCGACCTGGCATGACGGTCATACCACCTCAGCAGGATCGGTGCTGTAGTCCTCGTCACGCAATCTTTATGGCTCCATTCGTTGCTTTGTGCTGGTCTGGGTCTCGCTGCTCGTCTAGAATAGGACGGAACGCAGGACATGCCAGAGATGACGCCACCAACACCCTCGCAAAACGGAACGAAGCGCCGGACCAAAGGGTTCGAGCGGACCTCGGGCCTGCTGCAGGGGCAGATCAGGCGGGCCAGCGAAAGTCGAGGCTTCGCGGAATCGCGGGTGCTGACCCATTGGGCCGAGATCGTTGGCGAAACAGTGTCTAACATGGCGATTCCGGTGAAGATAAGCTATGCGCAGGGCGGGTTCGGCGCGACCTTGACGATCCTGACGCACCGGGGCGAACGCGCCAATGTTGCAGGCCGATCTGCCAAAGATCAAAGACAAGGTGAACGCGTGCTACGGCTATGCCGCGATTGCCCGCATAAGCATCACCCAAACAGCCCCGACCGGCTTTGCCGAGGGCCAGGTTGCTTTCAAACCTGCACCCCAGACCAAACCGACGGTACTCCGACCCCAAGGTTACCGCCGCCGCGCGGGAAGTTGCTGCGAAGGTTACCGATGACAGCCTGCGTCAGGCGCTTGAGGCACTTGGGCAAAACGTTCTATCCCGACAGAAACGATAAAGAGGCAGTTTCATGAATCGCAGACATTTGATCACCGCCGCGCCGCTTGCCTTGCTTGGGGCTGCAGGGACTTTGGTACGCGACACAGCCTGGCACTACTGGCCCGAGTCTGGCCGCGATAGCACAGGATTCGACCGAGGTGGATACCTCTGGCATTACCGACATGTCGATGGGCAATCCGGACGCCAAGGTGACGGTGACCGAATACGCATCTTTTACCTGTCCGCATTGCCGAGAACTTCCATCAGACGGTTTTCGACAAGCTCAAGAAGAACTACATCGACACCGGCAAGATCAAGTTTGTCTACCGGGAAGTGTATTTCGATCGTTTCGGCCTATGGGCGGCGATGGTGGCCCGTTGCGGCGGCGAGATGCGATATTTCGGCATTGCCGACATGATCTATGACACGCAAGAGGAATGGGTCGCGGGTGGCGACCCGGCGGCAGATCGCGCAGAACCTGCGCAAGATCGGCAAGAAGGCGGGCCTGTCGGATGCAGAGTTGGACGCTTGTATGAACGACGGCGAACAGGCCAAGGCGATGGTCGCGGCGTATCAGAAGAACGCCGAAGCGGATGACATCAGTTCGACGCCGAGTCTTCTGATCAACGGTGAAAAGTACTCGAACATGACTACGAGGAATTCGCCGCGACTCTGGATGAGAAGCTGGCCGAGTAATGACGCCGCTTTCAGGCCTGAAAGTCATCGAACTCGCGCGCATACTGGCCGGTCCTTGGGCCGGTCAGATGCTGGCAGATCTGGGCGCGGATGTGATCAAGGTTGAAAGCCCGGACGGCGATGATACGCGGCAGTGGGGTCCGCCATTCGTTGAACGGGATGGGTGACCGGTCAGCGGCCTATTTCCACAGCTGCAATCGCGGAAAGCGCAGCATTAGTGTCGATTTCCGGACGGAGGACGGCCAGCAGACGGTCCGCGATCTGGTCGCGGATGCCGATATCCTGATCGAGAATTTCAAGGTTGGCGGGCTGGTCAAGTACGGGCTCGACTATGACAGCCTGAGCTAAGGTGAATCCGGGACTGATCTATTGTTCTATTACCGGGTTCGGGCAGGATGGACCCTATGCGCACCGCGCCGGGCTATGACTACATCATTCAGGGCATGTCCGGGTTGATGTCGATCACGGGCGATCCGGCTGGCCAGCCGCAGAAGGTCGGCGTTGCGGTGACGGATGTCTTTACCGGCGTCTATTCGGCGGTCGCCATTCTGGCGGCTGTGCACCAGCGCGGCGCAACGGGTATGGGGCAGCATATCGATATGGCGCTTGTTGGATGTGGCCACCGCAATCACTGCCAATCAGGCGATGAACTATCTGACGACCGGCACGCCGCCCACACGGCTCGGCAATGCGCATCCGAATCTGGTGCCCTATCAGGTCTTCGACTGTGCAGACGGCTGGATCATCATCGCCACAGGCAATGACGGGCAGTATCGGCGGTTATGTGGTTTGCTTGGGGTTCCGGAACTGGCCGATGCGCCCGATTACAGGACCAATGCCGACCGCATCCGCAACCGCGAGGTCTGAGCCGCCTTCTGGGTGTTGAGACTGCGAAACGCAGCAAGGCCGATTTGCTGTCCGCCTGCGAGGCGGCGGGCGTTCCGGCCGGGCCGATCAACGATATGGCCGAGGTCTTTGCCGATCCGCAGATTGTCGCTCGTGGATTGCAGGCCGAGATTGACGGTATCCCAACGGTCCGCGCGCCCTTTCGGTTCTCGGATGCCGATCTGCCGTTGAACCGTGCCTCGCCGAAGCTCGATGAGCATGGCGAGGCGATCAGGGCAGATCTCAGGAAATACTGACGCCGATCCTTGCCAGGGCCGCATCGAACTCTGACCAATCGTCCAGCACCAGCCGAACTGGCAGTGTCAGCACTTTGCTGCGAAACTCTGCGGGCAGGCGAACGGCATCTTTTTCGGTCGTGACAAGTTGCGCCCGAATGGTCTGCGCCTCACTCTCCAACCGTTTCATCAGGGCGCTGGTCAGCGGTTGATGATCGTCCAGCGCTTCGGCCCGCAGCAGGTTGGCGCCGAGGCTGCGGAGTGTAGTGAAGAACTTTTCGGGATGGCCGATACCGGCGAAGGCCAGCACGTCGAGCCCTGCCCAGTCCATCCCGGTTGGAAGTGGTTGCAGATGGCCGCGCAGATGTCGGGCAGCGGATCGCATTGCCCCAGGTCGCGCTGAAGGCTGTTTGCGCAGGGGAATCGCCGATTGACAGGACAAGATCGGCGCGCGTCAGACCAACCTTGACGGGCTCGCGCAGGGGGCCTGCCGGGATCGTCTTGCCATTTCCGAATCCGACCTTTGCGTCCACGACGACAAGCGAAAGATCCTTGGCGACAGAGGGATTCTGAAACCCGTCGTCGAGCAAGATCAGATCGGCTCCGGCTGCCTCCGCCCGTCGCGCGCCCGACGCGCGGTCCCGTGCAACCCAGGTTGGCGCAAAGGCCGCGAGCAGCAATGGTTCATCGCCGACGTCTGCAGCGTTGTGGCGTCGCTCATCGACTTTCACTGGTCCGGTCAGGCGACCGCCATAGCCGCGCGTCACGACTTGCGGCGCAAGACCTCTGGCCTTCAGAAGATCGATAATGGCAATCGTCGTCGGTGTCTTGCCGGTGCCGCCGGCGTTCAGATTGCCGATGCAAATGACTGGTACCCCCGCCTTGTGGCCGCCCGGTTTGGCCACGCGACGGGCTGTGGCCCAGGCATAAGCCCAGCCAAGAGGTGCAAGCAAACGGGCTCGCCAGCCCGGCTTGTAAGGCGGATTGTTCCAGAAGCCCGGTGTCATCATGCGTCGGTTCTGCGTTTCAGAAGTGCATCAGAGAGCAAGTCAAGAACCAGATCTGCGACTTCAGCTCCGGCCGAGCAGACCAGCCAGGCAGCATGGGCCATCTCGGCCGCCTTGTCGGGTGCCAGCAGGGTTTCGACACCGGCGGCCAGTTCGGCCGCGTTTGCGACCTGCTGCGAGGCGCCGACACGCCCCAGACGCAGGAAGGCATCGCGATGATGTTCGGTTTCCGGGCCATGCAGGACCACCGATCCTAATGCGGCGGCGTTGAAGGGATGCGGGCCATCACCCGAAACCAGTGTTTGCCCCAGGAACGATGTCGGTGCGAGGCGATACCAAAGACCCATTTCGTTGTCTGTATCTGCGATGTAGACTTGGGTTTCGGCCTCGGGTTCGCCCCCTCAGATCGCATTTCGTAGGACATGTCCCTTTCGGTCAGCATCTTTGCCAGCGCCGGGCCATCCGCAGGGTTCGACGGCACCACGATCAGCAGCAAGCGATGGGTGCGGCGTAGTGCAGTTGCATGCGCGGCCAGGACGGCATCATATTCGCCCGGGTCAATTTCCGCGGCCAGCCAGACCGGCCGCGTAGCGAAAAGGCTGGCCAGTGTATCGCGTTCCGCTTCAAGACAGCGCAGCGTAATGACGCCGCGTTCCAGAACGCCTGCGGTGCGGATCTGCTCGGCGGTCGCGCCTGCCCGAAGAAATGTTGCCGCGGTTTTCTTGTCGCCGGCCAAAATCGCCTCGAATTGCCGCAGAACTGATTTGCGCAAGCCGGGAATGAGGGTCTTGAACAAGGCGGTGGCATGGGCATTGCCTGTATCGAACATGTACAGCGGCATGCCGGTTGCCGCTGCCTCTGAGATCAGCCCAGGTCGCAACTCGCCACCTAACCATCCACCCACATCCGGGGACCATGTTTTGAGAAAATCCGCTACAGCTTCGCGGTTGTCAGGGGGGATAGGTTGGTGGATGCAATTGTCACGACAATTCGCCGAATCAGCGGCATCGGAGGTTATGAGAAACCAGATATCTGGATGCCGGTCCGAAAGCCTGTAGACCAGGTCGCCCACAACCGTCTGATCCTCTGGCCGCGGTGCGTGCAGCCAAATCAGCTGGCCATCGGGCCTCTTTTCAGACTGGTGCGGCTGAAGGGGCGAACGTTCTGCCGAACCCCGCCCCCAGAGATAGTAAAGCGCAAGTGGCAGGCCCATTCCGTGCGATCAGGTCCCAAGTTCCTCGGTCGGGGAAGCCGCGGCCTCCTCGTCGCGAAGACGGTGCAGATGGGCGATGTAATACCGCATGTGAGCGTTATCGACGGTTCGCTGCGCCTCGGCCTTCCAGGCATTATAGGCCTTGGCGTAGTCGGGGAAGATGCCAACGATGTGAATATCGTCAACGTCGCGGAAGGTGTTGCTGGACGGGTCGATCAACTCTCCGCCAAAGACAAGATGCAGGCGCTGGGTCATATGTCCTCCGGAGCGGGCTCTAAATCAGCGGCCAACCTACGGGAATGCCAAGTAGGGTCAAGACAGTGTCCGAACATGCGCAACCGGCGATGATCCGCACCGGATCAGAGTTTTCCTTTGAACTCGGAGAGAGGCTTGCCGTAGAGTGCGCATGTTCGGCCCGTTCGGAAAATGATCCGGCGATCAAGGCGACGACCAAATGCAAGTTGAAACGAACGGTTTCCCGTGACCCAATCCGAAACTTGGTCAACCCGCTGGACGCGTTGGATGAACCGCTGGCAAGCGCGCCGTTCTGCGCGCGGACGGTCGGTGTCGGCGTTTCTCTCGCAGCCGGAGCCGCGCACGATCGGGTCGTTCGCCAAGGGCCGACAGTTGGTGGCGGGCAATTTCCTGTTTGCCGGGTCGCATGTTCAAGATCCGAACCAAACGATCTGGCGCCTGCCGGATCAGAGCCAGGCGTTCCAGGACGAGGTGCATGGATTTGCCTGGCTTGACGATCTGGCCGCGGTTGGCGATCTGAGCGCGCGGCAAAGGGCGCAGTCCTGGCTGGCTGAGTGGATCGAGCTTTACGGCAAGGGCACGGGGCCCGGCTGGTCGCCCGATCTGACTGGCCGAAGGCTGATCCGCTGGATCAATCACGCGATCTTTCTACTGAATGCTCAAAGCAGTGCCTATTCAAAGGCCTACTATCGATCTCTGGGCCAGCAGACCATATTTCTGTCGCGCCGCTGGCGCAGCGCATCCCCTGGCTTGCCACGGTTCGAGGCGTTGGCGGGTCTGATCTATGCCGGTATTGCGCTGGAGGGGATGGAGGATCGGGTCGAGCCCGCGATCAAAGCCCTCGCGCGCGAATGCGACAGTCAGGTCGATGCAGAGGGTGGCATCCCGACCCGCAATCCCGAGGAATTGCTGGAGGTGTTCACGCTTCTGAACTGGTCTGCGTCTGCCTTGGCCGAGGCCGGGCGGATGCCGGCGAAGGCGCATCTGGCGGCGATAGAGCGGATCGCGCCGACCCTGCGGGCGCTTCGCCATAGCGATGGCGGACTCGGTCGGTTTCACGGCGGTGGTCGCGGGCAGGCGGGGCGGCTTGACCACGCGCTTGCAACCTCGGGTGTCAAGTCCCGTGCGCCAGCCGGTCTGTCGATGGGCTTCGCGCGGCTGCATGGCGGGCGCACCAGCGTTATCATTGACGCAGCACGGCCTCCGACGGGGCCGAGCTCCTACAACGCCCACGCCTCGACCCTGGCCTTCGAGCTGACGTCTGGGCGCAGGCCGCTTGTCGTGAATTGTGGTTCTGGGGCAAGTTTCGGTCCTGACTGGCGGCGCGCAGGCCGCGCGACGCCGTCGCATTCCACGCTGGGGATCGAGGGCTATTCTTCGTCTCGGCTGGGACCACGCTGCGAGGTTGGCGGACTGGCCCGCGAGGTTTTGGCTGATACGCCTTCGGAGGTTCGCGTGCAGTTCCTGCCAGAGCGGGAGTTTCAAGGCATTATCGCTGGTCATGACGGATATCTGTCGACCCATGGCCTGACCCATATCCGCCGCCTCGATCTGTCGCACAGTGGGCGCAGCCTTGCGGGTGAAGATACATTTGCCGCCATCGACAAGCGCGACGAAGCGCGATTTTCGAGAAAGCCCTAGACCGGTCCCGTCTGCAAGGCGTCGCATTTCATATCAGGTTGCATCTACATCCGGATGTGGATGCGACGCTCGATCTTGGCGGAAGTGCAGTGTCGATGGCACTCAAGAGCGGCGAGATCTGGGTATTTCGGCATGATGGCAAGGCGAAACTCTCGCTCGAGCCCAGCGTTTACATGGAAAAAGGTCGGCTAAAGCCACGTGCGACGAAACAGGTGGTTTTAACTGGGGTCGCTGTCGAGTATGCGACGCGCATCTGCTGGACACTCGCAAAGGCGCAGGACACACCAAATTCGGTGCGCGACTTGGGACGGGATGACAGCGCAGAGCTGACCTAGAAATCAAGGGGACACTTTATGACCAATTTCGTGCCGGTGCGCCGCGCGCTAATTTCGGTTTCCGACAAGACCGGGCTTCTCGATCTGGCACGCGACTCTGGCGAAGCACGGAATTGAGATTGCTGTCCACCGGCGGAAGTGCGGCGATGCTGCGCGACGCGGGATTGCTGGTGACGGACGTGGCCGATGTCACGGGTTTCCCCGAGATGATGGACGGCCGCGTCAAGACACTGCATCCGGCGGTGCATGGCGGCCTGCTGGCGCTGCGCGACAACGCAGAACATCTGGCTGCGATGGAGACGCACGGCATTCAGCCGATCGACCTGCTTGGTCGTCAATCTTTATCCGTTCGAGGCCACGGTCGCGCAAGGGTGCAGACTATGACACTTGTATCGAGAACATCGATATCGGTGGCCCGGCGATGATCCGGGCTGCCGCCAAGAATCACGCTTTTGTAAATGTGGTTGTTGATGTGCGGGATTACGCAACACTGTTGCACGAGTTGAACCAGAATAACGGCTCGACCAGTTTAGAGTTTCGCCAAAAGCTGGCGCAGAACGCCTATGCGCGCACTGCCGCTTATGACGCTGCCGTATCAAACTGGATGGCAGGACGCAATTGGTCAGACGACCCCACGCTACCGGTCATTTGCCGGTAAGTTGGCGCAGACCATTCGGTACGGCGAAAACCCGCATCAGTCGGCGGCCTTCTATCGCGACGGATCCAAGCGCCCCGGTGTGGCAACAGCCAAGCAATGGCAGGGCAAGGAACTGTCCTATAACAACGTCAACGACACTAGATGCCGCGTTTGAACTGGTCGCCGAGTTCGATCCGGCAGATGGACCTGCCTGCGCGATCATCAAACACGCCAATCCCTGCGGCGTGGCGCGCGCGGCGACGCTGGCCGAGGCCTATCAGGCCGCCTTCGACTGCGATCGCACCAGCGCCTTTGGCGGCATCATCGCACTGAACCAACCACTGGACGGTCCGACGGCGGAACTTATCTGCGAGATCTTCACCGAGGTCGTGATCGCCCCGGGTGCAGACGACGCCGCCAAGGCGGTCTTCGCTGCTAAGAAGAACCTGCGGCTGTTGACGACCGAGTGTCCTGCCGGATCCGAAGACCGCCAGTCTGACAGTCCGTCAAGTTTCGGGCGGGTTGCTGGTTCAGGATAAAGACAGCGGCCATATCAACGCTGCCGACCTTAAGGTAGTAACCAAGCGCACGCCGTCGCAAGGCAGAATTGGCGGACCTTCTGTTTGCCTGGAAAGTTGCCAAGCACGTCAAGTCGAATGCTATCGTTTACGCCAAGGACGGTGCGACGGTCGGTGTCGGGGCGGGGCAGATGAGCCGCGTCGACAGCACCCGTATCGCAGCCCGAAAATCGGCGGATATGGCAGAGGCTTTGGGGCTGACCGAGCCGACCGTTAAGGGTTCTGTCGTGGCGTCGGATGCGTTCTTTCCGTTTCCGGACGGTCTTGCTGACCGCCGCGGAGGCTGGGGCTACGGCGGTGATCCAGCCAGGGGGCTCGATGCGCGACGATGATGTCATCAAGGCAGCGGACGAGGTGGGGCTGGCGATGGTCTTTACCGGCATGCGCCATTTCCGGCATTAGGGGCCGATGTCAATGCGTCCGATGATATGGTCCGGTCTCGTCATCTTCGTACTGGACCAGCTTTCGAAATTCATTGTCGTTAC
Organism: uncultured Alphaproteobacteria bacterium; assembly: GCA_963768355.1. Taxonomy (GTDB): domain Bacteria; phylum Pseudomonadota; class Alphaproteobacteria; order Rhodobacterales; family Rhodobacteraceae; genus JAHEAO01. Next base: position 470,736 of record CAVYHT010000013.1, read on the forward strand.
CGTGCTCGATCTAGAAAGTCGTGGCGCGATCGACGTTTTGCCACCGTTCCTGAATTTCCGAATGGCTTGGAATCGCGGCGTGAATTTCGGCCTTTTCTCTCACGATGCAGAAATCATGCGTTGGGTGCTTATCGCCGTGGCCATTGCAATTTCAGTCTGGGTGGCGATTTGGGTGCGCCGCGATGAGGCGGGGCGCTGGGGGATGATCTCTGCCGGGGTGCTGATTGGTGGGGCCATGGGCAACGTGGTTGACCGGCTACGTTACGGTGCTGTGGCAGATTTTCTCAACATGTCCTGCTGTGGGATCGAGAACCCATTTGCCTTCAACATCGCCGATGTCGCGATATTTGTTGGCGCGGCTGGGCTGATCCTGTTTACCGGGCGCAAAAAGGCGGCGTGACGCGCCGGATTTCATCGGCTAAACAAAGACCAATCAAGCCGAGGGAGCGTTGATGCAGGCGAAGAAGGGTAAGATCGGGCTGGTGTTGCTGGTGGTGCTTGGGCTTTCCGCCTGTGGTGGCGGACGTCCCGGCATGCTGAACCTGCGCGGCGACAAGCAAGGGCCGGATGAATTCTCGGTGCTGCCGGGAAAGCCGCTGCAGGCGCCCAGTGACTATGCCAGCCTTCCGCCGCCGACGCCCGGCGGCAGCAACCTGACGGATCCGACACCCAATGCGGATGCGGTGGCAGCACTTGGCGGGAACCCGGCTGCGTTGTCGGCAACGGGCCTGCCGGTGTCAGACGGGGTGCTTCTAAACTATGCCCGCCGCTACGGCGTCGAAGCCGGGGTGCGAGAGCAACTCGCGGCGGCAGACGCTGAGCGGCGCGAAGGATCAGGGCTTTTCCCGACCTTCGGAAATCTCGGCAATGCGCGTTACTACCGCATCTACAGTCGCGAGAGGCTGGATCAGGCAAGAGAATTGGAGCGGTTACGCGCGCTCGGCATCAAGACCCCCAGCGCGCCGCCGCAGGAATAGCCAGCAAACGGTCACATAACCGCGATCTTCTTGATGCGCCGGTCTTTGGCCGTATCTAAGGGGAACCGCAGCCTGAAGGATTCCCAATGATTTCGCGTCTTTGTTTTCGTTACTGCCCTGATTGTGCTGCCGGTCCTGTCGCGGGCTGCGGATGTGACGACATTCACGTTGGACAACGGGATGCAGGTCGTCGTTCTGGAAGATCATCGCGCGCCCGTCGTCGTGCATATGGTCTGGTACAAGGTCGGCGCGGCCGACGAGCCGCCGGGTAAGTCGGGCATAGCGCACTTTCTGGAGCATCTGCTGTTCAAGGGGACCGACGATCTGGCGGCCGGTGAGTTGTCAGCCACGGTGTCACGCAATGGCGGGTCGGACAACGCCTTCACCAACTGGGATTTCACCGCGTACTACCAGCGTATCGCCGCTGACCGGCTGGATCTGGTGATGAAGATGGAAGCCGACCGGATGCGCGACCTGCAAATGACGACGGAAGACGTGCGGACAGAACGTGATGTGGTGCTGGAAGAACGCAATCTGCGTGTCGACAATGATCCCTCTGCGCTCTTTCGAGAGCAGACCCGCGCAGCGCAATATCTGAACCACCCCTATGGCATTCCGATCATCGGTTGGCGGCACGAGATCGAACAGCTTAATCGCGAAGATGCCTTTGCCTTCTACCAACGCTACTACGCGCCGAATAATGCGGTTCTGGTGGTCGGCGGTGACGTGGAGCCGGAAGCGGTCCGTGCATTGGCCGAAACCTATTACGGTCCCATCAAGCCTACGCCGGATCTGCCAGATCGCGTTCGCCCGCAAGAGCCTCCGCAGCTTTCCGAACGGCGTTTGACCTTTGCCGACCCACGCGTGGCGCAGCCCTTCATCAGCCGCAGCTATTTGGCCGCCGAACGCGATCCGGGCGATCAGCAAGAGGCGGCGCGGCTGACAATTCTTGCCCGGCTACTTGGTGGCAATGGCGCGACATCCGTTCTCGGCCGAAAATTGCAGTTCGAAACCCAGCAGGCGGTCTATGTCTCGGCGTTCTATGACGGTATCTCACTGGACGATACGACCTTTGGTCTTGTCATGGTCCCGACGCCCGGCACCGAACTTTCCGCCGCCGAAGACGCGCTGGATCAGGCGATTGCAGAATTCCTTGAGGAAGGCGTCGACCCGGATCAATTCGACCGGCTCAAGTTTCAGATCAAGGCATCTCAGATCTATGCCGAGGATGACATACTTTCGCTGGTGCATCGCTACGGTGAAGGCCTGACCGCAGGTTTGACGCTTGAAGATATCGAGGCATGGCCGGAGATCGTTCTGGCCGCCACCGACGAAGAGGTCATGGAGACCGCGCAAAAGATCTTCGACAAGCGCAGGGCGGTGACAGGCTGGACGATGCCGGCTGCAGCGGAAGGTATCAGCCAATGATCCGCCCCATCGCTGCCTTTTGGTTGATCGTCTTTGCTCTGCCGCTGCGGGCCGAGATCGACATTCAGACGATCACCACCCCTGCCGGCATTGATGTCTGGCTGGTCGAGGAGCATTCAATTCCTTTCACCGCATTGGAAATCCGCTTCAAGGGCGGCACCATTCTGGATCCGCCGGGAAAGCGTGGCGTGGTCAATCTGATGACCGGGCTGCTGGAGGAAGGCGCCGGTGATCTCGACAGCCGCGGTTTTTCCGAAGCGCGCGAGGCTTTGGCCGCGAGTTTCCAATATCGCGCCTATGGCGACGTGATTGCGATCTCGGCCCGTTTCCTGACCGAGAACCAGGACGACGCTATTGATCTGCTCAAGTCCTCGATCATGCAGCCGAATTTCGAACAGGTGGATGTCGACCGGGTGCGCGAACAGGTTCTGTCGAGCATCCGCAGCGACCAGACCGATCCAGGCGCGATCGCTGGCCGGACTTTCGACGCGATGGCTTGGGGCGATCATCCTTACGGGTCATCCGATGACGGCACAGCCGAAAGCGTGGCGGCGTTGACAAGGGATGACATTCTGACAGCACACAGAGCGGTATTTGCCCGTGACCGGCTCTATGTCTCGGCCGTTGGAGATATCGCGCCCGAAGAGCTTGCCTCGCTTCTCGACCGTCTGCTGGGCGATCTGCCCCCGACCGGTGCGCCCTTGCCCGAACCCGCAGAATATCAGCTGACCGGCGGCGTCACGGTCGTGCCATTCGACACTCCGCAATCGGTGGCTCTGTTCGGCCACCAGGGCATCAAACGCGACGATCCCGATTACATGACGGCCTATATCCTGAATGAAGTCTTGGGCGGCGCCGGTCAGGAATCCCGCTTGATGACCGAGGTGCGCGAAAAGCGCGGCCTAACTTACGGCATCGGAACCACCTTGCTGCCGATGGATTATGGCGAGCTGATCATGGGGCAGGTGCAATCGGATAATTCGCGGATGGCTGAGGCCGTCGAAGTCATCCAGAAGGAATGGACCAATATCGCGAGCGATGCGATCTCTGAGGAGGAGCTGGTTAATGCCAAGACCTACCTGACCGGGGCATATCCGCTGAGATTCGATGGCAACGCACCGATTGCGCGGATCATGGTCGGAATGCAAATGACCGGGCTGCCTACCAGCTACGTGACAGAGCGCAATGATCAGATCATGGCAGTTGCGATGGAAGATATCCGCCGGGTCGCGAAACGAACTCTATCACCCGAAAGATCTGCATTTCGTTGTAGTGGGACAACCCGAAGGTCTGGCCAGCACCAACTGATTCCGCATGGCCGAATCGGGCTGAGCCATGCTAAGTATGGTGGTATGTCTGCAACCAACCCCAAGATAGGCGATCGCGCGCCGGTCATTCGTCAGTTGGACGAAACCGTGATCAATCGCATCGCGGCGGGTGAAGTTGTGGAACGGCCCGCCTCGGCGGTGAAGGAATTGCTGGAAAACGCCGTCGATGCCGGGGCCGGTCGGATCGAGATTTCATATGCCGACGGTGGCAAGACCCTGATCCGGGTGGCCGATGACGGCTGCGGTATGACTGCCGAAGATTTGCCGCTGGCGTTGTCTCGGCATGCGACCTCGAAGATCGACGGATCGGATCTACTCAATATTCGCAGCTTCGGCTTCCGAGGAGAGGCTTTGCCGTCGCTTGGTGCGGTTGGGCGGCTGACGATTACCTCCCGCGTGGCGGGGCAGGATGCTGCGACGATTTCGGTCGCCGGCGGGCGGATGGACGCTGTGCGACCTGCTGCGCTGCGGACTGGCACGGTGGTCGAGTTGCGCGATCTTTTCTACGCCACGCCAGCGCGGCTAAAGTTCATGCGGTCCGACCGGGCAGAGGCGCAGGCGATCGGTGATGTGATCAAGCGGTTGGCGATGGCGGAGCCCTTCGTCAGTTTTACCTTGCGCGACGTGACAGGCGGCGGTGACGGTCGCGTGACGTTCCGTGCCGATGCCGAAACCGGTGATCTCTTCGATGCGCTGCATGGTCGGTTCGCCACCGTGTTGGGCGCTGATTTCATTGACAATGCGCTGGCTATTGATGCCGAGCGGGAGGGGCTGCACCTGACCGGTTATGCGGCCTTGCCCACCTATTCGCGCGGATCGGCGGTGACGCAGTTTCTGTTCGTCAACGGGCGTCCGGTGCGCGACAAGCTGCTATATGGTGCTTTGCGCGGGGCTTATCAGGATTTCCTGTCGCGAGACCGGCACCCGGCGGCGGCGTTGTTTCTGGACTGCGACCCACATCTTGTCGATGTGAACGTGCACCCGGCAAAGTCAGAGGTTCGGTTCCGCGATCCCGGTCTGGCGCGAGGATTGATCGTATCGGCCCTGCGGCACGCGCTGGCCGAGGCAGGGCATCGCGCCTCGACGACAGTCTCAGGTGCGACATTGGGGGCGTTCCGACCGGAAGCGATCGGGGCGCGTGTCTATCAGATGGATCGCCCGACACCCGGTGCGATTCGGGCTGCGTTTGACACACAGTCGCCGGGGTTTGCCGAAACGGCAGAGCGGTTCGCGCGCGTCGAGCCGGACCCGGCGGAGCCTCAAAGCACGCAGCACCCATTGGGCGCTGCGCGCGCGCAAGTGCATGAAAACTATATCATTTCTCAGACAGAAGACGGTATTGTTATTGTCGATCAACATGCGGCACATGAACGGTTGGTTTACGAGAAACTCAAACACCAGATGGCGGAGTAATGGTGTCGCGGCGCAGGCGCTGCTGATCCCCGAAATCGTCGAACTCAGTGAAGTCGACGTGGCACGGTTGATGGAGTTGGCAGAGGAATTGTCGCGCTTGGGCCTGACCCTGGAACCCTTCGGCGGCAACGCGGTCGCGGTGCGCGAAACGCCAGCGATCCTTGGACAGGTCGATGCAAAGGCCATGCTGACCGACATTCTCGATGAGCTTGACGATATCGGCGACAGCCAGAGTGTACAGGGGCGGATCGAAGCGATCCTCAGCCGGGTGGCCTGCCACGGCTCGATCCGTTCGGGCCGCTTGATGCGAGGCGAAGAGATGAACGCGCTGTTGCGAGAGATGGAGGCGACGCCGCATTCCGGCCAGTGCAATCACGGGCGGCCGACCTATGTGGAACTGAAACTGAGCGACATCGAAAGGCTGTTCGGGCGCACATGATCCAGATCGGCGACACCTTCTATACCTTCAGTGACCCTATTGTAATCGCTGCGTTAATCGGTGGCGGTGCTGTGTTGCTTCTGTTTGTCTTACTGATCATGTCAGTGCGGCGTTCGGTGAATCTGGCCCGCATGGTTGCACCTATCGCACAGCAGATGGGGATGCTCGGGCAGCAGGTGCGGCTGCTGTCGGACGGGCAGCAGCAACTGACGGGCGGCTTGAACCACGTGTCAGAGGCGCAGGCGGTCAGTCAGGCGAAGATGCTGCAATTGATGGAGCAGCGTCTGGCAGATGTCAGCAAGGCGATGGGCGAGAACCTCGAAGGCACGTCGCGCCGGACAGCTCAGTCGCTGGGAGAGCTGCAGCAGCGCCTGCAAACCATCGACAAGGCGCAAGAGAATATCGAAAAGTTGTCGAGTAACGTATTGTCATTGCAAGATATTTTGTCGAACAAGCAGACCCGCGGCGCGTTTGGCGAAATCCAGTTGAATGACATTGTCGGTAAGGCGCTGCCGAAAGACAGCTACGCGCTGCAGGTCACGCTGTCGAACGGCAAACGGGCCGATTGCCTGATCCATTTGCCGAACCCTCCGGGGCCGATTGTGGTCGATGCCAAGTTTCCGCTGGAGGCCTATGAGGCGCTGCGCAAGGCCGATACACAGTGGGAGGCGAAGGAAGCAGCGACGTTTTTCAAGACCTCTGTCAGGACCCATATCAAGGCGATTTCCGAGAAGTACATTCTGGAAGGCGAGACTGCCGACGGTGCCCTGATGTTCCTGCCGTCAGAGGCTATCTATGCGGAATTACACGCAAATTTTCCAGAACTCGTGCGTGAGGGGTTTGACGCTCGGGTCTGGATCGTGTCGCCGACAACCTGCATGGCGACGCTGAACACGATGCGGGCGATCCTGAAAGATGCGCGGATGCGCGAGCAGGCCGGGGCGATCCGGGCGACGCTGAAGCAGTTGCACCGGGATGTGGAACTGGTGGTCGAGCGGGTCGACAAGCTTGAACACGCATTTCACGCAGGCGCGGGGTGATCTGGACGGGATCAACACGGCTGCGGAACGGGCCGGAAAACGGGCCGCGCGGCTGGACAATTTCGACTTTGAGGAACTGGCACCTGATGAGCAGAACGTGGTAGCTTTGGCCAAACAGAAGCCCTGAATTTGCCGAAAGCGAAACCGTTTATGCTTGATATCAGCACCGAGAAAGTTGCCTATATTATTGTTCGCGCAAGAGAAATTGACGCGAAAGTTGGCCGTTGGGATTCGGTGGGGGACTCCAGCTGATGCCGAGACAATCCTGGAAACCCGGCGCGGCGATGCGACGGAACACGAGCTGCGCAGCTTCATCTCGGATCTGAACGATGACGAAAAGGCAGAGCTTGTTGCTGTGATGTGGATCGGGCGTGACACCTATAGTGCCGAAGAACTGGCAGAGGCGATCACGACCGCGAAGGAAGAAGCGACGACGCCGACAGAGGACTATCTTTTGGGGATTCCGCTGCTGTCGGACTATCTGGAAGAGGGGCTGTCGAAGCTGGGGATCGACCCCGGCGACGAGGAAGACGAGATCTACCGGCCGGCCTGAAAAGCATCGAGTTTTACGTTTTTCTTTAAAACTCTAAATGTTTCTGATCCCCTTCTTTTAAAACTTCAACGGGTCAGAGCGCGGCGACTTCGCGGTCGAAGATCGCTTTCGCCCGGCCCCAGACGCCGCCCGCCGGATCGTTGAGCGTTAGGAGAGACGGAAGAAGTTGACCGGAGAAGTCCTGCGACGCTTCGACGGGCAGCAGAGAGGGTAGATTGTCGATGGCGGTCACGTCGAGGACGGGGTCGTCATGAACGCGGATCACCGGATCGTCCCAGGTGGTGGTTTGGTCATAGACCTTGATGGGCGAGAATTCTGATGTGGGGTCGCAGGCGATGTCGCCGATCACCGACAGGCGGCGTGGGGCGGTTAGGGCAGAGGCCGGAACGAAGACCGGGCAGCCGGGTGTGGCGAGGATGCAGTTCAGGAAAATGTCATGCGCCAGCACTTCGGGGAACGGCCCGCCATGTGCGGTTTCGACCATGTCCCAGTCGGTCGTTCTGATGTCGAGTGCCGCGCACAGGTCGCGCGCGCCGGTGCCGACGCGGCCCTTCGCCCCGATGATGATAATCGAGGGGCGGGGTAGAAGCGTAGAGTTCAGGTCAGCGGCGACATCGTCTGTTAGCGCATCTGCATCGGGGTAGGTTTCCAGCGGATCGACCGTATCATCCTGTTTCTGTGCCGCCCAGCATTTTAGCGCCACGGCTGCCCCGGCAAACCCGGCCCAATAACCAAAAGCGGCGACGCGGCGCCCGGAATTGTCGGTCAGATACTCAAGATCGTAGAGTGCACCGCCGCCAGCCATGAAGCGGCGCAACAGGACCTTGCCGGCGGGTTGGCCCTTGAACGCGTGACCGAACATGATGTGGCGGTGATGAAGCGGCGTGCCGTCTTCGGGCAGTTCCTTGAGGCCGAAGATGATGGCCTCGGCAGGTGCGTTGGGCCAGGAGTCCTGGGGCGCTATGGAACAGCCGGCATCCCGATAGCCGTCAATCGGGATGGCGCGCGTTTCGCTGTCCTCGACCGTGACGGTGAACCCTGCGGCAATCAGTGCTGCCGCGCCTTCGGACGTCAGGCCGACGCGTTCTTCATGCGGGCGTTGTTCGGCACGGATCCAGAGATGCGTCATGGATAGGCTCCTTCTCTGCAAAGGGCCTTAAGCGAAAGTTGCAGGCTTGCCAATCCGGGCAATCAGTAGCCGACCATGCCTTTCAGAACCGGCAAGAGGATTGCAGCGACGATGCCCACGACCGCCCCTACGGCAAGCCGAATCGGCATTGACCCCAGATTGGGGGCCGCAACGCCGAGTGTGCCGCAGATGACTGCGTAAAATGCGATAGCTGTCACGTCCATCCGGAAACCATAGCAGTTAATTGAACAAGCGTTTAAAAAAATTCGCTCCGTTACCGCTGACATCGTTTACTTTCAAAATTGGTTCGGCTTTAGTCGTGCTGTCGCGGGGACAAGCAACAAAGTTGCGCGACAGATGCCCTGACACCGCAAAGCGGGCGGGGGCCGGATAACCGGCGATGGGAGGACACATCTTGGCGGGTAAAGCGGCGGCGAACGATGCATCGCATTCCATTCCGGAGCTTCTGGCGCGAAACGCGCGGAAATTCGGGCTGAACACGGCTTACCGTGAGAAGGAATTCGGCATCTGGCAAAGCTGGACCTGGCTGGAAACAGCCGAGGAGATTCGCGCCATTGCTTTGGGCCTGTTGTCGTTGGGCATCGAGAAGGGCGACTATGTCGCAATCATCGGGCGCAACCGACCGGCGCTGTATTGGTCGATGGTGGCGGCGCAAATGGTCGGTGCAATTCCGGTGCCGCTGTATCAGGACGCGGTGGCCGAGGAGATGGCTTACGTTCTGGAAAACTGCGGCGCGCGGTTTGTTGTGGCCGCCGATCAGGAGCAAGTCGACAAGGTTCTGGAAGTGCAGGAGCGGGTCAAGGTCATCGACCATGTGGTGTATCTCGATCCGCGAGGCCTGCGGAAATACGACCATTCCCGTCTGCATTCGCTGCATGACGTGCAGGCCGAGGGCCGCGCGGCGCATGAACGGTTCGAGGGCGAGCTGAAGCAGCGCGTCGATGCGATCACTTATGACGATACCTGCGTGATGCTGTATACGTCTGGCACGACCGGGCGGCCCAAGGGCGTGGTTCTGTCGAACCGGAACATCATCGAGACTTCGAAGAATTCATCCGAGTTCGATCATCTGAAGCCGGGGGATGAGATCCTGGCCTATCTGCCGATGGCTTGGGTCGGGGATTTCATCTTTTCCATCGGGCAGGCCTATTGGACGGGGTTCTGCGTGAACTGCCCCGAAAGCGCCGATACGATGATGACCGATCTGCGCGAGATCGGGCCGACCTATTATTTCGCGCCGCCGCGGGTTTTCGAAACGCAGCTGACCAATGTGATGATCCGGATGGAGGATGCGGGCCGCTTCAAGAAGTGGCTGTTCCGGATATTCATGGATCATCGCGCAGCAAGGTCGGGCCAGACGATGCTGGACGGCAAGCCGGTCGGCGGCTGGGACCGGTTCAAGTATCGGCTGGGCGAATCTGTTCGTTTACGGGCCGCTGAAGAACACGCTCGGGTTCAGCCGGGTGCGCGTCGGCTATACCGCCGGCGAGGCGATCGGGCCGGAGATTTTCGACTTTTACCGCTCGCTCGGGATCAACCTGAAACAGCTCTATGGCCAGACCGAAGCCACGGTCTTCATCACCGCAGCAGCCGGATGGCGAGGTGCGGTCGGATACGGTTGGCGTGCCGTCGCCCGGGCGTCGAGTTGAAGATCGCAGAGAATGGCGAGGTTTTCTACCGCTCGCCCGGCGTGTTCGTCGAGTATTTCAAGAACCCCGAAAGCACCGCAGGAACCAAGGATCGCCGAGGGTTGGGTCGCGACGGGCGATGCCGGGTTCATCGAGCCCGAGACCGGGCATCTGCGGATCATCGACCGGGCCAAGGATGTGGGCAAGATGGCCGACGGGTCGACTGTTCGCGCCGAAATATGTCGAGAACAAGCTGAAGTTCTATCCCAATATTCTGGAGGCCGTGGTCTTTGGCAATGGCCGGGATCGATTGCACCGCCTTCATCAATATCGACCTGACGGCGGTCGGCAACTGGGCCGAGCGCAACAACATCGCCTATGCATCTTATCAGGAACTGGCCGCGGCATCCGCAGGTGATGGAGATGATCCAGGCCATGTCGAAGAGGTGAACCGCATCGGTCGCGCAGGACGAGATGCTGTCGGGCTGTCAGGTCCACCGCTTCCTGGTGCTGCACAAGGAACTGGATGCCGATGACGGCGAGATGACCCGGACCCGCAAGGTGCGCCGGCGGATCGTCGAGGAGAAGTTCGCCGATCTGATCGCGGCGCTCTATGACGGGTCGGCCGAGCATATACCGAGACCGAAGTGACCTATGAGGATGGCCGCAAGGGCAAGATCAAGGCGACGCTGGAGATCCGCGATGCCGCTGTCGTTGCTGATACACGGGAAAGCTGGCGGCAGTGAGTGATTGATGCCTCCGGCGGGGATATTTTTGGCCAAATGAATGGGGGCCGGTCATGCTTGATGCCAGGGCCGAGGGCTATACCACCGAGGATGGTCGCAAGATCGGTGGCGTGTTGATGGAGATGAAGAACATCACCCTGCGGTTTGGCGGTGTGGAGGCGATCAAGGATATCTCTTTCGACATCCGCGAGGGCGAGATCCGGGCGATCATCGGGCCGAACGGGGCCGGGAAATCCTCGATGCTGAACGTGATCTCGGGGTTCTATGTACCGCAGGAGGGCGAGGTCTGGTTCCGCGGCGCGAAGCGGCCGCCGATGAAGCCGTATCAGGTGGCCGCACTGGGGATCGCGCGGACGTTTCAGAATATTGCACTGTTCGAGGGGATGAGTGTTCTCGACAATATCATGACCGGGCGGTTGACGCATATGAACGCCGGGCATGCTGGCGCAGGCCTTGTGGTGGGGCAAGGCGCAGCGCGAGGAAGTGGCAAACCGTGAAGCGTGTCGAGCGGGTGATCGATTTTCTGGAGATCCAGCATATCCGCAAGACGCCGGTAGCACGGCTGCCTTACGGGTTGAAGAAGCGGGTCGAATTGGCGCGGGCGCTGGCGGCGGAACCGATGCTATTGCTGCTCGATGAGCCGATGGCGGGGATGAATGTCGAGGAGAAAGAGGACATGTCCCGCTTTATTCTGGATGTGAACGACGAATTCGGCACTACAATTGCACTGATCGAACATGACATGGGCGTGGTGATGGATCTGTCGGACCGGGTTGTCGTGATGGATTATGGCAAGAAGATCGGCGATGGGACGCCGGATGAGGTGCGATCCAATCAAGATGTGATCGACGCTTATCTGGGGGTGTCGCATGACTGAACAGCGGACAGGAGGCGCCAATGCCTGAACAACTGCTTTTCGCGATGGAGGTCATGCTGAACGGTCTGATGGCCGGGGTGCTTTATGCGCTGGTGGCGCTGGGCTTCGTGCTGATCTTCAAGGCCTCGGGCATCTTCAACTACGCGCAAGGCGTGATGGCGCTTTTCGCGGCACTGACGCTGGTCGGGATCATGGAAGGGCAGGTGCCGTTCGCGCATCTGATCAATGCGATCTTCGGGACCGATGTGCATCATTTCGGCTGGACGGTGCCATCGCTGGTGGCGATTGTGCTGACGTTGGGGGTGATGATCCTGCTGGCTATTCTGGTCGAGCGGCTGATCCTGAAGCATCTGGTCAACCAGGAGCCGATATCATCCTGTTCATGGCGACGATTGGGCTGGCCTATTTCCTGGAAGGCTTCGGCGACATCATGTGGGGGTCGGATATCAAGACGCTCGAATGTCGGATTGCCGCAGGGGATTTCCGAGACGGTGGACGAGGTCGACCTATAACTGGTTCGGCTACGGGTTCTTCATCGACAAGCTGGATATGGTGGCGACGGTGATCGCCGCTTTGCTGGTGATCGGGCTGACGCTGTTCTGCGCAATACACCAAGCAGGGCCGGGCGCTGCGGGCGGTGGCCGATGACCATCAGGCGGCTCTGTCGGTCGGCATCTCGCTGCGGTTCATCTGGGTGCTGGTCTGGTCGATTGCCGGGTTCGTGGCGCTGGTCGCCGGGCATCATGTGGGGCGCGAAATCGGGGTGCAGTTCTCGCTGTCGCTGATCGCGCTGAAGGCGCTGCCGGTGCTGATGCTGGGCGGGTTCACCTCGATCCCCGGCGCGATTGTCGGCGGGCTGATCATCGGGGTCGGCGAGAAGCTGTTCGAGTTTACCATCGGCCCGATGGTGGGCGGCGCGACCGAGAACTGGTTCGCCTATGTGCTGGCGCTGGTCTTCCTGGTGTTCCGGCCGCAGGGGCTGTTCGGCGAGAAGATCATCGAGAGGGTGTGAACATGCACAAGCAACGCATCGGAGTGGTCTGCATCGATTGCAAGACCGAGGATTTGACCAAAGCCGTGCGGCTTTTGGTCGGCGATGCTGGGCATGGAAGGCGAGATTGACGAGCGCGGCAAATACGCGGTGTTCGACGGGCATGCGGGCTATCCGAGGGTGCTGCTTCAGGCGGTGGATCATGAGCCGCGTGTGCATCTGGATTTCGAGACCGACGACACGGACGCCGAAGCGGAACGCCTGAAAGCGCTTGGCGCGAAAGAGGTCGCGCGGATCAAGACATGGATCGTGATGGAAGCACCGACGGGGCACCGATTTTGCCTCGTTCAACCGCAAGGCGAGGATTTCCCCGGCGATGCAAAGGAGTTTGGCTGATGCTCTACCGTGAAGCCGGCGATTTCAGCACGACCTATGAAAAGGACAGCCAGACCTTTCCGATCAAGTTCGATCGCTGGGGCTATTATGTGATCCTGGCGGTGGCGTTTCTGGTCGTTCCGTTCCTGATCAACGACTACTGGGCGAATGCGGTTTTCGTGCCGTTCCTGATCTATGCGATTGCGGCGCTCGGGTTGAACATCCTGACCGGATATTGCGGGCAGGTCAGCCTTGGCACCGGCGGGTTCATGGCGGTGGGGGCCTATGCCTGCTACAAGCTGATGACCTCATTCCCGGAGGTCAGCATCTTCTTTCACGTGCTGATCGCCGGCGGGATCACCGCCGGGGTGGGCGTGATCTTTGGTCTGCCGTCGCTTGCGGATCAAGGGGTTCTATCTGGCCGTGGCGACGCTGGCGGCGCAGTTCTTTCTTGTCTGGCTCTTCAACAAGGTGGCATGGTTCTACAACTACTCTGCCTCGGGGCAGATCAGCAGCCCCGAGCGAACGGTGTTCGGGATCATCGTGACCGGACCGAATACCGATGCCTGGGCGAAGTACATGTTCTGCCTGATTATCGCGGTGCTTCTGGCCTGGCTGGCGCGGAACCTGACGCGGGGCTCTGTCGGGCGGCGTTGGATGGCGATCCGAGATATGGATATTGCCGCCGAGATCATCGGGGTGAACCCATTGACGGCGAAGCTGTCGGCCTTTGCGGTGTCGCGTTTCTTTATCGGCGTCGCGGGGGCCTTGTTCTTCAGTGTCTATCTGGGGGCTGTCGAGGTGGGCGAGGCGTTTGGCATCCAGAAGTCGTTTCTGGTTCTGTTCATGATCATCATTGGCGGGCTGGGCTCGATCCTTGGAGTCGTTCGCGGGGGCGGCGTTCATGGTGCTGCTGCCGGTCCTCTTGAAGAACATTCTGGTGGGGCAGCTGGGTTGGCCTACTGATCTCGCGGCGCATATCGAGTTGATGATCGTCGGCGGGTTGATCATCGGCTTTCTGATCATGGAGCCGCATGGGCTGGCGCAACTGTGGCGCCTGACGAAGGAAAAACTGCGGCTTTGGCCCTTCCCGCATTAGGGTCGGGTCGATGGACGACCGGGGGACCCCCGGACTATCGGATTGGTTAACCAAGGGAGGAAAACGACCGATGAAACTGAAACTGGCAACTATGGTGGTGGCGGGCGTGATGGCCGCGGCACCGGCGCTGGCGGACCTGACATTTCCGGCGCTGAGCTATCGAACCGGGCCATATGCCGCGAACGGGATCCCGTTCGCGGACGGCTATCAGGACTATTTCACTCTGATTAACGAGCGTGACGGCGGCATCGGCGGCGAGATGATCAAGCTTGTCGAATGCGAAACCGGCTATAACACCGAGAAGGGCGTGGAATGCTACGAGGCGACCAAGGGCGAATCCCCGATGGTCTATCAGCCGCTTTCGACCGGCATAACCTACCAGATCATCCCCAAAGCCTCTGCAGACGGAGTTCCGATTCACTCGATGGGGTACGGTCGGACTTCGGCAGCCAACGGCAAGGTGTTCGAGTGGGTGTTCAACTATCCTGCCAACTACTGGACCGGCGCTTCGGTGGCGATCAACTATCTCCTTGATCAGGAAGGTGGCGATCTGAACGGCAAGAAGATTGCGCTGGTCTATCACAACTCGGCCTATGGCAAGGAACCGATCCGGACCTTGCAGGAGCTTTCGAAGAAGCATGGCTACGAATTCGTCGAGATCCCGGTCGACCATCCCGGTCAGGAACAGAAAAGCCAGTGGCTGCAGATCCGCCGCGACAAGCCGGATTACGTGCTGATGTGGGGCTGGGGCGTGATGAACCAGGTCGCGATCCAGGAGGCCGCGAATATCCGCTATCCGATGGATCACTTCATCGGAATCTGGTGGTCAGGTTCCGAGAATGACGTGCTGCCGGTTGGCGACGGCGCCAACGGCTACAAGTCGCTGGCGATGCACGGCACCGGCATGGACTATCCCGTCTACGATGACATCAAGAAATATGTGATCGACGCGGGCAAGGGCGCCGGCGCGGCTGATCAGGTCGGCTCGGTGCTCTATTCGCGCGGCATGTATGCTGCGATGCTGGCGGTCGAGGCGGCGAAAAAGGCCCAAGAGCTGGCTGGGACAGGCGCCATAACCGCAGCGCAGATGCGCGATGGTATGGAAGCGCTAGAGATCACCGAAGAGAAGATGGCCGAGCTTGGTCTGCCCAAATTCGGACAGCCATTCAAGGTGACCTGCGACAATCACGGCGGACCGGGTCTGGCGATGGTGCAGCAGTGGGATGCTTCTGCCAAGAAGTGGAACCTGATCACCGACTTCATCGCGCCCGATATGGAGGTGATACAGCCGCTGATCGATGAGGATTCGGCCGCCTATGCCGCCGAGGCCGCAATCGTGGAGCGCTGCCAGTAGCGCGCTGACCTATCCCGGCTGCCCCTTTGGGTGGCCGGGGATCTGAGTATTTGGACAAAGAAAAAGCCATGCTGGACGTCTGCCAATACCGACGAGACCTTGCTTGAGGTCAACAATATCGAGGTGATCTACAATCACGTCATTCTGGTGTTGAAGGGCGTCAGCCTGTCGGTGCCCAAGGGCGGAATCACCGCGATTGCTGGGTGGCAATGGCGCGGGCAAGACGACGACGTTGAAGGCGGTCTCGGGATTGTTGCATTCCGAGCGCGGCGAGGTGACCAAGGGCACGATCAAGTATCGTGGCGGCGATCTGGCGGGGCGCAATCCGTCTGATCTGGTCAAGGCCGGGGTTATTCAGGTGATGGAGGGGCGGCATTGCTTTGAGCATCTGACCGTCGAAGAGAATCTGATGACCGGCGCCTATACGCGGCGCGATGGGCGTGGGGCGGTCGAGACGGATCTGGAGCTGGTTTACACTTACTTTCCGCGGCTGAAAGAGCGGCGCAAATCGCAGGCCGGGTATACGTCAGGCGGCGAGCAGCAGATGGTGGCGATTGGGCGCGCGCTGATGAGCCGGCCCGAGACGATCTTGCTGGACGAGCCAAGCATGGGGCTGGCACCGCAGCTGGTCGAAGAGATTTTCGGGATCGTAAAGGATCTCAATGAGAAGGAAGGCGTGTCCTTTCTGCTGGCCGAGCAGAACACCAATGTGGCGTTGCGGTTCGCGCACTACGGCTACATTCTGGAATCAGGTCGCGTCGTGATGGACGGGCCAGCCGCTGATCTGCGCGAAAACCAGGATGTGAAGGAATTCTACCTGGGCGTCTCGGATGAGGGCCGCAAATCGTTCCGCGATGTGCGGTCGTATCGGCGGCGCAAGCGCTGGTTGGCGTGACGCTGTAACTTTGCGGAGGGCGCGATGAGCCAGGCCGATCTGATTGTCACTAATGCGGTCGTGTTGACGATGGATGCCGCCCGGCCAAGGGCTGAAGCGATTGGCTTGCGCGACGGGCGCATTCTGGCGGTGGGCAGCGAAGCCGAGATTCTGGCGCTGGCTGGCCCTTTGAGCGAACGAGTCGATGCGGGTGGTGCTACTGTGTTGCCGGGCTTCGTCGAAAGTCATCTGCATTTGTTCATGGGCGGCGCGGAGCTGGCGCATCTGCAACTGGGCGGATTGCACGGGGTCGAAGCGGTCGGTGCGGCGGCGCGGGCTTTTGCGGCGGCGCATCCCGAGCGGCCCTTGCTGATGGCGCAGGGGGCGGATTACGCGATTTTTGACCGCCCGACCACGCGGCAGGATCTGGATGCGATCCTGCCAGACAGACCGTTCGCGATGACCGCCCATGATCATCACACCGTCTGGGCCAATACCGCGGCCTTGACCGCTGCGGGGATATTGCACGGGCGCGATTGCGGGGTTGGCAGCGAGGTTGTGATGGGGTCCGACGGGCTGGCCAATGGCGAGCTCCGGGAACCGGCGGCCTATACGCCCGTCGTCGCGCTGTCGGGTGAAGAGCGGGTGACGCTGGGTCTGCGCACCGGCAGAGAGCCGGACCCGGCACCAACGCCCGAAGAGCGTGCAGGCGACCGGGCGATGATGGCGCGCGGCCTGGCGCATCTGGCGCGGCACGGCGTGACCACAGCGGTCAATATGGACGGCAACCTTTATACGCTGGAGCTGCTGCAAGAGTTGCAAGACGCGGGTGCGCTGACCGCACGGGTCAAGGTGGCATTTCATTTCAAGCCGTTCATGGATCTGGCCGAACTGGAGAAAGCCAGCGTGATGGCGCGCGACTGGGACGGCGACTGGCTGACATCCGGTTTCGTCAAGATGTTCATGGACGGAGTTGTCGACAGCGGCACGGCCTGGATGTTGGAGGATTATGCCGACCGGCCGGGCTGGCGGGGCGAGTCGTTGTTCGAACCGGAGCGTTTTGCAGAGATCGCGACAGAGGCGGATCGGCGCGGGTTGCAGATTGCGGTCCATTCTATCGGCGATGCGGCGGTGCAGGCGGTGATCGACGGCTACGCGGCAGCGCAAAGGGCAAATGGCGCGCGTGACAGCCGACACCGGATCGAACATATCGAGCTCATCGACCCCGGCGATGTCGCACGGTTGGGCGAATTGGGGATCGTCGCCTCGGTCCAGCCCTCACATGCGCCGGGGTCGATGGATTTTCCGCTGGAGCCGACCCGGTCGAAGATCCCGCGCGCGCGTTGGCCGGATGCCTATCGCTGCCGGACGCTGGCTGAGGCGGGCGGGCGGTTGGCCTTTGCCTCTGACTGGCCGGTCGCGGATGTGTCAGTGCTGCGCAGCATCAAGGCCGCCACGACCCGCGCGCCCTGGACGCCAGACGTGCAGGACGAAAGCGTCGGGCTAATGCAGGCACTGGAGGCATATACGCTTGGCGGCGCCTATGCCGAGCACAAGGATGATCGCAAGGGGATGCTGCGCGAAGGGTATCTGGCCGATCTGGTGCTGCTGACGGGTGATGTAGGGGCCGTCGCGGCGGACCAGATCGACAGCCTTGATGTGGCGATAACGATCTGCGGCGGAAAGGTGGTATACCGGGCTGATGCGGCGTGAGTGCCGCGCTGGTGTCAGGTGGCTTCGGTCTTCATCTCATCTATCCGCGCGATGGCTTCTTCGCGCGTGTTGCGGATGTTGGGGCGGAAATCCTGCGACTGCGCGCGTTGGCGGATTTCCTCTTCGGTCTCCGAGCCGGTGGCGTAGCGCACCGATCCCAGCGAGGCGGCGATGTTCAGCGCCTTGCCGCGACGGGCGTAGTGGACCCAAGCCTCTGGCATGATCCGGCAGCCGTTATAGTTGATCAGAAAGTACCATTTCCGGTCGGTCTCTTTGATCCGGTCCTCGATATGGTCGTAGAAATCGTTGACGTCGCGCGAATGATGGAAGGTGAAGTCCTTGAAATCGACCTCCATGATGTCGTCGTCAGGCAGGAAGGCGATGCGCGGAGCGAAGTCGGCGCGCGTATAATTCGGCACGTATTCGGTGCGGTGAATCCGTTTCGACGGCAGTGCTTTCAGCCGATCCAGCGCCTCGGCGCGGCTGGCGAAGAGGTTGGGGTCGAAAGCCTCGGTTCCGGCGGCGTTCTCGATCTGGCGGCGGGTTTCCTCGGACGCGTCGAAACGGACCGAGCCCATCGAATGCGCGAGGTTCAGCGTCTTGCCGCGCCGCGCAAAGGCGAACCAGGCATCGGGGTCGATGCGGCTGTTGGAATAGTTGACGGCGAAGAACCACTGATCCTGTCCGCTGGCCGCGATTCGGTCTTCGATCCGGTCGTAAAAGGCATTGACCTCGGCCTGGGTCGCCAGGTGGAGGTTGGAGAAATCCGCCTCCATGATCTCCGATCGCGTCGTGCAGGGTGATGCGGGCGTCGATCTGGTCCGGGGTCAGGTTGGTTTGGCGTCGTGCGGTGGTCTGGGTCATGGCGGGCACTCTTCACTTGACGGTGCGTCACCTTTAGGGTCGGACAGTGGCGGTAGACAATGGTATACAATGCGTTGGCGACGGTCTGTCGCAGGGCGCGGCGAACGAAAAGGGGTCGTAATGGCTGAATACTATGACACGCTGGAAACGCGCAGCGCTGATGAACGGGCGGCGGATATCGGCAAAAAATTGCCCGCTCTGGTTGCGAAGGCGATGGCTGAGGCCCCCGGCATGGCGGCGCATCTGGCGGGGATCGAGGCGAGCGATGTGACCAGCGCCGAAGCCCTGGCCAGGCTGCCGGTCTTGCGGAAATCCGGGATTGGCAAGGCGCAGGCCAAGCACCCGCCCTATGGCGGGTTCACGACGCGCGGCGTTGCAGGGATGGAGCATGTGTTCCAGTCGCCCGGTCCGATCTACGAGCCCGGGCCGCACCAGCCGCGACTGGTGGCGGATGGGGCGGTTTCTGCATGCTTGCGGGATCGGCAAGGGTGATGTGGTGCAGAACTGTTTTTCCTATCATTTGACGCCCGCTGGCATGATCTTCGAGAATGGCGCCCGGGCGGTCGGGGCCACGGTTTTGCCGGCCGGGACCGGGCACACCGAGATGCAGGTGCGCGCGGCGCATGATGTCGGGTCCACCGCCTACGCCGGGACGCCGGATTATCTGAAGGTGATTCTGGACCGGGCCGAGAAGATGAAACTGGCGCTGAAAATCACCAAGGCGACGGTCGGTGGCGGCGCGTTGTTTCCGTCGCTGCGGCAGGACTATGCGGATCGCGGCATCCTGTGTTTGCAGAACTACGCTACCGCCGATCTGGGCAACATCGCCTATGAAAGCCCCGCACAAGAAGGGTTGATCGTGGATGAGGGCGTGATCGTCGAGATCGTGCGGCCGGGCACCGGTATTCCGGTGGCCGAGGGCGAGGTCGGCGAGCTGGTGGTGACGACGCTGAACCCCGATTATCCGCTGATCCGGTTTGCCACCGGCGATCTTTCCGCCGTGTCGCCCGGGGTCAGCCCCTGCGGGCGGACGAACCTGCGGATCAAGGGCTGGATGGGGCGCGCCGACCAGACGACCAAGATCAAGGGCATGTTCGTGCGGCCCGAGCAGGTTGCCGAGTTGGTGGCGCGCCATCCGGAGATCTCGAAGGCCCGCGTGACGGCGACTCGCGACGGTGATGCCGACGCCATGACCGTGCAGATCGAAGCGAAAGGCGGCGATGTTATTGCATATCACGAGAGTGTCGCGGCTGTGTTAAAGCTGAAGGGTACCGTCGAGGTTGTGGCGCCGGGAAGCCTGCCGAATGATGGTAAGGTGATCGACGATCAGCGGAACTATGACCGATAGCCCGTGTTGATACGCTAAAGGAGTATTCCCATGAAGCATCTGTTGCTGTCCAGCGTGGCCCTTCTGGGGCTGGCAGGGTTGGTGAATGCCGATGTCGCGCTGATCATCGGGAACGAGAATTACGATACGATGCGCGACCTGCGAAGCGGTGCGGACGTGACCGCAGCCGTCGATGAATTCGAGGCCCTGGGGTTCGACGTCATCGGCCGGGAGGATGCCTCGGCCCCTGAAATGCGGGACGCGCTGGAGGATTTCGTTGCCGTCTCGGCTGAAGCCAAGCGTGTGCTGGTAGTGTTGGCAGGGCGGTTCATGAACAGCGGTCAGGAGGCCTGGCTGCTGGGTACCGATCAGACTGCAGACCCCGGTCTGGCAGATTTGGCGCGCGACGGCTTGCCGCTTTCCGCGATCATGGCGGTTCTTGCTGCCCACCCTGGAAAGGCTCTTTTGCTGGTCGGCGAAGATGGCCAGATCGGCGCTGCGGGTCAGCCCTATCTTGAGCTTGGGCTTGGCAGCCCGACTTTGCCCCAAGGTGTGACAGTGTTCCGCGGTGGCGCGCGCGCCATTGCCGGTTTCGCCGAGGATATTCTGCCGCTACCCGCGATGACCGACACGGTACAAGCGGCTCGGCGGCAAGGGCTGCTGATCCAGGGCTACATGCCGAGTGACTACCGGTTCGTCGCTTCCGGTGCGACGGCGCAAAGGCCCATTGTCTTGCCTGAAGCCGGGGTCAGTGACGCGGCGGCCTGGAAATCGGCGCGGGCGGCGGATACGATCGCCTCTTACCGGGAATATCTTCGGCAATTCCCGGATGGTGTCAGCGCCCCGGATGCCAGTCGACTGATCCGCGAAATTGAGTCGGAGCCGAACCGGATTGCACGTCTGGCCGAGGAGGAATTGCGCCTCAGCCGGGATCAGAAGCGATCGATACAACGCAACCTTTCCATCCTGGATTTCAATCCGCGCGGCATTGACGGGCTGTTTGGCGCCGGCTCCCGCTCGGCCATAGCAAGCTGGCAATCGGCCAATGGAGAGCAGCCCACCGGATATCTTACCGGCGATCAGACCCTGCGGTTAGAGACGCAGGGCGCGCGGCGGGCGGAGGAGCTGGAGGCAGAAGCCGAAGCGCGGCGACTTGAACAAGAGCGCGACGACCGAAGCTATTGGGCGGCGTCCGGGGCGGCAGGGGATGAACCGGGCCTGCGAGCCTATCTCAAGCGCTATCCCGACGGTGTCTATGCCGAGGTCGCTCAGGACCGGTTGCAGGTTTTTGCGGATCGCAGGCGTCAGGCTGCCGCTCAGGCAGATCGCATCGCTTGGGACCGTGCTGTCTCCACAGGAACTGCGGAAGCCTATCGTGATTATCTCGAAAGCAATCCTAAGGGCGCATTTGCCGAAGAGGCCCGCGCCCGGATCGAGGATCTGACCCGGGACGACGACGACCAAGAGGCCAACGACAAGGCGCGCCAAAGCGAGGAAGCTTTGGGGCTGAATGGGCAGACGAGATCCATCATCGAGGGCCGGCTGGCGGCGCTGGGTCTGAAACCCGGCAAGGTCGATGGGACCTTCGACAAGTCAACGCGCCGTGCGATCCGGCGTTACCAGCAAGCCCGCGACATGCCGGTCACCGGCTATCTGACGCAGCAGACGGTCGTGCGGCTGATGGCGGATTTACTGTTTCGCTGACAGGCTTCGCGGTAACGCTTGAGAAAAATGCCCGCAGGGAGTCCTGCCCTGCGGAGGCAAAGGAAAGGGCCGCCGGAAAACCGACGGCCCTTTCGATTCTACACGCTTTCTGGATCAGCCCTGACGGGCCTTGAACCGGCGCTGGGTCTTGTTGATGACGTAGACGCGGCCCTTGCGGCGCACGATACGGCAATCGCGGTGCCGGCTCTTGAGCGAGCGGAGCGAGTTTCTGACCTTCATGGTCCTCTCCTCTTCATGCGGCGCTGAGGCGCCAAAACTGTTTTGCCCCGTTCTTAGGGGGCGATGGTGGGCGTAACAAGGTTCGAACTTGTGACCCCTACGATGTCAACGTAGTGCTCTACCGCTGAGCTATACGCCCGAAAGTCGCTTTTTCACCCCTGCCTGCCCGATGGGACGTGCCCAAACGAACAAGACGCGGGGGAGGCCGCGTCGGTTCGCAGGTCTATAAAAGGAGTCGGCACTGCTTTCAAGGGCTTTTGGCAACGTAAAGAATCCGCCTATAGTCTTGGCAGAGGACAGGAGAAGCGCAAGTTGCCATTCCGGCTGGATATGCCCGAAAGTTGGACCACAAGCGTGGTCTTTGCCTCGCCGCATAGCGGGCGCGACTATCCGGCCGCATTCTTGCGCGCCTCGGTGCTGGACGAACGCGCGATCCGCACTTCCGAGGACGCATTCGTGGATGTGCTTTTTGGCACTGCACCGCGTTTCGGTGCGCCTTTGCTGGCGGCCCGCGCGCCGCGCGCCTTCATCGACCTCAATCGCTCGGCCGATGAACTGGATCCGGCGCTGATCGAGGATGTTCGTCGCGTTACCCATAATCCGCGCGTCAGCTCGGGGCTTGGTGTGGTGCCGCGCGTGGTGGCTAACGGGCGGTCGATCTATCGTGGCAAGCTGTCGTTGCGCGAGGCAGAAGACCGGCTGAAGCGGTTCTGGCATCCCTACCACGCGCGCTTGCAAGCACTTCTGAATGAGTCGCATGGCAGGTTCGGCGAGACGATCCTGATCGACTGCCATTCGATGCCGCATGAGGCGATCGATTCGATCTGCCATGGACGGGGACCGCGTCCCGACATCGTTCTGGGCGACCGGTTCGGGGCGGCGGCGGGATCCGAGGTGGTCGAGCAGATCGAGGCGGCCTTTGGGGCCGTTGGGCTGAACGTCGCGCGCAACGCACCCTTTGCGGGGGCCTTTACTGCCCAGCACTATGGCCGACCGTCGCGCAGGCAACACGTGGTGCAGGTCGAGATCGACCGAGCGCTCTACATGGATGAAAAGACCATACAACCGAATGCCGGTTTTGACAGCTTCAAGGCCGCGATGACCGAGGTCGTGGCGCTACTGACCGATTTTGGCAGGCAAGAGGTTCCGCTGGCGGCGGAATAGAGCCTTTCGGCCGTAACCCCTAGGCATCACGTAGCAGAATGCGCACCATATCGCGTGGCGAAGCCGTTGGCCGATCGCGTTCTCTCAGCGCAACGCGCGGCCTTTGACGATCGCGTCGTGGCCGTATTTCGCACGGATGCTGTCAGCGGCGCGCTCGGCCTTGCTGCGTTTGATCGCATCGGGGTCCAGCAGGTCGCCCGAAAGGTCGGCGGCAGCTTCCGGGCCGATATCGGAAAGGCCGACGCCGATCAGCCGGTATGGCCCCTGGTCCCCGACCTGATCGAACAGGTCGCGGGCAGTCCGGTATATACGGTCAGCGATTTGCGTCGGCTCGTGCAGGCTGATCCGGCGGGTCAGCAGCGAATGGTCGGCGCGCTTGAGCTTCAGTGTCACGACCCTACCGGCGAGGCTCCGGGCCTTGGCCCGGTCCGAGACTTTTTCGGACAGCCGCCAGATGTGACCGTCAAGGATATCGAGGCTGGAGGTGTCGTCGAAGAAGGTCGTCTCATTCGAGATCGACTTCATCGGGGCATTGGTTGAAACGCGCCGGCGATCCTGACCGCGCGCAAGATGCCAAAGCCGGTCACCCATCGTGCCGAAGCGGGCGTTGAGGTCCTTGCGGTCCCAGCGCAGGAGGTCGGTAAAGCTACGAATTCCGGCCTTGTCGAGGGCGGCTTGCGTGGCTTGCCCGACGCCCCAGATCAGGCGCACGGGCTTGTCGCGCAGGAAGCTCTCGGTGTCTGCGGCGCCAATCACCGCAAAGCCGCGCGGCTTGTCGAGGTCAGAGGCAACCTTGGCGAGGAATTTGTTGTGCGAAAGACCGATAGAGCCGGTGAGGCCCAGTTCCTCTTGCATCCGTTTGGTGAGTTTTGCCAGCATCAGCGCCG
The DNA here is from genome assembly GCA_963768355.1 of uncultured Alphaproteobacteria bacterium. Taxonomy (GTDB): domain Bacteria; phylum Pseudomonadota; class Alphaproteobacteria; order Rhodobacterales; family Rhodobacteraceae; genus JAHEAO01. Next base: position 494,907 of record CAVYHT010000013.1, read on the forward strand.
GTGGGGCGTGATGCAATCGTTCGGTGCCGGTAAGGTCCATGAAAGCTTCATCAAGCGAAAGCGGCTCGACCGAGGGCGTCAACTCGTCCATCATCGCGCGGATTGCGCGGGAAGCTTCGACATAGGCCTGCATCCGCGGTTTGACGACCACGGCTTCGGGGCAGAGTTTCAGCGCCTTGAACATCGGCATCGCCGAGCGGACGCCCTTGATTCGCGCAATATAGCAGGCGGTCGAGACCACGCCGCGCTTGCCGCCGCCGATGATGACCGGCTTGTCGCGAAGCTCTGGGTTGTCGCGCTTTTCGACCGAGGCGTAAAAGGCGTCGCAATCCATGTGGGCGATGGTGAGGCTCGAAAAGCTCCGGATGACTGACGATGCGCGGGCTGCGACAGGACGGGCAGCGTGCGCTGGTGTCAAAGCGAGTCAGGCAGTCACGGCAGAGGGCGGGCATGGCAGGTCTGATCCGGATCGTGGATGGCAAAGTTATCAGCAAGGCCGGGGCCCCGTCATTCAAAATATGATGGTCTCTTTGTTGGGGATTCCCAAAGGTCAAGCAAACAGCCATAGTCGCCGCCAAAGCGGAACGAGGGAAACCTGATGGAAATTGAGATCTCTGGTTGCAGATTTTGTGGGCGGCAATGCCGTTGTTCTGGCGGTGGCGGCATTCATCATCATCTGCATCTACCTGGGCGTGCGGATCGTGCCGCAATCCGAGAAGCACGTGGTCGAGCGGTTCGGCCGGCTGCGCGCGGTGCTGGGGCCGGGGATCAACTTCATCGTGCCGTTTCTGGACCGGGTCGCGCACAAGATCTCGATTCTGGAGCGGCAGTTGCCGAATGCCGAGCAGGACGCGATTACCGCGGACAACGTGCTGGTGCAGGTCGAGACCAGCGTGTTCTACCGGATCACCGAGCCGGAGAAGACGGTCTACCGGATCCGCGACGTGGATGCGGCGATTGCCACGACGGTGGCGGGGATCGTGCGGTCCGAGATCGGCAAGATGGAGCTGGACCAGGTGCAGTCGAACCGGACGGAGCTGATCGGCAAGGTGCGCGAGCTGGTGGCGGCGATGGTCGATGACTGGGGGATCGAGGTGACGCGGGCCGAGATTCTGGATGTGAACCTGGATGAGGCGACGCGGGCGGCGATGCTGCAGCAGCTGAACGCCGAACGCGCGCGGCGGGCGCAGGTGACCGAGGCCGAGGGCACGAAGCGGGCGGTGGAGCTGAACGCGGATGCGGAGCTTGTATGCCGCCGAGCAGGAGGCCAAGGCGCGCCGGGTGCTGGCCGATGCCGAGGCCTATGCGACCGAGTGTGATCGCCGCGGCGATCCAGGAGAACGGGCATCGAGGCGGCGCAGTATCAGGTGGCGCTGAAACAGGTCGAGGCGTTGACCGCCGTGGGGCAGGGCGCCGGGCAAGCAGACCGTGATCGTGCCGGCGCAGGCGCTGGAGGCCTTTGGCGATGCGTTCCAGATGCTGAAGGGGCGCGGCTGATGTGTGGCAGGAATGGTGGGTCTGGATCGTTGCCGGCGTGGCCCTGGCCGTTCTTGAGGTGATCGCCCCGGCCTATGTGTTTCTGGGCTTTGCCATCGGGGTTATTCTGACCGGCGTGTTGATCGCGCTTGGGCTTGCCGGCGGGTCAATGCCGGCGCTGATCCTGATCGCTGCAGTCCTGTCGCTGATTGCCTGGCTGGCTCTGCGCAAGATATTCGGTCTGCGCGGCCGGACGCCCAAGATCTGGGAGCGTGACATCAACGACGAGCCCTAGGGAGCGGCTGAGTGCTGCGGCGCGGGCAAGCCTCCGGCGGATATATTTGATAGATAATGAAGCGGGAGAGTCCTCAGGTTCTGGCGAAGCTGGAGTTTGTCTGCCAGGCACGGGTGATCTCATCCTGAATCGCCTGCGCGGCCGCGCGCGGGTTTTCGGCGCGCCAGACCGGGCGACCGACGACGATGTGATCTGCTCCGTCCGATATCGCCTGCGCCGGGGTGGCGATGCGTTTCTGGTCGCCTTTGTCGCTGCCGGCTGGCCGTACGCCGGGCGTGACGATCAGTTTGCCGTCGGATTCCGGCAGGGCGCGGATCATGGCGGCCTCTTGTGGTGAGCAGATGACGCCGTCTGCGCCTGCCACCATCGCGCGGGCAGCGCGTTCGATCACAAGGTCGGCGACGGTGCCGGGCCGGATCAGCGCATCATCGAGATCGGCGCGGTCGAGCGATGTCAGGATCGTGACGGCGAGGATCTTCATGTCGGAGGCGGCAGCGCCCTCCTTGGCGGCACGCACGACATAAGGGTCGCCGTGAACGGTCAGGAAATCGAGGTCGAACTGGGCGATGCCGCGCACGGCGGCCTCGACGGTGGCGGGGATGTCGAAGAACTTCATGTCGAGAAAGATGCGCTTGCCGTGCTCTGATTTCAGCTCATTCGCCAAGGCCAGACCGCCGCCCGTCAGCATCCCCAGGCCGATCTTGTAGAAACTGGCCGCATCGCCGATTTCGGTCGCAAGTTTCAGCCCGTCAAGCGCGTTGGGCACGTCGAGGGCGACGATCAGGCTGTCATTTTGCATGGGATGCTCCGTTCTTCGGATTTCGGCCTGTTTAGGCGGTGACTGGCCGTCCGGCAAGGCGAGATTGGCAGTTTTTGGCCGGAATCGGAGAGCGGTGGCCATGCGCAGGAACCCCGCCGCCGGAGCCTGCGTTTGAGTTGCTGAGATCCAGACAAAACCAGCGAAAGGAGCATATCATGGCTTACAAACACGAAACCGACCATCCGGCCAATCGGGAACTCGATGCGGGTGGTGAACAATGAACGTAGCGGCGGCGCTGTCTGGTTCATCGCGGGCGCCGTGGTGATCGCACTTGCCGTCGTTGCATTCGTGATCGGAAGCGACCGCGATGCCGGATCGACGCCGGCGGGTGCCAATGTGGATGTCGATGTGATCGAACCGGTATCGCCCGAAGTGGCACCCGAAACCGTGCCGACTGACGGCGAGAGCATGACCGTCCCTGACGATCAGACCGCTTTGCCCCCGGCGACAGAACCCGAAACCGTGCCGGAAACCAATTCGGCGAACTGACGACCCGCCACTCGCGGTTGGGGCGCATCCCGGTTGGGGTGCGTCCTTTCGGCCTTTCGGTCTTGAAGGCTGCGCCGCCGACCCCCAAATACCTGATGAGGCCTGCAAATGGGTCGCGCCGCATTGTCGGGCGACCCGAGGGATGGGCGCTTTGACAAAGGAGAATACCGATGAACATGGAGAAGTTCACGGAGCGGTCGCGGGGGTTTTTGCAAGCGGCCCAGACGATTGCAATGCGGGAGAGCCATCAGAAATTGGCCCCGGAGCATTTGCTGAAAGCATTGATGGATGACGATCAGGGGCTGGCGAGCAACCTGATCAAGCGCGCGGGCGGAGAGCCTTCGCGGGTGGTCGAGGCTGTCGATCTGGCGCTGTCGAAAATCCCGAAAGTGACCGGCGACGCCGGGCAGATCTACATGGACAGCCAGACCGGCAAGGTGCTGGACGAGGCCGAGAAGATCGCCAAGAAGGCTGGCGACAGTTTCGTGCCGGTCGAGCGGATTCTGACGGCCTTGGCCGTAGTGCGGTCGCCGGCCAAGGACGCCCTTGAGGCTGGAACGATCACCGCGCAGAAGCTGAACGGTGCGATCAACGACATCCGCAAGGGTCGGACGGCGGATTCGGCGTCTGCCGAGGAAGGCTATGATGCGCTGAAGAAGTACGCGCGCGACCTGACGCGAGGCCGCCGAGGATGGCAAGATCGACCCGATCATCGGCCGCGATGAGGAAATTCGCCGCACCATGCAGGTGCTGAGCCGCCGGACCAAGAACAACCCGGTTCTGATCGGCGAGCCCGGCGTGGGCAAGACCGCGATTGCGGAAGGTCTGGCGCTGCGGATCATCGACGGCGACGTGCCGAGAGTCCTGCGCAACAAGAAGCTGATGGCTTTGGACATGGGCGCGCTGATTGCCGGCGCGAAGTATCGCGGTGAATTCGAGGAGCGGCTGAAGGCGGTTCTGTCGGAAGTGACCGCTGCGGCGGGTGAGATCATCCTGTTCATCGACGAGATGCACACGCTGGTTGGCGCGGGCAAGGCGGACGGGGCGATGGATGCCTCGAACCTGTCTGAAACCCGCCTTGGCGCGCGGCGAATTGCACTGTGTCGGTGCCACGACGCTGGATGAGTACCGCAAGCATGTCGAGAAAGGACGCGGCTTTGGCGCGGCGGTTCCAGCCGTTGCTGGTCGAGGAGCCGACGGTTCAGGACACGATCAGCATCCTGCGCGGCATCAAGGAGAAGTACGAGTTGCACCACGGGGTGCGGATCTCGGACTCGGCCCTGGTGGCGGCGGCGACGCTGTCGCATCGCTACATCACCGACCGATTCCTGCCGGACAAGGCGATCGACCTGATGGACGAAGCCGCGTCGCCGGTTGCGGATGGAAGTGGATTCCAAGCCCGAGGAGCTGGACAATCTGGACCGCGAGATCCTGCAAAAGCAGATCGAGGCGGAGGCGCTGAAGAAGGAAGACGACAAGGCGTCGAAGGACCGGCTGGAGAAGCTGACCAAGGAACTGGCCGATCTGAGCGAGAAGTCCGAGGCGATGACGGCGCAGTGGCAGGCCGAACGCGACCGGCTGGAAGGCTCTCGCGGGCTGAAGGAACAGCTGGAGCAGGCGCGGATCGAGCTGGACCATGCCAAGCGCGAGGGCAATCTGGCCAAGGCCGGAGAGCTGTCCTATGGCGTCATTCCGCAGCTTGAGAAGAAGCTGGCGGAGGCCGAGGCCGAGGGCGATGCGCTGATGGTCGAGGAAGCCGTGCGGCCCGAGCAGATCGCCGAGGTTGTCGAGCGCTGGACCGGTATCCCGACCGTCGAAGATGCTGGAAGGCGAGCGCGAGAAGCTGCTGCAGGATGGAAGAGGAGCTGGGCAAGCGGGTGATCGGCCAGAAGGCCGGCCGTGACCGCTGTGTCGAATGCGGTGCGCCGCGCTCGTGCAGGGTTGCAGGACGAAAGCCGTCCGCTTGGCTCGTTCCTGTTCCTCGGGCCGACGGGTGTCGGCAAGACCGAGCTGACCAAGGCGGTGGCCGAGTATCTGTTTGACGATGACGCCGCGATGGTCCGCATCGATATGTCCGAGTTCATGGAGAAGCACTCGGTTTCCCGTCTGATCGGCGCGCCTCCGGGCTATGTCGGCTATGACGAGGGCGGTGTGCTGACCGAGGCCGTGCGGCGCCGGCCCTATCAGGTTGTGTTGTTCGACGAGGTCGAAAAGGCGCATCCTGAGGTCTTCAACGTGCTGTTGCAGGTGCTCGATGACGGTGTGCTGACCGATGGTCAGGGCGCACCGGGTGGATTTCAAGCAGACGCTGATCGTGCTGACCTCGAACCTTGGGTCGCAGGCGCTGAGCCAGATGCCCGACGGCGCGGACCCGGCGCAGGCCAAGCGCGACGTGATGGAAGCGGTGCGGGCGCATTTCCGGCCCGAGTTCCTGAACCGTCTGGACGAGACCATCATCTTCGACCGGCTGAGCCGGGCGGATATGGACGGCATCGTCGAGATCCAGCTGGGGCGGCTGCAAAAGCGGCTGGCGGCGCGCAACATCGCGCTGGATCTGGATCAGAGCGCGAAATCCTGGCTGGCCGATGAAGGCTATGACCCGGTTTACGGCGCGCGGCCGCTGAAGCGGGTGATCCAGCGGTCGTTGCAGGATCAGTTGGCCGAGATGCTGCTGGCCGGCGATGTGGTCGAGGGTGATACCATGCCGGTCAGTGCCGGGGTCGACGGGCTTGATCGTGGGTGACAGGGTTGCCGCCAGCAACCGGCCGAAGCCCGACGAGGCCACGATTCACTAGGACAAAGCCCCGCCGTCTGGCGGGGCATTCACGCTTTGCGCGTGGGCAGTTGTAGAAAGATGAAGTGGAGGCCCGCGCGATCAGCCAGATCGGGCGGGCCTATTTTTCAATACTGCGCCCGACCGTCAGATGATCGCGAAGCGGTTTTGGCAGGTCGGAATAGCTGGCATCGGGATGGGTGCCGAGCGCGTCGAGAAACTTGCTGAAGAAGCTGCGCGCAGCCGCGGCAGCGGCGATGTCGGAGATTTCGCCGTCCGTCAGGCCCTGCACGCGAAGCGCCTCGATATGCGAAGGCGTGACGGCGGTGGCGTCATTGACGATGGCCTGCGCGTAATCCATTGCGGCGATATCGACAGGCAGCAGATCGGCATGACGGAAATCAACGGCGATGGCGCGCAATTCTTCGGCGGTGAAGAAATCACGCAGCAAAACCGAGCCATGTGCCAGCGCGCAATAGGAACTGCGAAGCGCGAGTGCGGCGGCGAGTGTCACCAGTTCGTAGCGCCGCATATTCATGCGCGGCCTTGATTGCCTCCAGCAGACCGCTCCAGGCGGCATCATATTCGGGACGGTGGCTGAAGGCGCGGGTCATGTTCGGGACATGCCCGTTGGCGACGCGCGCCTTGTCGTAAAGAGCTGCGGTTTCGCCGGTGGCCGTCTTCTCGGGTACGGTGTTGATGAAGCTCATGGACACTCACCCCGTGCTGTCAGTGGATAGCCGACGGTAGCACGGGGTGAGAGATTCGCATCAGGTTTCGGGCCTTATTTCGGCAGCAGCACCTTGTCGATCACATGGATCACGCCATTCGATGCCATGATATCGGCGGTGGTGACAGTGGCGTTCTCGACCTTGACGCCCTTGCGGCCGTCGATATGGACCTTGCTGCCTTCGACCGTGGCGACCGACAGGCGCTTGCCCGTCAGTTGGTCAGAGGTCACTTTCCCCGGAACGACATGATAGGTCAGGATCTTGACGAGCTGGTCCTTGTTTTCCGGCTTCAGCAGGGTTTCGACCGTACCGGCGGGCAAGGCTGCGAACGCCGCGTTGGTCGGGGCAAAGACGGTGAACGGGCCTTCGCTTTTGAGCGTGTCGACAAGACCCGCGGCCGAAACGGCGGCGACCAGCGTCGAGAAATCGGCATTGGAACTTGCGACATCGACGATGTCGGGGTCGGACTTCATCATCGGGGTACAGGCTGCGGTCACGGCAAGCAATGCCACGGCGGCCACGGATTTCAGTGCGAAACGACGGTTCATATTTTCACTTCCCTCTAGCTATCAGCAGAAAAAGGGGCAGGCCAAAGCCCGCCCCCGATTCGTTCCGGTGATTACATTGCCGAGTCTGGCAGGATCACGGCGTCGATGACGTGGATCACGCCGTTCGAGGCTTCGATGTCGGCGGTGGTCGACGTTGGCGCCGTTCACCATCACGCCGCCTTCGGTCATGATCGTGACTTCGCTGCCTTCGACGGTAGCGGCCTTCATGTCGTTGGAGAGGTCCGTCGGACATCACTTTGCCCGGCACGACGTGGTAGGTCAGGATCGCGGTCAGCTTGTCCTTGTTCTCGGGCTTCAGCAGGTCCTCGACGGTGCCTTCGGGCAGGGCCGCGAAGGCGTCATCGGTGGGAGCGAAGACGGTGAACGGGCCTTCGCCCTTCAGGGTCTCGACGAGGCCGGCGGCCTCGAACGGCGGCGACCAGTGTCGTGAAGAGCCCGCCT